>NZ_JAGDEL010000046.1 GCF_017497975.1 Metabacillus bambusae | reverse complement strand
AAAGGAATCTGTATAAGTAATGGATCGCTCGCTAACACGTTCTATATTCGGATTCTTTTGAAGTACTTTTATCTCTTTAGTTGAAAATGTTATTTTACTCATGTTGTCCCCTAATCCCCATTATCTTTAAATTAAAGTATATAAAAAAATACCTATAGATGAAACACTCTTTTATAAGTGTCCTTTCTATAGGTACCATATTAAATTCAGCTCACTTTTTTATTGCTGTACAATCACTTGGTTTTTCCCCTCATTTTTAGCGACATATAATGCCTTATCTGCTCTGCTAAATAGTCGATGGAAGTTTTTGTCGTTTTCAACATTCCAATAAGAAACTCCACAGGAAATAGTTATCATTGGGCTAGTATTTTCCCTAACGCGCTTAACAATTCTCTCCGCTACTGAAATGCCAGATGCAAGATCTACTTGTGGAAGATAGACGGCAAGTTCTTCTCCACCCCATCTTGCTCCAATATCATTTTCACGAATATTATTTTTAATTATATTTGCTACTTGAACGAGTACTTCATCACCGATTTGATGACCGTACGTGTCATTGATTTTTTTGAAATTATCAATATCAATTAGCACAAAGGTTCCTTGCCGGTCTTTTTGCATCGAGCTTTCAATAAAATCATTAAAGTAGTTACGAGAAAATAATTGTGTTAAATGATCTGTTTTAACCAATGTTTCAAGCTCTTCTCTTAACAATGAATTTGTCAGTGCTAGTGTTGAATGATGAATTAATGATTGAAGCAACTTAAACATATCAAAAGAAAAATGATAGGCATCTTTATGGAGTACTAATGCAAAGCCTTTAAGATTTTCACTCTGAACCATAGGAACAGCCATAACAGATGAATATGGTGAATCTTTTATATATGTTGTTATATCGCCAATAAATAGTCCCTCTAAATCCTTTTCTATTTTCTCTCTTACATACTGAATATATTGCTTCACTTCGTCTGTATTAAAGAAATTCGTACTTCCAGGAAAGATTTGAATCGAACCATTATGATTAATATAGAAAAATCCAACTTCATCTGCATTAAAAGAATCTAATATTCTTGATGACATATACGTCATCGTATCTGTTAATCTTAAGTTCTTATTTAAACGATGTGATGTTTCATTAATTAGTTGTAAGTCCTTTATTAACCTTTTCGATTGCTCATACAATTGTGCATTCTCTAAGGCGGTTCCTGCAGCGTTTGCTAGCATTGCTACAAAATTTACATTTTCATCGTCAAACTGCAATCCATGATTTGCAACGACCTGAAGCACACCATATACTCCCTGTTTCCCCTTTAATGGAGTATAAACAATCGTTTGCCTATTCTTTTTATCAAATGACCTTTGAACGTTACCTGTGACAAAGGCTTCCATAGCCATTTCATTACCATCTTGATGATCAAAACCTAAATCTTTTATTGGTAAATCTACATGGTTTTCATGATCATGTGATAAAAATAAATAGAAATTATATTCAAAAAACATAGATTGTAAAGCAGTAACTAGCTCGTAAAGTACATCATCTTTATTCATAAAAGAATGAAATTTTTCAGTTAATCGATATAATTGTTTGAATTTCTGTTCATTCAGTGATATCTGAACTAAATTTAAACTATGTGCAAAAAAAGATGAACAAGATTTGACCACTTCATCTAATGTTGTACTAGAAAATTCACTTATATTTAATCCTTTTAGCTCGACTAAGCCATGTAAAGTATCATTTTGAATAATTGGGATGAAGGCTTGTTCTTCAAAAAAATATAACTTACCGTACTGAAGGTCGTGTGGCACAGCTTTAACCGGATAACCATTGTCTTTCATAAATGGTGTTAGGTAATCTATCTGCTTGTTATATGAATAGAAAACTGCATCGTTAATACATAGTTCCCTTTTTAAAACACTTGTAAGCTTTTCTATAATTTCATTTATTGAACGTTGCTGGTGATTGTCACTTAAAAATTCAAAAAAAGTACTCTTAATCGCCAAAACAACCAATTGATCACCCATATATTTCACCCACACAATCATGTTACAAGCTGAATATGACGGATTTAAACCATCATATAATATAAGAAAAATCTCTCATTAATTATATCATAAAACTTCTTACTATATATGTAATAGGCTAAAGTTTTTAGCTTATCTACCTTCTCCTTTATCAGTATCCAATTATTAATTGTATAAACCTTTCTATATAATTCATTATAAGAAACGCTAAAAGAGCCTAATAAGAATTCTAGATGAACTAGGAAACTAATTGATAAATTGTCATATCCTCTAACACCTTAATATGATTTTTGTTTTATTTGGTATTGAGTGTAGAAACTTTCTAGACTAAAAAGTATAAAGCTTCTTGACTTTATACGTATAAGATCATATAATGTTCGTTGTGTATAAAATATGCAGCCTATTGATGTAGCAGTTTTGATTTCATTTTGTTCCCCTTTTTACAAAGGAGGTGTATCGCGTAACTCTATGCTGCTGGAGCGAGGATACATGAAAACAAAATGTGCATAATTGTCCAATCAGTCTGGTTTTTATTTTATGCAAAAATAAAAACATAAAGGAGGAGTTAGCATGGCTCGTTATACAGGCTCAAGCTGGAAACTCTCTCGTCGTTTAGGTATTTCATTAAGTGGTTCAGGTAAAGAATTAGAAAAGCGTCCATATGCTCCAGGACAACACGGTCCAGGACAACGCAAAAAAATCTCTGAATATGGTTTACAATTACAAGAGAAGCAAAAGCTTCGTCATATGTATGGTGTAAATGAACGCCAATTCCGTAACCTATTTGATAAAGCTGGCAAAATGGCTGGTAAACATGGTGAGAACTTCATGATTCTTCTTGATGCTCGTCTTGATAACGTAGTATACCGTTTAGGCTTAGCACGTACTCGTCGTCAAGCTCGTCAATTAGTTAACCATGGTCATATCCTTGTAGATGGCGGACGTGTAGATATCCCATCTTACCAACTTAAACCAGGTCAAACAATCACTTTACGTGAAAAATCTCGCAACCTTGATATCGTTAAGGAAGCAATCGAAGTAAGCAACTTCGTACCTGATTACCTAACTTTCGACGCAGACAAATTAGAAGGTACATTCACTCGTTTACCTGAACGTTCTGAATTACCTGCTGAAATTAACGAATCTCTTATCGTTGAGTTCTACTCTCGTTAATAAAATTGCTTTGTAAAGAGCAATAACGGAAACCCTAGAAACATTGTTAAATCAATGATTCTAGGGTTTTTTATTTATTATATACTTTGTAGATTAATGTATTCTCCCCCACTTATTTGGGGGTTGTTTTGGGGGGGCTTTTTTAATAACTGTGGACAGGCGTCTGTTTATTATTTTTTTTAGCTGCAGCGTTAAACTGTAGCTTTTTTTACCCTATCCTCACTTTAATTTCACCATTCCCACCAACACGTTTTTTGGTGTCATTTTTTGGTACAGAAGGTGCTAATTGTTTTAATAAATCACTAACACTTTTCGATTGGAGTACCTTAAATCCTTCCACTTCGATTTTATATTTGCGGTCTGAGATTATCCATACTCGAGGAAATGATTTAACAAATTGAATCTTCTTCCAATCATCCGAATCATAAAATGTCTGATATCTTTTCATCTTTTCAGCCATAACCTTGTGAGTATAATGTGAATTTTGTATCTCAACAAACCATATTTTGTCACGCCAAGATACAAGGATATCTGGACGTATTGCTCCTTCCATATACTGAGGTTCAACGTGAAATAATTTAATTGGTCCGCCTGAACGCTTCAGCTGCAGATAAAAGTCTACAATTTTTAAAAAGTGATCAATTTTCTGGCCATCCTGTTTTATTCTTGCTGGTTTAGGAAAATAAACATATGGCTGCATCATTTTTGTATTTGCTTCTATATAACCACGATCTCTAAGACGTTTCAGCACAAAGTTTGCATTTGTTATTGGACTCTTGGTATGATTGAAAAACATTTCCGCTATCTGATCTGAACGTAAAGCACGAAACTGTTCTAACGTTTCAATTATCAATCTGTCTCTCTTCCTCATCGATCATCATCTCCAAAAACATCATCATAAGTTAATTGCTTAGTATCGTCGTTCTGTGGAGGTTCCTCTTCAAAAACTTCCTTAACATCTTGTGGAGCAACTTTAAATGGTTCCAGTAACTTCTTAGCATCTTCTAATTCTAAAAACGGTGATTGAATTTCTGTCATATCACCATTAGTATCCATAAAGAACCTTCCAGGAACAGTAATATCTTCTGAACCTGGAGTATTCATTACACGAGATTCAATTTTATCCCTTACCTTAAATCCCATTGCAACATTAAGGTTTGATCGAATTGTAGTATCAAGAACATCTTTAACTGGACGTTGCATAGAAAGGATGACAAAAATCCCTAATGCGCGACCTAGTGCTGTAAGTTCAATTAATTTCTCCATTATATTTGCTTCCTTTCGTAACATAACAAACTCATCAATACATAAAACGATATATGGCTTTTTCTGATCCTGTGGAAGATCATCAATGTGAGCAACCCCAAAAACATCTAACAAGTTACTTCTCTCATCCATTTGCGTTGAAATATGATCAAGCATCTTCTTAATGTCTTTTGTTAAAACAACATTCCCTTTTACATGTTCGATGTTTCGGAAAATATGAAACTCTGCTTTTTTACAATCAGCTAAATATAATTCTAGTTCACTAGGTTTCAATTTAATAATTAATGTAGTTAGCAGCTGCCTTAACTGTGTGGACTTTCCTGATCCGGTTGCACCACCGATAAGAATATGCGGAAGGTCCCTCATGTCATACCAGATAATTTGACCGTGGCGATTTTTACCACACACAATAGGTAACTTACCAGGATTAATAACATTTCGTATTTCCTCAAAATTGTATTTAAAAGATATTTCCATACCCATTTTATAAACCTCCAGCGTATATTTTTTGATTTCACCTGTCAGTTCAATGTGTGGACCAAACACTTGTTTAAATACAAATCCCTTTTTACTTATTTCTTTTGGATCTAACCCAATTGGTAATGTAAAAACAAATCGAGTGAAATCCTGGTTAATATCTACATTATGAATTTTGGGATATCTCCTTAATTCTTTACCCCCATTGTTTCTTGCTGATAAGTAAATCTGACCTGCATCAAAAGCCCGTTTTAAAATTGTTTTAGCATTCATTTTATTGATGAATGGTTTAATATTAGAAAACATCTAATCACCTCACAAAGAGAATATAAACCGTAACAACAGAGCAACAAAAGCTAAGGGCATTCCAATTTTTAATCCGATATTTATCCAGTCATACACAAATGAAAAGGATCCACCGAATAATTTACGTTCTAATACACCAGAAAGAATACAAACAACTCCTACTCCACCAACTAATACATAAGCTCCTATCATAGCTGGAGACATTGAAAGGAAACTTGATGTGGATACACCAACAAAATTCATAACGTCAACTCCTTTGCTACCTTGGTAATAATCTTCAATACAACCTGATAACTTTCAATCCCCTCTGCTTCATGACGTTTAATGTATTTTGCGACTTTCGCTAAACTTTCTTTATCTCTTGCACCCTTAACTAATTCCTTTAAATAATTTGAACTGTATAGCATAGGTTGCTGATCCAATTCACGATATTTCCATAATGGTAGTTTCCTAGTTTCAGCGACAGTTTTAAATACTGTGGATAAAACCGTTGTGAATCCCATCAGAAAAACTCCTTCCAATTAACCGTTACTTCCCTATGTGATCTTTTCCACCAGACTTTATGAGCAACGTAGCAGCCGATAACAATCCATTTAATCATGGTAAAAGTGCCTCCTTGGCAATCTCTAATATTGTGTTCGCGTAAACTTCAATATCATCTAACACTGGATCTAGGTCACTAACATCCACATTCTTAGCATCATCAATTTTTGATCCTAAACGTTTCATTAGAAATTCAATAAATTCTTTTTTCATTACAATCCTCCTAAACAATCAAATCGATAATTTTAATTAGCCATTTATAAGTGTGATGAGGAAGGTAATTAAATTCCCAACCACGATCATAATTCAACAATCTCTTCCCGTTTTTTAATACTTCCATTTTGCTTATCCTTGGAGCTTCGTGTATTCCATACTGTGAACCGTGCGTATAAACCTTCACAACAATTTTATATCCGAACAAATATAAAGTTTTAAACATTCATCCCACCACCTAAAAAGGCTTAATTACTTCCTTCACGATATCCACAATAAATGAAACTGTATCCTGGTTAAGTGGGTTGCTCAGATCCGTTTTGCTGATCTTTGAAGCCCCTTTTATTGCCTTTGTGACCAAGCTAATCAAGGCTAATCCCTCCTAAGGTAAAAACTAAAGTAATTACTTAAGTAATTACTCAAGTACTCAAAACTAAAGTAGACAAGTGAGGACAATTGAATATAACTAAAAACTAATGTTTTATTTAGAACGAAAAGGAGAGGAGTGAAGCGAGTTGACTTGGAGTGAGGAAAATTATTGAAATTAATATTCAGATAATAGAATTTACAGACAACCCCACAACTACCTAAACCCAACCCTCTTCTGACATGTGATTTAGTACCTTTTTTACTTCACTTAAATCGGAACTAAAAAAGAAATATATTTCAAAACCTAAATCAACAAATCGTAAAGCTGTATCCAAATCAGGAGTTATTCGTCCTTTTCTAGATTCATGATCCACAATGACGTATGTCATCATAAAAACCTCCTATCATATAAAGCTATCTGCAATACCAGGTGAATCAAATTGCTTTATTACTTGATCTTGAATAGGTTGACTTGCCGGAATTGAAACACCCTCCATATCGCGCTGTATGAGTCTTTTAATGTATTTACTAAAAGCTCCTTGTTGCAATGCGAATAGCAATAATTTATATTCAAACGGATCATCTACATTGAAGCTGACACCTTTACTTTCTCTCATACAGAACCCTCGCTAACTCGAAGCATCCAATTGCATTTGTATAAACCGGGTGTAGATCCCAAGGTTTAATTACTTCGCAATTTCTGTAATGTGTGGATAAGTTGTTAATAACTTCCTCTGCCACTCCTCCACATACTCTTACTGGATCATCTTGCTTCCATCTCTTTGAAGACTCTGCAATAATTGCAGCTGCTAAACTATTAAAATCTAATGCCTTTACACTATTTACTCCATAGTCAACAGTGAAGCTATCTCTATCCACGAACCTTCCTTTGTGGACGGAAGCGAAGTTAATTGTTCCGCTACCAATATCGATAAATCTAATGTGCTGTTCTAGGCCTTCATAAGCCCAATAAGCAATTGCTCCTTCTGGTGCTACATCAATGTTTCTTATATTGAAAGTTTTGGTTTCTCCATTAACTGTGAGCTTGTGGGATCCTATTAACATCTTCTTAATGGTTTCCTTCTGATCTGGTGTATGCGTTTTTATCGGTTGACCAACCACAATATCATTTTCTTTATCGTTACTGTATTGATGGACTGCTAATAGAATCCTTAGCTTTGCATCCTCATGAGCCTTTGTATCTCCAAACCTTTCTCTAATAAATTCACATTCATGCTCAACAATATCCCCAGCAAAGCCCATCCTACCTTGGTATACATATTCCATGTCATTCCCGTATACAGAATTAAAGTTACGATCTCTCCATTCACCTAATAAAGATCGAAACTTATGAACACCTTCTTGTGTTGATATCTTAGTCTCGTAGTTACCAGCATCAATTCCGAGAATCATCTTAATCACTCCGTTAGACAGTTGTTATACTACCGTTTAACAGACAAGGTAATGTGGAGGCCTCCGTTTTACCGTTGTTTTACGGTTGTGATATATGTATATGGGCATATAGCTTGTATGTTGTCAATTTTGATAAAAAATCATAAATAATAATAACTTTCTTATATAAAGGGATTTTTATTGTTTTGAGGAATATATTAGTAAGTTAAAATAAAGGAGTAATATTATGCTAGTTCCACAAATAAGAATAATATTAGCTGAAAAAGGATTTAGACAAAAACAAATAGCCGAAAAAATGGGAGTAACGCCTCAACAGTTTAGTAAGTGGGTTAATGGAGTTGGAGCTTACCCCCAAGCAGATATCTTATGGAAATTAGCGAAATTGCTTAATGTCAAAGTTGATGATTTATACAAGTTTGAGGAGGAATGAAATTGTGAGTTTATTTATTTTGGTATTTATAATAACAGTGTTGCTAGGTATCTCTTCAATTTTTTTATTTGTAAAAAGAAAGAGATTTGGTAATAAACCAAGTATAATTTCTACTACTGCTTTTTTAATATCTTTAATAATTGTTATCCCGCTCGGAAATCAGCCACAAACAGATGATTATAAGAAAAAAGCATCTGTGTTTACCTATGACAGATATTTAAATGAATCTATACCCGTTGGAACTATAGTTAAAATTCAAGGTCAGGTAACATCTCTAAGTGAATACACTGTGGATCAAGAGGAAGTTTTTATTTTAGATGGTGATGACGGTACTTTTTATGTGAAAAACAATAATATAGAAGATATGGAAATTAAAGATGGTGAAATTATAACAATTTATGGTGGATATGCAGGTAATGGAGATAGCGAATCGCCTTCAATTAATGCACAATTAGTTGAGAAATAAATTAAAAGGTAGATGATAAATGAAAGCTCCAATATCAAAGGATCAAGAAGAACTCATACACAATTTCATTGTCCGAACATATCTAATTAATGTGTTGGAGAGTGATCTTAAAACAATTGAGCGAGCTAATTTCAAGTTAAATGAACCTTATATAAAGCTCGTAGAACATATCTTAAAGAAAATTAGAATTGAAATACGTGATATGAAGGCTGAAATGAAGAAATTAGAGATGAAAGTTGAAGAACCATTTTTAGATAACGTGGAATTTTGGCAGTATGATTTTTATGTACGTGGGTATCACGGCTTTAAGAGGTATTGGGATTATGCGTTAAAAATGCACTGTACAAAGTTACTAGATATGTACTTCAAAGGAGAGCCCACCAAATAGGAAGGCTCTCTTTTAATTAAAACATTTTAGAGAATGTATTCTTCCCTACTCTTCCATCAATACTTAAATTCTCATCATCTTGGAATTCTCTAACAGCTGCATCGCACCCATTACCAAAATCACCATCGAACCCTTTAGGATCATATCCAAGGCAATATAACATCCCTTGAATAATTCGAGTAATATTTCCTTCTGCTCTTTTTGAAGCTGTTCGGATAGCTGAATGAGTTTTTGGGCCCCATTTACCATCGACAACTAATCCAGCATTAAATTGTCTGTTTAACTCTGTCTGCAGTGCTTTAATTGCAGCTGCCTTTGTTTTCGGGCCATATACTCCATCAATAACAAGATCTGCTTTATAAAAAGTGTTTAACCATTGTTGGAATTTCTTAATATAACTATTTCCACTTGGTTTACTTGTTGATGAATTTGGTTTATTAACAGGTTTTGATTGCACTTTTGCTTTTCCAAAAAGAATCTTTTGACCGACTTTTAACTTGGTAGGATCTACTCCTGGGTTCGCTTTGATTAAATCATTAACTGTTACACCGCCAGCTCCATCTTTATGTGCAATACTCCAAAACGTATCTCCTTCTTGAATAATGTAAGTGTCTGGAATAGGTGTTGGATTTGAAGGAGTCAAGGAACCTTCCCATTTAACTAATTTCCTATAATCATAAACACAGCAGGCTTTCCAGCTATAACCTGGCATTTCATTGTGAGATGTATCATATTTACCGATATTATCTTTTATTAAAGAGGCATGCAGGTCAGCGATAGAAGCGATAGTTGCATCATCCATTGTGTCATATCGATAATCACCAGCTACACAAATCCCTAACGAGAATTGATTACTGTTTCCAACGTGATAAGTGCGACGATCAATATCATTAGCATATACAATTCGAGCACGCGGACCTTTAGAAGTTTGTATAACATTTTTCGGCTCAATAATTAAAGAATAACCTACACCCGGCCATCCAAGAGCATTTACATGATAAGCAGCAAAACTAGCTGCATCTGATCCAGCCAAATGCTTCTTTGTTAACGAATGATGCCATACTCGATGAGTGATAGCTCTTGTTCTTTTTGAATAATCTCCCTTACTAGCTAATTTTCCTCTCAAATCTATTAATTGTGGTAATGATTGAAATGTATATGTCATTACTTACCCTCTCCTTTTAGATAAAATAAAAAGCCACTCAAATGAGCAGCTTATTTTTTAATGATTCCTTGAGCTTTTAAAGCATTCTCTTTAAATTGTTGAGCTTTCTTTGTAACAAAAGTGTTTTTCCATACGGCATAGCCATTAATAACCAAGGCAACAAAAGCACCGATAAGAATCACGAAGGCATTAATGCTGTCCATTGTGAACCATTCGAATGAAATACCAATCGTCCCAAAAAACATTAGTAAAGCCGTTAGGAATCCACCTAATAATGTTGCGATATCCTTTTTCATATTAATCTCCTCCTTATCTTTGTAAAACCACATAAAAAATAGCGATTGCACCACCTATTACTCCAGTACAAGTCGCTGTTATTATCGCACCAGTAATCGTACGTCGAATCCATTTTGTATTATCTTCTATGCTGTCCAATGCACGGTTGATGGAGTTAATCTGCTCATCGTGCCTTATGGACTTGCTCTTAATATCGGTCATATCTTTTTTTAGGTCTCTGATTTCACCTTTTATTTCCACGATTTCCTTCTCGAATGTGTTCATTACTAAATCCCCCGAAGTCTGTGACATTGCAATCGCCCCCTTCCTTTTTTAACATGGTGTGGATCTCACCTCCTTAAAGGCAAAATAAAAAGCCCTATCTTAGGACTGTTGCTGATCTACTTCTGTAATTGGTATTTCAATAACAAATGATTCGCTAAATTCACTAATAAGATTTTCATTTGAAACAGTTTTGATTTTGTAAGTGTAAATAGAACCCTCTGTAATCTCGCTATCAATATGGATATTGTCATCTGATACAACTAACAATTGGTCATTTTTATAAACCTGGTATTCTTTTTCGTTCTCCACGTTATCCCAGAGCAATTCCACGGTATTGTTTGTTAATTCTATATCAACAAACTGTGGAGGCATTGGAATTTTTGCTAATTGATTATTTATAACTTTGTAATCAAGAACATTAAGATCCTCTTGTAGGTAAAAGAAATGTTGGTACTGTTGATTAGGGATAACTCTGAACCCCTTTAAACTCTCTGTAATATTTCCATTTTCGTCAGTATCACAAAATAATAAAATGTTCATCATCCGTTTTGCCACATCCTAACTCTTCTGTAGTATGCTTGCGCACCTTCGCCTACAGCTCTAATCTCAATATAAAATGATTGTGCTTGTCCTGTAGGAATACCTAAATCAACAATAATCGTTCTTACAGAATCAACATCGTCAGGGTTGGAATTGTTAGATGTGAATTCCATTAGAGTTATACCACTAGACGTTACCGCCCTAACATTTATAGAACCACCACCTGTTACAAATCTACCGACTTGTATATATAGGTATCTCGTAACATGTTCATATGAGTAAAACCCACACCGTTGTAAACTATGCGACAATGTATTAAGCCACACACTATCTTCAGGAGCGTTAACTAAAGCACTTTTATAAAACGGGAACGATTCTTGTATATCTAAACCGTAACTTAACATTCCGTTAGCCATTACAACGAAGCCATCAGGCCGTATGATGTCGATTCCACCGCCCGAAAAAGTTGCTTTACCTGGGATGATTTTCACATATTTATTAGCATTAGTAGGATCAACAGCTTTAAATTGATCACCATCCATAAACATATATCCATTAGCACCCATAATTCTTACTAAGGCTGCATTTAATGTACCAGTGGTAATAGCATCAGCAACAATCCCTTCATAAGTCATTGCTGTCTGATAATCAATACCTCCATTTCGACTAAATCCTATACCATCTGTATTAAACCTCATATAGCCGTTAGGGTTACTTTGATTAATCCCAATAATTTCGCCAGGAAGATATTTAAACAAACTATCTTGATTACCATTAATAATCTCTGAAGCTCGTTTTACTGCTTCTGGCAACCATTTGTACTCTAATCGTTTACGCCCTGAAAGTATGTCTTGGAAATCTTTTAATGTATCGTATTGTTGTATTTTATATCGTGAAGTAATACTTTCATTGCCCACTGTATAATTGGCATTGATTATATTTCCTTCCCAATCAAATGTTTCATCTATTTCCACAACACGCACTTGTTGGTTTAACTTTAATTTATCGACATATAACCAAATACGATCTCCTTCTTCTAACACCATTTCTGGATATCCGTTATTCGTAAGATCAACCGCATTTATACTTGTTGACACTTTATAACTATTTTCAACTTGGGTTTTTACTGCATTAGTTAAACTCGTAGCATCTTTAAAATTACCATCTTTAATAGCTGGTCCTTCAATTTCACCATATTTAGCAATTAAAGGTGAGCGATATTCAACTTCTAATTGATAATCACCAGCTGTATCACCTTCAGGTAAATCACCATAACCTTTTGCCCATGTATGAAATCCACTTGCATCTACCTCAATAGTAACATCGTTTATATTTAAATCTTCATGAAGGATAACATCCTTTTCATTTCCTACTTGGTCATATAAATATGCTACTTTTCCCTTAACTGTAAACTCACCTTCAAAACGTTCAACACCATATAAAAAGCGTTGCGTTTTGCTTTGATTATCCTCATAACTCAAAGTGTTTGAATATAGATTATCTACCATGACAAAAGAGTAAGGTGTACTATTAAATAAACTTTGGAAATATTCAGATGGCGTAAAGGATTTATCCTCAACCTTATCCTGTAAATAGTATCCGTTTAAGTCCACAAAGAAACTAAGAATTGCTGTAACGTTTATGATAAAAAAATCTCCGTTTGTTGCATAACCTGGATGAGTAATGGTATACCATTCATTCTTGAAGAGTACTTTCCAACCAAATCCTTTATCCTCAACAAAATAATCCATAAAATCTTTATTTATCTCAGTATATATAAAAGAAAATGATAGTTCTCGTTGGCCATTTACACGACGTTTTCTATTTACAACAGCAATAGCAGGATACTCTCTCCCTGTAA
Organism: Metabacillus bambusae; assembly: GCF_017497975.1. Taxonomy (GTDB): domain Bacteria; phylum Bacillota; class Bacilli; order Bacillales; family Bacillaceae; genus Metabacillus; species Metabacillus bambusae. Next base: position 1,553 of record NZ_JAGDEL010000046.1, on the reverse strand, counting down.
GGTCCTTAATAAATACGGCTGTTTGTCCCTCGTTATACAAAGTGTCACCTCCATACATATAAAAAAGCCCTCTAATCGAGGACCTATTGAACGTGATATTTTTTATGTGCTTGCTTTTTCCGCTCTTCAGATACATGGCTATAAATAAGAGTGGTTGCTGGATCTTCATGTCCTAGGAGTTGCTGCACGTCTGCTAGATCCGCTCCGTTTTCCATCGCTAGTGTAGCAAATGTGTGCCTGAATGTATGAGGTGAAAGTTTCTTAGAAATATTCGCTCTTGCTTCGATTTGATCAACTATTCTTTCTATGTTTCTGTCACTCATTTTCCTAATGGGTCTACGTTCTGTAACAAACAAAAATTCACATTCATCATCACGACTTTTTAAGTAACTTCTCAAATGGTGCAGAGCTTTAAAAGATAAATAAACAACACGTTCCTTGTCACCTTTACCAATTACTCGAGCATTCATTTCTTGAATGTTTATATCCGAAGTTTTTAGGTTTTGTATTTCTGATAAACGACATCCAGTAGAATACATTACTTCCATCAAGGCACGTTCACGTAGGTTTTCACATGACTCTCTTACAATTTCTAATTCTTCTACACTTAAACCTTTGGGTAGCCTTTTTGGTTTCTTTGGTGCCTTTATTTTTGCTGTTGGATCTCTTAATAACATTTCTTCTCTTACAAGCCATGCAAAGAAGCTTTTAAGGACTGATAACTTTCTATCCACTGTACTTATCATCCAGTTCTCGTTGTGTGCAAGGAATTTACGTATGTCAGAGGTTGTAATTTGAACCACAGCTTTATTCATGTATTTCGCAAACAATCCTAATTCTAATTTGTAGCCATCAAGTGTAAGATTAGATAAACCTTCAACTTTCCGGGCGGACAAGAAAATATCTATTTTTTCTTGGATATCATTTTCAATATCCTTTTGTGACTTTCTGTGAATCTCATAGTTACTCAATACTTCTTCTAGTCGTACAACCAGTTTATTAATGTCGATCTCAGGAGAAAGAGTGCTAACAACTACGTCTAAATCATTCATGAGCCTAGCAGTATCGTTTATCATCGCTTGTCCTCCTAATCGTTACGTTTAACGTAATTATACATTGTTACTATTTACGTGACAAGTACTAAGTGTTATTTTAAACGTAACAATTAAGGAGTGATAGAATGAGAGTAGTAATCCGTCTTGATAAGATGCTTGATAAAGCTAATATGACACAAAGAGAACTTGCCCGAAAAACTGAAATTAGAGTACCTTCAATTAATGAAATGTACCACAATCAAACAGTAAGGTTACCCTTAGATAATTTAGCTAAGATCTGTGAAGTACTTGAATGTGAAATTACTGATATTTTAGAGCTTGTTAAAGAGCCTACAGAATGATCTGTAAGCTCTTTTTTTAATATTTCTTACTGCGGAATTTACTCCAATTAAGCATTAATTTGAGTTACATTATTCCCGAAACTGTCTCCACCTAATTTTATATATCCACACCATGAGTTTGCATCTAAAGGTGCATCTACCGTCAATGGATTTGCTG
>NZ_JAGDEL010000045.1 GCF_017497975.1 Metabacillus bambusae | reverse complement strand
GTTCTTTGACTTCGTACGAGAGAGTGAAATTACCGTAGGATTTGGCTTCTGTAGCTGGACAAAGTAAGAGCGTAAACTCAGTTAAGTGAATTGAATTGTGAATCGTTATCTAGTTTTGAAGGAATATCCCTTCAACTTAATAAATTATCTGGTAATGATGGCGAAGAGGCCACACCCGTTCCCATGCCGAACACGGAAGTTAAGCTCTTCAGCGCCGATGGTAGTTGGGGGTTTCCCCCTGTGAGAGTAGGACGTTGCCGGGTAAGAGAGAGAAGATCAGTAGAGATACTGGTCTTTTTTGTAGATTTTTTTATAAATCGCAAGGTTTAATAATTTAGAAATGAAGACAAATTTAAATTACTAGCCTAAGGCTTGGGAGAAGCATATAAAGGAACTTCTACTAAGAACGCCACGTCCTGTGGCAACGTAGAAGTCAGCACATCCTGTGCAAGTAAGGAAGCGCAGAGAGTGAAGACCGGAATGTGCGTTCTTGGCACATGAGGATCTGAATGAACAAGCTGACGAAGAGATTCGCCGCTTATCGCAAGCCGATATCCGAACATGGAAGTTAAGCTCTCTGCGCCGATGGTAGTTGGGGGTTTCCCCCTGTGAGAGCAGGACGTTGCCAGGTAAGTGAGAAAAGGATCAGTAGAGATACTGGTCTTTTTTTGCATATTTAAATAAGGTGGTTTAAAAGAGGTATAAGTACGTACACACGGACACAAAAGAATAGAAGAACAAATAGAACACAGCTATAGAGCTAGCAGGAATACTAGCTCCAATATGCAGAAATATAACAAGTAAAGTCCTTCGAAAATGATGGGTCTATTTAAAGATTATGTTCTAAGAAATTCAAGATGAAATATGGAATTTTTCGTTTTGCAATTTCCATGTATCGTAAAATGAAGGGATAATCATCGTTTGATGCACCTAAGAGGAGTTCATACCACCATTCCGTTTCATATCGTGAAATCATACTTAAATTATATAACAATAGATAATGAACAAGTATTTCTGGAATGTTTAGCAACAACTCTCTTGAGGTTGGAAGGTAGAAATTCCCATCCTCAAGATGATATGAAAATGGCATACAATTATAAGTTGCCATTGAGTTCACACTTTTAAGAAGAACAATACCTTTAGTATCATCTTTATCTACCTCAAATAAAAATCTTTCTTCAAGAAATTCCGCCAAACGTTTTGGTGACATATGAAACAGTTGTGCTATACTCTCAGTAATCAAAAGTTGATCAAGATCTTTATCAACTAGAACAGAAATTTTTTTGGAATAATGGAATGAAAAAACCTCATTCATTTCTGCAATTTGCTTAAAAAGTAACTCCATTGAATATTTTTCCGCTTCTAAATGGTTAATTTGAAATAATTTACTTGCTACATGTGAAAACAGACCATTTCTTTGGATTTTTATTTCATCTTCCAAGAAATGATATTGTTGTTTCTTTCGTTTTCTACTTGAAACACCATGAGCAAGCACTGATGACGTTGAAGGATATTCTGGATCAATAATGATAAGGCATGCTTTTATTAATTGTGATATTCCATAAAATAGTAGCATTGGTTGAATGGCAGGTGGTGACTGATTTGTTTGTGAGAAAAAATTTTCTCCATGTTTTAGAAAATAAACAAATCGTAAACAATTATCATATGAACGACTACTTGCGTTTTCATACAAAAGTTTTTCATAAGATTTTTCCAGTTTTTTTTGAACTGTTTCTGTTGAATGATAGGACAGTAAGCGTTCCCAAATATGTGTATTCATGAATTGTACACTCCAATTATTAAATTCAAAATATTTAAACTCTTTAATCCTTCCTTGACAGTCGGTATGACTGTTGATAATCTACTAATAATATTTTGCCGAAAAAAGGGGGATTTACTATGTGGGAACAAAAATTTTCTAAAGAAGGCCTTACGTTTGATGATGTATTATTAGTACCAGCTAAATCTGAGGTATTACCAAGGGATGTGGATTTAAGTGTAAAGCTGACACCAAGCTTAAAGCTTAATATTCCAATTATGAGTGCTGGTATGGACACTGTAACAGAGGCAGAGCTTGCGATTGCAATAGCAAGACAAGGTGGATTAGGAGTTATTCATAAAAATATGTCAATTGAACAGCAAGCAGAGCAGGTTGATAAAGTAAAAAGGTCTGAACGAGGAGTTATTACAGATCCCTTTTATTTAACTCCAGAACATCAAGTGTTCGATGCTGAGCATTTAATGGGTAAATATAGAATTTCTGGTGTTCCAATTGTAAACAACCCTGAAGAACAAAAATTAGTTGGAATCATTACAAATCGTGATATGCGTTTTATTCAAGATTTCTCGATAAAAATTTACGATGTGATGACAAAGGATAATCTTGTTACAGCAGATGTAGGAACAACATTAAAAGATGCAGAGAGTATTTTACAAAAGCATAAAATTGAAAAATTACCTCTTGTAGATGACGATGGTGTATTAAAAGGTTTAATTACCATAAAGGATATTGAAAAGGTAATTGAGTTCCCGCATTCAGCTAAAGATGAACATGGTCGTTTAATAGTTGCAGCTGCTGTAGGAGTAACTGCAGATACAATGATGCGTGTGAAAAAGTTAGTAGAAAAAAGTGTAGATGCGATTGTAGTTGATACAGCACATGGTCATTCAAAAGGGGTTTTAGAGACAGTTAAAGCAATTCGTAATGAATACCCTACTTTGAATATTATTGCGGGTAATATTGCCACTGCAGAGGCTACAAAGGCATTAATTGAAGCAGGTGCTAATGTTGTAAAAGTTGGAATTGGTCCTGGATCAATTTGTACAACACGTGTTGTAGCTGGTGTAGGTGTTCCTCAAATTACTGCAGTATATGACTGTGCTACTGAAGCAAGGAAGCATGGTGTATCCATAATTGCCGATGGAGGAATCAAATACTCCGGAGATATGGTAAAGGCTCTTGCAGCAGGCGGTCATGCTGTTATGTTGGGTAGTCTTCTTGCAGGTACTTCTGAAAGTCCTGGAGAAACTGAAATTTTCCAAGGAAGACGTTTTAAAGTATATCGCGGAATGGGTTCAGTTGCTGCAATGGAAAAAGGAAGTAAGGATCGTTATTTCCAAGAGGACAACAAGAAGTTTGTTCCTGAAGGAATTGAAGGAAGAACTCCTTATAAAGGACCACTATCAGAAACAATTTATCAACTTGTAGGTGGTATTCGATCTGGTATGGGATACTGTGGAACAAAGGATCTTCAAGAACTTAGAGAAAACACACAGTTTGTACGTATGACAGGCGCGGGATTAAAGGAAAGTCATCCACACGATGTACAAATTACAAAGGAAGCACCAAACTATTCACTATAATTTTCCACTTATGACAAATAGTTCGTTAAATATGACAGAACTATAACATTTGGCAGAGTCTTGTACTCTGTCTATTTTTTTTGGACTTTCTATGATAAAATCAATCTTGTTGTCTGATCTGGGATAAGAAGAACTTGTCCTAATTTTTTTAGTTGTTATCTTTTAGTTTTCATAACGAAAATAAACTGATGTTTAAATATAGATAAAAAAATAATCTGGAGGTATAACATTGAACAACTTGAGATTTAAGCAGTTGATCGCGATTCTATTTGCGTTCACATTTGTCATTTCAGCTTTTGCCCCATATACTACTGCAAGTGCTGCAGAGGAGCCTATTTCGGTTAATGCAAGCTCAGCAATCATAATTGAGGAATCGACTGGAACAATCCTCTATGGAAAAAATATTGATGAAAAACTACCAGTAGCGAGTATGGCTAAGGTAATGACTGAGTATCTAGTGTTAGAAGCGATTGAGGATAAAAAAATTAAATGGGATCAAAAGTATACTCCTAGTGAATATGTATATAAAATTTCACAAAATACTAGCCTTTCTAATGTCCCTTTAAGACAAGATGGTTCTTATTCAGTACAAGAATTATACGAAGCAATGGCAATCTATTCTGCTAATGGTGCAGCAATTGCGTTAGCTGAAATTATAGCAGGTTCGGAATCAGCTTTTGTAAAAATGATGAATGAAAAAGCGAAAGAACTTGGTCTAACAAACTATGAATTTGTTAATGCAACGGGTTTAGAAAATGAAGATCTTCAAGGGATGCATCCTGAAGGAACAAGTGCAGATGCAGAAAACCAATTATCTGCTCGTGATATGGCATTACTCTCTCAAAAATTAATTCAAGATTTCCCAAAAGTTTTAGAGACGGCAAGTACTCCTAAGAAGGTATTTAGAGAAGGTACAGATGATAGGACAAACATGCCAAACTGGAACTGGATGCTTCCAGGATTAGTTTATGAGTATGAAGGTGTGGATGGTTTAAAGACAGGTTCTACAAATAATGCTGGTTCATGTTTTACTGCAACTGCTGTTAGAAAGGGTATGCGCGTAATTTCTGTTGTAATGAATGCTAAGGGTGAATCATTGCATGAATCAAGATTTGTTGAAACGAAAAAAATGCTGAATTATGCTTTCGATAATTTTTTAGTTAAAGAGGTTTTCCCAGCTAATTTTCAAATTAAAAATCAATCATCAATACCTGTTGTAAAAGGTAAAGAAGATAAAGTATCTATTCAGACAAAAGATGCGCTGACTCTTGTAGTGAAAAATGGTGAGGAAAAAGCTTACAAGCCAACTTTTAAAATTGATGAAAGCCAGCTAACAAAAAAAGGTGAGTTGACTGCTCCTGTTAAGAAAGACCAAAAGGTTGGAACTATGGTAGTTAATTATGAAGGAACAGGCAGTGCATTAAGCTTTATTGAAAAAAATAAAACACCACAAGTAGAACTTATTACGAAAGAAGCTGTTGATAAAGCAAACTGGTTTGTCTTATCAATGAGAGGAATTGGAGGCTTCTTTAGCGGTCTATGGGGAACTGTAACAGATACAGTAAAAGGTTGGTTTTAGTTAAAAGGCTCCTATTATAGGGGTCTTTTTATTTACCAGGATATGATAAAACTACTAACACTCTTGATATCGATCTAAACTGGTGCTTAACTTTTCTAATAGCATAAATTAATAATGACATTAATAATTCGCGTTAAGATGGAAACCATATAGAGGTAAAATACTAGAATAGTGTATGATTTACGAATAGTTTTACTAATTGCATTTATTTTGATAGGATTTTTTTAAAAGTTAGGATAAAATATAGCTTAGATGATTTTTAAAAACTCTATTACAAATCCTACAATAGGAAATTACATAAGGGGGACAAACATAATGAGTAATACAACAGGTACTGATCGCGTTAAACGCGGAATGGCAGAAATGCAAAAAGGTGGCGTCATTATGGACGTTATCAATGCAGAGCAGGCTAAAATTGCTGAGGAGGCTGGTGCAGTAGCAGTAATGGCCCTTGAGCGTGTTCCTGCTGATATCCGTGCGGCTGGTGGCGTAGCAAGAATGGCAGACCCAACAATTGTTGAGGAAGTTATGAACGCAGTTTCAATTCCAGTTATGGCAAAAGCACGTATTGGTCATATCGTTGAAGCACGTATTCTTGAAGCAATGGGTGTAGACTACATTGATGAAAGTGAAGTATTAACACCTGCAGATGAAGAATATCACCTTTTAAAAAGTGATTTCACAGTACCATTCGTTTGTGGCTGCCGTGATTTAGGAGAAGCTACTCGCCGTATCGCTGAGGGTGCTTCTATGCTACGTACGAAGGGTGAGCCAGGTACAGGGAATATCGTTGAAGCAGTACGTCATATGCGTAAAGTAAATGCTCAAATTCGTAAAGTAGCTGCGATGAGTGAAGATGAATTAATGACTGAAGCAAAAAATCTTGGTGCACCATTTGAGCTTCTTCTTCAAATTAAAAGAGAAGGTAAATTACCAGTCGTTAACTTTGCAGCTGGTGGTGTAGCAACTCCAGCAGATGCTGCATTAATGATGCAACTAGGAGCAGATGGAGTATTTGTTGGTTCAGGTATCTTCAAATCAGAAAATCCTGCTAAATTTGCTCGCTCAATCGTAGAAGCAACTACACATTATCAAGACTATGAACTAATTGCAAAACTTTCAAAAGGACTTGGATCTGCAATGCAAGGGATTGAAATATCAAGCCTTTTACCTGAGCAAAGAATGCAAGAGCGTGGTTGGTAATAAAAAGGAGTTTATACAATGTTGAAAATCGGTGTTTTAGGTTTACAAGGTGCTGTAAGAGAACATATTCGATCAATTGAAGCATGTGGTGCTGAAGGAATCATCGTTAAAACACATAACCAGCTTGATGAGGTAGATGGATTAATTATTCCTGGCGGAGAAAGTACGACAATGCGTCGTTTAATTGATAAATATGACTTTATGGGGCCATTAAAGAATTTTGCTGCAGCTGGTAAGCCTATGTTTGGTACTTGTGCAGGTTTAATCCTCCTTGCTAAAAACCTTGTAGGCTATAGTGAATCACATTTAGGACTTTTAGATGTAACGGTTGAACGGAATTCATTTGGTCGCCAAAAGGATAGCTTTGAAGCAGAATTGATGATCACGGGTGTTGGCGAAGATTTTGTAGGAGTATTTATTCGTGCTCCACACATTGTTGAGGTTGGAGAAGATGTCGAAATTCTATCGAAACACAATGGTCGAATTGTTGCGGCTCGTCAAGGTCAATTCCTAGGATGTTCATTCCACCCAGAGTTAACGGACGATCATCGCATGACACAGTTATTTGTAAATATGGTAAAAGAATCAAAATAAATGTATAAAAAGCTTGCAGGTGCTGTAAACTTATAGTAAATTATGATTACTTAATTTTATATGTAAACGTGTTGATAGGAACTAGTAGCATGATATTCTATCTGTAGAGAGCCGATGGTTGGTGGAAATCGGTGTTAGATGCATGTGAATCCATCCTTGAATGAATTGCTGAACTAACTAAGTGCTATAGTAGGCTATTCCGGCTGTGACCGTTATTCATTAAGTGGAAAATACACATGTTGTATTTTTAACTAGGGTGGCAACGCGGGTAACTCTCGTCCCTTTTTGGGATGGGAGTTTTTTGTTGTTTAAAAATAGCAGTGAAGGAGAATGGATAATGCTTGATATTAAATTCTTAAGATTGAACTTTGAAGAAGTAAAAGAGAAATTATCTAAACGTGGCGAGGATTTAACAGACTTTGGAAAATTCGAGGAACTAGATAAAAAAAGAAGAGAACTAATTTCTTCTGCTGAAGAATTAAAAAGCAAACGTAATGATGTTTCTTCTCAAATTGCTCAATTAAAGCGAGAAAAACAAGATGCAGATCATTTAATTAAAGGGATGAAAGAAGTAGGAGAAGACATCAAGGTTTTAGATGATCAATTACGTGAGGTTGAAATGGAATTAGAGAGCCTACTTTTATCTATTCCAAACATTCCACATGAAAGTGTTCCTATTGGTGATACAGAGGATGACAATATTGAGGTCCGTAAATGGGGTGAGTTGCCACAGTTTGGTTTTGAACCAAAGCCACACTGGGAAGTAGCTGATGAATTACAAATTTTGGACTTTGAAAGAGCAGGGAAGGTTACTGGTAGTCGCTTTGTATTTTATCGTGGTTTAGGAGCAAGGCTAGAAAGAGCACTCTATAACTTTATGCTTGATCTACATGTTGACGAACATGGATATACTGAAATTTTACCACCATTCATCGTTAACCGTGATAGCATGACTGGTACTGGGCAATTACCTAAGTTTGAAGAGGATGCATTCAAAATCGTTGGAGAAGATTACTTCTTGATTCCTACAGCTGAAGTCCCAGTAACCAATTTGCATCGTGAGGAAATCCTAACGGTTGAACAGCTTCCGATTAGCTATGCAGCTTTTAGTGCAAATTTCCGCTCAGAAGCAGGATCTGCAGGAAGAGATACGAGAGGGTTAATTCGTCAGCATCAATTTAATAAAGTTGAACTTGTTCGCTTTGTTAAGCCAGAGGATTCTTATGAAGAGCTTGAGAAATTAACAGGACACGCAGAGAAGGTTCTTCAGCTGTTAAAATTGCCTTACAGAGTATTAAGCATGTGTACTGCTGATCTAGGTTTTACAGCAGCGAAGAAATATGATCTTGAAGTATGGATTCCAAGCTATGGAACTTACCGTGAGATTTCTTCTTGTAGTAACTTTGAAGCATTCCAAGCACGCCGAGCAAATATTCGCTTCAGACGTGATCCAAAGGCAAAAGTTGAGCATGTGCATACACTAAATGGATCAGGATTGGCAATTGGAAGAACTGTAGCTGCAATCTTAGAAAACTATCAACAGGAAGATGGATCAGTTATAATTCCGGAAGTTTTAAGACCATACATGGGAAATAAGGAACGTATTAGTTTATAATTAATTTTATGAGTACTAGGAGGAGTTTGGATCATTATTTCAAACTTCTCTAGTTCTATGTATAATGTTCTAAATAAAAGAGTAGGCTAAAGTTTATAGTCATGAATTTTTTTAAAAAAAGTTTTTATGAATTATTGACAAGTATATCGATAATATGATAAATTAATTCTTGTCCGATACGGAGGAATACCCAAGTCCGGCTGAAGGGATCGGTCTTGAAAACCGACAGGGGTGTCAAAACCCGCGGGGGTTCGAATCCCCCTTCCTCCTCCATAATTTAAAATATAATCCTATATTAGCGCATAAAATATAGGAGATTGATAAAACCGTTACATTTATTGTAGCGGTTTTTTTTCGTCTAGGAAATTATAAAATCCTGTACTGTGGATAGGTGTTTTAACATCTAGCTCTAGTTCATACATCGCTAAACAGGCGCTTTTGCTTTTGTTATTCAAGTTTATAAAAAAAGAGGTTGTCCCATCCTTCTGCAACCTAAGTCAGAAGGAGGAACAAGCCTCTTATTTTTTTAGTAATTTTGTTTGTTCAATAAAGTAACCAATCCGTTCAATAATTGGTTCTATTGTTTGTTCATTTTTCATAATATCGTAGTCATTTATATTTAGTCGTAATACAGGACAAGCGTTAAAGTTATTAATCCAATTTTCATAGCGGTGATGCATTTCCTCCCAATATTCAACAGGTGTTTGCTGTTCCATAGGGCGTCCGCGTAATTTAATTCTTGATAAGATATCATCTAAGCTTCCCTCAAGATAAATAAGAAGATCTGGATGAGGGAAATAAGGTGTCATTACCATAGCATCAAAAAGGTTTGTATATGTTTCATAATCTACTTCAGACATAGTGCCTTTTTCATAGTGCATTTTAGCAAAGATCCCTGTATCTTCGTATATCGAACGATCTTGAATAAAACCTCCTCCATATTCAAATATTTTCTTCTGCTCTTTAAAGCGTTCTGCAAGAAAATAGATTTGCAAATGAAAACTCCAGCGTTCAAAATCAGCATAAAATTTATCTAAATAGGGATTTGAGTCAACCTTTTCAAAGGATGTTTTAAAGTCTAGAGCTCTAGCTAGAGCATTTGTCATCGTTGATTTTCCTACTCCAACAGTACCAGCAATTGTAATAACCGAGTTATGTGGAATGTTATATTTATCGCGTAAATTCATTTGTGATAGCTCCTTTTTGCAGGTACTGATCCAATGTTTTAAATATATATGATAAGTCACCTTTATTTTGTACAAAGTCTAAAGTATCACCATTAAATCTTACTACAGGAACAGTAGGGTTTTCTTTTTCCCACTGGGTCATTGCTATTTCGTAGTCTTCCAAAAGCTGCTGAAGATAATTAGGGTCTATATTACGTTCAATCTCTCGCCCTCTATTTGCAATGCGAGAAAGTAATGTTTCAAGACTTGCATTTAAATAAATAATTAAATTAGGTGTTGGCATGTCAGCAGTTAAGATGTTGTATATCTTTAAATACTTATTATACTGCTCGTTTTTTAATGTGCGCTTTGCAAAGATAAGATTTTTATAAATATGATAATCTGCTACAACAGATTTATTCAATTGCAGATACTGTTTATTAATATCCTCTAGTTGCTTATAGCGATTGCAAAGAAAAAACATTTCAGTTTGGAAGCTCCATTCGTTAATGTTTGTATAAAACTTTCCAAGGAAAGGATTTTCATCCACAATTTCTTTTAATAAATGAAACTGATAATAGTCAGCAATTGCCTTTGATAATGAAGTTTTCCCGACACCAATCGGGCCCTCAACAGTGATAAAGGGTATGTTCATAATGGGTCCTCCTTTAAAACGAACCACTAATACTTTAAAAATCGACAAAGTTCATTTTACCACAGCTATTCTTTTTTGGAGTAAACATTTGAGAGAATGTTCACATTTCCAGTATTTATATAAAAACTGATTTGTTCTAAACTGAAGATTGAGGAAGTACATAAAAATGAGGATGACCATTTTCAGTCATCCTCGTTTCTATCCTCTATTTTTTCTCAACCTCAAAGTTATTCGTAATTAATAGCCAGTTTTGTGGAAAAGCTAGACCTAGCTTCCAGTAACTGATTCCTCGTAAATTAAGTTCCTTAATTAAATCAAACTTTGCTTGAATTGATCTTGCGTCTTCAAACCATACCTTATGTTCTTTGCTGTTATCATCTATGTAATTAAAGTGTGGAGCTTGAGCTTCATAATCATATTCAATTTGTTCATTATATTTACTAGCTAGTTGAATGGCCTGTTGGGGACTAACTGCTTTCGCGTATTGTCCGCCTTGGACAAATGGTAGAGTCCAGTCATAGCCATATAAGTTTTGCCCCATCATAATTTTGCGACTAGGCATTTCTGATATTGCATATTCTAGTACTTCTCTTACGGGGTTAATTGGTGAAACAGGCATTGGTGGACCTGCGCTATAACCCCATTCATAAGTCATAATTACAACAAAATCAACAATTTCCCCATGGGCTTTATAATCATGAGCTTCATACCAACGGCCTTTTTGACCTGCGCTTGTTTTGGGAGCTAATGCTGTAGAGAGGAGCCAACCTTCTTGATTGAATCGGTTTTTAGCTTTTCTTAAGAATTGGTTATACGCTTCCCGATCCTCTGGTCTTAAGTACTCCATATCAAAATGAATATCACGGAATCCGTATTTCTTCGCTGTTGTAACGATATTATTTAAAAGTTTATTTTGAATATCCATATTTGTTAAAACAATTCTTCCAAGTTCATCATTAAATTGATCATTTTCAAGATTTGTGATTGCCATCATTAATGTGACGTTGTTTTGTTTCGCAATTTGTGGGAAATTATTTAATAAAGGTTCTTTTAATGTACCATCTCTCTGTATTTGAAAACTAAATGGTCCTAGATATGTCAAGTATGGTGCAGCATCCCGGGCGGCTTGTTCTAAATTTGGAGCTACACTTGTACCTCTTGGTTCAATGTATGCATTTGTTTCAACTTTTCTTTCCTTCTTTTCGGGTATATATATTCTTAATCCTATTGAAAGAGGTTGATTTATTGGGATATTATTGACTCTAGCTAATTCAAGCGGAGAAAAGCCAAATGTTTGACCGATTTTGTACAAACTATCACCTGGTTGCACCCAATAAAATCTTCCCCTTATTGGTATGACTATTGCTTGCCCGATGACTAAGTTATTTGGATTAGGAAGTTCATTTGTGCGAACAATCTCCTGTACAGATGAACTGTATGCTTGTGCGATACCATTCAACGTTTGTCCTTGTTGGACAATATGTATTTGCATGTTCGACCTCCTTATCATACTTTTTTAACATCATATGACGTGAGGGTTCTGTACATGTTAGTTTAATTTTATATTTTCACTTTTTATAACTGAAGCCTTAAGTGTATTTTTCATCATTTTAAGAGCAAATTGATTATCTTCCTCGTCATTAGATGCAATACAGTCAGAGGGAATTGTAATTTCAAATCCTCTCATATATGCATCGTTTGCAGTAAATAGAACACAAATATTACCGGCGATGCCGGTAATAATTAGCCTTTCTATATTCAAACTATAAAGTAGTGTGTTTAATGCTGTTCCATAAAATGCTGAGTGTTTAGGTTTAATTAGGAAATATTCATCATCTTCAGGGTATATGGTATGAATAATCTTTTCGCTCAATGTATTTCTACACTTTTTGGCAATCCTTTGAAAATCTGCCTGCCATAGTTCATAATGATCATTCACATAGATAATCGGAGAACCATTTCTTTTTAATTTCTTTTTTAGAGAAGAGATTCGAAGAGAGATATCATTTGTTCGTTTTGCTAAAATAGGACCATGCTCGAATTGAAAATCATTTATCATATCAATAATAAGAAGTGCTTGTTTTGGTTGACTTTCCATATTGTTTCTCCTTTTTTAACAAAAGTAAGTTTGAGTTTTTGTACGGGTGCTTACGCTTTTGTTTTTAGGTTGTAACAGAATAGTAAATTATATAAGGGGTATATTTATGTATAATGACCAGTACTTTATGAACTTAGCAATAGAGGAAGCAAAAAAGGCTCAAGATATTGGTGAGGTTCCGATTGGAGCAGTCATTGTTCTCGATGGAAAAGTTATATCTTCAGCTTTTAATTTGCGTGAAAAGGATCAGCGTTCGATTGCACATGCAGAGATTTTGGCGATTGATAAAGCCTGTAAGGTTTTAGGTACATGGAGATTAGAGGAGGCAATACTTTACGTAACATTAGAGCCTTGTCCAATGTGTGCTGGTGCAATAGTTCTTTCCAGGGTAAAACGTGTCGTATACGGAGCAGCAGATCCGAAGGGTGGCTGTGCTGGAACATTGATGAATTTATTACAAGATCAAAGATTCAACCACCAAGTAGACATTACAAAAGGTGTCGAGGAAGAAGCCTGTAGTAGGTTGTTAAGTGATTTTTTTAAAGAGATAAGAGAAAGAAAAAAGAAAAAAACAAAAAACTAGAAAAAACTTACAGTGCTTAGACGTTGCATTTTACCTCTGAAGGTTATATACTAATACATGCGTCGTACTTAATGGCGCAACTAAATATGGTATCAATTTTGCCGTGCTAAGCGGGGAGGTAGCGGTGCCCTGTACTCGCAATCCGCTCTAGCGAGGCCGAATCCCTTCTAGAGGTTAGCGTACTGTAGGGCTGCCTCAAGTAAGTGGTGTTGACGCCTGGGTCCTGCGCAATGGGAATCCACGAACCATGTCAGGTCCGGAAGGAAGCAGCATTAAGTGGAAGCTCCCATGTGCCGCAGGGTTGCCTGGGTCGAGCTAACTGCTTGAGTAACGCCTATGGTTGCTAATCGAAGGAAGGTGCACGGCAGTTAAATTTATCATAACGACTCACTCTTTTTAAGGGTGAGTTTTTGTATTATACGAACTTTTTATGAAAGTTGTTTTTATATACGGGTCACGCTTTGTAAAACGATAGATGGTTGTTATAATAGAGTAGATGAAAATGAAGGGGGACGTTTTTGTGGGTTATCAAGCATTATATCGTGTTTTTCGACCACAGTTGTTTCATGATGTGGTTGGACAAGAACATATCACTAAAACGTTACAAAATGCCCTTTTACATAATAAATTTTCACATGCATATTTATTCTCAGGTCCTCGAGGAACTGGTAAAACAAGTGCAGCGAAAATATTTGCTAAAGCAGTAAACTGTGAAAAGGCTCCAATAGCAGAACCCTGTAATGAATGTTCAGCTTGTAAAGGAATTACAAATGGATCAATTTCTGATGTAATTGAAATAGATGCTGCGTCTAATAATGGTGTTGATGAAATTAGAGATATACGAGATAAAGTGAAATATGCACCATCATCTGTTCAATATAAAGTATATATTGTGGATGAGGTTCACATGTTATCTATTGGGGCTTTTAATGCCCTGTTAAAAACATTAGAAGAACCACCGAAGCATGTCATTTTTATTTTGGCTACAACAGAGCCTCATAAAATACCTTTAACTATTATCTCTCGTTGTCAACGCTTCGATTTTCGAAGAATAACAGCTTCGGCTATCGTAGGAAGAATGAAAGAGATCGTACATAATCAACAAGTTGATGTTGAAGAAGCAGCTTTAGATGTTATTGCTAGAGCGGCAGATGGAGGAATGCGTGATGCATTAAGCCTCCTCGATCAAGCGATTTCATATAGTGATGAACAAGTAAGAGTGGAAGAAGCATTACTTATCACTGGGTCTGTTTCCCAAGGAATCATAGGAAAGATAGCTGGAGCTATTAATCAAAAGGACGTAACAACTGCATTACAAGCACTTGATCAGTTGATGTATCAAGGGAAAGATCCAGCAAGGTTTATCGAGGACTTTATCTTCTATTACCGGGATATGCTCTTATATCAAACTGCACCAACAATAGAGGATGTTTTAGAACGCGTAACAGTTGATGAACAATTCATTCAGCTAACAAAGGAAATACCTTCAAGTGAAATATATGAAACAATTGAGACTTTAAGTAAAAGTCAACAAGAGATGAAGTGGACGAATCACCCACGAATCTTTTTGGAGGTAGCGATTGTGAAGTTGTGTCAGCAAAGTTTGGCATCTTCACAATTTGAACAAGAAGAATACAATTCTTTATTAGAAAAGATAAATAGTTTGCAATCCGACTTGAACCGACTAAAGCAGCAGGGGATTTCAGCTCCACAACCATCAGCGCCAAATGAGCCAAAACAAAGATCAATGAAAAGTGGCTACAAAACTCCTGAGGGTAGAATCCAGGAAATACTTAAAATTGCCACAAGAAATGATTTGGAGATTATCAAAAGTCGGTGGGGAGAACTATTAGAGTTACTTAAAAGACAAAATAAAGTATCTCATGCTGCTTTATTGAACGATAGCGAACCAGTCGCTGCATCTAAATCTGCATTTGTGCTAAAGTTTAAATTTGAAATTCACTGTAAAATGGTTGCTGAAAATAATAACAATGTTCGGACGAATTTAGAATTGATTCTGCAAGAAATTACGGGAAAAAGTTTGGAAATGGTTGGCGTTCCCGAACAAGATTGGGTTAAAATAAGAGAAGACTTCCTTAGGGATCAAAAAGATGATAATGATACCCAGCAAGAGGGTGAAGAAGATCCTTTTATTGCTGAAGCAAGAAAACTGGTTGGTAATGAATTAATCGAAATAAAAGAATAAATATTGGAGGAATGAAACATGATGCGTGGCGGTGGAATGGGTAATATGCAAAAAATGATGAAGCAAATGCAAAAAATGCAAAAGGATATGGCGAAAGCACAAGAAGAGCTTGCCGAAAAAACAGTTGAAGGTAGAGCTGGTGGTGGAATGGTGACTGTTGTTGTAAATGGTCAAAAGGAGCTAGTTGAAGTAAATATTAAAGAAGATGTAGTTGATCCAGAAGATATTGAAATGCTACAAGACTTAGTGTTGGCTGCAACTAATGATGCGCTAAAGAAAATGGATGATTTAACTAACGATACGATGGGTCAATTTACAAAAGGAATGAACTTACCGGGTATGTTCTAGGAGGATTAATCATGCATTATCCTGAACCGATATCAAAGCTAATTGATAGCTTTATGAAATTGCCAGGAATCGGACCAAAAACGGCCGTTCGACTGGCTTTTTTTGTCTTAAATATGAAAGAAGATGTTGTGTTAGACTTTGCTAAAGCGTTAGTTAATGCAAAGCGAAATTTATCCTATTGTTCTGTTTGTGGTCACATAACTGACCAGGATCCATGCTATATATGTGAGGATGATAGACGGGATAAAAGTATAGTATGTGTGGTCCAAGATCCAAAAGATGTTATTGCAATGGAAAAAATGAAAGAATATAACGGGTTATATCATGTACTACACGGATCTATCTCACCAATGGACGGGATTGGTCCTGAGGATATTAAGATTCCTGAGTTATTAAAAAGACTTCAAGATGACACAATACAAGAAGTGATTTTAGCTACTAATCCTAATATTGAGGGTGAAGCTACAGCAATGTATATTTCACGATTATTAAAACCTTCTGGTATTAGATTAACAAGAATTGCACATGGTTTACCTGTAGGTGGAGATCTAGAGTATGCAGATGAGGTGACATTATCAAAAGCAATAGAGGGAAGAAGAGAAATATAATATGAAACTTTCAGCATAAACGGATGTTAACCTAACTTAGGTTAGTTCTAGTACACATCAGAGAATAAGACTGAAAACTACTGCCAATTGCTGTGGATAAAGGAGAGACAACTATGCTTTTTCGCCGAAAGGGTTGGTTAAGGACTCAATATGATCAACAACTAATACAAAATTTACTCAATATGAAAAGCGAGTGGAATCGGCAAAAACAACTTATTGAAAAAAGTGTTGAACCATCTCCACAAGTTTTATATGAATTAAAGGTAGCTGAAGCGAAATATTTCTTTTTACTGAAAGAGGCAAAAAAACGCAACATCAAAATCGGACGAATGTAATGTTTTAAAGGTGTTAAATAGGTGCCATAACTCTATGTTTATACTTTTCGTATTAGCTTGTTCTATTTTTTCACTCATTTCATATCTATTACTATAGAGAAATGAAAGAGAGTGATGAAAGTGGATCCCATAATCGTATTTTCGGTGCTCGGTGGATTAATCCTAGTCCTTTTATTTGTTGGTGCGCCTGTTCGCCCTCTTAGATGGATTGGGCAATTATGTATAAAAATAGTAGTTGGGGCATTATTATTGTTTTTTGTAAATGCATTTGGTACGAGCTTTGATCTCCATATACCTATTAACTTAATAACTTCAAGTGTTTCTGGTATATTAGGAATCCCTGGCTTGGCTGCTCTAATAATTATTAAAACAATGATTATAGGTTAAAACAAATGGATGCTCCATTTGTTTTCTTTTTTTGTTGACATATATTTTAATGGATGATATATTATTATTCGTCGCTAATGACGAGAGTTTTCCTCTTGAAAATTTAGAATAAAAAAGATGTTGACTTAAATGGATACAACATGTTATTATAGTTAAGTCGCTTCTTGATGAAGACGAAAAAGTTCTTTGAAAACTAAACAAAACCAAGCGTGCCAACGTTAATTTTAAATTAACAAAACAACGTACTATATAGTACAAACTTATGAGCTATATCAAACACTTTATTGGAGAGTTTGATCCTGGCTCAGGACGAACGCTGGCGGCGTGCCTAATACATGCAAGTCGAGCGAATCAATGGGAGCTTGCTCCCAGAGATTAGCGGC
>NZ_JAGDEL010000044.1 GCF_017497975.1 Metabacillus bambusae | reverse complement strand
CCATTTAATTTCCTCTGGATAAGGGATTCTTGTACCCATAAGAAAAACACCTCCGCTAGAATCATATTGATTAAATACGACTCAGGAGGTGTTTTTTCCTTGTCTCACTTTATGGGGTCACTTCAAAAGCGCAAGCACCCCGTTTAGCGACGTAGAAAAAAGAGCACTCCGTATGCACTCCGTATCTAGCTGCGGCTCCTAGCTCTTCGAGTCATAAGCCAATCAGCTGCCTGAGTAGAAAGCCACAACTATCATCTGCTTTTTTTATGCTTGTCAGAGCTGAACAGTCGCCTACGTTTTTAAATGTCCTGCAAAGGAAACACGAAGAGCGTAAGCGGTTCGATGTTGACTTAGTAAATTAGGAGTGTGAAGTTCACTTCTGCTTTAGCGCGCTGGAGTTGGATGTCGTAGTGTTATTCGCAGTATAAGAATTTTTTTATTTCATAAATTACAAAAAATGTCTGATCACTACGTTAAAGCAGTGTCAGACATTTTTTTATCATAATTGCATGGCTCGTTTATCCGATGGGAGGAGCTTTTCATTTAGCTTTCTTGAATGGTGTACCCAGCCAGTATAGGAAGCTAAAATATTTTTAGCCTGATCAAGTTTGACGACAGCCATATAGGGATAATGATCCCTATGACGGAATCGTAAATCAATCCATCGGACCTCAGAACCTGATGATGTTGGAAAATAGAGCGCGTGGACATGTTTTGAATTAGCTAAAAAGTGTTGTACATTTTTATCAGTTAAAGATGCTTTTATTATTTCACAATTAGGATTATATTTTTCAAAATGATGAATCCAGTTAATATTCTTACCAATTATTGAACCGACCTGATACGTCGACTCAGTTTCAAACACAAAATTCCACTTTTTCAACCATATAGTTGGAATTATGGTGAAAATCCCGGATTTTTTTGTTTTGTTCAAAAAAAATTTTCTATTTTGTATGGATACAAAATACCTATTTATGAGATATATTGCTAGAAGGATGTATCCATAGAAAAAGACAATACCGGGTGGAAACCCTGTTAACCACAAGGTAAATCCAATCAAGTGAACAATAATAATAAACGGATCAAATAAAGCAATAAAATTTAATGATAGCCATTTTTTGGTGATAGGTCTACCAGCCTGCGTTCCGTAAGCGTTCATAATGTCGAAGCCAACATGCAATACGACAGCTATAAACGTCCAAAGAAGAAGGTGCATAAATGATACATCTCTACTACAAAAGAATATTACTCCTGAAACAAAGAAAGTCCATATAAACAATGCTGGGATGGAATGGGATGCACCACGATGGTGTTCGGTGTACATGCCATTTCCTTTAAGAAGTTTTATAGCATAATCAAAATCAGGAGCATTAGAACCTATAATAGTACCGAACAAAATAGCTTGAGCAAGTTCTGGATTAGAAGCTACGACAGGATCTATATGTGCAAGGCCTGCTAATCCAATTCCAATTGTGATATGAGTACTTGTATCCATTTTGACCCTCCAGGTAATGTGAATTTACCCTTTTCATCCCTGAAAGATGTTTAATAGTTTACGGAGCCAGCCATCATATGTTTATCTTTAATAAAAGCAGCTTCCTTAATCATATCTTCTACGATCAAATCTGCTGACCCTGGAACATGCAGATTTTTAATGTTCATTTTCATTTGGTCTAATCTATGTTCATTTTCAAGTAATTTATGAACCTCTTCAGAAATGTCCTCTATTTGATTAACTATGATTGCAGCGTTATTATCCTCAAAAAAATGGGCATTTTCTTTTTCTTGACCTGGAACTGGCTTGAATAGAATAACAGGAACGCCGAGTGCAGTAGCTTCTGTTAGTGTGATTCCACCAGGTTTAGTAATCATGCAAGATGCGATTCTATAAAGCTCATCAACCCTCTCAACATAACTTAGCACCTTTATTTGTTCGGGATTGCTATGTGTAAGGGGTTCAAGACTTTCTTTTAAAAGTGTATTATTTCCGCAAACAACGACAGTCTGGATGTTATCACTTTTAGAAATAAAAGATTGGCATAATTCTTTTACGTTTTTTAAAACACCATGAGCACCTGCCATTATTAACAGGGTTTTCTTACTAGAATCCAACTTGTACTTTGTATAAATTTCATTTTTGCTTATCTCATCCTCGAATTGTGATCTTATCGGAATTCCGGTCACATTCACGGTGCCAGGGTGAATCCCTAATTGGATTAGCTTTTCTTTAACATGGTTTGTTGCGACATAATACTTATCAATGTTTTCGTGAACCCATATTCTGTGTAAACAAAAATCAGTTAAGACATTAAAGGTTGGAATAACAGTTCCAGTTTTCCTGCGATATTCAGGAACAACAATCATTGGGAACGTATTAATAATCATATCAGGCTGTTCACTTGTAACGATTTGATGTAAACGTTTATGCCCCATTTTAAAATAAAGATTCATCATTCTTTTGTTATAAATTTTATCTACTCCGTAGTAAAATAGGCGGTAAAACTGTTTTCCAATTGAAAAGCTTTTTAAATACAAATATTGAGTAATCTCTGAAAAAACAGGAAATGATTCAGAATAAAGATTACATACTACAACCTTTTCAAAACCAAGCTCTTTACATTTATTTTCTAATGTTTTTGCAACTTGAACATGTCCATTACCATATTTCGCAGTCAAAATTAACACTTTTGAATTGCTTTTCAATATTTTCACCTCAATCTAATCAGAAACGAATCGAAACAACAAATGCATTTCTCCATTAACAAATTATATGAAGAAATCGAACTGAATTTGTCTTAAAGATTACCATATAAATGTTACTTTTTTATAAAGCAATTATTAAGTATTTCTTAAGATGTAAAATCGTTGTAAAAATATTGAATTAAAAAAAAATAAACTTCTTATTTGTTCTCAACTTTACATTTAATTATATTGTCTCATAAGGAAGTGGAACAATTTTCTAACCTTTATACATCATTAGAAATCAACTAATCTACTTTACTTGCAATAAAACTTTATTCTTACCCTTTCAATCCCAAATATAAGGTGTTTCTTGGTAAACATAATAGTTTAACCAGTTGACAAATAGGAGGTTCCCATGTGATCTCCAACAATGAATTGGTTGATTACTAGGATCATTATCTGCAAAATAGTTAACTGGAATTTCAATTTGTAATCCTTTTGCCAAGTCTCGTTCATACTCATCCTTTAAAGATGTTCGTTCATATTCAGGATGACCAGTTAAAAATACTTGCTTGCCATCCTCAGACATTACTAGACAAACACCAGCTTCTTCTGAATAAGAAAGGAGCTGAAGCTCTGAAACAGAATCGATTTCTTCTTTCAGTACATCTGTATGTCTTGAATGTGGGACATAATACAAGTCATCGAATCCTCTTAATAATTTTACAGTGGGATTGACAATTTCATGCTTAAAAACACCAAAGCATTTTTTTTCCAGTTGATATTTATTTACGCCGTAGTGATGGAAAAGTCCTGCTTGTGCTCCCCAACAAATATGTAAAGTTGAGGTAACATTTGTTTTCGTCCAATCCATGATTGTTTTTAACTCATCCCAATATGAAACCTCTGAAAATTCTAAATGCTCAATTGGTGCTCCTGTAATGATCATTCCATCAAATTTCTTATGTTGTATATGCTTAAAGGTTGTATAAAATTCCTTTAAATGCTCAATTGCTGTAGTCTTTGAAGTGTGTGTTTCAGGCCTTAAAAATGTTATGTTCAATTGGAGTGGTGAATTCCCCAATAATCGTAATAATTGAGTTTCTGTTTTTTCCTTTTCAGGCATAATATTTAAGATAACGATATTTAAAGGACGTATATCTTGTGCATACGCTCTTTTTTCGTCCATAATAAAAATATTTTCACGCTCAAGTATTTCTTTAGCTGGTAAATGACTAGGTATGTTGATCGGCAAAAAAAGCACCTCCGTAAATTTCTTTCAATGGTTGATTCTTTATTATAGAAAGTTTAGAAAAATAATTCAATTCGAACTTTCATAAATTTTGCATTCTTATTCAATAAAAGAGATAAGAGATATTCTTAATTGCTTATATCCATATTTTCTCATGATTCATACATTTAAATACAAGTGAATAAGAAAAAGAGAGAGGTCTTTGAATCCGGAATTTTAATTCCATTATACATGGTAAGATATTCTGATCAATAAATCTAGCAAAGTGAGGAAAATATTGTGAATATAAATAAAAAATGTAAATCTGATATTGATATTGCTCAACAGGTATCACTTTTTCCTATTAAACAACTTGCAGAAAATTATTTGGAGCTCCATGATGATGAATTTGAATTGTTTGGTAAGTATAAAGCAAAAATTTCTCTGCAGGTCCTAGAACGTTTAAAAGATAAACCATCTGGGAAAGTCGTTCTTGTGACCTCAATAAATCCAACACCTGCAGGGGAAGGGAAATCAACTGTAACTGTAGGTTTAGCTCAAGCGCTTAATCAATTAAATAAACGAGCAATTGTTGCTCTAAGAGAACCCTCACTAGGTCCAACGTTGGGTATGAAAGGTGGTGCAACTGGGGGAGGATATTCTCAGGTTTTACCAATGGATGAGATAAATCTTCATTTTACAGGAGACTTTCATGCGATAACAACTGCAAATAATGCATTAGCCGCCTTTATAGATAATCATATCCATCAGGGGAATGAAGTTGGAATAGATCCGAGGAGAATTATCTGGAAAAGAGTGTTAGACTTAAATGATCGTGCACTCCGAAATATTACAATTGGCCTCGGAGGCCCCACACATGGAGTACCACGTGAGGATCATTTTGACATAACCGTTGCTTCAGAGATTATGGCTATATTATGTTTAGCTGATAGCTTGGCTGATTTACGGACTAGACTCGCAAAAGTTGTTATAGGGTACACATATTCTAACAAACCAGTTACAGTTGCAGACCTCGGGTGTGAAGGGGCACTAACATTAATATTAAAAGAAGCGATCAAGCCTAATTTAGTTCAAACGCTCGAACATACCCCAGCGATTATTCATGGTGGCCCATTTGCAAATATTGCCCATGGGTGTAACAGTCTTTTAGCAACAATGATGGCTGCTAAACTTGGTGAATATGTTGTGACAGAAGCTGGCTTTGGTGCAGATCTTGGTGCTGAAAAATTTCTTAATATTAAAGCAAGAATAGGTAAAATACATCCATCAGGAGTAGTGATTGTTGCGACTATAAGGGCTTTAAAAATGCATGGTGGATTGAAAAAGAATGATTTACAACAAGAAAACACAGCAGCTCTAATCTCAGGTTTTTCAAATCTAAAAAAACATATCGAAACAATAAAAAGGTTTGGGTTACCTTATGTGGTAGCGATCAATAAATTTATAACTGACACTGATAAAGAAATCAAAGCTATTTTGGATTGGTGTCAGGAGAATTCCCATCCAGCTGCGCTTTGTGAAGTATGGGAACACGGCGGAAAAGGTGGGATAGATTTAGCGGAAAAACTTCTTAAAACTATTGATGAGGGACAAAATCAATTTCAGCACTTATATGATCCTGCTTCTTCTATAAAGCAAAAAATATTTAACATTGCAAACATCGTCTATGGTGCAACAGGTGTGCAATATACAAGTAAGGCAGAAAAACAAATGAATGACTTTGATCAGTTTGGTTGGAGTCAATTGCCAATTTGTATGGCGAAAACACAGTATTCTTTAACCGATCAAGCTCATATTTTGGGCAGACCAGAAAATTTCACAATCACGATCCGTGAATTTAAAATATCACTTGGTGCAGGATTTATTGTTGCAATTACGGGTAAT
Organism: Metabacillus bambusae; assembly: GCF_017497975.1. GTDB lineage: Bacteria > Bacillota > Bacilli > Bacillales > Bacillaceae > Metabacillus > Metabacillus bambusae. The sequence continues at coordinate 13,983 of NZ_JAGDEL010000044.1, read as the reverse complement.
ATTATGACAATGCCTGGGTTGCCAAAAAAACCAGCTGCGTTGGAAATGGATGTAAATGATAAAGGCCTTGCAACAGGATTATTTTAAGAAGAATTTTTTAACTCTCTTGGTTTAGGACACACAAATTGATGGTATTGAAGATTTTCTAAAATGGTTAGTCTTTATTTTCATGAAGATATATAAGTTGCTTTAGCTTTTCTATAGGAGGTTGTAATGTTTGATCCTACTGTTTTTGATAACCTAAAGGTAATCGTTGAAGGGTATATTTATGATTTAGATCTTGAAAATGAGATCTCGGTTACCGATAGAAGTGATAATATTGATTTAGCCACGATGTCGAGATTATATACAATTACATTTGCAAATAAGTATAAGAAAAATCCGTCTGCAACAATAGGAATGGAGATGAGGCAACAGCAGCTTGTTGGCGAATTAATGCATTCTATTGAAAATCCAGGATGCCATATAAACGTGGCATTAGAAGCGCAATTGCAAACTCAAGAATATGACGAACTACTTTTAAAGAAACTTAAAAAAGTCTGGGAAGGTCACTCGATTAAGCTTTTCCTAACAAAAGAAATTACCTCAAGCTTAAAGGTATATCATCACCGCTATCAAGTGGATTTTCAGATACGCTATGGAGAAGATGATATTGAGGATTTGTTACATATTGTGGATCATTCCATTTCATTACTACGCATGATGTCAAAAAAACTTAATAGTTGAGAAATAATAAACCTATATAAAAGAGAAAAGAGGTTCTTTATGAGCATTTATCAATTCGAAGTTGATACAATTAAAGGTGAAAAGAGAACATTAAAACAGTTCGAAAATAAGGTTTTACTGATCGTTAATACAGCTAGTAATTGTGGATTTACACCCCAATACAAAGAGCTACAAGAATTATATGAGGAATTTGGTGACCAAGATTTTACAGTGTTAGGTTTTCCATGTAATCAGTTTATGGGGCAGGAGCCAGGTAATAATAGTGATATTGAAAATTTTTGTGAGGTGAATTACGGAGTAAGCTTTCCAATGTTTTCTAAAATTGATGTAAATGGAGAAAAAGCTCATCCACTATTTGTATATCTAGCATCACATGCCCCAGGCTTATTAGGTAGTAAAGCGATAAAATGGAATTTTACAAAGTTCTTGGTTAATAATAAAGGAGAAGTAGTAAAGAGATTTTCTCCAAATACAAATCCATCAGAAATAAAACCTGATATTGAAGATCTGTTAAAAGAAGTCAGAGTTTAAGGCTTCTTTTTTAGTGTCTTGGGATTGAAGCAGGCCTAAATGGGTCAATCCGAATTACAATAAATTAATAAAGAACTAAAAAATATTGAATTTGCTGATTAGGTAATGGAGTAATTTCTTGAACACGATAACCAATACTTAGTAATTGAGATAAAGTCTCTGCACAATTGGAACGGGGCGGTTCTATTGGTGCATGGTAGCTTTTGTATAACTTATTTACAATGTTATGTTCAAAACAATGAAGTAAAACGATATGTCTTCCAGTCCAAGCTTGACCGATTATTGGTTGCAGGTTATTTACAGTTCTCATCATGACACACCTTTATAATTTGATAAGATACTATATGTGTAATATCAAGTACTTTGTTCTTTATTGTTAAAAATAAATCAATATCGAAAAAAATTAGCTAAGTAGCTTATTAACTTAGAGGAGTACAAATTAATGGAAGAAAATTATTTTATTAACAAGGTAGAGGATTTTGTTAAAAAGCAACTTTATGATGAGGCGAGTGGTCACGACTGGTGGCATATCGACCGTGTACGAAAGAATGCACTCCGAATAGGAGCAGCAGAGAATGCGAATAATTTTGTTGTTGAATTAGCTGCATTACTACATGATCTAATTGATGACAAGCTTTCTGAAGATGTAATGCTTCAGATCAACGAAGTTGAAGGATTATTAATGGAGATGGAGATTGATAGAAAAGTTGTTGCAGATGTTGTGGACATTATTCAAATTATTAGTTTTCGTAAAAAAACGCCAGTACATCATTTATCGCTTGAAGCGAAAGTTGTTCAAGATGCAGATCGTCTTGATGCTATTGGCGCAATTGGTATAGCTAGGACGTTTACATATGCAGGTTTTAAAGGAAATCTAATCTATCATCCAAATAAGAAAGAGGGTACTGACGCAATAAGTCATTTTTATGATAAATTACTTAAATTAAAAGACTTAATGAATACAAAAACTGGGAAGCTACTCGCCGAAGAAAGACACCAATTTCTCCAAGTATTTTTAGATCAATTCTATAGAGAGTGTAACGAAGTAAAATAACAACAAAGAAAAGCGCAAGCGCCTTGATCAGACCCGACAGGCATAAGACGCTCAGGAATAGAAGACGTTCTTTGTCTTCAATTCCTGAGTGGCTTATGACCCCGAGGGTCTAGGCGCTAAGAGCTAGACACCAAAACTTAGTAAGAAAAGTTATAAATTCTGATACTGTAAAGAAAAGCTCAACCTCTATGAATAGCGATTAGTAAAGAGGCTATGTTACAATAAATTTAGTAATAAAAAAGGGGTGCTCATAGTGAAAATAAAATCAATTGAACCTACTCCTAGTCCTAATACGATGAAGGTGCTTTTGACAGAAGAACTTCCTTCTGGAAAAAGTAATAATTATAAAAAGGATCAGGCTAAAGAAGCACCAAGTATTATTGGTGAGATCTTACATATAGAAGGAGTAAAAGGAGTTTATCATGTAGCCGATTTTCTCGCTGTCGAAAGAAATGCCAAATATGATTGGAAAGATATTTTAGCACAAGTTCGTCAAGCGTTTGGAGAACATGTAGAGGAAGGGAATTTTAACGCTAGGCAGCAAGAAGAAGCTTTCGGTGAAGTTAAGGTTTTCGTTCAAATGTTTAATAATATTCCGATGCAGGTTAAACTAACAGACGGATTGACTGAAGAGCGATATGGCTTACCCGAACGTTTTAAAGAAGCTGTATTAGCGGCACAGCAATCAAATGAAAATGTAGTATTAGAGCGCCAGTGGAGAGAACACGGTGTAAGATATGGCGACCTTGCGGATATTGGAAAAGATGTCGTTGATGAATTAAGTGCAGCCTATGCAGATGAGCGATTACAAAGGTTGGTGAAATCTGCCTCTGAAGCAGGTCATAAAACAAATACTCCGGTAAAAAAATCTTATAAAGTAACACTAGATATGTTAGATGATGAGGATTGGTCTGTTAGATTTGCACATTTGGATCAAATGGATCCAACAGAAGAGGACCTTCCGGTATTAGAAAAGGCTTTAAATGATGAAAAGCCTTCAATAAGAAGACTAGCAACTGTTTATTTAGGGATGATTGAAAAATCCGTTGTATTGCCATTGTTATATAAAGCATTAAACGATAAATCGGTTACAGTGAGACGTACTGCTGGTGATTGTTTGTCAGATATAGGTGATCCAGCGGCAATAGAGCCAATGATGAAAGCATTAAAAGATAAAAACAAACTCGTTAGATGGAGAGCAGCAATGTTCTTATACGAGGTTGGCGATCAAACAGCACTGTCAGCTTTAAAGCAAGCAGAAGATGATCCGGAATTTGAGGTTAGTATGCAGGTGAAAATGGCGATAGAACGAATTGAGGGTGGAGAAGAAGCAAAAGGTTCTGTTTGGAAGCAAATGACCGAGAGCAGGAAAGGGTAAAAATTTTTGATCTGAGTATCTAACAAAAATGTCTTGTGTTAAATACTTAAATAATCTCTGGTAACTCATTATTTAGAAAGAAACAGAAGTAGTAAAATGAATTAACAAGATTGCAATGGTAAAATCCCTATTGTATTCTTGAACTATATATTGAAATAATGGAGTGATGCAAATGTCAATGGCATATGAAGAATATATGAAGCAAATTGTAAAGCCTATGAGAGCAGAGCTTACAAATGCAGGATTTGAAGAGTTAACGACAGAAACAGAAGTCGAAGAGTTCATGAACGAGGTAAAAGGTACAACGCTTGTAGTTGTAAACTCTGTATGTGGCTGTGCAGCAGGACTTGCAAGACCAGCTGCTACTCAAGCTGCTTTAAATGCAGAGAAAAAGCCTGATAAACTTGTTACTGTTTTTGCCGGGCAAGATAAAGAAGCAACAAGTAAGATGCGTAAGTATTTTAAAGGATATGAGCCTTCATCACCATCAATGGCGCTAATAAAAGATAGTGAAGTTGTACACTTTATACCTCGTCATGAAATTGAAGGGAATTCAATCGAGGCAATTATGCAAAATTTAGAAAGTGCATTTGATAAATACTGTTAAAAAGGATGCGAATGCGCATCCTTTTTATTTTCAATCTGTTACTAGAGAAAAGCCTGGAATACAGCTTTAGCGATTTACTTGTCTAGACGACAATGCTTGTGCTTTTGTTCTTTGGCTCATTAATTAGAAGTGGAGATATAAAAATGATTGTTACAACATCAAGTAGACCGGATGCTCAATTAATACAGACAGCTATGGAAATTGCCTTCGAGCTAAATGGTTCATATGTGAAACGGAGTAAACAAGCTGTAGAATACATCAAAAAGAATTATCGAGAAAATACACTCGTTGTAGGGAAAAATCGCTTAGAACTGCATTTTTTAAATCAAAATAATCCATTGTTTTTTCATCCAAACTCAGCAATGTTTAGAATTAAGAGGCTGCTAAAAGGTGAAAAGGATCCTTTTTCTGAAGCTTGCAATTTACAAGTTGGTGATTCCTTTTTAGATTGTACCCTTGGATTAGCATCAGATAGTATTGTTGCTAGCTATGTGGTAGGACAGGAAGGCATTGTAAAAGGTATTGAAGATAGCAGTAGTCTAGCTTTTATCGTAAAAAAAGGCTTGCAACAATGGGAAACGGGCCTAGAAGTATTAGATGATGCAATGAAACGCATTGATGTTTCATCAAATGACCATTTAACGTTCTTAAGAAGCTGTCCTGACAATTCTTATGATGTTATTTATTTTGATCCGATGTTCGAAGAAACAATTGAAGAATCAATTGGGATATTACCTTTAAAAAGTATAGCTAATTTTACACCATTAAAAAAAGAGGCAATAAATGAGGCAAAACGTGTTGCTAAAAGGAGAATTGTTTTAAAGGATCATTGGCGAAGCAGCCGTTTTGTAGAGAATGGCTTTATTGTTAACATCCGGAAATCAGCAAAATTTCATTATGGCGTAATAGAAATATCGGATTAGCAAAAGATAATAGTGTGGAGGTGTTATGAATATGCCAAAAAGAAGAGTAGACCCGTCAAGGGCTGGATTAAGCTCACCAAACGTCGAGGGTCAAGGAACAACAATGAGTGAAGCAAAAGGCAAGCAACTTGATTCGGCTAGAAAGAAAACGAAAAGAACATAAAAAAAACGAGGCTGACCTTATGATTAGGCAGCCTCGTTAGTATGTACTCAATCCGTAATTTCTACAAAAATAAAATATGCAAGTGTAACGAAGCAACCAATGAAAAAAAATTGTATCATACCCCATCTTTCAAACCTCCCAAAGTGATATCTTTAATATGCGTATGTATATCTTATTTTAAACGTTTTTTCTTTTTATTTAAAGATTTATCGCCTTTTTATATATTAATTGTTTTGTAATATATTTGTTATATTAATACAATTAGGTATATGATAAAATATTTATATATTAGTATTATCGGAAGGAAGTCCCGCTATGAATATGAATAAATGGTTAAGAAAATCACTTGTCATTCTATTCTCGATTGCAACCTTCGGGCTTGTAACACCACCAGCATCTCTTGCAGTTCAAGATAAACCATCAGAAGATTCAGTGTCTAAATCTTCTATTAATAATAACAATATTGACCAAATTTTACCTCCTAAGGTAGAGCTAGAACAACTTCCATTATCAAAGGATCAAGTTCTAATCAATTTACTAACAGAGGCAGAACAAAAGTCTTTTATAAAATTCGGCGATAAAATTGGTGGCGTTATTGAAGATGAATTTAAAGAAATGATTTTCCCTAAAATGGAAGAAATCATTACATATTATTTGAATGTTGAGGACGACGAACTTTTCCAACAACTAGAGATATCAAAGCCTTCAGGTGGAACTGGTGAAAAAATATTTCATATATACAATACAATAACTGGTGAAGACGTTTTACGTTTCCATGTCCGAAGAGAAAATCGTCCTTTAGAAGGATATTGGTTTAATTTCCATTATCATACTTACCATGATTCATTTCAATCTCACAAGGATTTAGGAAGTATTTTTTGGGATAAAAATACGCCTCCAAATTGGATGAGCTATCATTAATAAAATGTAATGTAAACGCTGTATAATTAACCTTTCTTCGAGTGCGCAAAAGTATTTGCGTGCTTTTTCACTGTGTAAACAGTCAGTCTATTAAATAATTCTATGAAAAATCATTTTGGTAATATAGTTTAATCTATTAAAATATGTTAAGATTGTAATAGAAGATTCGAAATATTTAAGTTTTGTTGGTCTGATGAGTTTTTTAACAACAAACCTTCTATAGCAAATGAATCACTTTGAATTCACCTCAAAGTTACCATCATCTTAAAAAATCCACTAGAAAGTCCATTTAATCATCGAGAGGATGTACAACATGAAAAAGGGTATTTTCATCCTAATCATTTCTTTTATTTGTATTCCTTTTTATCATTTGGCTAGAGCAGTTCCTGAAGGTGTTCCACTTTCTACATATTCCTTTAAGTCAGCTGAATTGATTCTTTCTAAACCAATAATTGGAGAAATTGTTTTCTTACCAGAAGCATCATTTGCTGAAGATGAAGCCTTAATTATGATAAATAATTTACAAAAAATAGATCAAAATATTTTAATGATTGCTGCAGAGCAAAATATTCAAATTAAGTTATTTAATGGGTCTTTAACAGATCAAAATGGATTAAATAGTTTGAAAGATAAAAAACCTAGAGGTTATTCTGATTCATCTCTTAACTGGAATCAAGTTCCTGGTATGAGTAATGATCGAGTTGTTTATGCGAAGATTGGGCATAGTGAATACGGAAAAGGTCATGGATCTGTTTCACTGGAATTGCATGAAGTAGCACATGCAATTGATCGATATGTCTTTCACTATGTTCGTAATGATCCAACATATCTTGCGATTTGGAAGCAAGAGGTTGAACAACTATTTCCTAACCGAAACTATTTTATTAATTTTCCTGAAGAGTATTTTGCAGAAGCTTTTGCAATGTACTATTACAACGATGATACCAGAAAAAGGCTTAAAGGAAAGGCGCCGCTTACATTTGCGTTTATTCAATCATTAGAAAATCAAGCTGCTAACCAACTACAGAAAACCTATGTGAATGTACGATAAAAATGGTAAAATACATGTAGTATTCTTATTAAGGGAAGTGTCGAAATGAAGCAATACTTAGAATTATGTAAGCATGTACTTGAAAATGGGGTCAAAAAGGAAGATCGTACTGGTACAGGTACAATTAGTACATTTGGTTATCAAATGAGATTCAATTTACAAGATGGATTTCCATTAATCACGACTAAAAAACTCCATACAAAATCGATAATCCACGAGTTGCTTTGGTTTTTAAAAGGTGATACGAACGTCAAATATCTTCAAGAGAATGGAGTAAAGATTTGGAATGAGTGGGCGGATGAAAAGGGAGAGTTAGGACCAGTTTATGGTCACCAATGGAGATCTTGGCCTGCAAAAGATGGTTCTACGATTGATCAAATCTCAAATGTCGTTAAACAAATAAAAAATAATCCCGACTCTAGACGGTTAATTGTTTCCGCCTGGAATGTTGCGGATGTTGATCATATGGCACTACCACCTTGTCACTGCTTTTTTCAGTTTTATGTAGCTGAGGGGAAATTATCATGTCAGCTGTATCAGCGTTCAGCAGATGTATTTTTAGGTGTTCCATTTAATATCGCTTCTTATGCATTGTTAGTTCATATGATGGCACAGGCGACAAATCTTGAGGTTGGTGAATTTGTACACACATTTGGTGATGTTCATATTTACTCAAACCATATCGAGCAAGTGAAAGAACAAATACAAAGAGAGCTACGACCATTACCAACTTTAAAAATAAACAAAGATGTTACATCTATTTTTGACTTTACATTTGAGGATTTTTCAATTGAGGGTTATGATCCACATCCACATATTAAAGGAGTTGTTAGCGTATGATTTCTTTACTATATGCAATGGATAAAAACAGACTTATCGGTAGTAATAATCAGCTCCCTTGGCATTTACCTCAGGATTTGGCGTATTTTAAACGCATCACAATGGACCATAAAATTGTGATGGGGCGCAAAACCTTTGATTCAATTGGTAGGCCATTACCAGGTCGGGAAAATATAATAATTACAAGAGACCAACAATTTTCGTGTGATGGATGTAAGGTATTGCATTCAATTGATGAATTTTTAGAAATGGCAAGAAAAGTGGACGAAGAAATTTTTGTCATCGGTGGAGCTGAGATATTTAAAGAATTGCTCCCTTATAGTGATCGTTTATACATAACACATATTCATCACGAATTTGAAGGTGACACATTCTTTCCAGAAACAAATGATACTGAATGGGAAACAATCTCAAATGAGCCTGGTATAAAAAATGAAAAAAATCCATATAATTTTGATTTTGTCATTTACGAAAGAAAAAACTAGGTTTTATATCTAGTTTGTTAAAATCTTTAGGCACCAATCTGAGGGATTGTTGCTTTTAAAACGAAATCAACCACACCGAATTACTAGGAAAATAGCAACAAAGTTTGCAAAAACAGCCAATCTTATATAACAACAAAGATTAGAAAAATAGTCTTATTAAAAAAGCAGCCTCTAAATTGTTCACACTTGTTAAATGAACTAGTGTGAACAACGTGTAGAGGCTGCTTTTGATTACGGTAAGAGATAAAACAAAATGGAAAAGAAATGTAGAATTGTACCTGCTAACACAAAGATATGCCAAACTGCATGGTGATATTTAAATCCTCTCCACATATAAAAGACTGCACCAATTGTGTAAAGAACTCCGCCAATAACTAATAAAACTACACCATTAAAAGCAACATTTTCTGTAATATGGTTCCAAGCAAAAACAATTAACCAGCCCATAACGACATACATAATCGTAGAGAAGAATAAATATTTTTTCACAAAAAATGATTTGAATACTGTTCCAGCAATTGCAAGTCCCCAAACGATCCCGAATAAAGTCCATCCAACCCAGCCTTTAACAGCTATAAATAAGAAGGGAGTATAGGTTCCAGCGATAAAAAAGTAAATAGCTGAATGATCTAGTATTTCAAATATGTCCTTCGCCTTTCCGGCTGGAAAGCTATGAACAAGGGTAGAAGCGGTGTATAACAGCACCATTGTCACCCCGAATAAAGTAAAGCTTACGATGTGCCAAGGAGTTCCATATAAAGATGAGAAAACGATTAAAATAACGAGCCCTGCAATACTTAGTAATCCACCAATTCCATGTGTAATCGAATTAGCAATCTCTTCGCCTTTTGAGAATGTGTGTGTGTTTGCCATGTGAATCTCCTTTCTTAGTAAAGCGATTTGTCTCATTAGTCTTCGATTTTTAATGAGGGTGTGTTTTATTTAATAATTTCTTTGAGTGATAGTAAAAAGTCTACTCCCTCTAAGGTGATTTTTGTTCCAGCTCTTCCTCTACCCTTTGTGACATAATGATGTTTTTCTAAAAAATCCAAACGATGTCTGACTTGTTGAGTTGTTAATGGATGTGATAAAGATTTACTATTCTCAGAAATAACTCGTCTGCTAGCTGGTTCACCTTTTTCATTTTGTAGTTTAATTTCTTCGAGTATAAATGCATATTCCAGTTTGTCCATCATTGTTAATTGAATAGAATTTTTTTCTTGAGGCTTTTTCGTTTTCTGTTTTTCGACGAGAATGATACCATGAGGTAGGTCATGGAGCTGTATCGATCTTCCATCAGAAACGGTTAGCATATAATCGACCGTGTTTTTTATTTCACGAATATTTCCTGGCCAGTCATAATGATTTAAAGCATCTTGCACGGCCTGGTCTACTCTAATTGTACTTCCTGATTTAGCAAGAAAATGTTCGATGAAAACTTGTATATCCTGTTTTATTTCCTTAACTTCAGGTAAGGAAATCGATAGTACATTTAGTCGATACAATAAATCATCTCTAAAGTCATTTTCAAGCGCTAAATGTTTATTTGTAGCGGAAATGAATCGAACATTTAAGGGGATGAGTTTTGAGCCATTTAAACGTCTCCATCCTTTATTTTCAATAACACTTAAAATCTTTGTTTGTATTTTTGGAGATAAATCACCAATATTATTGAAAAATATTGTTCCGCCAGTTGCCAAATCAAACAGACTAGAAGAAGTATTAGAATTGTCTTCGTAGCCAAACAATTCCTCTTCTAATAATTCAGCATTGTGTTCTTTACAATCAACTGTCACAAATGCGCAATTTTTACGAAGTGAATGATTGTGTATTGCTTGAGCGAATAAATCCTTGCCTGTTCCAGTTGCCCCATGTATAAGGATTGGAAAGTCAGTTAAAGCTATTTTTTTTGCAATATGAACATTCTCCAATAGAGTGGGGTGTATTGAAATAATATCTGAAAAGCTTGATAGTGGATTATGTGAAAAATTTCGTACCTGCTCACTTGTAAATAAACTTTTGTTTGAATTCAAATCATAACCTCCGAACGCGATATGAGATCATTATAACACCCAATTGAAACTAAATACACCCAATTGATTGATTTCGCCTACATTTTCTTATAACTTTTAGCTCTGTTAAACTTGGTTGTTGATTTCCGCTGCAGGCATTCGCTTTCCGCGGGCGGTCCGGGAGCCTCCTCGGTGCTTTGCACCTGTGGGGTCTTCCTTGGACTCGCACTCCCGCAGGAGTCTCACATATCCGCTCCAATCAACAAAGTGCAGAAATCAACAGAGAGCTTTAACTGAGCCTAACTTTTAAATCTATGATGGTACTTACATTTAAAAAATATATGAAACTTTCTATTATTTCCTTTAAATTTTGAATATTCATGATATAATTTTCTATTAACAAGCAGTTGAAAGGGTCGTGAAGATGAAGCAAACTATCAATGAATTACAAAAGGTATACGTGGAAGATATTTTAAAGGCACATCATTTGTTGAAGGATGTTGTGACTCACACACCTCTTCAAAAAAATGAACAGCTTTCTGAAAAATTTCAATGCAATGTTTATTTAAAACGTGAGGATTTACAAGTAGTTCGATCGTTTAAGATTCGAGGAGCTTTTAATAAGATAAAACAGCTTGATGAATTGCAAACAGTAAATGGCATTGTTTGTGCGAGTGCTGGGAATCATGCTCAAGGTGTTGCATATTCCTGTAGACAATTAAAAATTCACGGTAAAATTTTCATGCCATCAACAACTCCACGACAAAAGGTCACACAAGTTGAGTTATTCGGTAAAGAATATGTTGAAATTATTTTAACTGGAGATACATTTGATGATGCATACCAAAAAGCTGTAGTCTGTTGTGAGGAAGAAAATCGTACGTTCATCCATCCTTTTGATGATGTTGATGTGATTGCTGGTCAAGGTACAGTCGCTGTTGAAATATTAAATGATACTGATGTTGATATCGATTACGTTTTCGCAAGTGTTGGAGGCGGAGGTTTAATTTCAGGTTTAGGTACCTATTTTAATAGTATATCTCCCTCTACAAAAATGATTGGGGTAGAGCCAGAAGGTGCAGCTTCATTATTTAATTCTAGATTAGAAGATAAAGTTGTTTCACTTGATGAAATCGATAAGTTTGTTGATGGAGCAGCAGTAAAAAGAATCGGTGATAAAACCTTTGAGATTTGTAAAGATGTTGTTGACGAGGTTGTGCTTTGTCCAGAGGGCAAAGTATGTACAACTATTTTAGAATTATATAATGAAAATGCGGTTGTTGCTGAACCAGCTGGAGCGATGCCAATTGCTGCACTTGATTTTCTAAGAGAACAGATAAAAGGCAAAAATGTTGTCTGTGTCGTTAGCGGTGGTAATAATGATATTGGTAGGATGCAAGAAATAAAAGAGCGTTCAATGATCTATGAAGGCTTACAGCATTATTTTATTGTAAACTTCCCACAACGTGCAGGTGCGCTTAGAGAATTCTTAGACGAAGTTCTTGGACCAAATGATGATATTAACCGCTTTGAATATACTAAAAAGAATAACAAAGATAATGGTCCTGCATTAGTAGGTATTGAATTAAAACAAAAAGAGGATTATGATCCACTACTTCAAAGAATGAAGAAAAAGGGATTCTATTATACAGATGTAAATAAAGATAGCAATTTATTTCATTTGCTTATTTAGTGAAAAAAATCTTTTTACGTGACAATTTTAGACAGACTTCTTTTAAAAATTGGGTTATAATATAGGAAACGGGTAAAAAAGAGGATTGATAACTTGTTATTAAAAAGCCTAGAGTTCAAGCTGATGAGTGGACAGAAGGTAAAAATTACTGATATCCCAGTATTGGAGGAAGATAACAAATACCGTTTCATGCTTCAAATCCGTTTACAAAAATTTTTATCAATTATTTATGCCCAAAAACAACCAAAAAGTAGTTATTCATTTAAGGATTATTTGAAAAAGGTGATAAAATGGCCTGATTATGAGGCGATTTTTGGAACCTATATATTAAAAAACAATGCATAGTGACCCTTCAATTGAACCAGAGAAATCTGGTTTTTTTTGTCTAGGAAATTATAAAATTCTAGTACTGTGGATAAGCGCTAGGCATCTAGCTCCAGCGCTTTTGTTCTTTTTAAAAAGATAATTATACGTGTAGTGTATGGGATGATAACATAGGTCGAAAAATATCATAAAAATTTCACTTTCCTATATGGAATCATACATTATTTACATTGAATCATAATAGATAGAATGTATAATTAAAGATAGTATTTTTAGGGATGTGATGTAATGAGCAACGTTAGAATCGTAACAGACTCCACAATTGATGTAAGTAAAGAAATTCTTGATGAATATGACATTACGGTTGTGCCATTATCAATTACAATTGATAACAATACATATACAGACAGCGTAGATCTTACACCAAGTGAGTTTATTAAAATGATGATGGAATCAGAAGAGCTTCCCAAAAGCTCGCAGCCGCCTACTGGGAAATTTTTAGAGGTGTATGATAATTTAAGCAAAGATGGTAGCGCAATTATATCGATCCATATGACAAAAGGAATGAGCGGAACAATGCAATCAGCTCAGGGAGCAGCACAGATGTCAGCTGCAGACGTTACAGTAGTAGATTCGATGTTTATTTCTAAAGCTTTGGGCTTTCAGGTTCTAGAAGCCGCGAAAATGGCTAAGAATGGTTCTACAAAAGAACAAATCTTACAAAGAGTAGAGGAAATTCGTAAAAATACAACACTTTATATTACGGTAGACACTCTAGATAATCTTGTTAAGGGTGGGAGAATTGGTAAGGGAAAAGCATTAATAGGATCATTGTTGAATATTAAGCCAATAGCTAGCCTCCAGGATGGTGTATATACGCCAATTGGCAAGGTTCGGAGTCAGTCACAAGCCATTAAATATCTCGTAAAACAATTTGCTGATGATGTAAAAGGTAAAACAATAAAAGCTGTAGGGATAGCCCATGCCGATGCATTTGACTTAGCCTCGAAGCTAAAACAAGCAATTGCGGATATTAACCCTAATTGTCCTGTTGATATTTCATTTACCACTCCAGTTATTTCTACCCACACAGGACCTGGTGCAATAGGTTTTATGTTCTTCGCTGAGTAATTAAAAGGGATTAGCAGATTGGTCTTATCCCCGTCAAGTAGACAATTAATAAAAGGTTCACTTATTAGGCAGCCTTAGCTCTATATTCAGTAGGGCTAAGGTTATTTAATTTTTTTTGAAAACGTTTATTGTTATAAAACTTAA
>NZ_JAGDEL010000043.1 GCF_017497975.1 Metabacillus bambusae | reverse complement strand
TTAACGTTGCATAAGTCCCCTTTGGGGAACCATCTACAATATTAGCAAATTGGGTATCTACATATGTTTTATCAGCCTTATTTGTTGTTAATGTATCTACATCTGTTTTTAGCGCTTTTTTGGCCAAAAGCGCATTAACTTTTTCATGATCTGAACGTAATCGAGCATCTGGGGAAGCGTGTGTTACCCCTTCTGTATCGACTTTCATTTGTGATACAGCAGGATCAATTGTACTTGCAGCAGCGACCTCATCTAATTGCGTTTGGGTAAAATCTGATTTTGCATTTGCTTCATTTGCTTTTGTCTCTGCTGATTGCGCTGTAGAAACTGCGGCAAGGGAATCCGTTTCAGCCTTATTAGCCTGATCAATTGCGCTATTTAGTTTGTCAGTACCTTGTTTTAAAACATCGGTATATTTAATGTGTTCTGTTGGCATATCCTCACCACCTACATGTATTTATCTCTGAATCTGCATTCAAAGGTAAGATTTAAGCCACTTCCTGAGATGGTGATGTTGTTATCACCGTTTATAAGTTCAATCCAATCGCCAGAAAAATATTGCAAACCATTAGCATCATTACGAATAACAGTGTAATTATCTCCATCCACTAGCCAATTTGCGTTTGTGAATGTCCCTAAAGAGAATGTTTGTCCGTTTGCTGCTACTGTCACATCTGTTCCAGATCCATTTATGTTGAAAACAGGTCTTAGAATGTCACCTGTTACTGTTTCAGTTATTGTTTTTGGTGCTATAATCGTATGGGTTTCACCATTACTTTGACCAAATAGGTATTCAGAATCAAAAGTTATAACTTCACTACCCCAAGTAATCTCGTTGTTCATAGCAACCGAATACGCAAAAGGATCAAATGCGATTAAAGGCAAAACAAAACGCCCTCTATGAATCAACCTTTCTAAAGGTAAAGATCCACTATAACGAGCGTTGTAGTATTTGCTTGATTCATAATCGAATTGAAGTTCAAATGTTTTAGGGTTTCCATAACCATCGAGAATAGCCTTTTTGAACCTTCTAATCTCAAATGCTATATCTGTATTAGATTTAACGTTAGTAAACTTAAAAGGTAAATTAAATGATTTTGGACCCATATCAGCTCCAAAATCATGAGCACCAGCCATACCAGGAATACTAATTGTGTAATCTCTTGTATCAGATAGGGCAGGGTGATCATGCTCTAATTCACATTTGAGGTTGTATTCGGATATAGGAATACCATTGATTTTTATGCTCACCCTTACACCCTCCTTCTACTTTGTGGCATTCTTTGATTCATTTTCTTGCTTACTGGATCATAAACAGCTTCAGCTAATACTTCTTTATCCACGATCAATTGAAGTAATGAAGGCAAACCACCACTTTCACCACTTCCAGAAGGCATTTCTGCAGCAATCTTAGAACCGATCATACCTAACACGCTTGGTGATAAGGGTAACGCTGCTTCTTTATGCATTTTGTTGTCACCAATACCGATTAAACGAGGACTATTCGCAGGAAATAAACCACCATCTTTGAACCAATCAACATTGACCTTAGGCATACTTAACCCTGGTGGCATCAAATCAAATTTACCACTAACACTAAAATGAGGTAATTTAATCTTAGGAAAACTGATTTTCATATTTTTAAAGAAACCAACGATCTTATCAATCTGTTCTTTAACAAAGTCTGTGGCTTTTCTAATCGGTGTCATGATCTTATCTTTGATATCATCAAATTTAGTCTTTGCAGAACTAACTAAATCATCAAATTTCCCTTTTGCTCCTTTGACCATATCCATAAAGCTATCCACTGTCTTTTTAGCGAAAGTCTTTATTCCTCCAAATATCTTTCCTAAGAACCCTACTTGGATCAGACCCCATATCAATTGAATTGCACCGGATAGGAGTTGTTTTACCCCTTCCCACATTTTCGACCAATCACCGGTAAATAGACCAGCAAACACCTTTATTAGACCCATGATGACATTTAAAGCACCATCAATAATATCTTTAATCCCTTCCCATACGCCTTGAATGATGAACATTACTGCAGGCATAATGAATTGGATCACTTGAAGGATAAAATCAAACGCATTTTGAACAGCTTGCATAATCTGTTCACCGTTTTCTTTCCAAAATTGGGTAATCTGTTGTAGTTTTTCTTGAAAGAAAGCAAGCATTTCTAATACTAGAGGTTGTACGAAAGTCCAAATGATGGAGAAGGCTGAAATAATAAACGAACTCACCATTTTAAAACGCTCAATGCTTGACTCTACAAACATAGTAATGAATTCTTTTATAGTTGTTAGCGAAAGCCCTGTTGAATCTAATCCCTCTTTAAAGGAGTTAAAGAAGTCCATAACAGAATTGTAAGCATCTTCACCAAACGCCTTTTTAAATACTTCTATTGCTCCTGTAACGTCACCAGCTAAGAAGGAAGTTAAAATATCTAATACTTCTAATGCTTTCTGACCAACAGGCCCCAACACCCTACCTACATCCAATAGAATAGATACTAGGTTGCCTAATACAGATAAAACAGTTTTCCCATTCTCTCTTACGTAATCAACGAACGTTTGAAAGGCTTTTGAAGCACTTAATGAAGCAGCCCACTCAGAAAACCTCTTTGTTAGACTAAGTAACCCCTCTTCAATTTCTGCACCTAAAGGAGAAAACGCCCCTAATAAGTGCCACACACCGGAAATTGTATTGCCAGCAATATGAGCGAAGTTATACAAAGCTTCGGCAGCATTAGATTCTAGCCATCCAAAGAAGTCCTTTAATCCACCACCAATGACACCATTGTTCATTTCTTGCATTAATTTATTCACGACATCGGCAACATTACTGATGGTAGGTGCTAAACCGGTAAATAAGTTCTTAGTTAGCGCTAAACTTTCACCAAACGCTTCAAATATAGGAGTTTCAAACTGTTTTACAAAGTCACCCCAAAAGGTTTTAAAACTTTGTAATTCCTTCAATGCTCCCCTTTGAGCTTCGCTCATATCTCCATAAAGCGCTGCAAGTTCCTTTTGTGCCGCAATACGTTCTTTAGCAGAATCAGCATTAGCTATTCTTTCTTCAAGCTTTGCCACTTCCTCAGAAGCTTCAAACACTTGACCTAATGCGCTAACTGCAACCGCACCAAAAGCACCAGCACCAATACCAGCAGCTGCAAATGAAGCGCCTAACGCCAATGCTCCACCAGTTGCTGCAGCAAGCGCAGGAACTAAAGAAGGTGCTATTGCAATCGCAGATCCCAAAGAAGCAGTTTTAATTAAGGAGGAATTAAAACCTTCCAGCTTATCCTTAATTTTCTTCAACCCTCTGGTTATCCCACTATCATCAATACTGGAATCAACTACTACTTTTCCATCAGCCATGTTTAACCACCACCTTTAAAGGCGTGAGAAAGAGCGTTAAACGCATTCTCAATATTTTCTTCTGGATCAGAATCATCTAAGTTATAAATCTCTTTCATTTTCCTTACATGATCCCTGTATTCTTTACTAGCTTCTTTTTCACTAGGTATTTTCATAGTTCTGTAGCCAATGACTTGTTTGAATGGTGAATTATCATCTAAATGAGTAAGTAATACTTCAAACTTTCTCCAATGGAGATTGCCTTTCAAGTTGAATAAATCCAGTTTGTAAACAGCAAAAAAAGATGCGTAAATAAGTTCAGCATCCTTAACAAAGTCGTACATTTTCACTTGTTTTTCTTCTGATTCACTTTGCTTATCTAAATCAATGTCTAAAAACTCATTTAGAACGTATTTAAACAACTCATAAGCTTCTTCATGTGTATCAAATTCGAGGTTATCAAACTCATTTATGAGCATTTGCAAAGCAACGTACACTTTTTCATCCTCATATAATCCTTCATCATCAAACATTTCAAATAGCAAAAGTATGTTATCGAACGACATATCAACGGTAAAAGCCTTGTCTTTGAACTCAAAACAATCATCAAATGTCGTTGTTAGGGTGAAACTCATGTTACTTTCCCTTATTCTTCATGTATTTTCCGAACTTTTCTTGTCTGCGTTCATTAATAATCTCAGCAACACTAAAGACAATAGGCATTAACTCTTCAGCTTGTTCTTCAGAAGCAATATAAAGTTTTACACCTGATCCTTGACCAAACAGAACATCTAATGTTTCTAACGTGATTTCCCTAGCTTCTACTTCAAGTTGCATTGATGATTCAATACTAATGCTTTCGTCAACAGCATTTACTTTGCTTACTAAGTCATAGAACTTGCTTAATTGCTCTTGGTAACTCTTACGATCTTCATCCTTTAAACTAACCTTGTATACTTCCCCTGCAATCTCAACTTCTTCATACGACTTTTTAAATTCAAATTTACGCATGATATCACCCTTTCAAATCAAAATAAAAAAGAGGGTTTCCCCTCTTCTAATTAGACTACGACTGGTGGTGTGTATGTCGGCTTTCCGTTGAAATGAATCTCAAAAGAAATTTCCCCTTTTGCACCAGCTGCACCGGACGGACCTGAGATATTAGCAATAGTGCAATCACCAGTGAATATTCCACCATCTGGCTCAGTCCATTCGAAATCAGTACGTCTACCAGTACCTAACTCTAAAAGCTTACCGAAAATAAAATCTTGTGCAGCATCACCATATTTACGATGTCCTGTAAACGCTAGTACCATTTGTGCATTAATAACATCAGTTTCGGTGAACCCTTCACCATCTAAATATTGCGTTTGATCTAACCCCTCATTGTTAGCTGGCTCAACGTTAGTAATACCAGCCGCAATAGCTACAAGTGTTCCAGGTGTTGTTCCTGGTACAGTATTGATTTTAAAAGCATGACTATTCATCAATTCAAATGACATCTAATTACCTCCTAACTCTAATTCAGCGTTGAAAATCGCTGTGTAAACATAAAAGTCCTGATCTGTCTGTTCAACAAAGTTTGGTAAAGTTGTACATTCACATGAGGACATAAAAAAACTACCATTAGCGCTTGTTATAACGCCTTGTGATAGTCCATCGAGTATATTAAATATGTCATTAATGATGTTCCTTACTTGCATAGCTCCATCGTGTTTAACAAGGATCTGAAACTGAAAATTGATTGTTTTATCTGCATTCAAGTAACGACTTTCAACAGAAGAAGGCGTTTCACGAATAGCAATTGAATTACCACTTCCTAATAATGGAGAAACAACAGGTAACCCATTCAAATTCGCATTATTCTTTAGATAGGTTGTTATTTGTGCAACAATATCCATCTATTCACCTACTTTCCGTTGAAAATCTTACTGTATGGAACACCTGCAGTATCAGCCCAATCTTTACGGTGAAGTGCTTTGGCTGCTTCAAACCATAAGCCCTGTGCGTTTGGGTTTACATCTTTTGAAAAGTCGTACTGAGGATTGTAATAAAGCCTACGTGCATAAGGTGTTTTCCACTCGATATGACCGGTACCTATTCGACTGTGAAGAATACCGGACTTTTCTAAATAAGCTTCTTGTTTAGGGATAAAGTAATTACTATCTTTAAGAACCTGTTGATCCAGAGCAAATTGCGCCTCTTCACGAGATAATTTTTGTTTGATCTTCAACTTGCCCTCGTCAAAATCAATTTTCACATCAAAATTAAGCATTCTACTTCAACCCAATCTCATAGTGATGGAGTTTAAAAGCTTCAACAGGATTCACTTTTTCAATAGTCATCACTTTACCATTGAACGTTACTTTCGATTTCTCAGTAAACTCAAATGGACCACTAGAAGAAGAATTTACAACATCAAAAAAGAGCATTGCATCATACAATAACTCTTCTGAATTGGTATTCTTTTTGATGTTAGACAATGCTTGTACTCGTACATCAGAAAGGGTGACAGGTGGTTTATATCCATCCTCAGTTGTTATCCCGTCACCCTCCACAAATTGCTGATATTCGACCGTATGAATCAATAAATGTTTTGGTATAGGTTTAACAATCACGGACACTCACGCCCCTGTAAAGAAGCCCTGTTGGACGAAGATAACTAATCACTATTGGAGATATTACCTGTTGTCCTTCACCAGAATCTTGATAGTCGAAATTGCCAATTCTCACAGAAGAAGGAGAACCACCATGTACAGATGTTTCTCCCCCTTGCAAAAACATGTATTCAACTTGTGCGGCCGTTGCTTTCTTCACGTTGTCTTGAATTAATTGAGCAAACTGTTCAAACTCTACACCGTGAAGGACGTAATTTGTCACCATATCAATTAGATCAGATGCTCGACTTGATAATCTATCGAAGGCTACTTGATCACTAATAGGTGTTCCTTTGAATTCAGAGTCATAATAGACTTTATCGATGTATGGCATGATTACTCACCTGTTTCAGTTACTTCGTTTAACTTCTCAATCAATACATCTTTATTATCATCTGACTTAAAATCAACATTTAACTCATCAAGTTTGGCTTTGATTTCATCTTTTGTTAGCTTAGAAATATCTATTTCACTAGGTGGGTCTGTAGGTGGATTATTTGGCAATTGATCTTCCTCAACAACCTCGTACCCTTTATTCTTAAACCAACCAACTAACCATGGATCTTCTGTTTTCGCTTCACCTTTCACAAATGGAAGGGAAGCACTAACCCCCGTATATTGAGGGTTAGGACTTTTAATTGTAGCCATCTACAAAACTCCCTTCATTATTGAACTTTAATGTTACGAAGTACGCCTGCTTTACGAGTTGCTTTAAGAGCTACTGCTGCAACCATTTCAACTTCCCCTGTTTTAACGGCACCTGGTGCATTGAAATCAGGTAAGAAATTACGGATTACACTATTTCCAGTAGGAGAAACCCCGTGGAATCCATCCATACCAAGAGATACAGCGTAAAGGTCTGTTAATCCAGTTATTGCAGGATTTGCTCCAGCACCGTCAAGATCACGAGATTCGATTGGAACGATAGGAACAGTAGCAGCACCATCGTAGTAGTATCCAAGATCAACTAAAGGGATACCATCATAACCTGTTACAGTACGACCAAACCCATCCTCAGAACTTGTAAGGTATCCAGCACGACGAGCAAGAGCTTTAATCTTAGTGATTAACTTGCTATTACCCATAAGCATAGAAGGACGACCGTCTAATTCAGAAAGGAAAGAATCTAATAGGTCTAAGAAAGCGAATTTGTTGGTATCTAATCCTGATTCAGTTGATAAGTCAGTTGAAACAGTTGTATTAAGTTCTGTATTTGAACCAGTTAATGCTTTGTCTAATCCATCAAACGCATTCGCATTAACTGCAGAATCACCGTTAATAACTGTGTGATGGAATAGGTTAGAAGCACCAAGAATCTTTTGTTGTAATTGGAAGTTCATTTCGTTAATTTGACCAGAAGTATCTTGGATAACGCGGTCAATATTGAATGTTCCACCAAAGATTTTAAGATTAACGAATAGGTTCTCACGGTCTGCTTCGTTTGCTGTGTATTCGTTATTTAGAGCACGGAAACCAGCAGTAGAAGGTGTTTTCAAACGAGTGTAACCATAAGTTAAAGTTGATCCACCAGTACCTGGTGAAACTGCATTATCGAATGTTAAAGCATCTAAAAGTAAAGAGCTTCGACGAAACTCGTCAATAACAAATTGATCTACGTGGTCAGCCATTCCAACCTTTGCTTGTTCTAATGTAATCGGCATATAAAATCATCTCCTAATTATTGTTGTTTTGTATATCTTTGTGCTAATGCATCTGCAAGGCTAGTAGGTGCATCTCCCGTTTGTTTCTGATGTTGGCCAGTGGTAAATTTGACGCCTGTTTGTTGTTGCTGCTGTTGTTGCTCAGAATCAAATAGGTATGAATCACTTTCTTGAATAGCTTTTAACTGCTCATCTAATCCAAGTAACTTGTCACCATCAAGTTTGATAGATTCTCTGTTTAATAGAGCTTCAACAGCCTTCGGATTCTTAGCTTTAGCACCAGTGAGTGCATCTTTAAGAGCAAAATCAAAGGATTGTTGATTTAACTTTGCTTGGTAATCATCAGCAACCTTTTTGTTATCTGCTTGTAAGTCTTGAATTTGCTTTTGTAAATCCGCATTACCTTGTGCTTTTGTTTCTAAATCTTTAAGCTGAGTATCACGGTCTTTCAATTGACCTTTAATGTCCTTATTTTCCTTGTTCACCGTGTCGAACTTGTCTTTCGGAAACCAATTACCATCTGAAACAATAGCAATCTTGTTGTCTCCTGTTTTTTCCATAACCTGTTTATATAACTCTTCACCTAACAACTCTTTTAAATCCATCTATATGACACTCCTTATTAGTTTTTTTGGCGTGTAACCCTCCACGCTAAGGAATACGCTTCTTTAGGGTCTAGCCTTTAAAAAGACCAAAATAAAAAGCCTAAGCGAAATAGCCTGGCTCCTTTGGTTTCTTCAATTCTTGTAATTCCTGTGCTAATTGGTTCAAGTGGTACATCATTTCATGAAGTAATTTATCTTGTTCCTGAACTTTATTTTCAAGCAATTTATAGTCCTTTTTGAAAACAAACATCAATACACCTGCTCTCTTGGTCTATTTCTTGTCCTTCCAGTAGCTTCAATAAATTCCCTCATCTCAGCCTGACGATCTCTTACCTTTTGCTTAGCCATCTTAAGACCGAGATCATCACCCATTGCTTGCATCATGTGGAGCTCTCGCTTAGCCTCTCTGATACGTCTTTCAAACAACCTTTGCTGTTGGCTTTCCTCGTATTCTTTACGGTTCTTTTCCTCGTCGTATGGTTTATATGTCTTTCTAGAAACACCCTCGATGAATGGATAGAAAATATGACGGCAATTAACACCTTTTAGTCCAGCTGCTTCACCATATGATGTGGTGCTCAATGCAGGATATTTAGGATGTTTACCGGACCTACTAAAAATACGCCCTTGAAAAAGCGCACATCGTGGTCTTGCTCCCAAATGACTCGATACCTCAACTAGATCAACACCGAAGTCATCCATTCGAGCTTCCTGCATTTCGTTAGCAACATTGTTTACGGTGGATCTCATGACCGTGTTCAGATAAGCTTCTGTAGACATCCTATCGCCATTACTTTTTATCAAAGCCGGAATACCTTTGTTAGCCCACTTCATTGAAGTCTCTCTGAGCGCCTCCTGAGGTGTTTGAGTACCAGCTAATACTTTGCCTACCGTTTGATTAACAATGTCTAAATACACTTGCTGAGACTGCTGTAGCATCGTTGTATTTATAAGATTGAACTTCTCTAATGCCTGCTCTCGATAGATTGCTAGTACATCCTGTAATGCCTGGCTAGCTTCAATACTCGGTGGAGCAAAAAGCAATCCCATTGCAAAAGCTGCTTGTAAGTCTTCCTCATCTTCTTCAACAGCGCTATATCCTGCTTGTTCAAGTGCTTTAGCTACCTCATTAACAGCCATACCAGAATGCTTAGCAATAGCGATAATATTCTGTTGTGTAAGCTGGCCCATCATTGCTAGCTGTTCAGTCTGCCAAGAAACAATATCATCCTCTGTCATCAATGATCGATGCTTCCTTAACTGTTTCGCGATATTGATAAGCATCTGTTCTTCAATCGCAAGAAAAACCTCAACAGTAGGCATTGCTAATTGTTGCTGTTTAAGTGGATCCAACCTTATTCACCACCAAAAAGATCAACATTTCCTGCAGTAATTGTTTTTTGTTCTTCTTTGATAACTTTCAATAAATCCTCTGCTTCTTTCTCAGTCAATCCATGAATCTTCATGATCGCTCTCACCTTACTATTCAAACCATTGGTAACAAGTTGAATCTGCTTTGCTATCTCAGCACTCTGATCCTCTGCAATTGAATCATCAAATGCAACAGTAACCTCATATTCAGCAGGACGAGAGAAAACACTAAACGCATCTGCAATTTCTACAATCGCATCAACCAATTCCTGAATAGCTGCTTCAACATTCGTTTCATGGTCCTGTTTCGTACGGAACGTTTCGCTGTTCTCTGAAACTACTTCTGTAGCAGTTTTCACACCAACTCCGTCAAAGGTAAATGTTCCAGCATTAAAACCAATCTGCATTGCTAATACATTCAGTAAAGCGTTGATAGCAGAAATATGTTCAGCAACTCGTAATTCAACAGAAATATCATGAACCTTTTCAGCATCGATACCAGCCCCTAGATTCATAGCTTCGTAAACTTCATCATCAGCATCAAAATAACGAGTAACTGCACCTGTGCCCGGATCTACAACAGTTTTAATTGCTGATTGAGGAACAATAATACGTTTCTTTCCTAGTGCAAACTCTCTCTGGAAACTGTCAAAAGCAATATCCAAAGACTTAAGCGTATCTAATGCATTGGCAAAGATAGAAATACCCATAGGTGAATTAGTATCAAAGTTGTTCGCGATATTAGGCTTGAAGTAAACGAAAATGGTTTTCTCAATCGAATGGAAAATGATTTCTTCTTCAAGCCCATCAAAGTGAACATCAAGCGATACTTTCACACCAATTTCATTATCATTCTTGCTTTCATAAAGCTCATTTCTGACGATGTAATTGCTTTCTTCCCATATATGCCACTCAAGGTGTGTATATCGCTTTTCGCCTTTTCTGAACGTGCTGACGAATACACCCTCTGTTATACGGAAGTTATCCCAGGCTAAAGGAATGAAACAATCAGCTGTTGTGTATGAAATTTTAATCTGATTGTCTTCATAGTACGCCTTCATAACCATGCCACCGAGAGCAAAGCCATATTCTAGATATCTACGAAATTCACGATTGAATTTATTAGCTTTCAGAACTTCCTTGATTGTTTTCTCTAGAGTTTCATCAGATATATTAATCTCACATTTTTCATTAAAAATAAGCGTGGCCATCTTCTGAGAAGCAACCTTTGCCATTCTCATTGAGGCTCTTTTACGCTGCTTCTTACCGTTAACTGTCATGTATGAAGTGTCATGCCAATCTTTTAAATAGCCTGCATAGATTGCTTTCCACATATCT
This sequence comes from Metabacillus bambusae, assembly GCF_017497975.1. Lineage (GTDB taxonomy): Bacteria > Bacillota > Bacilli > Bacillales > Bacillaceae > Metabacillus > Metabacillus bambusae. The sequence goes on along the minus strand of NZ_JAGDEL010000043.1, from coordinate 9,033 downwards.
ATTCGATCATACATTTCATCATTAACAGGAATATCACGCTTTTCAGATAGCTTCTGGACCCCTTTGATCAATCCCATTTTGTACATCACCTGCCTCACCTTGGCGATTAAGCTTTTAAACATGTTGTCACCGCCTAAATTACATATCGTTTATAGAAATAGTTGTTTGCATATCGTGCTTCATCAAGAGCATGGTTAAAATCATCAATCGGTTCACCGTTATCTTCTCGACAGTACATACCGACTTCTTTTATAAAACTGTAATGATCATATTTATCACACTCAATTAAAAAGAATTGATCATTGGTAATAGAGTTTTGAAAACGCTCAATACCAACCTCAATTCCTTTTGCACTACCCTTTATATCTTTTGCATTGTTGTCTGCTCCAGTTGTTTGAATGCCTACGAGGTGTAATTCTTCTCGCAATGATCTACAAGCAGGATCGACAAAGAACTCTGTATAAGGCATCTGGAACTTATCAGTGCACCATTTAACGAAATCATTCTTTATTTCCTTGGCATAAGTAGACATAGCCTTTACTTGGCCTGTTTCCTTACCACTGTGGTAGTAGTTAGCCACACGGTTAAGCCTGAATTTACCTTCGTACCTGGTCACGATATTGCAGCTGACACTCGTTGCATCTGATTGACCACCATCAGCAAGAAAAAACATTTCATAAGGTTGTCCAAGTAAAGTAGGTATCTGGTGTTTATTTAAATCCAACATGGAATAAATAACACCTTCAGGCATTGTTCTCTTTCCTTCCCAGTCACGAGCAAATAAATAAGGATTCTTGATTAAAACATTATAAATCTCTTGCTTACGCTCTTCGGTAAGGATTGGATTGTCATGAATGGTCCAATGCTTCCACTTAGTATTTTGAACATCAAACACCTTTTCGATAACTGGATGATTAGGTGCTGGTGGGTTTAGATCAGCAAGGTGATATCTCATTCTTGCAGCAAAAGTACGCCTGAAACATTCTTGTATCATATCCATGTGAAGTAAATTAATCTCACAGAATACGACACTACCAAGCGACATACCAGTAATAGCTTTTACACTATCAACCTTACCGCCACCTTTGTAATAAACCTTCTTCATGCCACTTGGTGTATGAATTTCTAAGTGATCGCCAAGCTCATCATGTTTTACTTTAGAAAGATCACCGAAAATATGCTTTAATCCGGTGCCATCACCATCTATAAACAATCGATAAGCTTGCTCTTGGTTATAAGCAGTTATCAAGTGGTTTTCATCAGGTGATAACGTCAAATAAAGAGCATAACGAAAATGCCCAGCAGTCGTTTTTCCACTACGAGGCGTGCCCTCATTTACTTCAAGAGTATGAGTAAAATCAGCCGTTATAACTTCACGCTGTTTAGGTGAATATACTATGTTCATGTCTTATCACCGTTAAATGCATCGATAAGAGATTCAAGCAATCCAGTATCTTTCTTGGAACCTTTAAGAAGCTTAGTACGCTCTTCAATGAATTCCGTTTCTTTCTTAGTTTTCTCGATGCCAAATTTCATTTGCTCCAACTTCAATCTTCTTTCGTCATTCGAGGTAGCCATTTCATCAAATTGTTTTATCAAGCTCTGCAACGTAGAAATAGCCCTTGATTGTGCATTCAAGAACGTAGCGTGTCGATCCCAAGCGAATTGGAACTCATATTCTTCTTCTGTAACAGATTGCTCAAAGCCACCACCTTCACTTTTAGGTAAAGGCAAATATTCATACTTGGCTTTCTTGAGCTCCTTGATCATTTCATCCTTACCAGTAACAAACATAATACTCTGAGCACGGATAATAGCAGCATATTGAATCTGTATTTGATCATAAATCAAATCAGCTGCCGATCGTTCTTGCATAGCTTCCATGATCTCTAATGTTTCTTCTGGAATGAACTTAGAAAAGAAGCCATGCTTTTCTGCTGCTTTGTTCCGTTTTGTAAATTGATTTTGAGGATTAGGATTACCACTTCTCTTCTTAGGAGCATCCTCTTCTTTAAGGGTTGCAACCTTTTTACCTTTGGTTGCATCCTTTTTCGTTGGATCCCTTGACCAACCTTCACGACTTTTCCGGCTCTTTAACGTACCTAATTTAATATCGTGTTTTTCAGCTAGTGCCTTTAATGTGATGTTGGTAGACTCATATTCTTTTTTAACATTATCCCAATCCATCTACATAGCACCTACCTCCAATAAAAAAGACTACTCTCGTGAGTAGCCTTATAATCAAAAGCTATAATCAAAATGCTGACTATGTTCATAATCATATAGAGATACAGAATTACCTCTTATAGTGCCACTAAAGTGATTACTTACATCATAGTCATAGCCTTCAAATTTATTATTTTTCATTTTCAACTCTATATGATTGCTATTTCCATAATGAAATAAATTAAATTTGCCATTACTTCCTCTACCACTTACATGACAACCAATTTCATAGTCGAAAACATTTACGTTATCCGACGAAATATTTCCGTCTATAGTGATATACTTTCCTTCACTATAATCGTAAACTGCACTCTTTTTTAATCCAGTTGCTAATCTGAGTGCAATGTAAGCTATACTTGCTCTAGTTTCCTTTTTCATAATAACCCTCCTTTTAATCTACTAAGTTCGACAAAAGGTGATATTTTCCTTTTTTTAAAACGAAGGTTATTAATCTAGGATAGATCAACGCTCATGAATCAATTCCGCGCCGACCCCCCTCCCATTTTACACCGCAATTTTTTCCAATTTCAACAACTGCAAAAGGTGGCAATTTTGGCATAATTGGTTTAAGAAATCTATTTTAATTTGTCTAACCTTTTCTCTGGAGATATCCAAGTGATAACCAATAGCTCGATAGCTCATTCCATCAAGCATGCAATCATACACAATTTTCTCCATTTCATTACTTAGATAGTCAGCTGCAGATTCAAGAGCAAAAACACGACCTTGCAAATTCCACATTCGCTTTAGTAATCTTTCCTCACGAATATCCATATTCTCAATTTCTGATTGACTCTTACCTGAGCTTCCTTTTGGCATAGCAGCATCAATACCATATTGAGCAACACCCCAACTTTTCATAGGTGTTGAATAACCATATAGAACTCTCTCTAAGCGATCTACTTCTTTTCTCATCCAGTGGTAATCTCTAATTAATTGTTCAATTTGTTCTTGTACTTTCATTTATAAGCCCCACCTTTACCACGTCTTAAAGTCTGCATGCTTGAACCCATCAAAAACCGCAGATCACTATCAGAAAGCTTTTCCTGATTTATAGCAGGTGGTTTCTTATTTGGTTTACGTTGCTCTCTTACTTCCAAATGGTCCTTTTTCCACTGTTTCAATTGATCTTGTAAACTAGCATTCATGTACAACCTCTCCTTTTTGACAAATAAAAAGAGGACACCAATCAAAACACAGGTGTACTGTGTAAAGATCAGTGTCCTCCAGATAGCTGGTAGAACATGCTTAATATTTGTTAATGCTGAAGCTTATTTCAAGTCTTGCTTCTTCCATTACTTTATTGACATTTTCAAAACTCAAAGAAATATAATTATATTTCATAATATACTGTAATTCATAATTATTCCCAGCTATATCTAAATAAGCAATGTAAAAGAGAAGTTTCGGTGACAACATATTTGGTATCTTTTCTATATGTGCTAAATAAATATAAAAATTTTGTAAAACAATAAATATTTCTGGGATTGTGACAGAAAAGTTTTCTCCTTCATTTGTGAGATATAGTATTTCTTGTTCAATATACTTTTCAACTGGAAACATTGCATACTTACCACTAATTTTAGTTTCAGCATCAACTTTAATAATATTTTTATTAAAACCTTCAATTAGCTCTGCTTCAAATTTATCCATCTTTTCAAATTCATGACTTAGTATCGCTTTAACGACTTCTTCATAGTCGATTAATTCTGTTCTAATTTTAATATCTTTTGCGATTCCATTTGATAAATTTAACAAAGGTATTTCTAAAGTTCCTCGCGAATTTATTTTCTCTAAACCTTCTTCACACCAGATACTATCTATAAAATCTAAATCGTTAAAATTTACTATTTTATTATATTTCATAGCTTTAGGAACAATTAAAGGCTCTAAAGATTTTTTGAATTGCGCTTCTTGCCTTTCTAGAGATTTTTTTGCAGTATTAGCTGAAAAATATGCAGCAAGCGCAGCAACAACGGTTCCAATCATACCAAATAAAGAAACTAAAAAAGTAGCTTGTTCTACAACGCTCAAAAATCTTCCCCCTCATCAAACTTAACGCGCTTCACCTTACCTTGATGAGTAACAATTCTCGTTTCACCATGGGAAGGTAATTCGGTTATCTTTGCTTTACCTTCGCATAAGACAATGGCAAAACTTCCTTTTAAATCCATTATATCAATCTCTAGTCTCATGGTACTAGGATCTATTTTTATTTCTTGTAACCTCATTAAGATCCCTCCATGTGTTATTATTTTTTATTGAGAGAATCTATATTTTTATGAATCTTTTTACTAGCTTGTCCGTATATACTTATAAGCAATTAATTTTGGAGGAAAGTATGAAAGAAATCTTTGTTCGTTTTGCAGCAGTTGCTATATTAGCCCTTTTATTAGGACTAATTGGTATTAATATTTTTTAGAAGTCAGGTTGCCGCCTGGCTTTTATTTTGTTTAAACCATATTTCATTCAATCTTTGAATTTCCTCTTTATCACCATTCTTAAAGGCTCTTACTAACCGCCATTCTAAAGCATGTGGCATAGGTTATTACCTCCTTCGTTATTTATGTGAATTGCGACAATACAAGTGATTTTAAATAGCTATTAGACTTATTTACATCGTTATAACTATATAACTTTAAAACTAACATTTCTATATAACATTACCCTAAACATAACGATCATATTTTCCTATAGTAAATTAATTGTTTTCCTGAAATACCTCTAAAAATATTAAATTTTCTAACATTTATAATACATATTGCCTATTACTTTAGATTTAGATAGTATCTATTACGGGCAGAGCAATATTCATCTGTGTTTACTACTGTTCCTAAATTTATTTACTGAATTGGAGATAGAATAAAAATGTTTTTTTCAGTTTCAAATGTTTTTGAAAAGAAAAGAAAAGAATTAAACCAATTTGCTAAGTTAAACACTCCCTTAACCTCTGAAGAAGTTATACATCGTAGTAAACAACTTGATCACTTTATTACCCATTATCAAAAGCGAAAAATATCCAAATTGGATATTCATGGAATTAAAAAGGGTTCCACTCTTACTCTTAAAATCGAAGGCGAATTAGATATTATTACATCGGAATTATTATCGTCGTATCTAGCAACTAATAAGCATAAATGGACAAGTGTCCAAGAAATAAATATTGATCTAGGTGAACTTAACTTTTTTGATACTTCAGGTATTCACTCATTGATTTTATTAATACTTGAAGTTAGAGATAATAACATTTCAATAAAGAAAATCCATACAACAAAAACTTCTTTTGAAGTATTAAATCTTATGGGAATTCCAAATGCTTTAAAAGAAATTAATTGTGGAAATTTTATCGCTGTATAATTTTGCTGAACGGGAGTTTCTTATCTTCCCGTTTTTTGATTTTAACTACGGTTTGTTCCTGAACACACTTTCTATCAAAAGTCACACAAAGGAGAGAACAATGATTTCTAATGAAGAAATGACTATGTTTATTAAAGAAATTTATTTATTAATAATTCAATATAATAGATGCGACAGTGCTGATATTAAAAACCAAATTAATAATGAGATATTGATTTTAAGTGAAGTGATTAAACAATAAGCACTTTTCGTTCTTTATGCATATTGTGCACTACTTCGTGCTTCTTATTGCACATACATTCTCTTTAATTTACCTACAATTGCTTTTATTAAAATTCCAATTGTGATGTAATAAACAAATGAGTAAAAGTAAGACCATTTTATATATAGGACTGCTTCTAATAAATGGCATAAAGGTTCACCTATAAATGAAAAAATTGCAGCCATAAATATTAATGCAATAACAAAGGTTTTCCATGTTCTGAAATATTGATATAACAACATAAACCCAACTGCAACAATAGAATGATCGAATTCAATTGCTTCATTTGATAACGGAATTAACTGGGTCGGATAGACCCAAAGACCAATTTCATTTCCCACTGTATCTAAAGATGTGGTAATAATTACTACAAGTGCTCCAAAAAGTAGGATCTCTAACATTCGTCTTCGATCAGCATACTTAAACCAAATTAACCATGGAATAATTAATAAAGCTAAAAGAACCCACCAATTCCAGGTAAAGACTTCATCTTTTAACCACCCTTGTATATCTAATTTAACAGCTTTATTTTGTAACTCTTGCACTTTCCACATATGTTCAAATTTATCATTCATAAAGTTTCCACCTTGATCTCTAAACTGAATTTATTGTTATCAAGGGTAACCTTATTAGTCATTATCAATACTTTTTATTGCGCAATTTCCTTCTAGACCGTACTATCTCTTCTTAAACCGGTTACGCCAAACGTCCTCGAAAGTTAGAACAATTCCAGTCAACATGACTGCAGCAATGATTTGAAATACATGAGACATTAATACTCACTCTCCTCTTCCCTTACTTGCTCAGCGATCGCAACGGCAACAGCTGCTAAATGAATCAATTCGATATACAAATTGTCAGAGTCTGTTTCTTTGCTGCTAATTAATCCAATCTTGCTTTGAATTGCTTGGCATACCTCACCATGTTCCTCGCCTAAAATAGCTAACCATGTACCGTATTGATGCCTTTGCTTTCCCCAAAGTGAATCTTGTCTGGCACGTTCTAGATCAACGTCACTCAGAACTTGTAGTTTTAAATTTCTTAAATTCATCTGGTACCTCCTGAAAATATTCCTTCCCGAAATGATTAACGATTTTTTGTAGCATCTTTGGTCCGATGCCTGGCACCTTATTTAATCCATCAAACCTAGAAGCAAGGATGTAAGTAGCATTTATTCGCCCAGTTTCAACACCTTGTTCAAAACCAATCTTAAAACCATCGTTATATCCTTCTTGCCTTGCCTTTACGATTACGGGGTTTTTCTTTCCCAACAGAACCACCTCTTATCTTAGGAATTTCCGAACCACCAAGCTTCTTACATTCCGTGCCTATCCTTGATGAGCATTTCTTAAAGAGATGACATTGCGACATACAGGCCATTACCCTATCCTCTTTTTGCATCCATTTCGGGCGATCATCAGCAATCAGAACACGCATTAGCTCAGCTCCTTTATAAAGACCTCAACTCTCGGATAATCGCTATAAAACTTGCTAACTACTAGATCAACAATCTGAGCATCATCGTTGTATATGATCTTGTTCATTGCATCCAGAACACCTTTAGCATGGTTATCTAGATCGGGTTTAGTTATCGGACGCTTAATGCCTTGTTTAGCAGCTTCTTTTTCTTTCAAGGTAAAACTCTTCAAGATTGGTTTAAAAACCCTTAATTCAACGGCTAACGGACCTGAAAGAAGTTGTTTAGGTCGATTCTGTGAAGCTAGTAATTTCACATAGCTTTTAAAGTCCTTAGATTTAACTGGATCAGACATTTGTACTTTACCTCGTTTGATTGATGCTCTTGGCCTTCCCTGAGCCACTGCTTCGCCTGGTATGGTAAATTCAATAATCATTTAATCACCAACACCGTCTCTTCAACGAAGGTTAATTGACCATCTGGAGGCTGATTTTCCCAATCCTGTTGTTTCTTTTCACAAACAGGACCAATACCTCTCTCAATGCTTTTCTTGCTCTTTAACGGACGATTACAGACTGGACAATTCATTCCGGTGCCTCCACTCCTAAAAAATCAAGTCCTTTTTCAGTAACATAAAAGTATGACATATCCTCTTCCCAACCAGATCTCTTACCTGCAAGACCTTTTTCAACAAGATCATTCCAACTTTTATCATCAGATTCTGTATAAAATCGATTGCGATACGGCTTCTTGCTACGAGGTAATCCTAAAGCATGCTTCATATTTTCAATTTGTGCGGCTGTAACGTTCATAGATAAATCCCTCCTAAAACCATTTATTAGAATCAACTCCACTATCAATCTCTCGAAATGAAGCAAGCACTAACTCGTATTTCAGTTCATCGTAGTTGCAATCCATGATGCTTGTCCCACTTTGGGCTGTAGTTACTCCACGTTTTAACAACTCATCTAAAACAAATCCACGTTTTGCTTGCTCAGTTTTCATTAAGCTGATTCCTCCCTAGCCATTTTCACCATGTATAGTGTGTGATCGACAGTACCTTTAAAATCACGTTTATAGGCATGGTAGTTAGCTTTTTGATATCTCCATACCTTACAAGTCTTTGTGTCAGAAACAATTCGAGATACACAAGAATAACCACGCTTTTCTAGATCCTGAATCCGTTTAACGAGTTCTAACTTGTTCCAGGACTTGAGGACAATGTGATTATCATTCATACGCCTTCTTCCTTAGACAATTCTTTACCGAATTGAGCCTTAACATTGATATGTATTTGCTCCAATTCACTAAGATTCAATTCGTACAGCTGCTTATTCTCAGGAGTTTTGAAATATCCCATTTTTAGCAATTCATTTTTCAGAAAATCTTTTCTTTGCTCAACTGCTTGTGAAAGCCTAGTTGCTTGTGTGTTCATCAGGTCACCCACTTTTCTGTTCTTTGTAATCTTTAATACGGCCGAATAGCTTACGTTTTTCTTCTTCAAAGGCAGCAATTTCTTCTGGTGTTGCTTCACGTTTAGTTTGTTCTTCTTCCTTGCCTAGCCACTCAGGTTGTTCTTCGGTACGAATCGCTTTACCGAATCGAGTAGGATGACTAGCAATTGGTTTGTTTTCTAGGTTACTAGCATCTGAAACGCTCTTAACCCCTTGTTTACGCCAAAAATTCAATTTGTTAAATACAAACCGCCAGGTTCTACCGTTACCACGAGCTGATAATGTTATAGCTTCTAAGATTACTTTTTGAGGTTCGT
>NZ_JAGDEL010000042.1 GCF_017497975.1 Metabacillus bambusae | reverse complement strand
TAGTTGAAAATGTTATTTTACTCATGTTGTCCCCTAATCCCCATTATCTTGAAATTAAAGTATATAAAAAAATACCTATAGATGAAACACTCTTTTATAAGTGTCCTATCTATAGGTACCATATTAATTCCACTCCTGTTTTACATTATTTTCGCTTTCTATTTGTTTGTTGACGTTGATTGGCAGCGTTAGCTCTTGCTTGAGCTTCCATATCTGCTTGGTCTGCTATCTCACGAGAGAATTCTTCGTCAACACCATCTCTTTTTAAATTTTTTGGAGTTTGAGGAAGTGTTGCTGAATTTTTATCACGAGCTTTATGTTTATGTCCACGACCCATGAAAAAGCCCTCCTTTGTATTGTCTAGCTCCAGCGCCTAGCCCCTCGAGGTAATAAGCTGATCATGAATTGAAGGAAAAACAACTTCTATTTATGATCGTCTTATGCTTGTCGGAGCTGAGCAAGGCGCTTGCGCTTTTCTATTGAACATGTTGTTCAAGATTAGGATGGCTTTTTTTCATGAATTCATGTTGGAAGTTAGTGTCTCGATTTACTTATGTATCCACCAGCACGGTCAGCACTTTTAAACTCTCTAGAATATGTTACTTCTTGCATACTAGATAGAGTACTTTTTGTCTTATCTCGCTTCTTTTTTTCTGATGCCAATGTAATCATCCTTCCAAAATATAGTATTCATCCTTAGCTTTGACAAATGAGGGTGGATTCATACAAACTAATCTTTAGCAAAAAAATTCTCCATTATCTGACTTATCAAATCAATAAAAAGGTGAGATCAATTTTGATCTCACCTGTCCTCAAATATTAAGCTTCTTTAAGCTGATTCTCATCGGCTTCTGAAGTTTGTTGGTACGTGTTGAAAGTATATAGGTCTTTTGTAATTTCAAATAAATTGAATAAATCTTCACCATTGTTGATTTGTTCAAGTAAGCTTGCTCTTGTTTCATTAGCGTTAGTAACATAAGGCAGTTTTGCAGCTGCTTTTGTTGAGCGAACATTTTGTTTACGGATTCGCAAGAAGATTGTTTCAATATCTAATTCATAAAATAATTCATGAAAAAAAGCATCCTTAGCAAGCTTATTATAGCCTTTTCCATGGTATGGCTTTCCCAACCACGTCCCTAAAAAGCCAGCTTTATCCTGGATATCGAACAAACTAATTGTTCCGATTGGAGAGCCCCATTCATCTAAAATGGTACGTGAAATCAACTCACCACGTTCTTCAGCTTCAATCGTTTGTTTCGTTAAGAATAGATATTCCTCAAATGAGTTTGCTTTATGACGGACAAATGGGAAGACATCAGGGTGAACCATGTGTTCATAAAGTGCATGACTATCATGAATATCACGTTTTTTTAGCATCTGGACCCCTCCAATATGAGGGCAGACTCCACGTGATATGGTCGTCTCCACCCTCGAAATTTTTTATAAATACATTACCTTCAAAAAATTTCGGGGTGGGAATCGAACCCACTAGAACCAGTAAAGCTGGTGGCGCACCATTTGCCTTCCCATTACTAGATTTAATTGTTTTGTTAACTTGCTCCATGGAGTATAATACGTCATTTCAAATGAAAAAGATACTCCTTTTTTGTCGAATTTCAAAAAAAATAATTTATCGTAATATAGTAGTTGATATAACTGAAATCCTACTATTTTAGTGGAAATTACGCACATAAAAAATCGATGCTAAATCTTCTAATTTAACGCGTTAATTAAATATAGTAAATGGACTTTTAAATTGAGGTTCCTACCAACTCAGGAACAAGTAGTACCTAGTTCTATACAATACCAAAATAACTTTTTGGGAATATTATCCTTTTACGACGTAGACTACTTTTCCATCTATCATTGTTAATTGTGGTTTTGCAAGATAATGAAACGGGTGATAATTCCATATAACTAGATCTGCATCTTTTCCTACCTCAATACTACCAATGCGTTTATCGACCCTTAAATTACGAGCAGCAGCTATAGTAATTCCTTCTAGCGCCTTTTGTTCATCAAAACCTTCTCTAACAGCAATTGATGCGCAAATATTTAAGTATTGTATAGGAGTGTAAGGGTGATCGGTTGTAATCGACACCTCGACACCTCTTTCAGATAATGCTTGATAGGTTGACCAACTTTTATTCTTAAGTTCAATTTTCGACCTTCTAGTTAATGTAGGTCCAACACATACCTTCGCTTGCTTGCCTATTAATTCATCAGCAATTAAGTGACCTTCAGTACAGTGCTCAATTCTGTAGTCAAGGTCAAATTCCTCTGCAAAGCGAATAGCACTCATAATATCATCTGCACGATGGGCGTGGATGCGAACCGGGATTTCACGGCGTAGAGCCTTTTTGATTGGAATTAAACGGAAATCCTCCGTTTCATCACTGTATTTTGCTTTATAAAATGCTTCACGAAGCATACCCATAATTCCCATTCTTGTAATCGATTCTTTATTCCCATGGCTATGCATTCGTTTTGGATTTTCTCCCAATGCTATCTTTAATCCAGCTGTTTCCTGGATAATCATACTTGAGATGTTTGAACCATAGGTTTTAATAACAGAAGTTGTGCCACCAATCACATTTGCGCTTCCTGGCATTACATGAGCTGTCGTAATCCCATATTTAATGGCATCCGTAAAAGCAGGATCAAGCGAATGAACGCCATCTAGTGCACGAATATGCGGAGTTAGTGGTTCAATCGTTTCATTGGCATCATTCCCCGCCCAGCCTGTACCTTCATCATATAAACCTAAATGGGTATGAACATCGATAAAGCCAGGAAATAATAGCTGGTCCTTACAATTAATCACTATCGTATCTTCAGTACTTTCTAAATTCTTTCCAATTGCAACTATTTTCCCGTTTTCAACAAGTACATCTGTTTCGTACTTAACTGCCGAGGTAACAGGATAAACCGTTGCTTGTTTAAAAAGTGTAGAATTCATAACAAGCTCAAGCTCCCATCAAGATTGTTTTTTTATATTGAGCGTAAGACTCCTTTAATAACGGTTTAGAAGATTTAACAATGCTTTATCAAGAGTTGGAAATAAAAAATGATAATGATGCTGTAGTGCCTTTTCAGGTATTACCTTTTGACCTTCTAAAATTAATATACTCATCTCACCTAATATTGTTTTTAAAGCAAAAGATGGTGCTCTGAACCAATTAGGTCTTTTTAGGACATTAGCCAGTGTCTGACTAAATTCATTCATCCTAACTGGATTTGGTGCTGTAGCATTAATTGGACCAGAGATATCTGGGGTGTGAATGATATAATCAATAAGTTTTACGAGATCTTCAATATGTATCCATGACATCCATTGCTGTCCTGATCCAAGAATTAAGGTAAAACCATCTTAGGGAGAGCTCCCTGATCACCTAAAACGATGCCGAATCTTGCGTATACTGTTCTAACGGATAAATCCGCAATCTTTGCAGCTTCTGATTCCCATTGCTGCACGGTCTTAGAGAGGAAATCAGTACCTATTACTTTTGTTTGTTCTGTAAATGTTTTTTCTAATGATGTGCCATAAATACCAATTGCACTTGCATTTATAAACACAGAAGGTTTATTTGGAATATTGTTAATCAATGAATAGATTGCACTAGTTGAACTAATTCTGCTCTCGACTATTTCTTTTTTAGCTTTTTCAGTCCAGCGGTCATTTATTGATTTTCCTGTTAAATTTATGACAGCATCTACACCATCCAATTTAGCAGAAGGGTTTGCTGATTCTGAAAGCCATTTCACGAAATGAAGGTTTTTTTCTGAAGAAGTTTTTTCACTTCGTGTTAAAATAAAGACATCGTGACCTTTAGATAAAAAATGACGAGTTAAGTGCTTTCCAATAAAACCAGTGCCACCGGCTATGGCAATTTTCAATGTGATCACTTCCTTTGGAGTAGCTCTATTACTTATATACCCTTTTAATGAAAAATCTCCTCTTTTTAATATATTTTTAAAATGATTAGTAGGTGAGAATATGGCGATTATTACAAAAATCACTGCTCAAAAGCATTCTGATGATCGATTAAATATTTTTTTAGATGATGGTACGGGAGAAAAATATGCTTTTAGTGTAGATCAAGATGTGTTTATTAAATACAATCTCCAAAAAGGAAAAGAACTTGATGAATTTGATATTAGTGAAATCCAATATGGTGATGAAATTAAAAAGGCATATAATAAAGCTTTAGAATTTTTAAGTTATCGAATGCGCTCTATAAAAGAAGTGGAGGATCACTTACGAAAAAAGGAATATAACGATGCGATTATTCAAGAGGTAATATTTAAGCTTAAGGAATATCGTTATGTTGATGATCTTGAATTTGCTCTAGCTTATGTCAGAACGCAGTGGCAAACAAATGGAAAAGGGCCAAGTGTGATAAAACGAGAGCTTGCAGGTAAAGGGATTGAACAAGCATTTATTGAACAAGCACTTCTTCAATATACGCAATCTGCTCAAATTGAAGAGGCAGTTAACCATGCTGAAAAGGTATTGAAAAAAAATAATAAGTTATCGAATGTACAGCTAAAGCAAAAATTAGAGCAGCATATCATGAGAAAGGGCTTTTCTTATGATATTATTTCAATTGCATTAGAAGAAGTGAAGGTTGAGCAGGAAGAATCTGAGGAATGGGCTGCACTTCAAAAACATGCTGAAAAGGCAAAAAAGCGATATCAAAATGAGGACTCATATCACTATAAACTGAAGATGAAGCAATTTTTATTTCGTAAAGGGTTTTCCATTGAGATCATTGATCAATATTTAGACGCAGAATAATTTTATGACAAGGGGAAATTACAGTGAATAATAAACGCTATAGTGAAATGACTGAATATGAACTAAAGAACGAAATTGCTTCCCTAAAGGAAAAGGCGAGAAAAGCTGAACAGCTTGGAATTGTAAATGAATTTGCTGTTTTAGAGCGTAAAATTACAATGGCAAAATCTTATTTATTAGATCCGACCAATTATAAACCAGAAGAAGTATATGAAGTGGAAGGGGCACCTGGAGAGTCCTTTAAAATTTCGTATATGAATGGGATTTTTGCATGGGGTTATCGTCTGTCAACGCCAAATGTTGAGGAGGCATTGCCAATTTCAATGTTAATTAAGGACTGACAAGCTGTAAAAGCTGTCAGTCCAAATTTACTTGTTAAGATTGCTTTCTTGTTTGTCTTTTTAGAATGATGAGGTCTTGAGATAGTTGGGTTTGACCATTTACTTGAGCGTGAGCATGTTTTGGATTAGCCCATGGCTGATTAAATGGATTAGAATACAAATTATCATAGAATTTTTTCTTTGTACCCATTCGAAGCACCTCCACAAGTTTTAGCGTATTAAGAGTAAGGGTTTTCTCGACTTCCAGAAGCTCTCATCCGTTCTTGGGGATGAGTGTTAATGGTACCGTCTGCTCGTTTAGAAGCATATTCAGCTTTAGCTCTTGGTTCGCCTTCAAACTTGTTGTTGCTCATATTAGGAAATCCTGCTTCTTTGTTACGCAACACAATCCCCTCCAAGTCATCATTCAGTAGCTTCCTAAAAAGAAGCGTACTTATAGTATGGTTGCTTTTGATTAAAATATAAGTAACGAATCCTTCCTAGAGGTGAGAATAATGGAAATATATTTTGAACGATTAACGGAAGAGTTATTAAATAAAAACACAAGCCTTTCATATGCACAAGCAAGAACATGGATAGAATTATTGTGGGAAGATTTTGAATCAACACAAGCAAAGGCTGGAAGAGAATATCATGGAAAAGAAGTGACAGAACAGGTAGTTAGACAATTAATTACTCATTATGGTGACAAGCTTCATGAATTCATTGCCACAAATCCAAAATATAGTCATTTGTTGAATAACGAGGATTATTTAAAGCATTAATTAAACGTTTGTTTAAATGAAAAAGGCTGGCTCATGAGTTATGAATCCAGCCTTTATCTTTGTTTTTGGAACTGTAATAATCGATCTTGTGCTTTTGTTTATTCAGGTATTAGTTCAAGCTTTTTACGAAGCTTTTCCTCGCTGAATATCCACCCTGTATAGGAGCTTACGATGTTTAATTCTAGATCGAGCTGTACAATTGCTACGAAAGGATAGTACCCTTTGCTTCTGTATCGTAAGTCAATAAACCGTACCTCATAATGATCTGTATACTCATCGACTTCCCAACGATAAACTGGGGAAAAAGATAAAAATGCTGATATGTTATCATCTTGCTCTGCAGCTCTGATTACATCTGTCTGTGGGACAGGTATCCGTTCAAATTCATCAAGGAACATAATTTCACCATCTATAGCTCTTGCTACATGGAAACTTGTATTGGTCATAATTGCAATATGCCATCTGCGAAACCTCATTGTTGGTGAGATAATAACTTGTTCGATATGTGGCAATAGCTTGTGTAAACGATGAATAATCCTTCGTTGCATAGAAAATCGAATAATATAGTACCCAATCAATATGATATAAACACTTAAAAATGTATAACCAGGGTGACCACCGAGCAACCAAATCGCTATGCCAACTAAGTGTACAACAAAGATAAATGGATCAAACGTGTTTATGATACCTAATGCAATCCATTTCTTCGTAAAAGGCCTTAGTGCCTGGGTACCATAGGCATTAAAAATATCAACAAAAACATGGAGCACAATCGCAAGCAGTGTCCACAGCCATAAATGAAGCAAATTGCTTTCTGGAATAAATATCGTTATCATCCCCGTGATTAAAAAAGACCAAATAAAAATAGCAGGGATGGAATGAGTAATTCCACGATGATTTCGTATATACTTTGCGTTATTTCTAAGCTTTAAAATGGTATCTAGGTCAGGTGCTTGAGAGCCAAAGATTGCCCCAAGCATGACTGCATTTGCTGTAGAATTATCGATTCCTATAGCGGGATCTAATGTCGCTAATCCTCCTATTGCAATTCCCATGACGACATGTGTTCCAGTATCCAACGAAATGTACCTCCTTGTATTTACTCGAAAGGAGTTTTTTTAATTACTAGGAATTTTTTTAATGTTTTTCTTTGTATAGGCGGCTTTGATATTCAGCTCTAGTGCCTAGCAAACTTCACACAACTTATACGTAAAGTTTAACATCGAATGCTCGTGCTTTCGTGATCAGAGTGTCTTTTTTCTACGTCGCTTATCAAGGACTTACGCTTTTGACTTACTTTTGATATTACAATTGAATTTATATGACATAATACTGTCCAATGTGTTCAATTCTTATTACTTTTAAACATAAAGGCTTTATTAATATTTAGTCTTATACTATCCTGATAAAAGTGAAACAGCAAAAATAGAAGCGAACTATTCATATATTCTATTTTCCCGATTATCAAGGAAATTAACATCCGGAGGAAAAATTCACATGGAAAACGATTTACAAAAAAAGCTCAGTAGCTTTTCGATACATGCTTTTCAGGATGATTTGATTAACTGGTATTTAACCGAAAAAAGGGATTTACCATGGCGTAAGGATCAAGATCCATACAAAGTTTGGGTTTCAGAAATAATGCTTCAACAAACTAGAGTTGATACGGTTATACCTTATTTTACTTCATTTATCGAAAAATTTCCCACAATAGAAGCATTAGCTGATGCAAATGAAGAGGAAGTGCTAAAAGCTTGGGAGGGGCTTGGTTACTATTCCCGAGTACGTAATCTCCAATCAGCTGTTAAAGAGGTAAAAGAAAGTTATGGTGGCGTTGTTCCGAATTCTCCACAAGAAATATCAAAACTAAAAGGTGTCGGACCTTATACAAAAGGGGCAATTTTAAGTATTGCTTACAACATACCAGAGCCTGCTGTTGATGGGAACGTTATGAGGGTTCTTTCGAGAATATTATCAATTTGGGAAGATATTGCTAAGCCGAAAACACGAAAGACTTTTGAGGATGCCACCTATGAGCTAATTTCAAAAGATGATCCTTCTTCTTTTAATCAAGCACTTATGGAGCTAGGGGCATTAATATGTACACCAACTTCACCCTCTTGTTTGCTTTGCCCAGTTCGAGAGCATTGTACGGCTTTTGAAGAAGGTGTTCAAGCTGAATTACCGATTAAAAGTAAGAAAAAGAAACCAAAACCATTACAAATGGCTGCAGCAGTCTTACACGATTCAGATGGGAATCTCTATATTCATAAACGACCATCCACAGGCTTGCTTGCAAATTTGTGGGAGCACCCAAACCTTGAAATAGTAGCAACAACAGGAAAAACTTATCGTGAACAGCTAGCTGATTATTTACAAATTGAATATGAAGCAAAGGTTGAGCTATCCGAACTAGCAGGTACTGTTGAACACATCTTTTCTCATTTGATCTGGAATATCTCTATTTTTATTGCTGAAGTAAAAAATATTCCGAATGAAAACCTAGTTGCAGTATCAACAGAAGAATTAAGTAAATATGCTTTTCCAGTATCACATCAGAAAATTTATCAAATTTATAAGGGGCAGAACCTAGCCTGACCCCTAAGAAATCAATCATATTGTGTTCTTGTCCCTTGTGTATAAGTAGCTTCACTTCTGTTAAGACCGCCACGTGATGTTATTTCTTGGACAATTTCACGATGAATTGTTTGTCCTTCTACGTTCAAGTAAGGAACAATCTGTTGAAGTGAGTGATGGAAAAATGCAAGTTCTTCATTTTTCCACTCTTTCTTTGACATCATGGATAATTCAGTCATATCACGACCTACGTACATGGATATCCTCCTCATAAATGGACGATGTTCGTTAAAGTTATTAGGGGAAAAAATACCCCTAAATAGAAGTTTCGCTATAGTATCTGATACAATAAATTCATCTATTCGATTTTTTACATATAAGGAGCTGACAAAATGAGCCAAGAGAATAAAGTAGCACTCATTACAGGGAGTAGTCGTGGGATTGGTAAGGCGGTTGCTATACGTTTAGCTAAAAAAGGCTATGACATTATTGTTAATTATGCACGTAGTAAAACAGCAGCGTTAGAGGTAGTAGAAGAAATTCAGAAGCTTGGTGTTAAAGCAATTGCTATAAAAGCAAATGTTGGAAAGCCAGAAAAAATCAAAGAGCTTTTCGCACAAATTGATGAAAATTTTGGAAGACTTGATATTTTTGTCAATAATGCCGCTTCAGGTGTGCAAAAGCCTGCAATGGAGCTTGAAGAAAGCCATTGGGATTGGACAATGAATATTAACAGTAAGGCACTTCTTTTTTGTGCGCAAGAAGCAGCAAAGCTCATGGAGAGAAATGGCGGAGGATTTATCGTTAGCACAAGCTCGCTTGGCTCCATTCGCTATCTGGAAAATTACACAACTGTTGGTGTGTCTAAGGCAGCACTTGAGGCACTTACTAGATATTTGGCTGTGGAATTGTCGCCTAAAAATATTATTGTAAATGCAGTTTCAGGAGGAGCAGTTGACACAGATGCACTTAAGCATTTCCCGAATCGGGAAGAACTTTTAGAAGATGCAAGAAAAAATACTCCAGCAGGTAGAATGGTTGAGATTGAAGATATGGTAAATGCAATTGAGTTTCTTTTAACTGAAAAAGCATCCATGGTAAGAGGACAAACCCTGATAGTAGACGGTGGTCGTTCGTTACTCGTATAATTTTTTTTAAAAATTTTAAATTTCTTGGATATAAAAATCATCTCCGGGACAATCTATATTTCGTGGAGGTGATATTAAAATGGCACAAAACAACAACCAACCTGGTAAATCATCAGCAGGGACTAACATCCAACAAGTAAGACAACAAAACGCTCAATCAGCACAAGGAGCTGGAGCTCAAGCGGGTGCAGGTCAATTTGGCACTGAATTCGCTAGTGAAACGAATGCACAAGAAGTAAGACAACAAAACCAACAAGCTGAAGGTAAAAAGAACCAAAACTCTTAATTTAGCTATGAAAAAGACACCTCTCCCAATTCGTGGAGAGGTGTCTTTTTTTGGGTGGGAATTACTTTAAGTTTAGAAAAAGTGAAATAGTCTATTAAAAATAGTTATTAGAAATGACCTACTAGCATTGTAAATGAAAATATAACACTCAAAACGACAAAACTTCCGTTTCCTCTACATAAGTAGTCAAAGGAAAGAACGATGATACGGAGAATTAAACATTATCACAATTATTGAGGAGATTTCTTTAACAGATAGGAGAGGATGCTATGAATTTTGATCAATTGGTAGGTGAGCAGTTAAAAACAATGGATAAATTATTATATTTGCAGTCTGAAATTGAACGGTGCCAGGATATAATGAAACAACTGATTGCTTTGCAGGACGAAGCAAAGATACAATCTGTGCAAGATGAGATCGAGCAAATGAAGCTGGAATTAAATAGAATTCAAGAAGTATTTGAAAAACAAACAGAAGAGGTTATTCGATCCTACGAAAATCAACAATTTGAAACCGTTTCTTGAATCCAAATGGGTCATTTCCTTTGAAATGACTCTTTTATTTTCTTTTTTAATTCACAAACGGTATAATGATAACAAATAAATTACGAGACGACGTTTGTGAGATAAGAGATTTCACGAAGCGACCATTTGAAAGAAGGGGAGAAACGTGGGCTTTCCCAGGGAAGGAGACAAAATCCAAATTCATAGTTATAAGCATAATGGTTACATCCACAGAGTTTGGGAAGAATCAACTGTTTTAAAAGGTTCACAGCACTGTATTATTGGTGGTAATGACCGAACAGTTGTAACAGAATCGGACGGAAGAACGTGGATAACGAGAGAACCAGCTATATGCTATTTTCATGCGAGACATTGGTTTAATATTATCGGTATGCTTAGGAATGATGGTGTTACCTACTACTGTAATATAAGCTCACCATTCGTTTGGGATGATGAAGCGTTAAAATATATCGACTATGATCTTGATGTGAAGGTGTATCCTGATATGACTTATACGATATTGGATGAAGATGAGTACGAGCAGCATAGTAAGATTATGAACTATCCAGAAGTAATCGATCTTATCTTAAAAAATAATTTAGAAACTTTACTGCGATGGATTCGCCAGAAAAAGGGGCCATTTGCACCTGAATTTATCGATGAATGGTATGAACGGTATTTAACCTATGTAAAATAATAGTGTGTAAGTTAGGGTGGCTCAGGTAATGTTTCAACTTTGGCAGTAGTTGGAACAATGGTAAGAGTCAGCCTTTTTTCTGTTCATATTAGGATATCTTTTATTGAATAATATCAATTTGAAATAATTTTATTTTTTTCTATAAAGGTTCTCTGTTAAACTTTGTTGTTGATTTCCGCTGCAGGCGTTGGCTTTCCGCGGGCGATCCGGGAGCATCCTCGGTGCTTTGCACCTGTGTGAGTCTTCTTTGGACTTGCACTCCCGCAGGAGTCTTACGTATTCGTTCTAATCAACAAAGTGCTAAAATCAACAGTGAGCTTTAATAGAGCCTATATAAAATAAGAAGGTAAAATAGTAAGAAACGTTTATAGAGAGAAACGGGGGGTTAACTTGGGGTCTGTAAAGCGGTATATGGCTTTTGTAAAGCCTTATAGGCTTCAGATTGTGGGAACAATTATCATTGGTGTCATAAAATTTTCAATCCCACTTCTTTTGCCTTTACTAATAAAATATGTAGTAGATGACATTATTGGTGGAACAGGTTCTGCTGATGAGAAGACAAAAACCTTACTGATGATTATGGGCGGAATGTTTATCTTATTTATTGTTATTCGTCCGCCGATTGAATATTTCCGCCAATACTATGCGCAATGGGTAGGAAGTAAAATTTTATATGATATTCGTGACCAGTTATTCACGCATTTACAAAAATTAAGTTTACGTTATTATGCAAATACACGCGGGGGAGAAATTATCTCACGTGTAATTAATGATGTTGAGCAAACGAAGAATTTCGTAATAACTGGGTTAATGAATGTTTGGCTTGATGTTGTTACGATTGTAATCGCAATAGGGATTATGTTGACTATGGATGTAAAGCTAACACTTGTGTCAATAGTTCTATTCCCATTTTACGGTTTGTCTGTGAAGTACTTTTATGGCAAGCTTCGTCATTTAACAAGAGTTCGGTCACAGGCACTTGCAGAGGTTCAAGGACACTTGCATGAGCGTGTACAGGGTATGCCTGTTATTCGAAGCTTTGCTACAGAGGAATTTGAGCAGAAACAATTTGCGAAAGAAAATTCAAATTTTCTTACAAGTGCTTTAGATCATACGAGTTGGAATGCTCGAACGTTTGCAATTGTCAACACACTGACAGATATCGCACCACTTGTAGTAATCAGCTATGCTGGCTATCAGGTGATTCATGGACAGCTTTCTATTGGTACAATGGTTGCCTTTATTGCATATATCGAACAGCTATATAATCCACTTCGTAGATTAATTAATTCGTCAACAACATTGACACAGGCCTTTGCTTCGATGGATCGTGTATTTGAGTTTATTGATGTCCCTTATGAGGTTGTTGATAAGCCGAATGCAGTGGTAGCAAGTAATGTAAGGGGAGAGGTTGAATTTCAAAACATTTCATTTCGCTACCAAGAAAACGAGGCGCTTATTATCGAAGGTCTTTCCCTGCGAGTAAAACGAGGGGAAACAGTTGCACTTGTTGGAATGAGTGGTGGCGGGAAATCAACACTTGTTAGCTTGCTTCCTCGTTTTTATGATGTGACAGACGGAAGAATTCTATTAGACGATATCGATATTCGTGATTATCAAGCACAAAGCTTACGTGGACAAATAGGTATGGTCCTACAGGATACGTTTTTATTCAGTAATACAGTTCGAGAAAACATCTTAATTGGGAAACCAGATGCAACCGAAGAAGAGGTAATTCAAGCTGCAAAAGCGGCAAACGCACATGACTTTATTTTGAAATTACCGAATGGTTATAATACAAAGGTTGGTGAACGAGGAGTTAAGCTTTCAGGAGGACAAAAGCAAAGGGTTTCTATTGCGAGGGTGTTTTTGAAAAACCCTCCAATCCTTATTTTAGATGAAGCAACTTCAGCTTTAGATTTAGAAAGCGAGCATTTAATACAGGAAGCGCTCGAGAACCTAGCGAAGGATCGTACTACCTTTATTGTTGCGCATCGACTGTCAACAATTACACATGCTAACAAAATAGTATTAATTGAGGATGGTAAAGTTGTTGAGCAAGGAACACACCAAGAGTTAATGGAAAAACAAGGTCAGTATTTTAAGTTATTTCAGATACAGCAATTAGACTGAAAATTAAAGCTATATTCACTTTTAGATGAAGTGAGTATAGCTTTTTTTAGTGGAATTTTGTTACTGTCTCTATTGAATTGCTATATCAAGCTTCGATCGTTTGCTATGCATTGGGAAGGCATCAGTTTAAAAAAACTAAAAAAAATAAGGCTAGCAAAAGCCAGCCTTATTCCTCTGTAATCTTTACTTCATTATCTTCTTTATGAAAGCTTTGGAAGCTACTAATTAACGTATCTAAATGCTCCAGCTGTTCACTATAATCGATGATTGCCGATACTAGTGGTAATAGGTGATAAAAGCAAGATGAATCTTGGTCCTTATAAAATTCCACGAACACTTCAGTAAGCTGCTGTTTATTAAATTTATTTTCTCTCATCGGTACTGATGGAGGTTGGGTTTTAATTTTCCCGATAAAACGTAGCAGGGATTCTTCGTGAACATAAAGCAAGTAATCTAATTCACTTATTAACACTTTTTGAAAGTTTTCTGGCATTTGATGAAGTTCATTCTCTAAGCGATGAAGCTTCTTCAATGTCTCAAGTGCACGATTTGTTGTTACAATCATCTGTCTAAAGAGAACGAGCTTTCTAGATTTTGCGTAGGATTCTCGTTTAAAATAATTTCGTTCCTCTTTATAATTCAGGTAGAGTTGATCGAGCTTTATCATGTGTTCTTTAAGCTTTACAATTTCATCCTTTAAAACATTATGTTCTGAAGCCTGGCGAAGATTAATTCGAATCCATTTAATAATATCCTCTGTATTTTCTGTGATTCTCATGTAAAGCTTTGTTTCATATTTTGGCGGAATAAATACTAAATTTACGATAAAAGCAGCTAAAACCCCTAGTAAAATTGTAAAAAAGCGAATGAATGCTACTTCAATGAAATCATCGCCTGGGCTTTCTAATATCGCAATAACCGTAACAAGGGCTACTGGAATCGTGTTTTCAGCCTTAAGCTTTAAATTGATGGCAATTACAATAATGGCCGTTAAACCAATAATGATTGGGTGTGAGCCGAATATAAGGCCAAAACCAATCGCTAACCCTGCACCAATAACATTTGCTTGGATTTGTTCGATAATCGATAAGTAAGAACGATAGATCGTCGGCTGTATAGCAAAAATCGCTGAAATTCCAGCAAATGCGGCAGATGGCAGCTGAAAGGCTGTAGCTAAAAATAAAGCTAGTGTAATGGCAATCCCTGTCTTTAGGATGCGTGCACCTAGTTTCATGTATGCTTAATGACATTCCCTTCTTAAAATCATATAGGAGAAAAAACTCCCTTAGATGAAGTTTCACTTAATAAACCAATATCGTACTATACAGGCTTTAGCTACTTTATACAAGATACAATTTCCCTTTTTAACAAAAATTTAAAACGTAAATATATTCTGAAAATAGAAAGGTAGTGAAAATGTAAGACAAGGTACTTTTGTACACTTGTCTTACAGGTAAAACAACCCCCAATGTATGAGGGCTAACTTTATCTATTATTTTAGTTTGCTAAAAGCATATTCCACAGCTTTTAGTGTTTCTGATAAATCCTCTTTTGTATGAGCAGTTGTTAAAAACCATGCTTCATATTTAGAAGGTGCTAGATTAATTCCTTGATGAAGCATTAGTTTAAAGAACTTGGCAAACATTTCACCATCTGTATTTTCAGCTTGTTCATAGTTTTTTATTTTTTCATCGGTAAAGTAAATCGTTAATGCGCCTTTTAATCGATTTAACGTTATCGGGATATTGTATGTACGAGCGTGTTGTAATATACCTTCCTCAAGGATTGCTCCTAGTTCATCGAGGTTTTCGTACACCTTTTTTTGCTTTAATACTTCTAAGCAAGCAATCCCAGATAAAATGGATGCCGGGTTACCAGCCATTGTTCCAGCTTGATATGCTGGTCCTAGAGGTGCTACCTGTTCCATTATCTCCTTTTTCCCACCATAAGCTCCAATTGGGAGCCCACCACCAATAATCTTTCCTAATGCCGTTAAATCAGGATATACCCCTAATAAATCCTGGGCACCGCCATACATAAACCGAAAAGCGGTTATAACCTCATCGTAAATAACGAGTGCACCTGCATCATGGACCAATTCATTTACTTTTTCTAAAAAGCCAGGCTTTGGTTCAACGATTCCAAAGTTACCAACAATCGGTTCTACTAATATTGCAGCTACTTGGTCTCCCCATTTATCTAATGCTTCTTTTAATGGTTCAATTTCATTAAAAGGGACAGTGATGACTTCTTGAGCGATGCTTTTTGGAACACCTGCAGAGTCTGGGGTACCTAATGTTGATGGACCTGAACCAGCAGCAACAAGAACTAAGTCTGAATGTCCGTGGTAACAGCCTGCAAATTTAATGATTTTGTCACGACCAGTGTAAGCTCTCGCCACACGAATTGTTGTCATGACGGCCTCTGTTCCGGAATTAACGAAACGAACCTTGTCTAGAGCAGGCATCGCTTCCTTAAGCATTTTTGCGAATGTAACCTCATGTGGGGTCGGAGTTCCGTATAACACGCCACTCTCGGCCGCCTTTTGGATTGCCTTTGTAATATGAGGATGTGCATGTCCTGTAATGATTGGACCATATGCTGCTAAATAATCAATATATTTGTTGCCATCGACATCCCAAAAATAGGCTCCATTTGCCCTTTCCATTACGACTGGTGAACCTCCGCCAACTGCTTTATAAGAACGTGAAGGGGAATTTACCCCACCAACTATATGTTGTAATGCTTCTTCGTGTAATTCATTTGATTTTGTAAATTGCATGATAGCCTCCTAGTATGTATCTAAAATCCACTTTTATTTTATCATGAATGCTTATCCCTTAAAAAATTATAAATTTTCTCCTCAAAGTAAAGACATAGCATTTGTTGTAATCCTAAAGTTTCGTTAAACTAATCGTTGTGGTGAAAGATGGAGGGATTAAAAATGACAAACATTATTGAAGTGAAAAAACTACGAAAAGAATTTAAATCGTACTCTAGTCGTCAAGGTTTAAAGGGTGCGTTTCGAGATTTATTAAATCGTCAATATAAAACAATTCCCGCTGTAAATGATGTTTCGTTTACGGTAAAACAAGGAGAAATGGTTGGGTATATCGGTGAAAATGGTGCTGGGAAATCTACCTCAATAAAGATGCTGACTGGCATTTTAACACCAACTTCAGGTGAGGTTTTTGTTAATGGGATGAATCCTCATAAAGAACGAGAGCGGTTTGTTCATTCAATTGGTGTTGTTTTCGGGCAACGTTCACAATTATGGTGGGATATTGCGGTACAAGAATCGTTCCGCTTATTAAAAAAGGTGTATAAGGTGTCTGATGAAGACTATAACGAGCATATGGAACATGTAATCACCACGTTAGATATTGGACCATTGCTAGATAAGCCTGTTCGAAAGCTGTCTTTGGGGCAAAGAATGAGATGTGAGCTTGCTGCAGCCCTGATTCACAATCCACCATTACTATTCCTTGATGAGCCGACAATTGGACTAGATGTTTTAGTGAAATTAAAGATTCGTCAGTTTTTAAAAGAGATGAATGAAAAATACAAAACAACAATTCTTTTAACTACTCATGACTTATCAGATATTGAGGCACTTTGTGAACGCGTTGTGATGCTTGATGAAGGAAAGGTTATTTATGATGGAGCATTAGAGGAATTAAGATCTCACTGGGGAGAGGGAAAACAAATTCAATTCCAATTCGCAGAAGCGGTAGTAGAAAACCAGCTATCATTTTTAACAGCTGATATTGAAGTGTTTTGGCAAAAGGGTGATAAATTGAATGAATGGACTGCTCTTGTAAGTGACAAGGAAGCTCAAATGTCTGAACTAATTAGTCGTGTAGTAGGTGCCCATCAAATTACGGATTTAAGTGTTACGGAAATCTCCACGGAAGAAGTCATTCGAAACATTTATGAAAAGGGAGAGGCATTAACTAGCTGAGGTGGAATATGGATAAATATTTAGAAATGATCAGGATCCGGTTTTTAATGATGCTTGCGTATCGAACAAATTATTATAGCGGAATCTTAATCTATAGTATTAATATAGGTGCTTATTATTTTTTATGGACAGCTATTTATGGTGGGAAAGATTCTATTGAAGGCTTGTCTGCGCTTCAAATGACAACATATGTGGCTGTTTCATGGATGGCAAGAGCGTTTTATTTTAATAATATTGATCGTGAAATAGCTATAGAGATTAAAGAAGGTAAAGTGGCTGTTGAATTAATTAGACCTTATAACTATTTAGGGATGAAGACCATGCAGGCATTTGGAGAAGGTATCTTTCGTTTAGTGTTTTTCTCGGTGCCAGGCTTGGTTATTGTCGGACTGGTGTTCCCAATGGAGTTTTCTTCAAACGGGACAACGTGGCTCCTTTTTGCATTTTCGTTATTATTTAGTTTTATTATTAATACCCAGATTAACTTAGTTACAGGTATGCTGACATTTTTCTTATTTAATAATGATGGTCTCATGAGGGCAAAACGAGTGATTATTGATTTGTTTTCTGGTCTGCTCCTGCCAATCAGCTTTTATCCAATGTGGGCTCAAGACGTTATGAAGTATTTTCCTTTCCAAGCAATTAGTTATATTCCGAGTATGATTTTTACAGAAGGAATGAAAGGAAATGAAGTGCTTCAAGCCCTTCTGCTACAAGGATTTTGGGCAATCGTATTACTCATTCCAATCCAACTGCTGTGGGTCTTAGCGAAAAAACGAATGATTATACAGGGGGGATGAGGATATGTTCTATTTTTCAATGTTTACTCAATATATCGGACAATATATGAAAACAAGGATGCAATATCGGGCAGATATGGTTGTAGAGCTTTTATCTGATATGCTTTTTCAAGTAACAAACCTTGTGTTTATACTCGTTGTTTTTGGACACACACAGTTTTTAAGTGGTTGGTCACGTGAGGAGATTATTTTTATTTATGGTTTTTTCTTAGTGCCATTTGCTGTGTTTGGGGCATTCTTTAATATTTGGGATTTTAATGAACGTTATATTGTAAAAGGGGAAATGGATAGAATTTTAACGAGACCGATTCATAGTCTGTTCCAAGTGATATTAGAACGGATGGAGCTCGAATCGTTGTTCGGGGCAATAACAGGAATACTAATAATGGGGTATGCCTCAATTCAGTTAGATTTAACCTTTCAATGGTATGATTTTATCTTATTTTTTGTATTTGTCATTAGTGGTGCTCTTGTTTATGCAGGTATTTTCGTCTCGCTAGCCAGTATTGGCTTTTGGTCAGATGCCAGAACCTCATTAATGCCTATGATGTACAATATTGGTAACTACGGGCGCTATCCAGTTGATATATATAATTCAGTGATTCGCTTTGTCTTAACGTGGATTTTACCATTTGCATTTGTTGGGGTGTATCCTGCCGCATTCTTTTTAGAAAAAGAAGAATGGTATATTTACTCGTTTTTAACGCCGGTAATGGGTGTAGGCTTCTTTGTATTATCTGTTGTCTTATGGAATGCAGGTGTGAAAAGATATAGAGGGGCAGGGAATTAGTGCGGAAATGAATCTTAAGGAGAGCTAGGGATGCCTGGTTCTCCTTTTTACTTTTTTAGTAGGTTCAAAAGTCATTTGAATATCAGCCTCCATGCTTGTATATATTGTACAAAGCATAGTATCAGTTGGGTGGGGGTTGATTTGGAACTATTGTTTTGTGTATTCATCGTAATTTGTATTTTCATGAGCTTTAAAAGTGTTGTAGTTGCTTGTTTCCAGAAAAACTTTCTATCTTTTGAAACGGTTATTTTGATTACGTATCTCTATTTATCACTCCTTATTGGCTTCGGAATGATTTATCTTATTTTCATTCAAAGTAATCTGCATGTATTAATTGAATCAGGAGCCCCTATCACAGGAGATTACTTTGACAAGCTTGTTACCTCGCTATATTTTAGTGCGGTTACTTTATTTTCAGTAGGCTACGGTGATGTTGTGCCAATCGGAATTGGTCGATTTCTTGCAGTATTTGAGGCATTAATTGGTTATATCCTTCCAGCGGTATTTCTGGCGCGAACGGTGATTGGGATTGAAAAACAGTAAATAGTTGTATGAAAGGCTAAAGTTGGTTAGGCTTAATTTAATTAGATATTTATTGGAGGTAATACAATGACAATTGAAGTTGGCAATAGTGCACCAGATATTGAATTAGTTGCTGATAATGGTGAAAAAACAAGATTAGCTGATTTTAGAGGAAAATATATCGTTCTATACTTTTATCCAAAGGATATGACGCCAGGTTGTACAACTGAAGCTTGTGATTTTAGGGATCAATATCAAAGCTTTGCAGATGTTAATGCTGTAATTCTAGGCGTTAGTCCTGATCCGAAAGAGAAACACCAAAAGTTTAAAGAAAAACATGATCTACCGTTCCAATTGTTAGTTGATGATGAGCATCAATTAGCAGAAGCATTTGGTGTTTGGAAGTTAAAGAAGAACTTTGGTAAAGAATACATGGGAATTGAAAGGTCCACGTTTATTATTGATCCAGAGGGCACTTTAATTAAGGAATGGAGAAAGGTAAAAGTGAAGGATCATGTCCAAGAAGCTCTTCAATACATAAAGGAAATATCATAATGTAGAAGGTGAATAGATGAGAGACGAGAGAGTTAAGAAATTGGCATCCGTTTTATTAACGCATTCTGTCAAGGTGAAAAGGACAGAAAAAGTCTTGATTCGTGGGTCTTTAATTACGAAGCCACTTATAACAGAGTTAATTGACCAAGCATATTCCATGGGAGCTTATCCTTATGTAGAGCTTTTTGATGATGAAATCAATCTCCATTTAGCAAAAAACTACAAAAGGGCTCAACTTGAAACACAAGCAAATTGGCAAATGCAGGTGTACAAAGATGTTGATGCGGTCATTGTCATCATCGGTGAAGAGAATGATGCAGAGATGGCTGGGATTCCTAAGGAAATGCACCAATTACGTGGTGAGATCATGAAGCCGGTTTCGGAGTTTTATGTTAATAATCGAAAATGGGTTCTTCTTAATTACCCTACAAAGGGGCTAGCTCAAAAGGCAGGTATGAGCACAAGGGAATTTGAGGATTACTTATTTGCTGTATGTACAGTAGACTATGACAAAATGGCAAGTGCAGTTGCTCCCCTTAAAAGGTTGATGGAGAAAACAGACCAAGTACGTATATTAAGCCCTGGAACTGATTTGCGTTTTTCCATTAAGGATATACCTGTCATCCCTTGTACAGGGGAAGCAAATGTTCCAGACGGAGAGATTTTCACTGCGCCTATTAAAGATTCTGTAAATGGAACGATTCTTTTTAATACACCATGTCCATATCATGGAACAACCTTCCGAAATGTGAAATTAACCTTTGAAAACGGGAAAATCACTGAAGCAACTTCGGATAACACGGATAAGTTAAATGAAATCCTAGATACAGATGAAGGTGCGAGATATATAGGTGAATTTGCGATCGGGTTTAATCCTTATATTGAAGAGCCAATGGGCGATATTTTATTTGATGAAAAAATCTGTGGCAGTCTACATTTTACACCAGGTGAAGCATATGAAGAAGCTGACAATGGGAATAAATCTGCTGTCCATTGGGATATGGTTTTAATACAAAGACCCGAATACGGCGGGGGAGAAATATACTTTGACGATGTTTTAATTCGAAAAGATGGAAAGTTCTTCTTACCAGAGCTTGAAGCCTTAAATCAAGAAAACCTAAAATAACCTGCCTATTTTTTACAAGTAAGGCAAACGTCCAGCCAATTTGATAAAAAATGCGTAATCTATAGGGAAGGCATTACCTCCTCAAATGTTAGCGCCGGACTAAGTGCGGACCCGAGTTCCGCACTCTTTTTTATGTTTAAGTTACATATATAAATTTTGAATGATACCTAGGACATAGGGTGGGAAATTCTAAGAAATCGGTATATCCACTGTAAAACTAGCACCAGATGAATTTAATGGACAAGCACGTTGAAGCTGGAATAAGGTTAAAGTGGATCGTGGTTACGTCCTGAGGAGCTCTATTTGTATTAAACATCATTTCTTAACATAGAAGATATTGATCGCATGAATATTTGTGAAAAGTAAACAATATGGATAAAGTACTACCTTCTGTATGTGGAGAGTTATTGTCATCCATTGCTTATGGCTGTGGTACATATCGGTCTTTTAAATCAGTGATTATTAATATTGAAGAGTGATATTACTACTAGTTAAAGAATGATTAATAAAGAACGTTTGACAAAAGTCTTAGTCACAATGTACACTATTTATAAACATTATAAAGTAATAATATTTATTAAGGTGAGGTGCATGGCGGATGTCTGAACATCAATTAAAAGATGCGTTAGAAACTTTGAAGCAAACTGGAGTTCGTATAACACCTCAACGTCATGCTATACTTGAATTCCTAGTCGATTCCATGACACATCCTACAGCCGATGATATATATAAAGCGTTAGAAGGAAAATTCCCTAATATGAGTGTTGCTACTGTTTACAACAACTTAAGGGTATTTCGTGAAGTTGGACTTGTAAAGGAATTAACGTATGGCGATGCATCAAGTCGGTTCGATTTTGTTACGTCTGATCACTATCACTGTATTTGTGAAAGTTGTGGTAAAATTGTTGATTTTCATTACCCAGGACTTGATGAGGTTGAGGCATTAGCTGCGCATGTAACAGGATTTAATGTAAGTCATCACCGTATGGAAATATACGGATTGTGCAGCAGTTGTGAAAAGAAAGAAACTCATTAAACAAGCTCGGTTATTAAACCAGAGCTTGTTTTTTTATTTTATAGACTCTGTTAAACTAGGTTGTTGATTTCCGCTGCAGGCTTTCGCTTTCCGCGGGCGGTCCGGGAGCCTCCTCGGTGCTTTGCACCTGCGTGAGTCTCCCTTGGGACTCGCACTCCTACAGGAGTCTCGCACCCCGCTCCAATCAACCTTAAATAGTTTTCGTTTTGAAAGAAAAGAGCCAAATAAAAAAGAGGGTGACTCACTTCATGGACAGGCCCCTCTGATTCGATATATAGCATCATAACAAATGGATACTGTATAAATGAATTTGTGAGGGGTCTGACTTTGTTGTAAGTCAGCCTCTTTTCTATTTGGTCTTAATCTTTTTACGATTATAGTCCTCGTCAAACTCCTTGCCTTCTAAATCCTTGTCCAATGTTAAAGGTTCCTTACAATACATACACATATCAACACGGCCAAGAATTTTTGTCGGCTTACCACATGATGGACAAATAACTTGAACAGCTTTTGTTGAAAGCATTCCAATCCAAAAGTAAACTACTGTACTAGCGATGATTGAAAGCATTCCCAACATCATGAAAATTGTCATTACCCACATATTCGTACGGAAGAAAACACCTAAATACATAATTATAAAACCTACAAAGACTAAGCTAAGGGCAAAAGTTCTTATTTTATTTATTTTACTACTATATTTACGCGCCATAACATAAACCTCCTTTGTTTAATATAGCACATGATGAATTTTAGATAAATTGTAAACTAATTTTCCGAATAAAAGTTCCATTAGTGTTTAATGATTGTTTTATATGTTGATCTTACTTTATACTATCAGAAGTTAAATTTTAAGGATCGTATAACAAAAACTAAAACTTTCGTCATTGGGCAATTTTTATCGTGCAATTTTGAAAAGGGTTTTTGCTTTTATATGTAGAAACAATAATAAAGCCCATATATTGGAGGAATCATGATGGAAAATATTCTCCGTCCTATATATCAAGAAAGAGCAAGTCACTCAAATACACTAGCAATCATCATGATAGAAAAAAGAAATCAAACCTCTCCTTTAACAGATAACTTAGATGTTGCTTTGTTAGTTATTGTTAATGAATCAGATCAGTCACCATTTGTGAAACATTATGAATATGAAGATAAAAAAGCATCTTTAACAGTCATGACAAAAGATGAATTAAATGAATCCATTCTTTTAGGAACTAATAGAAGAATTGTTGATTGGGTTTTAAATGGAAAAATACTTTTTGACAGAAATGAATACATAATAGGGCTTATTGATCGATTACGAACCTTTCCCTTTTCGGAACGTAAACTGAAAATTGGGATTGAATATGGAAAGTTAATTCGAAGATATTTAGAAGGAAAGGTATTTTTTGAATCTAAGCAGCTATTAGATGCTTATAACCATATTGTTCACGCCCTCCATCATTTAGCAAGACTAGAAGTTATTGATCGTGGATATTATCCTGAAGTGACAGTATGGAATCAGGTAAAACATATTGAACCGCAAATTTATAAACTCTATAAAGAATTAGTAGAAAGTGATGAATCGTTAGAAAAGAGATTAGAGCTTTTGTTTTTAGCAAGTGATTTCCTAATTCATTCTAAAACAGAAGTTGGTGCAGCTCATATTCTGACGATTATGTCTGAAAAGGAATCGTGGTATTATAATGAGTTATACCACCACCCAGAACTAAAATATTACTCTGTAGATCTTAGTGTTCTATTAGAATTCTTAGTTGAAAAAAACTATGTTTCAATAGAACGTATCGAAACAAAAGGTAAAAAGGTTTTTCATCGTTCATATTTTGTTGAGAAAAAGTATTGACTTAGTTTTTTTGAGATGATATATTAGTAAACGTCGCTGCTACCGAAAAGGTAAACAGCGGCTCTCATCTCAGTTTCAACGAAAAAGATTTTTAAAAAGTTGTTGACAGAGAAAAACGAAAATGTTATATTTGTAAAGTCGCTTCTAGACGAAACGACAACACGATGATCTTTGAAAACTAAACAAAACCAAGCGTGCCAACGTTAATTTTAAATTAACAAAACAACGTACTATATAGTACAAAACTTATGAGCTATATCAAACACTTTATTGGAGAGTTTGATCCTGGCTCAGGACGAACGCTGGCGGCGTGCCTAATACATGCAAGTCGAGCGAATCAATGGGAGCTTGCTCCCAGAGATTAGCGGCGGACGGGTGAGTAACACGTGGGTAACCTGCCTGTAAGATTGGGATAACTCCGGGAAACCGGAGCTAATACCGGATAACATTTTGAACCGCATGGTTCAAAATTGAAAGATGGCGTC
>NZ_JAGDEL010000041.1 GCF_017497975.1 Metabacillus bambusae | reverse complement strand
TCCATTTAATTTCCTCTGGATAAGGGATTCTTGTACCCATAAGAAAAACACCTCCGCTAGAATCATATTGATTAAATACGACTCAGGAGGTGTTTTTTCCTTGTCTCACTTTATGGGGTCACTTCAAATTCCCCTAGCTTTTTTAACATTCACTTATAAATATAATAACGATTTCTTATTGTAGACACTCCTAACTAATAGGAGCCTTTTCCCCAATCAGTAGCAAATTTTTCGATACCTTGATCTGTTAGTGGATGCTTTGAAAGTTGTTCAATGACTGAGTATGGAATAGTCGCAATATTAGCACCTGCCAAAGCTACTCGTGTTACATGATCTGGATGTCGAACAGAAGCAGCGATAATTTGTGATTCTAGCTTATGAACACGGAATAATTCTGCAATTTTAGTAACTAATTGTACTCCATCTTCAGAGATATCATCTAATCGACCTAAAAATGGAGAAACATAGGTAGCCCCCGCTCGCGCAGCCAATAGTGCTTGATTCACTGTAAAGATCAGTGTAACGTTTGTTTTAACACCTTTTTTTGTTAGGTAACGACAAGCTTCTAATCCAGGTAAAGTCATAGGAAGTTTTATCGTTATTTTCTTGTCTCCATTATTAATTTTTATCAGTTCTTCTGCTTGTGCAATCATTTCTTCTGCAGTCACAGCTTCAGGAGTCACTTCTGCGGAAACTGATTCAACTTCTGGTACTGATTGACAAATTTCTGCGATACGATCTTCCAATTTGATACCTTCTTTAGCAACTAATGATGGATTAGTCGTAACACCAGATAAGATCCCAATTTTATTCGCTTTTTTTATTTCTTCAAGTTTTGCTGTATCAATGAAAAATTTCATGTCGATTACCACTTCCTATTTTAGTATTTATATTGTCTTATTCTATTCCACATCTCTCTTTGGCCTACCTACACCAGAATGAGATTGAGTAGATATTACTTTCCATACTCTAACTGAATTTTTGGAGGCATCCCATATAAGAAGGAATTTCCTTTACCCTTTAATACTTTGGTCTGGAAATTCAACCTATCTTTCACATTATCCTCAGTTAAAAATATCAACCCCACTATCAATTCTATTTTTAAGGTGTCCCCCTTTAATGGCTTTCAGTGCTTGTTCAACATGTATATTTAGAATCAGGAGCAATTACTTCACCATCTATATTAAAATCATCAATTGCTTTTTCTGCCCGTGCATCAATGATTTTCCAATACTCTGTGTTCAGTTGTTTCAAAACAACTATCATTTTAGGCTTATCTTCTTCTTTCAGAAACGATACCCTAAGTACTATAAATATGAAAAGAACAAATATACAAACCAATGGGAACAGCCCAATTTTCTTCCTCTTCATATAGGTTTTTTACACGTATGGCCAATTGTACAAACTATTTTTGTATTTCTCATTTTATCTCAGCTCTATATAGATAGACTTCTTGCTAATTGGTGTATGCTCAGATCAAGGGTGTGTTTATCTTTTACCACTTCCTCAAATGGTGTATGAATCAGTTTCCCATTTTTCAACCCCACCATTACATCTTTACTACCTTCTACTAATATATCCACTGCTTTTGCTCCCATTTGACTGCTCATCATCCGATCGTAGGCACTAGGAGATCCTCCGCGTTGAATATGCCCAAGAATGGTCACTTTTGTGTCAAAGCCTGTTTTCTCTTGAATGACTTTCCCCAACTCACGCCCTATACCTTTACCTACCCCTTCTGCAACCACAATAATACTATGTGTCTTGCCACGCTTATATCCCTGTTTTATACGGTCGATTACATCTTCCACTTTATGATCGGCTTCAGGAATAATAATGGATTCTGCTCCAGAGCACATTCCAGACCATAAAGCAATATCTCCTGCATGACGTCCCATTACCTCGATAACATAAGTGCGATCATGAGAAGATGCAGTATCACGAATTTTATCAATAGCTGCTACAGCAGTGTTGACGGCTGTATCGAATCCAATTGAATACTCCGTTCCTGCAATATCATTATTAACTGTTACCGGAATACCCACAGTAGGGAATCCTAGAGTGTTTAATTTTTCCGCACCTTTAAAGGAACCATTTCCTCCAATTACGATTAGACCGTCAATGCCGGCATTTATTAGTTGAGCTATGGCCTGCTTTTGAGCATCAACTGTCTTGAAATTCTCAAAATGTGCATATTGTAAGATCGTGCCTCCGCGATGAATAATATCACCTACGCTACCTTTGGACATTTTAACAAAATCGCCGTCAATTAAACCTTTAAAACCATGATGAATTCCATAAACCTCCAGACCCTTAAATATTCCTCTTCGAACAACAGCACGAATGACAGCATTCATTCCCGGAGCATCGCCACCACCAGTTAAAACTGCAATTTTCTTCATTCATTATTACCTCCATGTTTTCCTGTTTAATAAAAGGTCATGTGTAACTGTAAAAAGAATGACTGTATGTAACATAGTTGTCACCTTACCTTTTAATTTGTAAATATTTGATATTAAAAAGGGCAGATTACCAAGTGGTTAATTCTGCCAAAAGATAGTAAAATAATTTCTACTTTATCTGCATAAAATGCTCTTTATTTTCATTAAATTATCACTATTTAGATTAGCCTTTTAAACTGAGAAGTAACATTCTCAACTGTAAAACCATATTCTTCAATTATTTTGTCTCCAGGTGCTGACGCTCCAAATTGATCAATAGCTAGCACAGATCCGTTGTCTCCAACATATTTACTCCATCCTAAGGAAGCACCCATTTCAATTCCGAGACGAGCTTTCACGTTTTTCGGAATGACACTTTCTTTATAGCTTTCAGATTGTTTTTCAAAACGATCCCAGCTTGGCATGCTTACAACTGAAACAAAAACCCCTTCATCTTCCAAGGCTTTTTGTGCTTCTACTGCTAACGCAACTTCAGATCCAGAAGCTAATAATAAACCAACAGCATCTCCTTTTGCTTGAGAAATAACATACGCTCCCTTTTTGACACCTTCGTAGGCATTTTCGGAATTAACAAGAGTTGGTAAATCTTGACGAGTCAGAACAAGGGCTGTTGGTTCATCTTTACTCTCTAATGCAAGCTTCCATGCAGCTGCTGTCTCATTTCCTTCAGCAGGTCGAAGTGTAGATAACCCTGGCATTGCACGCAAAGTAGCAAGCTGTTCAACTGGTTCATGTGTTGGTCCATCTTCACCAACTGCGATACTATCATGTGTGAATACATAGGTGACTGGTAACTTCATTAATGCTGACAGACGAATAGCTGGACGTAAATAGTCTGAGAATACGAAGAATGTTGCACCAAAAGCTTTTATACCACCATGCAGTGCCATACCATTTAGAGCTGCACCCATTCCAAATTCGCGAACACCAAACCAGATGTTTCGACCACTATAATTTGTACTACTAAAATCTGTTTCTCCCTTTAATAAGGTTTTATTAGATGATGCTAAATCAGCTGAGCCCCCAAATAGTTGAGGAACATTTTTAGCAAGAGCGTTAAGGACTTCACCACTTGAAGTACGAGTTGCTAGCTTATCTTCTCCTACACGATACGCTGGAACATCCGTATCCCAACCTTTCGGTAGCTCACCATTGATCGCTGTTTTTAATTCTTTAGCAAGTAATGGATATGATTTCTCGTAAAGAAAGAATTGTTCATTCCATGCTTGTTCTTTCTGTTCTGCCGATTTTTTAAGTTCTGCAAAATGTGATTTTACTTCATCTGGGATATAAAAGTCTTCTTCATAGCTCCATTTATAATGTTCTTTTACAAGTTGAATTTCATCTTTACCAAGAGGAGAGCCATGTGAAGCCGATTTACCACCTTTGTTTGGAGAGCCGTACCCAATCACAGTTTTCACTTCTATCAATGTTGGCTGTTCTGTATTTGCTTTTGCTTTTGCTATTGCTTGAGAGATCTCCTCTAAATCATTGCCATCCTCTACACGAATTACTTGCCAGTTGTATGCTTTAAATCGATCTTCAACACTTTCACTAAATGACATATTAAGATCGCCATCCAGTGAAATATCATTAGAATCATACATAACGACTAGTTTTCCAAGCTTTAGATGTCCTGCTAGTGATGCAGCTTCAGCAGATACACCTTCCATCAGGTCTCCATCTCCACAAATGCTATATGTGTAATGATCAATAACGTTAAGCTCTTCTCGATTATAGGTTGCTGCCATGTGACTCTCAGCCATTGCCATTCCAACTGCCATAGCTATACCTTGACCTAATGGACCAGTTGTTGCATCAACACCTGGCGTGTGACCGTATTCAGGATGTCCAGGGGTTTTGCTTCCCCATTGACGAAAGTTCTTTATGTCATCGATAGAAACGTCATACCCTGTTAAATGGAGTAGGCTGTATAATAACATGGAACCATGCCCTGCTGATAACACAAAGCGGTCACGGTTAAACCAATTAGGGTTACTAGGATTATAATTCATAAATTTTGACCAAAGAGTATAAGCCATTGGTGCAGCGCCCATTGGCATGCCCGGATGACCAGAGCCTACATTTTCAATAGCATCAATTGATATCGTTCTAATGGTGTGAATGGATAACTGATCAACATTTACTTTTTGTTCAATCATATTAATTCCTCCTAAACTCTTTATTGAAAACTTTTACAAACTTGCCTTTCCCGTAATAGATGCCTTGGGTTTGTTTATGATGTTATTCATTTATCATCAATTAAAAACTCCCTTATAAAAGGGCCATTATATTTGGTTTTTTCATCTTTTGATTACTTATTAGTAACGAGACTCAATAAATTGGTAATTCTTACTTCTGCCACCAACAGCTATAAATGAATGAGTAAACATATTTCCATCCTCTTTTTTCTTAACACCCTTTAATAGCGTACCGTCCGTAATGCCTGTTGCAACGAAAAAACAATCATCTGTCTTAACGATTTCATCAAGCGTTAAGATTTTGCTAGGATCAGAGATACCCATCTTCATACATCGATTAATTTCTTCTTGATTTTGAGGAACTAGCTGCCCTTGAAAATCTCCACCCAAACACTTTAAAGCAGTTGCAGCTAATACTCCCTCTGGTGCTCCGCCCGTACCTACTAATATATCGATATCCACTTCTTCTATAGCAGTGGCGATCGCTCCAGTAATATCAACATCTGAAAACAACTTGACTCTTGCCCCTAGATCAAATACTTGCGTTATTAGATCCTCGTGACGATCACGGTCCTGGATCATAACGATTAATTCACTAACATCTTTTCCTAAAGCTTTCGCAACTGATATCATGTTTTCTGTAAGAGACAAATTTAAATTGATCGCACCTTTTGCTTTCGGTCCTACAGCTATCTTTTTCATATACATATCTGGAGCGTGCAACAAACTTCCTCGGCTAGCAACAGCAATGACAGCAATTGAGTTATCCTGTCCTTTTGCCATTAAACTTGTTCCTTCAACAGGGTCCACTGCAATATCAACATGAGGTCCCACGCCAGTCCCAAGCTCTTCACCTATATAAAGCATTGGCGCCTCATCCATTTCTCCTTCACCAATGACAATTAATCCGTTCATATCAATCGAATTCATTTGATTGCGCATGGCTTCAGTCCCCGCACCATCAGCCCCGAGTTTATTTCCTTTCCCTACCCATGGATAGGATGCAATAGCTGCCTGTTGCGCAACAGCAAGGAAATCCATCGCTAATACTTGCACATACTCTTTATTGGTAACATTCGTTTTAGGGTACATATTTCCCCTCCTATAATGTTAAATTCATTACCATTGAATTAAAATGCATAACAATTAATAAATATTCATTTTACTCATTGAAAAGCTCAATGGAATCTTTCTACTCAAAGAGAACATACCTCTATATCACTAACTTATTAGATAACTACCCATTTAAACACAAATTACGTATTTCTCCATTGAATAAGTATACATTTTAATCTAATCAAGATTCATCTAACTTTTACCCACTATGTGATAGTTATAGATGAATCTTTGATTAGCAGTGAATATTTCAATTAAAATTTATACTGCTTGAACTGAGTTAACTGTAGTTAAGAACGTATCAAGAATTAAGAATGCTGATGTTGCACCAGGATCTTGATTACCTAAAGATCTTTCACCTAAACGACTAGATCTTCCTCGTTTAGAGAGTAAGTCTTTCGTAGATTCCATTCCTTTATTAGCAGAAGCAACTGCTGCTGTAAATGCGGTTACAAAATCATTCGTTTCGTTATAAGAAGTCTTTAAAGTTTCCATCGCCGGATGAAGTGTATCGACCATTGTTTTGTCGCCTACTTCTGCTCCTCCACGCTCTTTAATCCCTTCAATAAAAGCCACCCAGAAATCCCTCAACTCTTCACCTGTTAATTCAGATTTATTTTGGAACACTTTTGCTCCTCTTAGAAAACCTGTAGCATATAGTGGTCCTACAGAAGAACCAACTGCACTTAAGAACGTACGACCAGTAGTAATACAAATCTTCCCGCAATCTTCCTCACTAGTTAAATCATCATTCAATTTTTCATTAATTGC
Organism: Metabacillus bambusae; assembly: GCF_017497975.1. GTDB lineage: Bacteria > Bacillota > Bacilli > Bacillales > Bacillaceae > Metabacillus > Metabacillus bambusae. The sequence goes on along the minus strand of NZ_JAGDEL010000041.1, from coordinate 18,326 downwards.
CTGCCAGCCAATTGACATTGTAACACCATGGTCACCGTCTCCTAACTTACGATCAAGCTCTGACAAGTACTCACTATTATCTTCCATAACATTTACTACGTTTTTTAAGAATTGTTTTAAATCTGCTGCTGTAAATTTCATTTCATTTTCCCCCTTATCTTTGAGCATACATTGGGCAATCAGCTGGATGATCGACGAATTCACTTAATTCATCATCTAACTTTGTTATCGTTACTGAGCAACCGCCCATTTCTAATGATGTACTATAGCTTCCAACATAGGATCTATGAATTTCTATTCCTTTTTCACTAAGGATTTGTTCAACTCTTCTAAACATGATGTATAGCTCCATTTGTGTTGTGGAACCTAAACCGTTTACAAGGACGGCCACCTTTTCGCCTTTATCTATTGGCATATCGGCCAAAATATCTTCAACTAAGCGATCTGCTACTTGATCTGCAGGTTGTAGCTCCCCCTTCTCAATTCCTGGTTCACCATGATGACCTAGACCAATTTCCATTTCATTATCCTCAAGTTCAAAGCTAGGCTTTCCAGTCTGTGGTAAAGAGCAAGGAGTTAATCCAACACCCATTGTACGTGTATTATCATTTGTTTTTTTAGCCACTCGTACCACGTCTTCTAAACCATAACCCTTATCTGCTGCAGCACCTGCAGCTTTTGTTACAAAAAATTCTCCTGCAATACCTCTGCGCTTTTCTTTTTCTTCCTTCGGAGCAGATGCTACGTCATCTGTTACAAGAACAGCTCCTACATTAATTCCATATTCTAAATCAGCCAACTCAGCTGCCATTCCAAAGTTCATTACGTCACCTGCATAATTCCCGTAAATGTAAACCACACCTGCACCTTTATCAATTTCTCTTGTAACTTCAAGAATTGGATCTGGCGGAGGAGAAGCAAAAATATTCCCTATAGCAACTCCGTCAGCCATTCCATCTCCGACATATCCCATGAATGCTGGCTCATGACCAGAACCTCCACCGATAAGTACGCCAACTTTACCAGAGAGAGTTTCTTTTGCAGTAACAATGGAACGTTTATTTTCCGGTAATAGTTTAACATGCTTTGGAAACGCTTTTATATACCCTTCTATCATTTCATCTACAACATGTGTTGGATTATTAATAAGCTTTTTCATATTAAACACTTGCCCCTTTCAAAAATTCTTGTTCTTTATCGATAATTTGTTGAACCTTTCTTGCAGAATTTCCACCTGGGAATTCTGATTCTAGATATGTTTTTACAACTTGTTTAGCAAGTTCAATACCAATTACTTTTGCTCCCATTGTTAACACTTGAGCATTATTACTTTTCTGAGCTCTCTCTGCTGAATACGTATCATGACATAAGGCTGCACGGATACCTGGTACTTTTCCAGCGGCAATTGCAACACCAATCCCGGTACCACATACTAAAACGCCTCTATCAATTTTATTATCGTTTATATCAACTGCCACTTCAAATGCTACTTCAGGATAATCTACTTCAACACAAGATTTACATCCATAATCAACAACCTCGTGTCCCAATTCTTTTATATACTCACTTAAGCTTTCTTTCATTTCAAAAGCGTTATGATCGCTTCCTAATCCAATTTTCATTATATATCTCCCTCTCTTTATTATCTTCATATTTTTATATTTTTAAAGCTTAATATTTATACTTATATTTTTTCATTTCCAACCAAAAAAGTCAATAATATTTTTGTTTTTATTTTCATTTATTTTTGATTATTTTCAATAAGTGGTTTAAATCAGGAAAATCTCAAAAATAATAAGAACGTCTGCAAAAGACGTTCTTATTTATATTACATATTTAATTTTCAATAAAAAACGATAATACTATTGTGCTGCTTTAAGTTCTACAGGGTCTGCTGTATGCACTTCATTGTCATGTTTCGGTAATGATACAAAGATCATTAGGAATGAACTAAATAGATATAATCCTGTAAATATCCAAATAATCCCTACTGTATCTACACTAGCGATGAAAGCACCCACAATTACAGGTCCAATAAATTGACTTAATCCTGCACCAAGGTTAAGAATTGACATTGCCGCACCTTTGTTTTCTGGTGCTAAAGAAGGAATTAACGCAGAAAGAGGAACATAAGCAGCTAAACAAGCTCCAAAACAAATGGCTACTACAGTTGTTGCTACATAGTTAGGTCCCATAACTGAAGGTACATAGTAAAGGCCTGCAGTAAAGACAGCACATCCAATCCCACCAAACCACATAATCGTATTACGCCACCCTAATTTATCTCCAACAATTCCCCAAATTAGGTTGAAAATGACATTACTAGACCAAAGTGCTCCATAAATTTGTAGCCATTCTGTTCTTGTAAATCCAATTTCCATCATATATGCAGGGAGAAACACGACAAATCCATAAGCACCTGCAGTATTGATTGTTCGAACAATTCCACCTAATCCTACTTTCGGTTTTTCAAAAGCGATTGTAATTCCTTTTGCAATATATTTAAGAGCATCTGCCTTTGTTTTAAACTTTTTTTGACTACTGTTATCTTCTTTATTTAAAAGAATTGCAATAGTTGCACCTAAAGCAACGAAAATCAAAGCACTCCATAGGGTTTTCATTTCCCCTAAGATTGGTAGGGCAAAGCTCGAATAATACGCCCCTAAAACATTTAATCCTCCAGCAAAGGCTACCCAGAACCAACCAACAGCCGTCCCAAGTTTATCGCTTGGTGCATAGTACGTAATCCATACTAAAAATGAATAGGCAAATAGTGGATATCCAAGCCCTCTAAGGGAATATGTTGGAATCATAACTGCTAAATTCATTGTCGGGATTCCAATTGTTAAGAAAACGAATGTACCTAATACAAATAGCGTGACACCAATCATCATTGCTTTTCTAGGTCCTAAAACCTCAGCAAGTACACCCGATAACCATGCTGCAATGGCAACCGCAAAGCCGTAAACACTAAATAATAAGGCAGACTGTTGTACAGTTAATCCATTATCAGTTAAATAAGAAGACAACCAACCTAGTTCAAGGCCGTCCCCCATCATAAAGATTAAAACCCCAAGATAACCGAGGGCCATCTTAGAGTCCATACCCATTTTCCCTAATATACCTTGATTCATCTTACTCCTCCTATAACTGGGATTTTCATCCTTAACAAAGTTGCTGTTTTCAGAATCTTGTTAAGGATGAAGAATAATATCTATTGCCATAACATACCTTCCAAATAAAGGCGTGGAGGGAGGATCTAATAGTAAATTATTCGTAAATAACTTAAAAGCAATTCCTATCCCAAACGAATCAACTAATATTTAGCAGGTAACGCTTTTTTGCTTAAAACCATTCTCTACCCCATTATTATAAATTCGGATTAAGAACTACTTTTAACGATTCAGCGCCGTTCTTAACTAATTGGAATCCTTTTTCGAATTCTTCTAACGGTAACTCATGTGTGACAACACCTTCAGTTGGTAGATCACCATTCGCTATACCGGTAATTACGGGTTCGTAGCAATATGGACCTAAATGAGAACCTAATACATCAAGTTCTTTTCGATCACTTATAATACTCCAGTCAACTGTTACTGGATCCTTAAATACACTAAATTCTACAAATGTACCAAGCTTACGAATCATTGTTAAGCCTTGCTCAACAGATTTTTGAGCACCTGTTGCTTCTATATAAATATCGCATCCATAACCATCTGTTAATTCTTTAACAATTGCGATTGCATCTTCTTTTGCTGGGTTAATAACCATGTCAGCTCCAAATTGCTTTGCAAGCTCTAAACGGTCTTCAAATAGATCTAATACAATTAATTTTCCTGGCCCTGACTTTTTAATGGCCCCTATCATTCCAAGACCCAATGTTCCTGCCCCTGCAAGTACCACAACATCTCCAAGCTGAATTTTTGCACGCTGAACTGCATGGAAAGAACAAGCATATGGTTCAATTAATATCGCTTTTTCAATTGGTAAATCTTCTGGTACTTTATAATTAATAGCTTCTTTAGTGAACTTCATGTACTCAGCCATAGCTCCATTTACGTTATTTTGGAAGCCATAAAGATCGTGCTTTTCACACATCCAATATTGACCACGGTTACAAAAACGACATTTCCAACAAGGAACAATTTGTTCGGAAATAACACGATCTCCGATTTCAAACCCTTCAACTCCCTCTCCTAGTCCAACAACATGTCCGATAAACTCATGACCTGGGATCATTGGCGCTTTAATATAAGCTGGTTGACTTTCATCTCCCCAGAAACTCGGAGCTCCTTCAAACGCTTTCAAATCTCCAGCACAAATTCCACAAGCTTCAACTTTTACAAGTATTTCTCCTTCACTAATTTCAGGCACTGCCACCTCTTCTAAACGATAATCGCCCGGCTCATATGCTACAACTGCTTTCATTGTCTTTGGAATAACCAAATTAGTAAAATCTTGTTTTGTAATCGTGTTTGAACACATTTGACATCTCTCCCCTAGGATTATTGTAGTTTTTTGTTATATTCAAAGATTTATAGTTACAATTATAATTATAATAAGAACAAAATGAACACTTGTTTTTGTCATTACTAATCTTTATCATTGAAAACTATTGATATAACGCTTACATTTAACATTTAGAAAATTAAACCAAAGTTTTGGTAGTGATAGCAAAGTGAAAATACTTCAAATTTAAATATCTCACTCTATTTGTTTCGTATACTTTTGAATATAACGTTTTGTTTTTCATTTACTATCATTTTCTTTCGAAATACTATTTCCTGTTCTCATTGTATTATTTTATTTATCATTTAGTCAAGATTTTTTTTATTTATTGTTATTTTGTTTTTATTTATTTTTATTATTAAATAATTTACAATAGAACTAATAAATGATGTAATGTTATTATAATAAATAATTTTCATTTTCATGTAAAACTACTTTTCACTATAAAAGAAATTTACTAATTAAACTAACGCATAGGGTGATATGATGGGAAAGATGTTTGCACCAGAGAGAAGAAAACGCATTATGGATATGTTAAATGAACATCAAAGGGTAACGATAAAGGATCTTTCAACAGAAATTAACGTATCAGAAGCTACATTAAGAACAGATCTCACTAAATTAGAAGAAGATGGTCTACTCAAACGAACTCATGGTGGAGCCATGTTAACTGATCATATAGAGAGTGAGAATAGCTTTTCTACAAGAGAAAGAAAAAACAAAGATGAAAAAACGGCTATTGCCAAAAAAGCGATTGAATTTATTTCAAATGGTCAATGTATTATGCTAGATGCTAGTTCAACAGCTCTAGAACTAGCTCGTATCTTAGCCGATATGAACATTAGATTAACCGTAGTTACTAGCGGAATCAAGACAGCACTAGAATTGAATGAACATCCAGATGTAACCGTTATTTTACTAGGTGGGATTGTAAAAAGAGGTTCTCACTCTTTAGAAGGTAGTCTTGGAGTAAATATATTAAATCAAATTCACATTGATATCATGTTCACTTCGGCAAATGGCTTTTCTTTAGAGTCCGGTTTAACAGACTTTAGTGTTTATGAAGTTGAATTAAAAAAAGCGATGGTTAATTCTTCAAAAAAAGTAATTGCATTGCTTGACCATACAAAAATCAATAAAAATTCCATTGCCTCTTTCGCATCAATTGAACAAATTAATGGAATCATTACTGATGGCGATATTACTGAGGAATTTGCACATAAATTAAATGGACTAAACATTACTATAACGCAAGTAGAACCTGATAGTAATTGAATCCCTTCAACTTTGTTTAAAGAAAGGATCTGTTAAAGCTCACTGTTGATTTTGGCACTTTGTTGATTGGAACGAATACGTGAGACTCCTGCGAGAGTGCGAGTCCAGGGAGACCCCACAGGTGCAAAGCACCGAGGAGGCTCCCGGACCGCCAGCGGAAAGCGAACGCCTGCAGCGGAATCAACAACCAAGTTTATCAGAGCCAAAAGAAAGACCGGCTCCACCAATTTAAGCTGATGGAGTCGGTCTTTCTATTCTAACTATCCTTCTGTAACTGGACACTATACCATTTCCTTTTTAAGAATTTTATTAAATCGCTAGACGATAAGAAGGTTAACTTCTAAAATACAGCCGATAAATACGTCTGCTCCTACAAGGGCGTCTGCTAATGCCCCCTTCTTTTGTTCTTTGTTGATGATTTCGTGCCATTTCTTCTTTGAATGGATTCATACCAACCGAGCGTCCTTCATAAATCATTCCTGTTGTATCACATAGGATGACTCTTTTACACCCATATGAAGCAATAGCTTTACAATAGCGACGCCTGCAGCGCCAGCACCATTTGTCACAAAGCGAATCTCTTCAATTTTCTTGTTAGCTAGTTGATTATCCTTATGCATTTTTTATGCTTCTTCGCGTAATGTTGACATAAATGTCTCCCCTTGTTTTTAGGAAAAAGATAAAAACTTTATTGTCCATTTCCCCAAAAAATTTAAAATTTTTAAGCTTTATTAGCGTGTAAATTAATTGTTTTCATTTAATAATTTTACAATAGGAAAGTTGGATATATCCTTTGATACATTCATAACGCTTCTGTTGCTATAGTTTTCCACTTTCTTTTATCCATCAATCCCCTTCTATCTTTCTAAGAACACCTCACCCCCTCTGTTGTAATACAGTTTTTTAACTGAGATGATATACAACAGATTTAACAAAAGTGGAACAATTTTTATGGGCTAGGCGCAGAAGCTAGACGTCTTAGCACATTTCATTCCCCTACATATTGAGCTTACACTACGTAAAAAACATACTATACAATACAAGCGTACCAATTGCTCCCATTACAACGACGATAACATTTGCTCCGGTAAACGCAATCATAGTTGCCGTAATTGCTCCGACTATCCCAAACGTTAGATCCTCACTAATAAGAAAAATACCTGGTACAATTAATGCACCCAATGTTGCATATGGAACATTCTTTAATACATTCTGAACAAAAACAGGCAATTTTAATTGGCTTAATGCGACAAGTGGAATCATCCGCGGGATATATGTAACAAGTCCCATCCCTATTATCATAAACAAAATGGATTTATCCATGCTGATCCACCTCTTTTACAAAGTTTGAATAGAAAAGTTCAACAACCATTGCAGACACCAATGTCGATAAAACAATCGACCAGCCAGTTGATATCATTTGCGTTGCATAAAAAAGCGAGTTTAAGATGGCTGCCACTACTGCTAAATAAAGCACCCTTCGATGTTTTTTTAGCGATGGGATTAATAATCCTATAAACATTGCGTATAAGGCAATTCCCATGCTTTCTTGAACAGTTGTCGGGAGACTCGCGCCAATCACATAACCGATTCCAGAATTCACGACCCAACTAGCATATGAAATAAACATTAACCCAAACAAATACCCTGCATTCACAGTTCCCTCTTTAGTTGATGCAACAGTAAAGGTTTCGTCTGTTAATCCAAATGAATAAAGTGCCTTTTTCCATAAAGAGTCGTCTTCAACCTTCTCACTTAGAGAAGCAGACATTAAAAAATGACGAATGTTAACAATGAAAGTTGTAAATATGATTTCAATTACACCTGTTCCGACAGCTAGTAAACTTAATGAAATATATTGAGAAGCTCCTGCAAACACGATTAAACTCATTAGCACAGTTTCTGAAAGGGATAAACCAGTTGATTTTGAAAGAAGCCCAAATGTTAAAGCAACAGGTAAATAGCCGATTGCTATGCTAATTCCTCCTTGTAACCCTTGAAGAAAGCTAGATTGTTTTTTTACTAGAGTTGTTGTAATCAACTTACTACCTCCTTTATGTTGTTTTACACTTATCTTCGAATTTATTGATTTCAAGCATAATAAATCAGTAAGTAACAGCTCGTTGTTTTTTTCGTCCGATTCGCATAAGTATGTGATTGGTTGGCCTGAAATTTCATTGAATCACCCTTTTTTAATACATACTCATCACCATGAATCGATATTGTCGCTTCTCCGTCACATACTAGAACATATTCTTCAACACTTCCGTGGTGACGCTCAGACGTATGGACACACCCAGGCTTAAAATCCATATAGTAAATTTCAAACTTTTTCGAGGAATCAAACGGAAAATATGGATATACTTGAAACAACTCATTATTTTCAGTAACAGCGGACTTCTGTTTCAGACGAACGACGGATACAGTTGGTTCCGTTTCCTCAACTAATGAGGAAAAAGAAACTTGGAGACCATTGGCTATTTTCCATAACGTATTAACGGTGGGACTTGATTCCCCCTTTTCAATTTGTGATAGCATCCCCTTACTAACACCAGTTAAAGTTGCAAGCTGATCATAACTATATCCTCTAAGCTTTCGAATGTTCTTTAAATTTTCGGCAATTTGTGTTTGAATTGATTTCATAATATCTCCCATTTCTCCACATTGTATAATATAGTATACATTTGTATTTTATAACAAACAACAAAAATTTCGAGGTGAACTATATGCTAACGACTTACTTTCAGAAAATACAGGAAAGACTACAGCTCGTTATTAAAAATGAAGCAGAAGTAATGGAGCAGGTTGCAGCTAAGATTTCAGAAAGTATTCAAAAGGGTGGCATCATCCATTTATTTGGATGCGGTCACTCACATATTCTTACAGAAGAGGTTTTTTATCGTGCAGGTGGACTTGCACCAATAAAGCCAATCTTTATTGAGCCGTTAATGCTTCATGAAGGTGCGGTTAGATCTTCACAATTAGAAAGACAAAATGACTATGCAATATCATTTATGGAAAAACAAGATATTCAGAGACATGATGTCGTCATTGTCATTTCAACTTCTGGCATTAATCCAGTTCCAGTTGATGTAGCGATTCTCGCAAAAGAAAAAAGGGCATTTGTTGTGGGTATTTGCTCTTTTGACTATAAAAAAAATCAGTCCTCTAGACATAAGGGTGGGAAATTCCTCGCTGATGTTGTTGACCTAGCCCTTAATAACTTTTCTATAAAGGGAGATGCTGTTCTCACTTATGAGAAGATCGGGGTTCCGTTTGCCCCTACTTCTACGGTTATCGGAGCTGCCATGTTAAATGGAATATTTGCCGATTCGATTAAAAAAATGGTGGACGAAGGATTTGAGCCACCTATCTTTTTAAGTGGGAACATTGCTGGAGCTGATGAACATAATAAGGCGTTGATACAGAAATATAGTAAACGAATTGAGTTGTTAACAGTAGGAATGAATAGCGAAGCTTAATATTGCTATTCATTTCTAAAGAAAAGAGGCTAACTCAATGTTTGAGTCTAGCCTCCAATTTAAAAAATATACGTCGTAACTCTTTTAATTTTTAACCTTATCAATCTTATGCGTTTCATTCAGGAACTTCAAAATGGTAAATCGATCCCTCAAATTATGAGCCTCTCCCAAACTTTTTTCTTCAAGATGTTTATCTATTCCTAATTCACTAGGAGTCGATATCCCACCCACTTTTTGGATAAGTAAGCTTATTTCTTTTGCGTCTGGTAAATCTTGTATTAATTGAAACAACTCATCTTTGTGGTCATTAATCATCCTTTCATTATCAATAAGACTACTATTTTCCAATAGATTTAATCGCTTTATAAAACTATTCTTATATAATTCCGTAATTAATTGAGTAGAGACACTAACTTTTGCACCATGCAGGACTTGGGGCTTTTGTTTTTGCAAGAAGTCCATTTCCCAATAATGTGATACATGATGTTCACCACCTGATGCTGGGTATGAGTGACCTAGTAGAAGCATTGCTAATCCTGATAAAACAAGTGCCTCCATCAAAATGAGGATACCTTCCTCTTCTCCTTCGGCTATCTTGTCAACATTTTCAACGCAAGCATCCAATGCTTTTCTCGTTATTTGTGCAGCAGATAGACAATAAGGTTCACCTGCAGCCAAATGGGAAAAGCGCCAATCTAATAATGAAGTATATTTTCCTAACATATCTCCGAAACCTGCTGCAATCATATCCTTTGGAGCTTCCTTTAATATAGATATATCTGCAAAAAGAGCTATAGGGGCTTGTGTCTGAAAAGTTGTTTTAAATCCTCTAACAACGATTGGAGCACCCATCGAATTAAATCCATCAACTGAAGGGGCAGTTGGTATAGAAATAAATGATTTTTCCATTTTATAGCTACAAAATCTAGCAATATCATGAATCGTACCTGCTCCAACAGCTAAAACAATATCAGTATCATTAGGAATTTCAATCATTGCTTGAATTAAAGAAATTTCATTTGCTATTACATCACCATTGAAATCAGGTTTAATCAGACATTCAATATAGTCTATTTCTGTTTCATTTAGTAGAAATGATAGCTTTCGACCTGCAGCTTCATATGTATGTTCATCCATTACTAAAACAACCTTTTGAAGCTTACTATTTACCAAATAAGAAACTGCATCCTCTAATGCATCTTTACCTATAACAATTTTATCAATAGCAAAGTCAAAATGTTTATTACCACAATCACATTTTTCCGCAAGTGATGAAAGCTCTAATAAATTCACCATTTATTGTTGCACCTCCATTTTCTCATTAATGATTTCGTTAATGGAATCACATACATAATCCGGGTTATTACTCTCTAAAATAAACTCAAGTTGTTTTCTAGAGGTATTACCTGAAAGTACGAGTAACGTTTTCATTCCATGCATTTTACCCATTTCAATATCAGATCCCAAGCTATCACCTATAATCATGCATTGATTTGCATTCAAAGCTAATTGTCGTAAAGCTGCTTCAACCATAAAATGTGATGGCTTACCAAAAACCAATTCTGTTCTTTTTCCAGTAGCTGCTTCAATTGCTCCAATCATTCCAGCTACATCAATAGATTTACCATTTTCATTTGGAAAGGTTTTATCAGAGTTTGTAGCTAATATCCTTGCTCCGTGCTGAACAGCTTGGAATGCTCTATTCAGTTCATAATAGGATAAGTTTTCATGTAAGGTAATAACCAGAAAGTCAGCTTCTTCTGGTGCAGAAGCTAGTTTCACTCCACTCCCTTCCAATTCCTCCTTTAACCCAACGTCTCCTAAAGTCCAAACACTACACTTTGGATAGTATTCCTGCAAATACATGGCTGTTACTGTTGAGGATAGAATAATTTCTTCATACAATACCTCAACCCCAAGCCTAGTTAGTTTTTCAAAGCACATTTCTCTTGAATAATTGCCTCTATTACTCAAAAACATAATTTTCTTATTAAGTGATCTTATATAAGAGATTGCTTGAATTGCTCCAGGAATCAATTCATCCCCATTAAATATTGTTCCATCTAAATCTATTAAAACTCCTTCGACATCTTTCAACATGGGCGATACTCCTTTTCAGAAACGAGATTCCTATATAATACCCCTACAATAGTTGAAGAACTTTATCGATCCTTTCACCTGTTTTACTATCAAATACATGTATTCTTTCTTGATTAAATAATAATTTTATTTGATCTCCACTATTAAAATGATAAATCTCATTTGAAACGACACTCAAAATGTTGTCATCTTCGATACGGATATGAACTCTACATTCTTCTCCTAAGTTTTCAAATACACTAACATTTGTTTGTATAGTATATTGATTTCCGCCAGTAGAGATTGTAATATCTGTCGGTCTAATACCAAACTTATATTTCTCCCCTTCTTTAACATAAGAAAGATATTTGTCAGGCACTTCAAATTTAATGACAGAGTTTTCCGTTTTAAAATAAGGCTTCCCATTATCATAAACTGTAACGACAGTAAAAATATTCATTGGAGGTTCTCCAATAAAACCTGCAACAAATTCATTAACAGGATTATTAAATACTTCTAACGGCGTTCCAAATTGTTGGAGAACACCATCATTAATAATCGCAATTCGATCAGCCAATGCCATAGCCTCCAATTGGTCATGTGTTACGATTATTGTTGTGCAGTTAATTTCAGTATGAAGATGTTTTATTTCTGTTCTCATTCTTTGTCGCACCTTACCGTCTAAATGAGAAAGTGGTTCATCTAACAACAAAACATCAGGTCGACGAATTAATGCTCTTGCGATATTTACTCTTTGTTTTTGACCACCAGATAAAGCTCCTGGTTTCATATCCAATAAATCAGTGATATCTAGGAGATTTGCTATCTTATGGATTTCTTCTTTAATTTTTTTAGCAGGCACATTTTTAGCTTTTAAATTAAATCCAATATTTTCATATACTGTTAGTGGTGGATACATTGCATAATTTTCAAATGCTAAACCAATATTCCGATCTTTTGGATGAAGATCATTAATTCTTTTATTACCAATCGTAATATCACCTAATGATATGTCCTCCAACCCAGCAATCATTCGTAACGTCGTTGACTTCCCACAGCCTGAAGGACCTAGTAGGGCAACAAACTCACCATTCTTGCAATGAAGGTTTAACGATTTAACTGCATTTATTGGTTGTTTGTTTTTATAGTAGGTTTTGAAAACATCTTTAATCACTAATTCTCCCATACTAGTTCCCTCCCTGCATGATCTCTTTGTTTAACGATAATGTTTTCACCATTTCTGTCAAAGAAGATTCCATTTTCTATATCTAATTGAATGAACACCTCTTGATTTAGCTCAATCCCAATATCGGAGGAAACTAACAATCGAATAAATTCGTTTCCAATTTTCATTGTTAAAATTGCTTTTGCACCTAAAGGTTCGAAACTATACACTACCCCTAAAATACAGTTCTCATCTTTTTTCACAAAACTATATTTTACATTTTTAGGTCGAATACCAATTCTTATATCAGTCAGTTTATATTGATCAATCAATTGTTTAGTCTTTTTAGATATTGATAAATCATGGTCAAAAATAGTAATCTTACTTACTCCGTTTTCTTTTATGATTTTAGAGTCAAATATATTAATTTCTGGTTCACCAAATGCACTAGCTACAAACTCATTAGCTGGAGTATAGTATATTTCTTTAGGTGTACCGATTTGTTCAATTTGCCCCTTATTTATAACAGCAATTCGATCACCTAGACTTAAAGCCTCTAAGTAGTCATGTGTTACATATATGGTCGTTGTGTCTAAATTTTGTTGCATATCCTTCAATTCCGCTCTCATTTGATGTCTAAGCTTCGCGTCTAGGTGAGTGATTGGCTCATCCATTAAAAACACTTCAGGGGTTCTAACTAACGCTCTACCTAGGCCAACCCTTTGTCTTTGGCCGTTAGATAATTCTGATGGGTTTCGTTCTAAAAGCCAATCAATTCTTAGTATTTTAGCAATTCTCTTAACTTCACGATCAATAACCTCTTTTGGTTGTTTATAGCGTGGGCTTCTAAGAGGTGAGGCCATGTTATCATATACTGTTAAATGAGGATATAGTGCATAGTCTTCAAACACCATGGCCACATTTCGATCCTCTGGTTCTACATGATCAATGCATTTTTTATTTAAGTAGACATGACCATAATCGGGCAAATAAATCCCTGCAATAATGTTTAATAATGTTGTTTTCCCTGCACCAGCCGGTCCAAATAAAATAAAAAACTCTTTATCCTTTACTTCGAAGCTAACATCCTTTAATGCAACATCCTTTTTAAAAGTCTTAGTAATGTTTTCAACTTTGATATCCGCCATCTTTATCCTCCTTCACATTAGCCTTTTACTGCCCCCATACTTAAACCACGTACTAAATGTTTTTGAATTGCTAAAGCTAAAATAATAATTGGCAATGATGAAATTAATACTGCTCCAGCCATTTGCCCGTAGTGGACAGTGTCAGAAGAAACATATTTTAACATTGCTACTGTTGTGGTTGTCACATTTTGACCTGCTAATAATAACGAGAAAGTAAAGTTATTCCATACAAATATAAATGATAGTAAAGATGACGCTACTAGACCCGGTCTTATAAGAGGCATGATCATTTTGATAAATACTTGCCACCAGGAATAACCATCTAACCTTGCTGCATGTTCCATCTCTATTGAAATATCCTCAAAATATCCTCTTAGAATCCATATCATTAAAGGTAAAGATATTAATTGGAAGATCCATATTAATCCAAAGTGTGTATCATACAAACCCAATTCTTGATAAATAAGAAAAATTGGAAGTACTACTAGTATTTCTGGTGCAAAACGAAAAGATAGAAATTGAAAGGCAATTGATTCCTTTCCCTTAAAATCTAATCTTGCCAAGGCATAGGCCGCTGGAACACCTACTATAATTGACAAGATAATTGCTCCTACACTTACAATTAAATTGTTTAAAAAGTACCCTGCAAATTCTCCATTTGAAAAGATCACTCTATAATTCTCTAAAGTTGGACTAAAAATAAATGTTGTACTAAACATTTCTCTATCGTGTTTAAATGAAATAATAACTAGCCATAACAAAGGAAATAACGCAAAAATGGCATATAACACTAAACCTAGGTTTTTTAAATAATCTACTACTTTATTTGCCTTCACCGTATAATCCCTCCTCTTATTTTCCAGATGCTCTCTTCTGAGTATGACTCCAATACTTCACCAGATAGTGACTTACCACATAAACAAATACCCACAAAATTAACATATAAGGGAGTGCGTATCCTAATTCTTTATATGTAAAGGCTTCTGTGTAAGCTGTTAAAGGTAAAGTCATTAAAGTATCTCCAGGGCCTCCTCTAGTTAGAGCAAAAATTATATCGAACATCTGAAGGGATAGCATGAGTCTAAACAGTACAGCGATTAATAACATTGGCATGATCATTGGCAATGTAAGGTTTTTAAAAGTAAACCATGCGGACCCACCATCGATCAAGGCAGATTCAAATGGTGCTTTAGGAAGAGATCTTAAACCAGCCAAAACCAGGATTATAACAAATGGTGTAAATACCCATGCATCTATGACCAAAACGGTAAAAAGAGCAGTATTTGGATCAGCTCCCCATGTAAAGTCATTAATACCAAATGCTCGTAACCATTTACTTAAAATACCTACTGAATTATTCGTCATTAGCTGCCAAACTAATGTAGCAATGACTGGTGCAATTACCAGTGGGAAAATTAAAACAATACGTAGGGATTTTGCAAGAAAGTTTTCTCTATTTAATAAGAGTGCAATACCAATACCCAGGACTGTTTGAATGAGTGTTCCAAGCCCTGCATAAGTCAATGTAACTCCTATACTTTTCCAAAATCCTGGATCTTTAAACATATATATATAGTTTTCAATACCTACGAACTCATATCCAGAATATTTAAATGAATAGTTCGTAAACGAATAATAAATAGCCATTCCAAAAGGTATTAAAATGCCTATTGTTAACAAAAACGCAGGACTTAAAATAATATAGGGTCTTGCTTTACGAAGAAAAGGGACTTTTTTCTTTTTCGTTATCTCCTGATAGATAGGAGTGGATGTTGGTGGTGATAAAGGGCTATTCCGTTTAGGTTCGGCCTGCATGTATACTCCTCCTTTGTAATACAACGGAGAATTTGACGATCTCCGTTGCATCTTAAAAACTCACTTACTCTTCAACTCTTAATCTTTCAACACGCTTATTGATTTCTTCTGTAAGCGTATCCATTCTTTCTTGCGCATCACTACCGTTCACAATATCTTGAAGCGCTGATGCCCACTCTGTTGTAACATTAAAGAATTCTGGTTGTGGAGTAAATTTAATTGTCGAGTTTTCAATTAAAGTTTGAAATGTTTCTTCATAACCTTCAGCTAAGCTAATTCTCTCTTTAAATGCTTCATTATCCCATACAGATTGTCGCACTGGATCGACAACATTTGCCTCTGTAGCACCCCAAAGCATATGTTCTTTACCTGTGAAGTATTGCATAAATAACCAAGCTGCATCTTTCTTTTCTGAA
The DNA here is from genome assembly GCF_017497975.1 of Metabacillus bambusae. Classification (GTDB taxonomy): domain Bacteria; phylum Bacillota; class Bacilli; order Bacillales; family Bacillaceae; genus Metabacillus; species Metabacillus bambusae. The sequence continues at coordinate 2,437 of NZ_JAGDEL010000041.1, read as the reverse complement.
GATTTATTCATCGCTATTGACCATACCCACATGTTTGCACCTGGTTCACCCTCTTTTGTTGTTGGAGGAAGTGTAACAGCAAGGTTTCCAGCTTCTTCTGAAGATCCTTCAACATTATAGTAAAGTGACCAGTTACTTGCATCATATGCCATTGCGGCCTTACCAGCAGCTAAATCTGTAGCTACTTGATACCAAGTGTAGTTAGACCAATCTTTTGGACCAGCAGTCTTAACTAACTCTACAAACTTTTCAGTTATTTCAACTGATTCTGGACTATTAAGCTTTGATACTAATTTTCCATCCTCAATCACGAAGTCTTTTGCACCATGATTAGCAAACGATGTCATATAACCAGGGTGAATAGTCGCCCATGAACGAGTACCGCGTACCCCTACTCCATATGATCCTTCCCCATTCCAGCCCTCAAGCTTGGAAGCAACTTCTATCAATTCATCAAATGTTTTTGGTGGAGCGGTAATGCCTGCTTCTTCAAAAGCACGTTTATTATAGTGGAGAAGGTTTAACTCAAAGGCTAGTGGAACAGCCCATAAGTTTCCTGTACCAACTTCATGACCAGGAGTTAAATCCCATCTATCAGCATCTAACACTCCTTCAAAGAAGTCATCAGCATCATAATCTTCATTTGTTCTATTCTCATCACTAATGAATGAATCTAGTTCTTGAATATATCCAGCTGGAGCATATTCCCATAATTGATAAGACCCTGTCATAAATACATCAGGGTTACCGTTTTCAGCATTTAGGGCTGTTGTTAATTTATCAAAGTAACTTTCTTCAGGGGTAACAGAATGATTCACTTTTATTCCTGTTAACTCTTCAAATTCAGGAAGTCTTTCTACAATAGCCTCTGCATATGGATGTTGGTTTAACATGACATTAATTTCCTCACCATTAAAGCGCTTCCAATCAAATCCGTCTAATTCTTTAAGATCTGTTTTCTCAGCCTTTTCCCTACTACCAGCAGAAGATTGAGTATTACTTGAACAAGCTGCAGCCATAATTACTAGCATGATAGAAATTACAGGAATTAAAAATTTCCTTAGCATTTACTTCCCATCCCCTTTTAATCATAATTTTCATTTAATTTCATTTAACTTCATTTAATTTCCCTTTTAATCATTTATCCCCTTTCTTATTTTCGAATGTTACAATTTTATATTAATATTTTTTAGATATATTTTCAATATCTTTTGAATATTTTTTTATTTTTTTGTTTCAGTATACACTTTGGGGTATTATGGAATTTCATCTTTGAAGAAAGTGCTATAAGAAGTTGTTGTATACTAGATTTTATAAATCGAGTATAAGGCACGTTACCGTGCCGACTCCAGGTAGAAAGGTCGCCCATTTGGCGGCTCAAACCCCCACAGAACCCGGCGTGCGGATTTCCCGCACCGGGCTCTTCAGAAATTGCTTCACCGTTTTGCGTACACTTTCAATTTTGAATAGTGAAAAGGAAAGCAATTGAAAATGTCTATCCAGATATCAGTAGGAATCCCCAATTTTCTTCTTCCGCCATTTGGCTTTGGTATCTCTACCCTACTTACTGGTTGTGGCTTGTATTTTCCTTCTCTCTAATTTAATAATCTCATGTCCGGTTTCTTTCAAATAAAGGCGAGTAGCTTCTACATCTTTCGCATCGACACCTGCTGCTCCTTTGTTCTTTTTGACCTTCTTGAAAGCTACGTTTAGATTATCTCTATCTAAAATTTGTTCAATTAGTGATTTATCTGATTTCATATTGGCTCCCGTGTTCTTAAGATTCCACAAGGACAACTCCACTCTGAAGATAGATTCGTACTTTCCGAACCACCTTTATCTTCAGTCATATGATGATTGGCTGTGTCTTTGTTCCCTTGTCATGGTACTCTAACAGGGTTCCTCCTTTCGTTCCGTCCTTACCATTCTAAAATGGTACTATGACTTCAACTGACTTCTCCTAGTTCGATTACATATCGCTATGTAAGTTTCTATTTTAGAGGGTGTCTAATAGACCTCCCAGGGTAAGTTCATCCACTTTTCCCTCATATATCTGCCACATTTATCACTATTTTACCGGGAATATTTTGGACTTTGTTTTGTTTAGCAAACTCGTCCTAAAATAACGTTCACCGAATGTGATTCGTGTACCTCAGATGAAAGACTTGCCTAGGATTTCCTTCAGATTCCATGTCGCCATGGACACCCTTGCCTTCGACTAATGGTTCGCTATTCCGACGTCCATAACGGACTTTCACCGTCTAGTTGATGAACATGCATGGCACACTAACAAAAGAGGCTGACTTATTGTGAACTGCACCCCAAATGTTAGACACAACTAACATTTGGAGGTGTAGTTTTTTTATGACAAAGTATTCACTTGAAACAAAAATTTCATCAGTAGAGCACTACATGAAGGGTACTAGCTCTTTTAAAG
>NZ_JAGDEL010000040.1 GCF_017497975.1 Metabacillus bambusae | reverse complement strand
TGAGCCAGGATCAAACTCTCCAATAAAGTGTTTGATATAGCTCATAAGTTTGTACTATATAGTACGTTATTTTGTTAATTAAAAATTAACGTTGGCACGCTTGGTTTTGTTTAGTTTTCAAAGATCAGTTTTTGTCGTTTCGTCTAGAAGCGACTTTCTAAATATAACATCCACCTTAAAGCTTGTCAACATCTTTTTTAATTTTAAAATCAATGTACTCGATGTTGATTTTCGCTGCTTCATCAGCGACGTTTAATAATATATCACGATAAAAAGCTTATATCAAGTACTTTTTAATTAAAACTTTATTTATTTATGGTTTTAATTTTATTATTAAAAATAATATAAGAAGTGATTGAGTGATTGATTGATTCACACATGATTCAGCATCTTACCGCATATTTCTTCAACGAAAAAAGGCGACTAACCCGTCACCCGCGAAGAAATAAAACTAATAATCGATTTTCCCAACCTTATATTGATGCTCAAGTAATAAAACATCTTCGCATTCTTCTAATTGACCTTCTTCTTTAAGAACGCTACTTAAAATTTCAAAAGCTGGAATACGTGGTGGTTGTGTCCCTTCATTACTTGCTGTATTCAAGAGTATTGGAGCTAATTCAATATGAAGCTTACAATATTCTTTACATTTTTGCATTGAGGCTTCATTATTATCACGCAACTGATTATGCATTTTTATTAAGTCTTGATAAGCACGATGGATCATTAACGGAGTACAAGCTCGGTTCACGATCTCAATTAATATTTTTTCTGTAAGTTCATATTCCTTCGATTCATATGACCAAGAAGCAAGTCCAAATAGAAAACTACAATCACTTCTCTTCGTTTTAGCATTACTATCGGGATGATCAAATTCCTCTGACTTAATTTTTCCTCCAAAAGACCATTTTGTACAATTTCTTAAAAATGCTCTTTCATATCCTTTTAATTGATGCCAAAAGTCATCAAGCTGGAGCTGATGAATAATACCACCATATCGTTTTTCATTTTGAACTTGTTCCACTTGTTTTATTAACGATACATTTTTTAAACTTAAAAGTTTTTTTATCCCCAATTCATTCACCTCATGGACAATCTCAGATGAATTATATGAAGATCCAATCAATTTCATTACTACAAAGCCATAGCATCTCAGTCTTGATATTAGAAAAACTACTTGCCTGTTCTATTTATAATCATGTATAGTAAGTATCAAAATAAAATAACACATGTAAACCACAAGGGGAGCCATAGCTGAGATTGAACGTTGTAAAATTCGTTCTAACCCTTCGAACCTGTTAGTTAGCACTAGTGTAGGGATGTGGATGGCCATATTAAAAGCAATATTTGGAACCATCATCATATTCCAAGTATTGCTTTTTTGTATTTTCACTCCCAGAAGCAGTCATATTAGTTATCTTTTAATAGCAATGACAACTATTGGTTTTACTTTTTGGTTTTATGTAAAGAGAGAGGTTTTTAGTTTGAAAGTAAATCAACGTTTACTATTTTTAGTTGAGGTTGCGATGTTATCAGCATTGGCATTCTTATTAGATTTATTATCAGGAGTTATTGGAAAACTACCACAAGGCGGTTCGATTTCTTTAGGAATGATTCCTGTTTTTATTATTGCCTTTAGATGGGGAGTAAAAGGCGGGCTTTTATCAGGTTTATTATTCGGACTGCTACAAGCATTTCTAGGAAGTCCATATATTATTCATCCAGTACAAGGATTCCTTGATTACTATTTAGCTTTTACAGTCATTGGACTGAGTGGGATTTTCTTCAAAAAGATTCAAACTTCTTTACTAGATAAAAAGCAAAAAATGGCTATATTGTACATTACGCTAGGTACTTTGCTCGGTGGGATACTTCGTCTTACTATTCATGTCTTAGCAGGAGTGTTCTTTTTTGCTTCATTAACACCTGAAGGCACACCCGTGTTAATTTATTCAATTGGATATAATGCCTCTTATATGATTCCTACTATTATTGTTTCAGCAATAGTTGTTAGTTTCTTATTAATAACTGCACCACGTTTAGTTACTAGAAAATAATGAGTTTAAACCTTGGATAAAAGTCCAAGGTTTTTTGTATTGTTTAAATAAGGTAATAAAGGGTAAATAAAATTGACTCTATCATGTGTTCTATTTTTAGTAAAAATAACATTCCTAGAAATACTATTATTATGAATAATTTCAGGAGGGTGCTCATGTATACATATGATGAAAATAGGTTTGCAAATAAAGTAGCTGTTGTTACAGGTGGAAGCTCGGGAATTGGGCGAGCTGCCGCAATTCGTTTCGCTAAACAAGGAGCTAAGGTTTGTTTAATGGATATTAAGGAAGAGAATGCAGAAAAGGTGAAGAATGAAATTGAAGAATTTCAAGGTGAGGCACTAATTACAGATGTTGATCTTTCCGACCACAATCGAGTGAAAGAAGGAATTGAAGAAATAGTAGAAAAATGGGGCAGATTAGATATTGTATTTGCAAATGGTGGGATTAACGGAGTTCTCGCTCCCATCGAAGATTTGAGTCCAGAAGATTGGGATAATACTCTACAAATTAATTTAAAAGGTACGTTTCATACAATTAAATATGCGATACCGAAAATGAAGGATAATGGTGGAAGTATTATTATCACTAGTTCAATTAATGGAAACAGAGTTTTTTCAAACTTTGGTATGGCTGCATATAGCACATCTAAAGCCGGTCAAGTTGCTTTTGCAAAAATGGCCGCTTTGGAGCTAGCGCAATATAAAATAAGGGTAAATGTCATATGTCCGGGTGCAATCGAAACAAATATCGGAATGAACACGAAAAAAACACCGGAAGTTAAAAAGATTGATATACCTGTTGAATATCCAGAAGGAAGCCAGCCATTGGAACATGGTCCTGGTAAGCCAGAGCAAGTTGCTCAACTTGTTTCTTTCCTCGCTTCTGAGGAATCTAGTCATATAACTGGTAGTGAGATTTATATTGATGGAGCAGAATCTTTATTATAACCAGTCATAGGAAAGAAAAGCGGAAGCTTATCGTCAAGTCTACTAAACGAAATCCAAAGTTATAAATTATGATTTATACAAAAGGATCTTTCAACATTTGGATGATCCTTTTTGTGTCTATACAAGCTCCTTTGCTACACTATTCTTCAAAATACAAAATACCCAAACTTTCACTGAACTGTTCCGATAATTAGATAAATCAAATTAATAGATTGATAAATCTTCCTTTACTCTAGTTCCCTTTTTGAACGTATCCGAGGTTCTATGAAATTTCATGAAAAAGTTATCATATTAGGAGAAGCTTGAGCATGTATTAATAGAAAGAATAGATTGTAAAAAAGGCGGAGGACTTGATGATGAATATTTCTTTTGCAGTAATGTTACTTACACTTTTTTTATCATTATTCCATTTTTCTTACGGTTATAAGGAAGCGATACGGATAAGTAATGAAGAGGGACCTGTTCAAGGTTTGACTGTTATTTTCAGCCTTCCTTTAGGGTTTACATTTGCTTATTTGTCATCGATTTTTTATCACCAAGTTTAACATAGGAAGTTTTAGCGTTGTGCATATAGCATAACGCTTTTTTATCGTTTAAGAATTTATTAAATTCTTAAATTGTGGATAAGTGCTAGGCATCCAGCTCCAGCGCCTAGCCCCTATTGGGGTCTACAGCCACTCATGAATTGAAGGTTAAGAACTACTTCTATTCATGAGCGTCTTATTTGCCCAAGGCTGTTCAAGGTGCTTGCGTTATTTGTTCTTTGTCATTTCACTTTACTTACATTTTTCAATTAAATAGCAAATATCATGATTTTTTTCTTAGTTCCTTCATAAATATCAATAAAGATACACCTTTATGGGAGGTTACTTTGAAAATAGTTAATGTTATTTTTATAAATCTTTTTTACTCTTTTCTTTCGTTTATCATGACATTTGTTATTTTATTAGCTTTATTTTTAATAATGAACATACAGTTAAGTCTTATTTTTAGTATTATCATGGTACTTCTCTCTTTCGGTCTATTTTGTTTCTGCATCTATTCGTTTGTATGTATAAATAGGAACTTTCATTTTCTTTTTTTAAAGGGAATCAGCGGATTGTTCTCACTCGGATGTTTAACAATCGTGTTTACAATAGTAACCGTCTTCTTTTTTTCAATTAATCTAATGCTATCAACCGAGCTTGGCAAAAAACTTACGATCGAAGAAAAATTCGAACTATATATGCTACCGTTTCAAGAAGACCAAACGACACCAACTGACTATAATGCGATGAAGGAAAATAAATTAATCAAATCTTATCGAAATGTAACTATCTATTATACACCACCCGAAAAGGAGCTTTTACCAGTAATAGAGGGAGTACTTGATAAGGCTGATTCCTTAACAACACGTTTATTTGGGCACGTAAACGACAATAACATCGATCTAATTCTTCATGCTTCTTCAGAAGATCTTTATGATAGAACATCACTAATTGAAACGATGGGTTATTTTGATGATCCGAATGATATTGTTGGGGTGGCAATATCTGATCTCGATGAAATTGTATCTGATCAGATGCCAGGTTCATTTTATTTCCAAAGCACGATTATGCATGAATACACACATTATCGCCTACAAGCTTTTATTAAGGAGCAAGGCCTTTTTGTCTACAGGATTCCACTATGGTTTCATGAAGGTGTCGCTGAATTTGTTGGGATGTATGATGTAGCACACCGTTATTACCCTTTTCAAGAGACGTCATTTGAAAATCTAGTGACACATGATGATTGGGAAAAAAAACGTTTGGAAGACTATGATGTTTATCTCCAAAGCTATTATGCTATTGATTATTTAGTTAATCAATATGGAGAAACAATGATTAAGACGATCATTGAAGAAACGGCTAAGGTGAATGACTTTGATAAAGGATTTACCAACGCTACAGGAATAAGTGTTAAAGATTTAGAAACAAATTATTTAAAGGAAGCTAAACAATCTATTGAGGAAAAATAAAGCCTGCACATTTAGCTTGCAGGCTTTAATTCATTTGTGGGTAATTTCTTTAAACGTTTTTCTAGTAAAAACAAAATGATTCCAACCATAATAATAGAGCCACCGATAACCTGAGGTACAATCACTTTCTCATCTAGGAAGTAGTAAGCAAGAATAATGGCACCTACTGGTTCAAATAAAATCATTACAGAGATCACATTCGTGCTAACCCACTTTAATGACCAATTAAATAATGAATGACCTAATAATGTCGGGACAATTGCTAACAAAATAAACTGATACCAATCCTGAATTGGATAAGGTGCTAATGGATAGTTCAAAAGCAAGCAATAAAGCAACAATGTAATTGAGCTAATACCATACACAATAAACGTATACAACGTTAAAGAATGCCGTTTTCTAATCTCTTGCCCAAACAGCAAATACGCGGTTATCATTCCACATGCTGCAAGAGCTAACATATCCCCAAACAATGCAAGGCCACTTATTTGAAAATCCCCCCAGCTAATAATGATACTGCCAGCAATTGCAATCACCCCACTTAATATCGCAATTCTCGAAATCTTTTCTTTAAAAAAGATGTAGGTTCCGATAAACGCAAATAAAGGCTGTAGCGTAACGAGGACAACTGAGCTTGCAACAGAGGTGAAATTCAAAGATTCAAACCATAAAATAAAATGAAAGGCTAATAACACACCAGCGATCGTCGAAAATAACCAATCTTTCTTTGACATCGATTTTAACTCACCTAGGCTTTTCACGAGAAATAACGGCGCTATAAGAATTGTTGAAAAAAGTAATCGATAAAAGGCAATAACTGGCGCTGGAGCAGAAGTTAGTTTTACAAATATCGCAGAGGTTGACACAGCAATGACACCGATAAGTAGTGCTGCGTATGGAAATATGCGTGAAGAATTCATACTTTGTCTCTCCTACTCTTTAAAATAAGTTCTATATATAGCTCACTGTTGATTTTGGCACTTTTTTGATTGGAACAGATACGTAAGACTCCTGCGGGAGTACGAGTCCATGGGAGACCCCAAAGGTGCAAAGCACCGAGGAGGCTCCCAGATCGCCCTCGGAAAGCGACGTCTACAGTGGAAATCAACAACCAAGTTTAACAGAATCTAAAAATAAAACCTTTCTCATTCTACCATGAAAGGAACGATGAATAGGTGCGAAATTTGTAGATGGAATTTTCAAAAGGAGGAAAATGTATGTAGTATAATGAGAAAGAATGACAAATCGGGGGGAAATATATGATTTTACAGCTAAATGCAACACGGAAAGAAATCTTAACGGCCATTGAAAACATTCCTGAACATTTATTTAATGCAAAAAAATCAGAACACACTTGGAGTGTTGGACAAGTTCTTGAACACTTACACAAGACAGAAGTTGAAATTACAAAGGCGATTACGTACATGCTTTCATTACCACCACAAGAACCTCTAGCAGATACCCACTAGCCATAACGCTTGATCGTTCCAAGAAAATAACGGCATCATCGACAATTACTCCATCATCACAAGTACTTAATAAACGAGATATTCTTGACTCTTTATCCAAGTCTCGTAACCACTTATTGCAATTAATTGACAGCATTCCTTCTGAGCTAGATTTGACTAGAATTGGATTTAAGCATCCAGTTTTTGATAAAATTTCTTTGAAGCAATGGATCGAATTTGTTGGCTATCATGAGAAAAGGCATCTAGCACAAATTGAGGAAATAAAGGATGCTGTTACGAATGAAAGCGTCTAATCAAGGAGGATTTACAATTGAATATGATTAAAAAGCTACCTTTCCTTTTCGCTATTATATTTCTATTAAATGTAGTGTGTTCATCATTTGTTGCTGCAAATGAACCCGAGAAATTGAACATTTTATCATTAGGTGATTCGATTACGTTTGGCTATGGTCTTGAAGAGCCAACTAAAAACGCCTACCCTTATTTAATCGCGAATGGTGCTAGTGAAGTAGAAAATATTAGTTTTCCAGGTTGGACATCAACTGAATTATTAGCAGAAATCACCAAGGAGGATTCTACATCTAAGCTCCAACAAGCAGATGTGATTACATTATACATTGGGGCAAACGATTTGATGAAGGCTGTAGGGCTTAAAGAAATCTTACATTCACAGCAACCAGTTATGCTGACAGAAGAAATACAAGTACAAGTAGGACTGGCGACTCAAGCTTTGGCTGAAAATTTAACAGAGACAATTACACATATTCGAACAAATACAAATGCACCTATCTTTTTATATTCTTTATATAATCCATTTGCTGCTAATACCCAAGATGCCTTTGCAGGTTCCTTACATATGATGGGTGAGCAAATAACATCAATCGTTAACAATCAAGTAATTAGTCAAGCTGCATCTCTACCAGGTATCTATTACCTTGATGCATACTCCGCTTTTGCTGGAAAGCAAGCAGCATACGTTATTCCAAAGGATATTCATCCTACTGTTGCGGGTCATCAATCACTAGCCAAAATCGCAACAAATAAATTAGTTGAACTTCAACCAAAAGAACTGATTATTGAACCTACACTTTCAACAGAAACAGAAACCACAGAACCTGTTGTTGTTTCGATTGGAGAAATAGCAGACGTATTAGAATTGAAATGGCTACCTGGAGAAAAGAGTACAGTAGACTTTGCTAATGTGGGTAACGATATCAGTGAGAATAAATTTGAAGTATCCGAAAATGGAAAATATACGATTTATGTAAAAACTTCGAATGGAGAAGCTGTCACAACAATTGAAATTACAAACATCAAGTCAGTTCCTGATAAAGAAGAAGAACCTGTTGTTGAAGAGCCGCCAACAGAACAACCAGAAGAAGAAAATAAACCAACAACACCAGTCGTTAAACCTGAACCCGTTGAGCCTACTCCTGAGAAAGTAAGCCAAGAGGAACAGGAACAAATAAATCCTGAGGAAACACCTAAGGTTGAGAAACCCGCAAAACCTATCGTAAAATCTGGACACGCCTTACCAAACACAGCTACTTCAATGTATAGCTTTTTAATAACTGGATTATGTTTAATAGTAGTTGGTAGTGGTGTATTCATGATCCAATGGAAACGTAAAACAAAGATATCTACTACCCATTAATGAATAGAGCCCCATCCTATGAATCATTATTTAGGATGGGGCTCTTTAGTTAGCTAACCTTTATTCTCATTCTCCCTTTCCACCAGAGGATTCCCCTTTATGGAAACCACCTTTGTGCCCGCCAAAATGAAAGCCTCTTTCTCCATCAAATGGGAAGAGCTTCTGTGCTTTTGCTTCATCAGCATAGTTTGTGAAAACTTCCTCCATGATTTCATGGGTCGTTTTATCTTTCGTATCTATTCCTAGTTTTTCTGCAGTTTGTAGGACCTTCTTATCCATTACTTCCTTCACTAGTTCCCTCTCTTCTTTCCCTTCTGTTTCAATGCCTAGTTCTGCAGCATCTTTCTTAAGACTAGCTTCACGAACTTCTTTTGCTAATTCTTCAAGCTCTTTTCCCTTTGTTTCTATCTTTAATTCTTTTGCTTTGTTTAAAATGAGTGTTTCTCTTACTTCGTGAGCTAGATCTTCAACCTCTTTTCCTTCTATTTCAATATCAAGTTCTTTCGCTTTATTTTGAATGCGTGTTTTCCTAACTTCTTGTGCTAAGTCATCGACCTCTTTTCCCTCAGTTTTAATGCCAAGCTCTTTCGCTTCTTGTTTCAAGTGTGCCTCATGAACCTCTTTTGCAAGTTCCTTTGCCTCTTTTCCTTCTGTTTCAATCCCTAATTTTTCTGCTTGCTTTTGAAGAAACTCTAAATGGTCCTCAGGGTCACCATGTCTATGCCCCTTACCTGCATATGCCACCTCACCCTGTACTTCTTTAACTGACGCTTTTACTGCCTGCCCCTCTTCAGCATACGCTTGACTTGCTCCTACAACTCCTAGAGTCAATACTCCAGATAGGGCAAATGTGAGTGTTTGTTTCTTCATCTTACTACCTCCAAATAATTAAGTATTGTATTACTTTTGAGAGTGTTCTCTCCTACTGACTCTACTATCAAATCATGTCAGCAGTATGTCGGGAGTATTCCTCACCTCCACTGATCTAGATACTCTTCCTTTAGTAGCTTTTCCAATAATTGTGAATAAATTATGACCATTCTGTTACTTAACGATTAAATCATTCTATTTAGTTGTTACTTCTGTTTTCTTGTTCAACTTAAAAAAGCTTGTAGAATTGTCTGTAACATCAGACCTAATTCTACAAGCAGCTTGTTATTTAACTAATTTATAACCCTTATTTCTTTCGGTAAATCCCTGTCATTGATCCATGCTTCAATTGTTTGATTAAATAAATGAGGATAAGCAAAAGAAAAACCATGCCCGACGTTTGGGATAACGACACCCTTAGCATCAATATTACCTTCTAGAATTTTTGATAGTGATTTCTTCATGATTTGTTTTTCGTTTTCTCCTACTGTTACTAATATTTTCCCTTTACAGTTACTAAAATCAGTCGGTAGTTTGTACGATAGATTTTCTTCAAGCATATTAATAATATTTTTTGATTTCATATGTTTCGTTTCTTTATAGTACTTTTCAAAATACACTTCATCTATATACAGCTCTTTGGCCTGCAATTTTGAAAACCTTCTATTTTTCGTCAACCAAGATGTTAATTTTATCGTAGGTTTAATAATTATTTTCGTTATAGGCTTGGGCCTAACTAACGCACTATTAATGACTGCATAACTTATGAATTCAGGTGCTAAACTTATGATTTCGATTGCTATTTGAGCTCCTAAAGAAAAGCCAACTATTGTTATGCTTCTCCCATTAGCCTTTACTCTTAATAACTCAATCATCTCTTCTGCATATCCATGAATAGAAAAAGGTAAACAACTGCCGTTAATTTGGATATTCGGGACGATGCAATGATACTCTGAAAAATACTTAACCTGCTTATCCCACATCCACCCGCTAACACCTCCACCATGTAAGAAAACGATAAGTGGAGCGTTATCATTTCCATACTCTTCGTAATGTAAAGTCAAATCAAGTCACACCTTTTTGGGATTATTAACAAAACATAAACTCTTTTTCTAACATTCATTCTATAACCTTACCATAATAATCCATATTTCATTGTGTTTTCTATTTAAAAAAGGAAGTTCGTGACAAGAATCGAAAATACTAAGTATAAGTCTACTAACCTACAGTTTGGAGTGATACTATTATGCAGAAAAAGGTTTTACTAGATACAGATATTGGTGGCGACATTGACGACGCATTATGCTTAGCGTATCTACTTCGCCAGCCTTCCTGTGAATTAGTTGGGATAACCACTGTTGGAGGAGAAGTTGAAAAAAGAGCAATGGTCGCGGATGCGATTTGTAAGGCAGCTGGTAATAGCATTCCTATTTATGCAGGTGCAGACAAGCAAATGCTTCCTAGTAACCTATATCCGACACCTGATGGAGCAGCCAAACTATCAAATTGGTACCATGATACTTCTTTTAAAAAGAATCAAGCCGTAGATTTTATGCGTAAGTCTATCCATGAAAATCCACAAGAAATCTCACTTCTAGCTGTAGGGCATCTAACTAATATTGCGTTGCTTTTTCTACTTGATCCCGAAATTCCTTATTTGCTCAAAGAACTTCATATCATGTGTGGAGTGTTTTCTGAGGAATTAGAAACTAGCTTGGATATGCCTATGGCAAATTGGAATTCATGGTTAGATCCACATGCTAGTGCGATTGTTTACAATACAAATGTTCCTATTCATAGAACCTTTGCCCTCAATGTGACCACAGAGCTTGTGCTAAAACGGGATGAGAAGGTTGACCTTTTTAGCTCTAATATAATGAAAGCAGTTGAAGATTTTGGTTCACCTTGGCTCGAAAAAAATGATATGACTTTTCATGATCCACTTGCTGGTGCCTGTTTGTTTGAACCAGAGCTATGTAAGTATCAACGAGGAATTATTGATGTTGATATCTATAATAAGCAGAATCTTGGAATGATGAGTTTTCATGCAGATGTAAGGGGGAACAGAGAAATTGCTATTGAGGTAGATCGAAAAAGTTTTTTTGAGCATTACTTTTCAATTTCTTGCAGTTAGTTATACAGTATTATCATTCCATACGGGCAACTACTCGATTATTTGAGGTGTACTGATGTTCATAGAGCTAATTCTGGCGATTAAAGAAATAATTCCAACTATATTGGCTTCCCTTTTTTCGTATATTTTGATCAATTTACAGAAAAAAGTTGTAACCTACTCTCACTAGACGAATATCATGTATCTTGAGAGGAGATGGGAAAGATGACTGTAGAAGGCTACAATTATTATGATGAATTTGATTACACACGGGATTTACATGGAAAATGCAAAAAGTATATGTACCACCATGTTATTTTAACGATGCAAGATGGTAATTCTTTTGATGGGATTATTGAAGGTGTTGACGATAATGGTGTTTCTGTTTTAGTTGGCGAGGATGTAATGGAACAAGAACGCGACGACTCCGAAGATCAACGTTATGGGTATGGTTACGGTTATGGACGTCCAAGAAGAAGACGGTTTAGACGCTTTAGACGACGATTTTTTCCTTTTGCTGCCTTAGCTGCATTATCATTATTACCATACGCATTCCAACCATATCCATATTACCCACCTTACTACCCTTACTATTAAATGAGAAATACTTAGGTAAAAGAGAAAGAGCCAACATATCAGTTGGCTCTTCGTTTTGATTACTCACTTGCAACTACGATAAAAATTCCCGCATTCACCTTGTACATCTGTTTTAACCTTAAACAAACTACCTGCTTGTGGAAACTTTAACAATTCCTCATCATTCATCCCTTGGCGAGCTGTTGTAATATACAATTCATCTAAGTTCTCTCCACCAAATGCACATGATGTCACATTTTTAGCTGGCACGATGACTTCATCTAGTTGTTTGCCTAGATGTGGATCCCAGCGTGTTACTCGTGAGCCTCCCCAGTGAGCAACCCAAATCATCCCCTCTTGATCGATCGTCATCCCATCTGGTGAACCCATTTCTTGTGGAATTTTCACCGCAGGTTGCTTATATGCAAGATCCCCTGTTTGTTCATTATAGTGATAAATTGCGATTTCACCTGTTGGGGTATCAATAAAATACATCTCATTCCCATTCGGACTCCAGGCAAGACCATTGGAGATCGTCACCGATGACAGCATTTTTGATAGTTGACCATCACAGTCTAAACGATACAATGCTCCGCTACCTTTTTTGCCATTTAGATCCATTGTTCCGACATAAAACCTGCCAGTAGGGTCACATTTCCCATCATTGAAACGATTATTTGGTTTATCAGATTCAGGATCTACTATGAAAGTAAGCAGCTCTGATTCTAATTCATATTGATAGATTCCGTTTTGCATTGCTAGGATTAGTTGACCTGGTTTCCCTGGAACTACTGCACCTATATATTGATCGAATTGCAATGTTCGATTTTCATTTGTGACCGGGTCAAAATTGTGAAGCTTCTTCCCAATAATATCTATCCAATATAATCTGTTTTCTTGATGATCCCAGTGAGGACCTTCCCCTAATGTTGCTTTCACATCAAGTACGAGTTCTGCATTGTAAGCCATTTTCTCCCTCTCCCCTATGTATCTACTTCCCCATCACACCACTAACGTTATCCCTGCTTCTGTTTTATGATGCAGTCTCACTTTGTGAAAATTGACTTTCATATAAGTCCGCGTAAAAACCACCTTGTTCAAGTAGTTCTTCATGTGTTCCCTTTTCAATAATGTCTCCTTGACTCATGACAAGTATGAGATCCGCATCCCGGATCGTTGATAAACGATGGGCAATAACGAAGCTTGTTCTTCCTTCCAATAGCTTAGTCATCGCTTTTTGAATTTTCATTTCTGTTCGTGTATCAACACTACTCGTTGCTTCATCAAGAAGAAGAATTTTAGGCTTGGCTATGATGGCACGGGCAATCGTGAGCAGCTGGCGTTGACCTTGTGATAGATTTGTAGCATCCTCACCTAACACAGTGTTATAACCATCTGGAAGTGTACGAATAAAGTCATCTGCATAAGCATTTCTCGCAGCTTCCTCTATTTCCTTATCTGTAGCATATACACTGCCATAGGCAATATTTTCAGCTATCGTTCCATTAAACAACCACGTATCCTGTAACACCATCGCATACAGACTGCGAACCTGTTCTTTGCTCATATCTGTTAAGCTTACACCATCGATTTTTATTGAACCTTGGTCTAACTCGTAAAATCTCATCAAGAGATTGACAATCGTTGTTTTTCCGGCACCAGTTGGCCCAACAATCGCAACGGTTTGACCCTCTTTCACCTCAAGACTTACATCATTGATGATCGGCTGATCTTTTTCATAACCGAAATGTACATGATCAAAGACCACCCGCCCATGTAGCGCTTCAACCTCAATTTGTGCAGCCTCTTCCTGCTTTTCCTCTTCTTCATCTAATAATTGAAAAACACGTTCAGCCGAAGCAATGGCCACTTGAATCATGTTCGCAATACCTGCTGCCTGTGCTAATGGATGAGAGATTTGCTGAGTATATTGAATAAACGCTTGAACGTCACCGACGCGGATGCTTCCATTTAAAACTAGCAGACCACCAGAGATTGAAACGATTATAAACCCTAAATTCCCGACAAAGCCCATTAACGGCATCATCAGTCCTGAGATGAATTGAGCCTTCCAGCTTGAATGATACAGGCGATCATTAATCTCATCAAATTCAGCAATTGATTTTTTTTCATGACCAAATGCCTTCACAACTTGATGTCCTGTAAACATTTCTTCAATATGACCATTAATATTCCCCAGTTCCTCCTGCTGTTTCACAAAGTGCTTCTGTGAAAACTTCGTCACAAATTGTGCGACAAATAAACTAAGTGGAATTGTGATCAAAACGACTAGGGTTAAAAGTGGACTGATGACCAGCATCATAATAATAATCCCGATAATCGAAATCACTGAATTAATAATTTGTGTAAGCGCCTGTTGCAACGCTGTATTAACACTATCGATATCATTCACTGCTCTACTTAACAAATCACCATGTGAGTGTTTATCAAAATAACTTAACGGTAAGCGCGATAGCTTTTCATTAACTTCTTTTCGTAGTTGGGCAACCGTTCGTTGAGAAATACTAGCCATCACATATTGCTGGATATACGAAAACAAAGAAGATAAAAGGTATAATCCAATAAGCAGTAGAAGGATTCTAGCAATAAATTCAAAATCAATTGAGGTTCCCGCTGTAAAGCTATCAAAAATGGATGAAGTTGCATCTCCTAATAGCTTTGGACTAATGACATTGAATAACGTAGAAAAAATCGCTGCAACTGCTACGAGGATCATCTGATTTTTCCATGGCTTTAAATACCCAAAAAGTCTTTTAAATGTTTTCTTAAAATCCTTTGGTTTTTCACCAACCATCCCTGGTCCATGACGCATCGGAGGACCACCTGGACCTTTCATTTTGCTCATGCACTCGCCTCCCCATTTTCTTGAGATGCTACAATTTCTTGGTAGATTGCATTTTCATGTAAAAGCTCCTGGTGTGTACCAACACCAGCAATTTCTCCTTCATTTAAGACAATAATTTTATTTGCATCCTTTACGGTATTTACTCGTTGGGCAACAATTATAATCGTCGCATGTGATGTTTCTGTTTTTAGTGCCTGTCTGAGCATGCTATCTGTTTTATAATCGAGAGCTGAGAAGCTATCATCAAATAAGTAAATCTTAGGCTTTCTTACAAGTGCACGTGCGATCGATAACCGCTGCTTTTGTCCACCAGATAAATTAGCTCCCGCTTGCTCAAGGTTGCTTTCAATCCCATGCTCTCGTGATTGAACAAATTCAAACGCTTGTGCTGTTTCTAATGCCCCCAGAATATCCGCTTCCGTAGCATCCTCTTTGCCATAGCGCATATTTTCAGCAATTGTTCCACTAAATAAAGTAGCCTTTTGTGGTACATACCCGATCTTCTCTCTAAGTGCACTTTGCGTCATGCTTTGAATATTCACTCCTTCAATTAAAATCGAGCCACTCTCTACATCATAAAATCGCGGAATAAGTTGGAGTAATGTTGATTTCCCTGCCCCTGTACTACCGATAATCGCTGTTGTTTCACCTGGATTAGCTGTAAAAGAAACTCCTTCAAGAACAGGCTTTTCAGCACCCTCATATCGAAACGTCACATCTTTAAATTCAACGATTCCTTCCGCATCACTTGATTGTACTGCTTGTTCCGGATCTTTAATCATCGGCATTGTTAATAAAACATCATTTAACCGCTTTGCAGATACTTGGGCACGCGGAATCATAATAAACGCCATTGACAGCATGATCAATGAAAATAAAATCATCGCGGCATATTGGATAAACGCTAATAAATTCCCAACCTGCATATCTCCTTGATCAATTCGAATCGCACCAAACCAGACAATCGCAATGTTGGTGAAATTCATGATAATAAGCATGATCGGAAACATTAACGCCATCAATTTCCCAACTTTAATTCCCGTATCACGAAATTCCTCATTTGCAACATTAAAGCGACCTCTCTCAAATTCGACTTGATTAAACGCTCTGACAACTCGAATCCCTGTCAATACTTCTCTGAGAATAAGGGTCAAACGATCTGTTTTTTTCTGCTGAACGGAAAAAAGTGGGATGGCTTTTCGAGCGACGATAAAAATCACTAGCGCTAAGATAGGTAAAGCTGCGAGGAAGACGAGTGAAAGATAACGATCTCGTGATACAGCTAGTAAAACTCCGCCAACTAGCATTAATGGAGCTCTTGTCATCATACGCTGCATCATATTGATGACATCTTGAACAACCTTTACGTCATTTGTCGTTCTTGTAATTAACGAGGCTGACCCAAATTTTTCATATTCCTGTAGAGAGAAATATTCAATATGGACAAAAAGTTTTCTGCGCATATCACGGCCAAAGCCTAGCGATACCTTCGAAGCAAAAAAACTAACTCCTACCATTAATAAGATTGACATAATGGTACAAACTAGCATCCAGCCTCCAGTTTTTAAAATGAAAGGCACATCCTGATTTACGATTCCTACATCGACAATATCAGCCATTAGTGTTGGTAAATATAGTTCGAACAAGATGGCTACTAATGAAAAGAGAAAGACGAGAACTAGCTGTGTTTTATAAGGCTTTAGGTGTTTGATCATTTCTAGCATTTTAGCACCTTCTTTATATGTAGAATTTTCCATGTTTCATATTTCCTTTTTTATTATATTATACCTGGTGTTTATTAACCTAATGAAATATTTAATTGGTGGATTTATTTTTGATGTTAATGTTTAATGTTTATAGGTTAAGAGTACATGGTTAAAGTAATAGGAGTAGAGATGGATGAGGTGTATGAATGAAAGGGTCTTGCCTGATTTTTTGTATGAGATTCTATTCAACTTTTAATGCTAGTAATCTTGTTTTCTATTGTAAATATAGTATAATATTTTTATCGAATTTTTATTTTTTCGTGGGGCATTAGCTCAGCTGGGAGAGCGCTACGCTGGCAGCGT
Source organism: Metabacillus bambusae (assembly GCF_017497975.1). Taxonomy (GTDB): domain Bacteria; phylum Bacillota; class Bacilli; order Bacillales; family Bacillaceae; genus Metabacillus; species Metabacillus bambusae. The sequence continues at coordinate 8,628 of NZ_JAGDEL010000040.1, read as the reverse complement.
AGAGGCCAGGGGTTCGAGCCCCCTATGCTCCATATCTTTAAACCCTTGTATATCAAGGGTTTTTCTTATGTCTACAATTAACATAAAAAGACTGTTTTCACCCTTTGTTGGCAATTTGTTGGCAAACTCTATTTTTCTACTTAAATTGCCCCTCCAACCTCTTTCAAAACATTTAAAAGCAACGGCATTATTTGTATAAGCACATATCCTAATCCTGCATTCATAATTGAACTCCAAGCTCTTTCTGATTTACCAAACATAAAGAAGAAGCAAGCACCTATAATAATTACTGAAGAAATAGGAAAACTTAAAGCAACCATTAGATCAACAAGTGGATCAAGAGCATGAGCAAGCATTTCGAGAGATTTTTCACTTAACCATTCTGTTGCACCTGCTGGAATTGATTCTGGTGTTGTGTTTGAGCTGAAGCTAATGTAGGGATAAAAGATAGTGGTATTACTGAAGCTGCAGCAGTCTTTAATTGTTTAAAACTTTTCTTTTTCTTCACCTTATAGTCACCTGACATAAACTCACTAATAGACATTGTTTGTGTTCTCATGTTGATCATCCTCTCTTTGTGCCTTTGCGTTTTTTAGTTGTCTTTCTCTTCTTACGCTTCTTCAACCCGTAATCAAGAGCTATCAGACTGACTTTTATCGCTGCCTTTTTCCACATGTTAGTTCCCCCTATTTAATGTCATCCCATAGATACACCTGGACATTTAAACCTTCGCAAAGAGATTGGAGTTTTTTCTTTTTATAGGGTGTCGTTGTGATCCAGATAAGAACAAAGTTAGGATTGAATTCAGACAATTGTCGATATCTTTTTATCTTCGCTGTGTTCTTTATCATTGATTGCTTAAAATCTACCTCTACAAAGTGATGGACCTTATTAGCAATATAAATCGAGTCTGAAACGATTGAAATTTTTGTGTTAGGGATTGCGATCTTCATTTCATTTTTCCATGATGAAGGTCTGCCAAGAGCAATATACAAATCATTTCTCATTAGGAAATGATTGATCATAGCAGTTTTCTTTCTTACTTTTGTAGCACCTACCCTTTCGCGGCCATCTTTATTTAAATAGTAAATGTTCTTTCTGTCATGGGTAAAAGAAGAAATACACTCTGACATATTGCTTAGAACGCGTTGAGTATTTCTGACCTTTCCTAAATTGTGAAGTTTTTGTATTTGTTCTCGATCCAGATAATCAAGGCGTTTCAGTGATAATAAAATCGCTTCCTGTCTTTTCTCCTTCTCTATGTTCAACTTTGTCACTCTCCTTTTCCTTTCGAGGTCTAATGACAATGTGAGGTGTAATACGTTTTTGGATCTCCTTATTATTGATGAAAGGAGTTTGGACAACCTGGCTTTTTACGTTTTTATAAATCCCTCGGCCTGGTATTAGTGGTAATTCTTCAGCACCAGTTTGACCTAACGCGGTATTAGAAGCTACAGCATCATCTAAAACAAAACATAAACGGGATGGAATATTTCTTTTTGTTTGTTGTGGAATTGATTGGCTAGAAGGATACTGGGTTGCGTAGATCAAATAATAACCAGCTCCCCTTCCTCTTCTTGCTATATCTGTGACAACATCCATACATGCTGAATCATCTGCAATATCAGCTGCTTCATCGATGATGATAAAATGGCGTTCTTTTCTTCCAGACTCTTTTATATCCTCAAAACCTTTATCAACTATATCTGTGTAAGCTTCATTCATTTTCATTTGAATATCTTCTAAAATGTCCTTAGCTTCCTTTGGATCCCTAGTGAAGTCTTTCGTTTGCTTTAAATCTTCAAACCGTTTAAAAGCAGAGCCACCTTTTAAATCGATCAAATGTAAATTAGTGTTATTAGGTTGCTGCAGAACAAGGGAGGTTACGATTAGTTTTAAGATTGCGCTTTTTCCGTATCCAGTAGCACCAGCAATAATTAAGTGTTTATGTTCGTCAAAGTCATGTCTAACTACACCTTGACGAGTGTTACCAATAGAAACGGACCATGTACCTGGCTTTAAGTAACTTTCATCCCACTCATACTGATCTTGCATTCTTTCGTTGTAAACCTTAACCTTTAACATTCCATCAAAATTAAGCTCAATTTCTTTCCTCTTAATCTTTTTGTTTGTAAGGATCTTTTTAATTTGTTTCAAAACTGTTTTATCAAACCTGATCTTTAACAGATCAGAAGGATCAAACTCAAAGTGTTTATGGCGTATGTTTAAACCATCCTCTAATATGTGCTTATCTGCTTCAATCTTTTTACGGTCAAATCCCAACGGAATCTGGTACACATATTCAACACCACCTTTAAATTTGGCTTTTCTTTGAAGTCGAATTGTTTCTCCATTTCTTCCGTTCCATCCAGAGTTAGCGAAAATTTTTTGTATTTTATCTGCATCATTTGAAGTGGAGCCACTCTGTTTTAATGAAGCATAACCAGCTAAACCACCCATAACAATAATTGATCCAATTTCGAATAACATCACACCACCTCCAATTTGGATATTACGTAGTAATAGTTGCTCGTAAAACGCATTTTCAAAATACGCTTCATTCCTTGGGATTACTAGGTTTCATCAATGCGTTTTCCCATTCGCTACACGTATTTGAATTGGTATAGGTAAAACGCACACTATAACGTCCTTGTCTTGGTATCCTTTTGTGTAGATGATAATGTATATGATCGCGCATGACGTTTTCTTGCCTGTCCCAATATAAAAAAATTTAAAGGACAAACAGTTTTTTTATAGAAGATTAAAGTTGGGTGATAATATGAAGATTGAATGTAAATTAAAAGATTTTCTAAAGGAGACTGGCATTAAGCAAAAGTTCATTGCTGAAAAAGCAGAAATTTCACAAGGTACATTGAGCTTAATAATTAGAGGGGAATCCTTACCCACTTTACCAGTAGCTTATAAAATAGCAGGAGTTGTGAATAAACCTGTTGAAGAAATTTGGGTGAGAGTAGATGAGTAATCGATATAACATCATGCATGTATACTGGAATGGTCCATATAAGATGATCAAAGTCATGGATTGGAGAGACGGTAGGATGATCGGTTTTACGATCGATGAGATTGATAAGGATAACTTAGATCCTGAATTGAGGGAGTATATTCGTTCGATTAAGGATGATATTGAGGGTGGCAAGTACAATTATAAGATATAATACTAAATAAAGGACATTAGTATTTTAGGGAGGGCAATATGAATAGAGGGGAATTTCAAGAACTTGCTCATATAAGATTAACAGATGCCAAAGTGTTACTCGATAATGAGTGTTATGATGGAGCATATTATTTAGCTGGTTATGTGATTGAATGTGCTTTAAAAGCTTGTATTGCTAAGAGAACAAGAGAGTTTGATTTTCCAGACAAACAAATTGTCGATAAGATTTATTCTCACAAATTAACACAGTTGCTTAGTGTGATAGGTATTCAACCACCAGAAGATATAGAAGTAAACTGGGCAGTAGTTAAAGATTGGTCAGAACAACACCGATATAAGAGACAACATACTGAAATAGAGGCTAAAGACATGTACGAAGCAGTGTCTGATCCAGATGAGGGGGTGTTGGAATGGATAAAACAACATTGGTAGAAAAAGATTTTGCGGAAGGAGCAATATTAATTAAAGAACTTGATAAAGCTCATATAAATGTTCATTCTGCTTTCTGGTTATATAATACTGAAGAAGACAATTGGAGGCTGGTTATTGCTTCAAAAGTTGCTGATTTTTCTAGTCCTAGAAGAGCATATTCACAAATTAAAAGAGTGTTAAAGAGACTGGAGAGTATAGGCGATTCCATCGATTTTTCTTTGGAGAATATTTCTGTAATTAGCCCTAATCACCAATTGATTAAAATACTTAGTACAGTTGTAACCACAGGCCCCGATCAAATATCTGGCATGAGGGTAACAAGAAATAGAATAGGTAATAGTTATATTGAGGACGCATTTATCTATAGGATACAAGACTAAAGCCCTTCCGATGAGGAAGGGCTTTATATTTTTTAAAACATTTCATCGAATGTGTCTTTACCAACTAATCCATCTGACGTTAAGTTGTTATCATCTTGGAAGATTTCTACTGCAGACTCACATCCATTGCCAAATATACCGTCAAATCCTTTAGGATTGTAACCTAAGCAATAAAGCATCCCCTGAATAATACGCGTAATATTCCCCTTCGCACCTTTTTTAACTGTGCGAATTGCAGACTTAGTTTTTGGACCCCATTTGCCATCGACAACTAACTTTGCACCAAACTGTTTGTTCAATTCTGTTTGTAATGCTTTGATTGCTTCAGTCTTAGTTTTATCTCCATAGATGCCATCAACAACTAATCCGGCTTTATAAGTAGAATTTAGCCACTTTTGGAAAGTCTTAATAAAACTATTCCCAGAAGGTTTTTTAACTATTTCTGACTTTACTTGAGTTTTAGGGGCTTCAGCGATCTTCATATTACCTATAAACCACTCTAAAGATTTTGTACCGTGCAAATTGTTTAGATCTAAATAACTTGGATACCAAGAAACTTTCCCCTTTTCAGTATACTGCCATAGATCACACAAGAAATCCGGCTTTTTGTTAGCAGTTCCATCATTCACTCCATAACGAGGGATCCATAGGAAATCAGCTTTAACCTTGTCCATTCCATTCGGTTTATAAAAATGGTGTCCGGTGTATAGACCCGTTTTCCATCCTGCATTTTTACAAACATCAATAAAAGCCTGGCTAGCTTGTACGATTTGATTCTTAGGTGTTGTTAACTCTTCAACATCAAGAACAAGGAATTTCGCCTCTTTATCAATACGATTTAAGAAGTCGTTTGCTTCCACTTTAGCATCAACAACAGAAACAAAACGGCCATAGGCATAATGACCAAAGGGAATGCCGTATTTCTTGCAGTGAGCTACATGATTCTTATATTCTCTATCGATCGTATTTGATCCATATTGTACACGGATAATAAAAAGAGCCACTTCTTTAGCAGCTTTTGCCCAATTTATTTTATTGGATGGTTGGTGATGAGATATATCAACAATTAGACTCTTCATTTCATGTCCTCTCCTTCAGTTTGATCTTGGTTCAAAATATTCTTTCTAGAATCAGATCGCTGTGCTTTGGCTTGGATTTCCGAAGCTATACTCTCAAGCACCTTAACTGGTACCCATCTTTCCCATCCAGCTCTTTTAAAGTTAGCAGCTGCACTCATTAAGGTGTGATATATTAATCCTCCTGTAATCATAAAAAAGAAGATACCAAATTCAAATCCACTAATATTCATAGAGGTCTTTAAAGCAATATCAATTAAATTCCCTACAACAGGTAATAAAAACATAACCAAGGTACGGAATACACCAGCTTTTCCATATTCACTCGTATAAGTACCATCTTTCTTTGCAGCACTAATTCCACTAATCCAGTCTAATGCTGTAACAGATAGTAAGATTCCTATCCAAATGAGGTTTCCCACTCCATAAAACATATTTAATAGAAATCCGACGGGCCCAAGTAACGCTGCTCCCTTTTCAAACTTTCCGTTAAAAAGATCATTAAGTAAATTCATTATATCCACCCTTTCAAGGCAAAATAAAAAGAACCCTAATTGTTTGGGTTCTCGATTATTAATGTATTCCCGATCATTTCATTTCTTTGAGGAACTTCTTTCCATTCAGTTGCGGTTATCGTAAGAGGATAGACTATCAAAAGCAATAAAACTACTAAAAGTAACTTCTTCATAACTATCCTCCTTTACGATTTATTGTTGTTCAACAGTTACCGGTACCACTAGTTTTATATCAATTTTGGAAAATATCGTGTTTCCGATCAGCACCGTATGAATGTCATTGCTGTTCAGTTGTTCATTAAGTAAAATAGGATCATACGTTTCAACTTCAATTGTTAAATCTTGCCCACTATGTGTTACTACGTTTAAGGTCATTAAAAAGTTCCTCCAATTCTTGATTGAATAAATAATCTTGAAATGATATTCGCATTTACACGACCTAGTTGATTTGGTGTTATTGTCACCTCATGCCATTGGCCACGATTTATACGACCACCTGAATCTTTGGAAAGGTACGGGATTAAATCAATATCTGAACCACTTGTTGAAGTGACAGGTACTATATTTCCATCAACTTCGACTACTACTGCACTCGGTGTTTCGGATAACTTGAATATACCATGCTCGATATCGTGTGTATGGTTGGGTAAAGTAATCGAATGACTATGATCCGGTATATCTATATCATGTGTGTGGTTTGGAATATCCAAGTTGTGTGTATGATTCGGAATTGTAACAGAATGAGTATGACTTGGAATATTTGTTGAATGCGTATGAGTAGGAACATTAACTGAATGTGAATGGCTGGGTACAGCAACACTATGTTGATGTGGATAAATACTGTGAGTATGTGAATCCATCCCATAAGTGCTTTGTGTCTTAGGCCATGCTGTTTCAGCAATCCCAGCTGTTACTTCTTCCTGTAAATTTGTTGTACCATTCCAACCTCCACCCGAACTAGAAGATTCAGTTGAACCGCCTCCACTACTGGAAGTTTGGGTTGATCCACCACCACTGGAACTAGTTTGTGAAGATCCTCCACCTGAGCTGGATGTTTGAGTAGATCCACCTCCACTTGATGTTGACTTTACAACCGCACCACCAGCACTTGTTGATTCTACAATTGCACCACCACCCTTAGTTGCTTTAGAATAGGCTCTAAATTGTTCGGTTTCATAAGATAAAGTTAGTGTATTAACATTCACTAAATCATCAGGCAAATAAAAACGGATAACCGCAGGATTGTTTTGATCGCAGTTATCCGAATAGTCGTGACTATCAATATTTGTTGAGCCCTGGCTATAAGTTTCATTAACCAGCTGCTTCTTTTCTAAATCAGTAATAGTTGTTTCTAGTGGTTCTCTGACATTTCCTAGATCAAACTTAATATCTTGAGGATTGCCATAAATATCAGACCTAACAATTTTCACAATACGTAAGTCGATATTGGTTTCGGTATCTTCATCCTCTACCCTTAATATTTTGCTAATGCCGTATTTTACAATTTTATAAGGGTCAATTAATTCATAGTTAATACAATCCACAGAAACGGTTGTAAGTGGGTCCTTATAGCGATTTAGCAATGCTTGAGCACTCGCTTTTAAAGACTCAGCATCCTCAAAACGTCGATCGGGCCATATCTGTTTTTGTAATCCGTATTCATCAATTGAAGCTTGATCCTGTAGGTAAGGAATGCCACCATTAACTTTTTCAATCCCTAGCTGATTGACTCCTTCGCCATAACCGAGTGGATAAATACGGTTTACAATTCCGTATGGATCTTCCTCTTTTTCGATTCCTTTTAAATTCTTGCCAAACCTCAAAGTATCAACATATTCATCAGTTGGTGATATAAGGTTTAGGGTAAACGGAAATGTAGTATCGTCCCAATCCCATAAATACGACTGGTCGAATGGTTTTGGCACACTAACTATGCCGTTCAATAAGGATTCTTCATTTTCCCATGCATAATGGAAATAACGAGTGAAATCTACTCTCCCTAGCTGCCAAAACACCTCTTCTTGCATGTCGATAAGAGCCTGGAGAACTTGTCTAGTCGTATAATTCGTGAATTGATTGTAACGAAAAAGGACTTCACTATGTAAAGTCCCTAATACGTGTTCGCAAGTATATGTGATTGATCTGTCACTCTCATTTTTCTTTGTTAGAATAGGCTGAACAATGAACATGCCAATCCTTTTATCATGATCCCAAAGCTCGATAAAGTTCTTGGGAGTAATCTCTTTTCGTTTAGGATCATCAAGTGGAAGTGTGAATTGACATGTCCATATGTTATTTTGTTCTAAAGTGTATCCAATTTTATAAGCTTTATGCAGGATAGCTTTAAGGTTCATGTCCCTGTCGTAGACATGTATGTGCTTCTTTTTCAAAGTTTCACCTCACTAAAAAAAGCCACCTAAGTGACTCTAAAATGATATTTTCTTACTGCGGTTTTTTCCACTTGCTATGAGTTATTACAAAACTTGATATATAAAGGTTTATCGTTATTTATTAAACTTTATAAATACAATTGCGACATAAGTGTTTTGACTCTTTTCGTTTGTTTCAAACTCTATACAACATCTAATATTATCATCTATCATAAAATTCATAAGGAGGTATTAATATGTTATTTAATCATCCACCAGAATTTTATAAAAACCGCAACACCCCTGAATATCGAGGTAAATTATCAGCACAGCAAACAGGAATGTTAAATCATCGATCAAAATTAACAGATCATCTGGTTATTGAGATTAGAAAAGAATATAACCAAGCAATATTAACTGGTAAATCCAAATTTCAAACTCAAAAAATACTCGCTGAAAAATACAATGTAAAACGACCAACTATATCAGATATTGTATTGAGAAAGACTTGGATACATATATAAGAAGCACCCAATTTTATGAGTGCTTCTTAATGCGGAATTTACTCCAATTAAGCATTAATTTGAGTTACATTATTCCCGAAACTGTCTCCACCTAATTTTATATATCCACACCATGAGTTTGCATCTAAAGGTGCATCTACCGTCAATGGATTTGCTG
>NZ_JAGDEL010000004.1 GCF_017497975.1 Metabacillus bambusae | reverse complement strand
CTCTAAGAAGAGCATCTATATCTAATTCTAAAGTAGTGCAAATCGTAAATCAATACATGTATTATTATAATCAAATACGAATTCAGGCAAAATTAAACTACCAGTCTCCAATAGAGTTTGGAGAACAAGTAGCTTAGGTGTTTTTTCTAAGTCTCATTTAGATGGGTCAGTTCAAATTCCTCTAGCTTTTTTAATTGAAAGACTTTTAAACGTATAAGCTATACATAATATGCTCAATATATTTCATTAAGCTTAATAGCTGTTGGAACTGGTGTTATTGAAATCATATTTACAACATAATCGGAGTTATCGCCGCAATCTTAATTGCATTTACTGGAGCAAATGATATTGTCGTTGTAATGGGAGCAATTGGTACGCTTGTTTTATATAGTATGTTGTAGATGATAGAATTAAACAGTGTGAGTCTATTTAATGGTGTTATGAAAAGCCTTTCCTTTTCAAGTTCTATTTAAAAGGGCTTGAAACTACACTAGAAGTAAGAGCTTGTTCAAGGAGGGATGGCTAGTTGAGGAAATGGTTAACAGGATCGATTTTTCTATATTTTCTATATGGTTTATTTGTCTATTGGTATTTATTCTTTTTTTCTGGGACAGGTGTTCCTGCTCCATATGAGGGCTCATCTGCAGATCCATCCACTTTTATGTCGGGTAGGGAGTTGCTGTTATCACAGGAATATTCAACAATAAAAAATTTCCTTTATTTTGTGACAGTACCGTTTGAATGGTTTTTACTATTTGTCATTCTTATCACAGGGATTTCACGAAAAATGCAAGAATGGTCTAATGTGACGTCAAGGTTTTTTAGCTTACAATCAGCTGTCTACTTTTTTTGGCTATCGGTATTTGTATCTGTCCTATCTTTTCCAGTAGAGTGGCTAGGTTTTCGAATTTCGAAAACGTATAACATCACAACACAAACATTTTCTGCATGGATGAAAGATCAAATAATTGATTTTTGGGTGAATTATGCTTTAATGACAGTAATAGTCATTGTCCTGTTTTGGCTGATTAAAAGGTTTGAAAAAAGATGGTGGCTGTACGCATGGTTACTGTCGATCCCATTTTCAATGTTTTTAATGTTTGTTCAACCTGTTTTGATTGACCCTTTATATAATGATTTTTATCCTTTACAAAACAAGGAATTGGAAGAAAAAATTTTAGCAATCGCTAATGAGGCAGATATACCTGCTGAACACGTATATGAAGTGAATATGTCTGAAAAGACAAATGCACTAAATGCATATGTAACCGGAATAGGATCAAATTCTAGAATTGTTCTTTGGGATACTACGTTAAATAGACTGAGTGAAGATGAAATTTTGTTTATCATGGCCCATGAAATGGGACATTACGTGATGAATCATATTTATGTCGGGATCGCAGGCTATTTATTCTTAAGCCTATTTGGATTATTCATCATTCATCTTTTAATGAAATTCATGATTAAGCATTATGGGTCTTTGCTGAAAATTAATTCAATTAGAGAGTTAACTGCATTTCCGTTATTTTTAATCCTGCTAGGGGTGCTGACATTTGCTTCTAGTCCATTAGCAAATACTGTTGCACGCTATCAGGAAAAGTCTGCTGATATGTATGCAATAGAAATGACAAATAACCATGATGCGGCAATAAGCTCGTTCCAAGAGTTATCAAAAGCTGGGTTAAGTGAGGTAAATCCACCTGCTTTAGTAAAGATATTCCGCTATACTCATCCTACAATGTTTGAGCGAATTCTTTACTTGGAGGAGCATGGGGAAAAAGAATCGGGTAGTGAATAAACGTTTTAGTAAGATACGTGAGGAACTGCAAGTAAATATTTTTATCTCAAGTCATCACATTATTAGTATTCATGTTTTAAAAAGGACCCTGCATTGAATTCGCAGGGTCCTTTTTGCGTCTTATTTGCCCGAGGCTGTTCAAGGAGCTTGCACTTTTGTTCTGGATCAAAAAGGCTTTAGCACCATTAATATGATCAAGACGATAGCAGCTAAATGAGTAAAACCATTGTAAGGAGCCATTTGCTTACTAATCTGAAAATATGAATCTGGCAATTGCTCTCCATTAAGACTATTTAATACTTTCTCTAGTTCAGCGAGTTTCTTTGGAAGAATGATAGCAACTACAGGTTGAACCATTAAGAATATAACAATGGAAACAATATACCATACTTGGGTAAATAGACTTGGGTTCAGTGCGCCCAAAATTAGACCTGTAACTAAAAGAGTAATACTGCCAACCTTTACGATCTTTTCGATTCCCGAGTTTACTGTGAAAGCGAATTTTGCTTGGGTTACTGTTTCAGGCTTTTTCATTAAGACTGGCAATGCAAATGCTGCGCCTAGTCCACATACTGCTGAAATGATATGTATTAGTACAATAAAACCATAAATGTTCATAATGCTTTCCTCCTATAAAATTATGAGTTAATAGTAACAGAAGTTGCGAAGCTAAGGTAACCCCTTTTATTAGGAAAATCTATAATTTTTGATTTTTATAGTATGTTTGCTTATGACTCATAGGGGCTGTCTACAACCATTGTAAAAAGCTTGTCAAAACTTTTTTAGAAATTTTTCAAAGAAAATTGTTCCATTTTTTATCGATCTGTTATATATTAGTTTTAGTTATAACAAACTGTATTATAACAATAAAATGTGAGGTGTTCTTTCAAACATGGCAACACAAATGACAGGTTGTAAAATTGTTGGGGAAATGAATCAAGAATTTCAGCAAGTGTTAACACCAGAAGCGTTGCGATTTATTGAAAAGCTTGAAAGAAATTTTGGCACCCGTAGGCAAGAATTGTTGCAGAAAAGGCTGGAAAGACAGCAGGAGATCGATTCAGGTAAGTTACCTGGTTTTTTACCTGAAACAGAACACATACGTAATGGAGATTGGACAGTAGCGCCAATTCCTGAAGATCTTCAAGATCGTCGTGTTGAAATCACTGGCCCAGTTGATCGAAAAATGGTAATCAATGCACTAAACTCAGGCGCAAAAGTATTCATGGCTGATTTCGAGGATGCGACATCACCAAGCTGGTACAACATAATGAATGGTCAAGTTAACCTACGAGATGCTGTTCATAGAACGATTTCCTATCAAAATGAAAGTGGTAAAGCGTATCGGCTAAATGAAGAAATTGCTACCTTAAAGGTAAGACCAAGAGGCTGGCATCTTGAAGAAAAACATATTGAGCTAGATGGACAAAGGTTGTCTGCCAGTTTAGTAGACTTTGGATTATTCTTTTTTCACAATGCCAAGGAGCTAATTAAACGAGGAAGCGGACCTTACTTTTATTTACCTAAGATGGAAAGTCATCTTGAAGCAAGGCTTTGGAATGAGGTATTTTGCTTTGCACAAGACGAATTAAACATTCCACAAGGTACGGTTAAAGCAACTGTTCTAATTGAAACAATAATGGCGGCATTTGAAATGGATGAAATTTTATATGAACTAAAAGAGCATTCTGCAGGCTTAAACTGTGGGCGTTGGGATTATATTTTCAGTTATTTAAAGAAGCTTAGAAACTGTGAATCTGTCATTCTACCTGATCGAGCACAGGTTACGATGACTGTTGGGTTTATGAGGTCCTATTCATTGCTTGCAATCAAAACTTGTCACAAGCGAAATGCTCATGCAATGGGAGGAATGGCTGCGCAAATTCCTGTCAAAAACAATCTTGAAGCAAATGAACGAGCATATGAGAAGGTGCGTGCTGATAAAGAAAGAGAAGCAACAGATGGTCATGACGGTACATGGGTTGCACATCCCGCACTTATACAGGTGGCAATGGATGTATTTGATGAGCATATGAAAACACCGAATCAACTTTATCGCAAACGGGAAGATGTTGAAGTTACAGCTGAAGATTTATTAGAAGTACCAGACGGGACAATTACAGAGGCAGGAGTAAGAACAAATATCGATGTTGGCATCCGGTATCTTGCATCATGGCTAAGTGGCCGGGGTGCTGCACCAATCCATAACTTAATGGAGGATGCTGCAACAGCGGAAATATCAAGAGCACAGATATGGCAATGGATTCGCCATCCGCGTGGCATACTGGAGGATGGTCGCAAGCTCACATTTGGACTTTATGACCAAATGAGAGAGGAAGAGGTTAGAAATATTCGTGAAGCAATTGGTGAAGTAGCCTTTCATAAGGGGAATTTTGAAAAGGCAATTGATGTATTTGATGAGTTAGTAAAGCGTGATGAATTTATTGATTTCTTAACAATTCCTAGCTATGAAAAGCTTTAACTATTTTGGGAATAATGGGAGTGGTTTTTCTTAGGTTCGATCAATTCTAATATCCGACTTTTCACATTGATAAAGTATATTAAAAAATTGTAAACATGGGGGAATGGGAAATGAACGGTCAAAGAATTAAAGCATTACAGGAAAGCTGGGAGCTAGATAAGCGTTGGGAAGGGATTACTCGTCCATATCGTGCAGAAGAGGTAATTCGATTAAGGGGTTCGATCGATATCGAATATACGTTAGCACGAAGAGGGGCTGAAAAGCTTTGGAACAGTCTTCAAACAGAGGATTACATCCATGCACTAGGTGCGTTAACAGGAAATCAAGCTGTGCAACAAATTAAAGCTGGCTTAAAGGCCATTTACTTAAGTGGTTGGCAGGTGGCTGCAGATGCAAACCTTTCAGGCAATATGTACCCTGACCAAAGCTTATACCCTGCAAACAGTGTTCCAAATGTTGTTAAACGAATTAATCAAGCGCTTCAACGAGCAGATCAAATTCAACATCTCGAAGGTGAGGGGAATATTGATTGGTTTGCACCGATTATTGCAGATGCAGAAGCAGGCTTTGGTGGGCAGTTAAATGTATTCGAACTTATGAAATCAATGATTGAATCAGGAGCGTCGGGAGTTCATTTTGAGGATCAATTATCCTCTGAGAAAAAATGTGGCCACCTAGGTGGGAAGGTTTTATTACCAACACAAACAGCTGTAAAAAATCTTATCTCAGCACGTTTAGCAGCAGATGTAATGGGAACACCAACGATCATTATTGCGCGTACAGATGCTGATGCAGCTGATTTGATTACAAGTGATGTTGATCCTGCTGATCATGAATTTTTAACAGGTGAACGAACAGTAGAAGGATTCTTCCGTACAAAAGCAGGCATTGACCAAGCGATTAGTAGAGGACTATCCTATGCACCATATGCTGATTTAATTTGGTGTGAAACATCAGAACCAAATCTTGAGCAAGCGCAAAAATTTGCAGATGCAATTCATGAAAGATTCCCTGGAAAATTATTAGCCTATAACTGCTCACCATCATTTAACTGGAAGAAGAAACTAGACGATAAAACAATTGCTAAGTTCCAAAAGGAAATTGCTAAAATGGGCTATAAGTTCCAATTTGTTACACTTGCTGGATTTCATGCACTTAATCACAGTATGTTTGAGCTTGCACGTGGTTACCGCGACCATGGTATGGCAGCCTATTCTGAGCTGCAACAACGCGAATTTGCAAGTGAGGTTAATGGATACACGGCAACTAGACATCAACGTGAGGTTGGTACCGGGTATTTTGATGAAGTGGCGCAAACAATCTCTGGGGGAACATCCTCGACTACTGCTTTGAAAGGGTCTACTGAGGCGGAGCAATTCACCGGGGCTTAATAGTATTCAACAAATAGAAGCTTGGATAGACTGCAATCCAAGCTTCTATTTGTTTATTTTGGATATATTAACTTCGAAGTAATTATTAATATGTAGCATGAGTCCCTAAAAATTAAGGACTCATGTCATATAATAAATTAAGCTGCCTTTACAATCTACATGCCAAAAATATGACCAATTTTGTCGGTGCTAATCACCAGTTCCTGTTAGCATTGGTCCCGGTATTCACTTTATGATTGTTATTGGTTAAAGAAGGATCTCGATCCTTATAATTATTGTAGTCATTTTCACGTATGCTACTACCTTCAATTGGTGTTGTATCCATCTCTGGAGGAATGTTTTGCTCTCTTTCAATGAAGTCATCTTTCTTATCAACAAGAACTAAGATTTTACCGTCTCTAACGGATTCATCGTATTTCATTGCTTCATCTTCTGGAATGCCCATTCCTATGAGTGCTCCTGATAATCCACCTACTCCAGCACCTGCTGCAGCACCAGTCAAGGTAGCTACAATGGGTCCTGCTGCTATAATCGGTCCAATGCCAGGGATAGCTAATGCCCCTACTCCAGCTAATAATCCAGTTACCCCACCGAGTGTACCACCAGCTGCAGCGCCTGTAGCAGCCCCTTTGCCGGCTTTTGTACCGGTTTCTTCTGTGATAAAATCTACATCTTCACGATTTCTACTGATGACGGAGATGTCATCGGTGTTATATCCTTGATTTTTAAGATCCTCTACAGCTAAAATAGCTTTCTGTTCTGTATCATAAATACCTACAATCTTTTTCTTATGGTTGTCCACTTTTTAACTCCTCCTCATCTCATTCGTATTGATGTTTCTATTATCTAAGTACCCGAAGTGCAGATCTATAAACTAATATTTTAATTGTTCAATATTTATAAGTAGAAAAATTCTGCACGTTTGTTAACGAAAGGCAAGTAGCTTTAATGTTTAAGAAAAGAGTTAAATAAATGAAAAAATAAAGACCGCCAATTGGCAGTCTTTATCCTAACAAACGTAAAACCTTGTATTCTTTTGATAATGTCATAAATAATGTTTTGTTCTTTGTGTCAAGTGCATCATTAATACGTTCTTCTAGCAAATCTCTTTTCCTGTTAAACAACGCCTCGTCAAGAACCATTTGGATATACATGTCTAATACAGGATGCTCGGATGGAACGTTTTTTGTGTTACGGGACTTCATGATCTCAGTGTAAGACGACTTTTTATTTTTCATTTAAGATCACCCCTGATGCCTTTTTTATATTGTATGGAATTAACAACCGAAAATCAACCGAATAGTTAAAATTTTTAAAAAATTTAACAGGAATATTTTTAGTAAGTATGAAATACAACAAGTTGGATAAGCTATGACAAAAGGGTGTGATCTAAATGAATAAAGATAAAGACCTTGAGCTATCACCAACTGCTTTAAATCCTCTTGTTGGAATTGACAGCTACAATGAAAAATTAGAGTCTGAGACTATAACTGAACAAATGAATGAAGAGTGACTTCTTTACAGAAATGTTAAGGAAGTCACTTTTTTTGTGTGTTTTTTGTAAATTTATAGAAATTCATTTTTGTACATGCTAGATTTGATATGGGATATATTACCTAATATTAAAGTGAGAGGTGAATGATGATGATTGAAACGAAAAAGACTGTAGAAGATTACATTATCAATCGTTTTACAATGGCTATTTTACCTGATTCAAACAAGATGTGTACTAGAATCCTTGAGTATGAGGAAGAGTTTGTTGTCCAAAAGCGTCCAATGGAGGTGATTGATCAAAGCTGTCGATATTTCGGAAGTAGTTACTCTGGAAGAAAGGATGGGACAAAAAACCTAATGGGAATTACCCATAAATCACCTATTGTTATTGACCCAGCAAATTCGATCTACTTTTTCCCTACGACATCCTCAACTAGGCCGCAATGTGCATGGCTTTCACATTATTTTATAAAAGGTAGTTCAAAAACAGAACATGATAATACGATTGTAACCTTTTCAAATGATAAACAAATCAATCTAGCAATGTCTATTGGATCATTTAAAAACCAATACTATCGTACAGCACAGCTTCGAACAATGATATCATCACGAATTGAATTAGAGCAACGAAAATTAAACATGCTACTCATTCCAAAAGATGAAAAAGAGAAGAATGCCATTTATGAACAGATGATTAGGGAATTGGATCGTTTCTCTTGGTGAGATTATATGATTATTTATTCTTAACAAAAGCTATCCAGTTGGATAGCTTTTGTTCTCGTCTAGGAAATTATAAAATTCTTGTACTGTGGATAAGCTCTTGGCATCCAGCTCCAGCGCCTAGCCCCTCTTGGGTCTACAGCCACTTAAGAATTGAAGGTAAAGAACACCTTCTATTCTTAAGCGTCTTATTTGCCCGAGGCTGTTCAAGGCGCTTGCGCTTTTGTTCTTACCTAGCATTTACTTTGTTCAAAAATTGCAGTGTGCGCGGGTTTTTTGTGTTACCAAACACTTTATCGGGAGTGCCCTTTTCGACAACCACTCCATTGTCCATAAAAATGACTTGATCAGCTACATCTCTTGCAAATTGCATTTCGTGAGTGACAACGACCATCGTCATGCCTTCTTCTGATAGCTCCTTCATTACTTTAAGGACTTCTCCAACGAGCTCTGGGTCGAGAGCTGATGTAGGTTCATCGAAAAGCAGCACATTTGGATCCATTGCCATAGCTCTAGCAATACCAACACGTTGCTGCTGTCCGCCCGACAATTGGTGTGGATACATGTCAGATCGATCTTTGAGACCGACTTTCTCTAAAAGTTGCAGTGATTTTTTTCGAGCCTCGTCCTTTGATCTTTTTAATACTGTGATTTGCCCCTCCATGACATTTTCTAGAGCGGTAAAATGCGGAAAGAGATTATAATTTTGAAAGACCATGCCAGTTTGTTTTCTGAAAGAAGTAATCTGTGAAGCGGAAAGTCGCTTCTTTTCGTTAAACTCGATTTCTTTATCTCCTAATGTGATTGAGCCTTTATCAGGCAGTTCAAGGAGGTTTAAGCACCGAAGAAAAGTAGTTTTTCCAGAGCCAGATGGTCCGATAATTACGGCTGTGTTACCTTTTTCTACTGTCAGATCTATTCCTTTTAACACTTCTAAATCATTGAATTTTTTGAAAAGATTTTGGATATGAATCATAGTAAACCTCCATTATTTCGCGACTGTTCGATCATAGCGATGTTCGAGTTTTGATTGCGCATATGAGAGAACCGTACTGAACATTAAATAAATAAAGGCTACTTCTATATAAAGCCATAACGGTTCATACGTGACAGCTGCAATTTGCTGGCCTTTTTGAAAAAGCTCTGTAACAGTAATTGTTGCTGCAAGTGATGTATCCTTCACAAGACTAATAAAGGAATTCCCAAGCGGTGGTATGCTAACCCGGACAGCTTGAGGGAGGATGACTCTTCTCATAGCTTGTGACTTTGTCATTCCAATTGAGAAGGCTGCTTCCCATTGGCCTTTTTGAATTGAAAGAATAGCAGCTCGGATAATTTCAGAGCTATAAGCACCTTTATTTAAAGTAAAGCCGATGACGGCAGCGGGAAAAGGATCCAGTGTCAATCCAAGACTAGGCAATCCATAAAACAAAATAAATAATTGAACTAGCAAAGGTGTTCCCCTAAAAATCCATACATAGATTTTTGCGAGAACCACTAGAGGCTTAAATCCTGAAAGACGAGCAAGAGCGGTTAGAAATGCCAGAATAAGTCCTAAAACAAATGCAATTAATGTTAATGGAATTGTAAAATATAAACCGGCCTTTAAAATAGGAAAAAAGGAATCACTAAGGATTCCTATAATTCTTTCTGATCGTTCATCTGCAAACATTACACATCAATTCCTTTACTTAGATACGTCAGTTCCGAACCATTTTTCGGAAATTTTTAAGTACGTACCATCTTCTTTCATATCTGCAAGTGCCCCATTGACTGCCTCAACTAATTCATCACTACCTTTGCGGAAAAGGAAAGCATTGCTAGTTGCCTCTGGCTCCTCATACACTGTTTTAATAGGAAGATCTGGACGTTGTTTTTTTAAATCAAGATAAGAAAGGCTGTCATTAATTGTTCCATCAATACGCTTTGAAACAATTAGATCGATTGCTTGGTTAAAGCCATCTACAACTGTATTTGTTGCACCGTGCTCTTCTGCAATTTTTCGATAGTTGCTATCTAGAGATTGTCCAACTTTTTTTCCGTTTAAATCTTCTAAGCTTTTGATCTCATTGTTTTCTTCGTGAACAACAAGTACTGCTTTTGATACAATATATGGCTCAGACATATCATATTTTTCTAATCTATCTGGACGAATGGCTACCTGATTAGCAACAAGATCATAACGTTTAGCATCGAGACCTGCAATCATTCCGTCCCATTTTGTTTCAATAAAGGTAGGTTTTATCTCAAGTCGCTTGAATACTTCTTCAGCGATTTCAATATCAAAACCGGTTAATTTATCTGATTTGTCATGGAATGTAAATGGTGCATATGTACCTTCCGTTCCAATCGTAATTTCACCTTTTTCCTTTATTTGATCATAAAGTGAACTGCTGTTGTTTGTATCTTCATTGGTTTTCTCATCCTTTTGAGCACCACACGCGGATAAAGCGAGAACAAATAAAATCGTTAAAAATGCAATGAATGTTTTTTTCATGTAGTAAACCCCCAGTAAATTTATAGGTTTTATTAATTTTAAAATAACTTTTTTAGAATAATCAACTCTAGGTAATATGTCAATTAAGTTGATTTCAATTAATGCTAATAAATTTCTAAATAAGATAATGAAACATAATATGAGAGTGAAACGTATTAATTTTAATTAGAGCTAGGCCATTTAGCGAATGCTTTATTATTTTTTGTAGAATGTAATAGATTATGCAAGAAAAACAAATAAAGGATGAAAGGAGAGACAAGGCATGTCTTTCCGTAAGCGGCGGGGAAAATATAAAAAGAAAAGAAAGCTAAGAAAGAAGGAAGATGGATATACGTTTGTCGATTTTTCTCAGAGGCGTTATTTTACTTTCCTGAAGTAATTTTATTTCCGTTTCGCCTGCTTTGGTACGCGGTTAGGTTTATAATAAGAGTTTTTGATTGGACATAGGAAGATGGGGAGATACCTGCTGCTATGCCTAGTGAGGTGTCTTTATTTACGCCTGGGGAAAATTAGAAATAATCTGGTACTGTGGACAACACTTTGATATTCAGCTCCAGCGCTAAAGCAGAAGTGAACTTCACACTACATATACACTAAGTCAACAACGAATCGCTTACGCTTTTGTTCTATAAATAGTTGATTTCTCCTTTTAAATCCCCAATAAAATGGGAATGGATGAAGTAGGGCTATTTTTGTGGCTTAAATAAATAAATTTCTATTAGTTCACATACTTTGTTACGTATTCTTGGATTAAAATAGTTATGTTTTTCTTCATAGCCATTGTAGAGGAAGGAATAAAGCGTAAAAGCCTCATCTCGTTCAACTTCATGTACTTTTATATTTTGTCTGTGAAGCTCTTGTCTAACCACAGCCAAATCTTTTTGTGCGAGCTTTAGTGATTCTTCAACAAGTGCTAAATAAGGACGATGTAGTTTAAACGGACTTTTTTCGATAACTGTAAGGTCACGGTTAAAGATCGAAACAACCATCGGGATATAGATGGATTTTTCTATCGTTTCTCGAATGTCTTTCGGTATTCTGGTCACAGAAATGCCCCTCTCTCAAACAGAACATTTGTTCGTAATTATCATACATGATTAAAATAAACTTCGCAAGTGTACCTTGATCTTTCAAGTTTTGACATAAATGTGTAAAATAGATACCAAAGGATTTATTAGAGGAGTATAATATGAGCCCGGAGACACTACAGGATTTTTTTTCTTTAAAACAATTAATGGAGCTATTTGAAACGTATCGGTCGTTCGGTCCGTTTTTTGCAATATTATTACCAATGTTAGAGGCATTTTTTCCGTTTTTACCGCTCGTTGTATTCATTGTGGCAAACGTTAATTCGTTTGGACTTTGGATGGGATTTTTTTTATCTTGGATTGGGGCTTGTTCTGGTGCTATTATAGTATTTATTATGATGAGAAAGCTTGGTGAGTGGAGATTTTTTAGACGCTTACAAGAGAAAAAAGCGATAAAAAAATTGTTAACTTGGATTGAACGGAGAGGTTTTAGCCCGTTATTTCTCATTTTGTGTTTTCCATTTACGCCCTCTGCTGCAATTAATGTAGTAGCAGGGCTTTCACGAATAAGCCATTGGCAATTTATTTTAGCTGTTTTGTCTGGTAAGTTTGTCATGATTTTTGTGGTTAGTTTTATCGGTCAGGATTTACATGCACTTATCACACAGCCAACAAGATCCATTATTGTAGCGATTGTCATCTTTTTATTATGGTTTATCGGTAAAAGAGTCGAAAGGCGCTTAAATGTATCGATGACAGTAAAAAAAAGAGGCGACTAATTGTTGTAGGGGGTTATCATGAAAAAGCGAGGAATAGCTTTTACAACAGTTGGAATTTGTTTAATGGCTATCGTATTAAAGAACCTTATCTTTGTGGAATATAAAGTAGAGGGAGTTTCAATGCAACCGACGTATGAGGAAGGAAGGTTGCTTTCAATAAATAAGTTGGGAATTTATTTTAATTCACTAGATCGGTTTGATGTTGTTGTTTTTCATCCACCTAATAGTGAAAAAGTTTATGTGAAAAGAGTGATTGGCTTACCTGGTGATGAACTTCATTACAAGGACGATCAGCTTTATGTAAATGGAAAGGCTGTTAATGAGCCGTTTTTACCAACGAAAGAGAATCCTGAAGTAACAAAGCAAACAGGAAACTTTACGCTTGAAGAAATTACAGATAAAACAAGAATTCCTAAAGGGTATATGTTTGTAATTGGAGATAATCGACTTCAAAGTCGAGATAGTCGCCATTTTGGTTTAGTGGAAATGGATAATGTGATCGGGACAGTCGGAGATCGAAAATAGGTGCTAACTCACAATAGGGTTAACTTCTGGAATTTGGAGAAGTTTTCGCTCTATTTTTTGGGGTTAGCATTTTTTGAGTGGTCTTTTTGTCGATTTGTGTCTAATAGTTGATAAAATTGAAAAATCGAAGATAAATTTCAAAAATCGAAGATAAGTCCCCAAAATAAAGCTACTTGTTGCAATAATTTCAAAAAATTATACTATAATGAAATTATGAGCTTTTATCACTAATAGTTACTATTTTTTGAGTTTAATAAGGGGGATGGGAAATGCGTGAGGTTGTCATAACGGCTGCAGTAAGAACACCTATTGGTACATTTGGTGGCGCTTTCAAGGAGTTGTTGCCTTCTCAATTAGTAGTTCCTGTATTAGATGAGGTTGTTAAAAGAAGTAAGCTAAAAAAGCAAGAGGTAGAGGAAGTTATTCTAGGTCATTGTATTCAACGAACAGATGAACCAAATACTGCACGTACGTCAGCGCTTTTAGCGGATTTTCCTGACAAAACAACAGGTTACACCATCCAAAGACAATGTGCATCAGGGCTACAAGCGATCATATCTGCGGCAATGCAAATTCAAACTGGCCACTCCAATATCGTAATCGCGGGTGGAGTGGAAGCAATGAGTTCAAGTCCTTATTTACTTAAGCAGCACCGCTTTGGTTCTCGTCTTCAGCATGGACAGGTGACTGATAGTGTATGGGAGATTTTAGAGGATCCAATCCATCATATTATGATGGGTGAAACAGCGGAAAATGTTGCAGAGGAATTTACAATATCGAGAGAAGAGCAAGATGAACTTGCTTTAACAAGTCAAAATCGTGCGTTAGCTGCGATTAATAATGGAAGCTTTACTGAAGAAATTCTCCCGATTACAGTAAGAGCAAGAAAGGGAGAGGTAATTGTTTCTAAAGATGAAGGTCCTAGACAGGTAACAAGTGAAAAGCTTGCAGCATTACCTGCTATTTTTAAAGAGAATGGAACCGTTACAGCAGGAAATTCCTCATCTCTAAATGACGGCGCAGCAGCGCTTGTGTTAATGGCAAGAGAAGAGGCTGAAAATAGAGGACTGCCTATTTTAGCGAAGATTTCGCATTATTCAGTTGCTGGAGTCGATCCAAAAGTTATGGGGATTGGTCCTGTTCCTGCGATTCAAAAGGGATTAGAGTCGTTAAATTGGACGGTAAAAGATTTGGATGTGATTGAGATTAATGAAGCCTTTGCAGCACAGTACTTAGCGGTAGAAAAGCAATTAAATTTAGACCGTGAAAAGGTCAATGTAAATGGTAGTGGGATCAGTCTAGGGCATCCAATTGGATGTACTGGTTCCCGAATTGTTGTAAGTCTTTTACATGAAATGAAGCGTAGAGAAGCTCAAAAAGGTCTTGCATCCCTATGTGTTGGTGGAGGAATTGGGGTTGCGTTGTTTATAGAAAGGGAATAATAGCTATTTTATAAAATTGTGGCTGACATTGATTTTTGCGTCAGCCTCTTTGATGTTCTTGTATATTGATAAGGATAGTGTAATAGAGTGTGAAGAATCCACACACTCATATTCCACCATACAAAACTTGGCATGTCCTATAAATAGAATTTCGCTTAAAAGTAAAGTAAAATATAAATAGAGATGTAGAAATAAAACAGACATTGTTACCACACTATTTTAGTTGTGGTATTTCTTTTTTAAATATAAAAACGTTAGTGGGGAATAAACGTGAGTATTCAATTTATTCTAGGGCGTTCAGGGAGCGGGAAAACTGAAGCCATCTTAAACGAAATAAGAGATAAGCTATTTGAGGAACCAATCGGACGTCCAATCATTTACCTTGTTCCAGATCAAATGACGTTTGGGGCAGAGTATGAATTAATAAAAACACCAAACTTAGGTGGAATGATCCGTGCGCAAACGTTTAGTTTTAGTCGGTTAGCATGGAGAATTCTCCAGGAAACAGGTGGGATGACTCGTCATCATCTTTCAAGCACAGGCATTCAGATGATGTTACGAAAGCTAGTTGAACAATATAAGCAGGAATTTAAAGTGTTCACGAAGGCAAGTGATAAGAATGGATTTATCCAGCAACTAGAAGCGATGCTAACTGAATTTAAACGATATTGTTTATCACCACAAGAACTAGAGGAATACTTGGCTGGTGCTACAACGGAATTAGATAAAAAGTCATTAACAGACAAGCTACATGATATGGCATTACTTTATAAACAGTTAGAAATTGAACTTAGTAATCAATATGTTGACTCAGAGGATTATTTACACTTGCTTGCTGAAAAGGTACAGGAGTCAGACTATTTGCGATCAGCAGATATTTATATTGATGGCTTTCATAGCTTTACACCTCAGGAATACGAGGTTGTTGCAGCTTTAATGAAGAATGCAGCAAATGTGAAAATAGCCCTTACAGCTGATAAGCCATATGAAGAGCATTTACCTCATGAGTTACATTTATTTCAAATGACTGGAAAAACATATAATAAAATTCTAAAAGCTGCCTTAGAAGAAGGGAAAGAAGTTGACGAGCCAATCGTATTGCGAGAACAGCATCGATTTACTAGTAATCTCTCTCTCCAGCATTTAGAGAAATTTTATGATACTAGACCAACTAGTGTTTATGAAAAAAATCCTAGCTTGACAATCTTTCAAGCGGCAAATCGTCGTTCAGAGGTAGAAGGGATTGCACGGCAAATTCATACACTTGTCAGACAAGGAAGCTATCGTTATCGTGATCTAGCATTACTTATCCGAAACGCAAACGATTATCGTGATGTGGTTGAACAAGTATTTCGTGATTATGAGATACCGTTTTTTATCGATCAAAAGCGATCTATGCTTAACCATCCATTAGTCGAATTCATTCGTTCTACTTTAGAGATCATTAATGGGAATTGGCGTCATGAGGCGGTTTTCCGTGCAGTAAAAACAGAGTTGCTATTTCCATTTGAGATAAAAAAGCAAGTAATGCGTGAGGAAATGGATTTATTAGAAAACTATTGTTTATCATATGGTATCCAAGGTTCTAAGTGGACAAAGGATGAACAATGGCACTATCGTCGGTTTTATTCACTTGACGATGACTTTGTTGTGACAGATGAAGAAAAGCAGATGGAGGACAAGCTTAACCAGCTTCGTTCCATTGTTGTTAAGCCGATCCTAGCTTTACAAAAAAGATTAAAACGTAGCAAAACAGGAAGGGATCTTGCTCAAAGCTTGTATCTTTATTTAGAAGAATTACAAATTCCTGAAAAAATAGAGAGTCTTCGCACTAATGCTGAAGAAAAGGGCCTTTTATTAGAGGCGAGGGAGCATGATCAGGTATGGCAGGCAGTAATCAACTTATTAGATGAATTTGTTGAAATGCTTTCAGATGAAAATGTTTCCTTAAAGCTGTATGCTGAAATTCTTGAAACAGGGCTTGAATCTATGAAGTTTTCATTAGTTCCACCAGCAATTGATCAAGTATTAATTGCTGATCTAGAAAAATCTAGATTCTTCCATGTAAAGTGCTCATTTATCGTAGGTGTAAATGATGGTGTGATTCCGGCAAGACCGAAAGAGGAAGGGATTTTAACAGAGGATGACCGGGAAGCACTTCATTTTCAAGGCATAAACCTTGCGCCAACAGCGAGACAGCAGCTTCTTGATGAGAACTTCACAATTTATATGGCGTTGTCTAGTCCATCTGATCATCTTTATTTATCTTATCCAATGGCAGATGAAGAGGGTAAAGCATTGCTTCCTTCTGTTATTGTTAAACGGATTGAAGAGATGTTTCCAGAGGTTGAAAAACAACGACTTTTAAATGAGCCTGAACAGCTATCTTTAGAAGAGCAGCTTTCATTTATTGTGAATAAGAATGTGACCTTATCCTATGTTACGTCACAGCTACAATCATGGAAGCGTGGGTATCCAGTTCATCCAATTTGGTGGGATGCCTATAATCACTTTATAACATCGGAAAATCAACTGCTAACCAAAAGGGTATTAAGCAGTCTATCCTATCAAAACAAGCCAGAGCAGTTAGAAACATCTGTAAGCCGTGAGCTATATGGTGAGCATATTCAAGGAAGTGTTTCGCGAATGGAGCAATTTAATAGCTGTGCATTCTCGCACTTTGCCTCACACGGTTTAAAGCTGAGGGAGAGAAAATTTTTCAAGCTAGAAGCACCAGATATCGGGCAAATGTTCCACTCAGCGCTAAAGCTAATATCTGATCGATTACAGCAGTTAAACCTAGACTGGAAGGAGCTAACGAAGGATCAATGTGAGCGGTTGTCAAATGATGCAGTTGATAGTCTAGCTCCACGCTTGCAAAGAGAGATCCTGCTTAGTTCAAATCGTTTTCATTATATTAAACATAAGCTGCAAAAAATCCTTGCTCGTGCTTCAGCAATTTTAAGTGAACACGCAAAGGCTAGTGGTTTTACACCTATAGCCTTAGAGCTTGGATTTGGGAAGGGTGGCGAGCTCCCACCAATTCGGTTCACTCTTCCAAATGGCTGTACGATGGAGGTAGCTGGTAGGATTGACCGAGTGGACAAAGCAACAGGATCAAACGGTGTCCTGCTACGTATCGTTGACTATAAATCTAGCGATAAAAATGTTCAACTAACTGAAGTATATTACGGATTAGCCCTACAAATGCTTACTTATTTAGACGTCATTATTTCTAATTCAAGTATGTGGCTTGGAGTAAAAGCGACCCCGGCTGGTGTTTTATACTTCCATGTACATGATCCGATGATTCAGGCAAATACAATGTTGTCAGAGGACAAGCTTGATGATGAGATTTTTAAAAAGTTTAAAATGAAGGGATTATTGCTTGGTGACGAGGAAGCAGTCCGATTAATGGACAACAGTCTAAGTGAAGGAAGTACATCAAACATTATCGCAGCAGGATTGAAAAAAGAAGGTGGTTTCCGGGCAAATTCGAGCGTAGCTAGTGAAGATGAATTCGATTTGTTAAGAAATCATGTCCGCTCTTCATTTGAAAAAATAGGAACGAATATCACGGACGGAATCATTGAAATTAATCCGTATAAGCTAAAGGACAAAATGCCATGTACGTTCTGTGAATATAAATCGGTTTGCCAATTTGATGAATCACTACAAGAAAATAATTTCAGAGTTTTAAAAAGTGAAAAAAATGAAGATGTGTTAAAACGTATGAGAGAGGAGGTAAGGGGTGATGAGTGAGATCATTTCAAAGCCTGAAAATAGTCAATGGACAGATGATCAATGGAAGGCGATTGTTGCAAGTGGACAGGACATTTTAGTCGCTGCAGCTGCGGGTTCTGGGAAAACGGCTGTTTTAGTTGAGCGGATCATTAGAAAAATACTTTCAAAAGAAAATCCCGTAGATGTCGATTCTTTACTCGTTGTGACGTTTACAAATGCGTCTGCAGCTGAAATGAGAAGCCGTATCGGAGAAGCTTTAGAAAAAGCATTAAAGGAAAATCCATCCTCGCTCCATTTACGTAGACAGCTAACGTTATTAAACAAGGCATCGATCTCGACGTTGCATTCCTTCTGTTTGCAGGTAGTAAGGAAGTATTATTATTTAATCAATATTGATCCAAGTTTTCGAATAGCTGATCAAACTGAAGGCCAATTACTGATTGATGAAGTGCTTGATGAGATGTTCGAGGAGGAGTATAGCCGTGAGGACAATGGAGAGTTTTTTGACCTTGTTGATCGTTATACATCTGATCGAAATGATATTGAGTTACAAACATTAATTCGTGAGCTTTACTTTTTTTCAAGATCGCATCCGACACCAAGTTTGTGGCTAGATCAGCTCACATCTATGTATGATCTTGATGATGCAGAGGATATTGAGTCATTACCCTTTGTTCAATATTTGCTGCAGGATATTGAAATGCAGCTATTAGGTGCAATGGATCAGCTTGAGCAAGCAATGGAGCTAACAAAGCGTCCGGCAGGTCCAGCACCTCGTGCAGAAAACCTAGTTGATGATTTAAAGCAAGTTTCCGAGTTGTTGAGATTAAAAAATTCATGGGATGAGCTTAGTGAGCAAATTAAGACGTTTAAATTATCTCGAGCAAAAACGGTTAAAGGTGATCAATATGATAAAGTCTTAACAGATCAAGTGACATCGTTACGAAATGCTGCGAAGAAACAAATCGAGCAGCTACGCGATGAAATGTTTTCACGAACACTTAAAAATTACTTGCAAGACTTTGATCAATTAAAGCCGGTTGTCACAAAGCTTGTTTCTCTTGTGAAACAATTCGCAGACCTTTATGAAGGCATGAAAAAAGAAAAAGGGATTGTAGATTTTGCAGATTTAGAGCATTATTGCCTACAAATTTTACAAACCGAAGAAAATGGGCCAAGTGAAGCTGCATTATTCTATAAACAACAGTTTGTTGAAGTATTAGTCGACGAGTATCAGGATACAAATCTTGTTCAAGAATCGATTTTAAAACTAGTAACAAAGGATGAAGAAGCAACAGGGAATTTATTTATGGTTGGCGATGTAAAACAATCAATCTATCGCTTCCGCCTAGCTGAGCCGTTTTTATTTTTAAGCAAGTACAAGCGATTTACACAAACAGCAGAACAAACAGGGATGCGTATTGATTTATCGAAAAACTTTCGAAGCAGAACAGAAGTACTTGATGGAACAAACTATTTATTTAAACAAATCATGGGTGAGAAGGTTGGAGAGATTGTTTACGATCATGATGCCGAGTTAAAACTAGGCGCAACATATCCTGAAAGTGAGCTTATGAAAACAGAGCTGTTATTAATTGAACGAGGTAATGGTGAAGAGGCTGAACAAGATGAAGAAACAGGAATTTTTGACGAACAAGAACTAGAAACTGTTCAGCTCGAAGCAAGACTTATGGCGAAAAAAATAAAGTCACTTATCGATCAGCAGTTCCAAATTTATGATCGTAGTATCGATGGTACTCGTGCTGTCACATATCGCGACATTGTGATTCTCCTTCGCTCGATGCCATGGGCACCGCAAATCATGGAAGAGTTTAAACAGGCGGGAATTCCTGTTTATGCGAATCTTTCAAACGGTTATTTTGAAGCGACAGAGGTAGCGATTATGCTATCGGCTTTAAAAGTAATTGATAATCCATTCCAGGACATTCCATTAGCATCAGTGTTGCGATCTCCAGTTGTTGGTTTAGATGCAAACGAGCTAGCACACATACGTACTTTTGATAAAAAAGGAACGTATTTTGATGCGGTAAAAGCATTATTAGCAAAAGGTTCAATAGAGAACCAAAACCTTTTCATTAAACTAAGCTCGTTTGTAGAGCTTTTACAAGGCTGGCGTGAGCAAGCGAGACAAGGATCTGTATCAGACTTAATATGGCAGCTATATCGTGATACAAAGTTTTTTGATTTTGTTGGTGGAATGCCTGGTGGTAAACAGCGTCAAGCAAATTTACGTGCGCTATATGATCGTGCACGTCAATATGAAGCAACATCCTTTAGAGGCTTATTCAGATTTTTACGCTTCATTGAACGAATGCAAGAGCGCGGTGATGACCTTGGTGCAGCTCGTGCCCTTGGTGAGCAGGAGGATGTTGTCAGGTTAATGACCATTCATAGCAGTAAAGGTCTAGAGTTCCCTATCGTCTTTATTGCAGGGCTCTCCAAGCAGTTTAATATGATGGATCTTAATAAAAAATACTTGCTTGATAAGGAACTAGGATTTGGCACAAAATTGATCAATCCTAAATTGCGTGTAAGCTATCCAACATTGCCTTATATTGCCTTGAAAAAGAAAATGCGAATGGAACTTCTGGCAGAAGAAATGCGTGTGCTATATGTTGCTTTGACGAGGGCAAAAGAGAAGCTTTATTTACTTGGAACGTTGAAGGATCCTGATAAATCGATTGCTAATTGGCGAAATCACCTCTCTCATTCAGATTGGTTATTGCCAGACTTTGAACGTGCGAAAGCGAAAACCTACTTAGACTGGATCGGACCTGCATTAATTCGTCATCAGGATTGTGTAATCCTTAGTGATGGGCAAATGTCTTTAAGTGAGGGAATCACAAAGCATCCTTCAAAATGGACAATTGAAGCCGTGAAAAGTGAGGAGCTTCAAGAAACCTTTAAGGCTGAGCAGGAGTTCAATCATGATATTCTAGCGGCAATAAGTGAAGGTGAAACAGTAGCAATTGAAAGTGAACAAAAACAACAGGTGAATGATCAATTAGCATGGGTCTATCCTTACAAATCTGCCACACGAAATCGATCAAAGCAATCAGTATCCGAATTAAAAAGACAAAGAGAAATTCAAGATGAATATAGTGATCAGCAGCTGATTAGGAAACAAGCATCGCAAGGACTTTTATATAATCGACCGAGCTTTATGCAAAGCAAGTCAATTTCAGCAGCGGAACGCGGAACAGCGATGCACACAGTCATGCAGCATTTGAAGCTTAGTGAGCCGATTAGGAAAGATGATGTGATAGATAAAGTTCAAGAGCTAGTTAGTAAAGAAGTTCTTTCAACTGAATTAGCTGAGGTTATAAATATTGCTCAAATTGTTGAGTTTTTCTCATCCCCTATTGGAGCAAGACTCCTTCGTGCTAAAAAAGTCTATCGGGAAGTACCATTTAGTTACGCGCTCGAAGCAGAGCAGCTGTATGATGATATGGAAAAAGAGCCTGTCTTAGTACAAGGTGTGATTGATTGCTTATTTGAGGATGAGGAAGGTATTGTACTTATGGATTATAAGACAGATACAATCGAAGGTCGCTTTCCTAACGGTATTGCTGAGGCAGAACATGTGTTAAGAGAACGGTACCGTGTTCAAATTGATTTATATACAAAAGCAATTGAAGACATTATCCACCGACCTCTTACTGAAAAGTATTTATTTTTCTTTGATGGCGGATATGTAATCGAGATGTAAAAAAGGTTATTAGGAAGATTAGATAAAATAGAAGGCAATAAAAGCCTTCTATTTTGAAGTGTCCTATTCCTGTAATGTAAGAAAGTATAAAAGTTTTTACTTAGTTTTGCTGTCTAGCTCCAGCGCCTAGCAACTAGTGAACTTCACACCCCTCCTTACGATAAGTCAACATCGAATCGCTATCGCTCTTCGTGTTTCCTTTATCTCATACGGAGTGCTCCAGTTCAACGTCGCTGAACAAGGCGCTTGCGCTTTTCTTGAGGTTGATCAAGTCGCTTGCACATTTCAATTTGAAAGGATGTAGAACGAATGCGAATATTGCACACAGCAGATTGGCACCTAGGTCGGTCATTAGAAGGTCGCAGTCGCTTAGCAGAGCAAGCACAATTTATCGATGAGCTTGTTAAGATTGTCGAAGAGGAAAAAGTGGATGCGATTTTAATGGCTGGTGATGCGTTCGATACAGTTAATCCACCAGCCGCAGCGGAGCAGTTGTTTTACGATGGACTATCACGATTATCTGATTACGGAAAACGCCCGATCATTGTAATTGCTGGAAATCACGATAATCCTGATCGCCTATCAGCTGCATCTCCTTTAGCAGGTAATCATTCAATCCATTTAATCGGTTATCCTAGTCACGAGGTTTTAAAAATTGATGTGCCACTTGTGCAGCAACAAATGATGGTTGCTGCATTAGCGTATCCATCTGAAGCGAGACTTGAGCAAGTGCTTTCAGAAGCACATGATGAGGTGCTGTTAAGAAATAAATATGATGAAAGAATTAGAGAGCTTTTTTCGATTATGAGCAAGCAATTCCAACCAGATACGGTAAATATGGCAATGAGTCACATTCATGTTGCAGGAGGGAGCTCATCTGATTCTGAACGTCCGATCGAGGTTGGTGGAGCGTATACAGTTGCAGCGACAAGTATGCCTGAAGCCGCACAATATGTTGCGTTAGGACATTTGCATCGTCCTCAAAACATAAAACGTGCAAGTACATTAACGAGATATTCAGGTTCACCGCTTGCCTATAGCTTTTCAGAAATTGGCTATGCGAAGTCAGTAACAATTTTAGATGCTGAACCAAATCAGCCTGTTGTCATGAAGGAAATACCTCTATCCTCTGGAAAATCGCTTGTGAAATGGAAAGCGACTGAAGGTATAAGTCAGGTTCATAGCTGGTTAGAGGAAGGTCGTGATTCTTCGGCATGGATTGATTTAGAAATCCATCTAACTACAACTCTATCGATCGAAGAGATTCATCGTTTGAGAAAATGGCATCCAGGCTTTATTCATATTCGCCCTGTTTTTCAGCAAGAGTTAGAGGTTGCTACGACAAGACAAGCTAATTTGCCAATTGATCGATTATTTTCACAGTTTTATGAAAAGCAAACAGGTGGAGCAAAGCCAGAGCAGGAGTTAGTCAAGCTATTCTTAGAGTTAGTCCAACAGGATGACGATCTTGAGGAAGGTGATGAAGAATGAGACCGATACAGCTAACTGTTTCTGGGTTGCATAGTTTCAGAGAAAAACAGATTATTAACTTTGATTCGTTATGTGATGGAGGAATCTTCGGGATTTTTGGTCCGACAGGAAGTGGAAAATCTTCTATTTTAGATGCGATGACATTAGCATTATATGGAAAAGTGGAACGAGCTATGAATAATACGCATGGGATATTAAACCATGCAGAAGATCAGCTTACTGTATCCTTCACCTTCGAACTTGAGAACGCCTCTGCTAAGAAACAATATACAGTGGAACGTGTATTTAAACGAACAGATGAAATAAGGGTGAAAACAGCCATTTGCCGTTTAATTGAAGCTGGTGAAGAGAAAATTGTCCTTGCCGATAAGGCGGTTGATGTGAATGAACAAGTATATGGATTACTTGGCCTAACAATTGATGATTTTACTCGTGCAGTTGTTCTTCCGCAAGGTAAATTTGCTGAGTTCCTGTCATTAAAGGGTGCAGAAAGAAGACAAATGCTTCAACGCTTATTTCATCTAGAGCAATATGGCGATCAGTTAATGAAAAAATTGAAAAAAAGATTAACATCAACGAAAATAAAACATAATGAGCTAGAAGCTGAGAAGACAGGCTTAGGTGATGCCTCATCTGAAGCAGTGAAAGATGCTGAAGAACGACTTAAAGAAGCCGAATTGTTATTGCAAAAGCGAAGTACAGAATTAGAGAGTGTCACGAAAGACTTTGAGGAAAAGCAAGGTATTTGGCAGCTTCAACAACAAAGGTCTGATATTGAAAAAGAAAAAATAAGAATAGAAGTAGAAGAAGATTCTATTAAGAACTTGCAAAACCAGTTGAAAGAGGCCGAAGAGGCTAAAGAATTACAACCTTATGCAGAGTCTTTACAAGCACTTAAGCAAGAGAAGCAAGAGGCGGAAATCAATCTTGCTACAGTAAAAAAACAGTTTGTTGAAATAAAGGAACAGTATGAAACCATTAGCCTTTCCTATGAAGAAATTCGTAAGAACAAAGCAGATCATGAGCCACGTTTAGTTGCTAAACGTGAAAAGCTTCTTCAATTGCAAAAAGTAGAAGAAGATGTGAAGCGTGATCAAAAGCTATTAAGTGAGTTTCAACATAAAAAGCTTGAACTTCAGGAACAACGTGCAAAAAGCAATGCTCTATTAACGAAAGCACAGCAGTTTGTTGAAAAGGCTATGGCTAAGCAGCAGGTATTAAAAGAAGAACAAAAAACTAAAACAATTACAGCGAAAGAGCGAGAACATGTTCGTGAAGCCCTAGAAGCAAAGCATAAAGTCAAGCAATCCCAGCAGATCTTATTGGAAACGAAGGAACTAGTTAACAACAAATTAACAGCTATCGATCAGGAAAAACAAAAGCTCAACCTTATTACCGAAAAGGTAACCAATAGCAAAACAAAGCTTCAAGAGCAATTTGTCAGCTTGAATCAGCTATATTTTCTCGTTTCTGAGAGAGAAAGAGAGCATGCGACATATGTTCATTCTGTAAAAGAGCAATTTGATGTTTTGTTAGCTAAGGAAGAAAAAGCGAAGAGTCAAAAGCTGGCCCAAGAGCTTGTTAAGCAGCTGAATGATGGGAAGCCATGTCCAGTATGTGGATCAATTAGCCACCCAAGTCCTGTTCATCTTGATGAAGTGAATCCTGCTGAGGTTGAAAAACAATCAGATTTGATAAGGGAACATCTTGATCGTTTACAAAGCCTAAGTCAGGAGAGCCATTCAATAAAGATCAAGCTCGAAAGTTTATCACAACAAGTAGTCTCAGATTTTCCGTTTCTTCTTGAGCTCAAGCAAATAGACGAAACGAAAATAGATAGAGTCATAACAATCGATCAAGAGCTAACTTATGAACAAGGATACAGTAGATTCCATGCTGAATTTAAAGAGATCACCCAGGATTATTTACAAATAAAAAATACTCTAGATAAGCTAATGAAACAGGTTCGAGAGCAACAGCAGGAAGAGATCAGACGGACTGATTTTATTTCATCAGCAACACAGGATGCAAATGAATGGTCCCGCAAACAACAAGAGTATCAACAAAAGTATGATCAGGAGTTATCATCCTATTCTGAACGATTCTCCTCAATGCCTTTAGATAAGATTGAACAGCTTCAAAAGGAAATTGTAGAAAAAGACGAAGCTTTTGAGCAATTAAACGAACGTATCCAAAAAAGCATTTCATTTATTGAAGAGCAAGAAGAAATGGTAAAAGAGCAGGAGAGAAAAAATCAACAACTAACAGAGCAAGAAATAGAATTACTTGCTGAGATAAAAAATCGTGGGCAGCTAATTGCTGAAAAACAAGAAAAACTAAAAGAAGTTGATCAAAATCAACAAATTAGTCAGCAAATTGAAGAAACAGAAACACAATTAAAGCAGTTAATTGAAAGAGAAAACGAGTTGTATCAATCATGGCAGCAGAAGTCTAATCAACTTCACCAGCTTCAAAGTCAGCTCGTAGCTATTGAAAAGTCATATGATCAAACAAACCTTAAGCTTGCAGAAGCAGAGCAAAAATGGATTACAGCCAGTGAAGAAACCTCCTTTAAGACAATTGAAGAAACGCTCGCTGCCGTTTTACCAGCTGATAGAAAACAGCAAATGAAGGCGAAAATAGAGTTCTATATGGATAAAATTAAGCAGCTTTACACAGACTTACATCGTATTGAAGAAAAGCTTTCGGGTAAACAGTTAACATTAGCTGAATGGGAGCAAATTCAACAAATAAAGGTTGAAGTGAAAGACCAGGTTGACGAAGCAGTTGCCAGCAAGGGGGCTGCTAACAATACACTACAAATGCTAATAGAGAAACATGAGCGTTTCATGGTAATTGAAAACGAGCAAAAAGAGCTTGATGCCATGCTACAAAAACTTGAAAAGCTCCAATCTGTATTTAAAGGAAATACCTTTGTTGAATATGTAGCCGAAGAACAGCTAGAGCAAGTAAGCCGTGATGCCTCTGAACGACTCAGGCAGCTAACACGTGGCAGATATGCAATTGAAGTAGACTCTCAAGGTGGATTTATCATGAGAGATGATGCAAACGGCGGCGTTAGAAGGCCTGTATCAACACTTTCTGGTGGGGAAACCTTCTTAACATCACTTGCATTAGCTCTATCATTATCGACGCAAATTCAACTACGTGGTGAATATCCGCTGCAATTCTTCTTCCTTGACGAAGGTTTCGGTACTTTGGATGTAGATCTTCTCGATACGGTTGTGACTGCGCTTGAAAAACTCCAGGCTCAAAACCTATCCGTTGGAGTCATTAGCCATGTCGGGGAACTTCGTGCAAGATTACCAAGAAAGCTCATTGTAGAACCTGCTGAACCATCAGGAAAAGGATCAACTGTCTATTTAGAATCTTTATAAGTAAAGGGCCTTAGAACGTGGCGAAAAGGGAAATTGGAACATGTGAATTATGTGGAAGAGAAGAAGTTGAAACAACGATCCATCATTTAACTCCAAAAGAAATGGGTGGCACGTTCCTCCTAAAAGCAAAGTTGTGCATTGCATGTCATAAGCAGGTACATGCAGTGTACACAAATGAAGAACTAGCAGCAAGGTTATCCACGATAGAAGGGTTAAAGCAGGATAAAAAACTAAAAAGCTATGTAAAATGGATTAGAAAACAACCAGCAAGCAAATTAGTTAAGACGAGAAAATCAAATGAACGAAAGCGAAAAGGTCGTTACTTGTAAGGGAGGTCTAGCATATGAATGCTAGACCTATTCACATTCTGAAGAAAAAGATAATGAGTTAATTAGGAATTTTTAATACAAATATAAAAGGAGGAAACCAATACAAAAAGCAGGAGAATTACACTCCTGCTTTCTACGTCATTCACTTAATTATTCGCTACCATATTTTGATCTGTAACATCAGGATCAATCATATTTGTTGCACTAATACCGTTGTTAATAATATGAAAATCTCCTGTGCTTCCTCCTCCAGAGCCAGAGGCACTTTTTGACTGACTTTTTGGAGAAAGATAAAAGGAATCTCCGAAGTTGACAACTCCGCCACCTACACTATTAATCTTTATTGGTCCTACGATTGCGGGCATATAAAAACATCCTTTTCGTTTTCGATGGTACTTTACTTTATGCATTTATTTTCATGATTGTTCGTGATCTAATTGAAAAGGAGATGTTAACTTGGAAAAGCAGGTTCCTTGTCTATAGCATACTCTCATCAATCTTTAAAATGACGAATATGCTTCGTACGAGTTTCACATACTATATCTTTTGTTGAGCCGATCTGAAAAACAGCTGAGCTTGAGATGGCGGTAATATTTATTGTGTGTACGGTAATCTTAGGATTTTCATGAAAAAAATTCGTTGTAATCTGCTCATAGAAGATAGGCTGAGGGATTTCTTCTTCAAAAATTTCATATTGAGAAAGATCACCTTCTGTCCCGTAATACCGTTCTTCTTCCCGTTGAACAGCCAATACTTTAACAGAAGGTGTTATCTCCATCGAATCTCCTATATTAAAAACAGAGCTAATTCCAACTGAATTAACATACGCTGTATTTACGTTAGAGTACCGACTAATCATTGTGGAGCCAATGGCACATAAGCACCAATTATCATTGATTCAGGTGGTGTGTCAAATACTGATGAAAGTGAAATTGTGTTTGTATCACCTATCAAAAAAACTGAAGAACTTGATACTCCGACAATTTTAACCGCACCAACCTGCAAATTGTGATTAACAACTGTGAAATTCATATGTGTTTCACATCCTTAATTTTTATAACAAATTAATCCCATTCTTAACGGTCAGTAAATAATAACTGCGTGTAAAGGTATGATAATTCTAGCTATCCATCAGATAACCCACTGATGGAAGTCTCGCTTTATCTCATACGGAGTGCTCTTTTTTCTACGGCGCTGATAAAGGCGCTTGCGCTTTTGTTGCTATGAATCTTTTGGTAAATGATTTAAAAAGTGATTAATCGAGTTTTCTACATCTTTTTTAACTTGTATTAGAATTTCCTGTTTTTTATCTAAGAGGGAATCATGTTCTGTTAATGGTTGACCATTAATATAATATTGAATTCGGCTATTGATTTGTTTTCGTATATCCTCAATGATATGTCTACGGTGGGGATCATCTAAGCGTAGATCATATTGTTTCTCAGCTTGCTCGATAAAGCTGACACACTCCGTATTTAAAAACTGATTTATATCTTCACTACATTGCTGAAGAAGTTGTTCTCGTAATTGTTGTAGAACTCCGTTTACATTCATCCCTTTTTGTTGAACGTCAAAGTTATCAATTTGCTCAGGGTTCGTTGGATTTAAACCGATATTCAACGTTCCATCAAGATGTTCCACCTTTAGTTGGTCAAACTTATATTCTATTTTTTCAATATTTGTATATGGTTGATTCTTAATTTGGTCAATCTCTGACCTGATATTTTCTAGCAATTCATTTAATTGCTGAATCCTTTGATCCTGATGTTGGATATATTGATGAAGTTGCTGTAAGTATTTCATAGTGTCATAATACAAACTCATCACCCACCCCTAGTTCTTCGCACAAAAGTTGATAATTAATGTATATGCAAGGTACAAGAAATAGGTGAATGCCTATTTATGCCATATTAACTAAGAAGTCAGACCCCTGCCTTTAGCATAAGTGGATCAAAGAAGCTGTGGGAGGCAACTGCTGTAAATATTCAATTTGTCTCGATTTATTAAGCTGTCGGTGACGTCAGAGGAACAACGAATGGTACTTCATCTTCCGATACTACTCCTGTAGGAGCTTCTGTCTCAATTTGTGGAGCTGCTTCTGTAAAGCTACCTGTATTATAGAGGTTTGAAAGGGGTTTAATGATACCAGCACTCCCTATTTGTAGGACAGAAGAATTGTTTACAGCATCGACCCGCAAATAATTAATACAAATTGTTTGATTTATATAGAAATTCATCGTCAACACTCCTTATAGATTTCCTGCAATAGGTTGATCGATTACATCATTGTCATACGTATTTGTAACAGAGTTTTGATTGTAAATGTTAAGTCCATCACCGGTGTTAAAGGAGCCAGCACCAGCAAAGGTTTTAACTTCACTATATGGAGAAATTGTAATCACATCTCCAATATGAACAATACTACTTGTTCCTACACTATTTACTTTAATGGCACCTACAATTGCTGGCATTTTGAACATCCCTTTATCTAGTTTTGCAAAATACGGAAAACCTTCATGTATTTAAACTAATGCTATATACTTTATGAATAAAAGTAGAAAAATGTGTGATAAATGCGGAATAATCAGATCATGGTAAAAAGATTCAAATGTGTAGAAGAGCATTCATAAATGTTAAGTAAAAAAATGTGAATCATCAAGTTGTATTAACTTTATTTTACTTTACGGTTAACTTCTAAAATTGTAAGAAATTCTAGTTAGTTACTTGTTTTTCTTTTGTTATATCTTTGCACCATTTAATTTCCTGTAGCAGTAAGATATCAAGTTCTTGACTGCATTCAATTGTTTTATTAGAGTTCAAGCCATACTGCAATGCTGTTTTAATTAATGCTTTTCTTTTTAATTCAATTTCATTAATAACCATTTACTTTCTCCATCTCTAATCAATATTTAAATTTTTTTAACGTCCTCGAAGTAAGGGAAAACCTTCCTTTATAGGGACAAGCTTATTATACAATGGATTTTTTAGAAAATATCATATTCGCTAAAATAACAAAAAAAGATACAAAATTCTACAGAAATTACACAAAAACATTTTATTAAAAGGTAATAAATAACTTTTTAAATATTTAAATTAGGTAAATTTAGTTATTTGTAACTTAATTAATTAATGATTGAAGCATAATAGCAATTTTAGAAGTTAACACATCATATGAAGCTTTTGATTTACTATATAATATTCTTAGCGTGTAAATAAGGAGGTACGCAGATGATTGATGCCCATATCCACCTTGACCAATATAATCATGTTTTATTAAAGGATATGATTGATAGTTGGCAGAACAATGGGATCGAAGGTGTTGTAGCAGTAGCTTCAAATTTACAATCAAGCTATGAGATATTGAAGCTTAAGCAAATCTTTCCGAATTTTGTTCGTGCTGCAATTGGGCACCATCCAGAAGGTCCTCCACCAAGCGAAAAGGATTTAGCTGAATTAATTGATTTAGTCAAGAAGGAAAGGCGCATGCTTTCAGGTATTGGTGAAATTGGTTTGCCGACATATCGGAAAAAGGAGCTTCTAGAGTGTTATAAAGAAGAAGATTTCGTTACTGTTTTAGAACAATTGCTAAGTTTGGCAAAACATGAAAGTTTACCTGTTGCTCTACATGCTGTGCATGAAGAAGCAGAAAAGGTATTATCTTTATTAAAGAAGTGGCACATTAAAAAAGCTCATTTTCACTGGCTAAAGGCCTCGCATGAGGTTGTAAGCGAAATTGTTGCACATGGGTTTTATGTTTCGGTTACACCAGAAGTTTGTTACAGAGAAAGAGATCAGAAATTAGTAGGACTTATACCAGTTGATCAGCTTTTAATTGAAACTGATGGGCCGTGGAAGCATAATGGTCCTTTTGCAGCGCGAGAAACATCCCCTTTATTATTAAAGGAAATGAGCGAGTGCTTATCGAATATTCTTACTATCCCAATTGATCAACTAAATGCAAAAATAACCAGTAATACAAATCATCTTTATAATGGAGGCTATTTATGAAATTTGTAACAGCTACAATACATAATGACCAGTTTATTGGCCTTGTACACGGTGATAAAATCATTGATTTGAAAAAAGCAGAGAAAGACATTTTTGAGTTAACATCTTTTCCAAAATCCCTTTTTGATTGTATCCCCTTAGGTGATAAGTTTGTCCAGGATGTTAAGCAGATTGTTGATAAAATAAATGTTGAAGAGGGAGCAGAAAGCTACCTATACCAAATAGCAGATGTGAAACTACATTCACCCTTTCCGAGACCAACTAAAAATATCTTTTGTGTCGGAAAAAACTATCGTGACCATGCAATTGAAATGGGAAGCGAGTCAGATGTACCAGAACACGTCATGCTATTCTCTAAAGCTCCGACCTCGGTTATAGGACATGAGGATGAAGTTGACCCACATTTACATCTTACAAAAGAGCTTGATTATGAAGGTGAGCTTGCAGTAGTGATTGGAAAAAAGGGTAAACAAATAACAGAAGAATCTGCAATGGATTATGTGTTTGGCTACACAATTGTTAATGATATTACAGCAAGAAATCTTCAAAAACAGCACAAGCAATTTTTACTAGGGAAAAGCTTAGATACTTCATGTCCAATCGGTCCTTATATCGTTCATAAATCTGCAATCGAAAATCCCTATGATTTAACGGTGACAACTAGAGTAAATGATGAAGTAAGACAAAATGGACATACAAAGGATATGATCTTCTCAATCGAACATATTATTTCAACACTCTCCCAAGGAACAACTCTAGAACCTGGCGATATTATTGCAACTGGTACTCCTGCAGGGGTTGGGAAAGGATTTAATCCGCCTAAATTTTTGCAACCAGGTGATACAGTTGAGGTTGAGATTGAGGGGATTGGGAAGTTAAGGAATCGAATAATGTAGAAGTCATTATTGGAAGAAGCTATATTGATGGCTTCTTTTTTTATTTTAATTCTTTGTTGATCGGGACTGATTCGTGAGGCTTCCAAAATGCCCGCAGAAAGCTGTTAAACTTGGTTGTTGATTTCCGCTGCTGCTTTGGGTTAAAGTGTTTTCCACAATTTATGGTTTTTTTCAAGCTTATATATTACTAGTTATACGTATGTCATTCCTGGAAGAAAAAATCCCAAGAATAATTGCCTAATGAATTATAAACTCGATCAGGTGAGATAAATTACTAGTGTGTCTTTTGGTCTATTTGTAAAGAAAATGGGTAAGGGGAATTAACTTTTTGAAAATACTGATTTTAAAGCTCTTTACATGATCAAGTGGATGAAATGGTGAAATTTTGTATGAGGCATATAAAATGAAGAAGAACTTTCAGAGACTATCATGGAACGGAAAGTCGTAAGCCCTATATCAAAACTAAGCAAAAAATTAGGATCTTTAACTCGCTGGTTAAGAGATATATTAAAATAGAAAAATCCACATAAAAAACAATATGATTTAGTATTCTTGAAAAATAGGAAAAATTGCTTGTTTTTAAAATTTTATCAAAAGTTTTTACAAAATATTACTCATTTATGTTAGTTTTGTAAGTGACAAAGAGAAAAAAAATAGAAAATTAACCAATAATTTCATTTCCAACACAATTATGTAGGAAAATTACCTCATGAAGTTTGTCATCAATCATTGTGTCACACTTAAGATATTCCTCCTTGAATGATTAATATAGGTCGCTACCATTGTTAACTTAGTTTAATCGTTTATTACAGCATCAGAAAAACCATCATCAAGAGCACATACATTTTTCTTTATCATACATATCCAGTTTAATTTGGCAAGAAAAGGACCCCAACTATTATAAAAATACGTTTATAAAACTTTAATACATTAAGGTTTTATAACCAAGTATACATATATGAATAGTTTATTTAATTGTGTTTAATAAACCATATAAATAAACAACTTAAGGAGGTGTTGCTTGCCATTATTCGATTACTTAGTTCGTTAACGGACAAAACAAATCTAATAAAATCGGAGGTAATTCAATGAATTGTAAAACATTACGTATTCACCGACTTTTCCATCCTAGTTCAAAGCGATCACTATTACTTCCAATAGATCATGGGACAACGATGGGACCGTTAACTGGTCTACTCAACATTCCTGATTTGATTAGACAAGCTAAGGATAGTGGGTATCAAGCAGTCATTGCCCATAAAGGCATTATTCATTGGGCAATGTCCGAAAATCAAGATTTAGCAGGTATGGACTATATTTTACATTTGAGTGCATCAACATCAATGGGGCCTGACACTGCTTTTAAGCAACAGGTTACTAGTATTGAGCACGCTTTGAGATTAGGAGTAACAGGAATTTCTGTTCATACTAATCTTGGTGTTTTACATGAGCCTGAAATGTTAAAAGAATTAGGCGAATTATGTGATCAAGCTTATCATTGGGGGCTGCCATTATTAGTCATGATGAATGTAACAAAAGCTGAGCGCACAACCAATTTATTAGACCATGGGAAACGAATTGCCCATGCAGTTAGAGTGGCAGGGGAGTTAGGTGCTGACATGGTTAAAGTAGAGTGCCCAGACCATCTAGAAGTCCTACCTGAAATAATGTCTGCCTTCAAGATTCCTGTGTTAATTGCAGGAGGAATTAAATCAAGTTCAAAATTAGATTGGCTTCAATCTCTTGATGATTGTTTAGAAGCTGGTGCAAAAGGCTTGTGTATTGGTAGAAATGTATTTGAAGATGAAAATCCACTTGCAATGGGACTAGCACTAAATGCATTAGTTCATGAGCGTCAATCAGGTAGTAAAGCATATGAAATATACAGGGGACATCAAGTATTACCGCTTTTTAATTAAAATTAATAAACAGGGGTGAATAGTAATATGGAAATGACGAAATTCAAGATAAGACCTAGAAAAATGACGACTCTTGTTGAGGGACATCAATCACATTTAGAGGAACTTATTCCTTTTTTCGAACAATTGGATAATCAACAGCAAACAATCGAGACTTTGCCGCGTGAGGTAATTGATTCATTTCATGTAAAGGCAATTAATTTAACGCTCACCCATGCATGGAACAAGAATGATTTTTATAGAGAAAAAATGCAACAAGCTGGGATGGTGACTCCTCATATAAATGATTTATCAGAATTAGCAAATGTACCATTTTTAAGGAAGCCAGAAATTGCAGGTGACCGGACGAAGCTACTGTGCTGTCCAACTAGTGAGATTGGACAAGTACACTCCACTTCAGGGACGACAGGGAAACCGATGTACCTATCCTATACTTTAGCAGATCAATTTAAATATGATGTGATACCGAAGTATCCTGTCTTGTTTCCGGATAGTGATGAAGATGTTGTTGCAGTTGCTTTGCCATATGAGGTGGCCCAGCCAGGATTAGGGTTTCAGCGGGTCTATCAATTTGTGTTTGGAGCGACGGTTATATCGATTGGAAAAGGTGGCTACATGGCCCCAGTAGAAAAATCTTTAGAACTAATGAAAGAATATCAAACAACGATTTTAGCAACAACACCATCATATGCGGCCTTACTTGCCGAAGAGAGTGAAAAATTAGGTTATAAATTGGGGCAGGATATAAAATTGCGTCGTTTGATTTTAACAGGAGAAGGGTGTTCTCCACAATTTCGAACTCGTCTTGAAGAGCTTTATGGTTGCCAAGCCACCTTCTTCTATGGTTCTACTGAATGCGGGATGATTGGTGTCGAGTGCTCAGAACAACATGGCTACCATGTAGTGCCTGGTCATGTGAAAGTAGAAATCATTAATCCACTAACAGAAGACGTTTTAGAATATGGTGAAATTGGCGAGATTGTTGTTACCACACTGATGAGAGAAGGAATGCCGATCATTCGTTACAGAACAGGCGATATGGGTTACCTAATGAAATCCTCGTGTGGAAATGAGATTACTTCAGATATTCTCCATTTACGCGGTAGAAAAGAAAATCAAATTCGCCTTTATGGTGAGGACTATTCACCATTTTTATTAGAAAATATTCTGTTAGAAATACCTGAAGTAGGCATGTGGTTCAAGTTCATCGTATCCAATGAAGAGTTAACAGTTGAAGTTGAACCGTTCCAATCAGATCTTACAGATGAACAATTAATAGATAAAGTGACTTCACATCTTTATAACACTCTTGAATTTAATTGCAAGGTTATCATCAATCATCATATCGAGCGTACGTTTGAAAAAGCAAAAAGAGTCTTTTTTGAATAAATAGAAATCATATTTTAATGACCATTTTATAGAAACAGGTGATATCGTATGATCATTGATTCACATGCACATATTTCAAAACGAACAGCTGCAAAGCCAGAAATATTAATCCAAGACATGGATCTTGCCGGTATAGACAAAGCTGTCCTAGTACCAGGTGGTATGCTCGATATTCGGAAAATGTCAGAATATACAACCTTGAGAGAGAAACCTGAGCCAGTTCAACCAGATAACGAATATGTAGAGCACTGTGTTGCCTTATACCCAGAAAGATTTATTGGGTTTTATTGTATAAATCCATTGACAGATGCTCGTGATATCGAAAGCGAAGTAAAACTAGCTATTCAAAAGGGGTTTAAAGGAATAAAACTTGCACCTCTTGTCCATCCAATGTCGTTCCTAGAGGGCAATATCAATTGGATCGCTGAATTATGTAGCACTTATGATATTCCTTTATACACGCATGTCACTGTCAATGAAGAGACGAACACATTTGCACTAGAATCATTAGTTGCAAAACATCCTAACACGACGATCATAATCGGTCATATGGGGATAGGGGATGTTGATCAACATGCAATTAATTTGGCAAGTGAGTTTCCGAATGTTTACTTAGAAACATCTTTAGCACCAATCCTTGCGCTTAAATTGGCGATCAA
The DNA here is from genome assembly GCF_017497975.1 of Metabacillus bambusae. Lineage (GTDB taxonomy): Bacteria > Bacillota > Bacilli > Bacillales > Bacillaceae > Metabacillus > Metabacillus bambusae. Next base: position 336,000 of record NZ_JAGDEL010000004.1, on the reverse strand, counting down.
ACAGGCAGGAGTAAAAAAGCTATTGTTTGGGACTGAGTTTCCACTTTCAGATGCACTTGTTGAACGTGAAAAGATTAATCGCCTTTCGCTTTCTGACGAAGAGAAACAATTGATTTTAGGTGGTAACTTCGCAAGACTTTTAACATTAACTATACCAATTGAACAAAGGACGTGACGGATATGAATATTAAGAAGGCCTTATTTGATGCAAGAAATATAACTGAAGAACAAATAGAATCGACTCTATTGACTGTAAACCAAAGTATTTCTTTCCGTGGAATCCTATTAACATATGACCAGGTTGAACATCTACCTATTTCACCTCGTTTGGAAAAACATATCGTTGTTGACAATATGGACCAATGTAGAATGTTTGGGTCTGAGGAAGCATTAACGACAATTGTATCAACCAACTTAAGGGTGCTCCAGCTTGCAAGAGAAGAGGGGTACAAAACGTGTTGGTATATTCGAGTAGTCGACCAAGAAACAATGCTGGAAGCTGTTGAGTATGGAATGGAAAACCCAATTTTGATTGTAGATTTTAAAGATGAAACAAATATTCCGTTAGAATTAGTCATCGCGAAACTGCAAAACTATGAAATTGAGATTATTAAGCGCGTTGTGAGTACGGAGGATGGAAGGGTATCTTCAGATGTAATGGAAGTGGGTGCAGATGGAATCCTGCTTACCACAACAAACATGGAGGAAATTTTGGATATGAATAAATTCATGCAGCAATCCCGTAATACTCAATTAGATGTTGTGAGCGCAACAGTAACGAAAGTAGAGCATTTGGATGCTGGTGAACGAGCATGTATTGATACGACAAGTTTATTAACGAAGGAAGAGGCAATGATTATTGGGTCGACCTCATCAGGCGGCTTAATGGTATGTAGTGAAACACATTACCTTCCTTATATGAATACTCGTCCATTCCGTGTCAATGCTGGTGCTGTCCACTCCTATGTGTGGTGCCCGAATGATACAACGGAATATATAACCGATTTAAGAGTAGGAAACCAAGTCACAGTCGTTGACCTAAATGGTAATTGCCGTTCGGTTAATGTGGGACGTATGAAAATAGAGGTTAGACCACTGTTACTAATCGAATGTGAATACGAAGGCATGAAAATAAACGCAATTGTTCAGGATGATTGGCATATTAGGATATTTGATGGTGATGGAAATCCAAAAAGTGCTACAACCTTTAAACCGGGAGATAAAATTATGGCTTATATGTGTGAGCCTGGTCGACACATGGGAGTTAAGATTTTAGAAACAATAACTGAACAATAACCATATGCCAAGGAGGTTGTGATCGTGACAGAACTTTCTAAAGTAAGGGAACAAAAATTTGCACGTTTACTTGAATCAAAGAATCAGTCCCTTTTTTATAGAAAAAAACTTGAAACCTACAATCTAAACAATGTATCTCTTAATGATCTACCTTCACTTCCATTAACGACAAAAGAGGATTTAAGATTAGCAGAACCATATGATCTAGTGGGTGTAGCGTTTTCTGAAATCGCCCATTATCATGAATCATCAGGCACAACGGGAATAAGTAGTTCATCCTGGTTTACACTTGAAGATTTACAGACAGCAGGAAGTCAGTTAAATCAAATGGGGGTAAACCTTACTAATGAAGACTTAGTATTAATTCGATTTCCCTTTGCTTTATCCTGTACAGCATTTTTAATGCAGCAGGCATGTATTCAAGTCTCTGCAGGAATGGTTCCAGCAAGTAGCCGTAATACAATTACACCATATGTAAAAGTGTTAGAGCTCATGCAAAAATTAAATGTTTCCGTATTTGCTGGTTTGGCTAGAGAATTGGAATATTTAATTGAAACAGCAAAAATGATGGGATTAAGTATACAGGAGGCTTTTCCGAATCTAAGAGCCGCATGTGTAGCGGGAGAGTTACTTGGGCATCAAAGGAAAAAATACTTAGAAAGTAAACTAGGAGTACCTGTTTACGGATTTTATGGATCTACCGAAACAGCAAACATTGCTTCAATGTGCGAATACGGAACCATGCACATTTCGGAAGAAGATTTCATAATCGAAGTGCTTAATGAACAAACGAAGAAGCCAGAAAAGACAGGTGAAAAAGGTCTACTAGCTGTAACAACTTTATCACATCAAGGATCACCTCTGCTCCGGTATGTGAATGAAGATATCATAACAGTAAAAGAAACGAATTGTCGTTGTGGGCATAGTGGAAGGCAAATTATTGTCCACGGTCGTGCAAAAGAGAGAATTGTAAATTCTAAAGGAACTATTTTAGAAGCATTAGATATTCACGAAGCTATTTATCGTTTAGCAAAAGTCCCATTGATTTGGCAGATCGTTGAATCAAATGAATATTTAACTGCAATCGTTGATTTTGGAGACGACTCTTTATCAGTAACAGAGATACGTAACATGGAGCAACATTTAACAGAATTATTAGATCTACCTGTAATCGTAAGGATGGCTAATACAGGTGAATTAATAAACCGACAATTATTTACTGAAAATACAATTAGCCTAAAACCTGTATACATAAAACCGCAGGAAAAAAATTTGGAAGTTGAGCTAACACTATGAGTATGATTACATGTGAAAAAGTTAATAAACGCTATGGTGAACGTCATGTTGTGAAGGATTTGAATTTAATCATAGAAAAAGGAGAGGTATTTGGATTATTAGGTCCAAATGGCGCAGGAAAAACAACTTCAATCTCTATGATGACATCACAATCTCTTCCAAGTGATGGAAATATTATCGTTAATGATCTAAATGCTCAACAGGAACAAAAACAAGTAAAAAAAATAGTTGGAATCGTCCCTCAAGATATTGCTCTCTATCCGATGCTAAGTGCCATTGATAATTTAAAGTTTTTTGGAGAGCTATATGGCATAAAAGGGAAGCCACTAAAAGAAAAGGTATCTGAATTACTAGAGTTAGTTGGCCTAACAGATCGTGCGAAGGAACCGATAAAAAATTACTCTGGTGGGATGAAACGTAGAATTAATATCGCAGCTGCATTAATTCATAATCCTTTGGTCGTATTCATGGATGAACCAACTGTCGGAATTGATCCACAGTCCCGAAATCAAATATTTGATTTGATTAGGTTATTAAAAAGTCAAGGTATTACAGTTGTCTACACAACTCATTATATGGAAGAAGCAACAGTGTTATGTGATCGAGTGGCAATCGTTGATGGTGGTCAAATCATTGCATTGGGAACTGTAGAAGAGTTAGTCGCTCAGGTTTATGGAGGGGTAATTGAGCTCTCTTGTGAAAATGATGAAGAGGCTATAGGTTTATCAAAAAACTTGAGTAAAATCTCTTTTGTGAAAAATGTTCGGCTATCGGAAAAGAAGCTTGAATTAGTTGTTGAAGATATTAATCAAAACGTTGCAGTGTTACTTGAAAAGTTGAATCGTCAAGAGAGTACTGCACGCGTTACAAATATTATGCATCCCTCTTTAGAGACATTATTTTTATATAAGACTGGGAAAAAATTAAGAGATTCATAGAAGTCATTTAGCTAATAAAGGAGAATTTTGCTATGCAATGGTGGGCAATTGCTAAAAAAGATTTAAGGATCATGTTAAAAGATCCTGGAGCAATCGTTGTTTTGTTCATGCTTCCATTAATGCTCATGACCATTATGAGTTTTGCTTTAATGCCAGTATTTCAAGGAGGAGAGGGTGAAGAAATCACTCTTCCTATTGTAAATCTAGATCAAACGAACGATTCCGAAAAATTAATTGAATTATTGGATGCTACCGAAGGTGTAAAGTTAACCTTTGCTGAAGAAGATGGTACCAAATATACCGAGGAAAATGCGAAACAAGCAGTAAAGGATGGAGAATTTCCTTTTGCATTAATCATTCCAGAGGAATTTGGTAGTAAGATTAAAAACGGTGAAAAACTAGAGTTAGTATCGTTTGAAGACCCAGCACAAGCCAATATCACTTCAATTATCGGTAGAGCGATAGAAGGGGTAGCACAAGCATTTGAGGTAGAGTATATCGTTAGTCGAATGGTTGATGATCAGGTTGCAGACATCAATCAAATGGTTACGGATGAAATTGAACAAGTAGAACTTGCGTATCAGGATCAAATTGAAGCACTCACAACACAATTAAATCAATTGACAAACAATGCAGCTCAACCAGCTTCAGTGGAGGTAGACTCACAGGAAGAAACGGCTCCAGATCTTACTGGAATGAAGGAAGATTTAGTAGATACCGCGAGTGAATCTCTTAGTAATCCAAGTATCACGATAGGAACCTACTCTGCTACAGAGGGTGAGGTAATCGAACGTCCCGATGCCTTTCAGCAAAATGTACCGGGTTATACGGTCATGTATGCGTTTTTCATTATTATGTATGCAGGCCGCTCATTCTTAAATGAAAGAAATGACGGTACATTTAGAAGGATTTTAGCAGCTCCAGTTGATCGTTGGCAATTATTTATGGGGAAAATGCTTCCAAATTATTTAATCGGTATTGTTCAAGTAGTCGTTCTCTTTGCTTTCGGACATTTTGTCTTTGATATGTCACTTGGTTCATCCTTTACTGGTTTAATTATTGTAACACTTACGCTTGTATGGGCAAGCTCTTGCTTAGGTATGTTAATTGCTGCTGTTTTTAAGACGGATTCGCAAATATCAGGGTGGTCTGTTTTGCTCGCCTTAACATTGGCTGCATTAGGTGGAACGATGGTTCCTTTATTTATCATGCCAGATATCATGCAAAATATCGCATTAATTACACCACATGCATGGGCTCTTACAGGCTATCAGGATATTTTAGTAAGAGGACTTGGATTCGAACACGTTCTTGTTAACTCAATTGTGTTACTTGGCTTTGGCATATGCTTCCTGCTAATTTCTTTATGGAAAATGAACTATGTTAAGTGAATAGAGGTGAACAAATGGAAGAGCTTAGTAAAGTGCTATTTGAATTATTGTTGGTTTCGGATGGACGTACAACCGATATGCTAGAAACACTGTGTGGTGAAAGGGTGTATGTTGAGGTTATTAATCAAGAAAAACATGATAATACAATTTATCGAGAATCATTTCTTTACACCGTAAATCGAAATTTATTTGTTTCTCACAACTTTATGATGCTTTATCCAGAACATGTTCCAAGCGAATTTTATCAGCGGATTTTAGAAAAAGAAGAAGTGATTGGCAAGATATTAAAAAATGATGAAGTTCAGTCAAATCGGATTATCACGAAAAATGGATGGTGTCTACCAACTGAAATTTCAGACCTGTTTGGAAATCCGAAAAAATTAATATTTAATGAGGATCTTAATGGTGGATTAATTCCTTTTAAGGAATATAAATTACACTTCCAATCTAATGAAAAACCAGGGATAAAACTAGTGGAATACTTTAATCCTAATTTAATTCATTATCGTTTGCAAAAAAATCGGTTTCTACAATCAACAGTAGATGAGGTCACAGCTGAAAAGGTCGGTGGATTAGTATGAAAGCCTTTAAACATGTTGGAATTGTTGGGGTAACAGCAGTCGGTGCAGCATTGTGCTACAAGGAAATTGTAATCGAAGGGATAAAACGGTTCAGGAACTGCCCAGAAATTTCAATGCATGCTCACCCACAAAATGAATTTGATGTAGCTGACTTTTACAAGATTACGAGCTTAATATTAGAATCAATTGAGAATGTAAAAAAATCTGGTGCAGAATTTGCGATTATTCCAGCAAATACAGCCCATTACGTTTTCGATGATGTACAAGCCGTGTCTCCATTACCTTTAATTAGTATCATTGATCTAACAATTAATGATTGTCTTAAAAGAAAGGTAAGTAAAGTATCGGTATTAGGGACGTTCCCAACGATGCAATTTTCCCTTTATCGAGATAAACTAAAAAATGCAGGAATCCAATTAGTTGAACCTTCTCAAGAGGAGAAGGAAAGATTAGATGCGATTATAGCAGAAGAATTACTTCTTGATCATGTGGATTCAGATACTGTAAAGGAAGTCCAACTCATGATAGAAGGATTAAAAGACAGAGGGAGTCAACTTGTTATTTTAGCTTGTACTGAATTACCAATCATAATAAGTGATCATAACTCGGTATTACCGTGCATCGATACGACTCGGTTATTAGCAGAAAAGACGTTAATGTATGCCGCAAATCAAGTGGATGAAAGTGAGCAATTAAAAATAAACGAACAGATACAAGCAGATTTTGAAATTGAAGTAATTGAAGAGACTGATCATCAAATGCCCGAAATGATAAGGGAAGCTACTAATGATAACGTTGATAAGATTATTAGAGAGTGTAAACTACTTCTAGATCAGGGGAAATTTAAACAAGCAAAAAACATGATGGAAGATGCAGTAAAACAGGAACCAGAATCTCCTGAAACACATGCATGGTTTGCGATTGCAATGGGAAGATTGATTGAAAACTCAAGCGTACTTAATAAAATGAGATTATTACCTATATTTGAAAGAGAGACGCTCAGGGCATTGGAAATTGCGCCAGACTTATTATTGGCGCGAAAAGTAAACGGGATGAGATTGTTAAATACACCAGAGGCATTTGGTGGTAATGTAAAAAAAGCGATAGCTGAGTTTCAGTTCTGTATACAAAAGGGACTTGAGGATGATGAGCTGTATTTTTCTTTAGCACAAGCTTATATTAAATTAAAGGATTTAGAAGAAGGAAGAAAAGCATTACATTCTTCTTTACATCTAAACCCTGAGCATAAGCTGGCTAAAAAACATCTAGAAATGCTAGAAGTTCTTTAATTGGAGGAACTAGATGGAGCGTTTGACTACTGTTTTAAAAAAATATGCACGTTCTCATCCAAATCGACCTGCAGTGATCGATGATAAGAAGGAGCTTACATATAAGGAATTATTTGAAAGAGTGAATCAATGGAGCCACTTTCTAACAGAAAAAGGTATAGATTCTGGTCATTCTGTCATGATTTTTATGAATAACCAGGTTGGTTATTTAGAGGTGTTCTTAGCTTTAGAGGCGATTAATGCAAAAATTATTCCAGTAAACGTTCACTATCTCCAATCCGAAATTGAATATTTATTGGAACTTAATCAGAATGCTTATATGATTACGGAAAGATCATTTGCTTGTTTAGTGAAAGAAAGTTTTCAAGGGAGCAGGAATTCACTTATTTTTATTGAAGATGTTTATGAAGATCTCCATAAATATTCGAAGTGTGAAGTTCCTAAGGAAGAGTTTGCCTCTCCTCTCCTTTTTTTTACTTCTGGTACAACTGGAAAGCCAAAGGGGATTGTTGTAAGTCCAGAAGCATTTACCTTGCATATTCCAGCTGAGTATTATCGCGATAATACTGAGTACAATTTGATTATTCGGCCGCTGTTTTTTCGTTCACATCTAACATTGGCGATTTCAATTATACAAGAGGGGAAAACACTGGTTTTGACAACTAGTAAGTCACAAGAATATATATGGATGTTAACTCATAAATATAAAATTCATCAAATCATTTCAGGTCCAAGTGATCTAACTAGCTTAGTAGATTGGTTGGATGAGAGTCGTGAGGAGATGCCAGGAAGTCTGGAGGTAGTCATGACAACTGGTAACCCTACTAGCTACTTACTTAAGAAGCGGTTAATGGAACAGATGCCAAATACTAGCTTCATAGATTTTTATGGGACGACTGAAGTGGGCGGAATTTCGTCTATTGATGAAACAGAGTGGCTTGATAAGCATGGTTCTGTCGGAATTCCATCCTTTTTTGTAGAGTGTCGTGTTGTGGACGAAAATGGGGAAGAAGTTCCTAAAGGTGAGATTGGAGAGATAAGTATTTGTTCGAGATATACGATGGATGAATATTTGAATAATCCTGCCTTAAATAAAAAAACGTTTTATGGAAATTTGGTTCGTACCGGTGATTATGGGTATCTCGATGATGATGGTTATTTATTTTTATCCGGTAGGAAGCAAGATGAAATAAATCATGGTGGATATTCATTTTATTCTGCAGAAGTAGAAGATTTCTTAATTCGATATTCAGGTGTTAAAGAAGCGGTGGTTCTAGGTAAGAAGGATGACACATATGGGCAACAACCTATCGCATATGTTGTGATTGATAAACGATCAAACAAGCATAAAGTGGTGAAAGAGCTTAAGAGAATGTGTGAAGAACAACTTCCAGCGTTTAAAAGACCTGTTTACTGGCATGTTCTACCTGAAATTCCGTTAACTTCGGCTAGAAAGCCAGATCGGTTTAAATTGTTATCACTTACGGAGAAAACTTCGGAAGTACTATTTTAAGAGTAATCTTGTTTTAGAGGGAATCTGTCACTTTTTATGGCAGATTTTTTTACGGAGTTAAGAAAGTATAAAATTTTGTACTGAGTTTCTGTGTCTAGCTCCAGCGCCTAGCCCCTCGAGGTCATAAGCCGCAAAAGAATTGAAGACAAAGAACGTCTTCTATTCTTTTGCGTCTTATTGCCCGAGGCTGATCAAGGCGCTTGCGCTTTTCATACGGAAACTTACATCTGAGAGGAGTAGTTAATCTTTATGCGCCATTCTCTCCTGCTAAGAATTGCAGAGCTGAAAGGAAAAATATTTTTTCGCGATTTAAGTATTTGTCTTTTATTTGCAGGTAGTGTGTTATCTGTACAAATGTATCCTTCCTATTTATATATGTTAATTTTAGCATGTAGTTTGATCGGAAGTGTTTTCATCTTTCCGAACTATAAGACGACTGCTTTAACATGCTGTGCATTTATAGGAGGATTCGCTGTTTTTAAATTACTTGAGCAGCCTTTAATGGTCTGGATGCTTGAACAAGATTTCCCTCTAGAGATCGCTGTGATCGTAGGAAGAGTATTAGTATGCTCCTATATAGTGCTTCTTTTCCTAGCAGCTTTTTTCGATCATAAAAAACCAATGCATTATTGGCGTATAGGTAATTTTAGAGAACGTATAGCCTTTCCTTGGATATGGAAAGGATTTGATCATCCCCCAATTTGGCTGTTTATCACTATTTTTTCTCTCATTACAAGTGTGATGTTTATTGTGACAATGTTTGCGATAAAACAAGACTTTACACTTTCAACCCAGCTTGTTATGTATAGTTTGTTATTTGCTTGTATAAATGCACCTTTAGAAGAAATCATGTGGAGGGGCTTTATATTAAGCCGTTTTGTTGACACGATGGGAATTGTTTCTGCTTTAATTGTGACAAGTGTTGGATTTGGCTTTTATCATTATGCATTAGGGATACCTTTGATAGGGTGTATTGGCTTTGCTATTGGCAGCATTTATATGGCTGGTCTAACTATGCGTTCTAACGGCCTACTACCAGTAATTATTTTTCATTTCGTACTCAATTTTTGGATGTTTATGAGTGGGGCGATTACCCATTAAGAAAAAGTTATTTTCCGAAATAAGTTTAGGTTTTGGATAAATAGTTTTCAAAAATTAGACACAAGAAAATGAATCTTTAATGCAATGCATTAATATTTTTGGTGAATCATGCTAAAATAGGGTTGTTTGAACCTATTAAGGAGGAAAAAATTATGACACATGCACATATTACGACATGGCTAGTAGCGATCATTCTTTTCTTCGTAGCTAACTCACTATTTAAATCAGGAAAAGAAAAACCTTTTAAAATTGTTCACATGGTATTACGACTATTCTATGTTTTAATTATTGTAACAGGTATTATCATTGCTTCAGATATTTATAAATTTAGCGGAGAGTATATTGGAAAGATTATTTTAGGTATTTTGACAATTGGAATGATGGAAATGGTCTTAGGAAAGTTAAAAAAAGGCCAACCAACAAAAGTGTTTTGGATCATATTCATTGTTGTCCTTATATTAACAATCTTATTAGGACTCCGACTGCCAATGGGTTTCTGGCTATTTCGCTAGGTAAAATGAAGTGTTTGCTCGTTATTAGAGCGAGCGCTTTTTTTGTGTCGTTTAGGAAATTATAAAATTCTTGAACTGTGGGTAAGTGCACGACATCCAGCTCCAGCGCCTAGCCCCTCGAGGTCATAAGCTAATTTAGAATTGAAGGCAAAGAACGCCTTCTATTCTAAATCATCTTATTTGCCTTAGGCTGATCAAGGCGCTTGCGCTTTTGTTCTGCGACAAAATTAAATCAGCAAGATGATATAAGAAAAACGAAGACTTTCGCATTTATTGTTTGGCGAAGGTTTTCGTTTTCTAACTTTTAGAGTTGAATCTAACATATTTATACTAAATTCGGTGAAACTAGTTTAACATAATGTTTAGTAGGACTATGTGTTAGGAAAGAGTGGCGATTCATTTGATATTGAGAGACATTACTACAAGCAAAAGAGTAGGTATTAGGATTTCACTAATTTATCTTTTAATTAGTATTATTTGGATACTTGCTTCTGACATTCTTATTAATAGCTACATAACCTTGACTTGGGTAAATATCCTAAAGGGTTGGATTTTTGTTTTCATTAACGCACTTTTACTGTATAAATTAATTCAAAGAAATTTTGAAATCGTCACCGAAAAAAAAGAACTTTATCAACAACTTATTGAAAATTCCCTTGAAACAAATCTTATCCATATCGACGGAGAAATTGTTTATATTAATCAAGCAGGTGTAAATCTACTTAAAGCATGTGATAGAAAACAAATAATAGGTAAGTCTGTATTTGATTTTATTCCAACGAATGAGAAAGAGAAAGCTACTTTAAGAATAGAAGAAACAAATACACGTGGAAAATCAAGTCCTATTGTTATTACGTATAAATGTCTTAATGGAGAAGAGATTATTTGTGAATCCTTGGGCTTTATAACAACCTATCAAGGAAAAACTGCAAATCATATATTAGTCAGAGATGTAACGGAAAGAGAAAAAGCGATTGAAAAAATAAATTATCTAGCTTTTTACGATGAATTAACTGGTTTGCCAAATCGAAATAAGCTTTACGCTTATATGGAAAAAGCAATTGGAAATCAAATGGAAGAGGTTTATCCGTTTATTGTGATGTTTATTGATATGGATCGGTTTAAGATCGTAAATGATGCAATGGGACATAGCAGTGGAGATAAGATGCTCAAAGAAGTTGCAATTAGATTATCAGCTTCTGTTCATAAGGATGCACTTGTAGCCCGTTTTGGTGGCGATGAGTTTGTCATTGTCATGCCTCATATGAAAAAAGATCAGTCACCAATATTTGCTCAGCAGATTATCGAAATGTTTAAAAATCCAATTCATATTGATCAAAACGAGGTTTACACAACGCCTAGCATTGGCATTACTTGTTATCCGGATGATGGAGATGATGTTGATACATTGATTGAAAATGCAGATACAGCTATGTACTTTGCTAAAAAGACCGGGAAAAATAAATATAAAGTATTCTCACAACTATTACGTGATGATCTAAATAATCATTTTATTTTAGAAAATGGGCTTAGAAAAGCATTGGAGAAAAATGAATTCATTCTACAATATCAACCTCAGCTTAATCTCGAAACGGGTTCTGTCATTGGTGTTGAAAGCTTGATCAGATGGAATCACCCTAAAAAAGGTTTACTGTCTCCAGCATTATTTATTCCGGTAGCTGAGGAAAATGGACTTATTGCTCAAATTGGTTATTGGGTGTTGGATACAGCATGTCGTCAGTTAACATTATGGCATGAAAAGGGACTAACGGATTTAACCATGGGTGTAAATATTTCTCCTATTCAATTTCTTCATAAGGATTTTATTAAACATTTAGAAAAAATATTAACTGATAACAAACTCGACCCTAAGTATTTAAATTTAGAGATAACAGAAAGTGTGTTTATGAACATTAATGAATCTTTATTTTTGTTAAAAAAATTAAAAGAAATTGGCGTTAAGATTTCGATTGATGATTTTGGAACGGGATATTCTTCTTTAAGTGTGCTGAAGGACCTTCCAATTGATTATTTGAAGATTGATAAATCATTTGTAGATGATCTTCACTCAAATGAGAAAAATATTGTGCAGCCAATTATTGATATGGGCAATAATTTGAACTTACAATTAATAGCTGAAGGAATTGAATGTAAGGAACAATTAATGATTCTTAAAGAAAAAAAATGTCATATTGGACAAGGGTATTACTTTTGTAAACCTATGGATGTGAATGTAGCTGAAGCGTTTTTAAAAAATAATTTAAAATAAAGTAAGCTTGAAAACCTACCAATGGTTTCAAGCTTTATACCTCAAGTTATAAATGACGTCCTCAGTTAATATTTAGACATAATAAGGCTTCTATCACCTAAACTAGTAGTAAATTCTATTCGATCTGAGGAGTGAACCCCCCGCTCAAAGTGATGTTGAACCGCACAAATACAATCTTCATTATCAAATTGATAGAAGGATACGCCTTTTTTATGAACCTTGTTTTCAAAAAATAGATGTTGATTGTAGGAATAAACACAATCATATGGTGAAAATGATAAGGAGTTAAGATATTTTATAAACTGGATAAATGTCTCGTCACGTAATTCCTTTAACATTTCATCTAGTGCAACAGGAAGCCTTTTTCTAATCCGTATGGTTTCCCCTGAATTTAGTGAAAATAAACCAAGCTCTGTTTTCACCTTACCCAATCCCATCCATTTTCCAGGTTTCCACCCATGTGGACTAAGAATTTCAAAATCATAATCTCGAATCTCTTCTAATAAATGAAGTTCATCATTCATATCATCATATATAACATATTGATCGTTCGTTACTTCAATCAAACCAATTAAGTACGAACGTTTTTGATTTAACAACAGATCTGTTCGTTTATAAGGACACATTCATTTTACCCTCCAGTGATTGTGAAACATGTAACAAGAGTTTTTAAGTGGTTTATTCTTCGTTTTAGACAAAATTGGCAATGTTTATGCATGATCAAATTTTCTTAGGACAAATCAACAATTTATTTTGTTGGGCATACAATAAAATCTGCGATAGGTAATAGGACGTGATGTATTTAGCTTAGGCTCTTTTCTGAGAGATTGTTGCTTTTAAAACAAAAACTATTTGGTTGATTGGAGATTGTGAGACTCCTGCGGGAGTAGCGGGACATGTGAGACTCATACAGGCGTTTACGCCGTGGAGGCTCACCGCCCGCCCCGCGGAAAGCGAGCATCTCTCGCTGCAATTAACCACACCGCATTACTTGGTAATTAGCAACAAAGTTTACGAAAACAGCCTTAGCTTAAGTTAAATTACACTAGGGAGATGATGCTTCAATGTGTGGGATTACAGGGTGGATTAATTTTAAAGAGAATATAGGCACTGCACAGGATACAGTGATGAAAATGACAGAAACGTTAGCAAAAAGGGGCCCAGATGATACGAACATATGGGGAGAAAATTGCGTGTTATTCGGTCATAAACGTTTAATTGTAGTTGATCCGGAATGTGGAATCCAACCGATGACTCGTACGAAAGAGGGGAATTCATATACAATTTGTTATAACGGTGAACTATATAACACAGAGGATATCCGAAAGGTCCTTTTAGCGAAGGGGTACACGTTTAAAGGTCATTCAGATACAGAAGTATTGCTGCAATCCTACATTGAGTGGGAAGAAGAGTGTGTGCATCATCTTAATGGGATTTTTGCCTTTGCTGTTTGGGATTCTGCTAAGCAGAAGTTATTCATAGGAAGGGACCGTTTAGGAGTAAAACCATTATTTTACAAAGAAGAAAATGGCTCACTTATTTTCGGTTCCGAATTAAAAGCAATATTAGCTCATCCATCTGTTTCGGCAGTGTTAGATAAAACAGGTTTGTCTGAAATTTTCGGTGTTGGTCCTTCAAGAACACCTGGTGTTGGTGTCTTTAAAGGGATTGACGAACTACGTCCAGCGCATGCTCTCATTTATACCAAGGATGGACTAAAAAAGTGGCGTTACTGGAATGTTGAAAGTAAGCAGCATGTAGATACATTAGAGGAAACAGCTGAAAAAGTTCGTTATTTATTTACAGATGCCGTACAAAGACAGCTTGTATCTGATGTGCCTTTATGTACATTTCTATCTGGTGGGTTAGATTCAAGTGCGATAACAGCAGTTGCAGCAGAACATTATAAAAAAGAAGGTAAAGGAAGACTTCATACTTATTCGATTGATTATGAGGATAATGAAAAGTTTTTTAAAGCAAATGAGTTTCAACCAAATTCAGATGCACCTTGGATTGAAAAAATGAGTGAAACGTTCAATACTGTTCACCATCGAAGTGTAATTACCCAACAGGAGTTAGTGGATCACTTAATAGAGGCGACAACTGTTCGCGATTTACCAGGTATGGCTGATGTTGATTCTTCCTTGCTTTGGTTTTGTCGAGAGATTAAAAAGGATTTTGTTGTTGGATTATCAGGAGAATGTGCAGATGAAATCTTTGGGGGATATCCATGGTTCCATCGACCAGATGATTTAGCAAGAACAGCTTTTCCATGGATGCGTTCAACAGATGAAAGAATAAAGCTGTTAAAGCCAGAATGGCAGGATAAATTAAAATTAAACGAGTATGTGCAAGCACGATATCAAGAAACAGTCAATGAAACACCACTACTTGATGGTGAGTCAGAAATAGAGGCGCAAAGACGACAACTCTTTTATTTAAACATCCATTGGTTTATGGCTAACTTATTAGATCGGAAAGATCGTATGAGCATGGGCGCAAGCTTAGAGGTTCGTGTACCATTTGCTGATCATCGTCTCGTGGAATACGTATGGAATATCCCTTGGGATGTGAAAATGCACAGAGACCGTGAAAAGGGCATTTTACGTAAAGCATTAGAGGGATTACTTCCAGATGAAGTTCTGTATCGTAAGAAAAGTCCATATCCAAAAACGCATAATCCAGAGTATACCAGATTGGTGAAAAATTGGCTTCAATCATTAGTTAACAATAAAGACTCTATATTACATGTACTCTTAAATAAACAAGCATTAACTGACATTATTGAGTCTGAAGGTAGAGCGTTTCAGGTGCCTTGGTATGGTCAATTAATGTCTGGACCGCAGCTTTTGGCGCACTTAGCTCAGATTCATGTATGGTTTGAAAATTATTCGATAGATATTGATGAACGATAAGAATAAACGAAGGGACTGCATTTATGCAGTCCCTAAAATTTTGTAGATTTGTCCAGGATGTTCTTTTCTTCTGATCTAGAAGGCTATTGAATTTCTAAAGATTATCCTATTTTATTAGGAATTATTATAGATAAATTGGCATTCACCATTTTCAACCAGAGACTGGCCTCAGACTACTGAAATCTGATTAGGATGCAGCAGGCCGTTCTGCGAACCTCTTTGTCATCCATGTACGTGATTTCCAACGATACAGCATAATGATCCCTCTAATCCATTCATCTGCTATAAACGCCATCCAAACACCAACAAGACCTAAATTAAAATGAATGCCTAATATATAGGCGATCGGAACACTCACCCCCCATTGTGAGAGAATCCCCATATAAGTTGGGAAACGAATATCTCCTGCAGCCCGAAGTGAACCTATAAGAACCATATTAAATGCCCTTCCGGGTTCGAGTAAAATGGTTAGAAGAACAAGGGTCCCACCGATTTCTAAAATACTTTCATTAGAAGTGAAAATTCCAAGTAGGCTATCAGAAAATAAACTGAAGATGATTGCCATAAGAGTTGAAATGAAAATACCTGCATATAGACTTTTTAAACCTCGTTTATAAGCTGCATCATAATCCTTTGCTCCTATTAAATAGCCTATTAATATTTGCGTTCCTTGACTTACTGCTAAACTGAACAACATCATGAACATCATTAGATTTTGTGTATATATTTTAGTTGTTAATGCCTCGGTTCCTATCATTGTAATAAAGAATGTAATAACCATTTGTGATGTGTTATATGAAAGTTGTTCACCTGCAGTAGGTACACCAATATGCAACAGATTCTTTATATGGTGTGTTGGTAGCTTAAACAGCTCTTTAAGGTTGATTGTAAAGTGAACACGTTGTTTTAAAATATATAATATTACAAGTAATCCAATCAATCGTGATATAACCGTAGATATGGCAACACCTGGCACTCCAAGCACAGGTAAGCCAAACGGTCCAAAAATAAACAAGTAATTTCCAATGATATGAATAATATTCATACCGATCGTGATGTACATTGTATCTCTGGTATAACCATAGCTTTTAAGAATAGCACTTGCAGTCATAATTAATGCTTGAATAAATGAAAAGCCACCTACAAGTTGCAAATAAATAGTTGCCTCAGGTAAGAGTTCTCTTGGTAGATTCATCAGTAAAAGGATATCCTCACTTGCAATGACAATGACTGCACTTATAAGAATACTTATTAAAAGGTTTGCAGATAGTGATACAGATGATATCTCTTTTGCATCCTTGTAATTATTCGCACCTAAATATCTGGCAACAAGTATTGTTGTTCCTGTTGCGATAAACCCAAACATGACAATAATTAGAAATAAAATTTGATTTGATACACCAACAGCAGCCACTGCATTATCCGAATATTGGCTAAGCATAAGTGTATCGGCACTCCCCATTAACATATGGAGCATTACTTCAATGAAAATTGGCCATGTTAGAGCAAATAATGTCATTTTACGATCTTGTCTTGTTAATGACATATTTCTCAACTCCTTCAATTATACGTTTATAATCCTTACTTAGTTTACAGACGTTGTTGTATAATAGAAAGAGAGTAATACGATAATTTTTGGAGAAATACGACTATAAGGAAGATCGCCAATGTCCTATATTGAATTTAAGATTCCCCCATTTCCTACCTTAATTACAGGGGGTTATGCAATATTTGAAAAAGGAACGAAACACTTTAGAAGAGTATTTACAGTGTTTGATTTGATCTACGTTAAATCAGGTGAATTGTATATGACAGAGGATGATATTCCATATACAGTAGGCGCGGGACAATACATTATATTAGTTCCAGGATTTGAACACTTTGGTCATAAAGGCAGCCAAGTAAAAACGGAATACTATTGGCTTCATTTTTTAATGCCTTCAAATTATGATCTTGTTGATAAAGGTATTGAGAATTGGTCTGATATTCAAGAATCGGAGGGCGATCTTGTCACCCCATCAAGCTATCGATTTTGTCTGCCATGTTTTGGAGAGATTGAGAATGTGAAGTTCGTAGAAAATATCTTTGAAAACTTAATGAGTATGAATCATCAAACACCAGATTATCAGCTGAGACAACAACTGTATTTTCAAGAATTTCTTCTCCATCTGCAAAAAGAAGCATGTAAAATTCCAACTGCTGCTGAACGAGTTGTTGAGGAAACAGTAAAATATATACAGGAACATTTTAAAGAAGAAGTGAAAATGGAGGATATTGCAAAATACCTTCACTTTCACCCAGATTATATTACACGCTGTATGCAAAAAGTTATTGGTGTTACACCAAATATGTATTTAAACCAGTATCGAATGAATGAAGCGAAAAAGAAGTTGGCAACAACAGATGAC
Source organism: Metabacillus bambusae (assembly GCF_017497975.1). Lineage (GTDB taxonomy): Bacteria > Bacillota > Bacilli > Bacillales > Bacillaceae > Metabacillus > Metabacillus bambusae. The sequence continues at coordinate 318,491 of NZ_JAGDEL010000004.1, read as the reverse complement.
AAAGTTGCCAGCATCTCCCAAGAGATTGGAATTTTAGATTCAACTTATTTCTCAAAACTTTTTAAAAGATTAGAGGGCTTAAGCCCCCTCGAGTATAGAAAAGTGATCCATCGACGAGAAAGAAGAGGCTAAAGACTACTTATTTATTAGTAAAAACGTAAAATCATATGGTTCAAGCGTAACTGAAATATGGTCAGTATGTGCTGAGAATTCTTCCATTTTCCATAAATCGAGTATGGTTTGATCGTGTAAATCTAGTGGCAATGGAAGAGTTTGTTTAGCAGGATGATTATTCATGACAGCAAGGAAAAGCTGTTTGTCATTTTCTTTGCTATAACATAAATAATTTTGTTCATTACTAGCTTCCAAAACTTTAAAGGTGCCTTCGTTTGCTAGAATTGGATAGCTTTTTCGTAAATTTAGTAGTTTTTTAAAAAATTCTAGCATATCATGATCCTGCTCTTCCTTTTTCCATACCATACACTTTCTACATCCGGGATCTTGCTCACCTGTAAGTCCAACTTCATCACCATAATAAATTGAGGGTGAACCTGTAAAGCTAAGCTGAAAAGCGGTTAGTAGCTTTACTTTTTGTTTATTCATACGTGCAAGGTTTAAAAGGCGAGGTGTATCATGACTCCCAACTAGATTAAAAGCCGCCTCCTGAACGGTTTTTGGATATTGATGTAAATAGGCTTGCAGATCAAGACTAAATTGTTCAGCACCGATCGCATCATAAGCAAAAAAGCGAAGCAGGTGATTTGCTAAAGGATAATTCATTACAGCATCGAATTGGTCACCCTGAAGCCATGGCATAGCATCATGCCATACTTCTCCAACAAGGTACACATCCTTATTAACGTTTTTCACAGCCTGTCTAAATTCTCGCCAAAATTGATGATCAATTTCGTTTGCAACATCCAGTCTCCAGCCATCAATTTGAAATTCTCTTACCCAATATTGGCCTACCTCAAGTAAGTACTTTTTTAATTCTGGGTTTTGTGTGTTTAACTTCGGCATCGATTTTTCAAATGCAAATGTATGATATTGCGGTGATTCATGATTCGGTTGATTTGAAGAAAGATGAAACCAATCCTTATAGGCAGAGCTTTCTCCATTTTTTAATACATCCTGGAAAGGGGGAAACCCCTCACCACAGTGATTAAATACTGCATCGAGCATCACCTTTATTCCATGCTTGTGACATTCAGAAACTAATCGTTTAAAGGTTTGTTTATCACCAAATTGAGGATCTATTTCCATATAATCGATCGAATCATATTTATGATTTGAACGAGCTTTGAAAATAGGGGTAAAGTAAATTCCGCTAATTCCTAAATCAACTAAATAATCGAGATATTGGATGACACCTTCAAAGTCACCGCCAAAGATCGTAGTAGCTGTTGGTTCGGTACTATTCCAAGAAAGAGTTCCGATTGGATCATTTTCAGAATTCCCATTTGCAAAACGGTCAGGGAATATTTGATACCAGACAGTGTCCTTAACCCAGCTTGGCGCAGTAAAGCGATCAGATGGGTGGTGAAAAGGGAAGCAAAAATAAGCTGAAAAATCATCGTGAACAGTATCACTAAATCCCCTTTCTGTGTAAAAAATCTCTTGTTCATTATTTTTCAAATGGAACGCATATCGCATCCGTCGCTGTGGTGGAATGACTTCAACAACCCAATAATCAAATAACTCGTCACATCCACTTTTCTGCATTTGAACAGAGGAATGTCTCCAATTATTGTTTTCAAATTCAAAAGGATCACCATAATAAAGAAACATACTATTTATGTCATTACGTTTTGTCCGTATTTGGATATGTATCGTATCGTCATTACTTGCATAGGCAAACTGATTTTTTGGTCGATGGTAAATGGCTTCTTTAAGCATAATTCCTCCTTCATATTCCATTCCCAGATTTTAACGATCTATAATATAATCGACACATATTTAAAAAATTAACCAATATAAGTTTGACGTGCTATGAGTGAAAACGCTACTCTTAACATAGTAGACAAAATATATTAGCGATTTTAGGAGGAACGGAACGAATATGCGAAGGCAAGCTTTAAAACTATTACTAATTCCGTTTCTTCTTTTTTACTCCTTACCAGTAAGTGCAGATGAAAAAGAAGAAAAAACATTGCAGGAAGAATTAATTTATTATGTTGTTGTCGATCGTTTTAATAATGGGAACCCCCATAATGATGGGGATGATCTAGATCCACAGAACCCAGAAGCTTATCATGGCGGGGATATAGAAGGAATAATAAAGAAATTAGATTACCTTCAAGAAATGGGTTTTACCACAATTGCTCTATCATCAATTTTCGCAAATGAGGCAGCTGGTTATGCTGGAGATCTAATAGAGGATCACAATAAAGTAGAAGAGCATTTCGGAAGCTTAGAAGATTTGAAGCGATTAGTTGATGAATCACATAAAAGAGATATGAAGATTATGTTAGAGTTTGTTGCAAACCATGTTGGACCTAATCATCCTTGGGTAGAGGACGAAAAAAAACTGCAATGGTTTCATGACGAAGTAGAATTAACAGACGTACAAAATGAAGAGAACAGATTAAAGGGATGGTATAAAGGGCTTCCTGATCTTGCCACTGAAAATCCAGAAACTAGAGCTTACTTAATTGATGCGGCGAAGTGGTGGGTAGAAGAAACAAAGATTGATGGCTATTATATTGACCATGCTGATACGATTGAACCGGAATTTTGGCAGTTATTTCATGATGAGATTGAAAAGGTAAACAAGAACTTTTATTTACTTGGTTCATTGCTAGATAATCGAGATGAAACAATATCTGCTTACAAAGAGGCCGGGTTTCATTCACTCTTAAATGAACGCTTTTTTGAAGAAGCTTCAGATATGTTTGCAAATATCGATCAACCTTTTACAGTTGTAACTAAAATAGTAGAGCAATCATCAAAAAAGCTGAGTACATATATTGACAATGATAATACAGTTCGTTTTACTAGAAAATCAATTGAAAATCAACAACATCCTGGAATTAGATTAAAAATGGCATTTTCCTATATGTACACAATTCCAGGCACCCCTGTTGTTTATTATGGTTCTGAAATAGCTATTGATGGAGGAGAGCCTCCAGAAAATCGACCATTAATGAACTTTCAATCTGATGAAGAGCTGATTGATTATATAGCTAAGCTAGCAACTATTAGAAAGAGTTTACCAGCTTTAACAAACGGTGATTATCAAGTTTTGTATGAAAAAGAAGGAATGATTCTTTTTAAAAGGACATTTGAAGATGAGACCGTTATTGTCGCCATCAATAATACATCTGCTTCACAAAATGTTATAATCCCAGCTTCTGAAATTGCAGAAAATAAGGAGCTTCGAGGTTTAGTGACAGGTGATTCCTTTGAAGAGGAAAATGGTGAATATGAGTTTATTATTGACCGTGAATTAGCTGAGGTTTATGAAATGAAGGATAAAAAAGGCTTGAATTTACCGTTTATTAGTGTGTTTATCGTTATCCCAGTTTTATTTATTTTGTTTTTAATTGCTGCAAAAAAACGTGGACAAAGGAATAGTTCGTAATAGGAGAGAGTTGATGATGAGTCAGCTCTTTTTTTGGTTAGATATACGCCTTGCTAGCTACTATTCTATAATCAACACAAAAAACTTTATGATTTATTTACTTGAAAAAAGAAGCATAGTGGTTTATTATGTAATTGATCAATCACTTACTTTTGTGTAAAGGGAGTCTTTAACGATGGTTAGGCAAAAAAAGGAGCAACGTTTGGATGAACTTCTTGAGGCAGGTTTAGAAGTATTCGCAGACAGGGGCTATTATAATACAACAACTGCGCTAATTGCAGAAAAAGCAGGTATTTCACAATCTTATGTCTTTCGATTCTTTAAAACAAAGGAAGAACTATTTGTTGCAGCACTTGACCGTGCATTTGAAAGAATTCTACAAACTTTTAAAGATGTAGAGGCGAAGCCTGAGCATTTGGTCAAAGAAATGGTAAAAGCGTATGAAAATTTATCCGCTTCCCATCCGAATGAAATTGCACTGCAAGTAATAGGGTTTTCAGTAACAGAAGAATCAATCAGAAATTCTACGAGAATAGGTTTGTCACGCATTAGAAGTTTTACCTTGGATAAATTTCACTCGGCGGGAATTAACAATGCTGAGAGAGAAGTAACGACATTCCTTGCGATAGGAATTTTGTGTAATATTTCTTCATTTATCGATTTACCAGAACTCATTAATGGAGAACAAAATAAATAACCGATTAAAGTCGGTTTTTATTTTAATACTTTAGTAATTGATCAATCACTCACAAAATTAAATGAAAGAAGTGGTTAAAATGGAAAAAGCAATCGTATTAGGAGCAACGGGTGGAACAGGCCAAGCAATTGTCGCGGAATTACTAGCTAGAGGTGTAAAGGTCGTAGCTTTTGGTCGATCTGAAAGCAAATTAAAACAATTAATGATCGAGCACCATGCTACACAACAATTAACCTATAAGATGGGGGACATATTTGAGTATAAAACCATTGTAGAGGCAGCAGAAGATGTGGATGTAATGTTCCAATGTGCTAACGTTCAATATCAAGAAATGGCAGAAAAGCTCCTGTTGCTTGGTGAAAGTGTGATGAAGGCGGCAGATTTTCTTGGTAAAAAAATAGTCATAGTAGATGGCATATATGTTTACGGACATCAAGTCGATATAGGTAATGAAAATCATCCAAAACAACCACATACGAAGAAAGGTAGGATAAGGGTAGAGTTCGAAAAGTTAGTTTTTAATAAGAAATGGAAAAAAGCAAAACCATTAATTGTTAGACTACCAGATTACTATGGTCCTACCTCACAGAATTCTTATTTACAGCCTACATTGACTGGTATAGCAGCAAATAAAATGTCAGTATTTATCGGGAACTTAAAAACACCAAGGGAATATGTCTATTTACCAGATGCAGCAAAAATGATTGTGAACATTGCTGAAAAAAATGAAAGCTATGGAGAGAATTGGAATATACCTGGCCTTGGATTGATTTCAGGAGATGAGATCATTCAGATGGCACGCGATATAACTGGAAATAGAAAAATCGTCATCCCCTTAAATAAACAGGTTATTCGCATAAGTGGATTGTTTGATTCATTTATGAAAGAGGTTGTGGAGATTATGTACCTTACTGAAGAAGGATTTCAACTGAGTGGAGAAAAATATGAGAACCGTATAGGACCAATTCTAGCTACTCCTTATAAAAAAGGACTGGAAGAAACGTTAAGGTTTTTAATGAGTAAACGAGGATGACTCAAAGAGTGACCCTCGTAATTTTGGTCGAACTAGCTCATTCGATCTTTTACCCGTTAACTATTTTTCCACCGTTCACATGAATCATCTGACCTGACATGTAAGAAGAATCATCACTTGCTAAGAAAACATAAGCTGGTGCTAATTCTTCTGGCTGTCCCGGTCGTTTCATTGGTGTGTTTGCTCCAAATGTAGCTACTTGATCAGCCGGAAAAGTAGAAGGGATTAATGGAGTCCAAATTGGACCAGGTGCCACAGCATTGACGCGAATCCCTTTACCTGCTAGAGAAAGGGCTAAGGATCTAGTAAAGGTTGTAATAGCACCTTTTGTAGCTGAATAATCAATCAACTGCTCATTACCTGCATAAGCAGTTACAGATGAGGTGTTCACAATTGCACTACCGTTCTTTAAATGTGGAAGAGCGGCTTTTGTTAAATAAAAGAAAGAGAAGATGTTTGTTCGAAATGTCCTTTCAAGCTGCTCACTTGTTATGTCTTCAATCCCTTGTTGGGGATGCTGTTCAGCCGCATTGTTTACTAGTATATCTAATCTTCCGAATGTGTTCATTGTTTCTGATACGATTTGCTGGCATACTTTTTCATCACCAATATCACCGGATACAAGCAGGCACTTTTGTCCTTGTTCTTCAACATGCTTTTTTGTTTCGTCTGCATCTTTTTGTTCATCTAAATAGGAAATAACAACATCTGCGCCTTCCTTAGCAAAAAATACGGCAACAGCTCGTCCAATTCCACTATCCCCACCAGTAATAATCGCAACCTTGTTTTTAAGTTTTCCACTTCCAGTATAGGTTGAATCATCAAATTTAGGTGTTGGATTCATCATATCCTCATGACCTGGCTGTACATCTTGATGCTGTGGCGGCATTGTTTGTTTCGGTTGATTTTGTTGATTGTTACTCAATATAATTACCTCCTCGAATTAACTGCCGTATAGTAGTATGTGAAAAAACGTCTAAAAGTATGTTTAGGTGAAGTGGTTTTGATATTCCCGAAAAAAGGAGGGGGTAAACAAAAAGTAGGAAATGCGGTTATGATAATAACTGAGAAATACCTTGTAAAAATGAAAAAGAAACCTGCCTCTTAAACGTCAGATTTCTTTTGGTATAAAGGTGCATATTATTGCAAATTCTCCCTCATTTTAGAAAGAACCTTTCTTAGTTGTATAAGCTCTTCCTCTGTTATATTCTTACAAAGAATTTCGTGAAATTCTTCTGCAATAGGAAGGACATGTTCACTTAAATTCCTCCCTTTTTCTGTTAGATATAACCGTTGGGCACGACGATCTTTTGGACAGATTAACTTTTTCACAAACCCCTTTTGTTCAAGACCTTGCGACATTCTAGCAATATTCGTTTTATCTTTATTTAGCTTAACTGTAATTTCATTTTGGCTGAGACCATCTTGTTCCCATAGTAACATCATGACTAAATTTTGTTCTGGTGCAATGTTAAAGGGGGCTAATTTTTTTTTCACATAATTTGTAAACATTAAATCTGAATGATGGATAAAGATACTGATATAATCATCTAAAAATAGCTTCATTGCATCTAATCTCCTAAATGTTACTTGTAATGAATAAATTTAGTTACAAGTATACCTTATTTCAATTTATAGGAAAATAGAATTAGACCAAAAGGCAAGCCTTTTGGTCTAATGAAGAACTGTTTAAAAAGTATTTGCAGCTGTTACTGCTTCTCTTAATCCATTTTCAATAATTTCACTAGCCTGTTCTGGGAATTGATTATGTCCCTCGATGATAATATTTGTAACATTGTTAATACCAAAGAAATCTAAAATTGTTGTAACATAGTTAACTGCCATTTCTTTTGAAGCAGCAGGTCCTTCTGAATAAACACCACCTCTTGCATTAAGAAGAGTAACTTTTTTATCAGAAAGTAAACCAACAGGTCCCTCTGGCGTATATTTGAACGTTGTTCCAGCTTGGCATAGATAATCCATGTACGTATGCAGAACAGCAGGGACAGCAAAGTTCCAAAGTGGAAATGCTAATACAATTTTATCTGCAGATAAAAACTGATCTAGATATTTTTTTACTGTTGCTGTAGCAGCTTGTTCATCAGAAGATAACTCGATACCCTTACCTAATTTAAACATTCCATTAATACTATCTACTCCATAATAAGGTAGATTTTCGCTGAATAAATCAAGCTCTGTGATTGAATCTTCTGGATGAGATTCTTTGTAGCTTTGTAAGAAAGCATCATATAATTGAACACTGACAGCCTGTGATATAGGGCGTGAATTTGCTTTAATAAATAATACGTTTGACATAAATGTTTTCCTCCAATTTTTGTTGTTATAGCAACTATTTTAAAATAAGAACTCTGTAAGTCTAAAAGAGTGCAAGATGATGCCTAATAGTTGCTATAGCAACCATTTTTGTTTAGTTTCATGTTAATGTTTAGTTTATAAAAGAAGTTGCTACACTTTCTTTTTAACATCCTTGATTTTAGTTACTTAAACTCTTATTGTCAATTCTTTAGCTCAAACAATATCTACAATGAACCAGTTAGTTGCCTAACTTCTATGGAATAGTATAACTGTTTGTTCTAGAAATGAATTCATTTGATTGTCGGAAGTATACTCATTAATTAGACTTAAGACTTTTGATGTAGGTAAATACTGGATTGACCGATTAAAAATAGAAAAAGCCCTGAAACGTAAAGTTTCAGGACTCTTCTTCAAAAGTTATTACATAACATTAAAATATCTTGCTTCTGGATGGGCCACGACAATTGCTGTAACAGATGCTTCAGGCTCCATCATAAAGCCCTCTGTTAACTGAATTCCAATATCTTCAGGTCTTAATAGCTTAAAGAGTTTTTCTTGATCTTCAAGGTCAGGACAGGCCGGATAGCCAAACGAATACCTTTGACCTTGATATTTAGCTGAAAAGCGCTGATCCATTGTAAAGTCAGGGGCATCAGGGAAGCCCCAACGATCGCGAACAAGCTGATGTGTTCGTTCTGCTAGTCCTTCTGCAAGCTCTAAAGCAAGTGCTTGAACAGCATGGCTTTTTAAATAATCTCCTTGTTCCTTAAAGCCTTGTGCTAACTCGCGAATTTGGCTGCCCGCTGTAACTGCAAACATGGCTACATAATCAAATCCATCTTCCTGCTTAGGGCGAACATAATCTGAGATACAACGGTATGGTAGTTTTTCTTGTCTTGGAAAATCAAATGTTTCCAAAATCGAATTTGTGTTATTTGGATCTAAAATATACAATTTATTTCCTTCACTATAAGATGGGTAGAATTGATAAGCAACAGCTGGCTTAAACCATTTCTTTTTGGCACCATCCTTTAATAGGTCTTGAATTAACTCAACTAATTCTAATGCTTTTGGATCTTTCTTTTGCACCAATTCCTTGATTTTTCCTTTTAATCCAAGGTGGTGTCCGATTAGCATTTGCATATTTACATAAGGAATAATTTGGGTAATATCAATATCTTTAATCAAATGACGCTTAGTATCCACCGGAGTAAAGATAGGTGCTTCACTAAGGTTACCACGCTTTTCTAATAGCTCAGTAACAGCTTTCGTCTGCGTACTTTTTGGTTTTGATTCTTCAGTAACTGCAGCTTCTTTTTCAGCAAACAGCTCTGGAGAAGTCCGCAATTGATTTGCTAAGGATAATCCGTCCATTGCATCTTTTGCGTAAACAACTGGACCCGTATATTGTGGAGAAATTTTCATTCTCGTAAATTTTCTTGAAAGGGCAGCTCCACCTACTAAAATTGGTACGTTGCAATTAGCTTCATGTAAGTCCTGAGCAGTAATGACCATTTGCTGAGCAGATTTTACTAAAAGCCCAGACAAACCAATAATATCGGGTTTTTCATCTTTAACTGCTTGAATAAGTGTTTGAGGTGTTACTTTTATTCCCAGGTCAACAACCTTATAACCATTATTACTTAAAATAATGTCCACTAAGTTTTTACCGATATCGTGAACATCACCTTTAACCGTTGCTAATAAAATTTTACCTTTTCCACTATCGTCTTTCTTGTCCATAAATTGTTCTAAATAGGATACGGAAGCTTTCATTACTTCAGCACTTTGCAATACTTCAGCAACAATTAATTGATTGTCATTAAACAATACACCAACCTCGGCCATTCCAGCCATTAGTGGTCCGTTGATGATCGAAAGAGGATCAGGGTACTTTTTAAGAGCTAATTCTAAATCTGGAAGAAGACCTTCCTTTGTTCCTTCAACGATATATAGAGCTAGTCTTTCTTCTAATGGAAGAGATTTAACTGGCTTTTTGTTTTCCTTTTTCTTTCCTCGATAAAATGCTGTAAAGGCAGCGAGTGTTTCATCAGTTGTTTTAAATAACAGATCTTCTGCTTGCTGGATTTCAGCCTTTGGAATCGAAGCAAAACGCTCTAATTTTTCTGTGTTTACAATCGCATAATCAAGTCCTGCTTGTGTACAGTGGTATAAATAAACTGCATTCAATACTTCACGTCCAACAGGAGGAAGACCAAAGGATACATTACTAACGCCGAGGATGGTTAAGCATTCTGGTAAGTGTTCCTTTATCAGCTGAATACCACGTACTGTTTCATTCGCAGATCCAATATATTGCTCATCACCAGTTCCAACCGGGAAAACAAGCGGGTCAAATATTAAATCACTCGCCTTAAGACCATGTTTTTTGACAAGTAAATCATGTGAACGAATCGCAACCTCAAGCTTTTTTTCAGCTGTTAAGGCCATCCCAATTTCATCAATGGTTCCTACTACTAAAGCTCCACCATATTTTTTAACAAGGGGAACAATTGCATCGAAGCGTTCTTCACCGTCCTCAAGGTTAATTGAGTTGATGATTGCTTTACCTTGAGAATATTTTAATGCTCTTTCGATGACCTTTTCATCTGTTGAGTCAATAACGAGAGGAGCCTTTACCTTTTTAACAACCTCTTGAATGAATGCCTCCATGTCTTCAAGCTCATCTCTGTCAGGGTCTGCTAAGCAAATATCGATAACATGTGCACCATTTTTCACCTGTGCTCTAGCAATTTCAGAGGCTTCTTCAAATTTTTGTTCTGCAATCAACCGTTTGAATTTACGGGAACCGATTACGTTTGTACGTTCTCCGACAAATAGTGGACGCATGCCATCTTCATAAAGAAGGGCATCGATTCCAGAAACAGTGTGACCACTTGAAACGTCTTCAATGTTCCGAGGGCTGATCGTTGATACAGCATCACAAATAGCTTTAATATGTTCTGGAGTTGTTCCACAACAGCCACCTACAAAGTTTAGCCAGCCTTGTTCAGCGAAGCCAACAAGTTTTTTGGCAAGTGACTCAGGTGATTCATGGTAATTTCCTTCTTCATCTGGTAATCCAGCATTCGGATAACAGCTTACTGCTGTATTCGCTAATCCAGATAATGTACGGATATGGTCTGTCATAAATTCAGGACCTGTTGCACAGTTAAGACCAACAGAAATTGGTTTCATGTGCTCTAATGAGACATAAAAAGCCTCAATATCCTGTCCTGCTAATGTTGTACCCATTGGTTCAATTGTTCCAGAAACCATAAGTGGAAGCTCTTTACCTGTTGTTTCAAATGCCTTTTGGATGCCTAAGAATCCAGCTTTTACATTTAGCATATCCTGGCTAGTTTCAAGGAGAAGTAAGTCGGCGCCACCGATAATTAATCCTCTTGCTTGTTCTTCATAGTTATCGACTAATGTATCAAATGTTGTCCCACCTGTTACAGATAACGTTTTCGTTGTTGGACCCATTGCTCCGGCAACATATCTTGGTTTTTCAGGTGTGGAAAATTTCTCAGCTGCTTTTTTTGCAATTTTTGCTGATTCAATATTAAGTTCAAGGGCGAAAGAACCTAAATCATATTCATCTAAAACAAGACTAGTAGCACCAAATGTGTTTGTTGAAATGATATCTGAGCCTGCTTCAAGATAGGCTTCATGAATCGCTTCAATTGTTTTCGGTGCTGTTAATGTTAAATATTCATTACAGCCTTCGTAATCTTCACCACCAAAATCATCAGGTGTAAGATCAGCAGCTTGAATCATTGTACCCATTGCACCGTCAAGTACAAGTATCCGTTTTTTTATTTCATTTTTGATGCTACACATGTGTAATCTTCCTTTCAGCCAGTTGTTTTTCCTTCTCATGGATGTAATTGGTTAGCTCCACTGTAAGGTCGTACTGTAAAAATGGGGTTATTAAATAAATTCCATTAAATAAATCAAATGCTGTATCAATAAGATCCTTTGCAATGGCTAGGCCTTCTTGGCGGGCTCTTTCCTTATCTGTTCCTGCTGCTGCCATTTTATCTCGAATCGAATCTGAAAGTTTAATTCCAGGAATTTCATTATGAATAAATTCTGCGTTACGGCTTGATGTCAATGGCATGATCCCAATGTAAATAGGTGCTTTTAAATTTCTAGTTTCCTCATATACATCTACAATTTGTTGACTGGAATAAAGAGGTTGTGAGATAAAATAATCTGCACCATGGGCAATTTTCTTTTCAAGTCTGACAACAGCCTTATCTAAGTGACGAACATTTGGATTAAAGGCAGCCGCAACTGAGAAGTTTGTTTTTTCACCTAATGGTTTACCTGAATAAGAGACACCTTCATTGAATTGTTTAATTAAACTAATTAAATCAAAAGAAGAGACATCATAAACAGAAGTTGCTCCAGGGAAATCACCAATTTTTGAAGGGTCACCAGTAATTGCCAGTACATCAGACAGTCCTAATGAATGTAAACCCATTAAATGCGATTGTAAGCCAATTAAGTTTCGGTCACGACATGTAATATGAATTAATGCTCTGCCACCTGTTTTTTCTTTTGCGAGAATTCCGGCAGCTAGATTGCTTACCCGTGGAGAAGCAAGTGAGTTATCTGCAAGAGTCAAAGCGTCGATACCTGCATGATGAAGCGCTTGTGCTCCTTCGAGGAATTTATTCATTCCAAGCTTCTTCGGAGGGTCAAGCTCAACAATAACTGAACGTTTTTCCTTTACAATCTCCTGAAGTGGAGGAAGTGTGCCAGTGTTACTAGATGTGATATTTACTTGTACTTGCTTCGGAACTCTTACCTTTTTATCTGTCACAGGAGTTAGATGTCCTACAGCTTCAGCCATTGCTTGAATGTGTTTTGGTGTTGTTCCACAGCAGCCACCAATTAGGCGAACACCTTGGTCTCTAAACTTCAGAGCGCTCTCCTTAAAGTAACCTTCATCAGATTCATAAACTAAACGACCTTCATTTAAAGCAGGTAAGCTACTGTTTGGGAATACAGATAGATAGGCTGACTCAAGAAGTGGAACCTCCTCAAGAGATTGAATCATATGGTATGGACCTAAACGGCAGTTTAAGCCAATTACATTCGCACCAAGCTCTTCGAGAGTTGAAAAAGCATCTGTTAATGCTGTCCCATCTTGTAAAACACCTGCTTCATGGAGGGATACATTTGCTATGATTGGTTTATTTGTTTCTTTTTTTGCAATTTGGAGTACCGTTTTCATTTCCTCTAAATCATAGTAGGTTTCAAGTAATAGTCCATCGACATCTTCATTTAGTAATATAAACAGCTGCTCTCTAAAATTTCGTTTAATTTCTTCAAGTGTATGGGCGCTTTTCTTGAATGAACGAACACCGCCAATAGTTCCGAATACATATGTTGAAGAAGTAGCTGCACGTTTGGCAATTTCAACAGCAGTTTTGTTAATTTGTCTAATTTCATCCTCTAGGCCGTATCTTGAGAGTTTAATATCATTTGCCCCATATGTGTTCGTCTGAATAAGGTTAGCACCGGCTTGAATATATGCTTGATGAACGCGTTGAACATCATCAGGTCTAGAAAGGTTTAATTCTTCAAAACAACGATCAACACCGTGGGAATAAAGCATTGTTCCCATTGCACCGTCCCCAATTAAAATCTTACTCTTTAAGTCTTCCAAAAAGCTCATAGAAAAGCCTCCGATCTATGTAGTAGTGTGAAGAGAAAAAATGAATCGATATAATAATAAAAAAAGCCCTCTTAAGAAGAAGGCTGAGTGATTCAAAGCTTCCCCTTATCTTTCAAGCATCTTACATGCTTAGCTGGAATTAGCACCTTGGGACTCGGAGGATAAGTAGGAAAGATTGATTGTTTAGAAAGTTTGAAAACCATGCTGTTGTTTGTTTTCTATCCGCACCTGCAAGGTTTGTAGATGCGGATAGAAAACAACTTAAGGATTATCTTCTTTCTTTGAACAATCAACTAAAATCCAGTCATCACTCGTTATGGACCGGTTGCTGAAGCTTCATAGGGCCAGTCCCTCAGCTTCTCTTGATAAGATATGAAATTAATGTATTTACTTTAATATATTGAAAAGTGTTACAACTAATTTATCTAATATTATGAAAAATATCAATAGTTAAATGATATTTTGGTTAAAATTACGAGTGGGAAAAGGTGGTAATCATCTTTCAAAAAGTAGTAAAAAGACAGTTCAGCAACAACTATGTGTTAGATGAACTGTCTGTTAATTTCGTATAGGATTTCTGTTGATAAACGGGCTCTTGCGCTTTTGGTCTAGCGATAATTAATGAACTGTACGTCAATTGGTAAGTCAGCTTCTCTTATTGCAGCAATAACTTGTTGTAAATCGTCTCTGCTTTTTCCTGTTACACGAATTTGATCATCTTGAATTTGAGTTTTTACCTTTAATCCAGCATTTTTAATAAGCGTATTTATTTTTTTTGCATTTTCTTTATCAATCCCAGAAACTAATTCTGCTCTTTGACGAACTGTTCCACCTGAGGCATTCTCAATTTTTTTATACGAAATATTTTTAATTGGTACATTTCGTTTAACAAGTTTTGATAATAGGACGTCTTTTAGTTGGTCTAGCTTGTACTCATCGTCAGAGACTAAAACGAGCTCTTCTTTTTCTAATGAAATATTACTTTTGCTCCCTTTAAAATCATAACGAGTAGCAATTTCTTTCATTGCTATACTGATTGCATTCGTCACTTCGGGGAATTCAATTTTGGATACAATATCAAATGAACTATCTTTCGCCATATTAATCCTCCATTACGTATATAATATGGTTAGATTATAGTAAAATAAAACAATGATCACAACTTTTTAAACGCCCAAAGGACTTTTAAGTATAAAAGTTGCTAAAAAACTACTCACAAATGATGAGGAAAGTGAGAACTAATAAAATTTTCACTTAAATGAAAGGAACGATAAATGATATGATGCCAGGCACATTTGCAACATTAACGATAGATGAAAAGGTCGATTATGGATACTTCTTAACAGATGGAGATGAGCGTGTTCTATTACATAAAAGTGAAGTGATAGGAGAAATCGAGGTAGGAGAAAAAATTGAGGTCTTTTTCGTGATTGATGCTCAAGAACGATTGTACGCAACGATGAAAAAACCACTGATTACGGATCAATCATACGGTTGGGTAGAAGTGGTAGATGTAGTAGATGATATGGGGGCTTTTGTGAATATTGGCTTGAGTAAGGATGCTCTTGTAGCAAAGGATCATCTCCCGTTTTTAAGAGAAGTATGGCCTAAACCAGGGGACAAGCTTTATTGTACATTAAAGGTTTCGGGAAATGGCCGTTTTTTTGTTCGCCTAGCGACAGAGGAAATTGTTGAGCCTTTCTTTAAAGATGCTGATCGTTCGTTGTTTAATAAAGAAATTACAGGAACTGTTTACAGAATGATAGTAGCAGGTTCATTCATATTAACTGAAGAAGGCTATAAAGGTTTTATCCATTCCTCACAGCGAATCGTTGAGCCGCGCTTAGGTGAGACAGTAACAGGACGAGTTATTGACGTGAAGGAGGATGGGACTCTTAACGTTAGTTTATTGCCACGAAAGCATGAGGCACTAAGTGGTGATGCAGAACGAATTTATGGTTATATGCAAGAAAGAGGCGGAGCAATGCCTTTCAATGATAAAAGTGATCCAGATGATATATATGAACGCTTTGAACTAAGTAAAGGTGCGTTTAAACGAGCTTTAGGGCATTTAATGAAGCATGGTAGAGTTTATCAAAAAGATGGCTGGACATATTTTAAAGAACAGCAGGATCAATAAGAATAAGAACGGTCTTCATTCTATTTAGAAATGAAGACCGTTTTTTAATATAAGGAAGTAGGAGCCATTTCAGAACCAATAGCTTGACGCTTTCATAAGATACAAAATATACTGATTTTATAGAATGTTTAGTATAAAAGTACTATGAAAGAACATATTAAAGGATTGATATGGGATGGAAATAAAAGTGCTTGCAGTTGAAAATGGAGTACATAACAAGTTAGAGCTATCAAGAGAGCAATATGTACATCTAAAAGATAAGAATGTTTTTTCACTAGGTGGTCAAGTTTATCATTATGGAAGGATGGACTTACAAACAAATTGTCTGACTATATTTGTAAAGCCAGAAAAATAACAACATTTAGAACAATAAGGTCTTTCACTTAACATGAGATACATGCCTGAGTAAAAGACCTTTTGTTAGCGTTTAGGAAATTATAAAATTCTTGAACTGTGGATAAGCGCACGACATCCAGCTCCAGCGCTTAAGCAGAAGTGGACTTCCCTCACCACTGTACGATAAGTCAACATCGAACGCTTGCGCTTTTGTTCATTTATGATCTGTTCTCTTAGAATATTGACGTTCGCCTTGCTTGCGATTTTTATCACGCATCATGTTTTTTTCATGGCGCTTAGCATTATTATCTTGTGACTTTTTATCGTTATCACTAGTATGTGGCATGAAAAAGCTCCTTTCAAACGAATATAGTTTTACTATGCCCTCACTTAGCTTTAACTATGTGTTACTATAACTCGTCATTTAAGAAGAATATCGCTAGAGTACCAGGGCCAGCATGAGCTCCAACAACTGCTCCAACATAATTTATATAAACTTCATTTGGTGAAAATTCCTTCTCGATCAATGCTTTCATTTCATACGCAGCTTCTTCATCATCCCCATGGCTGATGGCGATGGTTTGGTTTTGTAAGTTAACGCCACGTTCACTCATAATTTCAATAATGCGTCGGAAAACTTTTTTACGACCACGTATCTTTTCAAGGGGAATAAGTTTACCGTTCTCTACATGGAGCAAAGGCTTAATATTTAAAAGGCCCCCAACAAATGCAGATGCTTTGCTAATTCTACCTCCTCGAGCTAAATATTCTAAATTATCTACTGTAAAGATATGCTCCATCTTTAGGCAATAGTTTTTTACAGCTGCTTCGATTTCACTTAGTTGTTTTCCACTTTCAGCTAAATCAGCTGCATATTTAACAGCAAGACCGTGTCCAAGCGAGGCGCACTTTGAATCGATAATCGCTAATTCAAAGGAGGGGAATTCTTCAAGTACCTCATTGCGAATCATCATCGCTGTTTGATATGTACCGGATAGCTCTGATGAAAATGCTACATAAAGACTTGGAATTCCTTTGTTTGCAAGGTCAGTAAATGTTTCCTTTATTAAAAGAGGAGAAGGTTGTGATGTTTTAACAACAGCACCTTCGCGCATTGTATTATATAACTGTTTAGGTTTTATTTCTATTTGATCCTGTAGTTGCTCACCATTCATATCTACGCTAAGCGGAAGAAATGAAATAGAATGTTCCTCAAAATAGTCTAGCGGTAAATCACAAGCGCTATCTGCTAGGATATGTACATTCATCTAAACACCTCATTTGTATTTGTTCATTTCATTTATCCTAATAAATACGTAAGTATAAGATATCTATATTCCTTCAAAATGTAGTCATGCTAACAAGTCTAATTCAGTTTTAGTTTATCATGATCAAATTAAAATACAATCTTTGTATTCATTTTACATGAAAATGGGAAGAACAATGAATATAGGACTTAGATTGCAGAGGAGGTCTATCTTTTCATGATAAAAGGTGAGGTAATAAAAATTATTGTTGTGCTTGTTGGTGCATTATTAAATGCAATAGGTTTGAACTTATTTCTAATTCCTGCAAACGTATATTCAAGTGGTTTTACAGGGCTTTCTCAACTGTTTTCTAGCATTCTAGAGGAATATACACCTTTTTATATTTCCACAGGTATCTTATTATTACTACTAAATATTCCAGTAGCAATTTTGGGATGGATAAAGGTGGGGAGAACCTTTACGTTATATAGCTTCTTAAGTGTAGCAGCAACAACTATATTTTTAGAATTAATCCCATTACAATCTCTTTCGAACGATATTTTACTTAATGCTGTTTTCGGTGGAGTAATTCTTGCTGTTGGTGTTGGAATCACATTGAAATATGGTGCCTCAACAGGAGGATTAGATATTATCGCAATGGTGTTGTCTAGAATGAAGGATAAGCCCGTTGGAACCTATATTTTTATGTTGAATTCTGTCATTATTTTTACAGCAGGTCTCTTGTATGGGTGGGAGAAGGCATTATATACTTTAGTTGCGCTTTATGCTACAACAAGGGTAATTGACGTCATCCATACTAGACATGTGAAGCTTACTGCGATGGTTGTAACTAAAAAGGCAGATGATTTAAAGAAGGCTATTCATTCGAAACTAGTAAGAGGTATTACGATGATTCCAGCTAAGGGTGCTTTTACAAATGAATCAAAGGATATGATGATTATTGTCATTACTCGGTATGAATTGTATGATTTAGAAAAAATAATTAAAGAAGTAGATCCGAATGCATTTACTAATATAATTCAAACAACAGGGATATTTGGCTTCTTCAGGAAAGATTAATGAGGTGTTTGAATGGCGCGATCCATCGTACTTTTTAGCATGATGATTATGTTTTTATTTGGTTGTTCAGGTGGTAATGAGAATACTGCGAATACAAAGATTGAAGAAAAAGATGGAGAGGTAAAAGTGGAGAATAGTGAATTGGAATTAATGGTTGACGTGAAAGTTTTAAGTAATCAAGCAGAATTTATTATTACACTAATAAATAATTCAAGTAAAACGAAAAAACTTGAATTTTCTTCAAGTCAAAAATATGAAATTATTGTTACTGATCAAAATAATCAAGTGGTGTATCGTTACTCCGAAGGAAAGATGTTTGCTCAAGCCCTTGAGTCTACCTTAATAAAGCAAGATGAAAGCATAAAATGGGAAGAGATATGGGAATTTGATAATGGTATAAAGCCTGGTGAATATGAGGTAGAAGTATCTATTTTATCAGATGATGCCGAGGGGTTAATAAAAAAGAAAACTATTTACGTTACAGAAGAAGGGAGCTGACTCATGAGAGCCAGCTCTTTTTCTTAAGAGTTAAGAAAGTTATAATTTTGTACTTAGTTTTGGTGTCTAGCTCCAGCGCCTAGCCCCTCGAGGTCATAAGCCACAAATGAATTGAAGACAAAGAACGTCTTCTATTCATTTGCGTCTTATTGCCCGAGGCTGAACAAGGCGCTTGCGCTTTTCTTAAATAGACTCAATTGTTTGCTGAAACTCACGCAGTTGAGCACGTTCGGCTTCAGTTGAATTGACAAATGCAGATGACAATGCATTTTTTGCCTTCAAAATCGCTTCATACTTATCACCTTGAACTGCCCCACTGGCAACAGAATTAGCGTAAGCCACAGATTCCCTGGCTTGTTGAAACAATTGATTTCCCATTTATATCCCTCCAAGTGAGGTATCTACAGCTTTATTTGCTTTACGCTCTTCTGACTCTGATAATGTTGTATGGTAAGGGAACCTCTCATCGTGTTTAGTAACTGTATCTTTGCCTTGTTGAACAAAACGTTTTGATTTGTTACGTTTACCCATTGAAAAAGCCCCCCTTTTTAATGGTGACGCTTGTTAACGTCTGTCTTATTGTGTACGAAAAAAATGAATATATTAATGGCAATTTGTTGCTGATTTAACATCATTTAAAGGGATAATACATCTTTTAAATATAGAGCAACACCATCTTCTTCATTTGACCGTGTTTCCTTATTGGCAACAGCTTTGAGTTGGTCTATTGCATTGCCCATTGCAACTCCATGGCCAGCATATTTAAGCATTTCTAGATCATTATCCTCGTCTCCAAATGCAATTATCCGTTCAACGGGAATATCATAGTAGGATGCGATTTTTTGTAGGCCAACTGCCTTATTCATCCCTGCTTTAATTATTTCAATAACATGCCAAGGTGCTGCCCATCTTCTGTGATCAACGACCTCTGCATGTACATCTGATAAATAAGTTCTTATTTTTTCAACATCTTCTTCTGCTGCATGTATGAGGATGCTTGTTACATCATCGCCAAGATTTTCTCGTAAATCACCAATTTTAATGGAGGGATTTCCCATGCTAAATACATCTAAAAGCTTTTCGTCGTGATAATGGAAATACACATCATCAATAATTTCAGCTAACATATTATGTATATTATGTTTCTCTGCAACCTCAATAATTTCCTTTACTACGTTTAGATTAAGTGTTGTATGATATGTTCCCCACTCATTATTTTTAGGATGATGAACATATGCACCATTAAAATTCACAATCGGTGTAGTAAGTTGTAATTCATCATAATAAATGGAGCTTGATCGAAAGGGTCTTCCTGTCGCAATACAAACGATATGCCCGGCTGCTTTTGCTTTTTCAATTATCTCTTTTGAATACGTCGAAATTGTTTTATCGTCCTTTAAAAGAGTTCCATCTAAGTCTAAAGCAATTAAGAAAGGTTTCGTTTCCATAAAGTCTCCTTTTTGTCTTGTTAGATTTTGGAAATCGTAAAAATTAATGTACTATGGTAGCGCTTTGACATCCAGCTCCAGTGCCTAGACCCTCGGGGTCATAAGCCACTCAGGAATTGAAGACAAAGAACGTCTTCTATTCCTGAGCGTCTTATGCCTGTCGGGTCTGATCAAGGCGCTTCCGCTTTAGTATAAGTGTATCTTTTTTCCAAGTTTAATGTCTACATGTTACAATTAATTAGTGGCAAAATAGTTAGGGAGGCGCGTTTCGTTTGGTAATCGTTGAAAAAATAAATATAGCAGACATTCCGCTATTACATATTGTAAATCAATCGCATAGGGATAAAAAAACCCCCTTTGTAATTTTTGTCCATGGCTTTACGAGTGCAAAGGAAAATAATTTACATTATGCTTATTATCTTGCAGAAAAAGGCATAAGAGTCGTACTACCAGAGGCACTTGATCATGGAGAAAGAAGTAAAGATTACAATACAAAGGAATTAAGCTTTAGGTTTTGGAAAATCGTTTTAAATGAGATTGTAGAAGTTAATATAATTAAAGAATATTTTGAAGAAAATGATTTAATTGATCAGGGACGTATTGGTCTTGCAGGTACCTCAATGGGTGGCATCACCACACTAGGTGCATTAACACAGTATGATTGGATTAAAGCAGCTGTTAGTCTAATGGGAAGCCCTTGTTATACAACATTATTAAAAGGACAGCTTTCTGCTTTACAGCAAAGTGGTGTGAAAATTCCATTGTCCAATGATGAGATTGATGAACAGCTTTCTCTTTTAGAGCCTTTTGATTTAAGTCTGCATACAGAAAAACTTCAAAATAGACCACTATTATTTTGGCATGGAGAACGAGATGAAATGGTGCCATTCGCTCCGACGTATCAATTTTACAAGGACATTATACCAATGTATGAAAAAACACCTGAAAGACTAAAGTTTATTGTTGATCCATTAGCTGGCCATAAAGTATCCCGTGAAGGAGCAATGGCGTTGACAGAATGGTTTGAACATAACTTGTAGGGATTACCTCAAGCAGAATCCTTTAAATAAATTATTTACTTTACTATACTCAAGGTAGAACTAGACGTTAAATCTTGAAGAAGGAGGAATAACATTTATGGATGAATTATTAAAGGAAAATATTTACGGAGCACTTGAAACGGTTGAAGACCCAGAATTAGGTGTAGATATCGTAAATCTTGGCTTAGTATATGATGTTCAAATGGATGAGCAAGGAAATACAGAGGTTTCAATGACTTTAACATCAATGGGATGTCCTTTAGCAGGAACAATTGTTGATCAAGTGAAAGCCGCTCTATATGATATTCCAGAAGTGAAAAATGTAGAGGTTAAAATTGTTTGGAGTCCACCGTGGACGAAGGACAAAATGTCCAGAATGGCCAAAATCGCATTAGGGATTCGATAAAAGACAAAATCATCAGTGGGTGCACGCTCCGCTGATGATTTTTTTATACCCGCATCACACCTGATAGTAAAAATTCAATGATCTTTACTAGCCCATCCCTTAAGAGACCCACTAAAAGCTACTTAACATATACATTTTTACAATTCTTTTATGCAATCTTCTGTATATATATATAACATCGTATTTTGTTTGTTTCATATTCTTATTCTTATAATTAAAGGATTTTTTTGAAAAATCCATAAAAATATTATTTATACACTTGATTTTATTTTTATACATATTTATAATGAGAAATAATTTAGAAGATATCGAATTTAACAAGAGAAGGTGATTTGGTGAAGGTCGGAATCGTCGGAGCCACTGGTTATGGTGGGGTCGAATTATATCGAATATTATCTAATCATCCACATGTAGATGAATGTATATTGTATTCATCTTCAGAAATGGATGTTCCATATAGTAACTCATTTCCACATTTAACTGAAATAAGTGATCATATTTTGAAAAATATTGATGTTGAAGAAATAAAAAACAATGTATCGGTTTTATTTCTTGCGACTCCTCCTGGTGTATCCAGGACTTTATCACCTCAATTTATTGATTCAGATGTGAAGATTATCGATTTGTCTGGGGACTTAAGGTTAAAAAATAAAAGTGAATATGAAGAGTGGTATAAACGCCCATGTGTAGATGAAGATGTTCTTGAAAAAGCCGTATATGGTCTTCCCGAAATATACAAAGCGGACATAACAAAGGCTAAATTACTCGCTAATCCAGGATGTTTTCCAACTGCAACCATATTAGGGCTAGCACCAGTCGTAGAGAATAAGCTTGTTAACGAACAATCAATTATTGTTGACGCAAAAACGGGTGTGTCAGGTGCAGGACGAAATGCATCACAGACAACTCATTTCTCAGAAGTAAATGAAAATGTAAAAATATATAAAGTACATGAGCATCAGCATATACCAGAAATCGAACAAGCGCTTCATACGTTAAATAATGCGATTACATGTATTTCCTTTAATACACACTTAATGCCAATGACACGCGGAATCATGGCAACTATTTATGCAAGTTTAACAGATACGTATTCAACTGAAAAATTACTAGACTTATATAAGGATTTTTATGCAGATTCACCGTTTGTGCGAATTCGGAAGCAAAATGAATTTCCTTCTACAAAAGAAGTTTACGGTTCAAACTTTTGTGATATTGGTTTAAAAGTAGATGAACGAACAGGAAGAGTTACGATAGTATCAGTAATTGATAATTTAATGAAGGGTGCAGCAGGTCAAGCGGTTCAAAACTTTAATCTTATGAATTGTTTTGAAGAAACAACCGGATTATATCATGCACCTATTTATCCATAAGGCTGTTTTAAAGCTTATTGTTGAATTTTTTGCACTTTGTTGATTGGAGCGGATATGTGAGACTCCTGCGGGAGTGCGAGTCCAAGGGAGACCCCACAGGTGCAAAGCACCGAGGAGGCTACCGGACCGCCCGCGGAAAGCGAACGCCTGCAGCGGAAATCAACAACCAAGTTTAACACAACCAAAAAATAAAAGATGGGAAAAGAAGGAATCGGCGAAACACCATTTTATTCAATGTTATCGCGAAACGAGCCATCTATAATGACCACTGGGGAGGAAAAAGCAGTGTTACAAACAAAGGCAACTACTTGCTATACAAAAATTGAAGATGGATCTATCGTTACACCAAAAGGATTTTCAGCTGATGGTGTTCACGCTGGTTTAAGATATTCTAAAAATGATGTAGGTGTTATATATAGTGATGTACCTGCAAACTGTGCGGCTGTCTATACACAAAGTCACTTTCAAGCAGCACCATTAAAGGTAACTCAGGAAAGTATTGCAAAAGAAGGGCGCTTGCAAGCGATCATAGTAAACAGTGCCAATGCAAATGCATGTACAGGTGAACAAGGTCTTAAAGATGCTTACGAGATGAGAGAGCGATGTGCAAACCTTTTTAATATAGAAAAACATTTTGTAGCTGTTGCTTCAACTGGTGTTATCGGAGAATTCTTGAAAATGGATAAAATTCGTCAAGGGATTGACGAGCTAAAACCACAAGCCTCGAAGGAAGCTGCAGTAGAATTCCAACAGGCAATTCTTACAACCGACTTAGTAATGAAAACATCATGCTATGAAGTAGTGATTGATGGGGAAAAAGTGACAATCGGTGGGGCTGCAAAGGGTTCTGGAATGATTCATCCGAATATGGCAACAATGCTTGGTTTTGTGACAACAGATGCAAATATTGACTCTGAATCATTACAATCAGCTTTAAAAGAAATTACTGATAAAACATATAATCAAATTACCGTTGATGGTGATACATCAACGAATGATATGGTTCTTGTCTTAGCAAATGGTCAAGCTGGAAACAAGCAATTAAATGAAAAGCATCCACAGTGGAATGATTTTAAGGCTGCCTTTCAAATGGTAAGTGAGGAGCTCGCGAAACAAATCGCTAAAGATGGTGAAGGTGCAACAAAGCTAATTGAAGTCGAAGTAACAGGTGCAAAAACGAAGCAGGAAGCAAATGTAGTTGCAAAGAAAATTGTTGGTTCAAGCTTAGTGAAAACAGCTGTTTACGGTGCTGATGCTAACTGGGGAAGAATTATATGTGCAGTAGGATATAGTGAAGCTTCAGTAGAACCAGAAAAGATTGATATTTATCTAGAAGACCTTTGTCTCTTTACTGATAATAGCCCACAGGCGTTTTCAGAGGAAGCTGCGAGTGAGTATTTAAAGAAGGATCAAGTGAAAATATCAGTTAATCTAGGAGTTGGAGATGCAGCTGGTAAGGCGTGGGGCTGTGATTTAACCTATGATTATGTGAAAATAAACGCAAGTTACAGAACATAAGGAGATCGATATGTCAAAAACAGTCGTTTTAAAATGTGGCGGAAGTACAGTACACCAATTGTCAGAATCATTTTTTCAAAGTTTAAATGTATTGATTGAGAATAACTGGAAGGTCATGATTGTTCATGGTGGTGGTCCAGATATAACAAACATGCTAAAAGCTTTAAATATTGAAACAGAGTTCTTTAACGGACAACGTAAAACAACAAAGGCTGTGTTAGAGATTGCTGAAATGGTCTTAGCAGGGAAGATAAATAAGCATCTAACAAATCTTTTGCAACAAAAAGGACTTAAATCAATTGGGTTATCAGGTAGTGATGGGCAAATTTTACAAGCTAGCTATTTAGATAAAGAAAATCTAGGGTTAGTAGGTAAAGTAACATCAGTAGATACATCCAGTGTTTCATTACTAATGGATAATGGGTATATACCTGTGATTGCGCCACTTGCACGTACTGTGACATATGAAACTCTTAATGTTAATGCAGACTTAGCTGCTGCTGCAATCGCTCATGCAGTAGGGGCAGAAAAGTTTTTATTTGTAACAGATGTCCCTGGGATTCTGGATGGAGAAAAACAGGTAATCGAAAAAATTACACCTTCTGAGATTGAGTCAAACATTGAAAAAGAAGTGATTACAGGTGGAATGATTCCAAAAGTTCAATCAGCGATGGCAACACTTTCAGACACATGTCAAGAAGTGATGATTGTAAGTGGGCAGCAAGCATTTATCGAAAATGACAGTTTTAAAGGAACAAAAATCGTGAGAGAACAGGAGGTTTTGTCATAATGAGTTATTTATTTCCTACTTATGCTAGATGGAATGTTACAGTTAAAGAAGCAAAAGGATCATGGATAACGGATGAAAATGATAAGAAGTACCTTGATTTTGTATCAGGAATCGCTGTTTGCAATTTAGGTCACGCAGATGATGATGTAATGAACGCTGTTCAAGATCAGATTAAAAAATATTGGCATGTATCTAATCTTTTTCATCAGCCAATCCAAGAGGAAGTAGCTAAGCTTTTAGTTGAGTATAGTGATGGAGAGGCAGTGTTCTTTTGTAACAGTGGAGCGGAAGCGAATGAGGCAGCCATTAAATTAGCGAGAAAACACACAGGAAAAACAAAGATTGTGACATTTCTTCAATCATTTCATGGTAGAACCTTTGCAACAATGTCAGCAACAGGTCAGGAAAAAATACAACAAGGCTTTGGTCCCCTTCTCGAAAAATTCACCTATCTTCCATACAATCAAACGGAAGCTTTAGAGGAACTAGAAGAAGATGTAGCTGCAATCATGCTTGAAGTTGTTC
Organism: Metabacillus bambusae; assembly: GCF_017497975.1. Lineage (GTDB taxonomy): Bacteria > Bacillota > Bacilli > Bacillales > Bacillaceae > Metabacillus > Metabacillus bambusae. The sequence goes on along the minus strand of NZ_JAGDEL010000004.1, from coordinate 292,775 downwards.
AAGGTGAAGGTGGAGTGGTTCCGGCAGAGCAAGAATTTATTGATAAAGTCGCTGAAACATGTAAACGTGTTGGCGCCTTATTAATAATCGATGAGGTTCAAACAGGTATCGGTCGAACAGGAAAAGCTTTTGGCTATCAACATTATGGATTATCTCCAGATATCATAACCTCTGCAAAGGGCTTAGGAAGTGGGATACCAGTTGGAGCAATGATCGGTAAAGCATCATTAATTGAAACCTTTCAAGCAGGAAGCCATGGCTCGACCTTTGGAGGAAATCCGATTGCAATGGCTGCTGCAAAAGCAACAATGACCAAGATTCTACAGGATGATTTTTTAAACGAAGTTAACGAAAAAAATATATACTTAGTTAATAAGTTGAATAACATAGTAGGAAATCATCCACTTGTGAAGGAAATACGTGGAAAAGGCTTATTAATTGGTATAGAATGTAAGGAACAAGTAAGTATGATAGTCGATCAGTTAAGAGACAATAACCTTCTTGTTTTACCAGCAGGTCCAAATGTCATACGTCTGCTCCCGCCATTAACGATTTCATATGAAGAGATTGACGAGGCGGTTGGAATCATTGGTCGGACATTCTCTACATTAAAGCAATCTACGGTCGCTCATTAATTTGGGCACTTTTTTTTACAAAGTGTTGAATAAAAATACTAAGTTTTTAATATTTATCCAATTAGAGATTAATTAGTAGGAAATACAGACCTACTTTTAGAAGTATTACTTTAGCAAACGAGGTGCGAACAGATGAAAGGATATCTCCATTTAGAGGATGGTTCAGTATATACCGGAGAACTTGAACATGGATCAACACAAGACATCAACGGAGAAATTGTATTTTTTACAGGAATGACAGGGTACCAGGAAGTGTTAACAGATCCTTCATATAAGAATCAAATTGTGGTTTTTACGTATCCTCTTATAGGGAATTACGGTATCAATATTACAGATGATGAGAGTAAGCAGCCACAAGTAAAAGCAGTGGTGATCTATGAATGTACATCAGCCTATTCACATTATGAAGCACAATATAGCTTTAAGGAATATTTGCAAAAGTGGAACATACCGATTATACATCATATTGATACACGTGCAGTTGTAAAAAAAATTCGAAGCCATGGCTCTATGGCTGCAACCATTTCACCAACTCTTAATCAGGAAGCTCAGCCTTGTGCAATTTATGAGGATGGAGTTTTTGAAGTTACCTCAACTAAGCTAGAAACTTATGGCGAGGGTGAGAAGCATGTAGCTTTAATCGACTTTGGCTATAAGAAATCAATTTTAACATCATTAGTTAATCGGGGATGTAAAGTTACAACTGTTCCATTAAAGATGATGGATAAAGTAGCTGAGTTAAAACCTGATGGTGTCTTATTATCAAATGGTCCAGGGGATCCTGAGCAGTTATCAACCTATTTTTCACAAATAAAAGAAATTGTTTCCTCCTATCCCACACTAGGTATATGCCTAGGACATCAGTTGATCGCTTTATCCTTTGGTGCAAAAACGAAAAAGCTTTTGTTTGGGCATAGAGGGGCAAATCAGCCTGTTTATGATTTAAAAACAGATAAAGTATTTATGACTTCGCAAAACCATAGCTATGTTGTCATCGGGGATAGTTTAAAAGCAACGGATTTGAAAACTCGTTTTTATCATATAAATGATGATTCAATAGAAGGTCTAGCACATTCTACATTACCAATTTTAACAGCACAATTTCATCCAGAGGCACATCCAGGACCTTCAGATAGTGAATGGATTTTTGATGAATTTTTAGATTTAGTCGCTGCTACAAAAGGAGATATTCTTTATGTCTAAAAACCAATCAATTAAAAAAATAGTTGTCATCGGTTCTGGCCCTATCATAATTGGTCAGGCGGCAGAATTTGATTATGCTGGAACACAAGGATGTTTAGCCTTGAAGGAAGAGGGCTACACAGTTGTTTTAGTGAACAACAATCCAGCAACAATTATGACTGATGAAGAATTTTCAGACGTCCTTTATTTTGAACCGTTAACTATAGAAAGTGTAACAAAAATTATTGCGAAAGAAAGACCTGATGGATTACTCGCTTCATTAGGTGGTCAAACAGGACTTAATCTAGCAATGGAGCTTCATGAAGCAGGGGTTTTAGAAAAGTATGGTGTTCAGTTACTTGGTACATCAATTGAATCGATCCGAAAAGGTGAAGATCGCAATGAGTTCCGTCAATTAATGTACGATTTAAATGAACCAATTCCTGAAAGCTCAATTGTAACAACTCTAGAAGAAGCCTTTGAATTTTCGAATAAAATTGGCTTCCCAATCATCATTCGTCCTGCTTATACACTAGGTGGTAAAGGTGGGGGAATTGCTAATAATGTAGAAGAATTTAAAAAGCTAGTAAAAAGCGGCTTACAAGCTAGTCCGATTACCCAATGTTTAATCGAAAAAAGTATTGCAGGCTTTAAAGAAGTTGAATATGAGATGATTCGTGATCAAAAGGGTACATGTATTTCTGTATGTAATATGGAAAACATTGATCCAGTTGGGGTTCATACTGGTGACTCAATTGTTGTTGCCCCATCTCAAACCCTGACTGATCAGGATTATCATATGCTGAGAACTGCTGCAGTAAAGATCGTTTCAGCTCTTGGTGTTGTCGGTGGATGTAACATACAATTAGCATTAGATCCAAAAAGTAAGCAATATTATGTCATTGAAGTAAATCCACGCGTTAGCAGATCATCTGCTCTAGCATCAAAGGCTACAGGCTATCCAATTGCAAAAATTGCAGCAAAGCTTGCGGTTGGTTATACATTAGAGGAATTAAAAAATCCTTTAACAATGAGTACGTATGCTAGCTTTGAACCAGCACTTGATTATGTGGTTGTGAAGTTTCCAAGATGGCCATTTGATAAATTCAATAAAGCAGATCGCAAGCTAGGCACGAAAATGAAGGCAACTGGTGAAGTCATGGCGATTGAACGAAATCTTGAAGCAGCTCTTCAAAAGGCTTGTGATTCACTTGAACTAGACAATATCGGAACGCATTTGCCAGAGCTCGTGGATTTATCAACAAATGCAATTGTCGAATTAATGAATAAAACAGATGACCGTCGATTCTTTGCTGTAATGGAACTGATTAGAAGAGGAATGACGATTGAAGAAATACATCAAATGACAGAAATGGATCTTTATTTTCTCTCATGCTTTAAGCAGATTGTTGCTCTTGAACTTCAACTGAAACAGGAAACTATTTCAACTCTAGATGGTGAATTTCTTGCAAAAGTAAAGGAGAAGGGTTTCTCAGACAGGACAATCGCATCATTAATTCAGGCACCTGAGGCAGATGTAAGAAAACTTCGCCTGGAAGTAGGAGTAAAGGCTGCTTATAAATATGTTGATACATGTGCAGCAGAGTTTGAGGCACGCACAAATTATTTTTATTCAACATACTTCGGTGAAAATGAACAACCTACATTATCAAATAAGAAAAAGATTTTAATTATAGGTTCTGGACCTATTCGTATCGGCCAAGGAATTGAATTTGATTATAGTGCTGTTCATGGAATTAAAGCATTGAAGCAACTAGGCTATGAAGCAATCATGATTAACAATAACCCAGAAACAGTTAGTACTGATTTTGAAACAGCGGATCGTCTTTATTTTGAACCAATTACTCTTGAGCATGTTCTAAATATTGTTGAATCAGAAAAAATTGATTCAGTCATCGTCCAGTACGGTGGTCAAACAGCAATTAATCTTGCTGAACAATTAGAAGCAGCGGGGGTAACATTGTTAGGAACTGATACTGACACTCTTGATTGGTTAGAGGATCGCGATAAGTTTTATCAATTATTAGATGAGCTCTCAATCCCACATGCTGTTGGGTTAACAGCAAACAATGCAGATGAAGCAGTAAAAGGCGCAAATGAAATAGGTTATCCAGTTCTTTTAAGACCTTCCTATGTAATTGGTGGTAAAGGAATGGTAGTTGTTCATAATGAAGAGACATTAACTCAATTACTTTCTGAAAGTGTAAATATGATATATCCTGTACTAATTGATCAATTCGTTCAAGGTCTTGAAGGAGAGATTGATCTCATTTCAGATGGTAAGGAAGCTTTTATTCCAACCCATATTGAACATGTAGAGCCAGCAGGTGTTCACTCTGGGGATAGTCTTGCGATTCTTCCATCTCAAAGCTTAACTGAAAACAATAAACAGGTAATAGCCGAATATGCGAATGCATTAGTGAAAAAGCTTAATTACCGTGGGATTATGAATATTCAATTTTTAGTAAACGGAAATCAAATCTATATACTTGAAGTAAATCCACGTGCAAGTAGAACAGCACCGATCATAAGTAAAGTAACAGGTATTCCAATTATTAAGCACGCTACTTATTTATTATGTGGAAAAGCTTTAAGTGAGCTTACCATTAAGCCAGCTGAAATAAACGATTGGGTTGCAGTAAAATACCCTGTATTTTCTAGCCATGCTCTACATGATGTCGATATAACACTTGGACCAGAAATGAAGGCAACTGGTGAAGGTATGTGTGTAGGACAAAATCTTCAAAGTGTGTATCGTAAGATTTTTTATAAAGACTTACAGGATGTAACAAGTGTTTATTTTGATATCGAAAATGAAGAAGCGATTAAAGTAACAAAGCAAGCGGGTCTTCAAGTAAAAATCAGTGGGTATTCTTCATGGATTGAAGGAAATAAAGGAATCTTTGTTTCACTAATTGACAGTGAAGAGGCTAAATTAGATCGTCAATTGGCATTAGATAAAGGGATGATTTTATTTACAAACCTTGCTACTTACTACGCGTGTTTACAAGCGATAGCAACTAGTGACGATACTGTACAATCAATACAACAGCTTACAAAGAAGGAAGTGGTTAAGCAATGAGTAATGTAAAACTAAAAGAGAAAAAAACAGTAGAAAAAAGAGACTTTTTAACACTACTTGATTATAGTAAAGAAGAAATTCTGAACCTTATAGATGAAGCATTTAAATTAGAGGAGAACCCACTTCAGCCCGTGTTAAAGGGCAAAACATTAGCAATGATTTTCGAAAAATCGTCAACTAGAACTCGTGTTTCCTTTGAAACAGGTATGCTTCAATTAGGAGGCCATGCACTATTTTTAAGTAGTCAGGATCTCCAATTAGGCAGAGGTGAGCCTGTATCTGATACAGCAAAGGTATTGTCTGGATATGTTGATGGGATTATGATTCGTACCTTTGGTCATGATAAAATTGAAGAACTTGCTAAGCATGCTAGCATTCCTGTTATCAACGGATTAACCGATCTTTTTCACCCATGCCAAGCACTTGCTGATTTAAAAACAATTTATCGCTTAAAGGAAAAGTTCGTTGGCGTAAAAACAGCTTATTTAGGTGACGGAAACAATGTAGCCCATTCTCTAATGATCGCTGCTGCAAAGGTTGGAATGGACTTTTCATTAGGCTGTCCTAAGGGCTATGAACCAAATCAATCTGTTGTAGAAGAAGCACAAAAAATTGCTGCAGAAACTGGAGCTACTATTACAGTTACGAATGATCCAATTGAAGCTGTTAAAGATGCGGATATTATTTATACAGATGTTTGGGCAAGTATGGGGCAAGAAAGTGAACAACAAAAACGTTTAGTTGCTTTTAAGGACTTCCAAGTTAATGATCAGTTAGTCAAGCATGCGAAGGAAGATTACTATTTCCTTCATTGCTTACCAGCACACCGTGAAGAGGAAGTAACAGCATCGATTATAGATGGGGAGCACTCAGCTGTATTTGAACAAGCAGAAAATCGTCTACATGTTCAAAAAGCTTTGCTGAAGGAACTACTTGCATAATTAACGACCTGGCACAAAAAGTGTCAGGTTTTTTTGTACAATTAGATTTAAGCGTAATTACAATTCACATTACCATTAAATACAGGAAAGTGACTGTGTAAAGAACTTTTATTGAACTCATGAAAAAAGTCTGTATGGAGATACTAAGCAAGTAAGAGAGGAGGGATACGAATGGGTCAACAGCATCGTTTTAGATCAGGTCAAAAAGCACCTAATAATGGAGTTTATGTAGAAATAGGTGAAACAGGCGATAATGTAAAAAATCCTGGTCAAATTAGATTAAAAGCAGGAGATCGTTTCCCTGAAACAGCTAATGATAATCGCCAATGGACATATAAGAGAAAACCTTAACCCTACCTTAATACAGAAAAAATTCAAAAAACCCTACTTTTAAGTAGGGTTTTTTGAATTTAAGTCGAAAATCAATTATTAATGATGATCATGCTTCGCTACTGGTTCGTTAGGAATAACTTCAGCGATGATAAAGATGACAACGATTGCAACGACAGATAAAATAGTTGCAGCCATAAAGTCGTAATGACCACCAGTCATAGAATTAACAACATATGATGCCATGTGGATTAATAAAAAGCCCCAAAAAAATGTCCAAAAGAAACGCACTGCATTCACCTCTATTTCCAGACAATATCTCACTATATATTATCACATATTAATTCATTTTTAAAAGTATCTTTTTGAATTGTTCATGAACTTTCCATACATGACAAAGGTCTATATTTTCGAGATCTGTGATAGAGTCCCATTCTTTTTAACATAGTATACATACATTATATAAACGGGAAAGGAATATGATGTTTTCACAACCTCTTTTCCTCATTTAAAAGTCTAAAAAGAGAAAGGTGGTGGGCAAGTGATGATTACGGAGCGCTTTTTTCAGCTTGAAACGGAATGGAATGTCGTCCATTTACCGACAAAACCGAATGGGTTTGGAATTTTAATATTAGGAGATCGATCAGATTTTGTCGATGAATCCTCAAGCTTTTGGCATCAACATTATGGCCGAAATCAACTTATATCTGACTTAATGAATCAAGGATATACACTGTTTCATTCAAATTTATACGGAAGTAACTGGGGGAGTCCTCGAGCAGTTACAATGGCAAAGCAGCTTTACCACATGATAATGAAGAAAGAAATTTTAAATGATCGGGTTCATTTGTTATCAGAAGGAATGGGTGGATTAACAGCATTACAATTAATGGAGACCATACCTGATAAGATCCGCTCTGTGGCAATGATGAATCCTTGCCTTGACCTCCAAGCCCATCTCGAAAAGGAAAAAGAGCATAAGTTCTTTTATAAGCGTTTAATAAAAGAAATATCGATAGCATATGGTATTGATGGAAAAATGATAAAATCATCATCAAATCTACCTTCGATGCATAATATAACCTCTCAAAAGCCAGTTAGGATTTGGCAAAGAATGAATTTCAACACATATCCACCGCAAGATCATAGCAAAAAATATGAAGAGATAAGAAAAAGTATGGGTAGTCCAATTCAACTCATTTATCATCTAGGAGATAATCCTTACCGAACGAACCAATCAATTATTAAATTCTATAAAGAGAATGAGAAGGTCTTGTAACGTGATAAAGTTATTTGTACAGTTAGAAACACCAAAAATTGCAGGGGAGTTTCCCTCAATTTTTGGTGTTTTTTTGAACAACTTTAGGTTTAGTGATTCAATCCGCGCTAAGAGAGGTTGCTAAGTGTGAAATGCTCAACCTCTTCTCATTCCTCTACGGACTATATTGAAACCTACATGCATACGATAATATATCTGCCTACGAGGAGGAAAAGCATGTTTAAACGAGTAATTGTCTTTGGAGCACACACATTTGTTGGATTTGCACTTTGTGAAAGGTTCGTTAATGAAGGTGTTGAGGTGAAAGGTGTACTTTTAAAATCGAGTAACTTAATTAATAAACGGTTAGTAGATGAACGGTTGATGATGGTTGGGAGAAATGCATTGTTTCAAACAACTGAAACATATGAAAGATCAGATTATGAGAACACGGTAGATATGATCATACATTGTTGTGACGATGGTGATGAGACTATATTAATAGACCAAGATCGTAAACTTTTGCTTAAATCGGTAGAAGTTTCAAATGAATTACAAGTTCCACATGTCTTTATATCGACAGTGAATAGGGAAGATAAAGTGTTGCGAAATAAGCATCTTACATTTTGTGAGCAATATCTTTCCGAAAATAAAGAAAATCGAATGTCGGTTCACCTTCCAATATTGTTTGGTCCATTTCAACCTCCAACAGAAAAAATCCACCAATTTTTAGTCAATGATAATAATGAAAATGAAATTCTGATTATAGACGAGCCTATCCTATTTATTCAAGATGCAGTTAACGCTATTTTTGATTTGTTGTCTAAATTTCAACATGGTAAAACATATTCTATTCAAAGTGAATTAAAGCAAAACGAAAAGTCACCATTTTCAATAAAATTAAAGGTGAATCCGGAAGATTTTAATGATTGTAGATCCGAAAAATACTTGATCAAAAAACCTACAAGTATTGAAAAAGGGTTAAGAGCACAGAAGGAATTTATTGAAAAGTATAGTGAGATTCTCAAGACGTAGAACAGTTATTACTTGTACAATTAAATAAGGAAAGGCTAAAATAAAAAGGATAAGTATAATAGGTACATAATGAATAGGAGGGTTGCCCATGTACAAAAAGCTCGGTCTTGTCCTTATTTTACTTTTTTCGCTTTTCGGTTGTGGACAACCTACAGCACAAGGGAAACTTCAAAAGGTAGGTCTGCTTGTACCTGAAACCATCGATGATCAAGTTTGGGGAACGAAGGGCTATATGGGCCTTCTAAAAATTCAATCTGAGCTAAAAGTTGATGTGTTTTATAAAGAAGGAGTGAACAATGAGAGCAAAATACGTGCTGCAATTGATGAATTTAAGCAAAATGATGTGAATCTTATCTTCGGTCATGGAAGTGAATATGCTAATTTTTTTAATACAATTAGTAGTGAATATCCCGATATCCATTTCGTTCTATTTAATGGGAAAGCTGACGGAGAAAATGTTACTAGCTTAAATTTTAAGTCAAATGCAATGGGGTTTTTTGGTGGTATGGTTGCAGGGGAAATGTCAAAGACTGATAAAGTTGGTGTTTTAGCAGCCTTTGAGTGGCAGCCTGAGGTAGATGGCTTTTTTGAAGGAGCCTATTATCAAAATGAAAATGTCCATGTGGAAATTCAATATGTGCAAGACTGGGATGATACATCGATTGCTATTCCGCTTCTTAATGAAATGATTAAAAGTGGTGTTGACATCGTGTATGTAGCTGGAGATGGATATAATGTTTCTGTCATTGAAAGACTAAAAGAGGAAGGCTTGTACGCAATTGGTTTTGTATCCGATCAATCTGACTTAGGAAAAGGTACGGTGTTGACAAGTACCGTCCAACATGTTGATGTCTTATATGAGGTTGTAGCAAATTCCTTTAATAAAGGTGAGCTTGAAAGTGGAGAATTATTTTTTGATTTTCAGGACGGCGTGATTTCTCTAGGAAAGTTTAGTCCTCTTGTAGACAAGGAATTTCAAGCATCGCTTAAAGACCAGATCGAAGAATATAAAAAAACTGGACTACTGCCAAATCAATTATAAACAGAGATACTTAAACCAACTCTATAAAAAAATTACAACTTTTTATTAACACGGAAAAAAGCGGGTTCCAACCCCTTTCTTTATACACATACCAAACTTAAGGAGTGAGTAAATTGGAACAACATCCTAAAACAATGGAATTTATGCAGATTGCAATGAAGTATTTACCAGAGGCTAAACAAAAGTTAGAAAGTTCAGGTATTGAATTATCGATGGAAACCATTCAACCAATGATGGAGCTTTTCACAAAGGTTATGGGAGAGGCTTATGAATTAGGGAAAAAAGACGCGCAATAAGAAATGCGCAAGCGTCTTGATCAGCCTCAGGCAAATAAAGCGATTTGGAATAGAAGGCGTTATTTGCCTTCAATTCCAAATTGACTTATGACCTCGAGGGGCTAGGCGCTGGAGCTGAACACCAAAACTAAGTACAAAATTTATACTTCATATCTTTTAAAAAGAGCTGCCATTTGGCAGCTTTTATATTTTCTTCTTAATATAGTCCATAATTGGAGAGAATTGCTTTAACATTGGTTTTAAATTTTCAAGTGAACCCATAATATCATCGATTTGTTCCATAAGTGTAAAATAATTCACTTCATCTGTTTTATTTTCATCATGGACAGAATCCACTTGTTGTTGGTTGTTTTCTTTTTTTACTCTTGAAGCTTTAGCTCCAAACATAAGCTCACTAAAACGGTCAACATGCGGTACATTTACATCTTTTTCACTATTTTCATGTTCTGCATTTTTCTCAAATTGTCCTTTATTCTCCACAATGTCACCCCCATAGACATTTTATTACTATTAGTTTATGTACACATAAAATACTCGTTCTAGTCCGTTATACTAAAACATTAATATTGAAAAAAAAAACTGGATAAGATAAAATTAGTACCAAGTCATAATAATTGATATAAACTTTGATTAGTAGTTGGTTTACTACAAGATAATTTGGAATAAAAATACCTAACTTTTTTAAAGGGGTTGCACATATGAATGCAGGAATTATTGGTATCGGTCGATACACACCTGAAAAGGTTGTAACAAATGCAGATTTAGAAAAAGTAATGGATACATCTGATGAATGGATTCGCTCAAGAACAGGAATAGAAGAACGTCGTATTGCGGATGATTCAATGGATACATCACAAATGGGATTTTTAGCTGCTGAGAAGGCTCTTGAGGATGCGGGAATTGCAGCTGAGGATTTGGATTTAATTCTTGTTGCAACAGTGACACCAGACCAACCATTTCCATCTGTTTCTTGTATGCTTCAAGAAAAATTAGGAGCAAAAAAAGCAGCGGCAATGGATATTAGTGCTGCTTGTGCAGGATTCATGTATGGAATGATTACTGCTAAGCAGTTTATTGAAACAGGTGCATATAAGCGTGTTTTAGTAGTAGGTGTTGAAAAGCTTTCAAAAATTACAGATTGGAACGACCGTAACACTGCTGTATTATTTGGTGATGGTGCAGGAGCAGCAATAATCGGACCTGTTAGCGATGGAAAAGGAATTTTATCCTTTGAACTTGGAGCAGATGGTACAGGTGGTAAACACCTATATCAAGATGAGTACATTATCATGAATGGTAGGGAAGTCTTTAAGTTTGCTGTTAGACAAATGGGTGAATCAAGTGTGAATGTTCTTGAAAAAGCTGGTTTAAGTAAAGAAGATGTTGATTTCTTAATTCCACATCAAGCGAACATTCGTATTATGGAAGCAGCAAGGGAGCGATTAAACCTTCCAGTTGAAAAAATGTCTAAAACGGTCCATAAATATGGCAACACTTCTGCTGCTTCAATCCCAATCTCGTTAGTAGAAGAAGTAGAGGCCGGCAAAATCAAAGATGGCGATGTAATTGTGATGGTTGGTTTTGGCGGAGGATTAACGTGGGGTGCTATCGCAATTCGTTGGGGTCGCTAATTAGAAATAACTTATTAATATGATTCACTTATGTTTATACTAATAAACAATTGTTTTGATTAAAGTATTTTTCATATTAGGAAAAATGAAGGACAGCTATGGTAATAAAAAATGAGGAATGACGAGGACTGCTTCGTCTATCTTTACATATTTAAAGAACTATCTCAAAGGTGAGGTGCAATTTTCATGGAAAAGAAACGAGTTGTTGTAACAGGTTTAGGAGCATTAACACCAATTGGAAACGATGTTCGCACAACTTGGGAAAATGCAATAAACGGTGTATCAGGGGTCGGACCAATTACACGTGTAAACCCAGATGATTATCCAGCTAAAGTTGCAGCAGAACTAAAAGATTTTGATGTTGAGCAGTTTATGGACAAAAAAGATGCAAGAAAAATGGATCGTTTCACACAATATGCTGTAGCTGCCTCATTAATGGCAGTGAAGGATGCTGATTTAGAAATTACTGATGAAAATGCTCCTCGTGTTGGTGTCTGGATTGGCTCTGGTATTGGTGGAATGGAAACTTTTGAACAACAGTATAAAATTTTATTAGAAAAAGGACCACGTCGCGTAAGTCCGTTTTTCGTACCAATGCTAATCCCTGATATGGCAACTGGACAGGTCTCGATAGCATTAGGTGCAAAAGGTTTTAATTCATGTACTGTTACAGCCTGTGCAACAGGAACGAATTCAATTGGTGATGCTTTTCGTGTCATTGAAAGAGGCGAAGCAGATGTAATGGTATCAGGTGGTGCAGAAGCCCCGCTGACAGAAATGTCATTTGCAGGATTTTGTGCAAATAAAGCATTATCGACAAATCCTGATCCAAACACTGCTAGTAGACCATTTGATAAGGATCGTGATGGTTTTGTAATGGGAGAGGGTGCTGGAATAATTGTTCTCGAAGAATTAGAACATGCTCTAGCACGTGGTGCGAAAATTTATGCTGAAATCGTTGGATATGGTGCAACAGGTGATGCTCACCATATTACTGCTCCAGCCCCAAATGGTGAGGGTGGTGCAAGAGCGATGAAGCAAGCTGTTGAGGGTAGTGGACTTAACCTGACAGATATTGATTATATCAATGCTCATGGAACAAGTACTCCTTACAATGATAAATTTGAAACATTAGCAATAAAAGAAGTTTTTGGAGATCATGCCAATAAACTTGCAATTAGCTCAACAAAATCGATGACAGGTCATTTATTAGGTGCAGCCGGTGGAGTTGAAGCAATTTTTAGCATTTTAGCAATAAAAGAAGGGGTTATTCCTCCAACTATAAATTATCAAACACCTGATCCAGAATGTGAGCTAGATTATGTTCCTAATGAGGCTAGAAAACAAGAAGTAAATGCAGCGTTAAGTAATTCATTAGGCTTTGGTGGACATAACGCAACAATTATCTTTAAAAAATATCAAGCATAAGAAAAATTCAAGGATCTGACTTTTGTCAGGTCCTTTTCTATTTTAATATCTAAAATGAACACACCTTCTAAAGAATACATAAGATAACGATGGAAGGAGTGTTACGATGAGTGTTATTAATACAATTGAGTGGTTAAAGGATACACCAAATCAAATAGATATCTGTAAGAAATTAAGCACTTATTTTACTGATAGTAATGAAAGTGAGATAGCAAAATACTTACATTCATTTGGCATGTATAAAGGAAAACAGCAACATCTTGATAAATGGATAGATATCCAGGAAAAAGAAAAAATTTTTTCATTCGTAAGAGAAGAAGAAAGAAAGCTACAAATGGAATGGAATGGGCCAAATATTCCAATTTTTATTTTTCCTTGTGATCAGAATAATCGAAAAATCGAAACAGAATACAAAGGAAGATCAGGCTTAGCCTTTAAAGATAAGTTGTTTTTGTTTTTATCATCGGAAACATTAAAAATTGATATTAGGGCATTATTCATTCATGAATACCATCATGTTTGTCGTCTAGCAGCATTAAAGAAGCAAGAAGCAAAATTCACGATTATCGATACGATGATTTTAGAGGGGCTAGCAGAAAATGCAGTACGTGAAAAGATGGGTGAACGCAATGTATCTTCCTGGACAAATCTTTATTCTGATAATCAATGTGAACGATTTCTTGAAAGGATAATAAATCCACAACGAGATGTAATTAGAGAAAATCACAAATATACACAACTTATGTTTGGAACAGGGTTATACCCTAAGATGCTTGGATATGCAGTAGGCTATTATCTAGTGAAAAACTATATGAAACAATCAGGTAAAACCGCAAAAGAGCTATTAGGTACACCTGCTGAAGTATTTTTTACTCATTCAAAACGATAATCTCCTTTTACTACTCATATCTTCATGCCATTTAACATAGTGATAATTAAGGACAAATCTAAATACAACATAAGTGAAATAATTCTATGTATTATCTGCATTGATTGGAATAAATTATTTATTTTTTGCCTATACTGTTTGACAAATGGTACTGAAGTGAGGGGTAAAAAAATGTTATTTCTTCATGATGTTTGGGTAAATTGGTTTGAAGGTGAAGAGAACGGGTACAACGTCTGTCATTTTCATGAATGGAGAAAGGATGATAGCGTTGAACTCCTTGATCAGGTCCCCCTTTTAAAGGTTAATTCCTTACTTTTTGACTACATAGAAAATAACTTATCGGAGTTACCACCTGGTCTATTAAAAGATATTTTTCAAAAGGCTTATATAAGAAAAAACCATGAGAGAATTCAACTAGATTACTGCTTTATCGTTACAGACGGAATTGGAATATTAGCAGTAGACACAATCGGATATACAATTCCAATTCGCAAAAGCCGGATTATTCCACGTCAGGAGCAGCTTGTATTTGAAATGGTAAAGGATATTGAGCCTGAAGAATATTCGACTGAATTCATGAAAAATGGATCAGAAGAAAAGGACTATCATATTTTGTCATTAGCACCAGAGTATGTACGTGGTTTAACAAGAAAAGAACGACAATTAAAACAGCTTTTATTTATGGCTCTTGATCAATTACAAGGGACGAAAAATGCAGCAGAGGTTAAGTATTGGTACACCGAATGGAACCCTACTATGTATGGTGACATTCAGGAAAGAGAATTTAATGAAGTATGGCAAAAGCTATATGAAGAAACATTGCATGGATGGTCTCATAAGCATATTCAACTATGTGAACGCCTAATTAAGGGACAACCTTTCTTTGAAAAGCTCTGGGATATGGAGCATGAATCAAAGGTTAACTAGTGTGGACAAGCTAAGAAACCATTTAAAAAGACGATGTGAGCGAATGTTGATTAACATTCAGCTCACATTTTTTTATCGTTTAGGAAATTACAAAATTCTTGAACTGTGGATAAGCGCACGACATCCAGCTCCAGCGCCTAGCCCCTCTAGGGTCTAGCTAATTTAGAATTGAAGGCAAAGAACGCCTTCTATTCTAAATCATCTTATTTGCACGAGGCTGATCAAGGCGCTTGCGCTTTTGTTCTATTTGAAATAATATAGTTTAGTCAATTTGATTGGCAATTATCAGGTGGGAATCATGATGGTGAAATAGCGGAGTAAATATTAAATACAAATATTATTGGTTTTGAATAATTCGTTTTAATTCCTTTATATCTGATTCTTGTTGAATCGAGCGGTATGATAGAGTTTCCATAAGAAGCTGTTGTCTTTCTTGAATGCCTTCTAAAGCAGTTGTTTTAGCATTTGTCATTTCTTGAGATACTTTAATTGCAGAAACGATTGTTTTTACTTCAACTTGCTTTGCCTTAACATCACTCAACTCAATTTTCACAGCTTTGACTTCATCTTTAATTTCTTTTATATCTTCTTTTACACCTGATAATTCCTTTAAGATGAGATCCAGTTTTTCCTCCATTTTATTTACCTCCTTTCCTTTTACATTTTACCACATTTTTTTACAGTAGATGAATTCTAAAAATGAAATAAAGCCCCTATCAATGAAGAAAAAATAGGAGCAAAAAACAAAGTTGTTTGAGTAAAATTAATTTTATACCGTCAAAAATTATTATTTCCGCTTTCGACCAAGTCCCATCGCATTTTCCATTTTCTTCACCATTTTACTTGCAACAGCATTCGCTTTTTCAGCACCTTGGTCTAATATTCGATCTAATTCATCAGATTCCATCAGTTGTTTATATCTTTCTTGAATTGGTGTTAATGTCTTTACAACCACTTCTGCAACATCATTTTTAAAATCTCCATAGCCTTTACCTTCATACCTTGCTTCAATTTGCTCGATTGATTCATTATTTAATATGGAGTAGATAGACAAAAGATTCGAAACACCAGGCTTATTTTCTTTGTCATATTTCACGATTCCATCTGAGTCAGTTACGGCACTTTTGATCTTTTTTTCGATTTGCTTTGGTTCATCTAATAATGTAATGAATGCTTTTTGGTTTGCATCTGATTTACTCATTTTCTTAGTAGGTTCTGCAAGGGACATAATTCGAGCACCTACTTTTGGTATGCGTACTTCAGGAATTGTAAAGATGTCATTATATTTTTTGTTAAATCGTTCAGCTAAATCTCTCGTTAATTCTAAATGTTGTTTCTGGTCCTCGCCTACAGGTACTAAATCAGTATTATATAGCAGGATGTCTGCAGCCATTAATGGAGGATATGTGAGAAGCCCAGCTGAAACAGCTTCTTTTCCCTGAGATTTATCTTTAAACTGGGTCATTCTTTCGAGTTCACCGATATAAGCGACACATTGTAACATCCAACCTGCTTGGGCGTGAGCTGGAACCTCTGATTGAATGAAAAGTGTCACTTTATCTGGATCTAAGCCAACAGCTAGATAAAGTGCAGCAAGACTTTTAATGTTTTTTCTTAAAGCAAGTCGATCTTGAGCAACAGTAATCGCATGTTGATCAACGATACAGAAGTAACAATTATACTCATTTTGTAAATCGACAAACTGTTTCAATGCCCCAATATAATTCCCTAATGTAACTGAACCGCTTGGTTGAATACCTGAAAAAATTGTTTTCATTTTTATCCTCCTGATTTAATTAGTAATAAGTTTTAATGAAGTGAGTTTTGTACTTAGTGTTCGTGTCTAGCTACAGCACCTATCCCCTCGAGGTCACAAGCCGATTATCATTGAAAGGTAAAGAACACCTTTCTGTAATATCGTCTTGTTTGCCCTAGGCAGAGCAAGGCGCTTCCGCTTTTCAAATAAAAAAAGCCCACTCGTCCCCAATTATTGATAGGGACGATGGACCGCGGTGCCACCCTAATTATTTCTAAACAGTAGAAATCACTTCAATCTTTAACGCAAGATTACGTCTGCACGTACTATCTTCTGCACAGAAGCTCAAAAGTCCATTCCATACTGCACATTACCTGTTCGCAGCAACCACAGGCTCTCTTAAAATGAATCATGTATGTACTAATCTTTGTCATAGCTCAACTATTTTTTTCTTATTATAAGAAATAGAGTTAATTTTTGCAAATTGTTTTCAAGAAAAGGGCTATAAATAGTAAATAAAAAGAGCTACTAGCATGCTAGCTGTCATGAGAAGACCACAAAAAAGAATCGGAAAATGATCGAAATTCAATAACTCAGAGACTGGGGTCATTTCATTTATTTCCTTTTTTGATAGCTCTTGTCCCTTTGACACAAACATCCTGCGAAATCCATAAGAGATTCCATCAAAGAATCCACCTTTAACAGTCATGGTTAAAAGGGATAAGAATAATAAAGAACCTGCAATAACAAATGAAATATTTATGAAGGACAACAAAGTTAATTTTTGGTAAATGAAAAAAGAAAGTAAGATTGTTGTACATACAGACACAATAAATAGAGAAAAAGTTCTTTTTTGGAGCAATTTTCAACCACTCTCTTTCCAATATACGTTAATAACCATTATATCAAATGAAAGGTGGAGGAGCTAAAAATAGAAATAAAGTTATTCTAATAATGCAATTTGAATATACGTTCACAAGAATACTGTCGAATTTTGTAGTAATATGCATTTGGATAGGGAGAATATTTGTTACATTATGTAACCCTTTCCAAGTCAACGCGTTAAAGCGTTTGTAAGTAAAAAAGTTAAAGTTATGTAAAGCAAAGTAGGTATTTAGAACTATTTTTTTCTCTTGAATTCTTAATATTGTTGCATTTGTGTAAATTTTATTAAAAAAATAAATGCACAATTGTTTGAATACTTGTATAATAGCGTTGTAAGTACAACTTGTATAAATAAAAGGGAGGTCTATTAGTGAAAAGGTCGAAATTTTTTCTACTTTTAGCTTTAACACTAGTACTCAGTATGTTCTTAGCAGCATGTAATGGTGGCGGGGATACTGGGAAAGAGACAGATACTGGTGCTGATGAAGGCAAAGAAGCAACACAAGAAATTAAAGCATTAGAATCACAAGCGATTCCATCAATGGATAGCGTTATGGCTCAAGATACAGTTAGTTTCACTACAATGAACAATGTAATGGAAGGATTATATCGTCTTGATCCTAACCAAGAAGTAGTTCCTGGTATGGCTGACGGTGATCCAGAAGTTAGTGAAGACGGAACTGTTTACACATTTAAATTAAGAGATGCAAAATGGTCTAATGGTGATCCTGTAACCGCTAACGACTTTGTTTATGCTTGGCAACGAGCAATTAATCCAGAAAATGCTTCACCTTATGGCCCATACATGATGGATGGGAAAATTAAAGGTGCTGCTGAAATTTCTGCTGCTGGAGCAGAGAAAAAAGAATATGAACTTAACACTTTAGGTGTTAAAGCAATTGATGAAAAAACACTTGAAGTTACATTAGAGAGACCAATTCCTTACTTTAAATCTTTAATGGCTTTCCCAACGTTCTATCCACAAAACCAAAAGTTTGTTGAAGAACAAGGTGAAAATTACGCAAAAACTGCTGAAAACCTAGTATATAACGGACCATTCGTTTTATCTGACTGGGGTGGAAGCACTGCTTCTTCATGGACTTACTCTAAAAATAAAGACTATTGGGATGCAGAAACAGTTAAGCTAGAAACAGTTCAATGGAATGTATTGAAGGATTCACAGTCATCTGCAAATGCTTTTGAAACTGGTGAAGCTGATGTTACAGGAAAACTTTCTTCTGACATCGTTCCTCAATATGAAGGTGATGAAAGATTAGTTAACTGGTTAGAGCCAACTATTTTCTGGCTTAAATTTAACCAAAAAGAAAATGATGCATTGAAAAATCCAGATATTCGTAAAGCGATTGCACAAGCAATTAACAAAGAAGATTACGTTAACAGTGTATTAAACAATGGTTCAATTGTTGCGAACTATGCTGTTCCTAAAGAATTCGCTAAAAATGAAGAAACGGGAAAAGACTTCCGTGAAATTAATGGTGATGAATTATTACCTTATAATGTAGATGAAGCGAAAAAAGCTTGGGAAAAAGGCTTAGCAGCTATTGGAAAAGATACAGTTGAAGTAAGATACTTAGGTGATGATACTGAAAGTGCTAAGAAAACTGCTGAATACATTAAAAACCAATTAGAAACAAATCTTCCAGGTTTAAAACTTAAAGTTGAAAGCGTACCATTTAGTGTACGTTTAGACCGTGAAAATTCTCAGGATTATGATATCCAATTAGCTGGTTGGGGTCCTGACTACTTAGATCCAATGACTTTCTCTGACTTATGGTTAACTGGCGGAGGAAACAATAAGATGGATTACTCTAATGAGAAGTATGATAAGTTAGTAAAAGATGCTCAAACAACTTTAGCTCAAAAACCAGTAGAGCGTTATGATGCTCTTGCTGAAGCTGAGAAAATTTTGCTTGAAGAAGACGCTGCGATTGCACCACTTTATCAACGTTCTTCAAACGTATTAGTAAGTGAGAAGGTTGATGGATTCACTTATCATTTAGTAGGTCCAGAATATAGCTTTAAATGGACATCTGTAAAATAATACGTTTTTAATTAATTTTGTCTAATTATTACAATGACTACCTTGGTTGAAAGAGAGTATGTTGATTGTCAATATACTCTCTTTTCCCTTGCTGGAAAATTGTCGAACTTTGTAGAAAATTCAAAATCTTTGGGAGGTGCACTCATATGGTGAAATACTTAACTCAACGTATATTTTATATGATCATTACTCTATTTTTAATTGGCACGTTTACATTTTTCCTCATGAAAATTATCCCTGGTACGCCTTTTACGAATGCTGGTAAATTATCTGAAACACAGCTTACCATCATGAAAGACAAGTATGGTTTAGATGAGCCAATGCCAGTTCAATATATGAACTATATGGTGAATATGTTGAAAGGAGACTTAGGTGTTTCATTTCAATTCGATAATGTAGGTGTTACTGAAATTCTTTTAAATAGCATTGGTCCATCCGCAACACTTGGGTTTCAAGCAATTCTATTTGGAACAATTTTTGGAATTATTTTAGGAGTTATCTCAGCATTAAAACAGAATACATGGGTTGATTATAGTTCTACATTTATCGCAGTTTTAGGAAAATCAATACCTTCCTTCGTATTTGCGGGATTATTACAATATTATATAGGTGTAAAATTAGGTTGGTTCCCTGTTGCGTTTTGGCGAGGACCAGAATATACGGTGTTACCAACAATTGCTTTAGCGATGTTTCCGATTGCTACTGCAGCCAGGTTTGTTAGAACCGAAATGGTAGAGGTATTAGAATCTGATTACATTACCTTAGCAAAGGCAAAAGGTGCAAGCTGGTTTGATATCGCGTTTAAGCATGCACTCCGAAATGCATTAATTCCGGTAGTCACTGTTTTAGGACCATTGGTTGTAAGTTTAATGACTGGCTCATTAGTAATTGAAAAAATATTTGGTATTCCAGGTCTGGGTGAGCAATTCGTTAAATCCATTACAGTAAATGATTACCCTGTCATCATGGGTACAACTATCCTATTTGCGGTACTATTCGTTGTTGTTATCTTAATTGTAGACATACTATATGGAATTATTGATCCGCGGATTCGATTAGCGGGAGGGAAAAAATAATGGCACAAGAAAAAATAACAAAAGACATGTTTACTCCCGCTCAAATAGATGCTAATAAAAGTGAAGAGATTTCAAAACCAAGTCTTAATTATTGGCAAGATGCATGGTTACGAGTGAGGAAAAATAAAGGAGCGATTGTTAGTTTAGTTGTATTAGTCTTATTAACAATAATGGCTCTTGTAGGTCCACATATTAATGATTATGGATATGATGATCAAAATTTAAAACACAATAATTTACCACCAAGAATTCCTGTTTTAGAGAATGTTAGCTGGTTACCATTTGATGGTGATTTAGAAAGAAGAAATGGCGATGTTTACAATGTATATGAGCAAAAGAATGTTGACGAATATTATTGGTTAGGCACTGATAGTCTAGGTCGTGATCTCTTTACACGTGTATGGAAAGGAACACAAGTTTCTTTATATATCGCTGTATTAGCTGCAGTTATAGACATGGTTATTGGTGTTTTATATGGTGCTGTTTCTGGGTTTGTTGGTGGTCGAACAGATAATATTATGCAACGTATTACAGAAATATTAGTTGGGATTCCAAACCTAGTTGTCGTAATCCTAATGATTATTGTATTAGATCCAGGTATTTTATCTATTACAATAGCGTTAACGATTACTGGATGGGTCGGAATGGCAAGGGTAGTGCGTGCTCAAGTAATGAAATTAAAGCAACAAGAATATGTTTTAGCGGCTAGAACACTGGGACTTGCAAATGGGAAAATTATTTGGAAGCATCTACTACCTAATTTAGCTGGTGTAATTATCATTAATACGATG
This sequence comes from Metabacillus bambusae, assembly GCF_017497975.1. Taxonomy (GTDB): domain Bacteria; phylum Bacillota; class Bacilli; order Bacillales; family Bacillaceae; genus Metabacillus; species Metabacillus bambusae. The sequence goes on along the minus strand of NZ_JAGDEL010000004.1, from coordinate 271,508 downwards.
TTTACAATTCCAAATGCTATTTTCTTTGAAGCATTTTTAAGTTTCATTGGTTTAGGGTTACAGCCACCATTAGCATCATTAGGTACTCTTATTGATGACGGCTTTAAAGTACTTCAATTATACCCTTATCAAATGATTATACCGGCAGTAGTAATCAGTTTAATTATGATCTGTTTTAACATGATTGCAGATGGACTACGCGATGCTTTAGATCCGAAAATGCGTGACTAAAAAGGTAGGTGAATAATAATGGAAAAAATCTTAGAGGTTAAAGACTTACACATTTCATTCCATACGTTTTCAGGAGAAGTACAGGCAATTCGAGGAGTCGATTTTGATTTACTCAAAGGTGAGACTTTAGCAATTGTTGGTGAATCTGGATCAGGTAAATCTGTAACAACAAAAGCGATTATGCGCTTGTTACCTGAATCAAACTCTGAAATTAAGAACGGTGAAATACTCTTTGAAGGCAAAGATTTAGCCAAGTTATCTAATAAAGCAATGCAAAAAATCCGTGGGAAAGATATATCAATGATTTTCCAAGATCCGATGACATCGTTAAATCCCACAATGAAAATTGGAAAGCAAATCATTGAGCCAATTGTTAAGCATCAAAATTTAAGTAAGAGTGCTGCAAAAGAACGTGCGATTGATTTGTTAAGATTAGTTGGTATTCCACAACCAGAAGCTCGTTTTAATCAATATCCACATCAATTCTCTGGTGGGATGAGACAAAGGGTCGTTATTGCCATTGCTCTTGCATGTAATCCAAAGGTTTTAATTGCTGATGAGCCAACAACAGCATTGGACGTTACGATTCAAGCGCAAATTTTAGAACTTATGAAAGAGTTACAAAAGAAGATTGATACATCAATTGTTTTTATTACTCATGACCTTGGTGTGGTAGCAAACGTAGCCGATCGAGTTGCCGTTATGTATGGTGGGAAAATTGTTGAGATTGGTACAGTTGACGAGGTATTCTATAATCCACAACATCCTTATACATGGGGATTAATTAGTTCAATGCCGAGCCTTGATACTGAAGATGAGGAACTATATGCTATTCCTGGAACTCCACCAAATTTATTGCATCCTCCAAAAGGTGATGCCTTCGCACCTCGTAATGAGTATGTGATGAAAATTGATTTGGAAGAGCAGCCACCAATGTTTAAGGTATCTGATACACATTATGCAGCAACATGGTTACTTCACCCCGACGCGCCAAAGGTAGAACCACCTGCTGCGGTAAAACGACGTCAACGTCAATTCCCTGAAAAAAAGGAGGGAAACTAAGGTGGCGAATAAAGAAAAACTAGTAGAAATAAAAAATCTAAAACAATACTTTAACGTAGGTAAACCTAACGAAGTTAAAGCGGTTGATAATATTTCTTTTGATATTTATAAAGGTGAGACGTTAGGATTAGTTGGTGAATCTGGCTGCGGAAAATCAACGACCGGAAGAACAATTATTCGTTTATATGATGCAACAGATGGTGAAGTCATATTTGATGGAACGGATGTTCATGGGAAAAAATCAAGATCTCAGCTAAAGGAATTCAACCGAAAAATGCAAATGATCTTTCAGGACCCTCAGGCATCGTTGAATCCGAGAATGAAGGTCTCAGATATTATTGCTGAAGGTATTGATATTCATGGTCTTGCTAAATCTAAAACAGAACGAATGAATCGAGTAATTGAACTTCTTGAAACTGTCGGTTTAAACAAAGAGCATGCAAATCGTTACCCACATGAATTTAGTGGTGGACAACGTCAACGAATTGGAATTGCTCGTGCACTTGCTGTGGAACCGGAATTTATTATTGCTGATGAACCAATCTCGGCTCTTGATGTCTCCATCCAAGCACAGGTTGTAAACTTAATGAGGAAACTTCAAAAGGAAAAAGGGCTAACTTATTTATTCATTGCCCATGACCTTTCAATGGTTAAGTACATTAGTGATCGTATTGGAGTTATGTATTTTGGAAAGCTAGTTGAGCTAGCTGATGCTAATGAACTTTACAATAATCCAATTCATCCATATACACAGTCGTTATTATCGGCAATTCCACTTCCTGATCCCGATTATGAACGCACCCGTGTTAGGAAAACATATAATCCAAGCATGCACAATTACAAGCCAGATGAAGAAGTTGAATTCCGTGAAGTGAAGCCAGGTCACTTTGTAATGTGTTCACAAACGGAATTTGCTCAATATAAAAAACAGTATTCATAAATAATTAGAGGTTGCCTTTGGTATTTAAGGGCAATCTTTTTTGTTGTTAACAGGGATGTTGAAAGACTGGTCCGGATATTGTGACAAGCCTTGCATCTATTTTTAAGGCTGTTTTCTAAGAGATTGTTGCTATTAGGTGAGACCCCGCAGGCGTTTTCACCGATGAGGCTCACCGCCCGCCCCGCGGAAAGCGAGCAACTGTAGCGGAAATCAACCACGCTACATTACTTGGTAAATAGCAACAAGGTTCGGCGAAAACAGCCATTTTTAAAAACCTAAAAGTTTTCTTTATCTTCATAGGACATGTTGCATATAATATACGACAAGCTTTTTTTAAACAGATACATGAACCCTAATATAAATCCTACTAACTAATCTATATAGGCTTGATTATTTTCTATATAATAAAAATAGAAATTAAAATGGGGGATTACTAATGCGTTATCATAACAAGGTTCAAATGATCATCACAATTTTTTTCATATATATCGTCTTTTTGCCAACAAATTCTCATGCGGAAACAAACCTAGGGATTAAACAACATGTACAAAACAAATTACTTCTAGAAGTTAAGACTCTACCAAAGTCTATCCCAAGGTTTGCCTTTGATTCTGGTTTTTCCTTTACATATCCTGATGCGGTTCGTGGTGTTTATGTAACAGGGCATTCTGCAGGTGGTACAACATTTGAAAAACTTACTTCTTTGATGAAAAATTCAGAACTAAATGCAATGGTAATTGATATAAAAGATGACTATGGAAATTTAACGTATCTGCCAGAGAAGTCATCACCCTTTTATCCGATAAGCAAAAATTATATTAAAGATCCAAAAAAAGTTCTTAAAACGTTAGAAAAGGAACAAATCTATCCGATTGCTAGAGTTGTTGTTTTTAAGGATACTGTTTTGGCGACTGAAAATCCTGAATGGTCGTTTAAAGACGGAGAAAAGGTTTGGAAAAATGGCAGAGGTGAGTCATTTGTAAACCCGTTTCTACAAGAAGTATGGGACTATAATGTAAATATAGCAATAGAAGCAGCGAAGCTTGGTTTTCAAGAAATCCAATTTGATTATGTTCGGTTTCCAGAAGGCTTTGAGCGAAGAGATGGTGAATTAACGTTTAGCGAAGGGAAATACGCTAAATCCAATCAAGATAATGTTCAAAAACGAGTAACAGCTGTTACAGATTTTGTTGCATATGCTAAAGAAAAATTAGAACCATATGGAATTAAGGTTTCTGTTGATATTTTTGGCTATACAGCAACTCTCCCAGAAGCACCAGGAATAGGGCAAAACTTCTCAAAAATTTCTGAACATGTAGATGTTATTTCCTCAATGATTTACCCAAGTCATTGGACATCTTATTTTGGAATATCAAAGCCTGATCTTGAACCATATCGACTGATTACAGAATATGCAAAATTAGAAAGCAAAAAACTTGAACAACTTAAAAATAAACCAATCTCCAGACCTTGGATTCAAGATTTTACAGCATCCTACTTAGGAAAAGGCAATTATCAACAATACGGGAAAGAAGAGGTTGAAGCTCAAATTAAAGCTTTAAATGAGCAGGGAATTAACGAGTTTCTTTTATGGAATGCAGGTAATACATATACACAAGGTGTTGACTATACTCCTTTAACTAAATAAACATAGACTCTAGGTTAGATGAAAATATCTAGCCTTTTTTCTATGTGAATTTGTACAATCGCAAGTTAGAGAGTAAAAAAGTCAGTCTTGTTCAAAAATAAGTGAGAGTGGTTCAATAAATGCAAAAAGTGGTCCTATCCATTAGTGAAGTTGTTCAATACTCTAAAAAGTGGTTCAATCAGACTCCATCTACTTGTTACCACCATACTTATTACCGCTACAATTGATAAATTTACCATGTTTATCCTAAAAAAAAGAAGGGTATATCTAAACATGGGAGAATTTATTAAAGATGAAAACAAAAGGGAGTAGATCAATGAACTGGTATGAGAAGTTGAATCAGTATTTTCCCATTGAAGAAATGAAATCGAAGGCACATATGGAAGCTTTACTTGAAGAAAGAGCTGACATTTATCATAAGGATGAAGGGAAACACCATGTGATGATGTATGTTGAGCTTAATGATTTTATTTTTATCGACTACATTTTTGTTTCTAAAGATGCTCGTGGTGAAGGACTTGGCCATAAGCTTTTAGAAAAGCTAAAGAAAAAAGGGAAACCTATTATCCTTGAAGTAGAGCCTGTTAACTATGAAGACACAGATACTGAGAAAAGATTAAAGTTTTATCAAAGGGAGGACTTTAAACATGCTGATACCATTGGCTATGAACGCCGCTCTCTTGCTACTAATGAGGTAAACAAAATGGAAATCCTTTATTGGGCCCCAAATGACGAATCAGAAGAACATATTTATGAAGCAATGAAAAAAACGTACAACATGATTCATACCTTCAAAGATAAAGAGTTATATGGTGAGTCATACCAGCCGGTCAGCGAAGTATTGACTTTGGCTGAGGAAGGTAAAAACAAGAATATTTTCGATGAGCTTAGTTAATTGAGAATGAAAACCTAAAGGGTAGTGAGATAAAAGTCTACATAAATTTCATTGTTTAAAAAATATTCCTTTCTAGAACATCAGTTATATTTAAGGTTTCTTAATGTTTGTAATGGTTTTGTCACACTTTTAATTCAATTTCTATATGCATACTTACTTTTTTATAGTATAATCAAAATATGATTTCTTATTTAAAGTAATTTTAATTTCAATATACGTTTTGGTTTGATTGTAAACTCATTCTATAATAGAGGAGTGAAGGATGAATGGTTACATTATATACATCACCAAGCTGTACTTCATGTAGAAAAGCGAAAGCATGGTTGGAAGAACATGACATATCATACACTGAGCGAAATATTTTTTCAGAGCCATTGACGAAACAAGAAATAAAAGAAATATTAAGAATGACTGAGGATGGCACAGATGAAATTATTTCAACTCGCTCAAAGACTTTTCAAAAATTAAATATCAACCTAGAGTCAATGCCATTGCAAGATTTATATAATCTTATTCAAGATAATCCAGGTCTGCTTCGCCGACCAATTATTATTGATGAAAAAAGACTTCAGGTAGGTTATAACGAAGACGAAATTCGTCGTTTCCTTCCACGCCGTGTGCGTACTTATCAGCTTAAAGAAGCACAGCGTTTAGTTAACTAAACGGAACTATATAAGAGGCAGATTCTAAATATACAACTCTAATTAACATGATAAAATCAGAACATCATGTTAATTAGAGTTATTCATTAGAGTCTGCCTCTTCCTATTTTTATTTTATAGTCATGTATGTGAGCCCATTATGCGTTTAGGATTCACTTGTCAACTTGTGAGCTTATTATTTGTTGATATAAGACCCCTGCAAACAGAATAAACGCTGTTGTTAAGTAAGGTATACTTTGTGCAAGTAGGGGATGTGACATATAGATGGATTGAAGTTGGTACTCCTGGGTAATCATCTTTCCAGCAGTATAGGCAAGCAGTCCTCCACCAACATAAATGAGCATTGGGTATTTTGTAAGTAAAGTAAGAATGATTTTACTTCCCCAAATTATAATAGGTATTGAGATTAATAATCCTAAAGCAACAAGAACCATATGCCCCTGTGCAGCACCTGCAACTGCAATAACATTATCAAATCCCATTAATAGATCCGCAATCACAATTGTCTTTATAGCTTTCCAAAGTGATCCATGACTTTTTATGTTATTTGTATCATCATCTTTGCCAGTTAGTAAATGATAAGCAATATACATGAGGAAGACACCACCAACAAGCTGTAAAAAAGGTATCTCTAACAAATAAACAGCAATTAGTGTTATAAGGATGCGAAAGATAATCGCTAGCATGGTCCCTAATATGATGGCCTTACTTCGCTGAATAACGGGTAAATTACGACATGCCATTGCGATAACTACTGCATTATCAGCCCCAAGAATTAGATCAATTCCGATGATCACCAATAGTGATAAAAGAAACTCTTGTTCCATTTATAAACCCTCTTTCAGCTTAATGACTGCTCGTACATGTATATGAAAACAATCATAAAATATGATTAAAGAAACATATAGGTAAAATAACTGTTTTTGTAAAATCAGAGTTTTTTTATTTCCTTTAAGAACGTTTTATCATAAAATAGGAGTACAAGATTCTTTCATCATTGAAGGTTTTAAAAAGGTGTTGAATCGCCTCATGTCTTATGAGGATGATTTCTAACACTTTCTCTTTATCCACGATTAAATATAGAATATTTTGGGTAAAGTGTAGTAAAGTAAAGTACAACTACCCTAGAGGGGGGTTGTCCCTTCAACATCTTAAATAGAAGGGAAGGTTGAGTAATGGAAATTGAACGTATCAACGAAAATACCGTAAAGTTTTACATTTCGTATATGGATATAGAAGAACGTGGTTTTGATCGTGATGAAATTTGGTACAATCGTGATCGTAGCGAGGAACTTTTCTGGGAAATGATGGATGAAGTTCATGAGGAAGAGGAATTTATGGTTGAAGGTCCTCTTTGGATTCAAGTGCAGGCGCTTGATAAAGGCTTGGAAGTCATCGTAACAAAGGCTCAAGTGTCTAAAGATGGACAGAAGCTGGAACTCCCAATTTCAGATGATAAATTAAAAGAACTACCGATCGATGAAAATATCGAAACCTTGATGGAACATCATTTTAATAAACCCGATGACTCAAAAGATGGTCAAACGGAAGATTTTGAGCAACAGCTGCAATTTGTCTTTAGGTTTAATGATTTAGAAAACATAATTTCCTTGTCTAAATATTCGTTATCTACTGATATGACGAATCATTTATACTCACTTGACCAAAACTATTTTTTATATATCGAGTTTGATGATGAGGTAATTGATGAAGAAATAGAGAATACATTGAGTATAATACTCGAGTATGGACAAGAATCAAAGGTGACGATACATCGCCTTGAAGAATATGGGAACGTCATTGCGAAAGACTATGCATTAAACGTCATTAAAAAGCATTTTTCATAGCTAGTAAAGCCGATTTCATTTATGGAATCGGCTTTTTTTATCCATGAATTAAATATATTTGAGTGATAAGGTTTAATTAACGAATATAGTAATAAAATATGTGAAACTGCATTTTATGGCGTTTTAGAAAAAATCAAACCTGGATGATGTCGGAAGGCGATCTAAAGGTTTCGTTTCATCTAAATAAGGGAAGTAAGAATAAGAAAAGTCAAGGTGAAACCAATGAAGAATACATTTCGTTTTTTATTATTTATCGCAGTTATTGCTTCCGTTATATTACTGACTAAGAACCTATGGGGAGATATGGTTGTTACTACAGTAAGTGTCCTCTTTACATTGTCAATTATTTCTATATGTATTGTTATATTTCTTGAAAATCGTCATCCGTCACATACGATTACATGGTTGGTTGTTTTAGGTGGGTTTCCGTTAGTTGGCTTCTTTATCTATTTGTTTTTTGGAAGAAATATTAAAAAAAGACGTTTATTTGAGAAAAAAGCGTTAACCGATGAAAAGGCATTTTTGGAAATTGAGGGTAACCGATCGTCCTATCAAGATAAAATGGAGCATATGGGGGATCATCAGCAATTATTATTTAAACTAGCTCATCGTTTAGGGCATAGTCCAATCTCGTTTGGGACAAAAACAAAAGCGCTAACTGATGGAATTGAAACGTTTGACCATATCTTTAATGAATTAAAAAAGGCAAAGCATCATATCCATCTTGAATACTATATCATCAGGCATGACGAGGTGGGTCGGAAATTAAGGGATATGTTAATTGAAAAGGCACGGGAAGGTGTAGAGGTCCGCTTTCTTTACGATGCTGTTGGGTGCTGGAAGTTATCAAAAGATTATATTAAGGAACTTAGTAAAGCTGGTATAGAAATGGTTCCCTTTCTACCTGTCCGGATTCCTTTTTTAAATAACAAAATCAACTTTCGTAATCATAGAAAAATTATTGTAATCGATGGATCGGTTGGGTTTGTAGGAGGATTAAATGTAGGTGATGAGTATTTAGGGAAAAACAGCTATTTCGGTTATTGGCGTGATACCCATCTATTAATTAAAGGTGAGGCTGTAAGAACATTACAAATTATCTTTTTACAGGATTGGTATTACATGACCGATGAAAAATTGTTATCACATACCTATTTAACCACCACAATAGAGCAGCCAGAGCATACAGGAGGCGTGCAACTTATAGCTGGAGGACCTGATAATAAGTGGGATGTCATTAAAAATTTGTTTTTTTCAATGATTATTTCTGCGAAAGAATCAATTTGGATTGCCTCACCTTATTTCGTCCCAGATGAGGATATTCTATCTGCACTTAAGGTTGCGGCACTTAGTGGAATTGATGTAAGACTATTAGTGCCCAAGCGTCCTGATAAAAAAATTGTTTATTATGCTTCACGTTCCTATTTTCCTGAACTGCTTGAGGCAGGTGTAAAGGTGTATGAATATGAAAAAGGTTTTTTGCATAGTAAGATCATTATCGTTGATTATGAGCTAGCTTCTATAGGTACGGCTAATATGGATATGCGAAGCTTTCATTTAAATTTTGAGGTGAATGCATTCCTTTATCGGACAGGAAGCACCCAAAAACTTGTAAATGAGTATGTGAAGGATATAGAGCTTTCTAGAGCAATAAACATAGAGGAGTTTTCAAAGCGTCCATTTTATAAAAAGCTTTTTGAATCAACGGCTAGACTGTTATCTCCATTGCTTTAATTGTAGGGTGGCTAATGTAAATTAGTCAGCCTATTTTTTATTTTTAGATCTCTAAAATACGATTTCGCTAATTTGAAAGCTAAATAAAACTATGGATAATTAATTGTATCGAAAAAGGAGGTAATGATGTTTGTTTGTAGCTTATGATGAGAAAGGAATCTTAGTAAATGTAGCAGAAAAAAAGTGGACTAAGCAAGGATTAGTAAAGCTAAGAGAGCGTAATAATTTTATTTGTCCTACTTGTTCTAATGAGGTAGAGTTAAAAATCGGAACAATCATAACAGCGCATTTTGCACATAAAAAATTAACTGGCTGTACAATGAAAGGTGAGGCTGAAACGCAGTATCATATGAAAGGAAAAATAGATTTATTCGAATGGCTACAAAAGCAATCAATGATTACAGATGTTCAACTTGAACCGTATATAAGTACAATTAAACAGCGTCCAGATATTTTGTTCTCGAATGGTGATCAAGTCGTTCCGATTGAATTTCAATGCTCTACAATTGATTCAAATTTATTGATAAAGAGATCTTTACAGTATCGAAAGCTAGATATGAAGGTCTTGTGGATATTAGGAGCAAAATCACTAAAAAGAACAGGAACGATGTCATTTCAGCTTTCCCCTTTTCAATGGCTTTTCGCACGTTCGACAAATTTGCGAGACCCACTTACCTTATATTCTTACTGCTCAGATTTAAAATCATTTATCATCCTTCATTCGATCATTCCTTTTTCTCCACGCTCTGCTATTACTAACCATTCAACATACCCAATTCATTCAATTTCCTATCATAGTTTGGTCAACCAACAACCTAATAAAAAAACAATTATGGCAGCTTGGATTGATAAGATCAGAAGATTTCGGCAAAAAGCGATCAGATTTCAATCAAAAGACACGAAAGCTTTAAATCTCTTTCTTTATCAGGCTAAGCAATTGCCTTTAACGTATTTGCCATCTCTAGCTTTTCTTCCCCTAAATTCGAATTACTTAATAGAATCACCTGTTTATGTATGGCAAGGCTGGATCTTATTATATATTGAGGCCATACCATTGAATACCACTTTTACATTTCAAGATGTTTATTATTATTTAGCAAAGAAAGTCAAAGAAGGAATTATTTCTATTCGTAACTTACTAAGTGTAGATGTGCATTATTCCTTTGTTATTAAAGAGTATTTAATTCAGCTCTGCCATTTTTCAATCATAAAGCAAAAGCAAAAAAATCTATTTATCAAGCAAAGTACCATTGAATGGTCGAGACGGATTGAAGAATTATATAGTTCTGATGCGAATTTAAGAAATAATTATGACTAGCGAAAAAATCTCAGGTGAATAGCAATTATTTTTTTGAACAAATTAAAAGGGAGATATTAACAAAGAGGTGATCATATGTTTAATAAGAAAAGAAAACGAAATTCTTTTATGTTTACTGCTTCATTGCTAGGTGCGGGTGCTGTAACTTACTATTTGACAAAAGATACCACACAGGGTGAAGATAGAGATAGTACAATAAAATCATACTCTTCTATTAATCCGATAAATGATCGTCTGAATGATTTATAGATGGCTAATGCGGAGAAAAACTATCGGAGGAAGAGTATGAGGCACAAAAGAAAACTACTTCTCATTACAGCAATTACACTTATTAGTTCAATCAGCACCAGCTCCGCATTTGCAATTCAATCAAAAGGGGGAAGCGCAATGGCAGAACAAACTGCAGTAAAAAAACTACCAACTAGAAGTGAAATCAAAACAGAGGATACCTGGAGATTAGAGGACATTTTTGAAAGCGACAAAGCATGGGAGAAAGAATATGAAGAAGTAAAAGCGGCTTTGCCAAAGCTAGCCGATTTTAAAGGTAAGCTTGGTGAAAGTGCGAACACATTATATGAAGCACTTACTTATCAAGATAAGGTAATGGGGCGTCTTGGTAAACTTTATACATATGCACACATGAGATATGATCAAGACACGACAAACTCAAGCTATCAAGCTTTAAATGATCGTGCAAGAAATTTATATACACAAGCATCAAGTTTAAGTTCATATATTGTCCCAGAGCTTTTAACAATTGATGAGGCTAAGATTAAACAATTTTTAGAAGAAAAAGAACAATTAAAGCTTTATGAGCATTCTCTCGATGAAATTAATCGTCAGCGTCCACATGTATTATCTGCTGAGCAAGAGGAATTATTAGCACAGGCATCTGAGGTTCTAGGCTCCTCTAGTAATACATTTGGAATGTTAAATAATGCAGACCTAACTTTCCCAAGCATCAAGGATGAGAATGGTCAGGAAGTTGAAATAACTCATGGCCGCTACATTCGTTTCTTAGAAAGTGAAGACCGCAGAGTACGTGAAGAAGCATTTAAAGCTGTATATAAAACATATGGTGGGTTTAAAAATACATTTGCAAGTACTTTAAGCGGTACTGTGAAAAAGGATAATTTCAGCGCGAAGGTTCGAAATTATGAATCAGCAAGGCAAGCTGCATTAAGCAGTGATAATATTCCAGAGTCTGTTTACGAAAACCTAATTAGTACAGTTCATAAGCATCTTGATCTTCTGCAACGTTATGTAAAACTACGTAAAGAAGTATTAAAACTTGATGAAGTTCATATGTACGATCTGTATACACCTCTCATTAAAGATGTAAAGATGGAAGTCAGCTATGATGAGGCACAGGATTATATCTTAAAAGGTCTTGAACCTTTAGGTAAAGAGTACACATCTATTTTAAAAGAAGGCTTTGAAAATCGTTGGGTTGATATTCATGAGAATAAAGGGAAAAGAAGTGGTGCTTATTCATCGGGTGCTTATGGGACGAATCCGTATATTCTTATGAATTGGCAGGATAATGTAAATAATTTATTTACGCTTGCACATGAATTTGGTCATTCTGTTCATAGCTACTATACTCGCAAAACTCAACCATATCCATATGGTAACTATTCAATTTTTGTGGCAGAGGTTGCATCAACATGTAATGAAGCTTTGTTAAATCATTATTTATTAAATACTATCGATGATGAAAAAGAACGTCTCTACTTATTAAATCATTTCCTTGAAGGCTTCAGAGGCACAGTATTCCGCCAAACGATGTTTGCAGAATTTGAACATATTATTCACCAAAAAGCTCAAGATGGAGAACCATTAACACCTGAGTTATTGACACAAACATACTACGAGCTAAACAAACTATATTTTGGTGATGACATTGTAGTTGATGAAGAGATAGGTCTCGAATGGTCTAGAATTCCTCACTTCTACTACAATTACTATGTATATCAGTACGCAACAGGCTATAGTGCTGCAACTGCTTTAAGCAATCAAATTCTCGAAGAAGGTCAACCAGCAGTTGATCGTTATCTTGAATTTTTAAAAGCCGGTAGCTCTGATTACCCAATAGAAGTACTTAAAAAAGCTGGCGTTGATATGACATCCTCTGCTCCAATTGAAGAAGCATGTAAAGTGTTCGAAGAGAAGCTAAATGAAATGGAAGAGCTTTTAGCAAAAATGAATAATTAAAAATAAAAAGGAATGCCGCATTATCTGCGCATTCCTTTTTATATAAGTCTCTTTTCTAAGAGAATGTTGTTTTTAAAATAAAAACTAATTCAGGTTGATTGGAACGGATTGCTCACCGCCCGCTCCGCGGAAAGCGAGCAACTCTCTCTTCAATCAACCACCCCGCATTGCATGGTAAATAGCAACAAAGCTTGCGAAAACAGCTTTATATAAAAATAGCCAATGAACCTAAAACCCTCTAAACGTTTTCCGATGATTTATGAGATAAAGTGTGATGAAAAGAGTAATAAATAATAGGGGGGATGTAATATACATTGGGACAATATCCATAAAGCTTAATATATTAAGAACAAACAATACTAAGGTAGCGGTACTTCCAATAATAATCCATTTCAATTTCGAGACACCCTCCTAAAGTATTCTATATTAATTGTATATGATGAAGGATGTCCTTTTATAACGGGCAGTAAGAAAGTAAACTGCCCGTAAAGTCCGATAAGTCTCGCTATTACTATTAAGAGCAGGAATTGAACGGAATCGATTGTGACATTTTTGTGAAAAGCCTATCACCTACTTGTCAATTGTCGACAAGTTTTGATATAGTAGAGATGTGAAGTTAATCACAAACAAACATTTACCCCTTTGTTTGACCGTGAAAAATTTCTCCCATCCCCTTTGTTGTCGTTAAGACATAAAAAAGAAGACCCTGTACATTTGTATAGGGTCTTCTTTATTGTTGAAAATAATGTGGAAACCGTCACTAGGCATCAAGTCCTAGTGGGATTTAACATAAAATTGAAGATCAAAAACAAAAAGAAATGACTACTCTTTGAGTCATTTCCTTTTGTGTCTATTTTTGATCACCAATATATCTCCAAAACGTACCGTGCTTAGCTTGGATTCTTTCAACAGTTTGTGAAAGTACGAGTTTTTTCAACTCTTTTTCTACTTCTGTCATTGTCATATTATAAACTGTAGCAATCTCGATAGAAGCTACAAATTGATAATGCTTTAAAAAGATCTCTAATGGAGGTGTATGGGACGGTTTAATAGCATCTCCGATCATTTCCTGTAATACTTGTACATACATATCATAAGAATAAATGCCTGTTATTTTTAAACCCTCTTCTTCAACATTCTCACTAAAAAATGCAAGTGTTGGGATTTCCTGCACGTCCATCTCTGAAGTGATTTTCAAATCACATTGTAATGCTTTGGCAGCACTTTGTGAATGTAAATCTTTTTGAAACTCTGCAACATCTAATCCGACTTTTTCCGCAATATTCATTAACATTTTTTCATCTGAAACATTTTGGTTTTCGATAAATAGCTGCTCCTGTAATTTTCTTAAAAAACGGAGACCTGCTTTTTTCCCTTGAAGTTCAGCTGATTTTATCGCTAGTGAAGCAGTGTAAGGTGTTGATAAAGGGTTTTCTATCCAAATCTTACCGTCACAAGACATGCCTGTTCGACTAGCGGTCTTTTCCCAGGCTTGAGCTAATCTATCAGGTCTTTTTCTCTTAGTGATATTCAAGGTTGCAAGACGTCCACTAATAATATGTTTTAGTGTGAAAAGGCGTCCGTACTCAATTTGTAGTTTTTTAATCATAGGCTCAAGTGCCCAGCATTCAGGGCTTAGTGGATCAACAAACATATAGATTTCTAAAGGTTTATCTGGATGCCCACTACAATGTGAGAAAAAGAGGGAGATGTCCTTTTTCTCATGACTGTTATTCATTGTCATTAACCTCTTTCTGAACATTGCCAATTTCAGCATTCTCTGCAGTATTTACCATATGATGTGCAGTAAGCTGAAGTCGATGGAGAAGAAAATCCCTAAGTTCACCCTCAAGCTCAACTTCCTTCATAGCTTCCTTCATACAGCTGATCCAAGCATTCGCCCTAGTAGGCGTAATCTCAAAAGGAAGATGACGTGCTCTTAGCATAGGATGTCCGTGTTCATTCGTATAGATTTGTGGACCTCCTAGGTATTGTGTGAGAAATTGCTTTTGTTTACGAGCTGTTTCAGTTAAGTCATCAGGAAAGATTGGGGATAGTAATGGATGTTTTTGTACCTTTCCATAAAAGGAATCAACAAGGTGCGAAAGAGTTTCTTCTCCAATCGCCTCATATGGTGTTATGTTTTGTTCAGTCATGTTGATTACTCCTTTAACGTTTGCTTAATGTTGTTTAAAGAACCAGATGCATCCTTAAAGCATAAAATTATTTTTTGAAACAAAATCTAACAATGTATTTATTTTAACAAGCAGTAATAGATATCTCAAACAAACCGCTCTCTCAATTTTGATAATTTAGTCCTATTATATGTTGGAGACAGCTATGTATGAAGGAATAGGGCATTGAATTCTGTTAAAAGTTACCTTAATTCTCATGAAGAAAGGGTCAGATACCTCATCTCAATACATAGCTTTGATTAATGATTAGCTCTATATATTAGTGATGTAGGAGGTACACAGACCCTCTTTTCCATATTTATCGGAGGTTACAGCGCGACAGGACGTGACGTTTTAATTGTAATAAGTATCACTAACCATTTGTGGGGGATAAAGAAATCCCGACATTAATTGAGTCTCACTTTATGAGTGAGACTCAACCATTATAGGTAGATGTGATTTTACGTACATAATTTTGTGTTTCTTTAAACGGAGGGATTCCACTGTATTTATCAACGTTACCTGGACCAGCATTGTAGGCTGCTAGTGCCAATGACACATCTCCGTTATAACGTGTAAGCATTTGCTTTAAATACTTTGTTCCACCCTCAATGTTTTGAGCAGGGTCATATGGATCCTGTACACCTAGTGAACGAGCTGTAGCTGGCATTAATTGCATAAGTCCTATAGCGCCAACATGGCTTTTTGCAGAAGGGTTAAAACCAGATTCTTGTTTGATCACTGCCCGAATAAGCTTATCATCTACTCCGTATTTCTCGGAAGCTTTCGTAATCATTTCATCCATGCTTCCAGATATATTGACTTTAGGTGTAGATGCTTCTTTAATAGAAGATAATCCAACTATCTGAGCAGAATTATCCAACATATTAGACAAGGTATTCAATGAAGATGCTGATTGTTTTGCTGGTGTCTCAACAGATGAAGAATTTAAAAAGGATTGCAATAGTTCTTGGAAATCTGTTTCAAACACCGAAGCTTGATTGTCAGCTGTTTTGTCATTAAAGTTGCGCAATGCTTGTAGCTCTAATAACGTTTTATAGTAATTCAGTTTTATGTCCAAGCTACTTACCCCATCTCTTTATATTTTTGCTCATAAAAACGGCGAATTTTATTTTTTGTATAGCGAATTGGAATCTCGAGCTCATTTAATATTTCTTGAAAGATCACTTTTCCTGTTGCTTCATCCTGTACTTCATATTCAAGTTCAAAATCCTCTACAGTTAAATATCGGCTATGATCAAGGACGAGTAAACCATTTCGATGATTTTTTTCCGCTCGCATCGTTGTAAGGGTTCCGAAATAAGTAATCGATTTGTCATCAACACCTAGTTTTCGAAGCTGATCAACAATTTGTCCAGTCAAAAGTTTACCTGTTTTGATCATTTCAGAAGCAGCTTCCTTTGTAATTGTTTGATGTGTTTCTAACAAACCAATCTTTGCTGGTTCC
Source organism: Metabacillus bambusae (assembly GCF_017497975.1). Taxonomy (GTDB): domain Bacteria; phylum Bacillota; class Bacilli; order Bacillales; family Bacillaceae; genus Metabacillus; species Metabacillus bambusae. The sequence goes on along the minus strand of NZ_JAGDEL010000004.1, from coordinate 255,315 downwards.
TTTAATGTCATAACATAATGTTCTTTCTTTTTTCTAATTCTAAGGGCTGCTCCAAGCTCTTTTAAAGAGAACTGAGGAGTATCAAAGTAGTGGTTTTCTTGTTTGATAAAATCATTATCCTCTATATGAAAAGCGGTTTTTATCTTTTTAAATTCTGTTTCGGTAAGTAAATTTTTGAATTCTATCTCTATTTCCTGTGACATATCTTGAATCCTCTCATTGATCAATTTTATAGAATCGTGATTCGTATCTTGCAGCAGCTCAGGGACTTGTTGTCCGAGACTGATCTAGGCGTATTCACATTTATTTTATTATCTCCTGAATCTAATCAACTCGCAATGTTATCATGTGAGTTTTTAATATGGTAAAATAATCATGGAACGTGTAATGGAAGGAGATTTTTTTATGAATAAAAGAATTGAACTAACGAAAGCAATGATTGACAATAATAGCCTAATCCTGCATCCTGAATCCAATTCAATAGAAATACAAGGATTACAGGCAAAAGGACAGATGCTTGTTGATTCTGATCAATTGGCATTTATCTATATTTTAGAAACTGCTGATGAGTTTGTCTATGCTGGATTACCACATACAATTTGGACAGAATTAAGAGAAGCGAAAGATAAAGATCTTAAGGTGATCTTAAAAATAAAAGAACAAAATTTAGAATTAGTCGATTTATTTGATGAACTTGATTATCTGTTAGAAAATATAAAGGGAAATGCAAACTATGGTGAAGAGATGGAGAAAAAGGTTGTTGAGTTATTTTCTTTAACATAATCCATAGATAAGGGTACTTTGTTTTCTTGTCTTGCACCAGCGTCTAGCCTTTATGGTGATAACGAATCATGAATTCTGGAGAAAGAAAACGTTTCAATCCATGAACGTTTTATATTCTTGAGGCTGACCAAGGCGTCTGCATTTTTCAGGTTTCAATGTGTTGTGGCTTAAGGGGGATTTTACATGCAAAACGAACAATGGAAATTATTTTTAGCTCCTTACAACCAAGCTGTTGAGGAATTAAAGGTAAAATTAAGAGGAATTAGATCACAATATGAACTTCAGCATTCAAATTCTCCAATTGAGTTTGTAACTGGTCGTGTTAAACCAATTGCGAGTATCCTTGACAAGTCCAAGCGTAAAGGTATTCCAATGGAAAACTTGGAAGATGATATGCAGGATATAGCGGGAATTCGAATGATGTGTCAGTTTGTTGATGATATAAAAGTAGTGGTAAATATGCTTAAAAGTAGAAATGATTTAGAGATTGTTGAAGAACGAGATTATATTACGAGTAAAAAGGATAGTGGTTATCGTTCCTATCATGTAGTTGCTAGATACCCTGTTCAAACAGTTGCAGGAGAAAAGAAACTGCTCGTAGAAATTCAAATTCGAACATTATCAATGAACTTTTGGGCAACAATTGAGCACTCAATAAATTATAAATATAGTGGGAATATTCCTGAAGACATAAAAGTTCGTTTAAAACGAGCAGCAGAAGCGGCATATTCCTTAGACGAAGAAATGTCCCAAATTAGAGGAGAGGTTCAAGAGGCACAAGCTATCTTCTCAAGAAAAACCGAAAATGATCGTACATAATAGTTGGCACTATCTGAAAGTCTTGTTTGAAGGAAAAGAATCTAAAATATAAAGGGGTAGAATTGAATGAAGTTTGCCATTTCATCAAAGGGAGATCCTGTTTCAAACTCTATAATGCAAAAAATGAAAACCTATTTAATAGATTTTCAATTAGAATATGATGAAGATCGTCCAGACATTGTTATCTCTGTTGGTGGGGATGGTACCCTTTTATATGCGTTTCATCGTTATCGTAGTAGATTGGATAAGACTGCTTTTATTGGTGTACATACAGGTCATCTTGGATTTTATGCCGATTGGGTACCTGATGAAATTGAAAAACTCGTTATTGCCATTGCAAAGACACCATACCAGGTTGTGGAATATCCAATTTTAGAGGTTATTATTCGTCATAATGATGGTGGTCGTGAAGCGAGATATTTAGCGCTAAACGAATGTACAGTGAAAAGTATTGAAGGTACTCTTGTGATGGATGTTGAAATCAAGGGACAAACCTTTGAAACATTCCGTGGTGATGGTCTATGTATGTCTACACCTTCTGGAAGTACAGCCTATAATAAAGCATTAGGTGGTGCGATTCTTCATCCTTCATTAAGAGCAATTCAGTTGGCCGAAATGGCTTCTATCAATAATCGAGTGTTCCGTACAATCGGATCACCGCTTATCTTACCTGAACATCACACCTGTATGTTGAAGCCAGTGAACGATGTGGATTTTCAAATTACGATTGATCATTTAACCCTTTTGCATAAGGATGTTAAATCGATTCAATGTCGAGTGGCAAATGAAAATGTAAGGTTTGCTCGCTTTAAACCATTCCCGTTTTGGAAAAGGGTGCGAGATTCCTTTGTAGGGGACATAGGACGATAAGAGTAGGAAGGTTTTCATAACATGACATTTCAACTACATTGGACGATTTTAAGTGAAGATGTTGGCAAAACTGTTTTGGATTTTGTGAAAGAAAAGAAAATCTCAAAGCGGGCTTTAACGGATATTAAATTTAACGGAGGGGATCTATTAGTTAATTCTCAGCATGTGACGGTACGTTACATGCTTAAAGAGAATGATGTCCTCACTGTTATTTTTCCTAAAGAAGAAAGAGGGGCAGGCCTCATTGCTGATGATGTCCCATTTAAAATTGTTTATGAAGACGATCATTGCTTAGTGATTGATAAACCTGCATTTGTACCATCCATTCCATCCCGGGATCATGTAAAGGGTACATTAGCAAATGGATTAATAAACTATTATCAGCAACAGAAAATTCCTTCAACGATTCATATTGTGAATCGCTTAGATAAAGATACTTCAGGATTAATGCTTGTAGCAAAGCATCGATTTGCTCATTCATTATTTTCAGATCAGCAAAAGAAAAAGGAAATTCATCGTACATATGAAGCGATTGTTCATGGAGTGATCGAACAGCAAGCAGGTACAATTACAAGCCCAATTGGCCGTAAGAAAGACAGCATTATAGAGAGAGAAATTCGTGAGGATGGTCAGGAAGCAGTAACCCATTTTCAGGTTCTTCATACTCTAAAAAACAAAACACATATCAAGCTAGTGCTTGAAACTGGTAGAACACATCAAATTCGAGTTCATCTTTCTTCGATTGGTCATCCGCTTTGTGGTGATACTTTATACGGCGGAGATGTTGAAGAAATTAACAGGCAAGCACTCCACAGCGCACAATTGTCATTTTGGCACCCTTTGTTAGAAAAGGATGTTCAGTTTGCATCAGAATTGCCTGAGGATATGGAAAGATTGGCTAGAGGGTGACTCAAAACCAAAGGGTCAGACCCCTCCAACACAATATATAGCACCTTAAACGTTAAAGGCTACTATATATTAGTAATGTTGGGAGGTGTCAGCCCCTTTTGAGTCAGCCTCTTTTGAGTTCTGGAGAAAGTAAACAGCAAAATGGCTAAATATTTCGGACAAAAAGTCATTAATGATGACTACACCTGTGATTAAATTAGAGCAAAAATGAACAGAAGGCATTAACTAAAGAATAAGCTACCTTCTTTTATCGAAATCTTGATTCATCGTAAGGAAGCGAGGAGTCGACAGAAAATAGTTGATCCTCTGGATAACGATAAGCGGTAAGCTTGTTGCCAAATACAGCTCCAGTGTCAATGTTAATCGTGCGTTTTAATCGCTTCGGTTCTTTTATTGGAGTATGACCATAAACGATTAGAGCTTTACCATCATAATGCTGAGCCCAATCTCGACGTTCAGGTGTACCATCTGGATTCTTTTTACCAGTAATATCACCGTATAACACAAAGGTCTTTACAGCATTACTTTCCTTTCCGATATAGTCCTCTCGAATTCCAGCATGTGCAACAATTAAGTTTCCCTCGTCAAGTACTTGATATAATGGCGATGATTCATAAAGCCAAATAAATTGCTTTTTAACCTCTTTTTGCTGGCTATGAGAAAGGGCCTCATATTCAGCAGCAGTCGTTTCAAGACCATGTGTGATTTGAACTTTATTACCAAGAAAAAACCTATATAGCTTATTGCAGTGGTTTCCAGGTGAATAAAAGGCATGTTGCTCTTTGACCAATCGATAAACTACATCAATTACTCTTAAAGAAGCTGGACCACGATCAGTTAAATCCCCAACAAATGAAAGCTTACGACTGTCAGGATGTACAGGAATTCCTGAAGCCCAATCGTAACCAAGCTTTTTCGTTAAAGCCTCAAATTCATTAAAACAACCATGGATATCTCCAATAACATCAATTTGCATTTTATCACCTCTGACATTTTGGGGGACTTCATTTGTTCATTGGGGGACAGTCCCCAATGAAGTCCCAAATGGTATAAAGACCCAGTATAAATGAGTAATTTTCAAGACATACAAAGGTTTCAACAATTGAAGGACAGTCCCCAATGGATCGTTACTTTTGATCGTTGATATGTAAGTTGTCAAAATGGGGACTGTCCCCATCTCCCCATCTCCCCATCTCCCCATCTCCCCAAAATAAAAATAGTACCCACTAATTAGGGTACCATCTTTTCAATCAAACATGTATTTTCGTGTGCGGGATCTTACGTTTAGGACAATGCCGATTGCGACCATGTAGGTTGCGAGTGAGCTTCCTCCGTAGCTTACGAATGGTAATGGGAGGCCTGTGATTGGTAGAAGGCCGATTGTCATTCCGACGTTTTGGAATACTTGGAATGTGATCATGCCGATGATTCCTGTACATAGATAGCTACCAAATGGATCATTGCTTTCTAGTGAGATATGAATCATTCTATAAATTAATAAGAAGAAGAGTGAGACGACAATACTTCCTCCGATAAAACCAAATTGTTCAGAAATGATAGCAAAAATAAAGTCTGTATGGGCTTCAGGTAAGTAGACTTCTAGGTTTTGATAACCTTTCCCTCTAAGCTCCCCTGAACCTATTGCAAGTAAGGATTTTACGAGCTGGAAGCCTTGTTCACCAGAATATTCGTATGGGTTTAACCAGCCGTAAAATCTGTCGAGTTGATATTCTTGTAAAATATACTTGTGGAAAAAGTCAGGAAACTTAAAAAAGATAATCAAGACTGTTCCAATTGCAATGAGTGCAGAAAAAACTGCGGTTAAAATAATTCTCCATTTAATTCCAGATACTAATACAAGTGAAGCAATAATTGCACAGAATACCATTGTCATACCCATATCTGGTTGTCTAACTAGCAGAAGAACAGGTGGTGCTGCAGTAGCTGCAAGCTTTCCTATTAAAAGAAAATCATCTGTTAGTGTATTTCTAGGGTATTTTTCTCGGTGATCAGCAATAATCTTACTCAGTACGATGATCATAAAAATTTTCATTAATTCTGAAGGCTGGAAGTTTCCTAATGGCCCAAGCTTATACCAGCTTGTAGCCCCTTTAATTGTTTGAACAATTCCTGAAGGCAAAACTTCTAAGCCGAGTAGTAGCAGCATGCCAAATCCGTATAAATACCATGAAAGCTGTTTAAAGCGATCATAATCTATAAGCATTGTTACGACAACAGCTACTGTACCTATCACATACCATTGAAGTTGTTTCAGTGAAAAATTAATACCTTGAAGTACTGAAGGTAGTGTTTCTTCTGCACTGTTAATAGCGATTGTACTAATAATTGCTAATAAAAACATAATAAAAATTAACGTAAAATCTATTTGCTGTTGAGGGGATTTTTCAGTTGTCATAGTTGATCCCTTTCTAATCTTTAAACTTGAAAATATCTACATAGTCATTGTATCATTAACCATCTTAATCGATTGTGAACGATTTGCAAAGAATCCTTTGTCACAGAATATGAAAATGTAAATTTTTTATGAATGTTTCGTTGTTCATTGTATTGCGCCACTTATTTCATATAGAATATTATAGTATTTATTAGATGAAGCGCAATATGTAGAATGGAAGAAGAAAGTGTCGAATAAAAGATATATCTCTATCTTACACTACTTATTCATTTTATTAATCCCATATTATATGGAAGTAATATGACTCAAGCCTCAATAATTTGTGAAATGGTCTAAAAGGGAGAGACAAATGGAGAGGAGGGCCTAAAATGTCAGATGAAAGAGAAAAAGTAGAATTGGAAGAAGAATCCTTACTAGCTGCGTTATCTAGTCAGAATATGGATGAATTCCGTGAGATTTTTTTAGAGCAGCATCCATATGATCAAGCAAAGCTATTTGTGAAGTTAGAAGAGGAAGACCGAATTACTGTTTATAAATATCTGTCTCCAGAGGAAATGGCGGCTGTTTTTGAAAATATAAAAGATGATGATGACCAGTATGAAATGTATTTGTCTGAGATGGATCCTACATTTGCAGCACATATGCTTGGGGAAATGTATGCTGATGATGCTGTAGACGTATTAAATGAGCTAGACAAGGATCAAGTGGCAAGCTATTTAACGATTATGGATGATGAAGCTGCTGAAGAAATCCGCGAGCTTCTCCATTATGAGGAATATACTGCAGGAAGTATTATGACGACGGAGTATATTTCCATTCATGCAAATCAGACATTACACTCTGCCATGCAGATTTTGAAAAATGAAGCACCTAATGCAGAGACCATTTATTACATTTATGTCATTGATGAAGATAAAAAACTAGCTGGGGTCATTTCTCTTAGAGATTTAATCATTAATGAACCAGATACAATGATTTCTGAAGTAATGAATGAACGTGTTTATACCGTTAGTGTTGCAGAAGACCAAGAAGAGGTAGCCCGAAAAATGAAGGACTATAACTTCTTAGCACTTCCTGTAATAGACTTTAGAGGTCACTTACTTGGAATCATTACAGTAGATGATATCGTTGATGTAATCGATGAAGAAGCCAGTGATGATTACTCAAAACTTGCCGCTATTTCAGATGTTGATTCAAATGATCGTGGACCCTTTACAGCAGCAAAAAAAAGACTTCCTTGGCTAATTATCCTTCTGTTTTTAGGGATGTTTACAGCTAGTCTTATTGGAAGATTTGAAGAGACCTTAGACAAGGTAGCCATTTTAGCTATTTTTATTCCATTAATTGCAGGTATGGCAGGAAATACTGGTACACAAGCTCTAGCTGTTGCAGTTAGAAGAATAGCGGTTGGAGATGCTGAAGAGCAAAGTACATTTAGAATGATTTTAAGAGAAGCTGGAACAGGCCTGATAACAGGAACTATATGTGGAATTGTTGTTACACTCGTTGTTTTTGTTTGGCAAGGAGATATCTTTTTAGGAATTTTAGTTGGGATTTCTATTTTAGCTACTTTAACAGTTGCGACGATTGCAGGGGCCTTTATCCCGCTCATCATGCACAGATTAAAGGTAGATCCTGCAGTGGCGTCAGGCCCTTTCATTACAACAATTAATGATATCCTAAGTATTTTAATTTACTTTGGCATGGCTACTTTGTTTATGAAGTATTTAATTTAGTAGGTAATAGATCATGTTAACCTAAAATAATTCTTAATGAGTGCTACTATTCTCACCACTCACAGCTTATCAACATTTTACATGAAGCTTTTACTTAGTTTTAATAAAGAAACACTTATGATGAATGATATCAAATATATAAGGGAGGGATATTATGCATGGTGCATCCGTAACTTCATTAGTCATAGTTATCCTTGCGGCATTTCTGACGCCTATTTTGTTACACCGCTTAAAAATGAATTTTATGCCAGTTGTTGTTGCTGAAATCATTGTCGGATTAATTATTGGTAAAAGTGGATTTAATGCGGTCTCACAAGATATGTGGCTCGAGACACTTTCAATGCTTGGTTTTATATTCTTAATGTTTTTAAGTGGTCTTGAAATTGATTTCTCAGCATTCGCTGGAGGTAAGAAGAAGGAAAAGCTTCCTTCAGGAAAAAATGCTCCGAATACATTTTTAGTATCGACTATTATTTTTGCTGGAATTTTTGTTTTATCATTACTGCTTTCCTATTTCTTTGTCTTGATCGGCCTAATGGATAATGCCTTCTTAATGACGCTGATTATTTCGACGATTTCACTAGGAGTTGTTGTACCTACCTTAAAGGATGCCCAAATTATGAAATCAAATATCGGGCAAATTATCCTTCTAGTAGCCGTTATTGCCGATTTAGTGACGATGGTTTTACTCGCTGTCTTTGCTTCAGTTTATGGTGGAGGAGACAGTAACACATGGTTATTGTTAATTCTGTTTGGAGCGGGTGTATTACTTTATTTCTTAGGGAAATCCTTCAAGAATCGTTCATTTATTGAGACGATGTCAAAAGGAACGATTCAGATTGGCACGAGAGCTGTATTCACACTTATTATTGTGTTAGTAGCTATCTCTGAAACAATTGGTGCTGAAAATATCCTAGGAGCTTTCTTAGCAGGTGTATTAGTTTCACTTTTATCACCTAATAAGGAAATGGTTCAAAAGCTTGACTCCTTTGGTTATGGATTTTTAATTCCAATATTCTTTGTAATGGTTGGAGTGGATTTAGACATCTGGGCATTATTTAAGGATCCGAAGATCTTTTTATTAATTCCTTTACTTATTATTGCCCTGCTAATTTCGAAGATTGTTCCAGTGCTTTACTTAAAACGCTGGTATGATATGAAAACAACTCTTGCATCAGGTTTTCTATTAACCTCAACACTTTCATTAGTGATCGCTGCAGCAACGATTGGGGAAAGAATGGAAATTATCACTTCTGAGATGTCAGGTGCGCTCATATTAGTTGCTGTTATCACGAGTATTGTTACACCGATATTCTTTAAAAAGTTATTTCCTGTAAATAAAAATGAAAATCCTAAAATTAAAATTGCCTTTATCGGTGCAAATCAAATGTCATTACCTGTAACAAGAGAGCTAAATCCAGATCTATATGAAACAACGATTTATCATATACAGCAGGATAAACTTGATAAACAAATATCTGAATCATTGTTTGAAATAAAAGAATTAAAAGATTTTCAGGTTGAGACTTTAAAGGAACAAAATGCGTTTGAGGTTGATCTGATTGTCGTTGCAACAGGTGATGAAGAAAGAAATGCTGAAATAGCTCTATTTGCAAAGGATGAACAAGTGAATCGAATCATTGCAAGTGTAGCTTCACCTGAATTAGATGGAAAAATGAAGGAACATGGAATTGATGTTTTTTCTACATTGCTATCTACAAAAACAATGCTGCGAGCGCTTATCGAAGCACCAAGTGTGATGCGGATTATTACAAACCAAGAAACAATGCTTTATCAAATAAACTTAAACAATGCGAAATATGACAATATCTTGTTACGTAATTTCCCGTTCACAGGAGATATTATTTTCGTTCGAATCTTTAGAGGGAAGGATTCAATTGTTCCTCACGGTGATACTGATTTAAAGCTTGGCGATCGCCTAATCGTTACAGGCTCAAGAGAGTATGTGAAGGAATTAAAACGAGAGCTTGAGCTTATCTGATTTCATTTGTAATATCTGAATGTTTAAGAAGTTTCCCTTGAAAGTTAAAAAACATTTGGTATGATAGATATAAGTCAATAATAAGACCGCTAGGGGATCCCCAATAAAGGGGCTGAGATTAAAGTGTTTCTTTTAAACCCTTATAACCTGATCTGGTTTGTACCAGCGTAGGGAAGTGGATTACGGCATATAACAACTATGTATGTAAACCACTTTCTTACCCGGAAAGTGGTTTTTTTATATTGGCTCTTTTCTAAGAGATCGTTGCTTTTAAAACTAAAACTGTTTAAGAGGTTGATTAGAGCGGAAGTGCGAGACTCCTGCGGGAGTAGCGGGACAGGTGAGACCCCACAGGCGTTTACGCCGAGGAGGCTCACCGCCCGCCCCGCGGAAAGCGAGCATCTCTCGCTGCAATCAACCTTACCGCACTACTGGGTAAATAGCATCAAAGTTTGCGAAAACAGCCTTTATATTTAAAGGAATTCCATAAGAAAAATGAATTAAGGTGAAAAAGTTGGAGATTCATGTCATATCTGACGGGAAACAGACAGTTAGTGAATTAACAAAACGAATGTTAATGATTCACGATGAAGTAGATTATATCCATATACGTGAAAGAACGAAATCAGTATCGGAAATAATGGAGATTGTCTCGCTCTTACTAAACAACGGAGTACCGAAAAGTAAGCTAGTTATTAATGATCGACTTGATGTCGCACTATTGCACGAAATTCCTAATGTTCACTTACCAGGACATAGCTTTCCTATCGAAAAGGTTAGGCGCATGGATCCTTCATTAAAGATCGGTCGATCTGTGCATTCTTTGCAAGAAGCAATTGAATGTGAAAAAGCAGGTGCGGATTATCTTTTATTTGGGCATATTTTTCCAACAAATTCGAAACCAAACTTAGCTCCTCGAGGGGTACAACAAGTAGCTGAAATATGTCAAAGTGTACGAATTCCTGTCATCGCGATTGGTGGAATTATTCCTAATACCATACCAATGCTATCAGGGGTGAATTTGAGTGGCATTGCGGTTATGTCCTATGTAATAGCAAGCGACAATCCTCAGAATGCTTTACAGGAATTAAGATTGAGTTTAGTAGAGGTGGGAAACCATGAAAACACAATTTGAGGTAGGAATCATTGGTGGTGGTATCATTGGTCAATCGATCGCCTATCAATTAGCAAAAGAAGGCGTATCTGTCCTTGTTTTAGAAAGTAATAAGATAGGGAATGGTGCGACAAGTGCTGCAGCTGGTATGCTTGGTGCAAATTCAGAGCTAGAAAACAATGATGCATTCTTTCAATTTGCAAAAGAGAGTCAACGACACTACCATGTACTACGTGACGAACTTTCGCAAATTTCACAGGTTGATATACAGCTAGTAGATAAAGGAATGTATAAGCTAGCTATGACAGATACTGAAGCTGCTGCTTTAAAGGATGTTGTGAAGCATCATGAATCAGTGGAATGGCACTCAAAAGAGGTAGTACTAGAGCGAGAAACTACTCTATCAGCAACTATTAAAGGTGCACTTTACATACCAGAGGACGGGCATGTATCACCATACCATGTTTGTGCAGCATTTTCAAAGTCTGCTAGCTTACTAGGAGCAACGATTTTAGAGAATACACCAGTACATGAAATAAAGAAAACAGCAGCTCAGGAATACACTCTATCTACTCCGCTCACTGATTTTGTTTGTAAAAACGTTGTCATCGCAAATGGAGTTTGGAGTGGACATTTCTTTAAGAAATTAGGTTTATATGCAGGAATAAATCCTGTAAAAGGGGAATGTCTGGCTATTAAAAGCAATGATATTGACTTGGAAAAAACAATTTTTTATGATCATTGCTATATCGTACCAAAAGGTGATGGGAGATTTGTCATTGGTGCGACGATGGTTGAGGATGATTGGAGTACAGTGCCAACAATTGGTGGAATCCAATCTCTCATTGAAAAAGTAACACCAATTATACCTAGCATTTCTTCAGCACAGCTTATTGATACATGGGCAGGCTTAAGGCCACAAACAGTTGATGGAAAACCTTACATTGGTCAGCATCCTGAAGGTGAAAATATTTATTTTGCAACCGGCCATTATCGAAATGGTATCTTATTAGCACCGCAAACAGGGTTGATGATTAGAGATCTTATTTTAAATAGGAAACAAAATGAAGACTATGTGAAAGCATTTTCAATTAATAGACTTCAAGTGCAAACAATGAGGTGAAAAGATGAGCATTAAATTGAATGGTGAAATCGTAGAATTAAGCGGTGACATTCAGACGATTCAACAGCTATTAGCTTTTTATAAGCTAGAGGATCGACTTGTCATTGTCGAGCATAATCGAGAAATCATTTTAAAAGACCAATATAAATCAACTGATATACAGAACGGTGATGAAGTTGAACTTGTTCATTTTGTAGGAGGAGGATGATAACATGTTAAAAATTGCTGATAAAACATTCCAATCAAGATTATTATTAGGTACTGGTAAATATCCATCATTTGAGGTTCAAAAGGAAGCGGTGGCACAATCTGAGTCTGAAATCTTAACATTTGCTGTTCGTCGAATGAATATTTTTGAAGAATCACAACCAAACTTTTTAGAGCAGCTTGATGTTTCAAAGTATACTCTATTACCTAATACTGCCGGGGCTAAAACAGCTGAAGAGGCAGTAAGAATTGCTAGACTTGCAAAAGCATCAGGATTATGTGACATGATAAAAGTAGAGGTAATTGGCTGCTGGCGTTCATTACTTCCTGATCCAGTAGAAACCTTAAAAGCAAGTGAAATGTTATTAGAAGAAGGGTTTATCGTGTTACCTTACACATCAGATGATGTTGTGTTGGCAAGAAGATTAGAAGAATTAGGTGTACACGCGATTATGCCTGGTGCTTCACCAATCGGATCTGGTCAAGGAATACTTAATCCGTTGAATCTTCAATTTATTATTGAACAATCAAAAGTCCCTGTTATCGTGGATGCTGGTATTGGGTCACCTTCTGATGCATCATTAGCTATGGAGCTTGGTGCAGATGGAGTTTTATTAAATACAGCTGTTTCTGCTGCACAGGATCCAATAAAAATGGCGGTCGCAATGAAGCTTGCAATTGAAGCCGGCAGACTTGGATTTGAAGCTGGTAGAATTCCTAAAAAAGAATATGCAACAGCTAGCAGTCCAACAGAAGGAATGATGACAACTTAATGGAACGCTACTCAAGACAACAATTATTTGCTCCAATTGGAGAGAGCGGTCAAGAAAAGATCAAGAATAAGCATGTGCTAATTGTGGGTGCAGGTGCGCTAGGCACGGCCAATGCTGAGATGATTGCACGAGCTGGGATCGGAAAATTAACAATTATTGACCGTGATTATGTGGAGTGGAGCAATTTACAAAGACAACAGCTATACGTTGAAAAAGATGCAAGCAATCGTATTCCGAAGGCGATTGCTACGAAAACCCATCTACATGAAATCAATTCAGAGGTTGAAGTTCAAGCATTTGTTGAAGATGTTACCTCCGCTAACATTGAGGAGTGGCTGGATGGGGTCGATGTCATCGTTGATTCAACCGATAATTTCGAAACAAGGCTATTGATCAATGATGTTTCATTAAAACATAACATACCGTGGATTTACGGTGGAGTTGTTGGGAGCTATGGTCTTTCCTTTACCGTGATCCCTAAGAAAACACCGTGTCTTCATTGTTTATTAAAGCATATCCCCTTTGATGGTATGACTTGTGATACAGTTGGTGTCATTTCACCTATTGTTAGCATGGTTACGTCACATCAAACAGCAGAGGTGTTAAAGCTGCTTGTCGAAGATGAAGAAAACCTTCGTAGTAAGCTCGTGTCATTTGACCTTTGGAAAAATCAATATTCATCGATTAATATGGATCGTTTAAAAAATGATGCATGTCCTACTTGTGGGACAAATCCAGTATACCCATATTTAACAGCTGAGAAAGAAACGAAAGCAGCAGTACTATGTGGAAGAGATACTGTTCAGATTAGGCCAACGAATGGAAAGCAGATCTCATTTGAGAATATTTCTAAACGAATTAAACCAATAGCAGATGCATTTTTAGAAAACCCATTTTTAATGTCGTTTACATTTGGAGAGCATCGAGTTGTCCTTTTTAAGGATGGACGTGCACTTATCCATGGAACAAAGGATATTGCCGAGGCCAAAACGATATACCATCGCTACATCGGTTAAGTTAAAGGGAGAAAGGTGAAAAGACTGACTCTTATATTTTTTACACACTTACGTTTTGTGTAAAGAGTATTCGTCTATAGAGTCAGTCTTTTATTATGAGTAAAAGGAGTAAATGATCATGAAAATTGGAGATGCATTAAAGGTATACTTTGTTATGGGTTCAACAAATTGTCGTGATCTTGATCCTGAGAAAACCTTATATGAGGCATTAGAGGGTGGGGTCACGCTTTTTCAGTTTAGAGAAAAAGGTGTAGGCTGTTTAGTTGGCCATGAGTGTATTTATTTAGGAAACAGCTTAAGAAAGCTCTGTAAACAGTATAAAGTTCCTTTTATAGTGAATGATGATATTGAGCTTGCAATAGAGCTAGGGGCAGACGGGGTTCATATTGGGCAAGATGACCGTGATCCATTACTTACGAGAAAGCAAATCGGACATGATAAGTGGTTAGGAATATCTACACATTCAGTTGAAGAGGCGAAACAAGCTGTGAAGGATGGGGCTAACTATATCGGTGTAGGTCCGATGTATTCAACAAAAACGAAAGCTGATGCACATGCTGTTGTTGGACCTGAACTTATCACACAAATTAGAACATCAGGATTAAGTGATTTTCCGATTGTAGGAATTGGTGGGATTACATTGGAGAATGCAACGAATGTATACAAGGCTGGTGCAAATGGAGTTGCTATTATAAGTGGTATTAGTCAAGCTAAATCACCTGAGCAAGCTGCTGCTGCATTTCGGAAAATAGGTGAGGATAGTAAATCGAAAAGTTTGCAAGATTTTTGTAGTAAGTTGCAAAAATCCTCCCAATAGTTGCAAGATTATCTTTTGAATTTGCAACATTCTACTTCAAAGTTGCAACATTCCACTTCAAAATTGCAAAATCGCCGTCTCATTTAATTAGAGGTGCCACTACTTTTCATCTCTAGCACTTCAAGTAAATTAATGCTATAATTATAACCAGGTACTAATAACATGTATTAATATTAGGAGGATGTACATGAGTTTATCACTTAATGGACGCAATATTGTGGTTATGGGAGTAGCGAATAAACGTAGCATCGCATGGGGGATTGCACGTTCTTTACATAATGCTGGTGCTAGACTAATCTTTACATATGCAGGGGAACGTTTAGAGAAATCGGTACGTGACTTAGCTGAATCTTTAGAGCGTAATGATTCAATTGTTTTACCTTGTGATGTAACAAATGATGAAGAAGTAAAAACATGCTTTACTGCAATTAAAGAAGAAGTAGGTGTGATCCACGGTGTTGCACACTGTATCGCATTTGCCCACAAAGAGGAACTGCAAGGCGAATATTTAAATACTACTCGCGATGGTTTCTTACTAGCGCAAAATATTAGTTCATATTCTTTAACAGCTGTTGCGAAGGAAGCAAGAGGTCTTATGACTGAAGGCGGTAGCATAGTTACATTAACATACCTTGGTGGAGAGCGTGTTCTACCTAACTACAACGTAATGGGTGTAGCAAAAGCCTCCTTAGAAGCAAGTGTAAGATATTTAGCTAGTGACCTTGGTAAAGATGGAATTCGCGTTAACTCGATTTCTGCTGGTCCAATTCGAACACTTTCAGCAAAAGGAATTAGTGATTTCAATTCAATTCTAAAAGAAATTGAAGAACGTTCACCATTACGTAGAACAACAACGCCAGAAGAAGTTGGCGATACTGCTTTATTCTTATTTAGTGATTTATCAAGAGGTATGACAGGCGAAAATCTACATGTTGATTCAGGCTATCATATTTTAGGATAAATGAACCTATTCTAATTTAATGTAAAACAAGGCTGTTTTCGCAAACTTTGTTGCTATTTACCAAGTAATGCGGTGTGGTTGATTGCAGCGAGAGTTGCTCGCTTTCCGCGGGGCGGGCGGTGAACCTCCTCGGCGTAAACGCCTGCATGAGTCTCACCTGTCCCGCTGCTCCCGCATGAGTCTCGCAATCCGCTCCAATCAACCTGAATTAGTTTTTGTTTTAAAAGCAACAATCTTTTAGAAAAGAGCCTAAAACAAAAACCTAGTCCGTTATGGATTAGGTTTTTGTTTTACATAAGTAGAGGAATGTATTGGATAAAGCGCTATTATTTATGATGGTTGTAATGCTACCTACAAGCATTTAAGAAAATGCCTCAACAACCTTTGCAAGTTTTATTTGACTGTCATCCATAAGCTCTTTTGCGGGCTGACGTTTAATTACAATCCCGTTTTGTATAAGAATGATTTCATCAGAAATATCAACAGTTACAGCCTTGTTTCTACTTTTACGTTCCAACAAGTCAAAACATTTTTGAGCTGAATTTGTAATAGAAGGAATCGGATTATTAGGTTTAGCGATAAAAAAGCCTTGACCATAATCAATCCCTAGATGAATAACATGTTGAAGTTCAGCTTCTGTTTCAATACCTTCAGCAATAATTTCACTATTCATTTTCTTGGCAAACATAACAAATGCTTCTAAAATATTAGACTTTACCTCATTTTGATCAATCCCACTTATTAACGAACGATCAACCTTAATATAGTCTGGCATCAATTCAGATATTGATTGTAAGGAAGAATAACCAGCTCCAGCATCATCAATTGCAATTTGAAAGCCTTGTTCCCGATAATGATTTAATACACTCCTGAATGCAGCAAAGTCATGTATAGCATTTCTTTCTGTAATTTCAAAAACAACATTATTAGGGTTGATTCCATAATGTTGTAGTAAAGAAATAGTATGACCAGGATTAAACTGGCGATCATAAATCACTTGTGAATTTAGGTTAATAAATAGTTTTTTCCCTTCTAAAATACCTTTGCTTTCCTCAAATGCACGTTCTCTTGCGATTTTTTCCAGTGAATATAATAACCCCTCTTTTTCTGCATACGGAAATAAACGTGAAGGACTATAAAAAGAACTATTTTGTGGTCCTCTTGATAATGCCTCAAACCCATATGTCTGATGGCTATGAAAATGAACAATTGGCTGAAAATGAATGCTGAGTTGTTTCTTCCTAAGGATATCCATAAATTCATCCTTTAAAGAAACCTTTTCACTGATAAAGTCTGTACGTACATTGTTCATGATTTTTCTCCTTTGATCCATCACTACTGAAGGTTATTGTATATTTAGTCATGACGTAGGAAATGGGAAAGAACTAACAAAATTTATTAAGCTAACCATCCATATATTGATATTCGACATGTAACAGTAGTTAAGCATAAGTCGCTCTTTGGAAGTTTGGTTTGTAAGGAATCATACCTTTTCTTACGATAAAAAAGTAATATGTATGTGTCTGTTATTTTTATAGATGAAAAAAATGTAGGGAAGTTCTTAAAAGCAGTAACGGCTTTTCCTCTTAAATTTCTACGTAATACGACAATAACAAGAAATTGTTAAGTGAGAGTAAATTTAATGTAAATTTTAAATGTTTTTAGCTGAGAGGTTATTTTATTCCACTTTTCTCTCAAAAAATGTCATTATTCGTATTGAATATGTGAGTGGGGATATTGAAATTAGGATTAATGGTTTTATCAATAATCATTAATGAATTAGGCACATTACCTACTTTTTGAGCATAACATATTGAGTGTGCACATTCTTTAAAATTGGAGGTAAAGAAATGAGCAATAAGCAAAAACAAAAATACCAAATGAAACCTCTTATGTATATTGTCCAGCCAGACAATCAAGACATTAATGTCAATATGCAATCCTTTGTTGTGAAGAAAGCAAAGCCAAAGTCAAAGCCAAGGGTTGATGGCGTAGATGCTAAGGTGAAATCTATAGTAAAGGAGGCGATTCCTCAAGAAAATGAAATTTTAGAAATTCCTGAAGAGATAAAGTCAACTGTTCAGGTGGATTCGGTTCAAGAAAATCCAGTCGAACAAGAGCAATCTGCAAAACAGTATCGAAAACAAAGAAAACCAATTACACAAATGAGTGTTGTAGAGAAGATTGAGTTTTTCACAAATTTACCTAAAAATATGCCACGGACTCTCTGTCAAATTGAAACATCAGTGGAAAAATATCGCGGCGTCATTATTTCTGAAGAAAATGCGATTGTTACAATTCGTTCGCTAACACATGCCAAACCTATTGAATTACCTTTAGAAAACATTAAAGCAATAAATTTATTAGGGTTTTAAATATTTACTTAAAACATTTTAAAGAGGATGACTCAGGGGGAGACCCTTGCTTTTGGGTTATCCTCTTTGTTAAGGAGAGAATTTAAGGTGAAAGGCAAACCAATTCGCTCCTTTCGTTTCCTAGTTAACAAGTCTAGGTGATAAGCATTGTATTGCGCAAAAACATGTAAGATCAACTTCAACACAGTTTTTTGTTTTTACTAGTTTCTTAACATCACATACATCATGTGCAAGGTGACCGTGACAATCTAGAGGAAGTAAGAGTCGCAGTGTTGCACAGCAATTTTTTATGTTTTCAACTCTAAAAAAGGCAGTTTCAAAGCAGTCGCCACCAACGTTGCCAAAGGCTTTAAATAGAGATCCTTTTTCATTGAATAAAATAAATGGAATTGTATCTCCAAGACTTTTCACGGGATTAAGGAGGTTGCTATAGCAGCTAGTAGAGCATTTGTCGTTAACGGCTTCTTGCTGATCTAAAATGTTTTCAACTGCATCACATACACAATTAAAGGCGTTTTTATTTCTCATCATTTTTCCCTCCCACTTAACATTCTTACTAATAATATAAGTAGCAGGGTCAAAAAAGGTGTTAGGTCATTCGCCTATTTTCATCTTGTAACTAACACAGTGCCAGAAATTAGATTATGATACGGTATTAAT
The DNA here is from genome assembly GCF_017497975.1 of Metabacillus bambusae. Lineage (GTDB taxonomy): Bacteria > Bacillota > Bacilli > Bacillales > Bacillaceae > Metabacillus > Metabacillus bambusae. The sequence goes on along the minus strand of NZ_JAGDEL010000004.1, from coordinate 236,734 downwards.
TTAATTCTTCCATATAAAAAAAGACTGCTGTATGTCAGCAGTCTTTACACGTTGGATTATTTGTGATGGTGATGTTTTTTGTCAGCGATGCGGTCGACTAATTCTGGTGATAGGCATTGAATAGCGCAGAAGCAATCAAGGTCTACTTCGATACAGAAGTCTGTTTTTTCTAGACCGAAGAATCCTTCATCACAAGGATCACATACGCTTTCTGTGTTACCATCCATATCAACCGGACGTAGTAATGACAATGTTGCACAGCAATCTTCTACAGCTTCCACACGGAAGAAGATTGTTTTGAAGCAAGTCATGTCACCTGTAAATCCACCAACATTACCGAACGCTTTGAAAAGATCACCTTTTTTGTTCGTTAAGATGAAAGGAATAGTATCTCTAGTTCCTGCTACAGGATTTAATAAGTTACTGAAGCAGCTAGTCGGACAAGTAATTTCTTCAACAGCTTCTTGTTCCGCTAAAATTTGTTCAACAGCATCACATACACAATTGTTGTCTTTATCTCTTTTATCTTTGCAACCCATTGATAAGTCATCTCCTTAAATAATAGTTATTTGACTTTAGTCCTTAACAGACTATGTGTGTAATGACTAGTTGGTGTGGGTTATCGTCTATTGTTTATGAATCATTAAGAAAAGAATTTAGGTGAATGGTATGTAATGACAAAGAAACTAATTCTTTGGAAAAGAACCTAAAGAAAGAAGACAAGCGTTATAATTTTAAATAACTTGTTCCTCAATCTACTTGACGGAATTGCTAAACCTAAAGAGCAGAGGGAGTCTGGAGATAGACACAAATACTTTGTACAAAAAACTTATACTTCCTATCAAATAAAAAAATTGGCTTAATACGCCAAAGTGAAGGCTCTTATTTAATCTTCAAAAAAAAGCAGGGGAGCATCCCCTGCCTTTCACTAGTCATTAGAAAATGTCAATGTTTACTACTAATGCGATAAGGATTTGTAAAAGAACTTGTAGAGAGATCGCTACATCAGTATCAGTAGTTGTAACATTTACATCGCGTGAGTTTTCAATGACAAGTTTTTGTCTGTTAACTTGCTTCGTATCAGCTTGTTGTAATAATTGTTGTGTAACTTGCTCTGCTTGGTTGCTATCAGCGATTGTTAAGTTAATAACAAGAGCAATGGCAACTTGTAGTGCTACTTGTAAAGAAACAGCTATTTGTGTGTCAGTTGAATGAACGTTTACATCACAAGAATCTTTAATAATAATTGTTTCTGAAGAAAATTGTTCTGTTTCACTCACTTGTGCTGCTTGTTGTTGTACTGTTGCATCGTTGTTAAAGATATTTCTTCCAGCCACCTCGTTTTCAGAATCAGTTGGATGACAAGAATTACGATCTAATGCTACCCATTCATATGGTCTTGCTTCCATAGTTTTTTTCCTCCTTTCAATGTACTACTATTAAATGCTTAAAATCTATTATTGTATAAGACAAACATCTTGGTACTAAAACCCATTTTTAGTTTATTTGTCTTTTCTACTTTTTAACATTTCACGTAATGTCATATTTTTTGTTGCTTCCACTTTTTCAACTGGATCTTCTTCTTTCTTTTCTTTAGAACCTTTCACAAACTCGTCTACTTGTGCTTGAAGGTCTTCTACTACTTTCTTAAGTTGCGCTTTTTGCTCATCAGATAGCGTTTTTTTATTTTCGTTTGAGATATTATTTTTACTGAAAATGTCTTGAACAAATAGCTGCATCATTGTGGATGAAATTTCTTGTAGATTTAATTTTTCGTTAGCCATTTCTTTTCACCTCACTTTATTAATGGTAAAGGGGCAAGTAAATATGTTAGGTCGAATCCCAATTCCATAAATAATATCCGTTACCATGCATGTCTAGATGAATACAATGTGACGCTCAAGTTGAACTAATAACGGATTTTCTCAAATAAAGGATGAATATTAGAAAATATCAATTTGAACTAATAGTGCAAGTAAGATTTGGATAAGAACCTGAAGAGAGATTGCAACATCTGTGTCAGTAGTTGTTACTTTAACGTCGCGAGAGTTTTCGATAATAAGTTTTTGTTTGTTTGCTTGTTTAATAACAGAGCTTTGCAATAGTTGTTGGGTAACTTTTTCAGCTTGATTACTATCAGCGATTGTTAAATTTATAACTAATGCGATTGCAACTTGAATTGCTGCTTGTAAGGAAACAGCTACTTGAGTATCAGTTGTTTTCACTTCAATATTGCAAGAGTCTTTAATAACAATAAGCTCATCTGAAGCTTGAAGTGTTTCGGTTACTTGAACAGCATCTTGTGTTGCATGTTCTTTTTTGCAGTCATCTAAAGCAGACCATCTAGTAGACATAAAAACTCACTCCTTTCGTTAATTAAGAGGTTAGAAGAGAAACACGCATTTGACATTTCATTCTTTAATGACACGAAGGATCAAGTGAAGAAGATAAAAGCCGTGTTTCCCTTTACTTGTATATAATGCAGATTCACTATCTTTTGAATGAGTAAAACATACAGATGTACACCCATTTTTCAGCAAATGCTCCAAGACGAACATAATATAAAGACATACACACATCTAGTTAAAATATTTTGCTAAAGGTGATCTGTACTAATCATATTTAAGGAATCTTTTCCATACTGTATAAGGATTATGGTTTAGAGGGGGGAGATGAGATGGCAACTTGGCTACAACTCATCATCTTTGCATTCGCATCCTTTCGATTAACAAGACTACTTGTCTTTGATAAGATAACTGGATTTATTCGTCGCCCTTTCCATAAGGAAATAGAAGAAATTGGTGATGATGGTGCTGTTGAAGTCTTTATCGAAATGAAAGGATCAGGATTGAGGGCATGGATTGGTGAACTATTGAGCTGCTATTGGTGTACCGGTGTGTGGTGTTCAGCATTTTTGTATGGAATATGGATTTTTTGGCCCCAAGGAGCGGAACCACTGCTCGTTATTTTAGCAATTGCAGGTGTTGCTGGTTTGATTGAGACCCTTGTGATGAAACTTATAGATTAGGCAATTCACTTAGAAACAATTACTATTGTTCACATAAAATATGATATAAGGCTACAGCTTTACTGGAAATAATAGTGCAGAGGCACAGAATAAGCGCACATTTTTCTTACTTATAAAAACTGCGCAGGAAGGTGGGAAAAGGAATGAGTAAAATTAACTTGAATTCATCCCTAAGACCAAGTAACTCAAATCAATCCATCTATACGACTACAACTTCTCAATCCAAAAAAGTTAAAAAAAGCGGCTGTGGTTGCGGAAAGAATAAAAAACGTTCGTAATCATTTATTTTTTAGCTAGTAATTCGTTTATGATTTATCAATTTTTTTCTGAGCGGGACTGACGTTAATGGGTCAGTCCTTATTTATCGTTTACCAGGATATTAAATAATTCCTATACTGTGTAACCCTTTCTTCCTAAAATTCCAAATAATTTATTCTTAGAAGAAATAAATACATATTTTTACATAAAAAACCGAAATGGATTCATACTAATGAAGCGTATCATAATTGGTAAGAAGGAGAAGGTTTATGCCGAGTTGGATTGAGGTTATCATTCGTTCGACCCTACTAATTTTAGGGCTTTTTTTCATTACAAAGCTTTTGGGGAAGAAGCAGTTATCGAAGCTGTCTTTTTTTGAATATATTTTAGGAATTACAGTTGGTGATATTGCTGGAACACTATCAATGGATATTGAATTACATGTAATAAATGGTGTAGTCTCGATTCTTATCTGGACGTTATTCCCAATTATTATTTCAATCATTTCATTAAAAAGTAAAAAATTTCGTGACATTGTTGAAGGCAAGGCAACGACATTTATCCAAGATGGAAAAATACTGGAGGAAAATCTCAAGAAAGAAAAATATAGTACAGATGAATTGCTTGAACAGCTTCGCAAAAAAGATGTTTTTAACGTCTCAGATGTCGAGTTTGCTATTCTTGAAACAAATGGTGAATTAAGTGTCCTGTTAAAAAAAGAAATGCAAGTTGTGAAATGGGGAGATCTCTTTCCAGATGGTTCTTCTGATAATGTACCACTAACAGTAATTATGGATGGAGCTTATCTAAATGAAACAATATATAGCGCAGGATATAGTATAGATTGGATAAGAAATAAGCTAAAACTTAAAAGTGCAAATGTAGAAGATGTTTTTTTAGGCCAGGTTGATTCGTCTGGGAATTTATATATAGATTACTATGATGACGACAATCTAAGGTAGAGAGTGGGAGGAAAGAATGAGTTTACTTGAAATAGTGTTTAGTGAGGTATTGCAAAGAAATTATCGCCAGCATGATAGGATTCAAAGAAATGAAGATCAAAGACTTCGTAAAATACAAGTTGGCTTGAATCAAATTGACGAGCTTGCTGAAGCATTTGAACAAAGGATGGATTTAACTGAATCTGAAATGGAAAAATGGATTATAAAAAACAAAAATAATGAAATTAAAAAATAATCAATCCTAAAAACAACGTAAATTAAAACAATATTTTCGTCCAAACAAAACCTCTCCTTTAATCATATAGTGTAGAGATGATAGCAAAGAGGAGGTGCTTAGCACATGGGTTACGGTTACGGTGGTGGTAACTATGGTTATGGTGGTGGCGGTTATTACGGCAGCACTTTTGTGTTAATCGTTGTATTGTTCATCCTATTAATCATTGTAGGTGCATCTTTCTATAACTAATGTAAGAGCCAATTAAGTGTGTTGGAAGTACGAGCAATCTCTGCTCGTACTTTCTTTTTTCCAAGAGATTGTTATCACATTTTGCCTATGAGGTCATAGGATATATCATGAATTAAGGAGGCTTAGAAAATGGATAATAAATTTTTCAAAAACCTTGAGAATAAAACAGGAGTAAACATGAATGATGTTTTTTCTTTGGCTAATTCTTTACAAGGTGCAAACTTTAAAGATGAAAAAACAGTCCGAAATGTGATCCAACGAGTTTCTCAAATTGCCAACAAACCAGTTTCAAAGCAAATGGAAGATAAAATTGTTAATTCCATTGTAAATGGTAATGAAAAGTTAGATTTTAATACAATTTCAAAAATGATTAACAAAAAGTAACCTCAAATTTAAATGGTTGAGGCTGACCAGCTAAATCAACTTGATTAGCTGGTTTTTTTCTGAATTCATTTAAATAGTATAATATCTGTCCAACTTATTTTCATCTAAATTTCACTAACCTAAGCTATAGTTAAAGTGAACAAAAATAGAGGTGATTGTAAAGTTGAGACATGACAGTACAGAAATAGAAGAATGGAGAAATCTCTTATTAATCTATAAATTTGCTTTAGATGAAATCAATACGAAATTGAAGATCTTAAATGAGGAGTTTCAATTTGTACATCAGCATAATCCAATTGAACATATTAAATCTAGAATAAAGGATCCATCAAGTATAAAAAGAAAGCTTCAGAGAAAAGGTCTTAAAATGACGATAGAAAAAGCGACTAAACATATTCACGATATAGCTGGTGTAAGAATAACCTGTGCGTTTGCTTCTGATATATATAAGATTTATGATATGGTTTCTTGTCAGGATGATATTTCTATTTTAAAAGTGAAGGATTATCTTAAAGAACCTAAGCCCAATGGCTATAAAAGTCTTCACTTACTGGTTGAAATTCCTGTCTTTTTAACAAATCGAACTGAAAACGTAAAGGTTGAAATCCAAATTCGCACAATCGCAATGGACTTTTGGGCAAGCCTGGAACATAAAATTTACTATAAATATGATAAAGCAGTACCAGAGTATTTAATAGATGAGCTAAAAGAAGCAGCGGAAATGGCCCAGTATTTGGATCATAAAATGAAGAGGATTCATGATGAAATGATGATGTATAAAGTGAAGGAGAAACTGGAGAAAACTCGAGTTATTATTTAAGAGCTGCTTTATAAAAAATGCTTAGTAGAGTGAGGTCTACTAAGCATTTCTTATAATATCAGAATTGATAACTTTTCTTACTAGTTTTGGTGTCTAGCTCCAGCGCCTAGACTCTCGGGGTCATAAGCCACTCAGGAATTGAAGACAAAGAACTCTTCTATTCCTGAGCGTCTTATGCCTGTCGGGTCTGTTCAAGGCGCTTACGCTTTTCTGTAGGCTAACGCCAATTCTTAAAACAAGGTCTTAAGAAACCTTGAAGCCACAGCTTTTCTTCCTCGTCTTTTAGAAGGAGTCGAGATTAATAAATGTTCTTTTGCTCGTGTCATCGCTACATAAAGTAAGCGTCGTTCCTCCTCAAGAAATTCATAGTTTCCTTTTCTAGCAGACTCTAGTGCAAAATCATGAGGAATAGAGCCATCTACAGCTCCTACAATATAAACATATTTATACTCAAGACCTTTTGATCGATGAATCGTCATAAGCTGAACACCAGCTTCAGTTGCCTGTTTTTGTCCTTTTAATGCTTTTTGAGTTAAGGTCATATGATCAGCATGTTGAAGAAATTCTGTAACGGTAGAAAATTTCTTCGCGACTACTTTCAAATCGTTAAGATCATCTGAACCTTTGTCCATCGCATTGCCTTCATTACCTTGTTTTTTTAGATAGTCATTGAATCCAAGCTCTTTTTCGATGATTTGTAGTGCAATGACAGGCTTATCTTTTTTCAAAGCGCTAATTTTTGGAACAATTTTTTTGAGCTTTGCCATTTGAAAAGCTTGAAGCCCATTTAAATATAATAATGCATCAACAAGTGAGCAATCATGCAGAATGGATAAGGCCTTCACATCATTTAGAACAGATTGCTTTAAAAATAAAGCGCGAATTAGTTCGGTTAATGCCGATGGATCATCAGGATCGACACTAAGTCGTAAGTAACTAAGAACACCACGAACCATTTTTCGTTCATAAAATGAACTTTGCTCTTTTTCAATGACGAATGGGATACTCGATTGGACAAATCGTTCAAAGACTGCTCGTCCGCCAGTATGTGTTCGGTATAATATCACAAACTCTTTAGGCTTTGCACCGGCTTTAATTTTTTCTTTAATATCATTGACAATCAAGGTTGCTTCTTCTTCCTCATCATATGGAAAAAAACAAACAGGTAATTGATCTGTCTGGAATTGAGCGTGCATTTTTTTGCTTAAGCGTAGTTTGTTTTTTGAAATCACTTCATTTGCTGAGGAAACAATATGATGATCTGACCGATAATTTGAGGAGAGCGTAATAATAGTAGCATCAGGGTATTCCTCTTTAAAATTCAGAATAAAGGTTGGCTCGCTTCCTCTGAAGCTATAAATTGTTTGATCATCATCGCCAACACCGCATATATTGTTTGTATGATTGGATAATAGCTTAATAAGTTTATATTGAACTGGATTGATATCCTGAAATTCATCGATTAGAAAATAACGAAATCGCTTCTGATAGGTTTCGAGTACTCTAGGATTTTCTCTCAACATTTCATAGCATTTTACTAACATATCATCGAAATCGAATTGGCCACGCTCACGCTTCTGCTCTTCATAATACTTGTATAGAGATAATGCTTTTTCTTCCCAATCGTCATCAGGCTGGATATCTGTATGAGCCTTCATCGTATTTTTCCAATACCCTATTTGTTGGATTGCTTGGTCAAATGGAAAATCCTTTTCATCAATACCCATTTCTCTGCATACTTGTTTTAGATAGCTTTCCTTTTGCCAATCCCATTTTAGTAAATGCTGTCCATTCCACTTCTCTCTGTTGTCATGTAGGAGCATTTTGTAAAAGATACTGTGGAAGGTTCCGATGACTAGCTGGTTTAGTTGATTTGCTGTTAGCCTCGTGTGCTTGATAAGGCGTTCATGCATTTCTCGTGCTGCTTTTGCTGTAAAGGTAACTAGCATCATTGAGGTCGGATCAATTGCTTTTTCTTCCATCATATATAGGGCTCTAGTTGTAAGGACACGCGTTTTTCCACTCCCTGCACCAGCTAAGATTAGAAGTGGCCCCTCTACCGTCGTTACTGCTTCTTTTTGTTCAACATCGAGAGGAATTCCGAGTAGTGATGAAGGTGTTTTGCTTTTGAGTGTGAAAGGTGTTCGCCCTTTTAGAATCTGTGGCTGCCGCCATTCTGTTACATTGGTCTTTTCGAGTGTTGCAATCGACCTAGATTTAGGAATTCGAAAACCGTTTTGTTCAGAATATTCGTCTTCTAAGTTAGGTTGTTGTGTTGTAATCGATTGACTAGGAGGGCTGCTAACGATATCCGTACACCTTTGGTTATCCTCTTTGTTCGTGTGGTAGAAATAGGGTGGCTTGTTCAATCCAAGATATAATTTAACTGGCAATCCACAAGCTTTGCAACTTACGTTGTCTTTAAGGCTCGCTTCATAGATACGCTGATAATCCTCTCGAGGTAAATTTTCTAAAGATAGATCAAAATCTTTCATTTTTGCAACTTTCATGGTGATCCTCCTCCCATAAAAAAATATCTTCGTACGTATATGTAAATAAAGAAATAATAAATCAAAGTTATAAAAATATGCGACAAAATCTATCTTAACAGAATGGATACATATAAAAAAGGTAAAGTTACTCGGTTTAAGCGAGGAAATTTGAGGAATAACGAAAGGGAGATGAAAAATGGGTTATATTTTACCAATTCAGCAGGATACGTATGTACAATATGCGAATCGAAATGTCCCTGTTCAAAATCATTATTCACATACACTCCGACCTACCGCGGTTCAATCGGATATGAAAAAACAGAGATTTGCAGATATTTTAGATCATAAAATGAGATCAATGAAGACGAATAAAAATTCCGAATCATTTACAGGAAAAGGGAAGTATATTGACGGATATGCTTAATTTTTGAGTAAGTATAGGTAAGGGCTGACACAGAAAAAAGTGTCAGCCCAGCCCTTACTTAAAAAGATTGAACGTGTAAACCTGTACCTTCTAGCCATTCAGCAAACATGACTTCTTCAACACGAAGAATGTTGTGTTGTTTTAGCTGTTGTTCTAACCAGGTCATATTAAAACCTGCTTCTATAAGGTTGTCTTTTATGACCTTGCCATCACTTATTAAGGTGATTGGAATATTAACTTGTTCAAGATTCACTTGTAGATCTTTTTTTGAAGGTGTTTCATAAGGAGCTTTTTTTAATATACTTACCGTTCCATCTGTTTCAAGAACAGCGTACTCTAGCTCGCGAACTGAGAATACACCTTTGGACCGAATTAGATGCTGTAGCTGGTTGACATCTAGCTTGCTTTTTTTTAGACTTTCTTTTAAAATTTTCCCTTTATGAATGACAATCGTAGGTCTACCTTCTAATAAGCCGCGTGTCCTACTCCACTTTTGTGTAACCATTTCCAAAATGAAAATGAGCAGTCCCCAGATGGCAACCGCATAAATGATTCTGACAACTCCAACCTCATCATCAAATATTGCATTACCGACAAGTTCCCCTAACACTAATGCTGAGATGAAATCAAATGTAGTAATTTGGGTAATTTGTGTTTTACCTAATATTTTTGTAATCACAAAAAGAGCGATGAACCCCAAAACTAACTCAAGGGCAATTTGTGCATAATGCATGTAATAACCTCCGTAACCATTAACACCTAAGAATAGTTTTTTCCAGTACAGCTTTTTTTATGATCAATTATTAGAAGTTTAATTAAATAATTTGAATCATAATAGGAAAGAATATGTCTATCTATTTTTCTTAGGAGGAAAAAACATGTCAGAGAGTCATACACAACTTACGGCACCAGAAATTGCTTCTCTCTGGACTGCATATTTAAATGCAAGTATGAGTGTATGTGTTGTGGGGCATATGTTGAAAAATATTGAGGATATAGAGATAAAAAAAGCGATTCAGACTACCTACAACATATTTAATGAGGATATAAAAAATCTTTCTAGTATATTCCAAAAGGATAATTTTGCTATACCAAACGGTTTTACCAATGAAGATGTAAATATGGATGCACCAAAGCTATTTTCTGATTCATTTTGCCTTATCTATGTGAACCATATGTCGAAATTAGGGATGCTTGCGTTTAGTGGCTTCGTATCTATGAGTGTAAGAAATGATATTCGAGCAATGTTTACAAAAGGACTTACTGACGTTTCGAACTTATATAATCAGACAATAGAAATTGCCCTTTCGAAAGGGATTTTTGTTAGAGCACCTTATATCGATGTACCAACTGAAATAGAATATATAGATAGTAAAAAATATTTAGGTGGTATAAATCCATTTACAAAGGAAAGGCCGCTAAATGCGATTGAAATTTCGCATCTGTTTTTGAATATCCAAACCAATTCGATTGGGATTGGCTTATGTTTAAGCTTTGCGCAAACATCACAAAATAAAGATGTTCAAGAGTATATGTTAAGAGGAAAAGATATTTCATATAAGCATGTTCAGGTCTTTACATCAGCTTTAGCAGAAAGCAATCTTGTTTCACCTGGCTCGCCTAATATTAGTATTACAGATTCAACGACACAAACTTTTTCAGAGAAACTAATGATGTTTCACATGGCTCAGTTAAGTGCTGCTGGTATGGGAAACTACGCTACAGCAGCTGCAGCAAGTCAAAGATATGACCTTATTGTTAATTATGAACGTCTATCAGTTGAAATAGGTAAATTCGCAAAAACTGGAGCTGAAATTATGATGAAAAATCATTGGCTTGAGGAGCCACCGGGAATGAAGGATCGGGAAAAATTAGCAAGAAAAGAAGAACGCTAATGTGAAAAACGAGCTTGGTTATCCAAGCTCGTTTTAGTATGTGAAAACTAATCAATTAGCATGTTTAATCATTGTAACGTGGGGAATTCCAGCATCCATAAAAACATCAGAAACAGTTTCATATCCTAATCGTTCATAAAACGGAATCGCGTGTGTCTGTGCATTTAACTTAAGTTTGCTGACACCTTGTTCTATAGCAATTTCTTCTAGCTTATTAACAAGTAATTTGCCAGCACCATTTTTTCTGCTGGATGAAAGAACGCAAATTCTTTCAAGTTTCCCAATCCCATCTAATACACGAAGACGAGCGGCACCGACAGGCACTTCATTATCATATAAGACAATATGTGTAGCGTCATCTTCAAATTGATCAATTTCTTCTTCTTCAGGCACTTGTTGTTCATCAACAAATACTGTGCGTCTTACTGAATAGGCATCCTCGAGTTGGTCTTTAGTTGTAACTTGCTTAACGTTCAATTAATTGCAATCCTTTCCTAGTAAGAATGTTTCATATACGGTCCAAGAACCATTTTCTAGTTGATATAGTAGATGGAAACGATCAACAACTTCCTCATGCTTCATTTCTAACATTTTTAGACTACCTAGTACGTCTGAATGTTCATCATCAGATAAATTTTGTCCAATCGTAATATGTGGGACAAAAGCATATTCTGGTTGACTTTGTAGTGATCCTGTATGAAGCTTCTCATGTAATTCTTGTAATTCTTCAGTTGGCTCGACTTTTAAATAGATCACATTATTAACCGGTGAAAAGGAACTAACCTTTTTAATCGAAATGGTTAAAGGTGCAGATTTATCAGCTATTTGACGAAGTTCCTTTGTAATCTGTTTCAAGTCCTCTTCAGATGCTTCAAAAGCAGTTTTAAGTGTTAAATGTGGTGGAACTAATGCGTAATTTGTGTCATAGCGCTTACGATAAGAATTCACTAAATCTTGTAATTTTTTTGATGGAAAAAGGGCAATTCCGTAGTTCATGTCATTCCCTCCTAATCGATTCTTTTAAGGATAGTATATCAAATTTTTAAAAAGAAACATACGTACGAAATGATTGCAGTTCTTACTCAAACATTTCCCGTAAGATCGGTGTTAGAGCTGGCTGCCAGTACTTCCATGTATGGTCACCATCAAATTCCTCATATGTATAGGAAAAACCTTTTTCAGCAATAGCCGTTTTCAACTCTCGATTCGGTGTAATAAAGTCGAGAATTTCTCCATGAGTTGTTTTAACGTTTGTTTCATTTTTCCCAATTTGATGAAAAATAGTTGGACGAGAAGGTGAAGAAAATTCTTTCACAGCCTGTAACACTGCTTCATTCACATATGGCGATTGCAGGATTAACTTTCCAAATGTGTTTGGATACGCTAAGCCAGTAAGTAATGAAACTGTTGCACCTAGTGAATCTCCGATAAGAGCTCGCCCATAGCCTACTTGATAGGTTGGGAATTCTTGATCAAGATATGGAACAAGCTCATGGGCTAGAAATCGAACGTAGCCTGAAAACTTTGCTCCATCTGGATGGTATTTATCCCTGCGGTCGTTTACATCCTTATAGGGGATTCCAACAACGATAACATTTTCAATTTCATCATCTTTCATTAAAGCTTCTACCTGTCTCCCTACACGTCCAAGCCGAAAATAATCCTGACCATCCTGTGCGATAAGCAAGCTGTATTTATATAGTGGTGAAAAATTTTCTGGAAGATAAATAAGTAATGTTAATTCTTCCTGAAGCGCAGTTGAATAAAAAAGAAGTTCTTTAATCATACCTGTTTGTTTGCTCATGTTAAACCTCCTGAGGCAGTAACGTTAGCTTGGAATACACGGATAAAATAGAAAGATGTGTAACCCTTTCTATTTTATCCTAGATTACTTGGCAATCACAACTAATGACTATGGGTAGAAACAAATAAAAGCCAAAATCTTATGCATAGATAGCTTATGATCGAAAAACAAATAAATAAGTGTTTCTTTAAATGAGTTGAAACACAAGGGATAATATATTCTCTTCATATATTTACTAGTCCTCCAATGATTGATATAGAAACCCCATCCCAAAATATGCACAATAGTAAGGACGATATAAACTCTAAGTGCATTTGTAGGGACATGTTATCTCGGGAGTTCCTTTTTGCGTCTCTTTTTCTTCGTATCGCCACAATTGTTTCCTTTTCATAGTCACAATGATTCCGCTTTTTTTGATTATTGACTTTCATTCGCTAAATTCATTTTTATATATAATGGAAAGAGATAGAACATGATGATCCAAATTACGGAATATCCAGATCAATCCATTGACATTTTCTCAGATCTTTATATAATAATCATATTAATCCGATAAAAAAGATGAGAATTAAAAAAGTGGGTGAGGGAATTGTTTTTATCAATTGAAAAGGTAACAAAACAATTTAAAAACCGTGAAAATAAAGCAGAAACTGTTTTAACTGATATAGATTTACAAGTGAAGGAAGGCGAATTTGTCTCGATTTTAGGACCTTCGGGTTGTGGAAAATCCACTTTGCTTTCAATTGTTGCTGGGTTAACACCGCACACTACGGGTGAACTTATTTTACAGGGAAAACAATTAAAGGGACCTGGTAAGGAACGAGGAATGGTTTTCCAGCAAGCTGCATTATTTCCATGGCTGACAGTAGAAGAGAATGTGATGTTTCCACTACGCAAGGAGCTATCGAAAAAAGATGCACAGGAACGAGCACATAAGTATTTATCTCTTGTGCAATTAAGTCCTTATGCAAAGCATTCACCACACGAGTTATCAGGTGGGATGCAGCAGAGGGTTTCGATTGCTCGTGCGCTTGCAATGGACCCAGCCTTGTTATTAATGGATGAGCCATTTGGTGCATTAGATGAACAAACACGTTCAAGATTACATGAGGTGTTAGAAGAAGTATTTCTAGAAACGAAGAAAACAATTTTGTTCGTTACACATAGCATCCACGAGGCACTTAAATTATCTGATCGCATCGTTGTTATGGGAACACAGCCTGGACGGATACTAGACGTGATTGAGCTTGACTTTCCAAGACCACGTGAACAAGCGCGTGAGGAGCTCGTGAAATATGAAGACAGAATTAAAGGCTTGCTAAAGTCTGAGATTGATAAAGTAATAGAAAAGGAGCAGCAGTATGCAACCAGTCGTTAAACGAATACTTTTTTATGGAATTCTGTTAGTTGTTTGGCAGGTTGCAGTTATTGTTTTAGAAATTTCACCTGCACTGCTGCCTGCCCCAACAGATGTGTTTACATCACTTTACACAGGCTTTGCTGATTTAACACTTGTTTACGATTTAGTAGCGAGCTTTAGACGATTAGCGATAGGTTTAGCCATTGCATTAGCATTAGGTCTTATACTTGGGGTTTTCTTAGCCAAATCAAAAACAGCTGATGAAACATTGGGCTCACTTATCATTGCATTACAGTCAGTACCAAGTATTGTGTGGTTGCCATTGGCAATCATGTGGTTTGGCCTTAATGAAGCAGCGGTAACGTTTATTATTGTGTTAGGTGCAACATTAGTGATGACAATCAACATGAGAACAGGTTTGAAAAATGTGCCACCACTTTATATAAAGGCGGCACAAACGATGGATTATAAAGGATTTAGCTTATTTTGGAAGGTCATGTTCCCAGCCTCAATTCCTTATGCAGTAACGGGAACTAGATTAGCGTGGGCATTTGCCTGGAGAGCATTGATGGCCGGTGAATTATTAAGTACCGGACCAGGACTTGGTTATAAGCTGAAATTCGCTTCAGATTTTGGTGATATGAGTTTAGTTATCGCGATCATGATGATGATTATGGTGATTGGAGTTATTGTCGATTTACTATTTTTCCAAAGAGTAGAAAAAAGCGTCATGAAAAAATGGGGTTTAGATAATTAAGAAAAGCGGAAGCGCCTTGAGGGGCTAGGCGCTGGAGCTAGACACTAATTAAAAAGAGATGGGGGCTTTAACATGAAAAAGGGTTTATTATTTGCACTTATATCTGTTTTATTAGTAGGTGTATTGGCAGCATGTGGGACGGCTAATACAGGTTCAAATGGTAGTGGAAGCGATAGTAAAAAGGAAGTAGTTATTGGTTATTTTCCTAACATTGATCACGTACCTGCGATGATTGCCAAGGAAAAAGGGTATTTTGAAGAAGCATTAGGGGAAGATGTAAAAGTAACGTATAAAACGTTTCCAGATGGAGCAGCATTTATGACTGCGTTAAAAACAGGTGATATCCATGCAGGTTTAGTTGGACCTGGTCCTGTTATGAATAACTATGCTAATGGGGCAGATGTGAAGATTCTTGCAGGAGCATCCTCAGGCGGAACAGTCATCGTTGCATCTGAAAAAAGTGGTATACAATCAATTGATGATTTAACAGGTAAAACATTTATTACACCTGGTGTAGGGTGCACACATGATGTTCAAATGGAGACATTCCTTCAAGACTTTGGCATCACATCAGCACGTATTGGTGGAACATTAAAGCATGTAACAGGTAACCCAGCTCAATATGGAGCAATGTTTGAATCAGGTAAAGTTGATCTTGCTGCAGTTCCAGAACCATGGGCATCTATGCTTGTAAATGATGGTGCGAAGGTTATCGTTGATACTGATGAAATTTCTTACGGAACAACACTTCCTAATACTGTATTAGTAACAAGCGGAAAGTTAATTAAAGAAGACAAAGAACTAGTTGCAGCCATTGTAAAAGCACATGAAAAAGGTGTTAACTTTATTAATGAAAACCGTGAAGAGGCACGTGATATTGCGATTAAAGCGATCAAAGATATTACAGATCAAGAGCTTGATCCGGCAATCGTTGACAGTGCTTGGGAGCGTGTAACGTACACAACTGAAGTAAATGCAGAAGTTGTTCAAGAATTTGCAAATTCTTCATTTGAGCTTAAATTTCTTAAAGAAAAACCTGAATTTAGCGATTTAATTGATACTCAATTCTTAACAAAGTAGGCGTTAATCGTGAAAAAACTTGTTTTTATCACTTTCATTGCTGTTCTAGTGTTGGTAGGCTGTTCACAGTCTATCAACCTAGAGGAGCATTTTTCTTTAAATGGGACAGTTGAACCTTTAAAAGCTGTTAATCAAGTTGAAGAAACAGTAAAAATGTCAGATTATGAAGATAAAGTCTGGCTTTCTACGTTTATTTTCACAAATTGTGATACTGTTTGTTCACCAATGACCGCACATATCGCAACACTTCAAGAGCAATTACAAGACGAAAAAGTAGATGTGGAGCTCGTCTCCTTTAGCATCGATCCAGAACATGACACACCTGAAGTATTAAAGGCATTCGCAGAACAATTCGGTGCAGATTTTAAAAACTGGAACTTTCTCACTGGCTATGAACAAGCAGAAATTGAATCCTTTTCAAACACTAGCTTCCTTGCACCTGCAGCAAAGCTAGAAGGCTCAAATCAATTCGTTCACAGTACATCGATCTATCTTATGAAAGGCAACACAATACTCGAACAATATGATGGAGTAACAGACGTACCATTTGAAAAAATTGTCGAAGATATCAAACTATTACAATAATTGTGTTGCAATCTCCACTCGAATCATGTAAAGTAGTAAAAAAAGTAAACCATAAAAATTTCATACATTTCTTATCAAGAGAGGCAGAGGGACTGGCCCTATGAAGCCTCAGCAACCGGTTCAAAACGAGTGAAGATCTCGTAACCGTTGATTTGCGAATCTTAAGCGAAACACTAAGTAAGTTTTTTATTATCTGGCGCAGGCTTGTTACAGCAAGCCGCAAGCACCTTGCGTGCTGTAAAAAACTGAACAATACTTATTTTTGAGTTTCCTAAGTAACCCGCAAATCAACTAATCTTAAGCTCCACCAAGATCTTCTACGAGTGCCAAGGTGCTAAATCCAGCAAGCCACACCAGCATTATGCTTGAGAGATAAGAAGAAGCGCACTCAAATACACAGTCTTCTTCTTACCGGGGAAGGCTTTTTAATTTGTTTAGAAAGTTTTAAGGATGCTTCCTCTCATGTACATAATCAAGAATAATAACTTTAACTTAGGATGGTGACAGACATGAGTCAACGAATTGAAACGAAGTTAGCGCAAATTGGAAATCGAAGTGAAAATGTTACAGGTACTGTAAACCCGCCAGTCTATTTTTCGACAGCTTATCGACATGCTGGAATCGGAGAATCAACCGGATTTGATTATATTCGAACAGGGAATCCTACAAGACTATTAGTTGAAAAGGCCATTGCCGATTTAGAACACGGTGATCGTGGATTTGCCTTCAGTTCAGGGATGGCTGCCATTCAAACGATTATGGCATTATTCCAAAGTGGTGATGAACTTATCGTATCATCTGACCTATATGGTGGAACCTATCGTTTATTTGAAAGAGAATGGAAAAAGTACGGTTTATCCTTTCAATATGATGATTTTACAAACCCAGCAGAAACAGAAAAATTAATATCTGAAAAAACAAAGGCGATATTTATCGAAACACCGACAAATCCATTAATGCAGGAAGCTGATATTAAAGAGCTTGCGACGTTAGCTAAGAAACATAATTTATTAGTGATTGTTGATAACACATTTTATACACCTGTTATCCAAACACCAATCCTTGATGGAGCCGACATTGTAATCCATAGTGCAACAAAATATTTAGGTGGACACAATGATGTGCTTGCGGGCCTAGTTGTTACAAAGGGTGAGCAATTAAGTGATGAGTTTTTCCAACATCAAAATGCGATCGGCGCGGTTTTATCACCGTTTGATTCCTGGCTCTTAATGAGAGGAATGAAGACCTTATCACTTCGCATGAGACAACATGAGCAAAACGCTCAAGCCGTTTCACAATTTTTAGAAGAGCATCCAGATGTTCTCGATGTTTTATATCCAGGAAAAGGTGGAATGCTGTCATTCCGTTTGCAGGATGAAGCATTGGTTAATCCATTTCTAAAAAGTCTTAAGACAATTACCTTTGCGGAAAGCTTAGGTGGAATTGAAAGCTTTATTACCTATCCTGCAACCCAAACACATATGGACATTCCTTTGGAAGTTAGAATGGCAAATGGTGTGTGTAATAGACTGCTACGTTTCTCAGTAGGTGTGGAACACGCTGAGGATATTATCGAAGACTTAGCTCAGAGCTTTAAACAAATGAAGGGGGCTGAAGCAATTGAGCAATCATGATTGGTCTTTTCAAACAAAGCTTTTGCATAATGAATCAAAGGTAGACAGAGGTACAGGAGCTGTTAGTGTTCCGATTCATCATTCATCAACTTTTCATCAATTTGATATAGATGAATTTGGGAAATATGATTACGCGCGTTCAGGTAACCCCACAAGAGAAGCATTAGAGCAAGCAATCGCAGAATTAGAGGGTGGAACGAAAGGCTTGGCATTTTCTTCAGGAATGGCTGCTATTTCAACAGCATTCCTCCTTCTTTCCCAAGGGGATCATGTCCTTGTGACTGAGGACGTATATGGTGGGACCTTTCGAATCATAACAGATGTTCTAACTAGATTCGGGATTGAGCACACTTTTGTTGATATGACAGATCTTCATCAAGTAGCATCAGAGATTCGTCCGAATACAAAGGTAATCTATATGGAAACACCTTCAAATCCATTGTTGAAGGTTACAGATATTCGAGGAATTGTGAACCTTGCGAAGGCAAATAACTGTCTAACGTTTTTAGATAATACATTTTTGACACCAGAGCTGCAAAGACCTTTGGAATTAGGTGTTGATGTTGTGTTACACAGTGCAACAAAGTTTTTAGCAGGACATAGTGATGTTCTTGCAGGACTTGCTGTTGTGAAGGATCCTGAATTAGGTGATCGCCTATACAAACTGCAAAATGCATTTGGAGCGGTACTAGGTGTTCAAGATGCATGGCTTGTGTTGAGAGGATTAAAAACATTACATGTTCGTTTGAAGCAATCCTCTGAATCTGCTATGAAAGTTGCTCAGTTTCTAAGTGAAAACCCTAAGGTAGAAGAGGTGTATTACCCAGGACTAAGCTTCCATCCAGGTCATGAGACTCAAAAATACCAAGCAGATGGAGCAGGTGCAGTCCTTTCTTTTAAACTAGCTGATGGTGAAGCGGTGAAGACACTTGTTCAACAAGTTAAGCTGCCGGTTTTTGCAGTAAGTTTAGGTGCGGTTGAATCAATTCTATCCTATCCTGCAAAAATGTCACATGCAGCAATGCCTCCAGAGGAACGTGAAAAACGAGGAATTTCAGATGGTTTACTTAGACTAAGTGTAGGCTTAGAAAATGTCGATGACTTAATCAAAGATTTTGCTGAAGCATTAGAGAAGCTGCCACTAGTTAAGAAAGAAAGTGTTCGTTAAGACTGACTCTCTGAGTCGGTTTTTTTTTGCCGAAAGAGAAGGTAAGCTTCAAAATACATACAAATTGAAAATTGTTACAAACTAAGTATATACCCATCAAAAGGGAGTTTCTTATATGAAAAAAATGATATTTGGGTTGTTCCTCTTATTAGCAGGACTAATACCCCCGATGCTTACTCAGGCTCATGTTAAATGGTTTGCTACAGTCGCACCTGAAAAAGTTAGAATAG
Organism: Metabacillus bambusae; assembly: GCF_017497975.1. GTDB lineage: Bacteria > Bacillota > Bacilli > Bacillales > Bacillaceae > Metabacillus > Metabacillus bambusae. The sequence goes on along the minus strand of NZ_JAGDEL010000004.1, from coordinate 217,387 downwards.
AAGAGATTTTATCACCGCTTTTCATTACCATTTCATTGCTATGCGCTGTAATATTGGCCTTGTTATCTCAAGTGATGAGTAAAGTAATGGATATTCCCCTAGCATTAAGGCTAGACAAGAAGCTAGATAGTTTTCGAAAGTATTCTAGGCATTTATTGAAATATGGAACCGCTGTTTCATTTATTTTACAAGTCTCATATGGAACGATGTTTGCTCCTGAATTTACGATTCACGAAACGTGGCAAACAGTGGTGATGTGGATCATTATTATTTTTTTAATAATTCCACATCATATCGCTACAAAGATCGCTGCCCTGTTTATGTTAGGATTATTTATTAATGTATGGAGTCAAGCTGGGTGGTTTCATATGTTAGACTACGGATTTTACTTAGCTATCATTGGTGTTTTATTAGTAGGTCGTACGAAGTTAGAAACAGTTGGCTTTCCATTTTTATATTTAGGAACCGGACTAAGCTTATGTTGGGTAGCAGTAGAAAAGTGGGTCTATCCGATGATGACGACAGAAATTATTAACCACCACAATGTTCCGACGTTTGGCTTTGATCCTGGGATCTTTGTTGTTCTTTCTGCGTTTATTGAATTTGTCGTGGGGTACCTTTTAGTGGTAGGAATATTAAACAGAGTACTAGCTGTCGTTGTAACGATTCTTTTTATCCTTACAACAACAATCTTTGGTTATACAGAGGTTGTAGGTCATGCGATGATTCATATTGTCCTACTCATTTTTGTTATCGAAGGGATCTCATTTTATCATCCGCCGATTAAAATCCATAAAACTCGACTTGATCAAATGATCTTTGTCTCACTTAATTTTTTGTTTGTGTTAAGTACGTTTTTACTTATTTACTATCGATTTGCATAATGAAACTGGTTGAAGTGAAAAAGACTCGTAACATTTTGTTTCGAGTCTAAATTTTTTTATACATTAATTTGTGAAGGCCGATTGGTTCGATGTCAAACACTTCACCATATTCAGTTAGACCAAACTTTTTGTAATAATCACTCACCGAGACTCGCGCATTACACCACCATAGTTGAACATTCTTTTCCTTTAGTAATGCTTCACCATGTAATAGGAGGGAACTACCTGCTTTTAGTTTTCGATATTCAGTAAGAGTGGCCATTCCTCTAAGGCGATATTGGAGTTCTTCATCAAAACATGGATTCTTTTCTTTATGAAAAGAGGCGATACTAATTAACGTATCTCTATAAAATGCTCCTAAGTGAAATGAGTCTTCTTGATGATCATTCTCAAATTTGCAAGCCTCGATTGATTGATTTGGACGAAGAACGTTATGTCTTATTAGATATGTATCTTCTGGGTTAATTTGTCTAATTTCTAACATCTAATTCCCCCCCTAACTATTCTTCTTAAATTATACAGAATGACTTTTGTTATTGAAAATACTGAAAACTTTTGAAAACATATAAGATATTCTTATTGGTGCTCTTTTTGATGTTTTATAAAGTTTTATTAAGAATCTATTTAGTTAATTTATTTTTACTTAGCAGTGATTACTCCCATACTAGGAATTTGTTATTCCCTTACCACTTTATGCATGTACTGAAACTCTAAAACATATATAAATAAATAAGTAAGTAAGCTATTACTTGGAAATCGTTAGATAAACGATTGAAATGGAGCAGCATGACTTAGGATTTTCCAGGATATGTAGATTTCAGAATTTTCATAATTAACAATTTCGTTGTTTTGTATGTTAATATAAACGTGTATAATATTACACAAAATAACAGAGGGGGAAAATTCATGAAAAAAATTCGTAGTAGCCTTTTATTTGTAATGATTTTAACACTTACGATGATCATTGCTGCCTGTGGGAATGCTGGTAATGAAGATGTTGCTGGTGAAGAAGGTGGAAATAGCGGCGGTGAAAAGCAAAACTTAAGTCTCCTAACTGGGGGAACGGGTGGTACATATTATCCACTTGGTGGACAAATTGGAAAAATTATCTCTGATAACACAGACGCAAATATTACACCGCAAACATCAGGTGCTTCTGCTGAAAACATGGAAACATTAAGAGCAGGAGAGGCGGAGATTGCCTTTTCACAAACTGATATCGCAGCCTATGCAATAGAAGGAAAAGAGATGTTCGAAGGTGATCCAATTGACAATATTCAAGCAATCGGTTCTATATATCCAGAAACGGTACAGCTTGTAACTACAGAGAAAAGTGGAATTAAATCTGTTGAGGATCTAAAAGGAAAATCAGTTTCTGTTGGTGCACCTGGATCAGGAGCATATATAAATGCTATGCAAATTCTTGAAATTCATGGTTTAACTACAGAAGATATTAAAGCAGAAAATCTTTCATTTGATGAGTCTACAGATGGAATCCAATCAGGTAATATTGATGCAGCATTTGTTACTGCAGGAACACCAACTGGTGCAGTCGAAGCGTTATCCGCACAAAATGATGTTGTGATTATTCCACTTGCTGATGATAAAATCGATGCGCTAATTAAGCAATATCCACATTATTCGAAGGATACAGTTGCTACTGGAACGTACAATATTGAGGCTGACGTTAATACTGTAGCAGTAAAAGCAATGCTCGTTGTAACAAATGATCTTAAAGAAGATCTAGTTTATGAGATGACAAAAGCTTTATATGAGAACACTGACAAAATTACTCATGCAAAAGGTGAGTTCATTACCCCTGAAACGGCACTTCAAGGTTTAGGTGATATGGAGCTTCATCCTGGTGCTGCAAAGTACTTTGAAGAAAAAGGAATTACACAATAAAAATTTATTAATGAATCGATAGATCGCTTTTTGTGGTCTATCGATTTCAATTTTAATTCTATCTTGATCGGTGGGGTATTAATGAAGAAAAGGAAGACTATTGTTGTACTACTATGTTTTCCTCTACTACTTTTCATCATTTTTCTTCTTTTCTTTCCCTATAAACAAGTAATTGCCTTTACATACGAGGATCAAGAGAAATTACTTGCGTATTTGTCGTTAGAAAAGGTGAAAACCTTTCAAATAAAGTATACACACTCCATTCATCTCTCAGATGTCCTTGAATCGTATCGTTTATCCGACAAGCAAATCAACCAAACAGAGCTTGCATACGAGGACTTTGCAGTCGGAATGCCTTCTAATGCAGAAGGTGACGAGGTATTTGAGGAAATTGATGGTACATACTATATAAAAAATATGAATCGTTCATTCCCATTTATTGATTTGAGAATTGGACAAGTAAGGGCAAATCATCGATTAATCTATCAGAATAAGACATATTCATTATCTAATTATATTAAACCTGGAACATGGGTCAGAATTGCGCAGAAAAAAATTACGTTATGGCAACAATTGAAAGGAGTGAATATTAATGGCTGATAAAGAGGAAACGAAGTATTTAACAGAAGAAGAGCAGCAAGAGCTAATAGAAAAATATGATCCTGAAGCAGGGACAAGGAAACTAACTGGAATATTGGGTTATATCGCCTTTTTTGGCCTTCTTGCTTTTTCATTATTTCAGCTATATACTGCAGTTTTTGGAGTATTTACAGCACAAATACAACGTACCGTCCATTTAGGCTTTGCATTATCTTTAATCTTTTTATTATTTCCAGGAAACAGAAAGAAAAAGCAAAAAGGAAAGTTTCAGATTACGTGGTATGATGGAATACTAGCTGTTTTAAGTATTGGTGTAGGTGCATATTGGCCACTATTCTTTGAGGATCTCGTCATGAGTGTTGGTCGTTTGACCACCTTGGACTTTGCAGTTGGCTTAATTGCAATTCTTCTAGTATTAGAGGCTACTAGACGTGCAGTCGGTCTACCAATTATGATTATAGCGATTATCTTTGTACTTTATGGGATATTCGGGGAGTATATGCCAGGATTCTTATCACATCGAGGATTAAGCTTGGATAGACTAGTGCAGACCATGTTTTTTACAACAGAGGGAATTTTAGGGACACCATTAGCTGTTTCATCAACATTTATCTTCCTATTCTTATTATTTGGTTCTTTCTTAATTCGAACAGGAGTTGGCCAATACTTTAACGATCTTTCAATCGCTATTGCAGGGAGAAGTATTGGGGGGCCCGCAAAGGTTGCTATTTTTTCTAGTGCCCTTCAAGGAACAATTAGTGGGAGCTCCGTAGCCAATGTTGTAACATCGGGGGCGTTTACGATCCCGATGATGAAAAAATTAGGCTATAAGAAGGAATTTGCTGGAGCAGTTGAAGCATCAGCCTCAACTGGGGGACAATTAATGCCGCCAATTATGGGTGCTGCAGCATTTCTAATGGTTGAATTTATTGGAAACGGGATTACCTATTGGGACATAGCTAAAGCTGCAGCAATCCCAGCGATTCTTTATTTTGCAGGAATTTGGATTATGACGCATTTTGAGGCAAAACGACTTGGATTACGCGGTTTAACAAAAGAAGAAATGCCAAGTCGAAAAGAAGTGTTTGGAAAGATTTATTTATTAATTCCAATCTTGGCAATTGTTTTGTTACTTATGTCGAACATTACGGTGACACATGCTGCTCTGTATTCAATCCTAATTTCAATCGTTGTTGGTTTTATTAATAAAGCGGCACGTATGAAATTCATTGATATTATTTATGCATTAGTTGATGGAGCACGTACTGCACTTGCTGTTGCAGCAGCAACAGCCGCAGCAGGAATCATTGTCGGAATTGTAACGAAAACAGGTTTAGGTCTAAAGCTAGCAAATGGTCTAATCGAATTATCAGGGGGATATTTAATTCCTACACTCATGCTAACAATGGTGGCAGCACTTATTCTTGGAATGGGCTCACCAACAACTGCAAACTATGTTATAACATCTACAATCGCTGCACCAGCAATGATTTTACTAGGTGTTCCTGATTTACCAGCCCATTTATTTGTTTTCTATTTTGGGATAATTGCAGATATTACACCACCAGTTGCATTAGCGGCATTTGCAGCTGCAGGTGTATCCGGAGGAGAACCGATACGTACTGGAATTGAATCATCCAAACTAGCGATTGCAGCATTTATCATCCCATACATTTTTGTTCTCTCACCAGAACTACTCATGATTGATACAACATGGACGGAAGTCATTTGGGTTGTATTTACAGCAATGGTTGGAATGATCGCAATTGGCGCAGGTGTTATTGGATACTGGATGAGAGGAATGCACTGGTTGGAAAGAATCATAGCTGTCATTGTTGGCTTGCTGTTAATTTATCCTGAGAGCATTTCAGATATCACAGGAATTATTATGTTTGTGGTGTTACTCACTTTACAATATGTGTGGAAACGTAACAATACTAGTAAACCTAAAATGTCTGCACAAGCATAATGTCGAAAAACCTGATCCTCGACAAGAGGTATTCAGGTTTTTTTATTTTCTGGGAAATAAGTCGAATGGTGAGAATTATGTAGATATAAAACGGTTCTGTAGTCGTAATTAGAAGATTCGTTTTTTAAGTGCTATATTGACTTTTATTGATCTTTTGAATATAATTTAACATGTAGTTTGATAATGTTTTGATCCGATAGTTCAGTGGGAGAACACTACCTTGACAGTGTTCGGGGTCGTTCGGGTTCAGTAAAAATATCACAGTAAAACTACTTAGCATGGTCTGTTAGCTCAGTTGGTAGAGCATTTGCTCGACAAGCAAGGGGTCAGCGGTTCGAGTCCGTTACAGACCATTAAAGGTTGAGTCCTACACTTGACCAGCAGAAGCCTTCTTAATTGGACACTTCACAGTGAAACCATTTGAGGAGGTTTTTTGTTATGTCAGTAAACATTGTTATGATTCAAAAAGAATTTATGTCCGAGAGGAAATACCAAGGTCTTACCGCTAATTCGCTTCAAGCTTACGTCAACTTCTTTAAGGTCTGGAACCCTTGGCTTGCTCAAGAAGGTCTTGAAAGGATAGACCAATTAAATGGTCGTAACTCCAAAGCGTTTCTTTTTCACTGTATCGAAGAGAAGAAGAATAAGCCAAAGACAGTTAATACCAAACTCAAGCTTATGAGAGCATTTGCTAATTGGATGGTTGAGGAGCAACTCCTTGAGGAGCCATTTACCAAAGGAGCTAAGATGGTTCGTGAGGAAGATTCTCCAAAGATTCTAGTCGATAAGGACTTGAAAGACGTACTCAGACACCTTAGAAGGCAACACAGAAGAGAGCACTCCTTCAGTGCAAGACGTAACTATACTTTAATAGTGTTCTTAGCTGGTACTGGTATGAGACTCTCAGAGCTTTGCTCCTTGAAGTGGAATGATATTGATTATGAAAGCTCTCTTATTATGATAAAAACCAGTAAGAGTAGAAAGACTCAATCAGTACCGCTCTCAGACCAACTCAAGGAGGAAATGCTAGACTACCAAGAGTGGCTCCAGAGTCAACTAGGTAAACTACCTCCATCAGTCTTTACTACCAAAGAGGGAGCTACATTGAAACCAGATTCCGTACAAAACGTATTTAAGAGGTTGAGAACCAGTGTAGGAATTGAGGGGTATTTTTCACCTCATACACTTAGAAATTACTTCATTAAAGGAGTATTGAAAAACGGATTGAACCTCAGAGAAGCTCAGCTCTTAGCTAGACACTCTAAGATAGATGTTACGAGGAAATATATTGGATACTTTGCACATGAATTGAAAGAGTCTCTAGATGAAGCAAATCCTTTAAGAGATTTATTATGATAAACTTTCATTCTCCAATTCAAGTCTGGAAAAGCAAGAATAGAATTATTGTTAAAATTGAAAGTATTGAGGTTCTCCTTTCAGTCTCCTCAGAGAAGCAACCTATAACATTTAAAAGACTGGAAGCTTTACTTGATGGAGATAAGCTACCTCCATTTATTACTTATAAGCAAAATGAAAACTAAGGAGCTGGCTAACGCTGGTTCCTTTTTTTGTTTACCCTTTTGAGGGAAGCTCTCTTATGTTATCGTCTTAAAATGAGACAAGAGGAAGCCATAATAAATGCAAAATAGCTTCCTTAGTTGGTGAGTCTAAGTAGATGAGTCTCTCAAGGTATAGATAAAAAATATAAGGAAGAAAATAATATTGAGATAGCAAAAAGAAGGTAAACAAATAGCTTCAGTCTGGTGAGTGTATGCTGGTGAGCTAGCTGGTGTAGTAATAGCTTGTATAGCATACTGTTTGATGGGTATGAGGGAGTTGTACTCTCTAGCTTGACTCCAGAGTGTACTAACGAGCTTACTAATGAGGTAGCTAATAATTTAAAACCCTTCCCTCGATACAGTGCTTTTTCAGTAATACTCACTCAGAACTATTTACAACACTTACCAGCTCATTAGTTTCCCTTTGAGTACGTTCCAGAGTAAGCTCTCTAGTACAACTCACAAGCAACCTCGCAGAAGGCTCGCAGTAGCTCTCTCACAAGCTATCTATGATGTGGCTATGTAGGTACTACCAAGCTAGTATAATCCCTCTAGTGGCTCCTGAGTTTCTCTCAGAGTGTGTCATATAGGTCATTAACAAACTTATCAACCAGAGAGAGTATTTCTCCCTCACTATACTCTTTATCTTTTAACACTTGATTAAGTACCAGCTCTCCAATTACCTCCAGAGCTTGCTCTCTTGTCATGCTTCTTTAGCTCCCTTCTAGGGTAGTATGACCAAAGTAGTAACATGGTATTAACGCTGGTAAGTACGCTATATAGTGGCTGTCTCACTAATGTACTAATAAGTGCTTAAAAGCGTACCTCTGAGGGAGCTAATATTCATGCAAAAGGTATGTATAAATAGTGCATAAAAGGGTGCTTTCTGAGGGTGCTTCCTACAAAGCTTGATATAGAGGGATTTTAGAGAGCACTTTCTTTATAGGGAAGTGGTCAAGTACGCTGAGGAGGGTGCTATATAGTGGCTACCTCATAAGGTGTCTGTCAGTACGCTGGAGAGTACAGCTAAGGAGCTACACTGGTGAGTACACTAATGAGCTTACCCTTGAGTATGCTACATCGTAAGACTTTACATATAACTGAGACCTCATAGCTTCCCTTCTAAGGTGCTTGTATATATATCATGGTGTCTTGTATTACTTTATAACAAAAACGCTTAGAAGGCTTCTGAGGAGCTTCTCAGGGGGTTTGACTCATAAGGGGAGAAACTCTCAAACGTAACACACGGAGGAGATTCTGTCAAATAGCTCAAAAATTACAAGGCTAGGGGGGTGTTTTTGCTACGCTACTAGACATTTTTAGAAACTATAAAATTAGAAAAAACTTTTGTTAGTTATTACCAGCTCATTAGTACACTCATTAGTACGCTGGAGAGCTTCTACCTCAAGACCCTACCACCCAGCTACACTAGGGAGGGGGTACTTTTTAAAGCACCTCATAATTTTTTTATAAAATATTTTTCCAGTAAACTTTTTAGCTCCCACTGAGGAGCCAACTCTTCCAATAATCTACTAATTTAATTACCAATAATCCACTAATGAGTAAAACTAAAAGCCAGCTATTGAGCCACCTCAGAGAGTTTTACCTTCCAGCACTTACCTTTCATGCTACCTCATAAGGTATCAACACACATTTTTACTAAAAAGTCAATACAAATAAACGCACTTAGTGTTAAGAGTAATACAGACAGTTTGAGCTAGCTCAGTAAAGCTAATAAATTAAACTAACTAGAGCACCTCATATATATTTTAATAAAAATAATACATAGCTCCCTTATTAGTATTACCTATTGAGGAAGCTTATTTTTATTTTAAAGAATTATATATAGCTCCCCTATTAGCTTCAACTAAAGAGGACACCTCATATTTATTTTTAGAAAAAGAAGTAAGTAAATAAAAATGGTTCCTTGAGACAGCTCCCTAAATATTTACGCTCTTCGAGCTTCACCTTTTTAAAGAACCTTGGAGCCAGCTTACTCTAAGATATAAGAAGATAGAACAGCATAAAATAGGGTTGAGCCTTAGAGTAGCAAGGGATAGAGCCACTTTTTAACTAGGTCATATTTGGCACTCAACTAGCTCTAACTAGGTCATATTTGGCACTGACTATTTTACGGAATTAAAAGGTATAGCTCAAAAGGTCGAGTGAGATAGTCAAGAATAAAGATATAACTTCCAGAGTAAAAGTGGGTTGAGCCTTAGAGAGAGTAAGCGTGAAGGCTGTTTTAATACCGCTCGTCTCACGGACAAAATGAGCTAATACCGCTCATTTCACGTACAACTTTTGAGCGTTCCCTTAAAGAATATCGGAAGTTTGAAGGACAAAATGCAAAAGTGAGCTTCTTGAGCCAGCTACTCAAAAGGTGCTCTGTTTAGTCAATATTCAACTGGTAAAAATTACTTTTTAAATATACCCTATATTTCTCCTAATAAATGGAAGTAAATAAACGCTTTTGGTGTTAAGAGTAGTGAAGGGGTAAATAAGAGGTAGTAAAAGTATTTTACTCTTCTTTCTTTCTTTCTCTCAATTTCTCTAACTCAATTGCTTTACTTCCATTTCTTTTATTTTCTTAGTTATCTCTTTGTTTCAACACAAACGAGATAGGGAGTTTGAAGCTCTCTCACAAAAGCTTCACTTTTTATTATGTTCCTTCTGAGGTAACTCCTCTTGAGGGAGCCGACTATGCTATTTCTAACTTATCGCTTGTTTAAATCCTTTATTTTCGGGAAGTTCACCCTTCCCACTTTTTATCATGCTCCCTCCTTTGGAGCACCACTGTTGAGTAGATTCTATAAGAGGGTTGCAATGACCTAACCCCTAGCGAGCGACTCCTTGAGTCTACTCTATTTTATATCATGTTCCTTAAATGGAGCACCAAGTAACTCAATCAATCATGTACTCTCCAATAAGTTTTATTTTATGAGTTAGCTGACGAGCTAGCTTATTTTTATTGGAGAATGGTTGTGAAAATTTACAACTTATGGAGGAGATACAAAATGATGTTACAAATTCAAGAGACAAAAAGAACTAGACAAATTAGCTTAGTAAATAAAGTTGGTGAGGTCGTTCAAAAGGTTTGTAGAACGTGCCAACACGTTAAGCTGATTGAGGACTTTCCAAAGTACACTCAAGGATATACAAGAGCTGACTGTGAGAGTTGTCACAGAGACGCTCAGAGAGCTTATATAAGAGCTAACAAAGATAAGAGAACCACTTACAAGCAAAATGAAAGAGCGAGGGTTCTTGGTTTACCAGATACTTTCTCAGAGGGTGACTACAAGAGACTTAAAGAAGTCGCTGAAAGTCGCTGTATGATTTCTGGTGAGGTCGCTAACTTACAGTGTGACCACGTTCAAGCACTCTCTAAAGGCTGGCTTGGTAGCACAGCTGGAAATATTATTCTAGTGAGCGAGAAAGTCAACCAAGCCAAAAGAGATATGAGCTTATTCGAGTTTATTAAGAGTGAGCGTTCTAATGGCTTAATTAACGAGGAGCAACTTTACAAGACACTAAGATTTCTAGCTCAAGTAAATGAAATGAGCTTGACTCAATATATTAACTTCTTAAAAGACAGTGAAGAAATAGCTATTCAAAATAAAAAATACTGGGAGGTGGAGTGATTGGCTGTTACCTTTTACGTTGACATTGATAAGATTCTCGAAAGACGAGGGATGACGCTAACTCAGTTAGCTGACCTTGCTGGAATTGATAAAGGAAACTTGAGCAAGATTCGCTCAACAAAAGCTATTACGATTAACACGCTTAATAAATTAGCTAGTGCTCTTGGAGAGACAGACCCAGCTAACTTAATAAGTGTTGAAGTAAATAAAAACCAAAAATAAAACTACTGGAGGAGATTGATTATGAATTTATTCAAAAAGACAACTGATATGGAGAAATTAACTGGTGAGCGTGATTCTTTACAAGCTCAAGCTCAAGAGGTTCAAGGTAAGATTTCACAAGTAAGCAACGCTTTAAATATGGCTAAAGTTGAGTACATGGTTGAGGGTACAGCTTCAATTAAGAAAAAGGTTGATAAATATGAGTCAGCTATTCAAGGGTTCCAAAAGGAACTAGAAGGATTAAATAAAAAGCTTCAAGCTGTTGGAGAAGAGTTAGCAAAGCTTAACTCAGAAAAGAGAAAGCAAGAGTTAAATGAAATGGCTGAGCGTGACGTTGAAGGCTTTGAAAGAATTTACCGAGCTAAAAAGCTAGAGAAGTTTAGAAATGACACTCTTTACTATGCACTTCAAAAGCAAGGTATTGGTAATTCTTCAGCTGGTAGACCTAGAGAGCTTTACAATGACGCTGGTGTTACTGGTGGCAACCACTTTGACCCTAAGAACCCAGAGCACGCTCCTTACTCAGAGCTATGGGATAGCAAGAAAAATGAAGCTACCTCAAGAGTAGACGCTGAACTTGAGGAGCTTATTAAGAAAATAAATGAATTTATAGGTCAATAAGTATGACTGAGGTGAGACTGAGGAGCTTAATTGCTCCTCTTATTTAATTTAAAAAAATATTAAATGGTGGTGTTTCCAAAATGAAAAGGAAGGGAGCTGTTAAAAGTATTCGAGAAATTGAGTTTGAATTTAAAATAAGAGAACTAAAAAGAGACGCTGAGATACACGATTTCTTATTTAAGCAAAAGCTGGCACTGATAGAAATGAAAAGAAAAAAGCTGATTAGTAAATAAAATAGCTGTGAGACAGCTGGGAGAGATTGAGACATGAGAGAGGAGCAATTAGATTTAACTGTTAGGGAATGGGTTGAAGCTGGAGGGAGCGTTAAAACTCCAGAGAGAGTCAGCTCAGATAAAGCTTATGTGAAAATGATTAAAAGTAGAGACGATAACAAAAAGCACTTTACAAGTGTTTCCGATAAGGAGTGTTCACAAGTGTTTAATACTTTGACACTAGAGCAAGCTGGAATAATGCTTTCAATGTTCGCTTACATGGAGCTAGGTGATTCTGGTTTACTTATTCACAATGGTAAAAGACTTGGAGTAAAAGAACTAGCAAAGCTTTTTAAGAAGTCTGAGAGCACGCTCAAGAGGATTTTAAGCGAGCTTGAAGCTTATGGGTATATTCTAACTCAGAGGGAAGGGAGAAAGAATATATACGCTGTCAATACTATGTTAGCTACACGAGGAGAGCAAGCTGGAGAAGGTTTTTTTACAAAGGTCTTTGTTGCTAGATTAAGAGACGCTCTCAAAGTCTTAACGGTTCAAGAAGCTGGCTTATTATTCTTCATGCTTCCTTACTTTAACTCAAGAGCTTACGTTCTTTCAGATAACCCTTATGAGCTAGACCTTTCTAAAATAAAGCTCTGGGATAGAGAAGAGTTAGCTGAGAAAACTGGGATTAGCTTGAGAAATATTAAAAGGTTGGTTCCTAGCATGATGAAAAAAGGTGTTCTAGTAGGTATTAAAACTTGTCGTACAGCTGTTGTACTTTCTCCAGAGCTAGTAAGTAGACATCGTAAAAAAGTAACTGTTGAAGATATTACTCAAATTATTAGCAATGAGTTAAATAAAACCGAGAAAATGGCTTGGTAATAATAAAAAGGGGAGATTGCAAATGATGACAGTTTTACTTGGTGTTGTTACCGTTGTAGGTTTTGGCTTATGGATAGCTATTAAGGACAACGAAAGATTAGAAGAGAAATTAAGTGACGCTCACGAGGAAATTAAAAGGCTCAAGAGCAAAGCTAAAAATAAAATGAGAGGTGAAGGAAATGTACTCAAAGAAGGAGCTTGAGATTATTCACGAGACAGCTAAAAAAGAAACTAGTGGAGGTTCTTCTAATGGCTACTCTAAAGAAGAGCTAGACAGACTCCATAAGGAGCTAGAAAAAAGGAATAAATAAAGAGGTGAGCTTATTGGTCAATATTAGAAATAACTATAAAAGCTTATTAGTAGAGTATGAGAAAGCTAGTGAGCTGTACCAAGAGACTGGATTAACTCGCTTACTTGCTCACGCTATGGAAAATTTAGAACGCTTCGAGAGAAGCTTTATTGAGCTGTACTCCTTTGAGAAACTTTGCGAGTTACAAGAGGAGTTTCAAGCTCAAGGCTTACTAATAGTATAACCCAAAATAAACTAATGAGGTGGAAAAGAAATGAAAAAGAATGAGAAGAAAGATTATAGTTTTGACGCTATATATGATAGAGCTTTTGAAAGATATGAAAAGAAAAGAGCTTTTAGAGAAAGCTTGAAAGCTGAGAACCTTCCAGAAAATAGCTGGCTCAAAGCTGAAGATAAGAAAGTAACTGAGGAGCCAAAAGAAGAGAAGTTTCATGAAGGTAAAACCTTCGAGGAGTTTTACGCTGACTTTTGTAAGAAGCACGGTACAGACCTTGGAGACGATAAATAAAAAAGAGGTGAAGGAAGGTGGCAAATAAAAGAGGTAGATTCCCAAAGCTCCCAGAAGAGACTCAAAAGCTTATTCTTGACGCTGAACTAGCTAAGGAAGAGCAAAAAGAGGAGAAGCTTCTGGAGCTTAAAAGGGGATTAAAGAAAGAAGCTACTATTTGTGGAGCTATGAAGAATACTGGCAAGATTTGCTTGAGAGAGCCATTCATTAAAGATGATGGTTCTACTAATGGTCGCTGTCAGTTTCACGGTGGCAAAAGCACTGGAGCAACTACTGAAGAAGGGAGGTTGAAGCAAATGGCAAATTTAGAGCCAAAAGCTAATTTAATTCATGGAGTTTACTCCAAAGATTTCAAGAGTATGCTGACTCAAGAAGAAGTTGGCTTATACAATTATATTGTAAATTGGTTTTGTGATAACTTCGAGGTAGACCCTATTAACCTTGGTTTACTTGATAGATATATTATGAACCAGATTAAAGCTTTACGACTTGACTCAATAGACTTCTTGAGGGAGTCAAGAGAATACAATGACGTTGAAATGAAAATGCTTCGCTTTGCTGAGTCGCTTGGTTTAAATAAGCGTTTCAAGGATTCCAAAGAGAATAAAGACAATGTTGAGAAAATTGACATTGCTACTTTACTCGGTGGAGAACCAAGAAAAGAAATTAACTAAAAAGCTTACAGCTCTCAAGGCTCACTCGTAAAGGGTGAGTCTATTTGAGTTGAAATAAAAAGAGGTGAACTAAAAAAATGGCTAGTAATAATTTAGTAGATATTATTATTAATGCTCGTGATAATGCTTCTAAAGACATTGATAGAGTAAGCAAGTCGTTAGACTCCCTTGGTAAACAAGGTACTAAAATAGCTGGTGCTTTAGCTGGTGTTAGTGGTTCCATTGCTGGTATGGCTCCAGCGGTGGCTGGTGTTGGTGCTTTGGCTTCTTCATTCGCTTCAGCTGGAGTTGGAGCTGTCGCTTTTGGAGCTGTTGCTACTGGAGCACTTAATGACGTTTTTGAAGCAACTGATAAGACATTCCAAAACTTATCAGATGAAGGTCAAAAAGCATATAAGGATTTACAGAGCTTTAAAACTTGGTGGAGTGGATTTACTACTGAGTTTGAAAAGCCAGTGTTTAAGGTTTTTGGAGAAGGTATGAAGCTCGTTCAAAATACTATGAACGCTCTAAAGCCAGCTATTGAGTCAGTAGGAAATGTACTTGGAGGGTTTATGGAGAAGCTTAATGGCTCTTTCAAGACTGACCAAGTGAAGAGTTTCTTTGACTATTTTAATACTACCGCTGGAGCTAACTTACAAGCTATTCTCACGAGTGCTGGAAATATGTTTGTAGGATTCATGGAGATTCTCAAAGCGTTCGCTCCTCTAAGTGAGGATATGAATGGTGGCTTAGTTAAAATGACTGAGAGCTTCCGTAAGTGGGCAGAAAGTTTAGCTAACTCAAAAGGGTTCCAAGACTTTATTGAGTATGCCAAGGAGAACGCTCCAAAGGTTATTAACACCATTAAAAATATTGCTGGCTTTGTTGGTGATGTTGTTGAAGCTCTAGCTCCAATGGGTTCAGCTGTCTTAGATATGGCTCAGTCATTCTCTGAGTGGCTTAACAACTCCCCAGCTGTTGAGGATTCTCTCAATAAGATTAAAGACGCTGGTCAATGGGTTAAAGATAACCTTGAAGAAGTGAAAACTACTGTGGTAGCTCTTGGAGTTGCTTTTGTAGCTTTTAAAGCTACTATGGCTATTGTCTCAACTGTACAGACAGCTATTAGTATCTTTAGGACACTTAAGACGGTTATTCAAACCGTAAGGACAGCTCAGATTGGTCTTAACTTGGCTATGATGGCTAACCCTGTTGGTCTTGTAGTCGCTGCTGTTATAGCTCTTATTGCTATTGGTATTCTTTTATGGCAGAACTGGGATGTTATCAAAGCTAAAGCTCTTGAGCTGTGGGCAAAGATGAAAGAAATGTGGGATAAGATTAAAGCTAAGATAGGTGAAGCTGTTACTAATATTATTGCTAAAGCCACTGAAATGAAAGACAAAATGATTGAGAAAGTCAAAGAGCTTGCTAGCAAAGCTTGGAACGCTATCAAGACTGGAGTAGGTAATATTATTACTGCTATTGCCAACTGGGTAAGCGATATGGTAGCTAAAGCTGTTGAGCTAAGAAATAAATTCCGTGACAAAGTTAAAGAGGTAATGAGTAAAGCTCTTGACGCTGTTACTGATGGAGTTAGCGATATTATTTCTGGTATTAAAGACTGGTTCACTGATATGGTTGACTCTGGTAAAGGTCTTTTAGAAGCCTTCACAAAAGGTATTACTAAAGGGTTCAAGTCAGCAAAAGACGCTGTTGAAAAAGGTATGGAAAAGATACGTCAATTCTTACCGTTCTCACCAGCTAAAAAAGGTGCTTTAAGTGACCTTGATAAGTCTGGAGCAAGCTTCTTCCCTACGTTTGCTGGAGGTATGATGAAGAGCCTTCCTTCAATGCTTAAAATGGCTGAGAGAGGAATGAGTGAGCTTCATGAAACTCTCCAAGCTCCAGCTAAAGCTAATATTGGACTTGAGAGATTCTCTGGAGGTAGAAACTCTATGGTTGTTACTCATGAGATTGTTGGTACTGTCTCTGTTGAGGGTAATGGTGGTAAGGAGTCTATTCTAGTTGCTAAGAAGGAGATTGCTACAACTGTTGTTGAGAATGACTTGTTCAAAGGTTTACGTCAGTCAATTCGTAAGCGATAAGGATAAACTGAGAGGGTTCACTCCCTCTCTTTTTTATTCTTTTTAAAATACAAAAGGAGCTGGTTCAATAGTGGAAATTAAAAAGGTTGAATTTATGGAGTTTGTTTCTAAGATGATAGTTTTTGCTGATATAGATAACCCAGATGAAGTTGATAAAAAAGCTATTGCTCATGATATTTTAAATAACAATATTGATAAATTCAAAGGTTACGATAAAGCTATTTTTTATTTTAGAAAGAATAAGAAAGATGATAACACGACAAATGAAAATACTGTTTCATTCATTCTAGTTGGTGCTAATAATGTAAGCTTACCATCTAATGAAAAATACTTTGGTTCTAATGGTATTTCAAAAAGAAGTAGAGCTGTTAAAGCTAGTAAAGTAATATAACGGAGGGGTTAAAGATGGGAGAAGGATTATATTTAGTATTTGAAACTGATTACTTATTCGAGGGAGAAGTGTTCACTTTTGTTTGTGACACAATGGTTCCAGCTGAGAAGAATGACAACCCAACTGATGAAGCTATTCTTGATGAAGTTAAAGAGACTCAAGCTCCAATATTTGAGCGAAATGGCTTAACGGTTGTTGATACTCGCATGATAAGACTGTCAGAATTGGAATATAGAAGATATACAAAGAAAGGGTTACTTCCCAGCTAAAGCTGTTGAGGTAGCTCTTTTTTTATACTCTTTAATGAAAAAATTGGAATTGCATGTAAAAGAAATATCAAAAAAACACTATGGTTTATAGTAAAATAGAAGGAGGATTGATAATTAATAGAGTAGGAAGCGGTGTTACAAGAATAAATGAGCACAAATATATCAAAACAAAAAAGAGAAGATTTACTAGAGAAAATCAATCAAATTAAAACATTTGTTGAAGATAATTCAAATGACGAAAACGCAAGACGATTATTAAGCTATTTAGGTGAGATTCAAAAAGACATAAATGGTAAAAAATTTGGTCTTGTTTTTGAGGAACACAAAGAAGATATTGATGAAAAATTAGAAGAAAATGTACCTGTTATTTGTGAAGAGAAGGATTTGTTTATAAATAATGGGGGAGATATGAACTTTTTAATCGAAGGGGATAATTTCGCTGCATTAGAGATATTAACAAAAACACATAAAGAAAAAATTGATTTAATCTATATTGACCCTCCTTATAACACCTTAAAAGAAGGTTTTACTTATTCTGATAAAAAAGTAGATGGAAATGATTCATTCAGACATTCAAAATGGCTATCCTTTATGGAGAAAAGACTAGTTCTTGCCAAAAGTGTTCTCTCTGATAAGGGTGTTATTTTTATTAGTGTAGATGAAAATGAATTTGCACAGTTAAAGGTATTATGTGACGAAATATTTGGTGAACGAAATTTTATTGAATGTTTGGTTTGGAATAAAAGAGTCCCTAAAAATGATAAAGGGATTGGAAACATTCATGAATATATTCTTCTATATGCTAAAAATGATTTATTTAAATATAAATTTATGATGGCAAAAGATGGTTTAGAAGAAATTCACTCTTTAGTGGCTGATTGTAAGAAGAAAAAGTTGTCAATTAAAGAAACTGAAACAAAGCTAAAACAACTATACAAAAAGAATTCATATGATAGAGGAATTACACTATATAATGCTGTAAATGAAGATTATGAAGTTTGGGGAAAAATAAATTTAAGTTGGCCAAATGCAAATACATTTGGACCGAGATATGAAGTACTTCACCCCATTACTAAAAAGCCAGTTAAAATTCCAGAAAGAGGTTGGCGTTGGAGCGAGGACACCTTTAGAGGTAAGCTCGATTACGACAACATAATTGAACGTCACGACGGAAGTTATATTTGTGGTGAGATATGGTTCTCTAAAGATGAAAATATGCAACCAAGTGCAGTTAAGTTGCTTAAAGATGTTGATAGAATGTTATTACGCTCAATTATCAGCACTAAGAGTGATGGAGGAATTGAGTTAGAAAAATATTTTGGGAAGAAAAGTGTTTTTGCTTATCCAAAATCAAATTCACTAATGAAAATGTTAATAGATTCAATTACTTATGATAACAAAGATTGCACAATATTAGACTTTTTTGCAGGGTCAGGTACAACTGCACAAGCAATTCTTGAGTTAAATTCAGAAGATAACGGTAATCGCAAATTTATCCTCGTAACGAATAATCAGAACAACATATGTAGAGATATTACTTATGAAAGAATTAAACGAGTAATAGAAAGTGGAGAATTAAACAACCAAGCTAGTCTAAAATATTTCAAAATTGATTTTGTTCCTATTACTGAAAAACTGTACTACGAATATGCAGATGAACTTCTTAAATATGTTCGTGAGCTTGTTGAGTTGGAACATGCTATTAATTTCAATGAAAATAAAAAGATTGCAATTATTTTAACAGATGAAGAATTAGAGGAATTTACTAACAACATAGAACAACGAAAAGAATGTAAGACTGTTTACCTTGGACATGACGTTCTTGCAAATGGTGAGCAAGAAGACGTACTTAGAAAGTACAGTATTAAAGTCCATGTTATTCCAGATTATTATTACAAAGAGTCTAGGGGGTAAGTCGATTGTTTCAGTTAGCAGAATTCCAACTAAAAGCTATCGGGAGTTTAATGGAAAGTTTAAATGAAAGTAACAAGGAAGTTATTTTTAAAAGTCCAACTGGTTCAGGGAAAACAATTATTCTTACTCATTTTATGGACGAATGTGGGAAAGGTCATTTTGGTAATGTCTTTATTTGGCTGACTCCAGGTAAGGGAGACCTTGAAGAACAGAGTAAAGCAAAAATGGACAAGTATATCCATAACAGTTCAACTAAGTTATTATCAGATGTTATGACAGATGGTTTTGAAGAGAATGACGCTTGTTTTATAAATTGGGAGAAACTGACTAAGAAAGGTAATAATGCTTTAAAAGAAAGTGAAAAGTTAAACTTCCAAGAGCATATTATTAATGCTCATAACAAAGGACTTGAATTTATTATCATAGTGGATGAATCACACCAAAATGATACTGTTAGAGCAAGTGACATTATTGAACTTTTTAAACCAAAAAAGATTATACGAACTTCTGCCACTCCTAAAAACTATGCTAATGCAACTTTAATTGAAGTACCAGAGGAAGACGTTATTGCAGAGGGTCTTATAAAAAAAATGTTAGTTATTAATGAGGGTTTTGGACAAGCAATTGAAGTGGAAAGTCCTATTAGTTACCTTCTTGATAGAGCATTAGATAAACAGAATGAATTAAAGTTGGCTTATGAAGAAAGAAAATCAATTGCCAACCCATTAATTGTCGTACAACTCCCAAATAACAGTGATGTTATGCAAGACGAGGTTGAGCGTTATTTAGCAACCAAGGACGTTACTTATGAAAATGGTTTATTAGCAGTGTGGTTGAGTGATAAAAAACAAAACCTTGAAGAAATTGAGGAACTGAACGCAACTCCAATTGTTATTATTATAAAACAAGCTATTGCAACTGGCTGGGATTGTCCGAGAGCACAGATACTTGTAAAACTTAGAGAAAACACTGGTGAAACTTTTGAAATACAAACAATTGGTCGAATTAGACGTATGCCAGAATTAAAGCACTATGAAAACGACTTGTTGGATTCTTGTTATTTATATACTTTCGACGAAAAATTTACAGAAGGTGTTAAATTGCATCTTGGAAAGGGTGCATTAGAAGCAATTAAATTATTCTTGAAGAAAGAACATAGGGAAATCACTCTGACAAGTGAGCAAAAATCAGTAATTGGATTATCTAAAGACGCAACACTATCATTGAAGACAATGGTACTGTATTACGAAAAAGAATATGGAACTTCAACAAGAACAGTAGAAAATGAGACTCGTATGAAAACAAAGGGGTATATCTTTTCTGATAAAGTCGTTAAGAAGACATTTACAGGAGAAGTACATACTTTAACTATGCAAGAATTTGAAAATCTTAAAAGTGTTGATATGGTTGAACCTTTAAACACCCATAGACATGGACGAGAGTACCATAATCGAGTAAGTACTTTGGGTGTAAAGTTGAGCTTACCTTACGAGCAAATGAATACAATTATAAGACGTTTGTTTGACAAAAATGTTCGTTATGACCAAAAAGTATTACGTTTAGATACGAGAGAAGTTTACGCTTTTGTGATAAACAATTTTAATAAATTAAAAGAAGATTTTCGTTTGGCTATGTCAAGTCCTACATACCAGACAATTCTTCCTTTACCAGTCATAGCTAAAAAAGAATTTCGTATTCCCCAAGAATTTTTATTCACTTATAATGCAAAAAACCGAGTACAAAGGGAATATGAAAGTAATGTGTATAAGGGGTATCTTTCTTCTGCTGAGGTTCGTTCAGATTCAGAGAAATCTTTTGAGAAGTATTGCAATGAGTCTGATAACATTGATTGGATTTATAAAAACGGGGATAAAGGAAATGAATATTTATCTATTGTCTACCAAGATAATTCGGGAACACATAGGTCATTCTATCCTGACTATATTCTCTCAAAAGGTGGACAAATTTGGATTATTGAAACCAAAGGTGGATTTAACAGAAGTGGAGCCAGTGAGGATATAGATAAATTTTCCCCTAAAAAGTTTGAAGTCCTAAAAAGATACTTGAATAAGTATAACTTAAAGGGTGGATTCGTAAGGAAAGATAAAAGCAATAATGAGTTGTTTATTTGTATGAATAACTATAATGACGATATTTCTAGTGACGAATGGCAATTGTTAGAAGACGTTTTGTAAACCTCACAAGGATATATTTAGATTTGGTTGAGAGTCATTCATTGGCTCTCTTTTTTTATGGTCACTTTTTTTGGCTTAACCCTATTTTGTTTTCAACTGAGGAGCTTGCTCAATAAATATTTTTTGCAGAATTTACAAGAAATAAGTCGTATTTCGGAATAACAAACACCCAAAAAGTAGGATATATATGGTAAAATATAGACTAAAATACTTAGGGGGAATGTTTGGTGAGATTAACAAATTTTAGTGTTACCAATTATAAGGTTTTTAAAGATACGTTTACCATTGATTTTTCTAAAGATTCAATTGCTATTTTAACTGGAAGAAATAATACAGGTAAATCTACTATATTAGAAGCTATCAACTGTTTCTTTCAAAAAGCGTCTAAAACAAATGCTATTTCTAATGATTGCTTCTCGGAAGCGAACAAGGAAATTGTACTAAAAGCTGAATTTGAGTCTGGTGAAGATAAAATCACCATTATAAAGAAATATACCGAGGGTACTGCTCCTAAATTTTATGATGAAAGTGGTGATGAAATTAAAGCTAGTCACGTACTGAGAGATAAACTGGATGAAATTTTAAACAATCAACCCTTTTACATAACCCCAGCTATGTTACCAGATGATATTAACGGTTTAATTCAAAATATATATTCAGAGATACTTAAAAATAACTTAGAAAAACTTGAGGGCAATGAAGGCAACGCTGAAGAAAAGGAATTAGCAGAAGAGTATGCTAAACTCAAAAAGTCGTACCCAGAGTTTTTAAGAAAACTTAAATTAAATACGGATAGACTACTTGAACAAGTAAGTGGTGATGTTTCTGATAACTTGCGAACCTTATTTTCTAACGAACATTTATCCTTAAACGTAGTAGGTGGAGAAAGTAATGGCTTTTCTTCAGCTGACATACTGAAGTCGACAAATTCAACTGTTAATATTGACAGTCATAAGCAACCTGGAATGCCACTAGCAAATCAAGGTACTGGCTTACAACGAATGAGTTTAATTTACCTCATTCAAAACATGATTCAAAATAAGCTTATGGGTGAGGGTGACAATAAGTTGTTATTGATTGATGAGCCAGAAGCTTTCTTGCACCCAGAAGCTGTTCGAGCACTTAGTCGCTCCCTATA
Source organism: Metabacillus bambusae (assembly GCF_017497975.1). Taxonomy (GTDB): domain Bacteria; phylum Bacillota; class Bacilli; order Bacillales; family Bacillaceae; genus Metabacillus; species Metabacillus bambusae. Next base: position 195,405 of record NZ_JAGDEL010000004.1, on the reverse strand, counting down.
TAAAATTGGTGAAAAAATGCCACTCATGATTTCAACTCATTCACCAATACTTATAGATTTAAATGAGAACCATACGTCTATTCAAGTTTTCCGCGTTGGTGAAAAAGAAGCAATCCAATTATATAAGTCTGAAAGAGAAAAGTTTGATGATAATGATATTCAAAATATGAAAATTTTAAACTATGTAGACTCTTATGTGAATGAATTTTTCTTTGCAGATAGAATTATAATTGTTGAAGGGGATACTGAGTATATTGCTTTTAAGCACCTCGCTAAATTAAGGAATGAGAATGTACACATAATTCGAGCTAGAGGTAAAGCTACAATTTGTACCTTGATGAAAATTCTTAATCAGTTTAACTCAAGTTATGATGTTTTACACGATGTGGACAATCATCCAAAGCACTCCTCGAAAACATTAAAAGCTCAACGAACGAATTGTATAAATATACTTAAACAAAAAGGAAACAATAGTAACATAAGAATTTTCTGTTCAATATCAAACTTTGAAAATGCCATTGATATTGGAGACGTACCAAATAATAAAAAAACGCAGACAATTTATGAAATATTACATGGAACATCTGATACTGATGAGTTTGCTAAACCTAGAAGGATAGTAGAGAATTTATTTGAACAAATTTTAAACCGAGATGAAGAGAAAACTTTGGATATTGGTTTTCTTAGAGTAAACGCTGAACAGGATTATGAAGATTTTTTTGTTGGATTGATACAACAAAAAACTGATGAAGAAATGGAAGAGAAGAAGAAAAAAGAAGAAGAAGAGAAAGTAGTTTCTAATCAATAAGATAAAATAAAGAGCTGGCTAACTCAAAGGGTGTTGCTCAGAAGCTCTATGTTGCATTTATCTTTTATGAGCTGGGTTACTTACTCATTTAATTACTTTACAACTAAGCTCTGACATGGTTCTACTGGTTCAATTAACCTCTGTACAGCTCCCTCTGGTTGAGCCACTTGACAAGGGTAGCATGGACACTATACAATAAAATCTCACAATTAAAACTGTTTAGTGTCCATGAAAGTAGCAAAAGCTTGCTAGAGTAGTGTGAACACTGTGATTTTACTATATAGCGTTTGTCCTTTTCCTTGACAGGGTAGGGGTCGGGGGTTCGAATCCCTCTCGGATCATCAGAGTGAGAAGCTTCAATTCCTTGGTAGGTGAGGAATTGGGGCTTTTCTTGTTTTTGATCGTAAATTGCTACAAATCCTTTTGAGAAGAAAATTGCACATTGTCTATATTAAAATCTTGCTCAAACCTATTTGTAGTTTGTTTTTGTAATTCTGCACTTACATGAGAATGAGAATAGATAGCAAATGTTACTTGAACAATTTTTATAAGGATATTTTAGGACCTTCCTTTTTAAGTGTTAGCAATAATTGACGCTATCATGATTATGTCTAAAAACGGTGATAAAATAAATTAACAAAAGTTAATCTATAAAAATATTTACTTGATCTTAAAGATAAAGTAGAGTTGCAGCTAAGGTAATAAAGATTCTCGGTTAAAAAATTTGTACCTTATCTATATAGTTTTAAGGTAGTGTTAGAGTTCCAAGTGTTAATTGAAAATAGAAAAAGCATATAAGCTTTAGTACTAAAGAAAGATTAAATGTTATTACGATAGTAAAAAGAAGATGTACCACGACAAAAACTCCACAATTTGCTTTATGAAGGAGGACATGATGAAAAAATTTGTATGGCTACGATGGAGGAATTGGAGTTTTGCCTATAAATTAATTATTATTTATATTCCACTTATTGTTTTACCATCGGTAATTGGACTAGTAATCTTAACGGAAAGTTATAACCAAGCTTCAAAGGAGGAAATTACTCAGCATTCAAAAGTAATTATTGATTTAACTGCGGATAAAATTGATACCCAGATTTCTGAATATGATGATATAACTTTAAAATTAATAACTACTCCAGAAATAAGTCAGTTACTTTCTAAAAATCCAACAAACAAATTTGAACAGATTGAAATGCAGCGGAAACTAGAAAGCTATGTTAAACCGATAGTAGGAGAAATAGATACTAAAGACATCGTGGCATGCGTGTTTGTAACTAAAGATGGTCGGTATGTTATAGGTAATGATAGCCGTAACGATTATTTTGATAGTGAACAAACTTTCAAGAATGTTATTAATGAAAAGAGAGGTGCACCGGTCTGGCTTAACCCTCATTTTTTTACTATTAATCAAAAAGAACTCAAAGTTTTTCGTGTGGGACGGACTATAAAAAATTATGCATATCAACCAGTTGGTATTGTTTATTTAGTAATTAATTCAAATTGGCTTGAAAATATTTTAATCAATCAAGTTGGTCCAGAAGTTCAGTTAGAAGTAGTAGATTCCCTTGGACAACATGTTTCAGGGGAAACATTACCTTTTACAGAAGACACAGATGAATGGTCTATGGTCAAAACGAAGTACAATAACTGGAGTATTGTAACAAAATATTCTTTTGATGAACTTTATGAGTCTATTAGTGATATGAGTCGTTTTTCAAGGGGATTAATTGTAATTTGTACTCTAATTGGTCTAATAGCAACCTATATATTAGTTATGGATTTAATAGTACCCATAAGAAGAATGAGGATTAATATGAACCGAGGAATTAAGGGTGTTAGACCAGAAAAGATGATTAAGTTTAATGGTGCAAAAGAAATTTGTGAGTTGAATGATCTTTTTATCTCCGTCATGTATGATATATATAACTTGATGGAAAAAGGGAAAGAGAATGAAAAGTTAAAAAGGAAGTTCGAGATTAAGCTATTACAAAGACAACTTTCTCCGCATTTTTTATACAACACTTTGAATTCTATTAGATGGATAGCTATGATAAAGAAACAGAATCAAATTAAGGGACTAGTTGATGCTCTATCTCGCCTTCTTTCCTATTCTTTAAGAAATACTGATGAGCTTGTTTCATTAGAAGAAGAGCTATCTATTATAAAAGAGTATGTTAAAATTCAAAAAGTCCGATATCAAGATTTTAATTTTGTTATCGATATTGGAACAAAAATAGATGATCTGAAAATCCTCAAATTCCTATTACAACCGTTGATTGAAAACGCTCTTATTCACGGTTTATCAAATATAGAAGGGTTTGGAGAAATCATCTTGTCTATAACAATGGAAAATAAAATACTTTATATCTCTGTCATTGACAATGGTGTAGGTATAGCAAGTGATAGATTATCCTATATACAAGATATATTAAATGGAGAAAGCCTAGATAAACATATTGGATTAAAAAGTATACATGAGCGAATAAAGGCTAGTTACGGAATTAACTATGGATTGAATATTACAAGTGAAGTAGATAAAGGAACGACTATGGAGGTCAAATTACCTATCATAAGAAACGGGGAGTGACAAATCGATGAGAAAAGTAATGATTGTTGATGATGAATCTCTTGTAAGGGTAGGTTTTCAAACAATAATTGATTGGGAAGCGCACGGCTACCAAATCTCTGGGTTACACAAAAATGGTCTTCAAGCTTGGGAAGCAATACAGATTGAAGGTCCTCCTGATGTATTATTGACAGACATTAAGATGCCTGAAATGGACGGATTGGAGTTAATACGACATATTCGTGAACAGAACATGGATTGTAATATCATAATTCTAAGTAGCCACGATGAATTTACCTACCTAAGAGCTTCTATTAAATTAAGAGTACAAGATTATATATTAAAACATACATTTGAACCAGATGAATTAATTCAGACGCTTAATAAATTGGATTACTCAGTTTATAAGGAAGGACAAAGTAAATTAGTAAATATAGATATAGAAAAAGAACAGCGATTATTACTTCAGGAATCGAGAATCGAATCACATTTCTTAATAAGGGAAAAAGAGATAAATATAGATCGATTTCCCAGTTTGGTAAAAAAATGGGGAATAAAAGATGCTCAAGGATACTGGATTTCGATTAGAGCATATCCAAGAGAAAATCCATACTTTAATTCAGAACTAACTGCTTTAAATTATCAATTGCAGGAATTAATAGAAAGATTTAGTTCTATAGTATATGTTGGTATGGACCAACAAACTATACATGCTTTTTATAGAATAGACTCTGAATCCAATCCTTTAAATAAAAATATCTTTGATAAATGGTCAACTTCGGTCTTACAAAAACTTGATATTCCAATTGTTATAGGTCTCAGTAAAAGAAATTCCTTATCAAGTGGAATTATGAGGATGCGAATACAAGCTGAAACAGCCATTAACAAATCTTTTTATTTTGGGGAAGGAGTCTATCTCTGTGATAAAGATAATCCAATTGAGAGAATCTCTGTCATAGAATGGGCAAAATTGAAGGAAAGTGCTTTAGAAATACTAACTGCAAATGAGATAACATCCATTTATAATTGGATGGATAATATAGGGAATCAATTTGCACAAAGGTTTGTACCTCAGGAAGAAGCCATTCGATTTCTTCACATGGTTTACAGGAGTTTTTTAGAAAGTCAAATGGAAATCTATTTATTAAAAAAGGAAGAAATGGAGGATGGATTACATTCAAGTTTGGTGAATTATGAAGATGCAATAGTAAATTCGAACCCCACTTGGAAAGAAGTGTTAAAAACTACATGTAAGATGATGCAGGAAAAAGATGAAAAGACTCTAAAAAAAATAAAGAGTCCGTGGCTAGAAGTAGTTATTAAATATATTAAGGAACATTATACAGAACCAATTCGATTAGAAGATGTCGCAAGTCTTGCAAATTTTAATGAGAATTATTTTAGTCTGTTATTTCGTAATGAAATGGGTATCACTTTTCTAGAATATGTTACTCGGTTACGTATAGAAAAGGCAATTCAATTAATGAAAGATACAAGCCTTTCTACAGAGGAAGTTAGTTTTCAAGTTGGCTATCCAAATGGAAACTACTTTGTTAAGGTTTTTAAGAAAGTCACGGGAATTACTGTATCTCAATACAGATCAAATCCAAATTCCTTAATTAAAAGTATGAAAAATTGACCCAAACAGCCTTCATGTAAAAAAGGCTGTATTTTTTTTGATAATAAATTGTAATCTATAAATTGTTGGGAAGTGCTATTGCTGTAAGATCTGAAAAATTTGCATTTAAAACATAATAATTGGAACCAATTAAAGAGTTAAATACATAAAGGTTTAAATTTTGTTAATTTTATACAAAAACGACTTAATATCTGGAAGCGTTTTCTGTTTTTGTGACATGGAAATGAAAGCGGATACTGATTAAGATTAATACAAGTAAGACAAATAAAATAAAAGGGGAGAATAATGATGAAGCGAAGAATGATTAGCTTATTTCTTGTTTTTACACTTACTTCAATTTTTGCTTTACTAGGGTGTAGCAGCAATACTACAAAAGAATCAACAAGTGGTGATGAAAAGCAAGTGACTTTAACGGTTTGGGGGGATCAAGAAAACCAATCTAAAGTTGAACCTGCTTTTACAAAGATTAACAAATTATTTATGGAGAAGCACCCTAAAATCAAATTAGATTACCAGTATTCGGGTACTCACCAGACAATAGATACTGCTGTTAGATCGGATTCACTACCTGATCTATTTTATGTTCAGGGTAATAAAACACCTATGATGAAGTTATACGTAGAAAGCGGAGCCTTACTTCCATTAGATGAATACAATTTGGACTTAAGTCGATATTCTGAAGAAGCTATTGCTTATGCAACAGTTGATGATAAGCTCTATTCTTCACTTCCAGCTTTCATGGATTCACAATTAATTTATTATAACAAAGATATTTTTAAAAAATATGGAATTAGTGAACCGAAGACCTTTGAAGAATTTATTAGTATATTTGATACCCTAAAAGAAAATGGAGTAACACCAATGTCTATGCCAGGTAAAGACGAATGGGGACGACCATGGCTTGCGTTTTCATTGGCAAGTGCTTTAGCTAATGACGCTCTAACTAGTCTTAATAATGGAGAAGGTGACTTTTCAGATCCTAACATTGTAAAGGCCTTCCAAACGATGCATGATCTTGCTAAAAATGATTTCTTTTCTAAGAATTTTATAACAGTAGATACATCTGGATCTCAGCTTGCCTTCACAAATGGAGATGTTGCGATGATGGCTGATGGAACGTGGAGTCATCCAACTTATAGCAGTACGATGAGTAATCTTGGTACTTTTTACATTCCAGGTGTTGAAGGTGAAAAACTTGCTCCACTTAGTTTAAGCAACTATACAACTTATGCTGTTTCAGCTAATACGAAGCACCCTGAAGAGGCTGTTGAGTATCTTAAGTTCTTATCAAGTAAGGAAGCACAGCAAATTGTTGCAGAGGAAGTAGTAGGAGCAATACCAACTTTAGATGATATTACACCAAGTAAAGATGTAGTGGAATTAACTGAATACGATTCATTTGGACATAATATTTTAACTGTTTTATCAGATGTTTCAACAGATAAAGTTGCACTTAACGATATATTTATGAGAGAGATCATTCCAGGATTGTTAACGAATGAATTATCTGGAGAGGAAGCAGCTAAACAATTAAATGATGCCTTAGCGAAAACAAAGTAGAATTCATACCTAAAAGGCTAGGGTATAATCCTAGCCTTTTACTCAAAAAGGATGGTGAACAGATCATGCAATCAACTAAGTCGTTTGCCAATTTAAAGAATTGGCTGAAACAGCATCCATATTTATTGTTTATTGCACCAGGATTTATTTTATATTCGATTTTTGCCATTTACCCAATCATTTCGGCAACCAAGATGAGCTTCTATTATTCAAATGGTTTTGGGGATTCACACTTTGTAGGCTTACAAAACTATATCGAATTGTTTACAACAAAAGAGTTATATAGTCAGTTTTTAAATGCCTTTAAGAATAACATTCTATTATTTATATTGAATATTTTACTTGTTTTACCTGTGCAGATTTATTTAGCCTATTTAATTCATACGAAAATCAAAGGTTATCGTTTTTTTCAATCGATCATCTTTGCACCACAATTCATTACTCCAACAGTTGTTCTTTTTTTGGGGACGTTAATTTTAGATCAAAATGTTGGGGTTTTTAATGAGTTTTTAAGAATGATTGGATTAGAAGAATGGGTACGAAATTGGTTAGGGATCCCTGGAGTGGGTATCTTCATTGTTTTTATCTTAAACGCTTGGGTTGGAATAGGTTTCAGTATGATTTACTTTATCGGAGCAATGAAAATGCTGCCCGAAGAGATATTTGAAGCTGCTTATTTAGATGGGGCTGGATACTGGAGCCGTTTATTCCATATAGTTCTTCCTTTATTAAGAACTACTATTATTAATGTGGTTGTTATCTCCTATATTTTTTCCATGACTATATTTGATTTGAATTATTTATTAGGTGGAGTTGATGGTGGATATGAACATTCTATGGATGTATTGACACTATTTTTCTATCGAATTGCTTTTGGTACAAGTGGTGCTATGGGAGGATCTCTTGGTTCTAACTCATTAGGAATGGGGACGACAATCGCGGTAGTGATGTTTATCATAATTCTAGTTGCTTCTTTAGTTCAGTTAAAATTAATGGTTCGGAAGGAGGAAGACTAAATGTTTCGTAGTGAAAAACTCTACTTAAGCAGAATAATAATAACGATCTACTGTTTTTTTACAGTGTTTGTTTTAGGTTATTTAGTATATAACTCATTTAGATCAAAGCAGGATGTCTTAACGAATACACTTGGTATTCCTAAGGAATGGAGTTTCGATGCCTATGTTGATGTTTTTAGAATAGAGGGATTCCATTATAACATTCTTAGTAGTGTAGTTATTTTAATTGGTGCTCTAGTACTCTTAATTTTCCTTTCATCAATGGTTGCTTATGGGATTGGGATCTATACATTTAAATATAAGCAAGTTGTAACCGTTTATTTTTTGCTTGGTTTAATGTTTCCAGTCCAATTAGGAATTGTGCCTATCTTTTTGATCATTAAAAACTTAGGTTTAATAAATAGCGTTTGGGGTGTTGTGCTAATATTGGGTGCAGGAATTTCAGTTCCGGTGCTTTTGTTAACAAATTTCTTTGCAAACCTACCTCGTTCTCTTTATGAAGCAGCGAAGATAGATGGTGCTGGGGAATGGACAATCTTTTATAGGGTAATGTTTCCGATTGCTTCACCAATCGTAGTCAGTCTATGTATTATTAGTTCAGTTGGTATTTGGAATAACTTTTTCATTCCTCTTATAACCTTACAGAATGATAACGTAAAAACAATTCCATTGGCAATCATGAAGTACACAGGAAATATCATGTTGTATATTGATAAAGCGATGGTAACGTCAGTAATTGCTACCATTCCTATTTTGATTTTGTTTTTTATTTTCTCTGAAAAAGTTATTGAAAGCGTGGCTTCTGGTGGAGTTAAGGAATAAATCTATCTGTATGAAACTTATAATCTAGCTTGGGAATAGAGGAGCGAATAAATGAAAACAAAAATACTAACTCAAAGGCCTACTGGATTGCTTGTTGAATTAAATGAAAATCCGTTGCTCGTGGAGAATCTAACCAATCCATCTTTTAGTTGGATTGTTAATGATTATGGAAAAAATGAAATTCAGACAGCCTACCAAATTATCATATCAGAAGATGATACCTTCATAGATAACCAGGATCAAATCATAGAGCGTAACCCAATGATATGGAATTCAGGAAAAGTTTATTGTAATCAATCTTCAGGTGTAAAGTATTCTGGTCCTAAATTGAGAAAGAACACCCGTTACTTTTGGGCAGTCCGTACTTGGAATAGAGATGATCAAGTTAGTCCTTTTTCTAAAATTGAGTTTTTTCAAACGGCGTTAAAAGATAATTGGAAGGCTGTTCCAATTTGGCAAAGAAGTAATGGTGAAATATCGAATCCTAACTGGCTTTTTTTAAGAAAGAAATTTAAGGTGCAAAATAAACCAATTAAATATGCATTAGCATATGCAACTGGTCAAAGTCCTGATCCTGCTCGCCAATATGTTTATCGGATGAATATGAATCATCAATTTGTTGGATTGGGACCTATTCGTAATTTTAACGATAATTGTATTTATAATGCTTTTGATGTAACAGAACACCTACACATTGGGCAAGAAAATGTTATTGGTACAATAGCCTACACAACAGAAAACCACTTATTCATGATGGAATTGCAAATAACCTATATAGATGGTTCAACAGACGTGATAATAACCGATGAGACTTGGAAAACAAAAGATGCCATTGATGTATATACAGATGCAGGATACTTTAATTACGATTATTCGTTTTTTGAGGGACCAAATGAGCACATTTATGTAGAAAACTTTCCATATGGATTTGACGGGAACCCTGATTTTGACGACTCATCTTGGCATGAAGCCTATAGAAAAGAACAACCCTTAAATTTATATGGATATCCTTCTAAAAACTTAAGTGAAGTTAAATTGCTGCCAAAGCATATTAACGAAATAGATAAGAACCACTTTATATTAGATTTTGGAGAAACAATAATAGGGGGCCTACAATTAAATATTGAGCTGGACCAAAAGCTACAAGAGCCAGTAGACATCAAACTTGGAGAGGTATTAAATGAAGATGGACATGTCAAGGTTAAATCAAAAGCGTTGGTTAATTACCATGATAAATGGTATTTAAAACAAGGTTATCAAGAGGTGCGACACTGGGGATATCGTGGATTTAGATATGCAGAAATACAAGGGTTACCGGATTTTATAACAATTAGTAACATAAAGGGTTATGTAACTTCAGTTGCTTTGAGGTTTCCTTTTTGTTCTTCTGCTGCTTCTTTCCATTCTTCAAATGATAAGTTAAACGAAATCTGGAGCTTTTCAAAAAACTCTATCAGAGTCTTAAACCATAATATTTATGTGGATACGCCAACTAGGGAGAGAGAGCCTTATGAGGCTGACTCTTACCTTCAGCAATTATCTCACTATGCTGTTGATAGAGAGTTTTCTTTAGCTAGACTTTCAACAGAATATTTACTGTTTAAGTCTACTTGGCCTATGGAGTGGAAAATATACACGATCATGGCCGCCTGGCAGGATTATTTACACACAGGTGATGATTATTTTATTACAAAATATTATAAGAGTTTAAAAAATAAGCCTCCACAAGTACTGTTGAAAGGTTTTGATGAAGAGAAAGGACTTGTATTTAAAGACTCTTTAAATGGTTATGGGGAAAACGCAGACATTGTGGATTGGCCAAAGGAATTACGAGATGGTTATGAATATAGTAACTGCCATAATGTAGCTAACGCTTTTTACTATAAAGCAATGTCTGAATTAGAAAAAATAGCGAATGCTCTTGGAGAAGTAGACGATGCTAAGAGATTTTCTACATTAGCCAAAAAATCAAGAGAAGGTATCCAAACGTATTTTTACGATTTGGAACACAATAAATTTAAGGATAACATAGATGGGACCTTACATTATTCAGTACAATCAAATGCCTTTGTTATTGAATTTGGTGTAGCATCGAAAGAGCAGGCTAATTATGCTGCAGATTATTTAGCTAGTCGAGGCGAAATTAAAGGTAATGTTTACAGTGCGCCATTTCTTTTAGCAAGTATGTTTAGAAATAATCAAGAACAAGAAGCTATTAATTTTATGACTGGTCATAATTCGGATGGAACAAAAAGAAAGAGTATAAATAACTGGTGGCATATGATTGAATTAGGTTCTGGTTCAACAATGGAAGCATGGGATGAATCTCAAGACTGGACGGTAAGCCATTCTCATCCCTGGGGAGCATCACCGACATTTATTGTGCCACGAGAGATCTTTGGTATTAAACCAATAAAGCCAGCTTATGAATTATTTGAAATAAAACCTTTACTAAATAGTTTGGAGTATGCATCAATCACAATACCAACTATAAGAGGACAAATAAACTGTTCTTATAATAAAACTGATTTTGGGTATAGCTTTAGCGTAATAATTCCTGTTAATACCAGGGGAATACTCTATTTAACTGAGGGTAACGAAGTAAAGTTAAATGACGATTTATATAGACCAACTGATACAGATGAGGGAACTCTAACCTACGAGATTGGTTCCGGAAGTTATGAATTCAGTATTGTTCAGGGAGAATAAAAGAAATTTTAGAACTGTCCGATAATCCTACTGACACAAAACTTTAAATTAAAAGAAGTAAGAGTAATCCTCAAATCAAAAGAAACTAATGATAGATTATCAGAAAAACAAAATGTTAGTTTTTAAACAAGAGTGGAACAAAAAAAGTGGATATAAAAGTAGATTCTTCAAAAACCTATCAAGAAATCATGGGATTTGGAGGAGCTTTTACAGAAGCGGCAGCATATACTCTTTCCCAAGTATCTCCTGATAAAAGACAGGAAGTAATCGAGAGTAACTTTGATCAAGAACAAGGATTAGGTTACACAATTGGAAGAATTCATATCCATAGTTGTGAGTTTGCCTTAGAAAATTATAACTATGTTGAGGATAATGATGTTGATTTATAGTAAGCAATGGCCTCGGGCTGATATCTTGAATAGAGATATCAGCCCGAGGCCATGTTTTAATGAAGGATTTTTAGCCTACTTCGCTTTCAATTATTGAACACAAATATTAGAAGTTAAAGAATTTAAATCCTCTTCATTTACCCAAGAAACTAAACTAACAATAAAATTTCGATTTTTATATGAAGTATAAATGGACTTTAATACCTAAGAGGTGAAATACTCAAAATACTCCACAAAGGCTACTCTTGGTTTTTTATTTAGGAAACACAACTTTTACTTTGACCACATGCCCCTATATTGCACAAAAAAATCTTGCTTAAAGCTATTTGCAGTTTGTTTTTGTAAATCTGTACTTACGTGCGAGTAGAATACTGTAGAAGCTGATGCTTCCAGTAAGCAATGGAAGAGGAAAGACTTATAACGACGATCGCGATCATCGACGTCCCAACTGCGACTTGCTGGGAAATAGATATAGGTAATAGAGAATCAAGTCCAAGTAAAAGCGGCACAATAACTATGCCACCGCCTAATCCTGCAAGACTCCCAATGATCCCTGCAAGCAATCCACCGATATGTGTAAAAATAAATAGATCATTGATACAACCTCTTAGAGATATTTCTTTATATTTTGTAGAACAACTTCGTAGGCATTTGGCCACATATGAATGCCTTCAACCGAAAATTCTGCTTTAAGGTTGCCGTTATTGTCAAATAACCCCTCATTAACATTTATGAACATATAGTTGTGCTTTTGTGCTAATTTCTCTACAGCTTGATTTGCTTCTTTTAGTGTAGTGTTGTTCCGATTTTGAAACATGAATTCTTTTTGTTCTGGGCCTACATTAGGGAATGTTGTTTCCGTATTAACCGGGTAATATGCCATGACATAGATCTTTGATTTAGGCAGTCTTAGCTTTATTTGCGATAGGATGTTGTCATAGTTTTCAATAAGATTATTTAATTGGTAAGTTGGAGAACCAATGTCATTGGTGCCGATATTGATAAAAATTTTAGAAGGCTCTAGTTCAAAAATACAAGTGTCCAAGTTAGCTATGAGGTCAGCAGACACAAAGCCACCGACACTCCGATTATAGATGGTATAAGGCTTCTCAAACGTTTGTTGCATTTCATTTATTGGGAATTGTTCCATTAGAGAAGAACCAACAAACAGTATCTGATCTTTTTTTGCATATTGATTAAGTATTTTATACCTCGTTACTTTTTCTTCTTGTTGTTTTTTTATAAAAGCCATTATAGCGTTCATTGATTCAGACTCTGCCCACTTCTTTTGAGACATATGCTTCCTCTCCTTTTTGTTCTATTTGTATTAGTTTTTGATTGCTGTTGTAAACCATTATATAGATACTCAACGATAATTGTATAATATATAAAAATAGATAAATTTATATAAAAATAGTTATAAAACGAATTACTAAGCTTGATAGAAATGGGGGATGAATATGGTGGATATACAGCAGTTAAGGCACTTTAAAGTGATTGCTGAATTGGAGCATATGACGAGGGCAAGCGAACGATTACTTGTGGCGCAACCGGCACTAAGTAAAACGATCCGTTTACTAGAAGAAGAATTCCAAGTAAAGCTGTTCGATCGACTAGGAAAAAATATACATTTGAATGAAAATGGGCGAATTTTGTTAAAGTACACGAATCAAATCATGGATAACCTTGATGACGCAAAAAAGGAAATACTTGAATATAATAACCAGCAAAACAATGTTGTCACTATTACCATGCAGGCTGCTTCCAAGCTAAACACTTATCCAGTAGTTGGATATAATAGTGAACAGGTTTTAAAAGAGAGGGAGGAAAATCCTTATTATTCTTTAAAGTTTAACCTTATGTAAAATATCAATTAACAACTAAACAGAGTAGAAAAAAACGTCTTAATTCCCTTGATAGTACTGGAATTTGAGAAGCTTTTTTATTATATCGGGAACTAAATATAAGTGTTATTAACACGTCTAGAGGAAGCCGGTCAATAATTTATTACGTATTGATGTTTTCATATGTATTTCTCCTTCTGCTAAATTGAATAATAGATTAGTTCTATTTTATGTTTTATATAGGCATTTATGACCTGATGACCTTAAATAAAGCTTAAAAAACAGATAAGTAATCTAAATCTATCAGATTTTTATTACATTATTTTATCGACCTCTTATTTGATAATCTTTAATTGGAAAACAATGTTATTATGAATGTAATTAGAAGAAGCGGATAAATCATGGTGGGAGGAAAGCACATGAAATTAAGAGATGTTCTTAGTAAGGAGGAACTCAATAATGTAGATTCGTTGGAATTGCAAATGCTTGAAGCTTTCTATTGATGTCATAATATGAGTACATCTATAACACGATAGGAAATCACTAATCTGAGTTATTATGTTCCAAGAGACATATAGGAAAAGTCAAACTATAAAATATTGAGTATAATTATAGTAAGATATGTCATTAAAATGAGATTGAAAGGGGAAGTTTGCTATCAAAAAAGAGACAAGCTTTGATAAAGCTGTTGGTTACGCAAAAGCTTCTTTGGCATTAGAAGGTTTAACTTTAACTGAAAAAGAGGAGTTACTTGTAAGGTATAAGTTGGAAGGTAAAATTTCGGAAGAAGAGTTTAACGAAAGAGTAATGGAAATAGTAAATGAGTTATGATACAGAAAACCATCAGTCTGTCTATTGTTATCCTGGAACAGACGTATTAATTAATAAATTCAACATTAAAGAACAAAAAAAATTAGACACTGCAGAGAGAATGCATACAGCAAGGAATAGTAAGTTAATAGAGTTCTATCAGAAAAAACGAGACGAGGGAAAGCCACATAAAGTCGTGATGATTGCCTGTTCTAACAAACTCATTCAATGAATATTCTACATTTTAAAACGTAAAGAGGCTTTTAGATAAAACCAGTATTATACTATAGGTCCATAACCTTCCAATGGAATTGAAAGGTTTATTTGGCATACCGAAATTTATTATAACATGGATAATAATCAAATTTTAAATTAATTATTGACCTCCTAGTAGCTGGTATTGGGGAGTAACTCATTTTTCAATAAATGGATATTTCGGAATAGAATGTGAAGAAATATACTTAAACTAAAGGTGCAGAATAGTTGAATAAAGATTTATGAAAAATACAACTAACTATTGATATCGACAAGAATTAAAGGAGGGCAATTGCCCTCCTTTGCTACGTACCATAATTTATAATAAGGGTTGTTTATAGTCAGTCATAAAAACACTAACACCTTCTACATAGAATAGAGAAGAAATTTCAAATTCTTGAGGTAACATGAAGTGTAATTGCTCATATCCTAAAGTATTTACTAATAAATGAGCTGCTTCTGATGATACTGGGAAGTTATTGGGATTAATGTCATTAGAGATTACATAAACTAACTGACCATCTAATACTTTGATACCAATAATATCTAAGTAAGCAGTATTAGAACCACTATTGAAGTCTGCCTCAATACCCTGAATATTAGTTTCATCAGCCATCAAATCTACTCTATGTTTATCTAAAGCGGTAGCCTCATCAGTTACTCCAAAAGGTAGATTATCATAAGAATCTGTCTCTTCAACATTTTTAGGTGGTGTGACCTCGGATTTGTGTGGGTTGTGTTTACCATTCTCCCATCCGTAGTGATTTCCGTTGTTTGTGTCAGCAGCAAACGCTTGTGTCCCCATTGATAAAGCCATTGCCCCAGCAAGAATAATTCCTATTAATTTTTTCATTCTGTGTTATTCCCCCTAAGTAGTAAGTATCTCAACAAAGACTATATTACCAAAAGTTTATGACTTTTTATTCGCTTAAATAGTCCGCTTGGGGAAAATGATGAAGATATATATATGTACGCAACAGGTGAATGCGGTACAGGAGTCGAAGTTTTTCTTTTTGCTATCATTCATGTATTAATAGGATTAGCTTTATTATGGAAATTTACCAAAAGCACTTATTGTTATTTGCATCTGTGTTCTTAATTCTGAGTTTTCTTTATTGGGGAACAGTTGTGATAAATTCGTTGCTAAGCTAACGAGGTAGTTTAGTTTAAGAAGAAAAAGGAATTTAGTGTTAATATATGTATAAGAATGGGAGGGGAAAAGATGTATAAATCGGTTATTGATACAGATACATACATATCTATATTAGAACCAAGACACACAGATGAATTATATAATTTAATTGATAGCAGCCGTGAGAGTATAGGTAAATGGCTGGCTTTTCCTACATTCACAAA
This sequence comes from Metabacillus bambusae, assembly GCF_017497975.1. Lineage (GTDB taxonomy): Bacteria > Bacillota > Bacilli > Bacillales > Bacillaceae > Metabacillus > Metabacillus bambusae. The sequence goes on along the minus strand of NZ_JAGDEL010000004.1, from coordinate 179,628 downwards.
TGAAGTTCAAGACACGAAGACTTTCATTGATAAATCTTTAAATAGATATGCCTCTAACAATGGATACTGGGCTGGAATATGGCATAAAGGGAAGATTGCAGGTTCCATAGGTTACCTGTATTTAGACTGGAGTAATTACAAGACAGAGATTGGATATTGGTTAGGGAAAGACTTTGAAGGGCTTGGTTTAGCAACAAAGGCTTGTAACTCATTAATTGAACACGCATTTACAGATTTACAACTAAACAAAGTGGAAATAAACGTAGCAACAAGAAATATAAGAAGTAAGGCTATTCCAGAACGATTGGGTTTTACGCAAGAAGGAACTATAAGAAACTACGAATTATTAAATGGTGAATACCTTGATAGAAATATATATGGTCTATTAAAAAATGAGTGGCTAAATAACAATAATTAATTTATCTTCTTCAGCTAACGGGTGCAAGAGTTGAAGATCCAGCTGCCATTTTAGGTGGCTTTTTTCTTATTCAACTATCGGGGCAGTTTAATTCAAGATCGATGTTTAACTTGTGTTCAACAATCGGACCAGATTGTTTAAGATGCATACGATTCAAAAAGTTGGTTTTACAATAATCTGCACATCATTTTTCCATGATATAGATTTAAAAAAGTTTCTTTAATAACAAACTTTTTAAGAGTGGGCATCGTCTAAGAAATAAGTAGGGGGGACAGATGTGCAAGAAATAACAGTCAAAATGATTGAAAATGAGAATATAGAAGAAGTTATTGCTGAGATTATGAAAAGGTACGGACAGGAAATATTACAGCTTGTATATTCCTATGTAAATAATAGAGCAATAGCTGAGGACTTAACCCAGGAGATATTTATTAAGTGTTATAAGGCTTATCCAACATTTAATAAAAAATCTAAGTTAAGAACATGGTTATGGAGAATAGCAATTAATCATTGTAAAGATTATCTGAGAAGTTGGTACAATAAAAACGTCATTATTGCAGAAGAGGAATCAACAAAATTTTCGTCCAAAAAAGAAAGTATTGAGCAGACTGTCATACAAAAAGATGAGGACAATAGACTCGTATCGGCAGTAATGAACTTGCCAATAAAATACCGAGAAGTGATTTATCTTTTTTATTACGAAGAGTTATTGATTAAAGAAATTGCCGTATTAATAGAAGAAAAGGAAAGCACTGTTAAAACACGCCTCAGAAGAGCCAAAGAACTTTTAAAAGATAGTTTGGAGGAATAGAAAATGGAAGATCGTTTAAAAAACCTTCGAAAGTCGATGGAGAAAACTACGTTTAAACAGTTAATTTTCACAGAACAACATCAATGTAATATTCGAAAAAAAATCAACAAACTTAATATTAGTGATGAAGAAGTTCTCTTAGCAGTGATGCAGCTTCTTGTCCATGAAAAAACAGGTTATGAATTAACTAAACACTTGCGTGGACGAGGTATACTTAAATTTGAGGATAATGAAGGATTTTTATATACTCTGCTACATCGTTTAGAACAGAAAAATTGTTTACTAACAAGATGGGATGAATCGGAAGCGAAACAGTATCAATTAAATGATAGGGGTAGAAAAATATTACAAAGGGCAGAAAATAAACAAATAAAAAAACGTGTTGTTCTAAAAGAATTATTAGAGGGGTGAGAGTAATATGAAGAATAAAAGACATATCTTTTTAAGTGAAGTCACCACTCAAATTAAATCAAATGAAGCTAAGAAGTATGTTTCCAAAGAACTGGATTATCATTTAACGCAAGGAAAGAAAGTATGGATGGAGAAGGGATTAGAGGATTTAGATGCTGAAGAGAAGGTAATTGAACAGATGGGAAGTCCGATAGATCTCGGTAGACAATTTAATAAAATTCACCGACCAAGGGTAGATTGGTTGATTATTCTGCTTTTAGTGACAACTTTATGTTTGGGTTTCCTACCATTATTCCCTCTTGGCTATATGGACGAACCACATTTTATTACATATAAGGTTGTATTTACTTTTCTCGGTAGTGTAATAGCTATAGGGCTAATGCTAATCGATTATAAAAAGCTTACTAGGCTAGGATGGTTCTTTTACACATTAGGAACATTGTTACTTTTATCGATTTACTTTTTCTCAAACACTCTGATTGGTGGGGTTCCTGTTATACAAATTGGACCTATTACAATAGAAAGCTTGATGGCTGTACCATTCTTTTTCCTTGCCTGGGCTTCGTTTTTTAATAATAAAAAGTTAAAGGGATGGCATTTTGGAATATTAGTTTTTATATCTACTTTTTTATTCTTTATTGCAGATAGTATAGCCACAACCTATATATACATTGTCATGGTAATTTCTATGCTTGGTTGGAGCAAATTTAGTCGGAAAACGATCCTCATTATTTTGGGAAGTATGGTTAGTTCATTTTTCATATTAGGAATATTAGTTTGGAAATATATTTCACTAGAACAAAAAGATAGAATATTAGGATTCTTAAACCCCGAAAAATATGCAACTGGCGCTGGTTATCCATACTTATATTCAAAAGAGTTCATTATTAATGCAGGATGGTTTGGAAACTCAGCAGGTAGTGAGTTTATTCCTCAGGCACATACAAATTTCGTTTTTGTTACCTTTACTTATTATTACGGATGGATTTTTGCATTTGTTCTTGTATTAATCCTCTCACTTTTCGTTGCAAGGATGGTCGTTGTTTTTAATAAAATAAATGATTCATATGGCAAACTTCTTCTTGTAGGTGCTGTTGTCCTTTACTCAGTCCAGTTGTTTAGTAATATCGGAATGGTACTTGGATTATTTCCTTTGACTACTATGTCTTTGCCATTTATAAGCTATGGATTAATGCCGACTATGTTTAATGCAGTTTTAATAGGAATCGTATTAAGTGTATATCGTCGTAAAAATATACTAATAATTAGTTAGATTTAATCTTGGAGAGTTTTCTTGAGCAGATCAATTATTTGTGAATTAGTTTTATCTACTAATGGACCTTATTCAACAATCGAGCGCTTTTCTTTAATAAGAAGGCGTCTTTTTGCATGGACAACATATTTAAGGGATTGAGTTAATTGAGGTGTAAAAAAAGATTGTGAAGTATTGTACTTAAAGTAAAGGGTACTTTACTTAAACAAGCAGTAAAGCTTTTTTCTTATTCAAGTAACTGTGCAGTTTAGTTCAAGAAAGCCCCTATAATCAACTAACATTTAGGGGCTCGTCACTTTTAGGAGGGTGGAGAGTTCTTGAAGAAGACTCTTTATACAAAGCCAACAATAATATCATTCCAATGATACAAGCTGTACCAACCCATTGGAATAAACCAAAGGGTTCTTTTAACCAAAAGACCGTTGTTAGAACGGCAGCTAGTGGCTCTATGCTTCCTAGAAGACTTGATTCTTTAGGTGGAAGACTTTGCAAACTTTCTATATAAAACCAAAATGCAATCATAGTGCCGAAAATGATAACGAAGACTAAGTATAAATAAGCTTCTAGCGTTAAACTTGTAAAGTCCATTTGCCAAGGCGGATGGATAAAACTTAATGCCAAACCACCGATAATCATAGCCCATCCAACAATGACAAGTGAATGGTATTGCTTGAGTAATGGAACGGCATATAGTGTATAAAATGCTAAAGCTATTCCAGATAAAACACCCCAAACGATTGCAAGTGTTGGTACAGATAATTGAGAGATTGAGCCGTTTGTTAATAAGAAATAACAACCAAATAAAGCTAGAGAAACAGTCAACAAATCTCTTCGTGTAAGAACAGTTTGTTTGCGGAAAATTAAGTATACGATAATCATAACAGGTGCTAAATACTGTAGTAGTGTTGCAACAGCAGCATTTCCATGTTTAATTGAAGCCATATAAGTGTATTGAACCGCAAGCATACCGAGTAACCCGAAGATAATCAAATGAATAGCTATCCTTCGAGTTTTCCAAACACCAAGTATCTGGGAACGGTCTTTTCCGAAGAATTGAACTGTTAATAGTAAAAGACCAGCTATAAGCAATCGGGTCGTTACAAGCCAATCTATATCGATTTCATAATGTTGAAAAAGCTTTTTTGCAACTGTGCCACCAATCCCCCAAAATACTGCTCCTGTTATAACAAGAAATATTCCTTTACTTCTATTCATCATTGATTCTCCACCTTTAAATATAAAAATAGTGTTATAGTATTTTAAATGATAAGTGGAAAATATCTGAAATAATACCTAAATCGAATAGAAAAATATAAGTATATTGAGGTGGGTATATGCAAATTAAAGATTTTATAGTTGACCAAAGTTTAAAAGAATTAACTGAGCATCGTACAGTTGTGTTACCAATTGCATGTTACGAAACAACAATTAACCAGAATATAAATGGATATATACCACTTCATTGGCATGATGAATTTCAGTTTGTTCTCGTTGTAAAGGGAGAAGCAATTTTTCAAATAAATGAAGAAAATATTGCTGTTCAAGAAGGTGAGGGGCTATTTATAAATAGTGGTTGCCTGCACATGGCAAAAGATAAGAATGATTCGGGTTGTGCCTATATTTGTTTAAATGTCTCTCCAAGTTTTGTTTTATCACAAGAACTTTATATAACCTTTGTGAACCCTTATATTCAGGCGACTAATTTACCTTATTTACTCTTGGTTCCAAAGGAGATTTGGGCGAAAAATATTTTAGCCTCTATTATGAAAATCAATCAATTGATAAAACAAAATTCACCATACTATGAAATTGACATCAGCATACAATTAACATTAATTTGGAAGAACCTAATAATAAATGGTATTCAATTAGAGTACGAACAGACGGAAATGCTAAAGAGTCATCGAATGAAGCAAATGCTAAATTGGATACACCTACACTATCCTGAGAAAATTTTTTTAGACGATATTGCACGAGTTGGTCAATTAAGCCGTTCCGAGTGCTGTCGATATTTCAAACGAATTTTAAAGAAAACACCATTAAATTATGTAACAGATTATCGTATTCAAAAAAGTTTAATTTTACTACAACAATCAGATTCCAATGTCACAGATGTTGCCTATCAAGTAGGATTTAACAGTACAAGTTATTTCATAGATAAATTCCGAAAGTCGATGAACATTACACCATTAGCATACAAAAAATATAAGACTAGCTGTTCACTTATGGAGTAGTACATTTAACTATTGGGGGCATTCCTTAAGAAGGGATGCTTTTTCTCTATTTAACAAACAGAGCAGGTTAAGGCAATTAAAGTTGAAAAATGAAACATAACGCAAATGATTAAACTAATTGAGAACAAAGCAAACATCAGCAATGTCATACATACACCACCTTTATAAAATTACTAAAATAGCAAGTCAGCTATAACTTGAACAATTAATAATAAAGAGATAATCGGAAGCAAAAGCTGAATCCATTTTCCTTTTAAATAAGAGGCAATTTTTAGTCCGATATGAGAGCCGACGATTGACCCAACTGTTACCGGAATGGCAATGCCCCAATCGACAATACCATAGAAGAAGTAAAATAAAAACGCGCTCATACAACTTGCAAACATTACAAAGCGGGTCATTTCAGCAGCTTTTAAATAGCTGAATTTTTTTTTCAAAAAGTATGTAATGTTTAAAAGTGCTGAACCTGGTCCAAACCCACCATCATATATCGCGATAAAAAATGGGGCTAACAAAGTAGTTGGTTGTTCCGTGTCTTGCTGTTCACTAACTAGCCCAGTTTTATTACTTTTTAACACAACCAAAAACATGGTAATTAACACGATACAAGTAACGATATTCATCGTCTGTTCCGACAATCTTGTTGCGCAAAATGCACCACTTATTCCTCCAAGTCCAGCGACGAACATGAGTGGGAGCATTTGTTTGAGTTGTACTTTCTTTTTTACAGCAAGTACAAGGACCGTCGATAATGAAGATACGCCTGTCGCAAATTTATTGACTGCAACCGTCGCGTGAATCGGAATGCCAACTAATAGCAGTGCAGGTAGTAATACGAACCCTGCAGCTCCAAACATCACACCAATAATAGCAGCAAGCACGCCAATAGCAAATAATAAAAGTCCATCGATTGATAGCCATTCCAATAGTAAGTTTTCCAAACAAATCACCCCTACACTTAAATTACTGCTATATTATTAATAAGACAAATATATAATTTTTGTTTATTCATAAAAAAAAGTTATGAATAGGGTGAAGAATTGAATTTACATACGTTACGTATTTTTACGAATGTTGCAAAACTAGGGAGTATAACCGAAGCGGCGAACTTACTACATATTAGTCAGCCCGCTGTCACAGCTCAGATTCGTAAACTAGAGCGGGAGATAGGGGTAAAATTAATTACAGGTAAGGGAAGAGGGATTCAGCTCACATCTGAAGGTGAATTTCTTTATGAGCAAGGATTACGTTTGTTTCATTTAGAAGAACAAATTGATGAAAAACTTAAAACATTTTTAGAAAAGAAGGAGAAAGTGCATATTGCTTCGTCCTATATTTCAACGAATTATATCTTACCGCCAATAATTGCAGGTTACAAACTAGAAAATCCAGATGTCGATGTATATGTGTCTTTAGGGAATGTACAGTCTGTTGAACGTCGCGTCCTTAATTATGAAGTAGATTTTGGCTTTGTTGTGCAAAGTAACATCGGTCATGAAGATTTACACTTCGAGAAAATACTCGATGTCCCATTTTGGTTTGTTGTACATCCAACGCATCCTTTAGCGAATAAAGAGATATCGATTTTTGATTTAAGTGAGCATGAATTTATTTACAGGGAACGAGGCAGTTCAACGCTTGATTTGTTAGAGGCGATTTTTTATACCCATAATTGCCCTTTACCGAAATTCGGCTTACAAGTGCAAGGCGTACTTGAATCGATAAAGGTTGTTGAGGCAGGTTACGGAATGGCACTCGCACCAGCCTGTAGCGTAAAGGATACATTAGCACAAGGAAAGCTTGCTCGAGTCTTTGTGGAGCAGGCAGAAATCAATCAAAGTTTGTTTATTTGTACGAGGAAAGTTGATGAGAGCGAGCATCATTTCATTCACTATTTGAGAAAGAATTTAATCGAGTAAGAGACTTAACACTCTGGCTCGATTTTTGCTGTTATTCGATCCTTTTCCTTTTGTGCAGTCCATTTCTTGCTATAAATAAACAACGTACAGCCTAATATAACAATGATTGTACTGATTCCTTGAACAATTATAATTTGTTTATGTAAAAAATTGCGCTAGAATCGCTGAAAATACAGGATAATAGTAAGTTCTATTACTAACTGGCATATATGACCCTTACGGAAACCACATATAGTAATATTTATGGAGGGAAATAGTATTATTTCCATTATTTATTTGATATTTATTATTGGTATCGCGCTCTAATATTACTTTTCACATTCCTAATCATTGTGTTTATGTTCATTCTACCTGAAGCTGGCACACTACCTTTGATTCATTTTTCGTTAGATAAATGTTTAAAGTTTAACTGTTATAATTTGATTCAAATTCCTACCTTGATAGGGTAGGGTTCGGGGGTTAGAATCCCTCTCGGATCATCAGAGTGAGAAGCTTCAGTTCCTTGGTAGAAGAGGGATTGGGGCTTTTTTATTATTTGTACTGAAATCTAGTATTTTAATTAAGTTAGAATATTTTCTAAGTTATATTAGATGAGTCTCTCTTGCAGATCTTTACTATATTTATTTTTCTCCCCTAACGATAAGTGTTATTAACACGTCTTGGGGGATAAACACTAGTCTCTATCCATATCACTTTCTTCCGCAAACGGGCCAGATTGTTGAAGAACAAAGAAATTTATCTTATTTCGTAATTGAATACAGGGGTGCTATGTTTGTTGAGTTCCTACTTAAAACGATTTTCAAGTCGAAGATCGTTTTAACATAAAATCTTAATATTATGCCTAAATGTAGCACCCCTACAAGTGCACCTTTTTATAATATGAAAAAGGAGTGCGATGACAAAATGGAGATCATCTTCATTTATGTAATTATCGGGGTATTGATTAGTACATCAATTTATACGGTGGCAGATTTTCGACCTTGGTATTTTTTTTCTGCTTTGTGCATTGCCTGGTTACCTCTAATATTCATTGGAATGATTATAACTTTATTTATGGATTCAGAAGAAATCTCCAATAAGCTAAACAGATAAAAGCACAAAACCAAGAAATAAATCCAAAAACCGTGACAATTGTAGTTTCGGACCACCCATATTTTAAGCCAAAGTGATAATGAATCGGTGTCATTCTGAAAATACGCTTATGAGTAAGTTTAAATGAGGAAACTTGTAAAATAACTGAAAGTTGTTCAGCAAAATAGATAAAGAATAAAATGGGGATTAAAATTTCAACTTTCTCAAGAACAGCAAGAAATGAAAGTGATCCACCTATAGCTAATGATCCTGTATCCCCCATAAAAGCTTTTGCAGGATATATATTATAAATGAGAAAGCCGAGTAAACATCCAATCATAATTAAACAAAAAATTTGCACCTCTGATCTGTCTGAGACCATAAAAAAGAAAAAGTATGTAGGGATTGCAACAACTCCTAAAAGACCGTCTAATCCATCCGTGAAATTTATGGCATTTGCAGAACCTACGACAAATAAGGTAATGACAATGACATATAACACCATTGGAAGATCCAAGGAAATATTTTTAAAAATATTAATGCTGGTGTCTACGCCTAGTTCGTTGATCACATAAAAAAGCAAAGTACCCGTAAAAATAAATTGAAAAATAAGTTTGGTCTTACCCGATACTCCTCCTGGATCTTGACGAGAAGCCTTCCAAAAATCGTCCAAAAACCCAACAAAACTAAAAAGAATGTAGGTAATAGATAAGAAATACATTAATTGAGTAGGTGAAAAAAGAATTGATACTATAATTCCTACAAAAAGAATAATTCCAAACATTAACGGAGTGCCTTTTTTTAACTGATGATCTGAAGGAAGTTCTTTTCTTATCGGTTGAATGAACCTAAGTTTTCTCAAAACAGCAATTAATAGTGGGGATAAAATTGAAACAACTACAAAAGCAATTAACGCTGGGATTATTTGATTACTCACTTCTCATTTACTCCTTTTCTCTTTGCTATCTATAATAAGTTCTAAAAAACTCATTCATTTCCTCTATTTAATTCAATATTATTATGTAAATGTTTATTCAAGAAAAGGGCGCGATTGTTGAAAAAGAAGTAAGAGGTTGACTCAAAAGGGTCTGACACCTCCCAACATTACTAATATATAGTAGCCTTTAACCTTTAAGGTGCTATATATTGTGTTGGAGGGGTCTGACCCTTTGGTTTTGAGTCAACCTCTATTTTATATGACTTTTTACGAATTAGGTCTTGATAATTTATAAGGCTACAACGGTACTTTCGTTAATCCAATAAAAAGATAAATGGCAGTTCCCCAGATAAACAGGGCAGAACATTTGTTGAAGATATTCATTAAAGCTCCTGTACTATCTAGACTCTTCATGACTGTACCCACCAGCGTTAATCCAAAGAACCAAATCCAAGATACTATAATACACCCGATTGTAAAATAAACTTGTTCCGTTCCTACATATTTTAATGCACTTGTCCCAATAACACCGACTGTATCTAAGATGGCATGGGGATTTAATAAAGAAACTGATAAAGCGAAGATGATTTGTTGATGAATTGGTAATGCTTTATTCGTTTCAATCGTTGTTGGTTTAGACCGCCAAATAGCATACCCCATGTAAAGTAAAAACAAAATCCCAGTTATCATTAGGCTAAGTCTCAGCCATTCAAATTGTAAAACGATAACGGATAACCCAAAGACAGCTAAAAGGATTAAAAATGTATCACATAGTGCAGCGGTAACAGTCGCTGGAAGTGCTCGCAGTAATTTTGGCTGTGTGGCTCCTTGGGAAAATACAAATACATTCTGTACCCCTAAAGGTAAAATAAGTCCAAACCCTAAAATGATTCCATGAAGAATGGCTTCCATATAATCAACTCCCTTTGAATTACTATCTTACTATGATATAACTAAAAGAAAACAACCAATTGGATGGTTTATTATCCATCCAATTTAGGGGAAAATTAGATGAAGTGGAAACCAAATCGTCATTCTCATTTGACTGTTCAAGAGCAAATTGTAGATTGGATAAAAACTCGTATTGAACGAGGTGATTGGACTGTGGGTACTAAGATTCCAACACAGCGCCAACTAGCAACGCAATTTAATGTGAACCGAAGTACTGTGCAACTTGCGCTTGATGAATTAAAGGCGAATGGTTTGCTCGAATCAAAAATGGGATCAGGGGTATTTTTGGCTAATAATTCGTGGAATGTACTTTTGAACAGTGCTCAACCGAATTGGCAGCAACACATTGAATCAAGTATTCATAAACCAAACTACCATACGATTCAACTTATCAATCAATGTGAGCAAATGGATCATATTATCCGTCTTGGAACAGGTGAATTATCACCAGAATTACTTCCAACGAAACAAATTGAACAGTCATTAAAGAATATTTCACTTGAGTCAAAGGCAATTGGTTATTCATCACCACAAGGAAGTGAAAAGCTTCGAGGAATTTTATGTGAGTATTTAAAAAAACGTGGTATTCAAACAGCACCAGAAAACATTTTAATTGTCTCAGGTGCACTTCAAGCACTTCAATTAATTGCAATTGGCTTATTAGAAGAAGGATCCAGTGTCTTCCATGAACAACCTTCGTATTTAAATTCTGTGCATCCCTTTCAATCCGCCGGAATGCGCATGATTTCAGTTTCACGGGATTCACATTTAACGAACAATTTACGGGCACTTAAAAGAAAAAGACAAGCTCTATTTTACTGTGTACCAACATTACACAATCCGACAGGGTATAATTGGTCATTGGAAGAAAAGAAAAACCTATACAATATGTGCAAAGAGCTACAAATCCCGATTATTGAAGATGATGTGTATCACGAACTGTTATTTGAATCATCTTCTCCTGCCATCAAGTCGTTTGATACATCAGGGCAAGTGCTTTATATCGGCAGTGTATCCAAAACGCTAAGTCCCGGATTACGGATTGGTTGGGTTGTTGCACCTTCACCTGTAATTGAGCGATTAGCTGATATTAAAATGCAAACGGATTATGGTTCAAGTGCCTTTTCTCAAGAGATCGTCGCACACTGGATCTCATTTGGTTTATACGAAAAGCATCTGATTAAACTTCGTGAACAATTGAAAAGAAGGGCTACATATGTAGAAGAAATATTAGAACAGAAATTTCAACAAATCGCCACGTGGAAAAAATCTGAGGGTGGGTTCTATATATGGATCAGGTTTCATGAACCTATTGTAAATAAGGCGTTATTTCTAAATTTACTTAATCAAAATGTTTTGATCAACCCAGGTTATATTTATAAATCAAGCGATTTACATCATATTCGTCTTTCTTTTGCCTATGCGTCATTGGAAGAATTAAAAGAGGGATTAAATATTTTATTAGAACTAAGCCGGCATTAATTCCCATCAAATAAGTATAAAATGTACTATTTACACATTTTCTAAAATATGTATTAGCGAATAATATACGCGTTTTGTTGGTAGGCCACAAACAATCTTTGATCTTCAGCAATCGGAGCGCGAGTGTTGAAGATCTAGTTCCAACCTATTTCAATAAAAAATAAGTAAACGATTATCAATTGGATAAAATAGTGAACCGCTTTAAAAATAGAAGGGAGGAAACTCCCTATTTTTATTAACAATGAACTTCGTATAAAATATCAATTAACACAACTAAATTTGAGTAGTTAACACGTCTTAAATCCTTGAGAGTACTGGAGTTGAGGCGTTTTTCATTACAGATGCTACTGAACTAGTAACCTTTATTTTTAATAAGCTAAATGATATTGGTATTAAGCCGCTTATAGAGATAAAGTATTTTCATTTTAAGGGGTTTTATCGAAAGTCACCCATGATAAAAGAACTTTCTGATATTGCTAGAGCTAGAAGCGGAAAATTAATGTACTCCTATACAGTGCTCCGAGATAGTTTTTAGATCCTCTTACTGAATAAGCTGCTTCTGTTAATGCTTACCGTAAATTGAGAGAAAAACGACTGTAACAAAATCAACGTTATATCATGAGATTGAAAAACGTGGGTTAATTAGAAAAGCTTGACTTAGTGGTCGCCCCGCCATTCAGTGAATGTTCGGGTGCTATTCCCCTTTATCGGGAGATGTGCAAAAACACCCAGAATGGTACTCATGTGAATGCACGAAAGTCTCATTTTCGTATCCCTGTCATGGGTGGTCATTTTCGATTTTTGGTGATCTTCCGAAAATTACCCCCCTAATCAGAGGATCGTCCCCTTTTAATGAATATTCCCATTATTTAGAATATAGATGTAAGGAAATAAACTTTCAAATTTGTGCCTGTTTAATTCAGAGCGACTAATTGATTGTAAGCGTTATCCTTATGAAGGTAGTGAACAAGACCTAAACATAGTTTGGAAGTGGTGAGGAAGTACCTTTGGGACCCAATTGATGCAGGCTATATGGCTGGATGACAGCACACGCATTAGTTGAGGGAGAAATTACAGGCATCAGAAAGAAAATGATTTGATCACCGAGCAGGCATATAACACACGGATCAGACAGATTCTTTACTTAATAGACTGATGTAAATTTATAGATTGATATACCCATGGGAAGATTCCAAACCGAACCCATTCAACTATTAAGGGGGTGAAATAGCAAACGCAAGTGCAGTCTATTCATTTAAAATTCATTTAACAGCGGCCGGACTGTATAAAGAATAGGGATTTTAACGGAAAAAGTCATCAAACTCATAGAAAGCTATATACAACTTCTTGATCATCAGCTCGAGAATGATCATATTTCCAGGGGGCTGTATCACACGCTCAAGGCTAATACGGATTCTTTGATCAAAAGGTTGCGGTAGGTTTTTCAAAACCTACTACCCTGTCGTTAGAAAGAAGTAACTAGTTATAGGGAGTTTAAAAGGTCATGAATGGAAGAAAAAGGGGGATGAGAAAAATATGAGAAAAACTTTAAGCCTATTATTGTCCATTGTTCTTATTATAACGGTACTGCCAATAGCGAACATAGCATTCGGTAAATCGGATAAGAAAATAGATGTTACTAATTTGAGAACAGAATATACCAACAACCCGCTTGGCATTGATGTGACAGAACCGCGGCTGAGCTGGGAGTTGGAGTCCAGTAATAGAGGGCAGAAGCAAACTGCCTACCAAATCCAGGTGGCAAGCAATAAAAGTCAACTACTAAAAAATGAACCAGACCTTTGGGACACGGGTAAGGTTGACTCCGATGAGTCGGTTAACATCGTGTACGAGGGAAAAGCATTAGAATCTAAAAAGCGCTATTTTTGGCGTGTGAAAGTGTGGGACAATCACGGTGAAAAGCCCTCGAAGTGGAGCAAGCCCGCTTGGTTGGAGATGGGTTTGCTTGATGAATCTGCTTGGCAGGCAGAGTGGATAGGTCTAGAAGGAGAATACGGGGTGCCTATCGATACCTCTGTTCGTAATGTGACGTCAAGATTAGAGAGTGGTCACACATTAGGGCAGTCATTTACGATGAAAGGGAAGTTTACCACTGTTGACGTACAGATTCCCAACTGGGGGAACCCGGAGTCTGCTTTTACATTGAAAATTTATAAGGATAATCCGCAAGGCGAGGTTTTAGCAGAAGAACGATTTTCTAATTTTAGAAACGCATCTTGGGTTTCAATGGAGTTAGAAGAAGCACTTCCGTCAGGAATATATTATTTAGAAGCTTCCGATGTTGCAAAGGATATTGCATGGTACAGTCATACTGATGATGTTTACTCAGGCGGGACGGCTTATGTAGATGGTAAGCCAGTAGACGGCGATCGCACCTTGCGTGTTGAAACATCTCCGGCGCCTGCTCCTCTTCTTCGTAAGGAATTTCCCGTTGAGAAGCCGGTAAAACAGGCACGGGTATACGTGAGCGGTTTAGGGTTTTATGAATTAGCGCTTAACGGTGAAAAGGTCGGAGATCGTGTGCTTGATCCGAACTCTACGAATTATGAAGAAACTGTATTGTACACTACCTATGACGTAACCAATCAACTAAATCAGGGAGATAATGCAATTGGGGTCGAGCTTGGACGCGGAAAGTATGGCATGACTTCACCAACTATATGGTTTTGGCATACGGCCCCATGGCACGATGATCCAAAGTTATTATTACAGATGGAAATTGAATATGAAGACGGTAGTACAGATACGATTATAAGTGATGAGTCTTGGCGAGCAGCGGAAGGGCCAACGCGCTTTGATTCTCTATACGAAGGGGAAGTGTTCGATGCTCGGCTTGTTCAGAAAGGTTGGACATCTTCAGAGTTCGATGATACGGAGTGGAAGAAGGTATCAAAGGTGGCAGCACCAGACGGTGAATTACATGCATTTCAGCATGAAGCGATTAAAGAAATCGACACCATCCAACCTAAGTCAGTCGAAGAGGTCAGCCCTGGTGTGTATGAATTCGATTTTGGAATAAATGTCGCAGGTTGGGCTGAGCTTCAAGTGGAGGGGCCAAAAGGGACAGAGGTAACACTTAGTTATAGTGAAAAATCTGAAAAGGGCTTCAGTACTAGACAAGCCTTAGTTAATGGGCCACTTCAGACAGATCATTATATTTTAAACGGTGAAGGTGTCGAAACATGGAAACCTAAATTCAGTTACAAGGGTTACCAGTACATTAGGGTTTCAGGCTACCCGGGTAAACCGACACTCGATAGCCTTAAAGGGTATGTGATTCATACATCGGTTGCCTCAACGGGTGAATTTTCAAGTTCCAATCAACTGCTTAATCAAATTAACAAAAATGTGCGACGTGCTTATTTGAACAATTTGTACGATGTTGTAACCGATACCCCAGTTTATGAGAAAAACGGTTGGACAGGTGATGCCCAAGTTATGGCAGCTACGTCCATTTACAATTTCCATATGCCGCGTTTTTACACCAAGTGGCTTAACGATGTTCGTGATTCACAAAGACCGAGCGGAGAAATTCCGGATATTGTACCGTCGGCTGGCTTCAGTTATGAGGGTGCTCCCGGATGGGACGCTGCACATGGACCGACGCCGATATGGGATGCGGTGCTGTTTGAAATTCCATGGGAGATGTATCGTCACTATGGGGATAAACGGATATTAGCTAACGTCTACGAGGAAATGAAGCTTTATTTAGATTATATTGGTTCGAAAGCGGACGGACATATTGTGCGGATGGGACTTGGCGACTGGATTTCGCCAGGATACGTGGGGACACCGCCAGAGGGGCCGGATCTTACCTCTACTGCATATTATTACCGGTTTGCTTCTACGTTATCAAGCGTAGCCAAGGTTCTCGGTGATGAATCAAAGGCAAGTATGTACGAAGAAAAGGCTTCGGCCATTAAGGCTGCGTTTAATGAGGAATTCTTTAATACAGAAACAAACGTTTACAATACTGCCCGCGATGCCGGATATCGTCAGACATCCAACGCCGTACCACTCGCGTTTGGTCTAGTACCTAAGGGTCATGAAAAGGATGTTGTTGCCAATCTCGTGAAAGACGTTGAGGAGCATGATAACCACCTAAACACCGGTATTGTTGGCACGAAATTTCTGCTTCCAGTACTGACAGAACATGGTTATAAAGACCTTGCTTACACCATTGCTACGCAGCGCACGTTCCCAAGTTGGGGGCACTGGATTGAAAACGGCGCGACAGCGTTGCTTGAGAATTGGGAACTAACCTCTCGTTCCCAGAGTCATCACTTTTTCGGTACGGTTAGCGAGTGGTTCTACGCATATCTCGCTGGGATTCAACCTGAGGAACCTGGTTATAACAAAGTGAAGATCAAGCCATACATGCCGAAAGATTTAAAACAGGCAGAGGGGAGATTGGAAACTGTCAAAGGTGACGTTTTGTCCAGTTGGAAACAACTTAAGGACGGAAAAATCTCACTCAAAGTTGAAATTCCTGTGAACACCACGGCCAACGTTTATGTCCCAGCAGACAGTCAGTGGGCAGTTACCGAGGGGGATCAGCTTGCCCATGAAGCGGATGGCATAACGTTCACTGGTATGGAAGACGGATATGCTGTTTACGAAGTGGGTTCCGGCAGCTATAAATTTAACGCAGAGCATTAAATGCATCCGAATTAAAATCCCTTGTTGAACGTTTCGAAGAAAAAAAGATTGAGTTGGACGCCTGGCTTTGAATTAATTAGTATTAAGCAATCGGAGCAGGATTTTATAAGAAGATTTTTATAGGGGATAAAATTGAAAAAAAAATAATTTACGGATGTTTACTTTTTATCGTGTTATTAGTTGGATGTTTAAAAGAACAAACATTTGAAGAATTCTTTCACTAAGAAATGAAGGAAATGCACATAGAAGAAGAGAATTATTCGTACAATCCTGTATCACGGAAGGATAAAAAGCCTAGGAGAAACTATTATCAGTTTTCTCCTAGGCATTTGTTTTTTTGCAAAATAGACATAGAGGTGTTTATAGTAATGGAATGGATAAAAGTAGTTGTAGCTTCAGTTTTTAAGGTGTTTAGGGATATCGAGATAAGGGGAAAGTCATTATGCAAATTATTAACGTTAGAGTACATCCAGAGTATAAAGAAAAAGCAATAAATGTTTAATCCAAAACATCCTCCTTTATTATATTAATCGCTATTTTTTGGTAATCTTCTCTCAAAGCTTTACTTAGTGAAACAATCATAATTAATAAAATAAATATGAAAGGGAATGCCGATACAATAGATGCAGTCTGCAAAGCTCCAAGTTCTCCAGATGCAAGAAGGACAGAGGCTTTACTTAATTAAGAAAATCTACTAAGTTACATTAAATGAGTCTCTCTTGCAAACCTTTACTATTTGTATTTTTCACTCTAACGATAAGTGTTATTAACACGTCTTAGGGTAATTGATGAACAAAGGTTTGATAATAATCGTTCTGTGGAAAATTATGAAATTAAAAAGTAAAAGTAATATAATGTGAAGCATTTAACCAGAAGATTTTTTTACTAAAGAACTTACTATTCTTTCCTCTCATTTATTTTTCAAGCTATACAGAATATTTTAGAAACAGATGAATTGAATCATTACATTCAACAATTAACTTCAGTTCTAGTTAATATGTATAGAATTTTTCTATGTTTGTTAATAAAAAAATTATATTTTAATTATGCTTAGAACTGTATTAATGTTAATTATAGATTATCTAATACATTTCAATCAGAAAAATGAATACCCTTCCAATAATGGGTGAGGATGTGAAATGATTAGGTAAGTCGTAATTTAGACTATCTTTAAGTTAGGAGGGATGACTTGAAGCTGGCTTATCCTTTTGGAACTAGAGAAACAGTGGCTCCATTGTTAGGCTACCGCGGTGATGAGGAGGAAGTTTTCTTAGTCCTTAAAGATTTGGGATATTCTGCAATAGAACCTTTAATACGTAATCCAAGACTGATTGATTCCTCACAATTTGAAAGAATCGTCATAAGGACAGGTATTGATATAGCTCCAATAGGAACAGGACCTGTTGTTAGTGATGATAAGCTAACATTTACTGATGAAAATAAAGATATAAGAACAGAAGCTGTTAACAGAACGAAAGATATTATTGAATTTGCTTCATTGTTCGGAAGTCAAATTAGTGTAGGGAAACTAAGGGGTAATATTAATAAAAGTAATTGCGAACAATCATGGAAATGGATGTGTGAATCCATTGAACAGATTTGTGAGCATGCGGAGAAATATAAAGTAAACGTTACATTAGAGCCACAAAATATCAATGTAATTAACAATTTAAATAGTACCCGTGAGGCACTTAATTTTATCAGAAAGTTAAATCTGCCAAATCTAACCCTTATGCTGGATGTTTACCATATGAACTTTGAAGATTCATCAATCACTGAAAGCCTCTTGGAAGCAAAAGATTATATTAGTCATGTTCATTTTGCAGATAGTAATCGCCGGGCACCAGGTAATGGAGAACTGGATTTTTATAAGATCATTCGTACATTAAGAGCTATTAATTACTCAAATTACATTTCTCTTGAAATTTCACAAGAAATGAGTAGTTATGATGAAGCTAAATCGTCTATAGAGTACCTGAAAAAATTGGGATTATAGGTTATGAACCATAAATTGTTAGAAAAAATCGGCTTTTAGTTATTTTGAATTGATAGGATTGGTTGAAATGGAAGTATTATCCCTTATTATTTTAAATGTAATATTTCCTGTTTTTGTTTTAATAGGAATCGGGATATTCCTTCATAGAAAATTTACATTTAACTTAGATACTTTGTCCAAGATCACAACTTATTATTTTCTTCCTACAGTAGGATTTGCCAATATCTATGAAAGTGAAATTAATGGGAAAGTGTTAGTGGAAATTATTGTTTTTCAAATCATATTATGCGTTAGTTTAATGATAATAAGTTCGTTAATAGCTAAACTATTAAGACTTGATAAAGGAATGTCTGCTAATCTTAAAAATAGCATAGTATTGGTTAACTCGGGTAATTTTGGAATACCAGTTAGTCAGTTAGTTTTTAGTCACAACCCTTTAGGTTTATCGATCCAGATAGTGGTTATGATAATTCAGAACTTTGTTACTTATACTTATGGGTTAATAAACTCTGTATCGGTTAATTTTAAAGGCTTAAAGGTATTTTATGAATTTGTTAAAATGCCTATGATTTATGCACTTTTATTAGGATTATTGCTTCAGGGATTAAACGTAAAGATACCTGATTTTATATGGAGTCCAATAAAAAGTGTATCTGACGGTTTTCTTGCTATGGCTTTATTAACACTTGGAGCTCAAGTCGCCTATATAAAGATAAAGAAGATCAGTTTAGTTCTTATCCTTAGTTGTTTTGGAAGATTAATTTTAGCTCCACTTATTTCTTTATTTCTCATTTATATTTGTCAATTAGAAGGAACGACTGCCCAGGCATTATTTATAGCAAGTTCATATCCATCTTCAAGAAATAGTGCCCAATTGGCTTTAGAGTATAATAATTATCCGGAATTTGCAGGACAAACCGTTTTAGTCTCGACCTTGCTTAGTTGTGTAACGGTTACAGTTATTGTATATGTTTCTAAATTAATTTTTTAACGGTAAAAAACCTAGTTCGTTCGTAAACTAGGTTTTTTTAGGTTTTATTTACTTGTAAAGGAGAATTCTTTCTCAAAATCTGAAAGATCTATATGATAATGTTCAGCTTCTTTTTTTAACGTTTCATATATTTTCTTACTCAATGGAATTCCTGATTCACGTCTTACTTTTACAACTTTTTCTTCGGGTTCTCCGGGGATTTGTATGTCATCGAATCCCTCTGCAAGTGGACAAGATTTTGCCCGTTTTACAAATGTGTCCATTCTTTGTTCATATTCTTCCTTTGTAACAAACAGATCTGGTCGAATGGCTATAAAAATATGCCCGACATTTTGTGGTTCTGAGTGATCAAAATATAGACTTTTTACGTCGCCTCCATAATTGGCTCCAGTAAAAACACCTGCAAATAGATCCATAAGCATCGCCATAGCTGCACCTTTAGTTCCGCCAAATGGCAAACAAACACCTTTAAATGCATTTTGTGCATTAGTCGTTGGAGCACCATTGGCATCAAGGGCTAAACCTAAAGGTATTTCTTCGCCATGTGCAGCCGCTAATCTTATTTTTCCTCTGGCAATGATAGTCATGGCCATATCTAGAACATATGGAGATTCGTTTCCTGAAGGGAAGCCAGCAGCAAATGGACTTGCACCTAGAAATGCATTCCTTCCACCATAAACAGGAAGTGCTGGTGATGAATTCGTATAAGCCATCGAAATATAACCTTGATCTAATGCTTGTAATACATACAGTGCTGCCATTCCATAGTGTGTGCTTCGTCTAACACCAACCATTCCAATCCCGGAATTTTCAGCCAGCATGATTGCTTCATTCATTGCCCGATGCCCAGCTAAAAATCCCATACCATTGTCACCATCGACTAACCCAACAGCAGTTGTTATTTGTGTAAATGTTATGTTTGGATTAGGGTTTACTACTCCTTTCCTAATACGTTCTAAATACATAGGGATACGAGATACACCGTGAGAATCCAGACCTCTTAAATTTGCAGCCACTAAATCATTTGAGATGATTGAAGCATTTTCGCTAGTTAAACCACCAGCTTCAAATAACTTCTTTGCCAGTATTGCTAATAGATCATGTTTAACCAACATATCAGACATTCACATTACCCCTTTATTAAGATTTAGGTTTCTCCTCGCATACAATTGAATTGTCTCTAAAAAACTAATAGCTATGAAAATAAATTAACGTATTTTTATAAAAAGATTAAATAGCAAAAGCTCATGTTTAGATATTCAATAAAGGAATCGATTCTCATATAGGAATTTTTAATGGATTTAGATAGAAAATAAATATTTTAAAAATTCTGTTAAATAAATTATATTTATGTTTGAGAAAATAAGCGTTTTCATAAAACGGATATTACACTGGTTCTTATTCAAATTTGGAATATCTAATTATGAAAAATTGCTATTTTTTTTTAGTGTAAGCTAGGGATAAGATTATTGTAAGAAAAAGCTCTTAGCTTATTAAAAAGTAGGTTTGGAAAAACAAAGGGGGAGTTTGGTAGATTGGTATTTTAGCTTAACAAATTTTTTTTGGTAGAGTAATAAAGCGCTTACAATAGAGGGGGATGTTTATGAAGAAATTACTATCAATTGTATTATTTGGTTTACTTTTAGTTTGTTTAGGTGCTTGCAGCGGGGAATCAGCATCATCGAATGGATCAAAAGAAAAAGAACAAACAACTAATGAGTCAAATTATCCTGATAAACCGATTACAATTGTAGCACCATCTGGGGCTGGAGGGGGATTGGACACAACTTCAAGAGCTTTGGCTAAGATTCTTGATCAAACTGAACTAGTGAGTGAGACAATGACAGTTGAAAATAAACCAGGCGGAGGTCAGGTTGTTGGTACAGTTGAATTTGCTAATAAAGAAGTTGGAAATGACTATAAACTATTACTAACATCAACGCCTTTTATCTTAAACAACCTAAAAAAAGAAGGGAATAGCCCAATTTCATATAGAGATATTACACCACTTGCGCAGTTAGTAACAGAAAACGCAGTATTAGCGGTGAGTGCTGATTCTCAATATAAAGACTTATCTTCATTAATGGAAGATTTAAAGGAAAACCCAAGTAATATTACGTTTGCAGGAGGATCAGGACCGGGATCATATGATCATCTAAATATTGTTTATCCAGCAATGAAAGCAGAAGTAGATGTTAAATCTATTAAATATGTATCATATGACGGCGGTGGTGAAGCATTAACCGCCTTACTTGGTGGAAATGCCGATGTTGTAAGTTCTGATGTTGCATCAGTTTATGAGTATCAAAAAGCCGGTAAGGTAAGAATTTTGGGTGTTTCTTCTGCAGAGAGATTACCAGGAGAGTTTAAGGATATCCCAACTTATAAGGAACAGGGTGTAGATGTGGAACTAACAAATTGGCGAGGGATTTTTGGACCCAAAGATATGACAGCTGACGCTAAAAAGTACTGGGAAGAAAAAATTGAAGCCCTTGTTACTACTGAAGATTGGAAGAATGAACTAAATAATTTAGGTTTTCAAGATGGATTTCTTAATTCTGAGGATTTCATTAAACAAATAGAAAAAGAGGAAGTAATGTATAAAGAGATTTTAACGACATTAGGAATGCAGAAATAAGTCAATAGACAATTATAATCCAATCACATGTAATCTAGTTGATCGTAAAGTAGAGAGGAAAGATCTTTCCTCTCTCTATTCTTAAATCGGGGGATGGATAATGAGTAAGTCTTTTGATCGATATGTGGGTTTGATTTTTTTTGCAATAGGTTTGGCCTTTGTCATCGAAAGTAGAAAAATTACAGATAGCGCTTATGGAAGTAATGTTGGACCAGATATATTTCCATTAGGTTTAGGTTTGGCGTTAATCCTGTTGAGCATACGCCTTTTTTATGAAACATTTAAATATCCTAAGGATATGAAAACGAAAGATAAGCTTGAATACAAGAAGTTTGCTATTATCCTTATTTCAGCGGTACTTTATGGATTACTATTAGAAACAATTGGCTACGTTATTACAACCTTTCTATTCCTAATAATTGGGTTTCAGGTTATGGAACGGGGTAAGTGGTGGAAATCACTTGTTATTGCAGGTGGATTTTCATATGGGGTTTATTTCTTGTTTGTGAAATTACTAGAAGGAACACTACCCGGATTTCCGGTTTGGTTCAGTTAGGGGGGAGATTCAGTGGAAAGCTTACAATTTCTAGCAGATGGTTTTTATACGGCTTTGCAATGGCATAACCTCCTGTTTGCATTGATTGGCGTTATTATTGGAACTGCAGTTGGAGTACTCCCTGGAATTGGTCCGATGAGTGGTGTTGCCCTACTTATACCAGTTACAGCATCATTTACAAGCGGATTAGACCCTGATTCAGCTGCAGCTAGCTCAATCATCTTATTAGCCGGTGTTTATTATGGTGCAATGTATGGTGGATCAACAACTTCTATATTATTAAATACACCTGGAGAATCATCTTCAGTTGTTACAGCCTTAGATGGCTATCAGTTAGCAAAGAAAGGTAAGGCTGGAGTTGCATTATCGATTGCTGCAATCGGTTCTTTTGTGGCGGGGATTATTTCCTTAGTCGGACTAGTTTTAATGGCAAAGCCTTTATCAGAAATGGCGTTAAAATTTGGACCTGCAGAATATTTCTCATTGATGATATTAGGTTTATGTGCTGTAAGTGGATTAGCAGGTAAATCGATGACAAAGGCACTTATGATGACTGTGTTTGGTTTACTTATTGCTACGATTGGGTTGGATAATGTATCGGGAGTTGCGCGTTTTACTTACGATATACCTACCTTATATTCAGGGTTGGAATTTTTAACAGTAGCTGTCGGACTTTTTGCATTAGGAGAGGTTTTTAAAACAATCTTAGAGAAGGAAAACGATAGTGGAGTTGTAAGTAAAATAGGGCGTATTTTACCTACACGTCAAGATTTGAAAGAAAGCAGCGGCCCAATTACAAGAGGGTCTCTCTTGGGCTTTTTCATTGGCGTATTACCTGGAGCAGGAGCAACATTAGCATCGTTTTTCTCTTATATTATGGAAAAAAAATTAAGTAAAAACCCATCAAAGTTCGGAAAAGGAGCAATTGAAGGGGTAGCTGCACCAGAATCAGCAAACAATGCTGCTTCTGGGGGAGCGATGATACCACTTCTTACACTTGGGATACCAGGTTCAGGAACAACGGCTATTTTAATGGGTGCATTAATTATGTATAATGTACAGCCAGGTCCACTTTTATTTGAGGAACATCCTCAGGTTGCGTGGGGATTAATAGCTAGTATGTTTATTGGGAATGTCATGCTGCTTATTCTTAATATGCCTCTTGTAAAAGTATTTGCAAAAGTTATCGAAACACCTGCAAAGTACTTATTACCTATCATTATTGCAATCTCATTTTTTGGAGTATATGCAGTACAATATTCAACTTTTGATTTAATCCTTTTATTAATCTGTGGAATTGTTGGGTATTATTTACAAAAGCATGATTTTCCGATTGCTCCAATTGTCTTAGGCTTAGTACTGGGACCTATGATAGAAAATAATATGAGACGGACATTAACTAGCTCAGATGGTGATTTCATGATTTTTCTCCAAAGTCCAGCTTCTTTAATCTTCTTAATTATTGCTTTATTATGGATGGTAATACCTCTGCTTTTAAAATTAAAAGGTCGAAATGTTATCATCAATGATGAATCATAGAATATAAGAACTAATCATACAAAAAAACATTTTTTGGAATGAATACTTACTCATCCTTAAAAATGTTTTTTTGTTTTTCGTTATTATAGTCTATATAAATCTATATCTTTTATAAAGTTCACAAATGCTTTTACAACATTTAAACTTAGTGACTCTTCTTGGTAGAACATCCACGTTTTCCTTGTTAAATAATTCCCTTCGTTATCTGTTAAGTATATTTTGTATATTTCTTCAATGCCATCTAAGAATAAAGATGGCATGATCGCATAACCTAATCCATTAAGAATCATTTCCTTGCACGTATCGCCCTGGTCAACTGACATAGCAATATACGGTGGCTGTGAATAATGTTCTGTCCACCAGTTTTCAACTAATTGTTTATAGAGTTGATCTGTTCGATAATCAATTCTTGGTAGATTGGGAAGTTCCTCTAACTCTATCTTATTTGTAGAAGCAATACACAGTCTTTCTTCAAACAATAATAACTTTTGATCTGGCCAACTGTAATCACCTCTAACAAACCCAATATGTGTTGTTTGGTTATAAACTAAGTTGAAAATGTCTTTGCTAAAACCGGTATCTACCTGAAATTCAACATCAGGATATTGATCTTTGAAAAGTTTTAGTAATATAGGAAGTTTATATTTACTTATGTAGTTAGACACTCCCAATCTTAATGTTCCCGACACATTTTGGTTAAAGTTTTCTATATCTTCTTTAGTTTCCCGTAAAATCTGCAGCATCTCATTCGCTCTTTTTGCCAAATATTCTCCTTCTGGAGTAAATTGGACTCCCTTAATTCCACGATCAACTATTTTCACTCCAAATTCTGTTTCAATTTGTTTTAGGCGCTTAGTCAATGTGGGCTGTGCAAGAAATAAACTCTGCCCTGCTTTTGTAATACTTTTATCGTTGTATAAAGTATGTAATATTAGCCAGTCACGATCATCCATTAGCGAGCCTCCAATATTCAAATAGGGTTAAACTACTAAACGTTACTCATGTATCTATTATAAGTTTTTTTGAAGCTGAGTTTCAGTGCAAATATAAAAAAGTTTCATATATAAGTATGAAAAATTGATATTATTCCTAAAGCCATTTATTAAATAAAATGAAGGTAGTTAGAGAAATAAGGGGTTGAGACGAGAATATGAACGAAGTAGAAATGATCCATAAATCAAAGAAACATATGAAAATAAGTAACAAAGTGTATCAGTATTTTGCTTTATCCTCTTTAGAGGAAAGCGGGATTGGCAATTTGTCAAAACTGCCCTATTCAATAAAGGTTCTTCTAGAGGCTGCTCTACGTAACTATGATGGAGTTAGTGTCACATTGGAGCATGTTAAAAAACTAGCTAACTGGGGATCTGATCATGATCCTAATCAAGAAGTACCTTTTAAACCAGCAAGAATTCTTCTACATGATACGACAGGAATACCAACATTAGTAGATTTAGCTGCTATGAGAGAATCGATGAAACGTATTGGAGGAGAGGTTTCGGATATTAATCCATTGATTCCTGTAGATCTTGTGGTAGACCATTCATTAACAGTTGATCACTTTGGTACACCTGATGCTATGAAGCTTAATGAAAAATTAAACTTTGAAAGAAATTTGGAGAGGTTCCGTTTTCTGCGTTGGGCTCAGAAGTCGTTTAGCAATTTTAATGTAATCCCTCCAGCAACCGGGATTATGCATCAAATTAATATGGAACTTTTAAGCTCTGTTGCATTTTTAAAAGAAGAGGATGGAAACACAATCATTTATCCTGACTCTCTTGTTGGAACAGATTCTCATACAACGATGGTAAACGGACTTGGAATTGTTGCTTGGGGTGTGGGAGGAATAGAAGCGGAGGCTGCAATGTTAGGACAGCCAGTCTATTTTGTGACTCCTGAAGTAGTTGGATTTAAATTTGTCGGTCAACTTCCAGAAGGAACAACTGCAACAGATTTAGCCTTAACAGTTACAAGCCTGTTAAGAAAAAAAGGGGTCGTTGGAAAATTCATTGAATTTTTTGGGCCAGGAATAAAGGGGATGAGTGTTGCGGATAGAGCAACACTAGCTAATATGGCTCCTGAGTACGGTGCAACAATGGGTCTATTTCCTGTTGATCAAGAAACTTTAGATTATCTAAAGGTAATAGGACGTAGTAAGGATCAAATATTACTAATTGAACATTATTACAAAACACAAGGCATGTTTATGACAGATGAAAGTCCTGAACCTATTTATTCAGACATAATTGAACTTGATTTGTCTTTAATAAATCCTTGCCTTGCAGGACCAAAACGACCACAAGATAACGTTGAGCTAACCAAAATGAAAGAGGAATATAATAAAATCATTCGTTCATCCATAAGTGAAGGTGGATTCGATTTAACTGAGGAAGATCTGTCTAAAACGACAATAGTAAATCATCAAAATGGGACGAAATCTACAATAAAGAATGGCTCTGTCGTGCTAGCTGCCATTACAAGTTGTACCAACACTTCTAATCCTAATGTGTTGATTGCTGCAGGACTTGTTGCGAAAAAAGCAGTAGAGAGAGGGTTAAATAAACAATCCTATGTTAAGACTTCGCTTACCCCGGGATCTCTCGTTGTTACTGATTATTTAAAGGAATCAGGACTATTAAACTATTTAGAGCAACTCGGATTCCACATTGCCGGATATGGCTGTGCAACTTGTATAGGGAATTCAGGTCCACTGCCACAGGAAGTAAATGATGCGATTGTTGACAACGATTTAGTTGTGGCGGGAGTATTGTCGGGAAATCGAAATTTTGAAGGTCGTATACATCCGCAAATAAAAGCAAATTATTTAGCATCTCCGCCACTTGTGATTGCTTATGCGATTGCTGGTACTGTTGATATTGATTTTCATACAGAACCAATAGGATTTGACTCCATGAATAAACCAGTGTATTTAAGAGAACTTTGGCCATCTTCACAAGAAATCCAGATGTGGTTAGGAAATGCGATTAGTCCTGAGTTATTTAAAAAGAGATATCAAGATGTATATAATGCCAATAAAGAATGGAATTCCATACAGGTATCTGAAGGAGATCTTTACGACTGGGATGAAGAATCAACTTATATACAAGAGCCTCCTTTCTTAAAAGAAATGAAGGAACAACCTAGTGATATTGTTCATATTAAAGGAGCACGCACTCTAGCGATACTTGGCGATTCAGTTACAACAGATCATCTTTCTCCTTCAGGAGCAATTAAGTCTGATAGTGTTTCTGGTTTATATTTACAACAAAAAGGAGTAGAAATAAAGGATTTCAATTCGTATCCATCTCGTCGAGGAAACCATGAGGTAATGGTTAGAGGTGCTCTTGCCAATTTAAGAATCCGAAATCAACTTGTGCCTGGGTATGAAGGAGGAATCACAAAGTATTTTCCTACAGGAGAAATCTTATCCATGTATGACGCATCAATAAAATATCGTGAAGATCATACTTCTTTATTTATTCTTGCTGGGAAAGAATATGGTACTGGTAGTTCGCGGGATTGGGCTGCAAAAGGTCCGTATTTACTTGGAGTGAAAGCTGTTTTAGCTGAAAGTTTTGAACGAATACATCGAAGTAATCTTGTAGGGATGGGGATTCTTCCTTTGCAATTTTTGGATGGCGAAAATGTGCAATCCCTAGGAATTGCTGGAGATGAGTCATTTGAAACAATTGGTTTAAATAATTCAATCAAGCCAGCCCAACATATAAAAATAAAAGCCATCAGACCTGATACAAGCTCATTTGAATTTGATGTTAAGCTACGTCTCGATAATGTTGTGGAAATTGAGTATTACCGTAATGGTGGAATTATGCAATCGGTTTTACGCCAAATGGTCAACTCAAAAAACGATTGTAAATAAAAGGATAGATTTGTTATGCATGAAGGTAATATTTGATTTAAGAACATTGCTTACTCATAAAAAATTCGATGGAATTCTATAGAAAATTACTATTTTTAATGCAAAGACAGAATCGGTATATTTAATAATATAGAAGATAAAGGGGTGTTGGTATGAATCGAACAATAGCACAAGCAGTAGTAGAGATTAATCAAGTAGCTAGCAAGTTTGAATCAAGTATTGTTATGATCACAGATGATAAAGTTATAGATGCTAAAAGTATGTTGGGGTTATCTTTTAGTATTTTTTCCTCTAAATCTTTTAAGTTAGAGATTCATGGGAAAGATGAAGAGGATGCTAAAAAAGCAATGCTTGAAGTTTTTACGAAGAACAAACTTCCTGTTGAGATAAATAAGTAAATTGGGCTGATGTATAATCAGCTCTTCTTTGAGGGAATTAACAAATTTTTTCATGAACAAGATCATTACAATCTAATATTAAAAGATAATAAATTTTAGTTGACCCTAAAAAAATAATCATTGTTCTACAACAATTGAATGCGGATTTTAATTTTTTTTATCGTTATTTGAATACGTATTCAAAATTTAAATAAAGGAGATGTTTTTATGGCAAAGATTTTAAAGCAAGGAAAAAGTATAGAGGAAATTGCTCAAAATGATGCAAAGGTTTCTGAAATTGTAAGTTCCATTCTTAAAAGAATTGAAAATGAAGGAGATGCAGCGTTAAGAGATTTTTCAAAGCAATTTGATAAATGGTCTCCAGAAGATTTTAGATTAACCAAAGAACAAATCGAAGAAATTGTAAGTGGTGTACCGGAACAAACAATTGACGATATTAAGTTTGCGCAAACTCAGGTTCGTAGATTTGCAGAAGAACAACGTAAATCAATGCTTGATATAGAAGTAGAAACGATACCTGGTGTTATTTTAGGTCATAAAAATATTCCTATTAACAGTGTAGGTTGTTATATTCCAGGTGGGCGATATCCAATGGTTGCATCAGCTCATATGAGTGTTCTAACGGCAAAGGTTGCTGGCGTTAAACGTGTTATTGCATGTACACCTCCTATTAATGGAGAAATTCCTACAGCTACTGTTGCGGCGATGCATCTTGCAGGAGCAGATGAAATTTATATTCTTGGTGGAGTTCAAGCAATGGGAGGTATGGCAATCGGAACTGAAACGATTAAAGCTGTTGATATGATTGTTGGACCCGGTAATGCATTTGTTGCAGAAGCAAAAAGACAATTATATGGCCGTGTTGGGATTGACCTTTTTGCGGGACCTACTGAAACATTAGTAGTTGCTGATGAAACTGCTGATGCTGAAATGATCGCAACAGACCTATTAGGTCAAGGTGAACATGGACCAACTTCACCAGGAGCGCTAATTACAACATCTGAAAAATTAGCAGAAGAAACAGTTGCTGAAATAGAACGTCAACTTGAAGTACTACCAACTGCGGATATTGCTCGTGTTTCTTGGAATGACTACGGGAAAATTGTTCTTGTAGAATCAAGAGAAGAAGCCTTAATAGAGGCAGATAAATTAGCTTATGAACATGTTGAAATTTTAACGGAAGATCCAGATTACTTCTTAGAAAATATGACAAATTATGGGTGTCTATTTCTTGGACCAGAAACAAACGTAGCATATGGAGACAAAGTAATTGGGACAAATCACACTCTTCCAACAAAGGGTGCAGCGCGCTATACAGGTGGTCTTTGGGTAGGAAAGTTCTTAAAAACTTGTACTTACCAAAAAGTATCACCAGAGGCAAGTGCTTATGTTGGAAAATATGCTGCAAGACTTTGTCAATTAGAAAATTTTGCTGGTCATGCAGAGCAAGCATTGCTTCGTGTTCGTAGATACGGGAAAAAGTAAGTCTATGTTTTCTTTTACTTAATATTAATCTTTAAGATTTCTGCTTAGAAAGCAGGAGGAATGTTATATGGATAAAAAAAAGGTTACAGCATTAGATGTCGCAAAATTAGCAGGTGTTTCACAGCCTACGGTCTCTAGAGTGTTTAGTTCTGGAATGAATGTTAAAGAGAGTAAAAGAGAGCGAGTATTGGCAGCTGCTAAACAATTAGGTTACCAGCCAAATGCGTTAGCAAGAGGCTTAACAACGAGAAAAACGAAGATGATTGGCATTGTCATGAGAGAAGTTCAGAATCCATTTTATCCAGAAGTTCTTGAAAAATTATATGAACAACTTTCTGAAAAAGGTTATCATATTATTTTTATAAGCTCGATTAATAATCAAATTCAAGAAAAGGAAATACGTCAATTAATAGAATACAGTGTTGAGGGTGTAATTATTACAGATGCACTTTTATCGTCAAATGCTGCAGAGAGATTTGTCCAAAATGATATTAAAGTTGTACTTTTTAATCGTTATATTCAAGGTGAAAACTATAATGCTGTTTTTTGTGATAACTATTCTGCAGGATATCAAATTGGTAGGTACTTATTAAATAAAGGACACAGAAAGGTCGCCTTTATTTCTGGACCACTAGATACATCTACAACAATTGATCGTAAAAACGGTTTTGAAAAAGCGTTTCATGAAATTGGAATTGTAGACTATTACTTCGAGCTTGGGAATTATTCCTACGATGGTGGTTTTCAAGCAACATTTCGGTTATTAGATCAATACAACGACATTGATGCGATTTTCTGTGGGAATGATATTACAGCTTTTGGGGCAATTGATGCAGCTCGTGGCAAAGGGTTACTAATTCCAGACGATATCTCCATTATTGGTTTTGATGATGTTAAGATGTCACAGTGGGTGAATTACTCCTTAACTACTTGGAAGCAACCAATAGTTGAAATGGTAAAAAATACGATTGAGATTTTATTAAATCAGATTAATGAAGGTATTGACGCACCACAGGTTAAAACGTTAAAAGGTGAACTAATTGAGCGGAACACCGTATTAAATAGAAATAATAGCTCGAACTATTTTTAACTTTTTCAATTAAATATTAATTATTAAATGTTACGACCATTTGGTAGGCTTTAAATACTAAATGTATTGTTGAAGAATGAATCTATGGAAAGTGGTGTTGATTTGGAAAAATTATCATACCGTATTGGCCTTATACATGCAACAATGAATTCGGTACAACCGATAATATCTGAGTTTAAAACGCACGCACCTGAAGTAAAGCTACTGAATTTTATGGATGAAGGTTTGCTTGATGAATTAAATGAAACTGGTATTATTACGTCAAAAATGATTATGAGGTTATCTAATTTAGCTGCTCGAGCTGAAGAGAGCAAGGTCGATGCTATTTTGTTTACTTGTTCATCATTTTCTCCTTATATAGCTAAAATAGGTGAACTTTTTGATATTCCTGTTATGAGTTCTGATCAAAGTATGTTAGAGCAAGCCGTTAATATGGCACAAAAAATAGGTGTAATTGCAACTGTTGAGGCTGCAGGACCAACAACAACAAAGCTTCTGAAAAGGTATGCAGAAGAAGCTAACAAAGAAATATCTATTCAAACAACTGTTGTTTCAGAGGCTTTTCAAGCGCTCCAAAATGGTGACATTAACAAACATGATGCAATAATAAAAAAAGAAATTGCCAATTTATCGGATGATAATGAAGTAATCCTACTTGCACAATTTTCAATAGCAAGAGTGTTAGACAGTTTAAAAGAAAGAAAAGTACCCATTTTAACTAGTCCAGAAACAAGTGTTAAGGCCATTTTAAATCTACTAAAACAAACTAAATAAAATGTAATAATTTATTGGTAAAGAGGTCAGTTCTCCTAGTCTAGAAAATAATAAATATATGAAGGTAGGGAGATCTAATTGGATGTGAAAAATATGTTTGACCTTACAGGGAGAGTAGCAATTATCACAGGAGCAAGTCAGGGAATTGGTCAGGAGATCTCAAGATTATTGGCAAGTTATGGTGCGAGTGTAGCTCTTATTGCAAGAAATGAAGAAAAGCTAGAATCCTTTGCGAACGAACTTAACAATTCAGGATTTAAAGCCTTAGCTGTCCCATGTGATATGACAAAAGTTGACCAACTACCTTCTATTGTTGAAGGTATATATAATCATTTTGGTAGAATAGATATCCTAGTTAATAATGCTGGGGTTAATATTGCAAAGCCAGCAGAAGAAGTAACAGAAGAAGATTGGGATCAGGTGCTTGACCTCAATCTTAAAAGTGTATTTTTCTGTAATAAGGCAGTTAGTAAATATATGAAAGAAAATAATTATGGGAAAATTATTAATATGTCTTCTCAAATGGCAATAGTTGGTTATTTTAATAGAAGTGCTTATTGTTCCAGTAAAGGTGGCTTAATGCAACAAACACGTGCATTAGCTATTGAATGGGCAAAGTTTGGAATTAATGTTAATTCAATTGCACCAACATTCATAGAGACACCAATGACGAAGGAAATGTTTAAAGATACTGACTTCAAAATGGATGTTCTGAATCGGATCCCTATAGGGAGGCTTGCAAAACCAGAAGACCTTTTCGGAGCATTAGTTTTTCTAAGTTCCTCATCATCTAATATGGTCACTGGTCAAACATTGTTTGTTGATGGTGGATGGACTGTTTGGTAATAATCAAGCTAAAAAAAAGATGAAGAGGAAGTTTGATTGCAATGCTTGATGTATTTATAAAGACAAACTTCCTGTTGAGATAACTAAGTAAATAAGCAACTAAAGGGCTGATGCATTATCAGCCCTTTTTTGATGGAATTTAACAATTGTCTTTTATTTATGTGAAAAGAGGGTGACTCAAAACCAAAGGGTCAGACCCCTCCAACACAATATACAGCACTTTAAACGTTACAGGCTACTATATATTAGTAATGTTGGGAGGTGTCAGCCTCTTTTTAAAATTCAAGATAGTTTAATGATAGAATCTTATTGCTCACTAATAACCTTTAGTATCTGTGTCCTGGAAAATTTCCATTCATTATATTCTCTTAGTATAGAATCACTCACTTTAAATGATATTTTTTAATCATACTCGTCAATTTCTGACTAAGATCACATAGATTTTCGGCAGATGTTGAAATATTTGAAATTGCTATTATTTGTTCATCTATAGAGGTTGTAATTGCTTCTACTGACGATGCAGATTGTTCGGCAACACTTGAAGCATTATTGATTGCAGTGGTAATGCTCTTGTTTTGATTGGTCAATATTTCAAGTTCTTTACTAAGTGATTCGACTGCTTGTTTTGTCTGGGAAATTGCTGAAGAAATTTGTAAAAATTCATTCTCAGTCTCAATAACGGAGTCTTTTAGATCCTGTGAACGGTCAATTGTATCTGTCATTAACAATACCGTTTTATCCGTTTCAGTTTCTATTGCTGTAATCATTTGTTGAATTTGTTTTGTTGCTTGATTAGATTGTTCGGCTAATTTCCGGACTTCATTAGCAACAACAGCAAACCCTTTTCCGTTCTCACCGGCTCTAGCTGCTTCAATACTTGCATTGAGTGCCAGTAAGTTCGTTTCAGAAGCAATACTTTCAATTGTATCTGTAATGCGAGAGATATCTTTTACTTTTTTTGATAGATTTGCAACCCCTATACTTGCATCGGTCGAAGCATTAAAAGCGATAGAATTCGATTCTTTTAGTTTCATGATGATATGCTTACCATGATGTGTTGCAGCTTCTGAATTATTTGTCATTTCTTTAATTGAGTTATTGTGATCATTCATTCGTTCTAGAGATTGATTGAGTAATGAAACACTTTTATCAATTTCGGCTAGATCAGTTGATTGCGCAAGAGCTCCAGAAGAGATTTCGGATATAGTCATTCCAATTTCTTCACTTGTCGCTAAAGTTTCTTCGGAAACAGCTGATAAATCATTTGCAGATTCAAGTAGATGATTGCTAGTATTTTGTAAACCGTTAATAAGTTGTCTAAGCTGATCTGACATTTGATTATACGCAAAGCCTAATTGTCCGATCTCATCTTTTGCTTCAGGTAATTTAGCGCTTACAATATTACCGTTTGATACATTAATTGATGCAGAGGTAACTTCTCTTAAGAGTCGTAATTTTTTCTTGCTAGCAAAATAAAATAATAAAATACTTAGAAATGCTATTGATACAGTAATCAAAATCATATAGTTTCGTACAATATGAAGTTCGGAATAAAATTCATCTTCAAAAACAATGATACCTACATTCCAACCCCAAGGTTCATAATTTTCCATATAAGCTATTTTATTTTTGTACTTTCCTGTCTCTTCATCTTCATCTGAAAAAATATAATAATGGTTTTCAGACTGAGGAGATTGTGCAGCTTGAACCATTTTTTCACGATCTGTCGTATCATCGGATATTTGACCAACAGGATTCGTTGGATGTAGCTGAGCAGAGTAGTCAGATCCATATGCTACAAGATAGCCTTCATTCTTATACGAAAAAGAAGACTGTGTGAAATCATACCCTTCATTGTTAACCAACTTGGGTCCTAGTAATTGCTGACGTGCTTTTTCTTTTGCCTCATCGAGGGTTAATTCTTTGTTTTTGACCTGAGTATTTAATTCATCCAATAGAACGAGAGAACCTTCAACAATTTGTTTTAATTGGCTTTTCCCCGCCTCTGTTAATTGTTTTTTCGCCAGGAAATAACCTGTACCCCCAACTGTTATTCCTGTAAAAGCAACGATAACAATAATAATGATCATTAGTTTACCAGATATACTATTTTGCATTTTCTTCTGCATAATTACACCCCTAAAGAAGTATTTCTTACATTTGTTATATCGGGGGTAGAAGGTACATATTAAATAGGGAACGTTATTATTTAGGTATAGTAAATATTGATTGTTTTCAATAGAAAAAATGAATATAACAAATGATTTTTTATTAACTATCTAGTCCTAATAATTTTGCAGGGGTATGCTTAGTCATTGTATCAATTGCTTTTGTGGGTACATCATTGTCAAAAAGGAATTGAATATAGGTAGATAAAGCTTTGTTCCATTTTGGGTTTTCAATTTGTCCCCCATCTGTTGATACAATTGTAGAATGATAGCCTAATTCTTCAATCGCCTTTAAGTTCACGGATAGATTTGATTGATATTTCCCACCCCCAATTGGCTGAGCATACGTGCGTTCAAAGTAAACATTAAAATCATCTAGAAGTCTTTTTTGGTCTGCTAGTGTCAATCCTACGATGTGAAACTCTGGGTGAGTTACAACAATTTTTTCCACACCTTGTTTTTTTGCTTCATCGACTACAAAAAATATTTCTTTGGGTGATAAGTGTCCTGTGGCAAGAATCGCTTTCTTTTCAGCTATTATTTTAAAGATATCAACTAGGCCGGGTACAATCTTGTTATGCTGAACAGGCTCTAATCCCCCACTTTTCCCTTCCTTTTGTCGATGGTTTTTTGCATGAATAGTAGGAAGCCAAACAATTTTTGCCCCTAGTTCTAAAGCGTAATCAACTGCATAAGGGTTAAATCCCCCAACTGTATGGTTAAGTGTAATGCTTCCAAATACATTTGTTTCCGGATAAACCTGATTTACAATCCAAGCTCTATCCATGGTAGGTGTATGATGAGATTTGATGACAATTGCTTTTGCCCCAACTTTGGTTGCTTGTTCAGCAAGTTCAAGATCATTATGAGATCGAACTCTAATGTCAGGAGCTGAATGAATGTGTAAGTCGATCACACCGTTTAAATCGATCATATGTATCTTCCTTTCAAATAAAATAGGTATTTACCTAATATAAGTTTACCACTGTAGAATGGCCAAAAAAGAATCAATCATGATAAATATAAATAGAAATATTTAATTGAAATAGATAGATTTTTTGTATTGGATGGAAATAGCATTTTACA
Source organism: Metabacillus bambusae (assembly GCF_017497975.1). GTDB lineage: Bacteria > Bacillota > Bacilli > Bacillales > Bacillaceae > Metabacillus > Metabacillus bambusae. The sequence continues at coordinate 143,994 of NZ_JAGDEL010000004.1, read as the reverse complement.
GTTAAATAACAATATAGATAAGCTTAGAGATACATTTAACCAATAAGGGGGAGAAGAAATGGGGAATGAAAAGACTAATAGGGAAATTAAGGAAAGAGTCAAGGGTCAGTTCGGAAAGAATGCCGAAAAATACGTAACAAGCGAGACCCATGCTAAAGGGGATGACCTTTCTCTTATGATAGATTGGTTGAAACCGGACACTAATTGGTGGGTATTAGATGTTGCAACTGGTGGCGGACATGTAACAAAAAAATTAGCTCCTTATGTGTATCATGTTTGCACAACCGATTTGACAACAAAAATGCTGGCAGAAGCTAGAAAAAACATTTCTGAGAAAAGTGTAAATGTCTCATATATAGAAGCCGATGCTGAAAAATTACCTTTTCTTGATGAAACATTTGATATCGTAACCTGCAGAATTGCGGCACATCATTTTCCTAATCCAAGAATGTTCCTAGAAGAGTCGGTAAGAGTACTTAAAAAAGGCGGAAAACTGTTATTGATTGACAATATCGTCCCAAAAGATGAAAAACTCGATCACTTTATTAATAAACTTGAAAAGCTTAGAGATGATAGTCATGTTCGTTGCTACCAGATTGAAGAGTGGGAAGGATGGGCAGAGGATGCTGGGCTACAAATAGAAAAGTCTCGTATTAAAAAGAAGGTCTTTGATTTTCCTGTGTGGGTGAGACGTACTACAGAATCTGAAGAACAAGTACAAATGGTGGAAAAACACATTTTACAGGGGGAAAAGAAAATGCAAGACTACTGTGGGGTAGTTGCAATGGATAAAGATATTAAGTCCATTACAATTGATGAATGGATGGTACTTTTTAAAAAGGAATAATTTTGGAAATGAAGATATACTCAAATAAAAAATGGTTGCTATTACTAGTAACCATTTTTTACTTCTTTTTTTTCTATTATCATACCTTCTCCTTCAACTTGTTTTCCCTTCTTTCTAATTTTTACAAAAAATGATCCTCCAATTAAGAACATTCCACTTACAATGAAAACCGAAATGACTCCAAGCCAAGTTCCGATTATTCCAAAGAATAAAGGTGCTATTAATTGTGACAAACGGTTTGACGATAGGCGTAAACCGAGGACTTCACCAGTTCTATTTTTTGGTGAAGCGTTATAAGTTGTAGACATTGAAATTGGCTGCCCACAACCTAGGCCAAATCCCATTAAGCAGCTTAAAATGCATAAGATGAAAACTTTAGAAGAAATTGGAATTAAAAGAAACGAGACTCCAGCAGTAATAATTGAAATCCATAATACTCTTTCTCTTCCCCATAATTTAGATACTGCTGGTAAAATAAAACGAACAATGATCATGGATAAACCTTGCAAGGCGATAATCCAACCTATTGTTGTGTTAGATATACCATGTTGTTTTGCGAATAATGGAAAGTAGGCAATAAAGATATCTTTGGAATATAACACGAGTGCACTTGAAATTAATGCTTTCTTTAAAGCAGGCTCCTTTAATAAGCCTATAGATGATTTCAAACTTTCTTTTTTAGTAACACTTTTCTTTAAAATAACTGGTATTCTATTAAATAATAGGATAGGTGCTAAACTGATAAATAATGCAGTTAGAAAAGCACTTGAATAGCTATAATGCTCAGATATATAACCTCCCAAAATAGGACCAATTAATTGGCCAGAAGCGACAGCCATGCCAAACATACTAAAGTACTGATCGCGATTTTCGTTATTTGAAACATTTCCCAGGACATTCTGTAGGGAAACAGCAATAAATACATTTGAAACTCCTACAATAAATTGACTAACATATAGAGCCCAAATTGAATGAAATACATAAGGGAAAAACATCCCTATCGCTAGACCGATTAGTCCAAATAAAACAGGTAAACGGTCCCCTATTTTGTCTGCTATCCTCCCGGCCTGTATAGCAAATATTAAAGGGAAGAATGCGAATGCCGCAGTAAGAATTCCAATTTCAAATGTAGTTGCTCCCATATCAGAGGCATATAACGTAATAATAGGTCTTGTAAGATTAAGAGCCACCTGAAAACCTAGAATAATAAGTAATACACTGCGTAATACCATAAAGGCCACCTCTAAATTTTTTTGGAATAAGAAAAGGAAGGGACAAATCCCCTTCCTACGAAATTTTACTTAGATAGCATATGATCTAGGTATTTCTTGATTTCCTCTACATTACCTGATACCGTCTGCTCTCTTAGCTCATCTTTTTTAAGTTTATCGCGTGATTTTTCTAATACTTCTTGTCCAATTGATTGTGGAATTACTACCACTCCATCTGCATCACCTACAATGATGTCCCCAGGCTGAATGGCTGTTCCACCACATGAAATTGGTACATTGATTTCACCAACACCGGCTTTTCCGCTTGCAGCAACAGCTGTGCCCTTACAGAATACCGGGAAGTTTAAGTTTTTAATTCCAACAATATCTCTAATTACGCCATCAACAACTATAGCGCTTACACCGAGGGTCTGTGCCATACCTACAACAAAATCACCAGCAATTGCTCGGTATTGATCTCCTTTAGCATCAATAACGATGACATCACCTGGCTTTGCTTCTCTTATTGCTTTTAATACAACAAGATTGTCACCGACAGGCATTTTTACAGTTAAAGCTCTTCCTGCAAATTTATAATCTTCTTTTAAAGGTTTAATAGATGGGTCTAGATTATTAAGACCTTCGAACACATCAGATATACATGTAGTTGGTATGTTTTGAAATGATGAGAATAAATTTTCCATAGTTTTTTCCCCCTATAAGAATATTAAGTACTAACTTTATTATACTGCTATCTATTGATGTGTATAAAATAAGTTAATCCTATGGAATACCATAGGATTTTTCTATACCTTAAGGATGATATAAATAGGCAGGGAAGGAAAGAGACGTTCGATTAAGGCTCATCAAAATAATTTGTGATAAAATCAACAAATTCCTTAACCATAGAAAGAGATAGAAATTCCTTACGATACAGGATCCATGTAGTCCATTTAATATACTCGCCTTTATCATTAGTTAGGTTAATTCTAAATAGTTTGTCGTGATCTTCAAGAATAATACTTGGGACAATGGAATAGCCTAAGTCATTTGAAGCCATCCTTTTGGCTATTTCCATATTATCTACATTCATTGTAACTAATGGGGGAGTGGAAAAGTTGTCTTTCCACCAATTGTCTATCACCATATTCAATGCTGGATCAGTGTTGTAGCAAATCCTTCTCATTGTAGGTAGATCTTTTATATCGATTTCTTTGTTAGATATGACACAGATATTTTCCTCTGTAATGATTTTTTTTTCATATGGCCAATGATGATTACCTCTTACGATTCCAATATGTGAATCCTGTTTATAGATTGATTGAATTAGATCTAAATTTAGCCCTGTATTTATATTGAAATCTACCTTAGGATGCTGCTCACTAAATAATCTTAAAATTTTTGGTAACTGATAAAGAGCAATGGCTCTGGCAACACTAAGTCTAAGTGTTCCTCTGACATTATCACCTAAATTCCAAAGTTCCTCTTCCATGTCTCTTAATTGCGTTAACATTTTATCAGCATATTTTACGAGGAATTCTCCTTGTTGGGTAAATTCAACACCTCTTCTTCCTCTATAGAGAAGTTTAATATCATATTCTTTTTCAATTTGCTGTAGTCGGTATGTAAGAGTAGGTTGTGACATAAAAAGACGATCAGCTGCTTTAGTAATATTCTTTTCTTCTTGTACTGTTTGGAGGATTATCCAGTCCTTCTTTTCCATGGTTAATTTCCTTTCGATAGAAAAATTTAATGGTATTACATCAAAAATCAATATTTTATTAATTCCTAAAATTATAATACATTATAAGCATAGTTCAATTCCATCTCAAATTGAACTCAAGTGGTCTTTATTATTCCATTACTAGTTAAGAAAGGATGTTTATAAATGAAAAGTTATAAGCTAGGTGTATTATCAGGGGACGGAATCGGTCCTGAAATTGTAAGCGCTACAGTAAGTGTTTTCAAAGCTGCTGCTGAAAAATTAGATGTTAACTTTGATTGGACAGATTTACCAATGGGTTGGGAAGCAATTGATAAGTACAATGATCCTACTCCACAAGTAACAAAAGAAGCTCTTCAACATTGTGATGGGTGGATTATGGGACCACATGATTCTGCCGCTTATCCAGAAGAACATAAAGCAAAACGTAACCCAAGTGGTGAGCTTCGTCATACATTAGACCTTTATGCAAATGTTCGTCCTGCTAAAACAATGCCAGGTACAAAGAGTGTTGTTGGAGAAGCAGATTTAGTCATCTATCGTGAGAACACTGAAGGTTTCTATACGGACCGCAATATGTACGTGGGTACAGGTGAGTGGCAGATTACTGAAGATGTTGTTGTTTCTACAGGAGTATTTACACGAAAAGCTGTAGAAAGAATTGCACATGCAGCCTTCAAAATGGCAATGCAACGTCGCAAAAAAGTAACAATTGTTCACAAAGCAAATGTAATAAAACTCGGAACTGGACTTTTCAAAAATGTATGTCTAGAAGTAGCACAACAATATCCAGAAGTTACGGTTGATGATTATCATATCGATGCAATGACAGCTCACTTAGTTCGTCGTGCCCGAGACTTTGATGTAATCGTGACAGAAAATATGTTTGGAGATATCTTATCAGATTTAGCTGGTGAGTTGGTTGGAAGCTTAGGATTAGCTCCATCTATCAATACGAATGAAAACCAAGCAATGGCACAAGCTGCCCATGGATCTGCTCCTGATATTGCTGGTAAAAATATTGCCAACCCAATTGGTATTATGTTATCAACAGTCATGTTAATGGATTGGTTAAGCGAGAGACACAATGACCAAAAACTAACAGAACTAGGTAAGCTTGTTGAAAACGGTATCAACAGAACTCTAGAAGATGGTGTGAAAACTGGTGATTTAGGTGGAAGTGCATCAACAACGGAATTCGCAGAAGCTATTGTCGATCGAATTAAGAGTGCAGTATTAAATTAATAAATAGATCCAAGTTCAAATCAATTAAATGTATCCCATTTTCAACGGGCAGTAAGATTCCCACTTCAAGATTCGAGAGAAACAAAGAAGATAAGTGGGGGATAACTGCCCGTAAAGATCCGACGAAGGACAGGACGTCCAAGTCAGGCGCAAGCCACAGGAAGTGGCGTACTAAGCGTGATAAGTTTCGCTAACCATTAGTGGGGGATGAAGAAAACCCCCACTGATGGAAGTCTCACTTTATAGGGATTGAACTTGGATCTATAAAAGAAAAGGGAGTTTTTTATGAATGTGAAAAAAGAACTCATTGAAGCAGGAAAATACTTAAAAACAAATCAACTTGCTTGGGGTACATCAGGAAACATTAGTGCTAAATCGGATGATAATCACATGCTCATCACAGCCTCCGGAACCTACATGGCTGACTTAAAAGAAGATGATTTTGTTACTTGTGAGATTGAGACAGGTAAATATGAAGGAACACGTAAGGCATCAAAGGAAACGCCAATGCATACTGGAATTTATCGCATGAGAAAAGATGTAAAGGCTGTTTTACATTCATCTCCTTTTTATACAACTCTTTTTGCTTGTAGCAATGAACAGATTTATTCAGAGCTTTTTGTTGAGACGATGTATTACTTAGAAAATATCGCTTACGTCGATTATTTTCACCCAGGTACACAAGAGCTCGGGGACGCAGTTACTGAACAAGCAACAAAAGCAAATATTATTATGCTGAAGAACCATGGTGTTGTGGTTTACGATGACTCTATGTCAGAAGCAATTATGAGGTTAGAAACGCTAGAAATGGCTTGCCGAATGATTTTAAAGGCTAAAGAAAGCGGCGTTAAATTAAACCATATTCCTGATCAAGTTGTAACAAGTTTCCTTGAAGATTCCCGTTATAAACCAAGGAAGAAATTAGGGTGAAAACTTCTAAAATTAAGGAGTGGCTTTGAATGAAAAAAATGATTGGACTAATTCACGCAACTCCAAACAGTGTTCTTCCAATGGAAAATGCAGTTCATAAATTTGCTCCTAATGTTAATTACTTAAGCTTTATAGATAAAGAGCTCCTTGATGAAGTTAATAAAGAGGGTAGAGTTACAGGGAAGTTAGTTCGTAGGATAATAAAACTTATTGAAATAGCGGAGGAAGCAGGAGTTGATGGTGTAGCTCTTTCATGCTCTTCTTTTACACCATTTGTCCCACTGATAGAACATTTGTTTGATTTTCCGGTTGTAAGTGTTGATATGGCTATGTTAGAAAAAGCAGTCTCCATTGGTGAAAAGATAGGTGTAATCGCTACTGTTGCTGCTGCCGGCCCTACGACAACTAACTTAATAAAGGAAGTTGCTGAAAAACAACATAAGGAAGTTGAAATATTTACAGAAACAATAATTGAGGCCTCAGTAGCATTGAAGAATGGTAACAGTCCGAAACACGATATGTTAATACAACAAAAAATTCATGAACTGGCTGAAGTTTGTGATGTTATAGTAATTGCTCAGTTGTCAATGGTTAGAGCACTAGATTCTGCAGGAGAGCTCTCGGTCCATATATTATCCAGCGGGGAGACGGCGATTAAGTCTTTATTATCCAAACTTCAACACTAAGAAACTATGCAATAGAAAAGAGTGAGGAATCTTGATTAACCTAATTGGCGTTGTTGCAGACGATACTACAGGTGCAAATGACATAGGAATTATGTTTAGGAAAAATCAATATACCACTAAGGTCGTAACGTTTGAAGATGACTTGAAATTAAATAAAGATTCAGATGTTGTCATTATTGATACTGACAGCAGGCTGGATCCACCAAGTGTCAGTTACAACAGGGTGTATAAAGCTACAAAAGTATTAGAAGAAATGAACTGCTCAATCTATTTTAATAAAACTTGTTCTGTTTTTAGAGGTAACATTGGGGAAGAGTTTGATGCAATGCTTGACGCATTAAACGAAGAATTCTGTGTCATTGTTCTTGCGTTTCCTAAAAACGGAAGGAAAACGGTAGATGCAATTCATACTGTGCACGGTAAACTTCTTGAAGACTCAGAGTTTGCTAATGATCCAGTTCACCCAATGACAGAATCGAATCTTGTATCTATATTATCGAAGCAAACATCAAGAAAAGTAACTTCTGTTGACCTATCAGTTGTCAGAAGTGGAGTGTATTCCTTAAGAAATAAAATAGAAGAGATAAAAAAAGAATATAACTATTGCATCGTGGATGCTGAAACACAGGAAGATCTGTCTGTGATAGCAGAAGCTGTAAAGGGTGTAAAAGTATTAGGCGGAAGTTCAGCAATTGCAGAAGAATTACCAAAATATTTGGATATAGAGCCTGTAGAAAACCCTATACATTCTATAGATGTTATTGATAATCAAGGAGTACTAGTTGTATCAGGTAGTTTAACTCCTCAAACAAGAGCTCAAACAGCTTATTTAATCTCAAATGGGGTTCCTTCCTTAATATTTGATTCGAGAAAAGTCTTTGACCCAGAATTACGAGTGAAAGAAATTAACTTTGTTGCAGAAGAAGCTAAAAGTATCTTAAAGCAAGGGAAAGATGTTTTAGTTCTTGCTGATAATGATTCAAAAACAGTGCAGGAAACGAAAGAAATGGGCTCTAATCAGAAGATTGATCCACTTGTTATTAGTAAGATGGTATCTGCTGCTTTAGCTGAGATAACGGAGCAAATTGTAACGGGTTTAGACTTGAAAAGATTAGTAGTAGCGGGTGGAGATACTTCAGGTACAGTCAGCAGAAAGCTTGGTATTAAAGGAAACTATGTTTTGGAAGAAATTGAAACAGGGGTACCTTCTGGTATGGCGATTGGACGGGATATGTTTATCGTCCTCAAGTCAGGTAGCTTTGGTAAAGAGGATTTCCTTTCTAAAGCAATCCATAATTTAAAAAATCTAAAAACGCGAGAAAATGTGAACTAACTAGATCTGTCCTAATAGACAGTTTTAGTTCAGGAATATTTGAAAGCGAATTCAACTAGGGATAGGAGGTATAAAATTGTTATCAATTCTAGGATTTTTGACAATTGCCGTTTTCACATATTTAGTAATGACAAAGCGATTAATCGCATTCACAGCAATTATTTTTGTACCTATTGTATTTGCTTTAATTGGTGGTTTTGGACCTCAACTTGGCGAAATGATGATGGAAGGTGTTTTACTCACTTCTGATACAGCGGTACTTTTATTATTCGCTATTTTATACTTCGGTATAATGATGGATGCAGGCTTATTTGATCCTGTTAGTAATGCCATTTTGAGAGTAGCAAAGGGAGACCCTGTAAAAATTGCGATGGGGACTGCGGTTCTTGCATTACTTGTTGCTCTTGATGGTGATGGTACTACTACGTACATGATTATCTGTTCAGCGATGCTACCTGTTTACAGACGTTTGGGAATGAATCCACTGATTTTAGCAACTGTATCTATTATGGCATTAGGTATTATTGCTGGTAGTACACCTTGGGGTGGATCAGCTACCAGAGCAATCAGTGTATTAGGTCTGAATGCAAACGAATACTTCATTCCTATGCTGCCGGTTATGGTAGGTGGAGCTGTTGCAACACTTATTATTGCTTATATGCTGGGGCTTCGTGAAAGAAAAAGACTGGGCGTAGAAGTTATTCAGCAATACCAAAATGAGCTTGCTGCTACGGTAGAAGTAGAACAGAAAGCAAATACATGGAAGCTATGGTTTAATTTGTTCTTAACTCTAGCGATAATGTTTGTTCTTATTCTTGATGTAGTAGAACTTTACCTATTATTTATCATTGGATTTGCTATTGCGTTAGTTGTTAACTATCCAAATGTTGAACTGCAGAAGAAAGTTATAAAAGAACATGCACCAAATGCAATTCCAGTAGTTTCATTAGTATTAGGGGCAGGTATCTTTACAGGAATTTTACAAGGAACAAAAATGGTAGATCATATGGCTGGGGACTTAGTTTCCTTTATCCCTTCAGCATTTGGTGATTATTATACAATTATAGTTGCTTTAATTGGTCTTCCTTTAAGTTTCTTAATGTCAAATGATGCATTCTTCTTCGGAGCACTACCAGTTCTTGCTGAGGCAGGTGCTCAGTATGGAATTGAACCAATAGATGTAGCTAGAGCATCTGTTATTGGTCAGACTATTCACCTAATAGGGCCAACATCAGCTCCATTATGGGTGTTAATTGAATTAATAAGATCAGACTTAGGAAAATTACAACGCTATACACTACCGTGGATATTACTCGGTTCAGTTGTGATGATAATAGTTGCAATTGCCACAGGTGCAATGGCACTGTAAATAATTAATAGAACCTCTCGTAAAGGGGAGTAGCGTCAGGTATATCCTGAAACAAAGTCGTCATTACATGGATGATTCCATCGGCTTTGTTGGTATAACATTATGCTTAGCGAGACCTTTGCCTAACTAACAGGCAAAGGTCTCTTTATTTCTGCAAATAGAAAACTGAGTGTTTAAAAACAGGGAGGAATAAGGATGGAAATGGAGTTTTTAACATCACTTCTTATGATTCTTGCTATTGATTTAGTCCTTGCAGGAGATAATGCCATACTAATAGGACTTGCGGCAAGGAATTTACCTGTACATCAACAGAAGAAAGTAATTCTATGGGGATCTATTGGAGCCATTATTATTCGTACAATTGCCACTCTTGCAGTAGTATGGCTTTTGAATATACCAGGAATACATTTAGTTGGGGGTCTCCTCTTAGTCATCATAGCATATAAGTTACTGGTTGAAGAAGAAGGACATGATGATATTAAAGCAGGAGAAAATTTTTGGGCAGCTATTAGAACAGTAATTATTGCAGATGCATTAATGGGGTTAGATAATGTATTAGCTGTAGCAGGTGCTGCTCATGGAAATATTATTCTAGTAATTATAGGACTACTAATATCTGTACCAGTTGTAATGTGGGGAAGTACTTTAATTTTAAAATGGATTGAACGATTTCCGGTCATTATTACTATTGGTTCAGGAATTTTAGCTTGGACAGCGTCAAAAATGATAGTGGGTGAACCTTTTTTAAAAGGATTTTTCCCAAACCATTTAATTAAGTATGGATTTGAAATAGCCATTATAGCAGGAGTTATTATTGCTGGTAAGCTTAAGAGGAATAAAGAGTTAGTAAATAAAGATGAGGAAGATAGTACTAACATTGAAGGAGAGGAATTAAAGAAAGTTGGATCTAACTAGTAAAAAATTTCTTAATTAGAATGGAGACATAAAAAAGAATATTGTATAAATAATAAAATACAGTTTTATCTTATAGAATTCTAAGTAATAAAGAAGGTATAAAAATGATTCAAAAACTAAGTGACAAAGATTTAATGTATGCCTACTCAAAAGCGATAACCCTAAATGATATTGATAAATATTTTGTTTATTTGTTAAAAGAAGAAGTAAAAAGAAGGTATTATTTTGATAAAGGCTTAATATCTTATTCAGTAACATTAAAATCATAGTTAAACTTTAAGGGATATTAAATGAAGCATTATAATTGTGCATAAAAAGACCACATACTTCCAATTGCACAAAAATTGCACAGACTTAATTTATTTTATTGATTTTTATTAACTTATTTAACTAAAACAAGCCAAAAACGTTGATTTACCAATACTTTTTTAACTCAGTTTTATTACATTTAACCATATTAATTCCCCACCCAATTTTGACGAGGCCACTGAAAAAGTCCAACTTTTTTAATACAAAAATTTGTAAAAGAAAAACGAAACCTTAGATTCGATTCTAAGCCACGTTTGTTATATGGGGAGACATATTTGTCCCCATATAAAAGCACTTTTTCGAAAACCAACAATTTTTCAGTGGCCTCAAGGGGTCGGGGGTAAACTTCATGGGGGACTTTGGGATAATTGGAAAATATGGTTATATTTTCTTGTACTATCCACCAACTTTTTCTGTTTATACTTCTGCTCATTGTTATCTATTGATTTATATATGTCTCTAATCCATCTGGATTCAAATTCAATTTTAGGAATAGATATCTTTTCAAGTAGTTTATAGATTGAAAAAGATATATATAGATCGTTTCAAAGCCTTTCCATTAGATCATAGGCTCGCTAGGAGCGTCTTTTTATTGATCTCATCAATTCGGTAAAAAGCAAGATCGTACTGCAATTGATTGACTGCAATTAGTCTAATAAAAACAATCGAATAGTTGAAAAATACACCAACAACTCAAAAACTATAAATTGGGTTGTTTTTTTATTGACATAAAATGTATCCTAATGTTAGGATATATTTACCCTAAACATAGGATAAGTTATTTCGAGATAAATATAATTAGGGTAAAAGGAGAGGTTTTTAATGGGTGTTTTATCAATTATTCTTCAAGTTTTATTAGGAGTAGGATTCCTAATGTTTGGATTTATGAAGTTCGGTTCTAAGCAAATGGTGGATGAATTTGTGCGTTATGGGTATCCAGTAGGTTTTAGGATATTTACAGGTCTGGTGGAAGTTATTACAGCAGTATTCGTTATCTCAGGTATTTGGAATGATAAATTAGCTGCGTGGGGTGGTTTATTTATAGTTGGAACAATGCTTGGGGGAATTTTCACACACATCAAAGTTAAGGATCCTGTAAACAAAATGATCATGCCGATTGTTTTATTAATTCTTGGATTAATTGTATTAATTATAAATTTTGGATCATTACTTTAAGCCTATTAACATAAAGGAGGGATTAAAATGGAAGTTAAAATTATTAAACCAGAGGATCAGGCGTTTGGCCAGTTTGATGGCGGTAAAATAATAGAACAAAAACCCATTGGCTTTTCTGGTGAAGGTTCCTTTATTAATCGTCTTGGTCCATTGTTTTACTGGGCATGGGCAAAATCTGAAGGCGAAGGTGGTATTGGCTTTCATCCTCATCAGGGTTTTGAGATAGTAAGCTACAACATTAAGGGTAGAGGTCGTCACCAAGATACGCTTGGTACGATTAGCGAAGTAGGTGCTGGTGGTGTTCAGGTGATGCAAACCGGCTCAGGTGTGCAACATGCTGAATCTCTTCTTGAGCCGTCGGAAGGGTTTCAAATTTGGTTCGAGCCGCACTTAAGCAAAGCCATAAAGCGAGCACCCACTTACTCAAAATACGTGCATGAAGATTTCCCAATCAATTCAGAAAACAGTGTAATGGTTAAAACGATATTAGGTGAACATTCACCAATCAATCTCGTGACAGATGCCAAAATGTACGAAGTTGAAATTGGAAATGGTGTAACCTATAAGTATGCTCTTTCACCTAATCGGACACTAGCTGGATTAGCTATTCGAGGTAATGGTGGTGTGATGGATGAATTGGAGGTTTCATTTGATAATAAGGATTTCATTATTATTCAGTCAGAGAAAGTTGAAAGCTTTACCATTCAGTCTAAAGGTGAAGAACTTCGGATGCTGCTAATAGAGATTCCAACTGAAGTTGATTATCCTTTATACAGAAAACCAAGATAACCATATTTTTAAAAGGAGGTTCGGTGATGCAAGATCAAAGTGATCTGGATTTGAGATTGTTTCGTGTTTGGATGAAGGCTTCCAAAGCTGTTGTTGAAAATATTCAGAAGGATATTCAAAGTCATAATATTAATAATGAAAATTTTATAACTCTTGAATTGCTTTACAGTAAAGGTCCTCATCCTGTCCAAAAAATTAGTGAGATACTCTCTATTCCTAGTGGAAGTATCACATATGTTGTTGATAAGTTAGAAAAGAAAGGGCTTGTAGAAAGACAACCAAACCCTAATGATAGAAGAGCCTCTAATGTCGTCCTGACAGAAGAAGGAAGAACATTATTTGATGAGATTTTCCCAAAACACGTTGCAACCATTTCTCAAAATTTATCATTTATCTCAAATGATGAAAAAGAACAGCTAATTGATTTATTAAAGAGAATTGGAATGGGTGCACAAAATTTGGAAAAATAAATTTTAAAAAGCTAAATAGGAGGAAAAAACAATGACAAATGAAAAATTGAATGTAGGTATTATTTTAGGTAGCACAAGACAAGGTAGGGTTAGCCCGCAAGTGGGAGAATGGGTAAAAGGAATTGCTGACAAACGTGAAGATGCAAACTATGAAATCGTAGATATTGCTGATTATCAATTGCCTTTTTTAGGAACAACTGATGGGTCTGAACCAGGAATTGCAGCTTGGAACGAAAAACTCAACAGCTTGGATGGATTCGTATTTATCGTTCAGGAATATAATCACAGTATAACAGGAGCCTTAAAAAATGCACTGGATTTAGCTCGTGAAGCCTGGAATAACAAAGCAGCAGGTATCGTAAGTTATGGTTCAACTGGGGGTGCTCGTGCAGCAGAACATTTACGGGGAATCTTAGGTGAATTGATGATTGCAGATGTCCGTGTACACCCAACATTGTCCTTATTTACAGACTTTGAAAACTATACTACATTTAAACCTGCTGAATTACACCTTAATAATGTAAATGCAATGCTTGACCAAGTTGTTGCTTGGAGTGGTGCATTAAAAACCTTAAGAAAATAATCAAATATCATATTGAAGGCCAATTTCTTGATACATAAGGGATTGTCCTTTTTACTAACTTCATATAGGAGGGTTTAACTAAGAAATTATATATTATAGAATAAAGCATAGCCTTGAACAACTAGAAGCTCTATCTCTTTAAGAACGTGGTTTTTTTAATAGGAATACGTTAACAACGTGAATTAAAGATGCTATGCCCAATGGCCGTTTCGACGTGATCCGCAGCATTGTTGCAAGGGAGTGTGTCACACGCCGTGCAAGGTTTTGCAAACCTGTTCGTATGGAAAATGGTTCCTGAAACGAAAGGGAAAACTCTTGAAGAGTTGGAGAGAATTTGGAATAAGGAAAGTGAAGGTAGAAAAGAAGCTATATGAGTTTCATACTTTAACTATTTATTGCAAAATGTAAAAAAGAGCATGATAAAACGGAATCAACTGATAATTGTTTTTATAGTAATACCAGAAGAAAAGCCGATGTTCCTATCATAGGAGCATCGGCTTTTTTCTTAATTATATGATGCTTCGTCAAGAATACATATAAATATCGAATAATTGAATACGATCGACATTTTATTGGCTGCGTTAACCTGTCTTAGATGAAAGAGAGCTAGAGTTTCTAGGGTCAAGCTCATTTTTTTTCAACGTACGTTTCACAAAAAAAGTGAACATTAATAAGGAAAGCATAACTGATACGGCACTAACCGTGAACAATACTTGATAACTCGAGTATTGGGAAACCCAACCTAACATGATCGCACCTAGTCCGATGCCAAGGTCGGCACCAGTAGAAAAAGAAGCATTGGCTACACCTGTACGTTCTGGGCTAACTAGACGGATGGTTGCTGCTTGAAGAGCAGGTTGTGCGGAACCGAAACCAATACCATACATAACGGCTGAAATGATCACTCCGAATAAATTGATTGAGAAGCTCAAAACAATTAAAGAAGAAATGGTAATCACCATGGCTGGTATTATCACAAACGCCTCACCATATCTGTCGGAAAGCATCCCAGCAAGGGGGCGGATTAGGACAAGGGTGGCTGCATAAACCAAAAAGAATGTCCCTGAATTCACCTTAATTGAGTCGGCAAACAGTGGTATAAAGCTAGTAATACCACCATAAGCAACAAACAGCAAAAAGACGGATACCGTAACAGGAAAAACCGATTTTTCGAACAGTTCAATTTTCCTTACATCAGTTTGAGGCGTAAAAGTCGTTTTTGAACCGAACGTTAAGATTAGTGCTAAGGCAGATAGGATAACTGCAATTAGAAATAGAGAATGGTACGATAAATTTTCAGTAACCCATAGTCCGAACATGGGACCGATTGCCATAGCTAACGTCATAGCCATCCCAGACCATCCCATTCCCTCTCCGCGACGGGTTGACGGAATCAAATCTGTAACTGCGGTGATGATGGCGGTCGTGGAAACGGCCCAGGTCATCCCGTGCAGGATTCTTAGTACCATTAAAACCACAATTCCGCCAATCCAATTGTACATGTACATGGCAACAGCAAAAAATATGAGTCCCCAGATGATAAAGGGACGTCTACCAAAACGGTCTAGGAGTCCTCCAACAAATGGTCGAAAAATAACAGAAGACAGCATAAATGCTCCCATTGCTAGACCTATCTGAGATTCACTTCCACCTTTCTCTTTAATAAACAGTGGTAGTGTTGGATATAGCATATAAAATGCAGTGAATAAGAAAAACATCCCTATAACCATAAGGATAAATGACTTCGTCCATAGGCGTTCCAAATCGCTTTCCTCCTAAGGTAATCACTAACTAACTTTTATAGTAAAGACCCAATCCTCTTTTATAAAAATTGTGTTTCACTATAAGTATTCAAAAAATTAATTATGACCTACAATTCGATGCGGTACATATGGCTCTTCTAGGAATGCAATCTCTTCAGGTGAAAGTTTTATTGATAATGCGCCAACAGCATCCTCAAGATGTGATATTTTCGTTGCCCCGATAATTGGAGCTGTTACTGTCTCTTTTTGTAATAACCAAGCAAGTGCAATGTGTGTGCGAGGGACAAAGTGTTTTTCTGCAATAGATGCTACTCGTTCAACTACTAATCGATCGGCATCAGCAGTCGTATCATATTTAGATTTTTGAATTTGATCCGTCTCAGAACGATGAGTTGTTACAGACCAGTCACGTGTTAATCTACCTGATGCAAGAGGGCTATATGGAGTTACACCAATTTTCTCTTCCTTACAAAGAGGTAACATTTCTCTTTCCTCTTCACGGTAGATTAGGTTTAAGTGATTCTGCATAGACACGAACTTCGTCCAACCATTTTTTTCTGCAACATGTAATGCCTTTTGGAACTGCCAAGCGTACATCGCAGAAGCTCCAATGTATCTTGCTTTTCCTGACTTCACTACGTCATGCATTGCTTCCATTGTTTCTTCAATAGGAGTATTGTGGTCCCAACGATGGATGATATAAAGGTCTACATAATCTGTTTCCAATCGTTTAAGGCTATTATCAATTTCACTCATGATTGCCTTTCGAGAAAGACCAGAACCATTTGGCCCTTTATGCATTTGTCCGTGAACTTTAGTTGCAATAACAACTTCATCACGATTCGCAAAATCTTTCAGAGCGCGTCCAAGATATTCCTCACTGGTGCCAAGTGAGTATACATTTGCTGTATCGAAAAAATTAATCCCTAATTCAAGCGCTTTTTTAATTACGGGGCGAGAGTCCTGTTCGTTAAGTACCCATTGGTGAAGCCATTTAGTTGAGTCTCCAAATCCCATACATCCAAGACAAAATCGAGATACATCTAAGCCTGTATTACCAAGTTTCACATACTCCATTTGATTGTTCCCTCTCTTTTGTTTATTTGTCACGTTTTTAGTGGCTACTTTACAAATAATTATGTCACAAATAGTAAAGAAACCCTTATCACATTTCTATCAAGTTTTTGCCTAATCCTATCAACCGCTTTTTACCCAATCAACGAATATAATATATAATGACTGAAGATAAAGAAAAAGGAGAATAGATAATGTCTGAGAAAACCTATAAACAGCAACTTGAACTTGCTAATCTTATAGAACGCTTTATCAAACAGGATGGTGTCCATCCTACATCGGTACCTTCTTTATTTCTCATCCGTGAATCCATTATTAAAGAACCTATTTCTAGAGTTAACAAGCCGTCTTTTTGCATTATACTCCAAGGAGAGAAGGAAGTATTATTGGGAGAGGAACGATTTTTGTACGGTCCTGGTCGTTATACTGTGGCATCCGTTGATTTGCCAGTAACAGGACAAGTGATCAAAGCTTCAAAGGAATCCCCCTATTTAGCTCTTAAACTTGAATTTACATCGACCTATGTTTTAGAAGTAATAAATGAAACAGATATTCAATTTAAACAGGGAAAGAACTCGAAACGGGCTATGTTTGTTAGCGAAGTAGAACCGTTTTTGTTGGATGCAGTACTAAGATTAGCTTGTTTATTAGACAATCCAAAGCACATTCCTGTCCTTGCTCCATTAATAAAAAAAGAAATTATCTATTGGATCCTACAAGGTCCACATGGAGAAGCACTAGAACAAATAGCATTAGAGGGTAGCAATGCGTCTAGAATAAGAGAAGTTATAGACCATATCATAAAAAATTATGAAGAGCCATTTCGAATTGAAGAGCTTACTGAAATAGCAAATATGAGTGTTTCATCTCTACATCGACATTTTAAAGAGGTTACAACTATGAGTCCTATTCAGTTTCAAAAACAACTGAGGTTGCAAGAAGCAAGGCGCTTGTTAATGGTAGATCCAACAAATGTAGCTGATGTTGCATTCAAGGTGGGGTATGAAAGTCAATCGCAATTTAGTCGAGAATATTCCCGAATGTTTGGCTCTTCACCTCGAGTAGATATAAGAAGAATGAGAGAAAACTATGCTTAAAATGAATAGGCGTTATCCAGATAGGATTAATGCCTTTTCTATTGATTATCTTATTTAATTAAAGGGACGGTTTTATTTAAGATCAAGTTAAAAAAGAAGCCGTTTTCCCCACTAATTAGGAAAACGACTTTTCTTCAAATTCATATGGGAATTGTTAGACTAAATAAGTATGGATTATCATCGTTTAACTTTCTTACTAAACTCATCTCTTCTTAAAGATGTTGAATTTATTTCTTATATAGATAGTTGTTTTGTAGGACTATACATATAGGTTCTTAGTAAAATAGTTACCAAACTTAGTATCAATGATAGGATTCCCACCATTACGACGTATTGCGTACCCATTTCTGAAATAAATAACCCGCCAATAGCTGCACCAAATGTTACTCCTAAGTTAGCAGATGTTAGAAATAAACCATTAGCGAAGTCAGGAGCTTCGGGAGCCGAAGACAAAATCCAATATTGATTAATATTTGCCCCTATACCAGCCAATATTCCCCAAATTAAAGTTATGATTGCCATGGGTTAAATTGTCTTGTAAAGAATAAAATAATGTAAACAGCCCCTAAGACTATAGGAAAAGATATTACAGTTTTAATGGCACTATGAGTGAGTAGCTTTCCTGCCACAATGTTCCCAATAATATTTGCCCCACCGTAGATGAATAACAAGAAACTAATAGAATTTGAAGACATATTCGTTACAGTTTTTAGATATTCTGCTAGATAACTATAAACTCCAAATACAGCTGAGTTTAATAAAATGACAGCCACAATGGATAGCCATGTCATTGAATTTTTTAATACGCTTAATTGAGCTCCGTAAGAAAGTCTTTCCTTAACAGGCATCGATGGTACAAATAGTAATGTAACAATGAATACAATTGCATTAACAATAGCAAAGAATGCCATCGCCATTTGTAAAGAGGTTTCACCAGCAATAAAACTTACGATTGGTACACCGACTACCATACCCGCAGATACTCCTATAAATACTTTAGAAACAGCTTTTGGGGCTTCTTCCTTGCTAACCGAGGTAGCAGCTACTGTAAAAGCCAATGAACAATAAATTGGATGAAAAAAGGCTGGAATTACACGAGCAATTAATAGAATGGTAAAGTTAGATGTAAATATGGAGACGGTGTTCCCTAAAACAAAAACACCTAGTACAAGTAACATAACCTTCTTCCGATCTATTCCCGAAAACAATAACGGCATAATTGGACCAGATATGGCAACACCTAGGGCAAAAAGACTCACAAGCAATCCTGCTTGAGATACACTAACATTATAGTGGTCAGCAAGGGAAGGTAATATCCCAATAACCCCCATTTCGGTATTTAAGATGCCGAAAACTCCTATGGTCAATATGAAAATCAATAAATTATTTCGTTTAGCCAAAAAAACAACTCCTATCTTCAATTATGTCTAAATAGGCAGTAAGTTTCACGTTATTATCTGACATGTTTATTGCCTCCTGTATTTATAATTAGCATTATTTACATAAGTAAGTATAAAAGTTATAGTCAACTCTAGTGCAAGGGATAATTTTAGAAAATGAATTCAACCAGAAGTCTTGTTCCTCAAGGGACGAGACTTCTGGCTTTTTTTGTTTTAAATAAGTAAGCGGTAGTAAATGATACAAACAGAAAACCACCTGTAATTCATATACACATTTATGAAATACAGGTGGCTTTCTGTTAATTATTAATCTTTATTTTATCTATCTTATGAATATCTTCCGTTCCGGCATCCAAAGCAGTCTTGTAATATAAGCATTTATGTTCGATAAGTTCCATTGTTTTTTTTAGTTCTTCCATCTGGGCTTCTACAATTGCTTTTCGTTCCATAAACATGTCATTTCTTTGTTGTAACGTGGAATCCCCATCAGAACACCAATCAATGAAATTTTTAATTTCCTTAATAGGCATTCCTGTGGATTTCAGACATTCAATTACTTTTAAAGCACCGATATCGGATTCCTTAAACAATCGTGTTCCGTTGGATGTCCGTTCTACAAAAGGCATAAGTCCCTCCTTGTCGTAGTAACGCAAGGTATATACTGTAAGATTCAATTCCTTTGCAACTTCACTGATAGAATATGTCTTCATCATTTATCCCCTATTCTTAATGGTATAAACCTCGAGTTAACTCTATGATCTGAGGGGATTTTATCACGGCATGTGCTGAATGTCAAAGTCACCTAATAGGGAAAGTAGAAATTGACTCTGTTTAACGGAGATATACTTTCTTTTAAAAAAATGTAGTTAGCTAGGGCTAAATTGATAGATGATATGAAACCTATATAGGCAAAGATCTACAAAAGAAATATAAACTTATCACTTGACCTAGAGTTAACTATAAGGATTAACATTGTTTTGCGAGAGAAAGAAGCAGGGATAGAAATGAATGAAGGGAAATTTTTACCTGAGTTCTTCATTCTTACCCGGTACAAGCTCATTCTCTTGAAAAATATAATTTATGGGAGGCTTTTTAATGATAACTGCTAAAGCACGAGCAGTCGACGGTCCAGACAAACCTTTTCGAGCTGCTGAAATAAAACGACGTGATCTTGATTCGAATGATGTTCTAATTGAAATTAAATATGCAGGCATATGCCATTCTGACATCCATACTGCTCACGGAGAATGGGGTCCCGTGAACTATCCACTCGTACCTGGACACGAGATTGCGGGAATTGTCACGGATATAGGAGCAGAGGTCACAAAGTACAAGGTTGGTGACCGGGTAGGGGTCGGATGTATGGTTGATTCCTGTGGCGAATGTGAGAACTGTCGTAAAGGAGAAGAACAATACTGTCTCAAAGGAAATGTCCCTACCTATGCTGGTGTTGACAAATACGGTGAGCCAACTCAAGGTGGTTATTCTACTCATATCGTCGTAACTGAGGACTTCGTAGTAAGAATTCCTGATAGCATTGAGCTTGATGCCGCAGCACCATTACTTTGCGCAGGTATAACAACATATTCTCCACTTAATCATTGGGAGGCTGGACCAGGTAAAAAAGTAGCTGTTGTTGGTATGGGCGGTCTTGGACATATGGCTGTCAAGATTGCACACGCCATGGGTGCAGAAGTTACCGTTCTGTCTCAATCATTGAAGAAAAAAGAAGATGGTTTGCAATTCGGTGCAGACAACTACTATGCGACAAGCGACCCTGAGACATTTAATAAACTTGCTGGTTCTTTTGACCTGATCATTAATACTGTAAGTGCAAGTATCGACATTAGTGCTTATCTCTCACTGTTAACGCTAGATGGTACGCTAGTAAATGTTGGTGCGCCTGCAGAGCCATTGGCAGTGAATGTGTTCTCTCTCATCGGTCACCGTCGTTCATTTGCAGGTTCAATGATTGGCGGAATCCGTGAGACTCAGGAAATGTTGGATTTCTGTGCAAAACATGACATTGTTCCTAAGATTGAAGTGATTTCGGCCGATCAAATTGACGAAGCATACCAACGAGTATTAGCTTCAGATGTGAAATATCGATTTGTGATTGATATTAGCACAATGTAATTTGTGTAAAAGAAAAGTTTCTAATGGTAATTTCGAGGATATCCAAAAAGCCTATGGGCAATAACGTTGGTGTCATGCCGACTGCTCCACTTGCAAAAAGACACTATATGATTGGTGACAAATGTTAGATATCAATATTATGGGTGTTTTGAAGGGTATTGCGACAGTTTACCTATCATGAAAAAAACAACAACCTGGTCATACTATAAAAAAATAATAAGAAGAGAGGGTTAAAAGAAATGTCAAAGACAGACAACTATATATTTGAGTTAAGTGATAAGGTAACTAGGAAATCAGTTTCATATAATAACAGGTTTGGAATCAAAATTTCAGCAGATCTTTACTTGCCAAAAGACTTTGATGGGTCAAAGAAACACGCAGCCGTTATTATTGGTGCTCCCTATGGTGGTGTTAAAGAGCAGGGGTCGGGTATCTATGCTCAAAACATGGCAGAGCGTGGTTTTGTGGCTCTTGCATTTGACCCATCGTACAACGGATACAGTGGCGGAGAGCCAAGGCCCAAGGCACCTTTCATCGCCTGATCTATTCGTAGAAGATTTCAGTGTAGCCGTTGATTATCTAGGTACGCGTCCATTTGTAGATAGGAATCAAATGGGTGTAATCGGTATGTGTGGTAGCGGTGGTTTTGCGATCAGTGCAGCACAAGTTGATAGACGCATCAAGGCCGTCGCCACAGTTAGCATGTACGATATATCCCGTGTATCAGCCAATGGCTGGAAGGACTCGTTTACTGAAGAAGATCGCAACAGCATACTCGATGCAATTACCGAGCAACGCTACGCGGATTTTGAAGGCAACGCACCTGTTCTTACCCAGCGAGGTGCACCTATTGGGTTTGACGATAATACAGATCCTATCGGTCGCGAGTTTGGCGAGTTCTATTCTACACCTCGTGGGTATCACCCAAACTCAATTACTCAATTTACTGTGACAAGCAGCATGTCATTTATGAACTTCCCTCTGCTTACGCACATTAAATCGATTTCACCGCGGCCGATTATGTTCATTATTGGTGAGCACGCTCACTCACGATACTTTAGTGAAGATGCTTACGAGTTGGCGCAAAAGAGCTGTACATCGTTCCAAATGCAGGACACGTTGATTTGTACGACAAGACGGATTTGATTCCATTCGACAAGTTGGAAGCATTCTTTACCGAGAATTTGAAGTAATAATTGCTCACATGGAGTCTGCATAAGAAGGCCAGCGGCAATTAATATCGAGTTTCTCAATAGTGTTAAACAAGCGTAAAACTACTAATAAAAAATCCCGTCTCTTAAAGTAATGAGACGGGATCTATCTATTTTTATCCACCTTTTCATTGAAAAATCAACGATAATCAATAACGGAATTGATTTTCCGACATACACCAATTCTATTTTAGGAGTTTTTAATACGTCTATAGATATGGCCATCAAAATCCTCAAGATATGAAACATATAAAAACTGAAAGGATCAACATAAGTAGATAAGCAAAATAGAAGCTCAAATAAAAAACAAGACAAAAAAATGAAAAAATTGGAGGTGAAAAACAATATGAAAAAAAGATTAATTCAGATTCTTGCATTGCTTCTAGTCCTTACTCTTACTGCTTGCACCAATAAGAACAATGATACAATGATCAATTCCCAACAGGATCAAGAGGTATCTGAGTCCCAGCAGAAACAGGAATACGCTGAGATTGGTTCTGGGGCTCATCTTGTTGAATTTCCTGAAGACCTTGAAGAGGGAATTGTGTTTGCCACTTACGATCGAGGAGATATTCATGAAGACATCTATGTAAATAGTAAGGAAGCGATTGAAGCAGTGCAGAACGGAGAAGAGCTTCCGAGCGGCACCGTTATTACTCTCGTAGGATATAAGGATGGAGAGCTTGATCAATATTTAGTGATGGAAAAGCGTACAGGATGGGGTTCACAATACTCGCCGGAAGAACGTAATGGGGAATGTGAATTCCAGGCATTTACTCCTGACAGAGAAGTGAGGGGAGATAATATTGGTCGCTGCTTTACCTGCCATGCAAATCAGGAAAGGGATGATTATATGAATTCGATGGATCAGATAAAAGAATTTGATTTGGGAGAAATTTCAGGAATAAACAGTAGTACAGAAACCCCATTTGCTTCTATTCATACAGAAAACTGGAAGGTAAGTGAGATATCTGCTCATATGAAAGATTCTAAGGATGTCAATAAAGAAGCAAGTAGATTAATAGGTAATGAGGAAAAAGCGGGAATAGTCCAGGAGGTTCTTTTGACGATGTATTTACAGCAATATAAAAGCTAATGAATGTGTTGCCATTAAACGATAGTTGAATATTCACTATGGAAAAAAATCCAACGAAAAATGAAACAGAAAGAGGTGATTGCATTGAATCGAAAGATGTTATTCAAGCTGGTAAATGACCTTGTTATGACAGTTCTCATGTTAATAGCAATGGCTTACTATATTACCGGAAATATGATCCATGAAGTCGTTGGAATTGTTGTTCTTTTGTTATTTATCGTCCATAACTTTTTAAATCGACGGTGGTATAAAGCGATTTTTAAGGGAAAGTTTAATGTACGGCGCATTCTACAAATCGGACTCAATCTGCTTTTTTTAGTAGCAATGGTTCTGATGATGATATGTGGAATACTTATATCTAGTGATATTTTTCCCTTTATCCCATTAAATAACGACATGACGCTACGGCAATTACATGTTCAGTCTGCCTATTGGGGATTTATCATTATGGCAGTACATATAGGATTATCATGGGGAATGATTATCAATTCAGTACGGAGGATGACGGGAATTACCGGTACTAGCCCTATTCGCACCATTGCGTTGCGTATTTTGGCGGTATTAATTGTAGCCTACGGGGTTCATTCTTTCTTCGAGGGAGAAATGGGGTCTAAGCTATTCATTTATAACCCATTTGGTTGGTTCGATAATGATTCCATTATAGGTTTTTTAATTGACCATCTAGCTATCATGGGAATCTATATTACTGGGACACATTATGCTTTGAAATTTATTCAGAAGCAAGACCAAAGAGTGGTTTTAAAAAACTGAAATAGGTTTAAAGTGAGGGATAAACTTTTGGAAAGGGAACAGCTAGTCCAATAACAGACTGAAAACAGTGATTTTACAGCTGCTATTGAGTGCAGTTTAATCAATAGAACGGAAAAGTCTAAAAATATTAATTGCCTTACCCCAGAATATCAGTAGGAGAGAAAAGGAGAGTTTAAATGGTACATGAAAGACAAGTTGCTCTTGTAACCGGCGGTAATCGAGGAATTGGATTTGAGTTGGTCAAACAATTGGCTTTTGAAGGTTTTAAAGTGGTTCTGGCAAGTCGGGATCAAGAAAAAGGAAATAGAGCAGTAAAAAAACTAAAAGAGTTAGATCTAGATGTATTATTTGTAATGATGGATATCAATGATCAAGAAAGCATCAAACATGCTGCTCTTAATATCAATGATAGATTTGGAAAATTAGATGTATTGATTAATAATGCTGGAGTTTATTTAGATGAAAATAAAGAGTTATTAAATATGGACCCTGCTATTCTAGAGAATTCGATGGCAACTAATTTCTTTGGGGCTTATTATGTTATCCGTTCCTTTATTCCGCTTATGGAAAAACAAAATTATGGGAGAATTATTAATGTATCCTCAGAATACGGGGAGATGGGAGAAATGTCTTATCAAGGAAAAGGAGCTTATAAGTTGTCTAAACTTGCCCTAAATGGACTGACACAATTGATTGCAGCAGATCTAAATGGTGATATCAAAATAAACGCGGTCGATCCAGGATGGGTAAGTACAGATATGGGTGGACCATCTGCTCCAAGAACCTCAGAACAAGCAGCAGAATCTATCATTTGGTTAACGGATATTGGACCTAATGGACCTAATGGCAGATTTTTTAGATATGGAAGACAAATAGAATGGTAACATTGTTGTAACATTTCAAGAAGGAAGATAAACTTGATTTATCTTTTAATTGTCTAGGAAATTCTAAAATTCTTGTACTGTTGATAAGCGCTTAGCATCCAGCTCCAGCGCCTAGCCCCTCTTGGGTCTACAGCCACTTAAGAATTGAAGGTAAAGAACACCTTCTATTCTTAAGCATCTTATTTGCCCGAGGCTGATCAAGGCGCTTGCGCTTTTGTTCTTTTAAAGGTTCTTTTTTAACTCACGAACCTTTTTTGAAGAACTCATAATACTAGTTTCTCATTAATATAAAGGTTTTTTCCTAGAAAGGAGAAAGTTAACCATGAAAAACTTGGGAAAAATTGATGGAAGAACTAAATTAGTAGGATTACTTGCAACACCAATTGGACACAGCTTATCACCAAGAATGCACAATTTGGGCTACACATTAAAAGGATTAAATTACTCTTATCTCGCCTTTGAGGTAGGGAACATGACGTTAGAAAAAGCGGTAGAAGGGATGAGAGCTCTTAATGTGGCTGGCTTCAACGTATCAATGCCAAACAAAATAGAAGTTATTAAATATTTGGATGAACTAGATGATAGTGCTAAATATACAGGTGCAGTTAATACCGTTGTAAATAAAAATGGTAAATTAATTGGTTATAATACAGATGGAAAAGGATTTGTGAAAAACCTTAAAGCACATGGAGTAGATTTGATAGGAAAAAAAGTCACACTAGTTGGTTCAGGTGGTGCTGCGACACCAATTACTATTGAATTGGCACAGTCTGGTATTAACGAGATTAGTATTTTTGCCCGTAACGATCAATTCTTCCACCAAGCTGAAGCCAATGTGAATAAAATCAATAGTGAAATGAAAGTCTTTGGTGTTAAAGCTAATATATTTCCACTAGAAGATAAAGAGGCTTTCCGACGTGAAGTTGCTGAAAGTGCAATACTTTCGAACGGTACAAGCTTAGGGATGAAGCCTTTAGATCATCTAAGTATTGTTGACGATACTTTAGATGTATTACGAGAAGGATTAGTTGTAACTGATGTTGTGTATAATCCTCCAAAATCTAAATTATTGCAGCAGGCAGAAGAAGCAGAAGCAACGGTTATAAACGGTCTTGGAATGATGTTGTGGCAGGGGGCATTAGGATTTAAGCTCTTTACTGGAGAAGAAATGCCTCTTGAAGATATTAGAAAAATAATGTTTGACTAAAGTTTTCACTAGTACTCTTTGTCGAAAATAGCAAGTGCTTATTTAAAGCAATTATAGAAGGTCATAATGCAATGCTTGATAAAGGGGATCATCGCTGAAGGTATTGAAAAAGTGAAAGCGTCCGCATACACTTAGTTGAATTAACAGTCGCTATCTAAATTTTTATAAGACTTTCAATTAAAAGGCGCATTTCTAGAGCGAAAAAATGTGCTCTTCTTTATGAATAGGGCTATATTTAGTTTACTCCGCATACTGTATTATAACGTGTTAAAACTTCAGAACAAAAATATTAATGGAAGAAAATTGCAAAATTTAAAGGGAACGTTTATAATTGGAATTCCGACAAGACAGAACTGAATATGTTTACTTTTAACATCTAAGAAATACTTATTAATACCATGGATAGGGTTCGGCTGCCTTCTTCATGGTTTTTTGTACTTTTGCCTTTAGAAGAATACTCAGTTAAAGCGGAGGGTGAAAAATTTGGGACAAAAGCAGCATCCTGATTTTTACGAAGAAATTGAGCGGCTAAGGTTTACTAAAAAGTATATGGAAATGTTAATTCAAGCAAGGGAGCTTGATGAAGAATCCTTTAAGAAAAGTGCAAAGGAATCCTTGGAGGGAATTGACTTAAAGGATAGTAGCTTAAGGTACTTAAACATGCTAACAAATTCAAGTATGCTTCAACGAACAGAAGAAGAAATACGTAGGCTAAAAAAAATCTATCATAAGCCATATTTCGCTCGAATTAATTATAAGGCGAATGATAAAAGTGATGAAGAGATTTTATACTTTGGTAAGGCGTCTCTATTTGATCGTGAAACCCAAGATCCTATTATTGTTGATTGGCGTTCTCCTATTGCAAATCTCTATTATGATGGACGGCTCGGTGACGTAGCATACGAAGCTGAAGGGGAATTATATGAAGGGAATCTATCATTAAAGAGACAATACATAATTGAAGAAGGAGAGCTTAAAGCCATTCGAGATGTCGATTTAACAACCACAGATGAACTGCTTCAAGAATCTCTTTCAGCTAGCTCAAGTAATCGGTTAACAGATATTGTTTCTACAATACAGGAAGAGCAAAATAGAATCATTCGAGCGGATTTAAATAAACCTATTATTGTTCAAGGTGCAGCTGGAAGCGGAAAAACAACGATTGCTCTTCACCGAATCTCTTATTTTATTTATACATATGCCGAATATTTCAAACCAGAGCAGCTCATGATTCTTGCCCCAAACAATTTGTTTATTGATTATATATCAGAGGTTCTACCCGAACTGGGGGTAGACCGCATCTTACAGATGACGTTTAGTGATTATGTCACAAGCTGTATCTCGAAAAAAATAAAGCTAACATCCCCATCTGAAAAACTTGGAAAATTTATTGATCGAACCTATGAAAATCCTGAAATGATACGATGGATTTCTAGATTTAAGGGTTCATTAGAAATGAAAATCATCATTGACCGATATTTAGAAGATATATTGGAATCTATTATACCTAAAAAGGACTTTTATTTATCAAAATTTAAGCTTTATAGTGCTGATAAAGTAAAACATCTCATGCAAAAGGAATACACGTACCTACCATATTATCGACGTTTGGAAAAGGTAAAAGAGGTTTTGCAAAACTATGTGCGTACAGAAAAGAAAGTACTACTGAAAAAAGTAGAAGGGTTTTACGATGAAAAAATAGAAAAGGCTCTATTTAGTACGAGGCTAGATCCTGACAAAAGAAAAAGCTATGTTACGAAGGCAATGGACAAAAAAGCTGAACTTATGGATGACATTCTCAAGCAGTCCCGAGTAGGGGTTCAAGCATACATTAGACAGATTGAGAAGCATGATCTTATTTATTATTTCGATGAACTATTTACGGATAAAGACCAACTAGTAAAATATTCCAAAGATTTATTAGATGACGATCAAATTGACTTATTTTGTGACTATCAAGTAAACCTTAGAAAAAAACGACAATTTGAAATAGAAGACCTTGCGAGTCTATTATACTTACAGTATCATCTCTTTGGTATAAAAAAAGAGCTTCGCGCTCGTAATGTAGTCATTGATGAAGCCCAAGACTACAGCTATTTTCAACTATATGCACTTAAGAGTGCTTTGGAAACAGACATGTTTACAATCGTAGGAGATCTAGCTCAAGGTATTCACTCGTATCGAGGGTTAAACGACTGGAGCCTAGTAAAGGAAGATATTTTTCCAAGAGCTACTTATACGACTTTACAAAAAAGCTACAGAACAACGGTAGAGATTATGCAGGCAGCTAATGATATTCTTTCATTATTGCCATTAGATCTTCCGAAAGTAGAGCCAGTCGTTCGGCATGGCCAAAAACCCGTTTTTCATTATTGGAATGATGAATTGGAAGCAGTTGAAAAGATTAAAGCTGAAGTTCAGCGTTTTTATAATGAGGGAATGAAAACCATCGCGGTTATTGGGAAGACAGAGAGAGAATGTGTGAAAATAGAAAAATTGTTTAGGAAACACGCTAGCGGGGAGTTACGAACCCAGTTACTTCGTGAAAATGAAGAAATCAACCAAGAAGACTTAATCATTGTTCATTCACAGCTAGCCAAAGGATTGGAGTTTGATGTTGTCCTACTTTTTGCTCTAGACGAAGTGTTTGAGCTTAGTGAAATTGAATTGAAATTACTGTATGTGTCAATGACCAGACCATTGCACCGACTTATGTTTTTCGGAAAAAGCCCTTCTGTGTTTTTGTTAGAGCATATACATGATGATTTAGTAACGATTTTGTAGGTAATAGAAATTTACAGCCTGAGTTCTTAAACTTTAGAACT
Organism: Metabacillus bambusae; assembly: GCF_017497975.1. Taxonomy (GTDB): domain Bacteria; phylum Bacillota; class Bacilli; order Bacillales; family Bacillaceae; genus Metabacillus; species Metabacillus bambusae. Next base: position 114,944 of record NZ_JAGDEL010000004.1, on the reverse strand, counting down.
CAGGCTGTATTATTTTTTTACTTGGTGGAGTGATGCTGCTTTCTCCTTTTATACTTTTATAGATGAAAAAGATAATGATTTTTTATTAACTCAACTTTCTCATCAATAAAATAGGTACTAATGGTTGACTGTATTGAACTTTGAGTCTATCTACTGAGTTACTTGACAAGCTTTTATAAAAAATGAAAAACACCTCGTTCATAGGTATAGTGTGATTGTCTAGAAAACACTACTAAATAGAAGAGGTGTCCCCTATATGATAGAACAAAATCTGCTATATTTTTATCAACATATAAATTAAAAATAATCCTGTTAGAATTGTTGGTACTAACAGGATTATTTTTGCTACACGTTTTCTGTTTTAACTGCTGTGCTAGATTTTTGCTGGTATAATTTCTTCCCTAACATGGACTGAAAAATTAAGAAAGTTCCTCCGACTGCCCAGTATAGAGGGAGTGCTGCCGGAGCGTTTAGAGAGAATATCACGATCATAAGCGGTGACATGAGCCCCATAATTTTCATTTGAGACTGGTTTTGAGTAGGCATATTCGACATCGATACTTTAAATTGTACATAGTAAACGATCCCAGCAATTGCCGTAATCCAAATATCCGGCTGTCCTAGGCTGAACCAGAGGAACGAGTGTGTCGCAATTTCTTCCGAGCCCCTGATTGCATAGTAAAACCCCATCAAAATCGGCATTTGAATAAGCATTGGAAGACAGCCAATAGAAAGTGGATTAACTCCATGCTTTTTATATAATCCAAACATTTCCTGCTGTAGCTTTTGTTGTTCTTTCTGGTCCTTGGCAGCCTTAGTCTTTTTCTGGATAGCCTCCATTTCAGGCTTTAATAAGTCCATCTTTTCCTTCATATACTGTTGATTTTTATACTGTTTTAACATCAATGGCAACAGAATGAGACGAATTATTAGCGTAATCAGTATGATTGACAATCCAAAGCTACCATTAAATAAAATAGCGATACTATGAATTGCTGATGCAAATGGATGAACAAACACATTTTGAAAAAAACCATCCCCATTTGAATTCTGTGCAGAACACGCAGAAAGTACAAATGTAGATATCATAACTACAATAATAGCAAAAAGGTTTTTATTACGTTTCATCTTTCTTCCTCCAGTCATTTTCTAAAAATGCTTATTAAGAGAAAGAATGAAAACCTTCCGAATCGTCACCCGAGCTTTCTTTTCTGCGAATATATCTTGCAATCCAACCTAATAATGAGTTAGTCCTCCATTCATTAATCTGCTGAATAGAGGGTCTTGATAAAGTTATATTTACCTTTGAAGGCGAGACACATGTTGCTTCGATAAAATCATATTCAATATGCCAAGTCCAAATATATTTAATCGTTAAGCTTAAAAGAAAGCTAGCATAGAATGTATAGATAGTAGAAATATTTGTAAAATCCAAAATAATTTCGTACAAATTTTCACCCCTAAAAAGAGCAGCTAAGAGAAGTATAATAAAAAATTGAGTGCAAGGCAATGAAATGGATATCTAAATAGAGGCTGCTGAATAAACAAAGAATCCAGTAATGACGAGGGTTTTGGATCTCTTTTGTCGAATATATGGATTTTATTTTTACTCTTTAATGATCGATTTTCTGCAATACGGCGCGGTTCTTTAAATAAGAATTGCGCTCTTTTTTTGTGTATTTGACAAGATTTATTGTCTTTTATTTTTTAGTCATTTTTAATGAATGGGTTAAGGCGTTTTTTTATATCGGGAACTAATTACCTGTAATAATCTAAGAGGTTAACATAAAACACACAAATGTTGTAAGTGTTTTTTATTTGGATAATGAGTACATCATAAGAATCCTTTATAGGTTAAACAAGGAGTATAGGTTCCACACAATTTTTTACATAATATTCACATTTTTATTTATAACATACGCTACTCCCTTCTTCACTTTTCTATATATAGTATATGAAAAGAATTTTATTAGAAGAAAGGGAAGTGGTTGAAGATGGCAAAATATCGAATGGTGCGTACTGAATTTTGGAAGAATCCGATTGTTTCAGAAGAAATGACTCCGGAGGATAAGTATTTTTATCTCTATCTTCTTACGAATCCACATACGACTCAAATTGGAATCTATAAAATTACGAAAAAACAAATGGCTTTTGATTTGGGTTATTCGATTGAGAGTGTTCATTCATTAATGGAACGATTCACCCGGCATCACAAGTTGATTCGTTACAATCCTGAAACAAGAGAAATTGCCATTAAAAACTGGGGGAAAGATAACCTGCACAAAGGTGGGAAACCAGTCATGGATTGTATTAATTCTGAATTAAAAGAGGTCGAGGATCTCTCTCTTATTTTATATGTTTCGGAGACCATTCAAAAATCGGAAATTCGTAGCCTATATGAATCTTTTTGTGAACCCGAAAGTGAAAATGATACATATCTAGATACAGAATGTGATGAAGTTGACGATACGTTCATTCGTCCTAATACGATACGTGGACAAAAAGAAAAAGAAAAAGAAAAAGAAAAAGAAAAACAAAAACAACAACAAAAAGCTTTTAACCCAAATATTGAGAATAATCCAGACATAGAGGAACAATCACAAATTGAAAAAACGAAAGACGTTAAAGAAATTGGTGAGTTTTGGGACAACAATGGATTTGGTTTTTCAAATGTGAATGCCAAAAAGCAGCTGTTATTTTGGTTAAATGATTCTAGCTTTTTACAGCCTAAAGATGTGATCTTAAAAGCCATGACAATTGCTTGTGCTAATAACAAGAGGAAGCTAAACTATGTAATTGGAATTCTGAAAAACTGGGAAAATGAATCTTTACTGACCGTGGGAGAAATTGATTCTTTTCATGAGAATCAAAATCCTATACCAAGGCATAAGCAATCAACCGAATCGTTTCCTGCTGGAAGAGCGATTCCAAGTGGATTTGAACTTGATCTTACTGCAGGTGAAGAGTGATGAGTGTTGCTTTAAGGTAAAGGTAGGTAATGAATTTAAGGGAGCAATGGGGAGGGATTGAAGGTCTTGTTTATCCGATCAGTTCAATAGGTGCTCATGTATCAGATGTACCGAATCACCAAGTAAACCGGATCACATCTGTTGAAATACGCGGGCATGTTGCAATGTCTGGCAACCTTGGGTATGAACTTGACTTAACAAAAATGACAAAAGAGGACCAACGAGAAGTTATCAATCAAGTCAATTACTACAAAGAAATCAGACCTCTTATTCAATTTGGGGACTTTTACCGACTGCTCAGTCCGTTTGAAGGAAATGAAACAGCATGGATGTTTGTATCTGAGGACAAATCTGAAGCTGTTTTTGCTCACTTTAAAATATTAGATGAGGGGAATTCTCCTTTCCTATCAGCTAAGCTACAAGGGCTAGATCCAGATAAAAAATATACAATTGCTGAACTTGACGAATCATACTACGGGGATGAACTAATGAATGTCGGTATAAATATTCCAAAAGTCAGAGGAGATTTTACGAGTGTGATGTGGAGATTGAAAGCTGAGTGAGATATACTAAGTGAGTAATATAGAATCACGAAGTAATGGGGTATCTTATGTTAAAAAAGCTATCTTTTTCTCTACTAATTATATTCACAGTGTCAATGTTCTTAATAGTATATATATCTAAAACATTATCAGCTGAAAAACCAAATGTAACTGTTGTTTTAAAAGGTCTAAATTCAGAGTATTGGGAGCTAATGGCAGCCGGAGCGAGAAAAGGATTTGAGGATTTTGGTATAAATGGTAAAGTTATTGCACCATCTGAGGGGTCTACTGTTGAGGAGCAAGATCGTTTTTTAGAACAAGTTCTTATGGAAAGTCCTGATAGCTTAATTATAGCTCCTATTTATCCGGATAATATTAGTTCTACGTTAGAAGGCTTTGTAGAACAGGATATTCCAGTTATCTTACTAGATACAGATGTTTCTTGGGAGGATAAAACTGCATATGTTGGTACTGATAATATTGCGTTAGGAAGAAGAGCAGGGGCGTTACTAGGTTCGCAACTGCAGCCTGGAAATGAAGTTGCCATACTAGGAGTAGATACGAATAGCATGGTGGCAGGTGACCGGATAAAAGGGGCAAAGATAAGTTTACAGTCTGTCGGAATAGAAATTGTTGCAGAAGGTATTGATGTATCTCTAGAGCCTTTTCAAGTAAAAAAAGAGTTGAAAACGATATTAAAGGAACACCCTAACCTTAAAGGAATTATCGCCACGAATGACGGACTAGCATTAACTGCTTTTCATGCTACTGAAGATCTGGGTTATAAAATGCCGGTCATTGGAGCGGATGGTATTAACAAAATGATTGAATTGATTGAAGAAGAAAAGCTGCCTGGGACAGTGGCACAAAATCCTTATGATATGGGATATTTAAGTGTTGTAACCGTTAATAAAGTATTAAATAGTGAGAATGTTGAAAGAAATATCGATAGTGGAATCGATATCATCATTAAAGGGAATGCGAAGGAACGGTTTGAATTTCAGGAGAGAGTGTTAAGATAATGGTAATCGGCTAATTCTTATCACTAGTCGAAAACGTTGATTTACCAATACTTAATTAACTCAATTCTTTGTTCAGTTAGCCTCTATTATTCCGCTTATTTTTATGAGGGCACTGAAAAACTGAAGTCTATAACAGATTTTCTTAAAAAAAAGAAGATTTTCAGTACTAGTTTGATCTGGAAATCTTCTTTTATATTGGATAAAGTTGTTCTGTAGTGTATTTTACCCCATCAAATAATTTCTTTTTTGACAGGCTTACGATCTTGAAAGACCGGTTTTGATGCAAGTACAGATAAAAATTGATAGTAAGTAGTTTATTAATATCATAACAATCTATCTACGTAAGGTTAAGAAATAAGTACCTCCAATTGCTGAAAAAGTGTATATTATCCTACACTCTTTTTTGTATTATTAATCCGATTATGCTTTTTCGCCAAAAGTTTTTCAATATAGCCTGTCCCAAATAGAACTCCAGCTACAATAAACACAAATCCAATCAATTGTGAAGCTGTAATGGTTTCATTTAAGAAAAGTACGGAGAACACAAGACCAAAAAAAGGAACAAAGTTATTAAAAATGGCTGTTTTCCCTGCTCCTATCTGCTGAATCGCTGCATTAAAAACAATATACCCCACTCCTGTTGCCACTACCGCTGACACAATAAATAAAAAGTAAATAAATAAAGTGGCTGAAGTCATTTCATTGAATCCTTTAGGTTCAGTTATAAAACTAATAATCAACAAACCTATTGAACCTAATAAGTACATTATTGTTGTTACCTGTTTTGAATCGAGAGTTGCTGTTGCCTTTTTTATAAAAATAAAACTAATGGCTTGGACGAACATAGCAATAAATAAAATCAATTCTCCTTGAGACAATTGCATATTACTGAATGAACCACCTTGAATAAAAAAGACACCAGTTAATGCAAGAATAAAACCTATCGTTCGCAATTTAGTTAATTGTTCACCTAAAAAAAGGACAGCGAGTATTGCTGTTGAAAGTGGAACTAATGCAAGAATTAAAGAAGCATTCGAAGCATCAATCATTGTTAAACCTACTGCTATAAGCAAGTGATGTAGAATGACACCAAATAACATTCCAAGTAGTGTATAAATCCATTCTCTTTTCGATAAACGACGAAAGGATTTTCCAAGAACGGTTATGATTAATGCTGTAATCCCAGCCATCATAATTCGAAATGCCGTCATGGTTTGTGGAGGTAATTCTTCCACCAATACTTTAATTATAACCATATTAAGTCCCCAAATAGCTGTGACAAAAAATACTAATCCATAAATTAGTAATAATCGCTTTTGATCCACAAACTTCCCTCCTTTTAACCTTTTAGATTTCATCGTCTATTCCTAATAATCTGCGAAACAGCTTATAGTTCGCAGATTATTAACCTGTTTTTAAAATAAAGTAATTAATCATCATTCTTTTTCTGAATTTTACATTTCGATTACTGTCGGAATGTACTTTGCATAGGTTAGGAAGTTATTGACGATCAGCTTTGTTTTGACCTTCATATATCCGGTTGTCGTTCCATCGCTACATCCATACCACTCTTCCAAAAGAACATCCTTATCAAAAACAACCTGCACAAGATTTTCCTTGTCCATTAAAACACCAAATACAGTAGCAGCACCGACTTTTACACCCAGAATACTTTCCATCAGATCCGCAGGAGCAAAGGATACGCGTGAAATGTCGAGTGCATTGCTAAAATCTTTTGATTTGAATGGCTTATCTGCGGTAGTTATAAATAAATAAAACTTAGTCTTTTTACTATTGCAGAGGAACAGCGTTTTTACCATTTTCATATCCAATTTTTGATTGATCTCGATACAGTCCTCCATCGAAATTGCTTCATCTGAATTTACTCGTTCAAATGAAATCTGTAACTTTGTCAATGATTCGTAGACCATTTCTTGAAGCGGAGAATTATAGGTATCTGGTGATTTTTTCAAAATATCACTCACAAAAAACATCTTTATCCTTTTCCTTTCCTAACTTGAATTTATGATAGTAATAACATATCATGTTCACATGTATTACAAAAACGAATATTTATCATGAAATGCATGACAAAAACAGATAGAAAAGGAAAAGAGTATGAATATCCAAAAATATATAGCATTTATAAAAGTAGTAGAATTCGGTAGCTTTACAAAAGCTGCTCAAAGCTTGGACTATACACAGTCTGGGATCAGTCGTATGATTAACGATATAGAAACGGAATGGGGGGTTTCTCTTTTTGAAAGAGGACGTGCCGGTATCAGTTTAACCTCGGATGGTTTAAAGTTACTGCCCCAATTAAAGAGAATCTGTAATGAGCATGAATTCTTAATGAGGCTGATCGAAGACTTACACGATATGCAGACTGGGATGATCCGTATTGGGACATTTTCTAGTGTAGCAACCCATTGGCTCCCTAACATTATTAGGATTTTTAAGAAGGATTACCCAAAGATAGATTTTGAACTTCTACTTGGTGATTATACAGAAATTGAAAGCTGGATTCTAAATGGACGTGTTGACTTCGGATTTGTACGGCTACCGTCAAAACCAGAATTAGAAACTATCTTTGTGGAGCAAGACCGCTTGCTGGTAGTGATTCCGCTAAATCATCCTCTTGCTAATTGCGAAAAGTTTCCAATCAACGACTTACTGAATAGTCCGTTTATGCTATTGGAAAAGGGAGCAAAAGCAGAAATCTCTGAAATTTTTGAGAGGCATCATATTTCACCGCAAGTTAATTTTACAACATGGGATGACTATGCAATTATGTCTATGGTGGAAAACGGGCTTGGAATCAGTATATTACCAGAATTGATATTACAGCGTATTCCTCACAAAATTATAGCGAAAGAGCTTGAAATTCCTGCGTTTAGAAATATTGGTATAGCTACGAGAGAGCAAAAATCACTTTCCTTTGCGTCCAAGAAATTCTTAAAATATTTATCATATAGGAACAGAGAGTGAATAAGTATGATGGATCAGAATGTAAAATACACATGACAGTCTGTTTGAAATATTTCAAATCATGGTTCGCGCCTATACTCTGGTCCGGACCTTTTATGATACTGAAGAAAATATTCAGACAGGCAACAATGCATGTTTTTTTTCGCATTTTCAACTATTCAGCAATCAAGAGCTTTTGTTGAAAAAAGTAAAAGGAATGCCCTTTAGTTTTGGACATTCCTTATTAAAAGAATAACATAGTAATAAAACGGACATACTACCTTTAAACTAAAAAAGAATACAACATAACTTTGTAGGATAGTTTCGAAGTTTCGTATAAAATACAATTTATCCATACTAAACCGTTATAATGTGACGTCTTAAATACTTGGAATTATTGGGTTAAGGCGTCTTTTTAATTATAATATAATTCACGATAAGGAAAATATCCGAACTACTTAGATTGTCGCTGCGGGTTTAGCTTCAAGAAATTTATTGAAAGCTGCCTTTATTTAATAGAAATGTTCTGCTTAATAAAACTCTATATTTTAAATACCAGTCAATCAAATCTATTAACATCTGAATTTAAAAAAATTTAAACCAGCACTTTACTTTGAGCCTTACGTGACCAAGTAACTACAGGAATAAGCAACAATGAAAGGATAGCTCCAGAAAGTGATAATGCTGCATAACTTGAATGAGCGACGACCATTCCTGATAATGCACCGCCAGAGGCACCTGATAATGCAAGTAAGACATCAACCGATCCTTGAGTTTTTGCACGAATAGATGGGTGTGTTGCATCTATAATGAGAGCCGTTCCGCTAATTAAGCCAAAGTTCCAGCCAACACCTAACAATACAAGCGCGCAGATAAGCAATATCATTGAGTCCGCCGGAGCAAAAGCCGCTAGAAGACCAGAGGCCAGAAGTGTGGCACCAGAAGCAACAGCCATCGTAGTTCGACCGACTTTATCTACCAGCAGGCCTGTAACAATTGAAGGGAAATACATGGCGCCTATGTGAAAACCTATGACCAACCCGACTTCCCTCAATCCATGGCCATGGTGTCCCATATGGATCGGTGTCATGGTCATAATGGCTGCCATGACAAATTGAGTCAAAACCATAACGGTAGCACCAACGACAATTCCTCTTTTGTTTAACGTAGAGCTTTCCGAACTTGATTCTTCCAAGACTTTACCGTCTTCCACCAGGGTACTTGCTACGGCTGTAGATACGATCAAAGGGTCTGGACGAAGGAAAAGTAGGAGAACCAATCCGGCAAGAATAAAAGCAGCCGCTCCTAAGATAAAGGGACCAGCAAGAGTTGGAACACCAATAGAATCTGCAAATTCTCCCATCACATTGACCAAGTTAGGACCAGCTACAGCACCAAAGGTGGTCGAAACCATGGCCATGCTGACAGCAGTTGCCCGCTGTTTAGCAGTCGCCAGATCTGTACCCGCGTAACGTGCTTGTAGATTTGCAGCGGTACCAGCTCCATAAATAAGCAGGGAAGCGAATAAAAGTAAGACACTGTTGATTAAGGCTGCGATTATTACGCCGATCGCACCCAATCCGCCAGTAAGAAAACCGGCTGCAAGTCCTGCTCTGCGTCCGAAACGCTGTGAAAGACGGCCTACAAGCAGTGCAGCCCCTGCAGATCCTAAAGTGAGTAAGGCAACTGGAATTCCTGCAGCACTTTCCGTCCCCAGCATATCTTGAGCTAGAAGTGCGCCTACCGTTATACCGGCTGCAAGTCCTGCCCCTCCAAAGATTTGTGAAAGGATCACTATTCTTAATGTTTTTTTATAAAGCTGTTTTTGCTTTTCTGGTGAATCAATATATTCTTGAAGCCAAGCGGGATGCTGTTTTTGCTTGCTTTTATCTACTGTTTCAGTGATCATAGACCCACCTCCTCAAAAAAACATTTTTAGATTTTTATGCTATCTTTATCTATCCCTTTTAGAATATTATCGTTTCTCACAACTATTGACAAATAATTAAGAAGCTCATGATTATCAACACAATAATCATGAGCCTATTGTCATTTCTAGTACGTGAATGAATACTTAAAAACTACACACGATAAGGTTTAAATTCTTAATAGCCAATTAACATTTTGTCTTTCTTAAAAATTAAAATGTGTACGATTGTCCGTCTTCTGGCACTAACACATGTGAAGAGATTCCTTTTTCCTCAATGAAGCTTTTTAATTCTTCTCGTGATAATGTCCAATGGTTGACAGCTTCCATATGGACAGAAATGATTTTTGCGTAAGGAGCAGCCTTATGCACTTCATAGATGTCATCTTTCCCCATTACTAAAGAACCGCCTTGTAGGAACTGATTATCTCCACCATTTACAACAATGATTTCTGGCTTATGTTTATTGATCTCTTCTTGGATCCCATCATACCATACCGTATCTCCAGCCACATATAACGTTTTTTCACTTGTGTGTTTGAAGACAACGCCACTCACTACACCAGTACGTTTTAAGATTTCTCCTCTTCCGTGTTCACCTTTCGTTTTCACTAATTGGATACCTTCAAAGATTGTATCTTCTTGTAGCACCTCTACATTTTGAAAACCAGCGTTTCTTACTTCTTTCGCATCTTCTTCATTTTGGACAAACATTTTGATCTCTTTTGGCAACACCTCTTTGGCCGTATCATCCCAATGGTCTAAATGTAAATGAGTTAAAATTACTGCATCTAAATCATGAATAATATTTTCAATAGATGTTGGTAAGTTAACTAAAGGATTATTTTGATCTTGTCTTAAAGAATTTGGGAAAGGTGGATAAGTCCCCTTCTCTGCTAAAAATGGATCAATCAAAAACTTTTTACCTGTATATTCAACTACAATTGTTGCATTTCGAATTTGTAGTATATTCATATTCATTAACTCCTTTTCTTTTAATTTTCCTTTGAACAATGTATATTCTAAACTGTGACTCATTAAAGATACATAGATTAAATAAAGTCTTTTGGCCGTTTGACTTTATTAATGAAAGGAGTTTATTAAATGTTAGATAACACGGATAAATATATATTAGATGAACTATCCAGGAACAGTCGGATAAAAATGAAAGAATTGGGCGAGAAAGTCCATTTGACTGGACCAGCTACCTCAGCTAGAGTGGGGAAATTAGAGGATAGTGGAGTTATTGAGGGTTATACAATTAAAGTCAACCAAGTCAAATTGGGTTATTTTATACACTCTTTTATTAATATATATACAAAAAGCATCCATCATCAACCTTATCTGTCGTTCATAAAAACACAAGAACAATACATCATAAATAACTATAAAATCAGTGGGGACGGTTGTTATCTCCTCGAGTGCAAATTTCCATCTAATGAAATATTGGACCAATTTTTGGAAAAGTTAAATGAGCATGTAAATTATAAATTATCAATTGTTATTAACAAATAGTATATCAATAGAGATTGATAATTGGGAGATATGCATCCCTAAGGGGAGACGTAATAATGCCCGTATAGTTTTATTTAAACAAGCATGTGGATAGTATTTGAAAGTGTACTTACTCGAACGAAATGACATAAATTCATCTGGGACAGACAATGCTTGTATTCGCACTATTCAAGAAAAGTTTACAAGCTAAAAAAAGCACTTGGTTTTCATCTTAGTCCTCATATATTAAGGCATTCATTTGCTGCTCATTTAGCAATTTAGTTAAGGGAGAGATTTCGCATGAAAATACATTTAAAAAAATATCGAATACTATCCGAAACTCCGAGCTAATCTAGTTCTATTTATGAATCGTCTGATGGGAGAGTCTATATTGGTGTGGAGTAGTTCCTACCATTTTTTTAAATAATTGTATAAAATATGATACACTCCCGAAGCCTACGCTCTCACTAATTAATTCGATAGGTTTATGAGTCATCTGAAGTAATTGACAAGCTTGCTTGATTCTCCGAACAGTAAGATATTCTGTTAAGCTACTCCCGGTTTCGCGTTTGAATATTCTTGAGACATATGATTTTGATAAATGAAGTTCATCTGATAATAGTCCCAAGTCAAAGGGCTCCATATATTGCTCTTCTATCCAGTGCATAATCCTTTCTGAATAGTAAGGTGAACGGAATTTTTTTTTAGAGGATGAATCTAGCTGAACATCGTGAATGTTTGAACGGATACAAGAGAGCAATTGCATGAGAAAAAGCTGGCTATCTTCCTCCCAGTTACTTGTTTGTAATGATTTATTAAATATCTCACATACCTCGTATATGTAATGATAGTCATTTTCTAAATCAAATGCTTGAGGTTCATTTACACCATTTTGTAATTGTTTTAAAAGGGCACTAAGACCAGGGAATAAGTACAAATTGTTCTTCCCGTAAGTTAGAGGATCAAAGTGCATGATGCTACGCTCATAAGGAGTATGGGGAGATACTTCAACATACACCTTATGCAATTGAAAAGGTTGAAAAAAGAAAAGCATACCTTTTTTAATTTCATAAGTCTGCTGGTTCACAATGACACGTCCTTGTCCGCGATATACAAATAATAATTCACAGCCTTGATGCCAGTGATAAAAACCTTGAAAATTCTTTTCTGAAACCCTCCGGTAAATCCAAGTAAACGGCTTTAGATCAATTTGTTCAAATAAATGATTCATTTTCTTCCTCCATATATGATTCCAAATTGTCAAAACTTATATAGTAAAGCTTGTAAAAACTTAATGTAATAGTCTTTAAATATAAGAAATAGCTCACTTTAAATCTAAGGCTTGATAAGGTTTACCATACTAACCATCAAGTCCAGATAGAAAGTGATAAGTTTGTTACCTCAATATATGACCTCTTGCTTCACTATATCAATTTTCATGCAATACAAGGATATTTTAATAATTAATGACAATTCGAAAGACATTTTCTATTGAATATTACCAAGGGACACTAGAACAATAGAACGATATTTTTGGTTATTTTACAACAACTTTAAGGAAAATACCCAAGTTATAATTTAGTAACAAATAAGAAGGGAGTTGTTAAGTGGCGACTATCGTAAGAATGAAGCTAATCAAATTATAGATATGATTGTTCTTTCTACAGATTACAATCAACTAAATAACGCAAGGATATTTTCATAAGGGCATACTTTTAAGTGTCAAAAAAATTAACACACCCACTTTAACACAATCTCAAACATGCGGTCCTACTCAGAAACTTATTTACTTATCACTTGTAATTTTGTAGCTTTGGTGTAACTAAACTATTCCCTGATGAACCAGCTAAAATCATTATTAAGTCAAAAACGAAAGCGTTGTCATACCATTATAAGGTTTTTCTTTCAAGAAAGGAGAAAAATATGGCTAAAAACCACTTGGAGATTCATGCAAATACAGAAACTAGCGCTGGGTTGAAGTTGATTAAGTCAAAGAAAAGAAGATCACAATTAACTTGGTATATTTTTCTGATTCCAAGTTTTCTAGGAATATTACTTTTTATGGTGTATCCTATCTTCGAATCTTTAAGGTTAAGTTTTTATCAATCAAATGGGACAATAGAAAATTTCATTGGTCTCGAAAACTTTAAGACGGTTTTGACATCAGGTCCGTTTTGGAATTCTGTTTGGAACACATTCTATATTGGGATTTTTCAAATCTTAATCACCATCCCATTAGGCTTTATTTTTGCATCATTAATAAACTCAACACCGAGAGGGCAGAATTTTTTAAAGTCAGTGGGAAAGTGTAAAAAAATATGAAGACTTATTAGGACAAGTCTTTGAAGCGATGAGTACACCTTATACACCTAGATATCATTGGGCAGCGGCGCAACCACGATTTATCTTAACTTCCGAGATTGAAGCTGCATTAACTGGTAAACGAAGTGCACAAGAAGCCTTGGATAAGGCTCAAAAAGAAAGTACAGAATGGTTGAAAACTAGATAACTTTGTATTAGGTAGGCGGGAGAAGGAGTATTTTCTATCCTCCTTTTCTCATTCATATGTTCATAGTTTATAAGGTTGGAGGGTGGATAAATGACTTTGGTAAACAATGAAGAACGGGAATATTGGCTTCATTCGATGTTGAAAATAGCAAGCCCAGTTCTGTTTCATTTGAAGGATAGAATATTAAAAAAAGAAATGCCAGTCGAGATGAAGGAAGGCACAAATCGCGAGCAATTCTCTCATCTAGAAGCATTGTCGCGTTTGCTAGTAGGTATCGCTCCTTGGCTTGAAAAGAAATGTGAAAATAGTGAAGAAGAAAAACTGCGCACACAATATTGTGAGCTAGCCCGGGTGGCCATTGATTCAGGTACAGATCCAGAATCTCCAGATTATATGAATTTTTCTAATGAATTTCAGCCAATTGTTGATACCGCCTTTCTTGCCCATGCTTTTCTTAGAGCGCCAAACGAACTATGGGAGAAACTCGATGCAAGAGTGAAAAATAATGTGATTGTTGCGATGAAAGCTACACGGACAAGAAAGCCTGTCTTTTCTAACTGGTTATTGTTTTCAGCAATGATTGAGGCATTTTTATACAAAGCAGGAGAAAAGGACTGGGATCCGATGCGAATAGACTATGCTATTAGACAATTCGACCAATGGTATTTGGGAGATGGGGTCTACAGTGATGGTCCTGAGTTTCATTATGATTATTATAATAGCTTTGTGATCCATCCAATGCTTATTGATCTAGTAGAAACAGTTGGTGATCAGTACAATGAGTGGTTAGAAAAGAAAGAATCAATAATTAAAAGATCGAAAAGATACGCGGTCATACAAGAGAGAATGATTTCACCAGAAGGGACATTTCCGCCAGTAGGAAGATCAATTGCTTACCGTTTTGGTGTATTTCAAACATTAGCACAACATGCACTTCGCAAAGATTTACCTAGTGAACTAGCCCCTGAGCAAGTCAGAAGTGCTCTAACTCAATTGATAAAACGGACGCTTGAAGCTCCCGGTACATTTACCGATTCAGGATGGCTTACCATCGGTTTTTGTGGACATCAACCTGGAATTGGCGAAGGGTATATCTCTACAGGCAGTGTCTACTTGTGTGCGGCAGCATTCCTCCCATTAGGATTGACGGAATCAGATCCATTTTGGAGTAATCCACCGATGGAATGGACATCAAAGAGAGCTTGGTCAGGTAAAGAATTCCAAATTGATCAATGCTTGTAGGGAGACTTCCTCATTGGCTCAAATTTTGACTGAATTATTATAAGTTAAAAAATATATTAATATTTAAAGGGGAAAGAAGAATTGAAAACAATTAACGAAGAAATTAAACACGATAAATTTAAAGTGAAATCTGATTTAGATAAAAAATGGCTTGATAACGAAATTCAGTTTGTCTTGAAGAAAATCGATAAAAATTTAGAAATATTTAAAGAAAAAGTACCGCCTGCTGCATCGGAAAATTTAATGTACATTCCAGAGGAAAATACTGATTGGACTGCTAGCTTTTGGATTGGAATGCTTTATCTGGCATACGAATATACAAGTGATGAAAAGTATCTTGATGTCATAAAAGTCCAGTTTGAAAGCTTTAAAAATCGATTAAAAGAGAATATTCAATTAGAAACTCATGATATTGGATTTTTATACTCGTTATCCTGTGTAGCGGGATACCAAGTCTTGGGTAATAAGGCTGCAAGAGAAACCGCGATTAAAGCAGCGGATAAGTTAATCACTCGTTATCATGAAAAGGCAAAAATTCTTCAAGCATGGGGGGATTTATCGGACCCAGAACAGCGTGGAAGAATGATTATTGATTGCAATATGAACCTGCCGTTATTGTATTTTGCTTCAAAAGAAACGGGTGATAGAAAGTATTATGATATTGCCCTAAATCATGCTGAACAAGCGGCTAAATATATTGTTAGAGAGGATTCATCCACGTACCACACCTTTTATATGGATACGGAGACAGGTGAACCATTATATGGAAAAACTGCACAAGGCTACTCAGATCAATCATGCTGGGCTCGAGGCCAGGCATGGGGTGTATATGGTTTTGTATTAAGCTATGTACATACCGGGGATAGAAAATTCCTAGATATTTCTGAAAGACTAGCAAACTATTTCTTAAATCGTATTCCTGAAGATGGTATCTGTTATTGGGACTTAGATTTTACAGAAGGAAATGAAGAACGCGACAGCTCAGCAGCTTCCATCATGGCTTGTGGATTACTAGAATTAAGCAAGCACTTGCCTGTTTCAAATGAATATAGAGAACTCTATGAAAATGCAGCAGTAAAAATGATTAAGTCACTCGCTGAAAACTATACGACTAAAAATGTTATTTCAAACGGTATTCTGTTACATGCTGTCTACTCTAAGCCGGGAGATAATGGTATAGATGAGTGCTGTATCTGGGGAGATTATTATTATTTGGAAGCTTTAATCCGTACAGTAATGAGCTGGAGAATGTACTGGTAAGCTAAACAGAGGATTATGTACTTCATTTCGCATCTGCAAGCTATCTATGTTTTAAAAGGTGAATTTTAACAATTTTTTAACTGTATGATAATGTACAAGGTAATGAAAAAAGGCGATTAAGTGAAATCCTCATTCTTTAAACTTTAAAAAAGGAATACAAGGAAAACTCTTTGTCGAATTTCGTCGAAACTCCGTATAAAATACAATTTATCCAAACTAAATCTTATATATGTAACGTCTTAAATCCTTGTTATTATTGGATTAAGGCGTTATTTTAATTATAACATAATTCACGATAAGGAAAATTATCCGAACTATCTAGATCGTTCAATACGTTTAGCCGATCCTGGTGCTTTTATTGTCAGGGATAAAGTTTTACAAGGTGGACGGGTTTATGACAGTTCTAAAGTTGATTTATGGACTGAAAACATGCTGCTTTTAATCAACGTATGGCGAATGATCCTAGTTTAAAATCGATCATTTTGCCAGTTGGGCAGAGGTTATAAATTGGTCGTGTAATAGAATAAAAAATAGGATATTGAGATACCAATTGATTTATTGTCGATGGTATCTTTTATTGTTTTTATATAAATGCAGTTTCTGAGGCTGCTATAACTAACCCAACAAAATATTATGAATAAGTTAGACTAAAGAAAAGAAGGGGAATACTCTATTCTTCTTCAACAAAAGGGCCATTTTCTTGAATAAGAGAAGGGATTAATCGTAAGTAAATCGAAGTTAATCAGAAGATGTTATTTTAGTTGAGTATCAAGATATACTACTCAACATTAAGGAGGAAATCGATTATGAGCGACACACAGACATTACGAGGACTCACCACAGTTAGTTTTTGGACGGATGATCTAGTAGCAGCAAAGAAGTGGTACGCCGAGCTATTGGGCATCGAACCATACTTCGAACGTCCAGGATATGCCGAGTTTCGACTCGGCGATTACCAGCACGAACTTGGCCTGATCGATAGCAGCTACTCGCCCGATAGTTCAGCGACCGGCCCGGCCGGTGCTGTAGTGTACTGGCACGTCGATGATGTAACAGCAACTTTCAAGAAATTGATGTCTATGGGAGCGAAAGAGTACGAGGCACCCACAAAGCGCGGAGAGGGGTTCATCACTGCTTCCGTGGTCGATCCCTTTGGGAACATACTAGGCATTATGTACAATCAGCACTATTTGGAGGTTCTGGGTTCTACCAGAAAAGCGTGACCCTAGCCGTCGTCATTCACAGTTAATCAAGGCTTGAAGTAATGGACTATACCAGAATAGGGCGATTGTGGAACAAGAAGTAAGAGGGTGATACATATTGTACATGACTAATATGTATCACCCTCTATTTTTATGACTTTTTACAATTTAAGTCTTGATAAAAAGAGCGCCTTTTTGTCATTCCGTACGTGTCACTTCGGCACTAAATGGACCAATTACGGCATTTGTTACGAAAGTTTAAAAAAGGACAGTAAATTATTGCTAAAATGAAAGTGATATTAATTTGACATTAGGGAGGAATGAGATTTGGAAAGAAATCGTACTATGATGCAATTTTTTGAGTGGCATGTTGCATCTGACGGATCGTACTGGAGTCGATTAAAAGAAATGGCACAAGTACTAAGTAAAGTATGGATTAATACATTATGGATTCCCCCCGTAACAAAAGGTCAATCGTCACAAGACACAGGTTATGGTGTCTATGACCTATACGATCTAGGCGAGTTTGATCAAAAAGGAACAGTTCGAACAAAGTATGGAACAAAAGACGAGCTAATAGTTGCTATTAACGAGTGTCATAAATATGACATACAAGTTTATGTAGATTTAGTGTTAAATCATAAAGCTGCGGCTGATGAAACAGAAGTCTTTAAGGTTGTTGAAGTAAATCCTCAAAATCGTAAAGAAGTTATTTCGGAACCATTTGATATTGAAGGCTGGACTAAATTTACTTTCCCAGGTCGAGGAAGTCAGTACTCTTCGTTTAAATGGAACTTCGAACATTTTAACGGCACTGATTATGATAATAAAACTGGGAAAATGGGAATTTATCGAATTTTAGGAGACAATAAAAATTGGAATGAGAATGTAAGCGACGAATTTGGAAACTATGATTATTTGATGTTTGCAAATATTGACTATAACCATCCTTCGGTGATAGAAGAGGTTATTAAAGCAGGAAAATGGATCATAGATACTTTGCAATGTGACGGGTTTCGGTTAGATGCCATTAAACATATTAAGAATGATTTTCTTCGTGACTTTGTAACAGAAATGTTGCGACATCGAGGAAAAGAATTTTATTTCGTAGGAGAGTTTTGGAATTCAGATGTAAGAGAAAGTCAGGAGTTTTTAGATTCTATAGATTATAGAATTGATTTATTTGATGTAGCACTTCATTATAAATTACACTCTGCATCAAAAGCAGGTCGCCATTTTAACCTTGCTACCATTTTTGATAAAACCCTCGTCCAATCTCACCCTCATGATGCAGTAACATTTGTAGATAATCACGATTCACAGCCTAATGAGGCACTTGAGTCTTGGATAGAAGATTGGTTCAAACAAATTGCATATGCCCTCATTTTACTTCGAAGAGATGGATACCCTGTTGTATTTTATGGTGACTACTTTGGTATTGCTGGTGATAATCCTATCCCTGGTAAAAAAGTAGCAATTGATCCCCTTTTAAACGCTCGTTATCATTATGCATACGGAGATCAGGATGATTATTTCGACCATCCTAATACGATTGGTTGGGTACGACTAGGAACAACCACTATTGAGCGATCCGGCTGTGCTGTTATTATCTGTAATAGTGATGGAGGCAACAAAAAAATGTTTGTGGGGACGGAACGTGCTGGAGAAGTATGGGTGGATATAACTCGAAATAGAAATGATCAAATTAGCATTGACGATAAAGGATTCGCAATGTTCCCTGTTAATGGTGGAAGTGTTTCGGTATGGGCCTTACCTGAGGAATAATATGATAGTAAGTTTCCTTAAATAAAGTTATCTATTTAAATGGAAGCTCATGTTTATAATGGTGAATTTGAAGGTGAGAAAATTGTTAGAAACGGAGTCACAACTGCTTTACTCAAAGAAACGGATTACAAGTAATTTCAGAAGAATAATTTTCCGATAATATCCGTTAAGATAAATTAAATGATTTTCAATTAAAGGGCGCGATTGTTGAAGATCCAGCAGGACTATTAAATGAATTGTAAATCCATTTAAAATAAGAAAATCAATTAATCAGTTGGATATAATAAGAAGAGTATTTGATAATTAGAGGGGGAGGAAACTCCCAATTATTCTAAAAATAAACTTCGTGTAAAATACAATTTTTACGAGATGAATAGAAATTATGTCCATACACGTAAAGAAAGGAAGGGTCCTTTAAAGATAAAAATTAAATTCGCGTCAAATACATTTTATCCAAACTAAACTGTTATAAATGTACGTCTTAAATCCTTGTTATTATTGGATTAAGGCGTTATTTTAATTAAAACATAATTCACCTTAAGGAAAATTATCCGAACTATCTAGATCGTTCAATACGTTTAGCCAATCCTGTTGCTTTAATTGTCAGGGATAAAGTTTTACAAGATGGGCGGGTTTATGACAGTTCTAATGTTGATTTAAGGACTGAAAACATGCTGCTTTTAATCAACGTATGGCGAATGATCCTAGTTTGGAATCAATCATTTTGCCAGTTGGTCAGGGATTATCAATTGGTCGTGTAATAGAATAAAAAATAGGATATTGAGATATCAATTGATTTATTGTCGATGGTATCTTTTTTTGTTTTTATATAAATGCAGTTTCTGAGGCTTCTATAACTAACCCAACAAAATATTATGAATAAGTTAGACTAAAGAAAAGATGGGGATACTCTATTCTTCTTTAACAAAAGGGCCATTTAGTGGAATAAGAGGAAGGGTCACTATCACAATTTTAATAGACATGTGGATTCGCATACTGATAGAATAAACAGAAATATATTAAAGGTGGAATGGAATTGAAAAAAAGATTAGGATGCTTACATGCTCATTACTCGAATATAGAATATCTAGAAAATGCACTTTCCCCATTTAACATTGAATTAATACATTTTGTTGACCCAGCTTTAATGTATCGAGTTACTTCAGATGAAAATTTCCAAGAATCAGATGCTCAAACTAAAGTTAAAGAGCAAATAGAATGGATTGCCAAATGTAATGTTGATGCTATCCTTATTACTTGCACAAACTATATTGCAATTTTACAGGAAGATCAACTCTCAATATCAGTGCCAATTATTAAAATTGATGAACCTTTCTTTGATTACATCTGCAATATACAGCAACCTCAGACAATTCTTTTTACAAATCCTGCAACAGTTGAAGGTACCGTTGAACGTCTTAAGCTTCATGCTAATAACCATCAAAAATCTTTAGATTTTGAGGTTATTGTTATAAATAATACTTTTGAATTGATAATGCAAGGACTAAAAGAAGAATACAACCAAGAAATTTCAAAGTTCTTAAATCAAATCATTAAAGATGGAAAGAAAGTTATCTCTGTCGCTCAATTATCTATGGTTGATGCATCACAGCAAGTTGAGTATAAAACATCTAAGACTATTATTAACCCATTGAATACATTAGTATCTTCGGTTGTTAATCAATTAGAATTAGAGAAGAAAAATCAATGATAAACTGATGTGTCCTTCTTCAGCTAAAGGGCGCATTTGTTGAAAAACATAAAAGGAATGCCCTTTAGTTTTAGACATTCCTTATTCAAAGAATAACTTAGTTATAAATCGGCATACTACCTTGGTTATCGAATCATGTCAAAAACATGCTTTAATCAACGCATGGCGATTAAGGTGTACTCTATTATATGTTCGATTAGAGGGGCAAATCCATACAAACGAATGATAAAAGCAACACAAGAACACCACAAAAGTACCTAAGTAAAATATCTATTATCCAAACTAAGTCTTTATGAATGAAAACTTCCAAAACTTCTATTCAATCAGACCAAAGTCCGCTTATTACAAAACCCCCACTAATTGAAGGTTTACTTTATATGATATATTATTCCACCAGCTGTCTTGCTTCCATAAACAACGCTTGGATAAATTTTTTCATGTTAATGCGGCTCTGGTTGCTGGCTTTTTCGCTTTTGTCATCTAGCTCCAGCATTTTTTTGCGGACTTCCGAGAATTCAAAAAATGTGGAAGAATAGGCTTCGAATTTTGGATTAGCATAATCTGTCAATCCTAATGAAGCGATATGGATGAGTGACTGGTAAAGAGCGCGACGGACACGCTGCTCTGAAGCTTTCATTTCTTTCTGGATGTCGGCCTCTTTCGCTTGATCTCCGAGCTTTTCAGCAGCGATGCCTGCAAAAATTTCCTTTAAAGATGGAAACGTGTAGGCAGAACCGAGTCTTTGCTTTTCAGTTTGGAGGAATTCTAAAATTTTTAGTAAATCCTCGCTTCCCCCTTCGCCAATCATGCCTAAATCGGAAATTAAGGGACGTCCGGCTTCCATAATATTTTTTGTATGATAGGAGGACACGAATGGAGACTGCGGTTGGCCTGTAAATAAGTTCAACGATTCTTGAATGCCTCGCATCGATTGTTCCAACAGCACCTGCTTGTTTACTTTTTTTAATATGCATGCAATTTCAAGATGGTTCAGCGGTTTTGTAATGTAGTATTCCGCCCCTAAACGATACGCTTCTCCAATCAGTTCCTTCGTTTCTACTTGAGAAATCATCACAAACTTTCCTTGAAATCCATCAGCAAGAGCCCGGATCGTTTCAATTCCGTCCCTTATTGGCATGAGCAAATCAATTAAGACAACGTCTGCTTTTTTTAAAGACAACAAGCCATTATCCACTAACGATCCGTCCTCGGCTTCTCCCACCACGTTTCCTAAATCCTCGTCTTCAATCAATTCTATCAGCATTGCTCGAATGGCAATATCGTCATCTATAATGAAATAATTCATCTCACTAACCCTTTCTCGACCATCGCATTCATTGGAAGTTCTAATATGAATACGGTTTCTTTATAGTTATCCATAAGCTTGATATGTCCTCCCCATTTTTCAACCGTTTGTTTCACATACGATAAACCGATACCCGTCGAAGGGTTTCCAGCCGAATCAAATTTTTTTGTAAAGCCTTCTGTAAAAATGACTTCCTTCAGCCTAGGTGCAATGCCGGGGCCATTGTCACTGACGCAAAACTCCACGAATTGATCTTTCCTTTTCACATGCAGCGATACGTATCCCTCTTCTTTAATGGCTTCCACGGCATTGGCCAACAAATTATTGATTAATGATAATACCATATATACATGGTAGGGCGGATGGTCCCCATCTACATGCAAGGAAAATGAAACATCTTTGTGTATAGACTCTGCATATCGTCTATTGGACACGATCATAATGTTACCAAGCTCTTCGATTGTCATATAATCTTGCAGGTTTTTGGAAGACATGAGTTCCGACAACCCAGCATAAATCCGCTGGTTATCTTTTTTGATCTCATGGACGAGACCGGCAATCTGCAGTGCCGTTTGCGCATCCTGGCCGATGATCTCCCGTGATTTTAACCGGCGATAAAAATCATAACACATGCTGGTGATTTCTTCCGCATTTAGCATCGTTTTCTTCAGTTGAACCGATTCTTCATACAAATTTGAAATGAAAAGCAGCATTTGCTCCTTTTGCCTGCGTTGCTCTTCTTCTGCGAATTTTGCTTCTCTCAGCTTGAAAATATTAAAAAAGCCGAGAACGAAAAAGCTTCGAATAAAGGCGATGAAAACGAGTTGTTCAATGGACAGCAAGGATATGTCCTGATTTGCCAGGAAAGAACGGATCGCCATTTCCGATACGCTTGCAAAAAGCTCGATCAATACCCCTAAAATCCCGATCATAAACGGCTGATCATGCCGTTCGTTCAATTTCGTCCAATGAAATACGAACGCGTACATGACGTAATAGAAAAAGGCGGGAAAATGAAGATACATCGATTCCTCAACAGGTATTTCTCGTATCCCAACAGCCAGCAAAATACGAAAAACAAACACACTCAACCCTGTTAAAATGCCTGCAATATTCGGATGAATCCCCCTCCCCCAGAGCAAAAACAAGAAAAAGACAGGCGTCCCCAAACTGACTCTGAATGTATCGTCGAAAGGATAAAACTTGAATTCACCCGCAAGAGGCACCGCAATCATCATTAATAGTAAAATCCTTATACGCTCTTTCAATACAGTCCCTCCCCAGTCACTATATAAAAACATAACACATTGTACTAATGGTAAAAAAGAGGAAAGGGTTTTGACTAAGATTTTTAATTTTCCTATTCGCCCTTGTGGGTTTCAGTAGGTTTTAGTTGGTTTTAGTGGGGGTGAGTATAAACTAAGAATAATAATAATGAAAGCGTTAACAAAAAAACAACTAACATTAGGGGGAATTTATTTGAAAAAGTTTGGATTAGCTACACAAATTTTTGTCGCACTTATACTAGGTATCTCTGTCGGTGCAGTATTTCATGGGAATGAAACAGCCATGGCCATTATGGCGCCGATTGGAGACATTTTTATTCATTTAATTAAGATGATTGTCGTTCCGATTGTTATTGCTGCATTAGTAGTCTCAATCGCAGGAGTCGGCGATATGAAAAAACTAGGAAAATTAGGCGGGAAGACTATTCTTTATTTTGAAATTGTCACCACAATCGCCATTGCTATTGGATTATTGGCCGCAAACTTGTTCCACCCGGGTTCTGGTTTAGATACAAGCAATCTTGAAAAAAGTGATATTTCAAATTATGAAGAAACGACGAAAACAGCCGAAAGCCAGGGTTTTGCGGAATCGATTGTTCATATTGTTCCGAAAAACATATTTGAATCCATGGCCCAGGGTGACTTGTTGCCGATTATTTTCTTCTCTGTGCTTTTTGGTTTAGGAATTGCGGCAATAGGAGAAAAGGGAAAACCTGTCCTTGGCTTTTTTGAAGGGGTATTAGAAGCAATGTTTTGGGTGACAAACCAAGTGATGAAGTTTGCCCCGTTTGGTGTGTTTGCACTTATCGGTGTAACCGTTGCTAAATTTGGCATTGCAACATTAATTCCATTAGGGAAATTAGTGCTTGTTGTTTATGTGACGATGGTATTTTTTGTGTTCGTCGTTCTTGGAATTATTGCGAAAATGTCCGGGACAAGCATTTTTGTTCTCCTGAAAGTGTTAAAAGATGAACTGATTTTGGCATTTACAACGGCAAGCTCAGAGGCTGTATTACCAAGGCTAATGGACAAAATGGAGAAATTCGGCTGTCCAAAATCGATCACTTCTTTTGTTATTCCAACAGGCTATACATTTAATTTAGACGGCTCATCGATTTATCAAGCAATAGCTTCACTTTTCGTGGCACAAATGTATGGTATTAATCTATCAATTACACAACAGATTACGTTATTACTAGTATTAATGTTAACGTCAAAAGGAATGGCCGGCGTTCCGGGTGCCTCATTTGTTGTCATTTTAACAACACTTGGTTCTATGGGTCTGCCGCTCGAAGGAGTTGCGTTTATTGCCGGTATCGATCGTATTTTAGATATGGTACGAACAGCGGTTAATGTCGTTGGGAACTCATTAGCAGCAATTGTCATGTCAAAGTGGGAAGGCGAATTTGACCAAGAAAAAGCTACCGATTACGTTGAGTCATTTAAACAGTCAAATGTAGCATAAGCTTACCTAAATATAAAGGAGGATACACCATGTCAACAATCAATATGGATCATAACGTACGCATTGAAAAAGATTTCTTAGGTTCAAAGGAAGTACCTGTAGATGCATACTATGGGGTCCAAACATTGCGTGCGGTCGAAAATTTTCCGATTACAGGTTATCGTATTCATGAAGAATTAATTAAAGCGTTGGCTATCGTGAAAAAGGCAGCAGCTTTAGCAAATATGGATACGAAACGTTTGTACGAAGGACTTGGTAACGTGATCGTTCAGGCAGCAGACGAAGTGATCGAATGCAAATGGCATGATCATTTTATCGTGGATCCAATCCAGGGCGGTGCAGGTACATCGATGAATATGAATGCAAATGAAGTCATTGCTAACCGTGCACTCGAATTACTTGGAAAAGAGAAAGGGGACTATGTTCTTCATTTAAGTCCAAACACTCATGTGAACATGTCACAATCAACAAACGATGTGTTCCCAACCGCAATTCATATCGCCACCCTTCGTTTACTCGAAAAATTGTTACCTACGATGGAGTATATGCATGATGTCTTTAAGAAAAAGGCACAACAATTTGACCATGTGATTAAAATGGGACGGACACATCTTCAAGATGCGGTGCCAATCCGACTTGGTCAAGAGTTTGAAGCATATAGCCGAGTAGTAGAGCGTGATATTAAACGCATTAAACAATCACGCCAACATTTATATGAAATAAATATGGGAGCAACAGCTGTGGGAACAGGATTAAATGCAGACCCTCGCTACATCGAAAGAGTGGTTAAGCATTTGGCTGATATTAGCGGCCTTCCGCTTGTTGGGGCAGAGCATCTTGTTGATGCGACACAAAATACAGATGCTTATACAGAAGTCTCTGCAGCGTTGAAGGTATGTATGATGAATATGTCCAAAATCGCTAATGACCTACGTTTAATGGCCTCAGGTCCTCGCGCGGGCCTTGCGGAAATTAGCTTGCCGGCCCGTCAGCCAGGCTCATCCATTATGCCGGGAAAAGTCAATCCGGTTATGCCTGAAATGATCAATCAAGTAGCGTTCCAGGTCATTGGCAATGACCATACTATTTGCCTGGCATCTGAAGCGGGTCAGCTTGAACTGAACGTGATGGAACCAGTGCTTGTGTTCAACTTGCTTCAATCCATCAGCATCATGAACAATGCATTCCGTGCCTTTACAGACTACTGTCTCGCAGGAATTGAGGCAAACGAAAACCGTCTAAAAGAGTATGTGGAAAAAAGCGTAGGGATTATTACGGCTGTTAATCCGCATATTGGGTATGAAGTGGCAGCTCGTATCGCAAGAGAAGCGATTTTAAAAGGTAAATCCGTACGTGAACTATGCTTGCAGAATGATGTGTTAACAGTGGAAGAGCTTGATCTTATTTTAAATCCTTATGAGATGACAAAACCAGGAATTTCTGGGGCAGCTCTATTTGACCGAGAATAAATAAGTTTTTTATAAGTCCGATGAATCATAGAAAATTGGCAACAGTAATTGGTTTGCGGGAGTAGATATAGGTGACATAAAGGGGAGAAAACTAGAGTTAAACCGATATAATTTGCAGGATATCACTCTACTATAAGTTCTTCCTTTACGATAGTTATACAAAATTAAACAATGGGAGAGATACTGAATGTCAACTTTACGTGAAGAAGCATTAAAGATGCACAAGGAAAATCAAGGAAAGCTTGGTGTTCATTCAAAAGTTCGAGTTCGCAATGCAAAAGATTTAAGTCTCGCTTATTCTCCAGGTGTAGCGGAACCATGCTTGGACATTTATGAAGATGAAAGCAAAGCGTATGATTACACAATGAAGGGGAATCTTGTTGCTGTTGTTTCAGATGGATCAGCTGTACTCGGCCTTGGGAATATCGGCCCGAAAGCAGCCATGCCGGTCATGGAAGGGAAAGCATTATTATTCAAATCGTTTGCAGATGTGGATGCATTCCCGATTTGCTTGGATACAACAGATCCAGACAAGATTGTAGAGGTCGTTAAATTATTGGAACCGACTTTTGGCGGAGTGAACTTAGAAGACATCGCAGCACCGCAATGCTTTGAAATTGAAGATCGGCTACGAAAAATTTGTAATATTCCAGTTTTCCATGATGATCAGCACGGTACAGCTATTGTAACAGCGGCGGGGTTACTCAATGCTTTGAAACTAGCAAACAAAAAGATAGAAGAAATTCGCGTTGTCGCAAACGGTGCCGGTGCTGCTGGCGTGGCGATTGTCAAGCTGCTTCTGCATATGGGTGTAAAAGACGTCATTTTATGTGATACAAAAGGAATTATTTATGAAGGACGCTCATTCGGGATGAATCCATTTAAAGAAGAAATGGCTCGCATCACCAATAAAGAACAAAAACAAGGAACATTAGCAGAGGCACTTGTGGGAGCCGATGTGTTTGTCGGGGTATCAGCCGCAGGTGCAGTCACGAAAGAAATGGTTCGTTCCATGAATCATGATCCAATCATTTTCGCTATGGCCAACCCAGTACCGGAAATTATGCCACAGGAGGCAAAAGAAGCGGGAGCACTGGTAGTAGGAACAGGACGTTCTGATTTTCCAAACCAGGTCAATAACGTACTTGCATTCCCTGGTATTTTTCGGGGAGCTTTAGATGTTCACGCAAAAGAAATTAATGAAGAAATGAAGCTTGCGGCTGTTTATGCGATTGCTGGATTAATTGCGGAGGAAGATCTTCATACCGATTATGTTATTCCAGCTCCATTTGACCGCAGAGTGGCTGCTTATGTATCGGCAGCTGTTGCTTACGCTGCAATGGAAACAGGCGTTTCGCAAAAGCATGTAAATGTAGAAGAAATCAAAAAGTGTCTATTAGCCCTAGCAGAAGAAACACAAGTTGTTGTTGTATAAACCTGGTTCAAATAAAGGAACACCTTATTTACTGCTTAAATGCTCAATAAATCCTATTTCATACCAAGTTATGAATGGGTATAGGGTCGTGTAAAGGAATAAAATGATATGGATTGAAGAAGGTACCAATTGGTTTAATGCCGATGGTATCCTTTTTTATTTTTATATATTCGCAGTTTCTGCTGCTATAACTAAACAAAAATTAAGAATGAGTAAACTAAAGAAAAGAAGGGGGATACTCTATCCTTCTTCAAAAAACGGGCCAGATTCTTGAATAAGGCTTATTGAGCTAAACGGGGAGGTTAATTGAATAAGAATGTATTCCAGAAGATCGTCATTAGTGTCGATCTTTTTTCTTTGTCACTATTTCAGATAAAAGAGTTACTATTTGAAGCACGTTAGAACCCAATTTTAGTGATAATAATTTTTGATTTGGAAAAAATATTGCTTAGGAAAATACTCGGTTTATTTGTTTTTTCTCATTTCAAGTGACTTAACTAATTCTTATCCCAAGAGTTTTGATTTAAAATGTGTCTCTACTTGTAATAATTTTATCCTCCGTCCATACTGCATGACCTTTTTTAAAAATCCCCTAAATCATAGTTGCTAATTTTCTTCATCTCTTGCTCTAAGCTAAAGGGGTAGATATCTAATAAACCTTCTGATTCCCACACATCTGGATAACCTGTTACTTTTTTCCCTCCAATAAAACTCTCAACATTTGGACGCTTTGTATAAATAAGAGGTACTGGACCATGACATTCTGCTGCAACAATGCCACCCTCATCATAAATTGTATTGATAATTCGATCTAAATCACCATCTTTTGCAAGGTCGTACATTACCCATGACCTCCAACTTCCAAAACTACATCATATTATTAAACTGTATAAAGAATGGCTTGGAGAAGTATTTGCATAAATTTGTTGTATTTTCTATAAAAGAAAGTTGAATTCCAATCGGTGACTGGATTCCTCTGGTATAATTCATCAATATTTCTTTGAGAAACTGACTAATTTTGGAAACAGTAAGGATTTGCGACCATCAATAGAACATTTAAACTTACCAAACAAACTTAGAGGGCGGCACTTTATAATATTTTTTAAACGCTTTAGAGAAACTGTAAGGATCAGGGTATCCGAGCATACTCGCAATTTGCTGGATCGAATAGCGTTTAAGGTACAATAATTCTCGAGCACGGTTCATTTTTAATTGATAAATGTAGCGTCCTGGTGTCAGACCAAGAGCTTGCTTAAAATAAGAGATAAAATACTTCTCTGACATACCGGCAATTGCAGCAATCTCTTCAACTCGAATTGTTTGATGAAGGTGTTCATGGATAAAATCAAATACAGGCTGAAGCTTAACCAAATCCATGGTCAACTTCTGATTAGTTGGATAATGCACGAATTCCCCACGATATTGTTTACTACCATACTGTTCCATAATCTTAGCGATTAAAATCGTCAAACATCCTTTCAAACGAATCCCTGACATTGGGGCACTACGTTTATATTGGTCATACGTATCCAAAAAAAGGAGAATCTCCTCTTCAACAAGCGTGCTATCAATAATGCCAGACAGCTGAAAATTGTCTAGTATTCGAAGATGATTCCCGAGACTAAGATCAAAGTGTGTGAATATAAATTTGCAACTGGTACTTAGAGTTGTAGCAGTATAGGCAACCTTTGGAGTGAAAAGAATCAAATCTCCCTCAGAAGCGAGATACACCTCTTCTTGAATACGAATTTCAATCCTTCCTTCTTGAATGCACCATAAGTCATAATCCTTATGTTGCCTTCTCTCAATCCAACTATTGGGATGCGCAACTTCGCTACAAGAATTTATTTGGAGCTTGATGAGCTCTGAAAGTTCGTTGAAAATATCTAAACTATCCATCGGTAAAACCACCCCCATACTTTTAGACATATTATTGATACTTTTAGACATTTTCTTATTTGTTTATTATAACATATGAATTTTTTAGGATTATCTTATATTACTATTTGACATGAAGTGATTACTCTCTTACATTTCTATTTTTGTATCCGTTTTCTATAATTGTAGAGAACAAATAAATTGGAGGGGATTTCTATTACTATTCAGAAGCCTAAGGTAGTCGTGTTAGGAGCAGGGAGTTTGTTTTTCGGTCGCCAGTGTATTTGGCAAATGGTTCATTCTAAACATCTAAACAAAGGTACTTTAGCTTTAGTAGATACAAACGAAGAACGGTTAAACAAATTGGTCAATTTAGCCCAAATGGTTGTCGATGCTAATAAAGTAGATTTGAAGATTGAGGGATCGGTTGACAGCAAGCAAGTTCTTCAAGATGCGGACTTTGTTGTACTTAGTTTTGCTAAGGATACGGTAAAGTACAGGGGAATAGACTGTGAGATTTCCGAAAAGTATGGAATAAGAATGTGCTCTGGTGATACTATCGGACCAGGTGGGGTTTTCAGAGCGATGCGCGAGCTTCCTATGATTATGGAGTGTGCAAAGGACATTGAAGAAATTTGTCCCGAAGCTTGGGTGATTAATTATATTAACCCGTCGACGGTCCATGGAATGGCGTTAAAAAGATATGCACCGAACTTAAAAACTTTTGCTTTGTGTGATTCGCATCATATGCCACATAAGAAAATTATCTATGCTGAACGAGCGGGAATTATCAATGACAAAAGTGAGTACTCCGAAGAAATCGACCGTAAATTCAATTTACGCATTGCCGGAGTAAATCACTTCACTTGGCTGTTAAAAGCGGAGTATGAAGGAAAAGATGTCCTTCCTACAATTGCTGAATCATTGAAACGTTCGGCGGAGACGGAAACAGTAGGTGGTGACACAGGTGCCAAGGCTCTTTACAATGATGCCATCAGCTATCAACTGTATGACATCTTTGGCTATGTTCCAACTTGTACTGCTCATACAAAGGAATACGTTCCTTATTGGCAAGGGCTCGGTAAGCTGGAAGATACGATACCGCCATTATCGATTTGGGAAACGGAAGACCGTTATATGCGACATGATGAGATGTGGCGGCAGATTGATAGTTTCCTAAGCGGTGAAACACCAATCAGTGAGTATATGAATACATTTGCTCCGGACCATGCGACAGATATTATTGAAAATATGGTGGGCGGATTAGGGAAACCGTTCTACATTAACACACTTAATCAAGGTGCGGTAACGAATATGAACGATGATTCATTCCTCGAACTGTTATGTGAAGTCACTATGGATGGGATAAAGCCTTTACCTGTTGGCGAGATGCCTCGTGGGATTCGTGGCATGCAGGAGCTAGTACTGGATACACATGAATTAACAGCGGAAGCCGTTGTGGAAGGCGACCGTAAGAAGCTTAGAAGGGCTATGCTGACAGATCCTCTCGTTAACTCCATTGCAGATGCCGATCAAATCATTGAAGAACTTTTAGAATTGGAAAAGGATATTATTCCTGAGCATTGGTATGCAAAGGACCTTGTATAAACATCTAGAACAGAATTATACGTGTTGTTACACACTTGCACCTCAACCGGGGTGCTTTTTCCATTACAAATCTTGAAATAGACATATTTATTAGTAATATAATTACAAAAATAAATATTAATAAAGTGTAATTTACTAAAGAAGAAACGAAAAACATAAAGGAATTTGTTTGAAGAAGGTGTAATTACTTATGTTACGAGGTGAAGGTAATGTTAAAATGGAATCGATTTAGTGTGGATAAAATACGCAAATCTGTCTTTATCAAGCTCCTAGTTTCGTATTTAATCGTATTACTTTTACCAGTTATTATTGGCATATTTCTATTTAATAGGATTGAATCCATTATGGTGGAAAACGCAAATAGTTCAAATACTGCTATGTTGGAGCAAGTACGAGATGTACTGGATAATAGATTTAAAGAAGTCGAGCAATTATCATTACAAATCTCCTTAGATCAGAAGTTAGATCGGTTGATGAAGAACCAACAAAATATAAGTAATTACGAATATATTGACTACGTAAAGGAGTTAAATAGATATCAGACGGTAAGTACATATATTAATGACTATTATGTGTATTTTTCCGAATCTGATGTGTTACTCTCACCAAAAATGAAAACGGATTCATTTATGTTTTTTAACCATATTAAGCGTTACGAAAATAGTACATATCGAGAAATAATGAATAATAGATTGTCCGGCTTTCATCTGAACAGTTATTTTCCTTCGGAGAAAGTAATGATGAATTCTGGACAGGAGCACATCATTACATTTATACAATCATTGCCGTATGGTGAAATTTCAGATGTAAAAGGAGCACTGATGATCCATATTGATGAACATCAGATCAGAGAGATGCTACAACAAATCGAGGGCTTAAACAAAGGTGTTATGTACATAGCTAATGAGAACAAAGAGATGATGATGTCTACCAGTGATAATGAAGGGGTTTTTTCAGAAATTAGACCGTTATTAAATGATAATCAAGGTTTTTTTTCAAAAGAGATTAATGGGAGTGATATGATTGCTTCCTATACTAAGTCAGAGAAAAATGGATGGACGTATGTATCTTTAGTACCCCGGGAGTTTGTGTTATCAGAAGTAAATAATGTGAAATCATGGGCACTAGGTATGATGTTTATATCTATTATTATAGGAATTGTTGTCTCTTATTATTTAGCAAATAGAAATTATCGACCAATTCGGGAGGTAGTTAAAACTGTTATCGGTACCAATAGAGCAAATGGCAAATACACAAATGAAATGGAATTGATTAAGGAAACAATAGTAAGTTCTATGAATAAACAATCACAATTAAAACGTATCGTTTCTCAACAAGAACCAGTTATCAGATCTAATTTCATTTTACGCTTAATAAGAGGACAAGTTGACGTATCTACTATTTATAAAAAAGAGTTAGATAGTATGGGTGTTAGCTTTAATTCAGAATATTTCAGCGTGATCCTTCTCCAAATTGATGATAACTGTCAGTTTACAAAAGAAAATGTTGATACGAAATGGGTGTTAACCAGATTTATTATCACTAACCTTAGTGAAGAGTTATTTGAGGATATTGGATATACAATTGAAATAGATCGGGATAAGCTAATCATTCTAAATACCCTTCGTGATGATTCAGAAGGTGAGAGAATTAAACAACTTAATCGTATTAGAGAATTAATGGACATCTT
This sequence comes from Metabacillus bambusae, assembly GCF_017497975.1. GTDB lineage: Bacteria > Bacillota > Bacilli > Bacillales > Bacillaceae > Metabacillus > Metabacillus bambusae. The sequence continues at coordinate 82,177 of NZ_JAGDEL010000004.1, read as the reverse complement.
AGATCAACAATTCGGTATAAAGATTTCCGTAGCCATCAGTCAAATTCATCAAGGGCTGTATAAAATCTCTGAATGTTACTGGGAGTCAGTCAAGGCGTTAGATTATAGAATGATAAAAGGACCAAATTCCGTTATTTTTTATCATGATATTAAGAATAATAGTGGATATGATTACCATTATCCTGTGGAAACGGAGGTTCAGATCCTTAACTTTGCCAAAAATGGTGATTATGTCAATGTAGAACAAGCCCTTGACCAGATATTTAGTCATAATGTGCAACAAGCATTGACACCAGAGATAAGCAAATGTTTATCTTATGATTTATTAAGTACTTGGATTAAGTTGCAAAGTACTTTAGGTGGCGAAGATAAAAAGAGGGCTATAGAGATGCATAATCCATTTAAAGCTATTGCAGAATGCAGGACAGTCGAAGAGTTGCAGAATAAAATAAAGTCTCTGTATTACGACTACTGTCTTAAAATTCAAGAAAATCAATCAACTCAAGGCGAACGCTTATACAAAGAAATTGTACTTTTCATTCAAGAGAATTTTAATGAAAATATGCTTAGTCTTGGAATGATAGCTGAACATTTTACGATGAATCCATCCTATTTGTCTTCTTTTTTCAAAAAGCAAGGTGGTATTACACTATCCGATTTCATTACTCAGGTTAGAATTGAAGAATCAAAGAAGTTGCTGCAAGATCGAAAACTTACTATATCGGAAATTGCAACAAAAGTAGGTTATGCGAACAGTGTTGGTTTAATCAGGGTCTTTAAAAAAGTGGAGGGGGTTACACCTGGTCAGTATAGGAAATTAGTAAAGGGGCAATATAGTTTTTAATTTTTTTTTTCAGCAATTATTATTTCAAGGATACTGACACATTATTTAAATGTTATAGGACTTGTATTAATAACCCTCTCCCATTTAAGTCTTAGGACTTACATCTTGGGTAGAGGGTTTTATGTGTAGATTAAGTGCCAGCTACTAAATATATCGATATATAAAGAATTGATAACGTGATAATGAAGAGATAATGACCATTTCTAACATATTGATAACAAATCAAAAGGATGTACTATATCGCTTTAGCCTTTAATTGACTTATGCTTAGTTCGAAACAAGTTTTCAAATTAAATATAACAGGGAGGTCTGCATCAATATGCCGAAAACAATGAAAACGCTATCAAGATTATTCTTACTTCTAATATTTTTACTATTAGTTGTTGGATGTTCAGGCAATGAGACATCTAGTGAGGGAAATGAGAAAGAAGGAGAAGAAATAGAACTAAAGGATCCAGCGGAGGTAGGATATCCAGATGAAATTACTTATTGGACTGAATTAGTTCCTAATGTGGCAGCAACATCAAAAAGCCTAAACGATGTTGCAGCATATCAAGAGTTAGAAAAGATTACAGGTACAAAGGTTGAGTTTAAACATCCATCAGGGGAAGGGACGGATATTACGGAACAGTTTAATCTTATGGTTGCATCTGGAAAGTTACCTGATGTTATTGAGTACAATTGGCGGACTGTTCCAAATGGTCCCGATCATGCGATTGAAGCAGGGACAATCATACGCTTGAATGAATTGATAGAACATTATGCACCAAATCTAAATCAATATCTAAATGAAAACCCAGAAGTAAAGAAAATGGTTACTACCGATGATGGGAATATATATACGTTACCTTTCCTTCGTGGCGATGAATCATTAATGGTATTTTTGGGGATGATCACCCGTCAAGATTGGCTGGACAAACTTAATTTAGATGTACCATCGACGATTAGTGAGTGGGAAGAAGTATTAACAGCCTTTAAAAATGAAGACCCTAACGGAAATGGTGAAATGGATGAAATTCCGCTTGTTGTTCAACTTAATGATTTTAAGAATATTGGAGCATTTGTCGGAGCATATGGAATCCATGCTCAATTCTATAACGACAATGGGACTGTCAAATACGGGTCAATTCAACCAGAATTTAAAGAATTCTTAACAACGATGAATAGTTGGTATGAGAAGGGATTACTTGATCCAGATTTTGCTGCAATTGATTCTAAGTTAATGGATGCCAAGGTAACAAATGAACAACTTGGTAGTTTCTTTGGCTTTAGTGGTGGTGGAATTGGTAAATATACCGGGTTAATGGAAGATAAAAATCCTGATTTTAAGCTTTCACCAGCTCCTAATCCTAGCCTTAAAGAAGGGGAAAAGGCAGCGACAGGTCATTTAGAGCATGCTTATTCAGGTATGCATAGTGCTGCCATTTCAGGTTCAGCTGAGAATCCAGAAGAAATTGTTAAATGGCTTGATTTTGCATACTCAGAGGAAGGACATATGCTCTTTAACTTTGGTATTGAAGGTGAAAGCTATGAAATGATAGACGGATACCCTACTTACACGGAGGAAATTACTGATAATCCAGATGGTTTACCGATGACACAAGCTCTAGGTAAATATATTAGAGCTTCTTATGGTGGACCACTTATTCAAGATAAACGTTATTTAGAACAATACTATGAATTACCTGAACAAAAAGAAGCGGCTAAGATTTGGGGGGAAACAGCAGAGAATAAAATTAATCTGCCTCCAATTACTTTAAGTGCTGAAGAAAGTGAAGAATTCAACTCAATTATGAGTGACTTAAACACTTATTATGATGAAACAGTTATTAGATTCATCATGGGCGAAGAGCCAATAGATAATTTTGATGATTTCGTTGAAACATTAAAAGGAATGGGTATTGAAAGGGCAATTGAACTTCAACAAGCTGCTTTAGACCGTTATTTGGCAAGATAATTCAGTGTATATGCTGTTGTGTTGAGAGAGCCTCAACACAACAGCGTATAAAACATTCTTATATTATAGAGAAAGGGGTGGAGTAATGGCGAAATTAGAGAAGGAAGTTACAACTTTAAACTCAAAGACTAAAAGTAGCTTAGGTACAAAAGCTGGTAACTTTATAGAGAATGTAACAAAAGATTTCCGAAGAAATAAAGTTATCTACTTAATGGTTTCCCCGGTTGTACTATATTATATTATCTTCCAATATGGACCTATGTATGGATTACAAATTGCTTTCAAAGATTACTCACCTGTACTTGGTTTTCTTGGAAGTCCTTGGGTAGGTTTTGAACATTTTAAAGAATTTTTTAATAGTTTCTATTTTTGGCGACTCTTGAGAAATACCATTCTACTTAGCCTTTTTAGTTTGCTTTTTGCCTTTCCTGCAGGAATCATCCTGGCATTATTACTTAATGAAGTGAGAGGAAGAATATTCAAACGAACTGTCCAAACGATTACGTACATGCCTCACTTCGTCTCGCTAGTAGTTATAGTGGGTATATTATTTGATTTTACAGCAAGAGACGGTGTGGTTAATGACATATTAGTATTTTTATTTGGCATCGAACCGGTTGCTTTTATGCGAGAAGCAGAATGGTTCAGAACACTTTTTATAGGATCAGATATTTGGCAAAACGTTGGTTGGAGTTCCATTATTTTTCTTGCGGCTATGTCTAATATTGATCCAGCGTTGTATGAAGCTGCAAAGATGGATGGTGCCGGTCGCTTTAAACAAATGATTCATATTACGTTACCAGGGATCATGCCAACAGTTGTAATCTTGTTAATCTTGCTTATTGGTAAGTTTATGACAGTAGGTGATGAAAAAATATTATTAATGTACAATCCAACAACCTACGAAACTGCTGATGTAATCGGAACTTATGTTTACAGAAAAGGTATCCTAGAGAGTGACTTCAGCTACAGTGCCGCTGTAGGTCTGTTTAAGGCGGTCATAGCCTTTACGTTATTAGTCATAGCTAATGGTATAGCAAGGAAAGTTGGAGACACTAAATTGTGGTAGGAGGGATACATGATGAAAAAAACACTGGGAGAGCGATTATTTGATTATGGGAATATAATATTTCTTTTTCTTTTATCGATAATAACGTTATACCCACTACTTTATATTTTATTTGCATCTTTAAGTGATCCAACTTATGTTGCCCAAAATAGAGGGATCATGCTTGCTCCAAAGGATTTCACTATTGAAGCGTATATAATGGTATTTAAAAACCCAATGATTGTTACTTCTTACCTTAACACATTGTTCTATGTAGTCGTTGGTACAGCTATAAACATATTTTTAACATCTTTAGGTGCCTATGCACTTTCTAGAAAAAATGTGATGTGGGGTAACTTGATTATGTTTATGATTGTCTTCACGATGTTTTTTGAAGGGGGGCTAATTCCCTCTTACTTGCTTGTTAGTGAATTGAATATGATTGATACACGTTGGGCGTTGATTCTTCCAACAGCAGTAAGCGCGTTTAATCTTATTATCATGCGTACTGCCTTTCAAGGTATACCTGCTAGTTTAGAAGAGTCAGCTCGAATTGATGGTGCAAATGATTTTACCATTCTTTTCAAAATTATTCTGCCATTATCGCTACCTGTCGTCTCTGTGATGATCCTTTTCTATGGAGTATATCATTGGAACTCGTGGTTCCCTGCGATGATTTACTTGCAAGATAGGGAGCTATTTCCAGTTCAGCTGATTTTGCGTGAAATTTTAATTGCAAACGACACAAGCAGCATGACATCAGGAATTGGCTCAGTGGATGCTATTCCTATTGGTGAGACTGTAAAATACGCTACTATAGTTATAGCAACATTACCGATCCTTTGTTTATACCCTTTCTTACAAAAGTATTTTGTTAAGGGCGTTATGATAGGTGGAATAAAAGGTTAAATAGATTCGAATTATTGCAGGTTAGTGGTGGTTATTAAATAGCATAAAGGGAAAGTAGTTTTAAAAAGGTACTCTCTAGAGTAGACACTTTGAAAAAAGGTCTACCTATAGGGTACTTTTTGTATAATGAATTAAAAATAATTAATTTTTGGGAAGTTTCTATGTCCAAAATAGTAAACTGCAACTGTGTATTACAGTAAAATTATTACGTAATAGACCTTGAAGAGAGGTGTTTGCGAATTGGGAAAATTAAATGTTTTCTTAATCTGAGGAGAATAAGAAAACATAAATTTTATAGTTATCAACAAAAATAACAATTGGAAAAAACATTAGGCAAACCCATTTTTGTAAAACTATACGTCATTTAGAAAAGGTTGCCCATCTCTCATAAGCAGCTAATGGATTTGTATTATGACAATTGGGATACAATAACCATTAGCTTTTAATTTAGTTCCCCTATCCAACTCTTATTTAGTTCCCCTATCCAACTCTTACTTAGTTCCTTTTTCCAATATACTCAAGTGAGTAAATATGTGTTTTCGATAGATCAATGACTTCTTGGATAAACTCCTCTTGGGTTTCTTTGAATCCATTTTGGATCCAATTACGAAGGAGTCCGTAAAAGCCATAGGCTGTATAACGTTTAAAATAATCCATATTGACTGGGATATTGTTGATTGTTTCAAAAATAAATTGTTCATTATAAATTTTCAAGATCGTTTGAGGGAACCGTGTGTGTAGTCCTGGTAACGTGTCATCGTAGTTAATTAGTTCAAAAAATGTACGGTTTTTATAGATATAAGAAACGATATTTAAAGATGGTGCTTTTAGCTTGTCTGTATAAACCTTGTGACCAGGTACATATGGTTTGCCTACTGATGCTTCTAACCCTTGGAGCATGGAAACAAGTAAATCTTCAGCTAATTCAATTTTATCTGGATAATGGATATAAAAGGTACTGCGATTATAAGCGGCATAATCGACAATGTTTTTTACAGTAACGGAATGGTAACCTTTTTCTTTTATGAGTTCAATCAATGCTTGCTTTAAATGTGCTTTTGTCCGATTTTGTCGCCCTGATGTTGGATTTTTTTCGTTATTCATGATAAAACCTCTCTCTAAATAGACAGTTTCAACATAAGTGTCTAACTAGTAGACACTTAATGATATCTTAATGATTGTTAAATGTGAACAAAGTAGTACCATTAAATTGTAAGGAAAATAGAACAGATAATAGATCTGTATAGTACTTTTCTTTAGAACAAGGATAGTAATTTTCATACTAGGAGGATGTAGAATGGGTAAATTACAAGACAAAGTAGCTGTGATTACCGGGGGAGCATCTGGTATTGGGGCAGCAACAGCAAGATTATTCGTTTCAGAAGGAGCCAAAGTAGTTCTAGTAGATTTAAATGAGGAAAAAGGTAAAGCCTTTGAAGCAGAGTTGAAAGCGCTTAATGCTGAAGCTCTTTTTATAAAAGCAGATATTACGAGTGAAGAAGACGTTGCAAATATCTTTAGACAAACCGTTGACACTTTCGGCAAAGTGGATGTTGTCTTCAATAATGCAGGTATTGGCCGTGTACACCCTTCACATGATTTAGATTACTTAGAATGGCGTAAAACCGTAAATGTTGACTTAGATGGTGTTTTCTTAGTAGCACGTGAAGCCATTCGCGAAATGTTAAAAACAGGTGGCGGTACGATTGTTAATACGGCATCTATGTACGGTTTGGTTGGATCACCTGGTTCAGCAGCTTATAACGCAGCAAAAGGTGGCGTAATTAACTTAACTCGTTCACTTGCACTTGAATATGCGGAAAAAAATATTCGTCTTAACGCATTATGTCCAGGTTTTATTGATACACCAATTATACCGGAAGAAAGCAAGCAAGCTTTAGCATCAGCTACACCGATTAAACGACTTGGTAAAGCAGATGAAATGGCAAAAGCAGTTTTATTCATGGCATCTGATGATTCTTCATTCATGACTGGTAGTTTCTTAACTGTTGACGGAGGGTATACAGCACAATAATAATCCTAAAAGACGTTTCTATTGGATCAAGATTGAAACAGTAAATAGTTTTTAATAATGGCTCTTTTCTAAGAGATTGTTACTTTTATAACGAAAACTGTTTCAGGTTGATTGGAACGGATTGCGAGACTCCTACGGGAGCAGCGGGACAGGTGAGACTCATGCAGGCGTTTACGTCGAGGAGGCTCACCGCCCCGCGGAAAGCGAGCATCTCTCGATGCAATCAACCACACCGCACTACTCGCTAAATAGCAACAAAGTTCGGCGAGTCAGCCTTAATAATAAAAGGAGGAAATTTCAAATGAGCAATCGATTTGATGGGAAAGTGATATTAATTACAGGAGCAGGATCTGGTTTAGGCCAAGCCTCTGCCTTACAAATGGCAAAAGAAGGAGCAAAGCTTTCACTCGTTGATTTAAACTCAGCTTCACTAGAAGAAACAAAAAGTAAAGTGTTAGAGGTTTCACCAAACGCAGATGTCTTGCTTATCACAGCGAATGTGGCAGATGAAAAAGCAGTTGAAAACTATGTAAAAGAAACAGTTGAGAAATTTGAGAAAATCGATGGTTTCTTCAACAACGCAGGGATCGAAGGAAAACAAAACCTAACAGAGGATTTTGGCAATGATGAATTCGATAAAGTAGTCAGTATTAACTTAAATGGTGTGTTTTATGGTATGAAATACGTGTTGAAAGTCATGAGAGAACAAGGTTTTGGCTCTATTGTTAATACAGCTTCTGTTGGTGGTATTCGTGGGGTAGGAAACCAATCTGGTTATGCTGCTAGTAAACACGGAGTTGTAGGATTAACAAGAAACTCTGGAATTGAATATGGGCAATATGGAATTAGCATCAAAGCCATTGCACCAGGAGCAATCATGACACCAATGGTCGAAGGATCATTAAAACAAATTGATCCAGACAACTGGGAAGAAGTAGGGAAACAATTTGTTGAGCCAAACCCAATGAAACGTTTCGGTAAACCAGAAGAAGTAGGTTATTTGGTGGCATTCCTACTATCTGATCAAGCCAACTTTATCAACGCAACCGTTATTCCAATCGATGGTGGACAATCTTATAAATATTAAGAGGTGTATTGATAGTACGCCTATAGATTTAATTTAACAAATTTCTGCCGCAAAAGCATTTGCAAATGAAGGTGCAAAAATAGCATTGGTAGATCTGAAAAGATGGATTTAGTCCTGTTATCCAAAGAAAATGGTTGAGGAAAATTTTTGATTAGTACAAGGTTGGAGATAACTTCCAATCATACTTGGATAATGAGACTATCCTTCACATTCTTAAAAGAACAGTAAATTATTTTCTAGGAGACTATAGTGGATAAAAGATATTGAAATTAAAAAGAGATTTTGGAGGGATTTATATGACATTTCCAGTATTAGAGGGTAAAGTGGCTATTGTAACAGGTGCAGCAATGGGGATGGGACTTGCTACAGCAAAGCTTTTTGCAGAAGCAAAAGCAAAAGTAGTGGTAGCAGACTTTAATGAAGAAAAGGGAATAGCAGCCGTTTCTGAAATTGAAGCAAATGGAGGAACAGCATATTTTGTAAAAGTTGATATTTCTAAATCTGATCAAGTACAAAATATGGTTGCCAAAACTGTTGAAAAATTTGGGCGTCTTGATGTTGCCGTTAATAATGCTGCATTAACGCCGGATAATGCCCCTGCAGCCGAGTTTGATGAAGATTATTGGAACAAGCTAATCTCAATCGATCTTACTGGAACAGCATTATGTATGAAATATGAATTACAACAAATGATTAAGCAAGGACAAGGCGGAAGTATTGTTAATATATCATCAGTAAGTGCTTTCCGTCCTCAACCAAATAATATTGCCTATGTTGCAGCTAAACATGGGGTAGTAGGAATGACTAAGGTTGCGGCACTAGAAAACGGTGATAAAAATATTCGTGTTAATACTGTAGCGCCAGGGGCGATTGATACTCCAATGTTAAGAGGAGCGTTGGAAGAAACTGGGCAAACTGAAGAAGAATTTGCACCTCAGCTAAGTCTATTAGGTAGGTTTGGTCAGCCTGAAGAAATAGCACAAGCAAGTCTATGGTTAGCTTCAGATCAATCTTCTTATGTAACTGGTACTACTATACACGCAGATGCTGGCTACACTAGTCGTTAAATACAAGAACAAAAGCGCATGCTCCTTGAACAGCCTCGGGCAAATAAGCCACTTAAGAATAGAAGGTGTTCTTTACCTTCAATTCTTAAGTGGCTTAGACCCAAGAGGGGCTAGGCGCTGGAGCTGGATGCCAAGCGCTTATCCACATACAAGAATTTTATTAATTTCCTAGACAATAAAAACTATTTTAAAAGAGGATATCTTACTTTATTCCAAAAGTGGTGTCTTCTTTTCTTGAATAGAAATTCCAACTATTATTCCCATGTAAAATGAAGTAGTTAACTAGAAAACTAACTATAAAAAAATGAGCATAAAAACTAACCTTACTGATTTCTTATTTGTAGGTCTAGGTGAATTATTCTCTTTAAAGATATATATATCCCTCTCCGATCATCAAAAGAGAAGCTTTAATCCCTTGGTAGATAAGGAGTTGAAGCTTTTTTACTTTGAAAAAAGCTTGAGTTTATCTCTGAGGTTCTTACCTTTGCCTTTGAATAGAGTCTATTGACGTAAATATTCTTGTAAAGCTTGTTGGAGTGTGCCTAAAGTTTTTGTGTTTTTGTCAAATGAGCAGCCAAGGTGGATCATTTTTCGTACTACCTCAGCCCTTAATCCGGTAATAACGGATTTACATCCCATCATAGAAGCTCCCTCTATTATTTTTAATAAATGATCAATTACTTCAACTTCCATATTAGCGATACCTGATAGATCAATAATCAAAGTTTGAATGCGGGTGACTCCAATTTCAGTTAGTACTTTTTCCTCTAGGATATTTGTTCGAAATTTATCAACAGTCCCAATTAATGGTAAAATGCAGACGGTAGAATTTATTGGGATAATTGGTACTGATAAATTCTCAACCAACTCTCTATGTGCTTTAATCAAAGAATCTTTGTATTTAGAATAACTAATAAAGAAGGAATTTAAAAAATCGTCAATCCGGTTATTTATTTCTTTTTCAAGAGTAAAAAAGTTGATAATGATCTGTTCATTCGTTAATCGGTTATACTCTTTTATAAGAAACCAAACCGTTCTACGAATGGCTTGTATCCACTCTAATTTAAATGATAAGTCAATTGAATGAGTCGCCCAAGCAATACCTTCTTGCTTTGCAAACAGCTGAAGTTCTTTTTCTTTTTTATTAATAATATAGATAACGAGATTTTTTGCATTATTTACAAGATCAATATTTCCAATTTGTAAGATTTCATTAATCTTAACTTTTACATTAACAGCCTCAGAAAGAAGCAACTCTTCAAAATTATTAATATTATTCTCAAAAAAATCTTTTAATTGATATGTGGCTAGGTAGTTGAATTTCATTGCTTATTCCCCCTTTTTTGTAAGTTTATTGAAATCTACTGCCTTCATCTATTTTAAAATGAATGGAAGTACAAAATAAAAAACACACAGGATAATGACTGGGAAATTTTCCTTCATTTACAATTGTTTTTTCAAAATCTCTGTTTTTACTTCCACTAGACAAAAGATCCTCAAATAAGAAAATTATCTTTATTCCATTAGTACTCAGTGAAATCATGTTCATAGTTATTTTCATTTCAGTGTCAAATGATCTTTGTTTTTATACTAATTATCTAAGTTCGTAAGTTAATAATAATTTAAACTATGTGGACTTTTCATGGTTGTATAATATCCCCAATAGTAATTACCCCCTTACCTCCTTAAGTAAACAACTTTAATGAATTTTTTACCTATATTTAATAATTCCATTTAAAATATTTAAAGTGATAAGACATAGAGGATCAATCACAAAATAAAGAAACGAGAAATGTGAAAGATATCGTAGAGTTTTGGGACAACAATGGATTTGGTTTTTCAAACGTGAATGCTAAAAAGCAGCTGTTATCTTGGTTAGATGATTCTAGCTTTTTACAGCCTAAAGACATGATCTTAAAAGCCGTGACAATTGCCTGTGCTAATAACAAGAGGAAGCTAAACGATGTGATTGGAATTCTGAAAAACTAGGAAAATGAATCTTTACTGACCGTGGGAGAAATTGATTCTTTTCATGAGAATCAAAATCTAATACCAAAGCATAAGCAATCAACCGAATCGTTTCCTGCTAGAATAGCGATTCCAAGTGGATTTAGAGTGAATGAACTTAATAATCCATTAGGTTGTTTTCGCTTAACCACGAATGAACATAATCAATGAATTTATTAGTGGCAGGAGATGAGTTTGTTTTTTTGGCTATTCCAATAAAACGATAAGACTCAACCTCTAAATTCAGCACTCGAATGCTTTTTGGGATATTTGATAAGGTCATTTCAGGTCGTATGCTTATACCTAAGTTATTTTCTACCATTGAAATAATGGCTTGATCATCTGAGACCTCGAATTTAATTGTAGGATTTATTTCATTTTCCTTGAAAATTTCTTTTATCTCGTTGTCCCATCCTTCTTTTGGCATAATTAAGGATTCTTTCTGTATTTGATTGAAAGATATATTATCCTGATTATGTAGGGGGTGTTTGTCAGAAAGAATACAAAGCATCCTATCTTTTTTTAATGGCAGAAATTCAAGTGACTTCTGTGTTGGTAAACTGAGAAATCCACAATCTATTACTCCATCGGAAATCCATTGTTCTATGGTAGAATAATCACCTTCAAACAATCTAACAACAATACTTGGATGATGCTCTTCAAAAATTTTGATGATATTTGGTAACCATTGAGTAGTAATACTTGTGAATGTACCTATTCTTACTTCACCGACCTCTAACCCGTTAATTGCTGCTGCTTCTTGTTTCATTCTATTATTTAAAGTTAAAATGTCACGAATATATATAAGCATGCGTTCACCGTTCTCTGTTAAATTTATGCCCGCTCGACCTCTGGTAAGTAAAGAAAAACCAAACTCACTTTCTAGACTAGAAATTGCATGACTGATTCCTGATTGTGTAATTTTCAATATTTCTCCTGCTTTGGTAAGGCTGCCTGATTCTACTACTGTGTAAAAAACTTCAAAACGATTAAGTGTCATCATTAATTTCTCCTTTTCACATTAATTCATCTCATGTATTATATTATAAACATTCATTTTACTCATGGATAGTCACTAAAGTATAATAAACATAACAAATCAAACAAAAGTGCCATTCATTAAATTTGGATAAAATTATTCATATTTCCTGCAATAGGATTGGAGAATGTCTATTTTTAAACTAATTATTATTTCAAGTTAATATAATTTGTTCAATCTAGGAATTGTTAATTATTCTTATATAATTTTATGGTGTATTTTTTAAGCGCTTACAAAAAACAACGAAATAAAAACCTATTAATTATAACATTTGAAAGTTGTGTGTTTTGTTCGATAACTCGTTTTATAAATTATTTTGTAAGAATATGTAACAGTCTTATTGAACGATAATAAAAGTTTATGTGTATAATATTTACATTAAGAGAAGTGTAGTACTCCAGTAGAGTTAATTATCAGAATTGTTCGGATATTTGTTTTGAGAAAAGGCGATATGATTTATATTAAACTTAATTTACGCAAGTGATAGATTAAGCCTGAAATTGCAATAACAGGATATTAATATTTTTTCATAAGCGGGGGGAGTAACTAATGAACTTCGAAGTTAAATTATCGGTGCACGAAATTTTACAAAGTAAACATTTTAAACATGCAAAAGTAATAGCGGGGAGTGCTGGTCTTTTTAGACCTGTACGATGGGTACATGTTCTTGAAGTTACTACGATTGAAAATCTCTTAAATGGGAATGAACTTATTCTTTCAACAGGAATCGGATGGAAAAGTGATCAAGATGTTTTTATGTCATTAGTTCAACAATCTATAGATTCGAATGCATCTGGACTTTGTATTGAACTTGGTACTTACATTTCTGCTATACCCAAAGAGATAAAAAACTTAGCGGACGCTCATGATTTTCCTATAATCGTATTCTCCAAAGAAGTAAGGTTCATAGATATTACACAAGAAATTCATAGCCTCTTAATTAAAAAACATTACAAAATCCTTTCTGATCTTGAAGAATATTCGAATAGGTTAAATCAGTTGCTTCTTTCCTCTAATCCACAACAAAGAATCTTACAACTTTTACACGAGCACTTAAAAATGAATGTTTTCTATATTTCAAATCAAGGAAAAGTTAAAGTAATTTCTAAAAAAGATAAGGATAAACAAAATGAAATTTATCAACTCATAAAAGAGAATAGAATACCAAAGGGAATGAGCGTTGCCCACCAATCGGTACAGGCACTGAGTCAGACATTTGCAGATCTGTTTATCATTTCAGAGTCCGAACCAATTACAGAGTTTGAAACACTTATTTTAGATCGTAGTGCTACAGCATTAGCTCAATGCTTATTGCGGGAGCTATATGTTGAAGAACAAAGGATGGCTAAAGAATCCGAGTGGGTAGGGTGTTGGATTGAAGGAGAATATAGAAATGAACAAATTAATCGCTACCTCCTAGAGCTGGAACCGAACCTTAACCCAAATGTATGCTCTGTGATGATTTGTAAGGCTGATAATTTAGATAAATTAATTTCGGAATTCACTTACTTAAAAGTTTACTTTCGATCTATCTTTGAACAGAGAGGCATTTATTTGTTATTTCATATTCAAAAAAATCAAATTGTTTTCATCCTTCTTAATATCTGGAAAAGAGAAGATTTTAAGAGAAGAATACAAGAGAGTATTGATTGTTTAGTAAAGTCTGACTTTATTAAGAAGAAGAAATTTTCCCAACTAGATTTTAGTGTGGGGAAATTTGTAAAAGATTTAAGTCATATAAAAAGTAGCTACCTTTCAGCCAAAGAAACACTAAGTATTCGAGAAAAAATGCCAAGTGAATTAAAGGCTTATTTTTACGAGGATCTCTATATATTTAGATTAGTTTTAGCTGCTAATGAACAAGGTGTACTTAGTGAATTCATTTCAGATTATATTGGACCGATCATTCAACATGATCAAAAGACTAACGGTGAGTTACTAAGAACGTTAAAAATATTTTTGCAATGTAAAGGCGCGAAAAAGGAGACAGCGGAACATCTTCATATCGTTCGACAAACACTTTATCATCGACTTGATAAAATCTATGAATTAATTGGAAGAGATTTCATGGAGTCTTATAAACGTCAAGCAATTGAAGTGGCAATATCTGCTTATGCATATACTACTGCAGCAATTTCATCCTATGAATTTGCTTCTGTGAAGTCGTCATAGTCAACTTTACACCTATATGTAACCTATATTTATTATAAAGTCAGGACTAACCCTTGCAGACTCTTAACGAGATTTTGTAAGGGTTTTTTACATAGTTGCCATAATCCTTTTAACCCTATTTAGAAAATATACCTATTTATTATCCGTAAAAATTAAGTCTGTGTTTCTATCCTAAATAAGACAATATGTATACCTTTTCGTTTTGTACAACTATTAATGTAGAAAATAATTGATAAATATTTTACACAGTGTCCAATGAAGGGTGATATTGATAACAAATATAATTAGCTCAAGAAGTTAAATATACGAAAAAAATAGGAGGTTTCATAAATGGAGGTAACACAAACTGTACAAACATTAAAAAACTTTATTAGTGGACAATGGGTAGAATCTTCAAGTAGACAAATGGAAGAAGTGCCAAATCCAGCAACAGGAAAAGTTATAGCACGAGTGCCTATTTCGACTAGGGAAGATTTAGATCATGCAGTTAGAGCTGCAAATGAAGCATTTATAAAATGGAAGAAAGTTGCTGTCCCTAAACGTGCTCGAATTTTATTCCGCTATCAGCAACTTTTAGTAGAGAACTGGAATGAATTAGCGAAACTAATCACTTTAGAAAATGGTAAAAGTTACAACGAAGCGTACGGGGAAGTACAGCGAGGGATAGAATGTGTTGAATTTGCTGCAGGTGCACCAACATTAATGATGGGAGAACAACTACCTGATATTGCTACTGGTGTTGAATCTGGTATGTACCGTTATCCAGTTGGTGTAATTGGAGGGATAACACCTTTTAACTTCCCTATGATGGTTCCTTGTTGGATGTTTCCGCTCGCAATAGCATGTGGGAATACATTTGTATTAAAGCCGTCTGAAAGAACACCTTTATTGGCAAATCGTTTAGCGGAGCTATTCAAAGAAGCAGGTCTTCCAGATGGTGTATTAAACATCATACATGGTGCGCATGACGTCGTTAATGGCATTTTGGAAAATGAGGATGTAAAGGCTGTTTCGTTTGTTGGTTCTCAACCTGTCGCTGAGTATGTATATAAAACAGCAGCAGCTAATGGTAAACGTGTTCAAGCCCTTGCAGGTGCAAAGAATCATTCCATTGTCATGCCAGATGCTAATTTAGATAATGCTGTGAATAATATTATCGGTGCAGCATTTGGTTCTGCTGGTGAACGTTGTATGGCAGCTTCAGTAGTAGTTGCTGTTGGAAGTGTTGCTGATGAATTAATTGCCCGACTAAAACAAGCAGCAGATGAAATTAAGATAGGAAACGGTTTAGAAGAAGGTGTATTCCTTGGACCAGTTATTCGTGAGTCACATAAAAGCCGCACGATTAATTACATTGAAATTGGGGAAGCGGAAGGGGCTACTCTTATTCGAGATGGAAGAAATGGTGCCGAAAATGAAAAAGGATACTTTGTTGGACCAACGTTGTTTGACAATGTGAAACCTGACATGTCCATTTGGAAAGATGAAATATTTGCTCCTGTTTTATCAATCGTTCGAGTGGGAAATTTAGAGGAAGCAATTGAACTAACAAATAAGTCTGAATTCGCAAATGGTGCATGTCTCTATACTGATAGTGCTAAAGCAATTCGTGAGTTCCGTGAAGAAATCGATGCAGGTATGCTTGGGGTCAATCTTGGAGTTCCTGCACCAATGGCATTCTTCCCATTCTCAGGTTATAAGAAATCATTTTATGGTGATCTTCATGCGAATGGTAAAGATGGAGTTGAATTCTATACTCGAAAAAAAATGCTTACTGCTCGTTACTAATCTTAGAAACTTAAATAAGGATATTGGGGTTGATTAATGTGCAAGCAATATATCAAACACAGAATTTGCAGAAAACGGATGAGAAGTACCTTTGGCATGCAATGAGAGGAGCGGCTCCAAACTCTTCTAATTTAATTATTACCGAGGCAGATGGAGCATGGGTGACGGATATCGACGGTAATCGTTATTTAGATGGTATGTCAGGTCTTTGGTGTGTCAATGTAGGCTATGGTCGAAAAGAACTTGCAAAAGCTGCATATGACCAACTTGTGGAAATGCCATATTTTCCTTTAGCACATAGTCATGTTCCTGCTATAAAACTAGCTGAAAAGCTGAATGAATGGCTTGGAGATGATTATGTTATTTTCTTCTCTAATAGTGGTTCTGAAGCAAACGAAACAGCGTTTAAGATTGCCCGTCAATATCATCATCAAAAAGGGGATCATAACCGCTATAAATTTATTTCACGCTACCGGGCTTACCATGGTAATTCAATGGGAGCTCTTGCAGCGACTGGTCAAGCGCAACGAAAGTATAAATATGAACCACTAGGTCAAGGATTTTTACATGTAGCACCACCTGATACGTATCGCAACCCGGAAGATGTTCATACATTGGAAAGTGCTAATGAAATTGATCGTGTTATGACATGGGAGTTAAGCCAAACAATTGCTGGTGTCATTATGGAGCCAATTATTACTGGTGGTGGGATTTTAATGCCGCCAGATGATTATATGGCAAAAGTAAAAGAAATATGTGAAAAGCACGGGGCGTTGCTGATTTGTGATGAAGTAATTTGTGGATTTGGCCGGACGGGAAAACCGTTTGGATTTATGAACTATGGTGTCAAACCAGATATTATTACAATGGCAAAAGGAATTACAAGTGCATATCTTCCTTTATCAGCAACGGCAGTGAAAAGAGAAATCTATGAGGCCTATACAGGTAGTGACGACTATGATCGTTTCCGACATGTTAATACATTCGGAGGAAATCCTGCTGCTTGCGCTTTAGCTTTAAAAAATCTGGAAATTATGGAAAATGAGAAACTAGTCGAACGCTCTAAAGAGTTAGGAGAACGTCTTTTATATGAACTTGAAGATATAAAAGATCATCCAAATGTAGGAGATGTACGTGGGAAAGGACTTCTTTTAGGAATCGAATTAGTAGAGAACAAGCAAACGAAAGAACCTGCAAGTCTTGATAAAGTGAATAAGGTAATAAGCCTTTGTAAAGATAAAGGGCTGATTATCGGTAAAAATGGTGACACAGTTGCAGGATTCAATAATATTTTGCAGTTATCTCCACCATTAAGTATTACAGAAGAAGACTTTTCTTTTATTATCAAAACATTAAAGGAAAGCATATTCCAATTATAGATTACAAGCTATCTTTAATAAAGGGAGTAAATAGAAATATAGAAAAAATTTCCTAACGTTTAAAGGGAGCGGTTCTGAAGCGGGATATCTAACCGTTTAGGATCAGATGAATAAAGATAAATAAGTAATTTTCTCGACACAAAAAATGATGGGAAGCTAATATAAGCAGACGTTTCTTTGAAGCGATCTGTTTTTTTATTCTGGCTATGTTGATTTTTTGCACTTTGTTGATTGGAGAGGAAACATGAGATTCCTTCAGGAGAAGCGTGTAAAAGGTAAACCACAGGGGACGCGCCGAGGAGTCTCCCGGACCGTCTGCGGAAAGCGAATGCCTGTAACGGAAATCAACCACACCGTAATACTTGATAAATAGCAACAAAGTTTGGCGAGTCAGCCTTATATTAAGATCTCATAAGTTCATTTTCATTTGAGCAATGTTAAATAGAAAAGCAGATAAGTTTTACACACTGTCCAATGAAGAGGCTAAAAGTCTGATGTATCTTTAATATAGTGATAGTTATATAGTGTTTCATTTTACAACTTGTACAATTTGATGAAGAGGTGATCATAGTGATTTTAGAAAAAGCAGACATTGAATCCGTATTAGTTAGCAATGATACCACTCAAAAAATGTATATAAATGGTGAGTGGGTATTAAGTGAATCAAATCAAACAAGAGAAATTATTAATCCTGCAAATGGTGAGGTAATTGGAATAGTAACTGAAGGATCAGTAGAAGATTCTAAAAAGGCAATTGAAGTGGCAAAAAACGCATTTTATAAAAATGGTTGGATGAATAGCAAAGCGAGAGAGCGTGCAGAACTTCTTCTGAAAATCTCAAATAAATTAGAAGAAAGAAAAGAAGAATTCGCCTATTTGGATACGTTAAATAATGGAAAAACAGTAAGAGAGTCGATAGCAGACGTTGAAGATGCTGTGAACCAATTACGTTATTATGCAGGGTTGGCAACTAAACCACATGGTCAAACTTACGATGTACCTGATGACATTCAAGCAATGGTTGTTCGAGAAGCAATTGGGGTTGTGGGGATCATTGTACCTTGGAACTATCCTCTAGTCATGGCCAACCAAAAAATTGCTGCTGCTCTTGCTGCAGGTTGTACGGTAATCGTGAAACCAGCACAACAAACACCACTTTCTGTTATTCGCCTGTTTGAAATTATTGATGAAGTAGGATTTCCACCAGGAGTTGTAAATCTAGTACTAGGGTCTGGAAGAAAGGTTGGGGCAGAACTTGTGTCAAATCCTGATGTTGATAAAGTTTCCTTTACAGGCGGTACTGATACAGGTATTAAATTAATGAAATCCGCAGCAGATACGGTAAAAAAAATCAGCTTAGAATTAGGTGGTAAATCTCCTAATATCGTGTTTGCTGATGCAGATTTTGAAGCAGCAGTTGATTACGCACTATTTGCTATTTTTGCAAATCAAGGTCAAGTGTGTTCGGCAGGGTCACGTTTAGTGCTAGAAGAAAGTTTATATGAAAAGTTTGTACCTGAATTAGTTAAACGTGCCAAAATGATCAAAGTTGGTCCAGGCTGGGAAAAAGGTGTCGAAATGGGACCACTTGTATCAGAAGACCATATGAATAACGTTTTGGACTATATTGAAATTGGCAAAAAAGAAGGAGCCACTTTGCTTTGTGGCGGTAATCGAATTGTTGAGGGTGATTTCTCAAAGGGTTATTATGTTGAGCCTACTATTTTTGGAGATACAACCCCTAATATGAGAATTGTTCAAGAAGAGATTTTTGGTCCAGTTTTAGTGATTCAAACCTTCAAAACAGAAGAGGAAGCTATTGAATTAGCGAATGGTACAGCTTTTGGTTTAGCTGGTGCTGTTTTCACGAATGATGGAGCTAAAGCACAACGAGTGATTCGCCAATTACGTGCAGGAATTACATGGATCAATACGTATCATCCAACATTTAATGAGGCGCCATGGGGCGGATACAAGCAAAGTGGAATTGGAAGAGATTTGGGAACATATGGCTTTGAAGAGTATCTAGAAATCAAGCAAATTAACATAAACCTTAATGTAGAACCATCCGGGTTTTTTGAAGGGAAATAGCAGTAGAGAAACCATTCTTAGAGGAGATTACAAATGAGAAGTTTTGACGTTATTGTCATTGGAGCAGGTGTAATCGGATCGAGCGTAGCCTATCATTTAGTGAAAAAAGGACTAGAGGTTGCACTAATTGAAAAAGGCGGTGTTGCATCAGGTACGTCTAGCAGATGTGATGCAGTAGCATTAATCTGTGATAAGAAGCCTGGTATCGATACAGAAATAGGCTATGCAAGTATCCAGCTTTTTCAACAACTAGCCAAAGAATTTTCAGTAGATTTTGAATTTTCCACACGGGGAAGTTTGTATGTTTGTGAAACAGAGAAAGAGCTGGAAATTGCAAAGGATTATGTTTCTCAGCAAGCTAGTGATGGTTATGACATGCGAATGGTGGATAAACATCAATTGCGAGAAATAGAACCACATTTAGCTGATGATTTAGTCGGAGGGATTTGGACAGAAGTAGATTCGTCCATGAATCCATATAAATTATGTTATGCGTTTGTGGAAGAAGGAAAAAAGCTCGGCTTAAAGGTTTATGAGTATCATTCTGTACAAGATATTACATTAGACGAAAAAAGCAAGGTAGAGAGTGTAGTGACTGACCAAGGTACCTTTAAGACAAAGAGCATTGTGAATTGTGCCGGGGTATGGTCACCTAAAATAGCTGAAATGGTTGGAATTCATATTCCGATTAAGCCAAGAAAAGGTATGGTTTTAATATCTGAGAAAACACCATTAAAGGTAGTAGGTCAAAAAGTTCATGAATTTGGATACATGTTATCTAAATTCGAAGATATTAAGTTTAAAAGAAATGTAAGTGAATTAGTTGAAAAACATAATGTAGCTTTTACAATCGAACCTACTGATGCAAATAACTATTTAGTAGGGGGGCATCGAGCTTTTAAAGGTTATGATATTCGTTCGGAAATTGACGTCATGCGGGCAATTGCAGAGAGAGCTATTCGTTTCTTACCAGTTTTAAAAGAAATAAACTGTATAAGAGCCTACGCAGGGGTTAGACCATGGGTTGAAGATCACCTTCCGATTGTTTCAGAAGTAGAAGATGTCCCTGGTTTTTATATTGCTAGTGGTCATGAAGGTAATGGTATTAGCATGTCTCCTATCACTGGAAGAATGGTAGCTCAACTCATTACAGGTGAGCAAACAGATTTTAACATTGATAAACTAAATTATTCTAGATACAAGAAAAAACAAGTTGCCAATATCTAAAACGAATGAATGTAAAAGTTAAAATTAATAGGAGGAATAAAAGATGACTATTGCACCAAAAGGGATTTTTGTACCATTAATTACACCATTCAATGAAGATGAAAGCATTGATTTTCAGTCTTATAAGAAAGTAATCGACTTTCAAGTTGAAAGTGGAGTCCACGGTCTTCTTGTTGGAGGCACAACAGGAGAATACCATGTGATGTCATTAGAGGAACGTAAAAGTTTAATCAAGGCTGGCTGTGAATATGCAGCAGGAAGAGTGCCTGTTATGGCAGGTGTTGGATGCACAACTGCCAAGGAAACAATTGAACTTGCTAATTATGCTGCAGACTGTGGTGCTAAATGGGGTCTGGTTCTACCACCTTATTATCATAAGACTAGTGAAGAAGGAAATCTTGAATTTTTCAAGGAAGTAGCTGAAAAATCAAATGTCGGAATCGTCATTTACAATTATCCAGGAGCAACCGGTGTTACCCTTTCCCCTGAAATGATTTATGAATTGAGTCAGGAAGAAAACATTGTAAGTGTTAAAGAATCTGCAGATTTTGGTCACTTATGTGAAGTTGTGACTCTGACGAAGGATGTGGAAAACTTTACAGTATTTACAGGTGAAGAACACTTTATCCTTCCAACTTTCTCAATTGGAGGACAGGGTGCATTTGGAATCCTCGTTAATTTGCTTCCTAAGGAACTTGTAGAGCTTTACGAATTGGTCGTTGAAAAGAGCGATCTAGATGCTGCACGTGATTTGAATCGTAAATTATCAGGTATTTATGGCTTAATGGAAGCGGAAGGTAATCCATATCCAGGTCCGGTAAAAGCAGGTATGGACTTGATCGGAATCAAAGGTGGAAAAGTAAGAAAGCCTTTAACACAACCTACTGACGAGATCAAAGCAAAGCTAAAAGAGGAACTGATTAAGTTAGGATATGAAATTAAATCACTGGATAAATCTATTGTTTCCTAAGGCTGTTTTCGCAAACTTTGTTGCTATTTACCAAGTAGTGGGGTGTGGTTGATTGCAGCGAGAGATGCTCGCTTTCCGCGGGGCGGGCGGTGAGCCTCCTCGGCGTAAACGCCTGCGGGGTCTCACCTGTCCCGCTACTCTAAGCAGGAGTCTCGCAATCCGTTCCAATCAACTTGAAACAGTTTTCGTACTAAAAGCAACAATCTCTTAGAAAAGAGCCTTTCCTAATCATAATCTTTATCATGTGTATTAAAAGAATAAGGGTATTTGGAAACTTGAATAGAAAGAGATGAATAGATTAAAGAGAATACAAATGTATTCTCTCTAATCTATAAGGAGGAGCAAAATTGATCTCTAAAGCCATTATTGATGAACGGGAATATGGATATTTAGGCAAAGAAAAAGAAAGTACGATTATTACTATGAAAAAAGGCCAGTATGTAGCGGGGTATTCAGTTGGAATCCTTTATTTAGATGAGTGCTGGTATCCTGTTTTACCAGGTAATGTTGCAAATCTCTCTACCTATGACTTTCCTGTAAGGCTAAAAGTAGTCCCAAATTGCAATCAAGAAAGAATTCATGTAGGGGATCCTACATTACTTGACGATATTATAAAAGCAGCAAAAGAATTTGAAGCAGAAGGAGCTCGTGCAATATGTGCGGCATGCGGATTTTTTGGTAACTTCCAAGATAAAGTAGCTGCAGCTGTTGATATTCCAGTTTATCTTTCAAGTGTTGTTCAAGTACCTTGGATTAAGACTGGATTAAAGCCAACTCAAAAAATTGGGATGTTAACAGCGGATGCACATGGGATTACTCCGAATTTATTTAAAAGCTGTGGGATAGATGATCCGAATATTTGTGTAGTAAGAGATTTAGGTAGATTACCTGAATTTTCAGCCATCATTGAGAGCCGAGGTTCTTTTGATAACGAAAAGGTGAGAAAAGAAGTAGTAGATGCAGCTGTCAATATGGTAAGAGAGAATCCTGATATTGGGGCAATTTTATTAGAATGCAGTGATCTCCCTCCATATGCAGCCGATATTCAAAGAGCTGTTAAACTACCAGTATTTGATTTCATTACAATGATCAAATGGGCTCATTTTGCTACAAGTCAAAAACCATATTACGGTTTTATCTAAAAATAGTAGAAAATAGACATAAAGTTAGTAAAACGTAGCATTTACGAGGGAGTATAAAAGTTTATACCTAGTGTTGTCTAGCTCCAGCGTCTATCGCCTATCAAACTTCAGATCATCTCCCTAAGATAAGTCAACATCGGTTCACTACGCTTTCCGTGTTTCCTTTATCTCAGTCGATGCTCCTCCAGTTTGTACGGCGATGAGCAAGGCGCCTTCGCTTTTCTTATGATGTGCTACTTTAGTACGTACGAGACATCAAACGTTCTCATCTGCGTAAAAATAGTTGGTTGCACATCTATTTTAAGCAGGGATGAATGTTGATGTCTTTTTTATACTATCAGAAAGTATTAGATTTTATGGATGATAGTATAAGAAAAATTAAGACTATCTCCATTAGGACTTGTATTAATAGAACATAATTCATTCTAAGCAAGCAAAATACGCTTTCTAAGTAATGCTATAGCGAAAAGCCATTTTTTTCTAATAACCATTTTTCAAGAGGATTTGGGGGAGAAATTGTATGAGTGAACAAACGGTTATATGTAGATGTGAAGAAATCACCTTGCAAGAAATTAAAGAAAGGGTCGAGCGTTTTCAATGCTCCTCACGTGAAGTAAAGTTACGAACACGTGCAGGGATGGGACCATGTGGTGGAAGAACTTGTCGCTGCATGATAGATCGTTTAGTAGAACAATTGGGTGGACCAAAAGTTTCTAACGAAGTATCACTTAGTTATCGACCTCCTGTACGTCCAGTTTCATTTGGTGTATTAGGAGGGGAACCAAAATGAATACAATGAGAGTTAACCAACATCCTATCTTAGGTGATCTTGAAAATCGAAAGAAAGTTAAGATTTATTTTGATGACAAACAATATATAGCAAGTGAAGGAGATACGATTGCATCTGCACTGCTTGCATCTGGGGTCCGGACCCTTCGTCATCATGAGGATAAGGGGACTCCTAGAGGAATTTACTGTAATATAGGACACTGTTTTGAGTGTCGGGTAAGAGTAAATGGAAATAATACTGTTCGTGCATGTTTAACTCAAGTAGAAAACGATATGCGTATTGAATCAGGCATCAATCAAACTACCACATCTTTAGCAGGAGGTAGGTAAATGATGATTGATCTTGTCATAGTTGGTGCAGGTCCAGCGGGGTTAGGCGCAGCTATTTCAGCTGCTGAAAATGGATTAGAAGTGTGTATACTAGATGAGTTCGTAAAGCCTGGAGGGCGTTTATTGGGGCAGCTGCATGAGGAACCAGATGGAAAGTGGGTAAATGGAATAACCGAAGCACAAAAGCTCTATGAACGTGCGATTCAACTTGGAGTAAATATTCAATGTGGAGTATCCGTATATGACTTAATCAAAACTGACAACGGTTGGTGTGTCTATACTACTGATCGAACAATAGAATCTAAATGTCTACTACTTGCTACAGGAGCATCGGAAACACCCATTCCTGTTCCGGGATGGACGCTACCCGGTGTCATGTCCATTGGAGCGGCACAGGTAATGGGCAATGTTCATCGTGTGAAGCCGGGAGAGAAAGGAATCATCATTGGGGTTAATGTCCTCTCTGTAGCGATAGCGAGAGAATTACAACTATGTGGTGTTCACATTGAGAGTATCTTACTTCCAGAGCCTAGTCTTGTTTCGGGAGATCACTCAAATCCAGAAAAAATGATGGAATCACTTTTACGATTAACACATTTAGCTCCCTCTCCTATCATAAGGTTTGGCGGAAAATGGGTGAATCCGAAGCTTGGGGCACGTTTGTATCCGAAAAACGGATTTAAAATGTGGGGAATTCCAATTCAACTACGTAAAACGGCTCTCGAAATAGTTGGAAAAAATCAAGTAGAAGGTGTACGCACTGCTGAAATTTCTGCAACAGGAGATGTTATAAAAGGGACAGAAAAAGTGGTATCGGCTGATTTTGTCTGCATTGCTGGTGGTCTTACACCAATGTCCGAACTTGCTGCTGTTGCGGGTTGTTCATACAGTTATGTTCCTGAATTGGGTGGTCATGTACCTATTCACAATGAATTTATGCAGACAAACCTCAAAGGTCTATATGTTTCTGGTAATATTACAGGAGTTGAAAGTGCTAAAGTAGCTAGGGCTCAAGGAAAAGTGGCTGGGCTGTCGATTGCACGAGAGTTAAATGCTATAAAGGCAAGTACTGATGAGGTTATTGATAATGCTATTAAAGAGGTTATTGAAACGAGACGTAATGCACTTATTCAATTTCAGCCAGGCATTGAAGAAGCGCGTGAGGAACTTCATGATAAATTTTATGAATCTATTGAAAAAGAATCTCGATCTAAAATCAAATTATCTTAACTAAAAAAGTGTTTCCTACCATACAAAACAAACCCTCCCGTATTAGAGGAATGGCTAATGCGGGTTTTATCTTAATATGTTAACTTGTTAAATATTCAAATTTAATGAATGGAGGATTTATTAATGAAGGTATTAGTTATTTTAGCTCATCCAAACATTGAAAAATCAGTTGTGAACAAAACATGGCTAGAAGAACTAAGGCAGGCTTCCAACATTACTATACATGAACTTTATAAGCAATATCCAGATGAAAACATTGATATCGAAAGAGAGCAAAGACTATGTGAAGAGCATGATAGAATTGTCTGGCAATTCCCGTTTTATTGGTATAGCTCGCCACCATTACTAAAAAAGTGGCAGGATGAAGTACTTACTCATGGATGGGCATATGGATCAAACGGGAATAAATTACATAATAAAGAACTGATATTAGCAGTAACAACGGGAAGTGCTAAAGAAAGATATCAAGCTGGTGGACGTAATAATTTTTCAATGAGTGAACTCTTAAAACCGTTCCAAGCAACTAGTAATTTAATTGGAACCAAATTTTTACCTGCATTCATTTTCAATGGATCCTATACAGCAATTGACGAAGAGATAAAAGAAAGTGCAAAGGAATATGTGAATTATATTCTTGCTAGCGATATATTTGAATGAAGATGGTTTAGTCATAGAAAGGTTTTATCATGGTAAAGGCGGATGTTTCCTGCCCTTGAGGAAATATCCGTTTTTCATGTCTGTAGAAACGGTTTTGAGAGTAGAAAACTATATAATGATCATGTCTCATCCTCTACTATAAACTGAACAGTAAAAAACGATTTTCAAAGACTTTAATAATTAACACACATTATAGTAGTGTAAGATTAAAGACGAATAATATTTAACACAGTGTCCAACGAAAAATTTCTGAATTTTAATTATATTAGTATTAAGGGTAAACACTTATCTTAATACTATAAGCAACAGCAAGATCTAATGGAAATGTATTGCAAGCTAAGGGTACAAAGATCATTATTTTGTTGAGCCTAGTATTTTGATAAAGGAATCATTTTTGAAGCTGATAAACTAAATACTTCTGTAAGCGCTACCAATTAGTTGGAAGTAAAATTTGAACTCATTAAAGAAATATAGGATGGAGGGGGTAGGGAATTTCTGTTGTTTTGTAATATCTTCCATATAAAACATTTTGAACAGGGGGATTTCAATGAATATAAACGACATTGTGAATTGGTTAAATGGGTATGTCTGGAGTCCAATACTAGTGTATATGTTTCTCGGTTTAGGATTATTATATTCGATTCTTACACGTTTCGTACAAGTAAGATTTATTAAAGATATGCTAAAGCTGACATTTGAAGGAGGAGGTTCTAAAGCTGGAGTATCTTCCTTTCAAGCATTAACAATGTCATTAGGCAGTAGAGTTGGTACCGGGAATATAGCAGGTGTAGCCACTGCAATAGCATTAGGGGGACCAGGTGCTGTTTTCTGGATGTGGGTTGCAGCATTTCTAGGTAGTGCGACTTCATTCATTGAAATCACTCTCACACAAGTATATAAAAGAAAAATCGATGGTGAGTACAGAGGTGGTACACCGTATTTCATTGAAAAAGGATTAAACCTAAGGTGGTTTGCTATTGTATCTGCAATCATCACCTTAATTGTTATGGGCTGTTTATGGCCAGGAGTACAGGCCAATACCATTGCATTAGCAGTAGATAATGCTTTTGGAGTATCACCTACAATTACTGGTGGTATTGTTGTTGTATTACTAGGTGCTATCATTTTTGGTGGTGTTAAACGGATTGCAAAAACTGCTGAAATCATTGTTCCATTCATGGCTATAGGATACATCGCGGTTTGTATTATCCTTCTTATTATGAATTTTTCTCAAATACCGAATGTAATTTCCCTCATTTTATCTAGTGCTTTCAGTTTAAATTCAACTTTTGGAGGATTAATTGGATCTGCAATAGCTTGGGGTGTTCAAAGAGGGGTTTATTCCAACGGAGCTGGTATTGGTAGTGAAACGTTTGAATCAGGTGCTGCAGAAGTATCTCATCCGGCTAAACAAGGCTTAGTTCAAGCTTTCTCCGTTTATATTGATACGTTGCTTATTTGCTCTGCTACAGCATTCATGATTCTTATTACAGGCATGTATGATGTGAAGCCAGAAGGGATGGATCCTATTACTAGTAATCTTGGAAACGTAGAACCATCTCTATATACACAACTGGCAGTTGATTCAGTTTTCGCTAATTTTGGTGCAGCATTTCTAGCTCTAGCCTTATGTTTCTTCTGTTTTACTACATTAGTATCATACTATTATAAAGCAGAGACCAATCTTGTTTTTCTGAAACTAAATAAAAGCAAAAATATAAATTGGTTATACCACGCTTTAAGAATTGTCTTAATGGTCGCTGTATATTATGGAAGTGTTAAAACAGCTGGTACTATATGGGCAATGGGAGATTTAGGCATGGGGGCTATGGCATGGGTGAACCTTACTGCTATCTTTTTCCTTACAAAGACAGCCTTGAAAGTATTAAAAGATTATGAAATGCAGAAAAAGGCTGGGATCGATCCTGTGTTCAATCCTTCAAAACTTGGAATTCAAGGTGCGGATTTTTGGGAAGAAGAGTATGTAGGTCCTGATTATACGATCCAAAAAGAAGAAAAAAGAATATCGCTATAGAGAAATAGTTAAGTAAAAAAGGAATACTTACAATTATTTGAACAGAACTTTTTCGCTGTTCTTTTTTTTTATTCTTCAGTACAAATGGTTAATAGAATTTTAGTTTAGATCATGTAAAGAAAAACAAGAATTTTATATTACACACTGTCCAATGAAGTAGATGGGAACCAGTAGTATCTTTAAATCAGATAATATTTACAAATTTTTATATTTAGCCACCGAGTAAGCGACGTAAATAACTAGATTATTAAAAATCTACCCTGAAAGAAGCTTACAACTCGGGTGACTTCAAAGGAGGAAGATTCATGATTATTGGAGTTCCAAAAGAGATTAAAAATAATGAAAATCGTGTAGCTTTAACACCAGCTGGATTGGTTTCCATTGTAAATGCTGGTCATAAGGTATTAATTGAAAAAGATGCTGGAGTTGGAAGTGGCTTTACAAATGAAGATTACGCTAACGTTGGTGGAGAAATTATCGAAAATGCTAGAGATTTATGGTCGAAGGCGGAAATGATTATGAAAGTGAAAGAACCTCTTCCAAGTGAATATCACTATTTCCGTGAAGGGTTAATTTTATTCACTTACTTACACTTAGCTGCTGAGCCAGCCTTAGCCCAAGCTCTTAAGGACAAAGGAGTTATTGCGATTGCTTATGAAACAGTTGAAGTAAACCGCACACTTCCTCTACTTACTCCAATGAGTGAGGTAGCAGGTCGTATGGCTGCACAAATTGGCTCTCAATTCTTACAAAAATCTAATGGTGGAAAAGGAATTCTACTTGCTGGTGTTCCTGGCGTCAGTCGCGGTAAAGTAACGATCATCGGTGGTGGTATCGTAGGTACAAATGCAGCGAAAATGGCAATTGGTTTAGGGGCAGATGTTACCATTATGGACTTAAGTGCAGATCGACTACGTCAATTAGATGATATTTTTGGAAAACAAATTCAAACATTAATGTCAAATCCATTAAATATCGCAAAAGCAGTGTCAGAATCTGATCTATTAATAGGAGCTGTATTAATCCCAGGTGCAAAAGCTCCTAAGCTAGTAACGGAAGAAATGGTAAAAGCGATGAAACCTGGTTCTGTTATCGTTGATGTTGCCATTGATCAAGGTGGTATTGTCGAGACAGTTGATCATATTACAACACACGACAACCCAACATATGAAAAATATGACGTTGTTCATTACGCAGTAGCAAACATGCCTGGTGCGGTTCCAAGAACATCTACTATTGCTTTAACAAATGTCACAGTTCCTTATGCATTACAGATTGCCAACAAAGGTGTGGTCCAAGCACTTATAGACAATCAATCATTAATGCTTGGTTTAAATGTAGCATACGGTGAAATCACATACGAAGCTGTGGCAAAAGATCTTGGGTATAATTTTGTCTCACCTGAAAAGGCTTTTGAAATGGAACTTACTAATGTTTAAGAATCGTTAATGAACCAAAACTCTATTTGAATAATAGGAAGTAAAAATGAACATGTAGTGTTAAAAGTCGCGTAAAAATAATAAGTCAATATCTATATAACTTTCATCGTGTGGTGGACTGAGAAAAAATTGGGATAACTTTAATTTGCTATATAGCGAGAGAAAATAACAGCCAGGCTTATTAGATAGCCTCGGCTGTTTCTCTTACTTCTAGTATTTATGAATAACTTCTATTGATTTTAGTCTGATTTCGAATGTTGATAAACTTACTGACTGGTTCCTACTGCATCAAACTAAAAATATGTAATCAAGAAATCTTATTTTTTATCGTTTAGGAAATTATAAAATTCTTGAACTATGGCTAAGCGCACGACAGCCAGCTCCAGCGCCTAGCCCCTCGAGGTCATAAGCTAATTTAGAATTGAAGGCAAAGAACGCCTTCTATTCTAAATCATCTTATGCTTGTCGGGTCTGTTCAAGGCGCTTGCGCTTTTGTTCTTATTAAAATTTTAGTTCTGCTTTTGCATCATAAGAGGACGGTGAATCATGAAAAAGTGGATGATACCATTAGTTTTACTTTCTATTTTAATAGGATTTATGGGTAAGTCTCTTATGGAAGATAAAAAGCCTAAAGTTGTTGTCGTTTTACAAGAACTAAATACTGAATATTCGAAAACGGTCAAAGCAGGAATAGAAAAGGGATTTGCTGATTTTGATATAGATGGGAAAGTAATAGCGCCTGGTTCACAATATTCAACCTCAAAACAGATTACTATATTGAAAGATTTTCTAAAACAAAACCCAGATGCACTAATCGTCACACCTATTGAACCATCTGCAACTATTCCTGTATTCAAGGAGTATAAAAAAAGAAGTATCCCGGTGTTAATGTTGAATAAAGATGCTCGATGGAAGGATCAAACTACCTTTATTGGGACGAATCACCATATGCTGGGGGAAAAAGCAGGAGCAGTATTATCATCATTTTTGTACCCAGGGGATCGAGTAGTTTTTATTTTCGATACAAAAACTAATTCAGTTGTGAATGACAGGATTAAGGGAGCAAAAGAGGTTCTAGAACGTGTGGGAATTGAGATCGTCATAGAACAGCTAGGAAATGATAAATCTCCAAAGATGAATTCCTTAATGAGTAACATTATGCAAACTTATCCTGATATTAAAGGAGTGTTTGCTACAAATGACAATCTAGCTTTAGATGCACAAAAAGTGATAGAGGAAAAATCATTAAATATACCCGTCGTTGGAACAGACGGTACTATGGGAATGCTGAAAGCGGTTGATGAGGACAAGTTGAGTATTACCTTAGCCCAGAATCCTTTTGATATGGGGTACCTTAGCGTAATGGAAGCATTAAAAGTAATTAAGGGAGGTACTGTAGACAAAAGGATTGATAGTGGAGTAGATATTATTACAAAAAACAATGCAAAATCTAGAATTAACTTTTTAAAAAAATATGTATTTAAATGAATATATGAAATTAACATTATTTATGCTAAGGGATTGTATCTAATCACCAAAAATGGTAATATACTATTTAATTAATTAGCATAACACATTAATGTGAATATCAAGTAATTAGTATAACCTAATAACTCAATGAAACAATAAAAAGAGGCAAGAACAGGAGGTCGGATGTGAATAAGAAGAAAATGGTTTATGTAGTATCTGATTCGGTTGGAGAAACAGCTGAGTTGATGGTAAAAGCAGTTGCATCACAATTTAATTGGGAAGATGTTGAAATTAAGCATATTTCCTATGTAGAGGATATTAAGGATCTTAATAATGTCATTACTGCCGCTAAATATAATAATTCCATCATTGCCTATACGATCGTAGTACCGTCTTTAAAGCAATTTCTTGATCAGCGGGCAGAGGAAACAGGAATCATGGCGATTGATTTAATGAATCCGCTTATGGAAGCATTTATTCAAAAATTTAATAAAGACCCTGTTCGGCAGCCAAGGCTTATGAGGCAATTAGATGATAACTATTTCCGCAGAGTGGAAGCGGTAGAGTTTGCAGTAAAATATGATGATGGACAAGATGTAAGAGGGATTAAGCATGCAGATATTGTATTAATTGGAGTTTCTAGAACATCGAAGACACCGCTTTCTATGTATTTGGCCCATAAGCGATTTAAGGTAGCAAATGTACCTTTAATACCAGAAATTGCACCTCCTGATGAACTTTTTGATATTCAAAAAAATAAATGTGTTGGTTTAATCATAACACCAGATAAACTGAATGAAATTCGTACGGAGCGATTAAAAAATTTAGGGTTAACAACCCAAGCGAATTATGCGAATTTTGATCGGATCCTTAAAGAATTGGAATATGCAGAAAAAATTATGAAACGAATAGGTTGTCCGGTTATTAATGTCTCAAATAAAGCGATAGAAGAGACAGCTGATTTAATACTAGCAATGTTAAAAAAGAGAGGGGCAGTTTTTAATGGGTAAATTTGTTTATATGTTTGATGAGGGAAACAGCCAAAAAAAGGTTCTTTTAGGAGGTAAGGGAGCTAATTTAGCGGAAATGACCCGAATTGGCTTACCTGTCCCTTATGGGTTTACCATTACAACAGAGACATGTAATAAATATTATGATGCGGGAAAATCGATTTCAACAGAGATGGAATTTCAGGTTTTAGAAGCCCTTAACACCCTTGAAGAAAAAACAGGAAAAAGACTTGGGGATCCATCAAATCCGCTGCTTGTTTCAGTACGCTCTGGTGCAGTGCATTCGATGCCGGGAATGATGGATACCATTTTAAATCTTGGCATGAATGATGGTACTGTCGAAGGGATGGCAAAGCTGACAAATAATCCACGTTTTGCCTATGACTCATACCGTAGATTTATTCAAATGTTTAGTAATGTAGTCCTTAAAATAGATGGCTTTTATTTTGAACAATTTTTGGAAGAAGTCAGGGAAGAAAAGGGATATAGCTCAGATCCTGAAATGTCTGAAGAAGATTGGAAAGAAGTGATAAAAGGATATAAAGAGATTGTAGCTAAGCATTCGACAAAGACTTTTCCTGAGGATCCAAAGGAACAGTTATTCCTCTCGATTCGTGCTGTTTTTGATTCGTGGAATAATCAACGTGCTATTGTATACCGTCGTCTTCAGAATATTCCCGATCATCTTGGAACAGCTGTGAACATTCAAAGCATGGTATTTGGAAATATGGGCAACAATTCTGGTACTGGAGTAGCTTTTACTCGTAATCCCTCTACAGGGGAAGCGGAGCTTTACGGTGAATATTTGATAAATGCACAGGGAGAGGATGTTGTTGCCGGGATTCGCACTCCGCAACCAATTGCTTCTCTCCATGAAGAAATGCCAGAAGTATATCAGCAGTTTGCCCGCACATGCCACCTTCTGGAAAAGCATTATCAAGACATGCAGGATATCGAGTTTACGGTCGAGCGTGGTGAACTATTTATTCTGCAAACACGAACTGGAAAAAGAACAGCCCAAGCTGCCATTAGAATAGCGGTTGAATTAGTAAAAGAACAAATCATTAATGAGCAGGAAGCAATTCTACGTGTAGACCCTGATCAACTTAATCAACTCCTCCATCGTCGAATCGATGATACATATCAACGAAAACAGTTAGCGAAAGGCTTGCCAGCATCTCCTGGGGCAGCAACAGGAGAAGTCGTATTTGATGCAGACGAAGCTGAAAGGTTAGCAAAAGATGAGAAAAAGAAGATTATTCTTGTTCGTTCAGAAACAACACCTGATGATATTCATGGAATTGTTGCTGCCGAGGCAACGGTCACTAGCCGCGGGGGAATGACAAGCCACGCAGCTGTTGTTGCAAGAGGTATGGGAAAGCCGTGCATATGCGGCTGTGAATCATTAAAGATTGATTTAAAGTCAAAGCAATTTAAAGTAGGAGAAACGATCGTAAAACAAGGTGATATCATTACGATTGATGGTTCAACTGGTGAAATTATGATAGGGGAAATTCCGATGATTGAACCGCAGTTATCAGATGAGTTTCAATTGTTGCTTTCTTGGGCAGATGAAGAAAGAAAACTTGGTGTTAGAGCAAATGCTGACAATCCAGTTGATGCCAAAAAAGCTCTTGAATTTGGAGCAGGTGGAATCGGATTATGCCGTACAGAGCATATGTTTATGGATTCCAAGCGAATTCCAATTGTACAAGAGATGATACTTGCAGAAACACATCAGGAGCGTGAAAATGCTTTAGCCAAGTTATTACCAATGCAGCAAGAAGATTTTGAAGGAATCTTTGAAGCGATGCAGGGAAATCCTGTAACGATTCGACTATTAGATCCTCCCCTTCACGAATTTTTACCAGATAAAGAAGAACTTCTAGTTGAGGTTACAAAACTTCAGATAACAAATTCGAATTCTAAGGAATTAAAGGATAAAGAGCAGCTATTAAGAAAAGTTCGCCAATTAGATGAATTTAATCCAATGTTAGGCCACCGCGGCTGCAGATTGGGAATGATTTTTCCAGAGATTTATATGATGCAAGCTAAAGCAATCTTTTATGCAATAGCAAATGTAATGGAAAAAGGAATGGTCGTAAAACCAGAAATTATGATCCCATTGGTTGGGCATGTAAATGAGTTAAAAGAAATGCGGCAATTAGTGATCAATGCTAAGTTACAAGTTGAGGAAGAAACAGGACAGGAATTTGATTATCTCATTGGTACGATGATTGAAGTACCACGAGCTGCTTTAACAGCTGACCAAATTGCCGGAGAGGCGGACTTTTTCTCGTTTGGAACAAATGATTTAACCCAAACGACATTTGGATTCAGCAGAGATGATGCAGAGGGTAAGTTCCTCCAAGCCTATATTGAAAACAAAGTTCTTCCAGAAAATCCATTCGCTTCTCTTGATCAAGAAGGAGTAGGAAAACTTGTTGAAACCGGCCTAAACCTGGGTAGGGGAATAAAGCCAGGGTTAAAAACAGGTATTTGCGGAGAACATGGAGGAGAAAAGAAATCAATACAATTCTGCCATGATATAGGATTGGATTACGTAAGCTGTTCACCATACCGTGTACCTCTTGCGCGACTTGCAGCGGCTCAGGCTAATATTAAACATGAACAAAAACAGTATAAACTTCAAATTCAAATATAAAAATGAAGAAGGCTGCCTCTTTTGGGCAGCTTTTTCATTTTTTGCATACAAATATTATTGATAGTAAAAATGTTTTCATTAAGGACTATACTGAGGGTATTTTTTACGTGTAATAGTTTTGAAGTTTGCTATTGTCCATGAATAAGACTGTGTGGCTAGCCGTAAATCCATTTACATGGGTTATGAAATCCTGCGAATAAGTGAGCATTCGAGAGGTATTCGTATTAAACTGAGGTAGTTCATAATAGAAACTGATTGAAAGGCATGGGAAACTCATGATCTTAATAGGTACCACAGAAATATTTATATTATGTGAAACATACGCTACTCTCTCCTCCACTTTTCCATATATAGTCTATGAAAAGAATTTTCAAGTAGAAAGGGAAGTGGTTGAAGATGGCAAAATATCGAATGGTGCGTACTGAATTTTAGAAGAATCCGATTGTTTCAGAAGAGATTAGGATTCTGAAAAACTGGGAAAATGAATCTTTACTGACTGTTGAAGAAATTGATTCATCATGAGAACCAAAATCCTGAATTAACGCATAGGTAATCATCCGAATCGTTTCCTGCTGGAAGAGCTATTCCAAGTGGATTTGAACTTGAACTAACTGCAGGTGAGGAATGATGAGTATTGCTAAAAAGCGTATATAGGAAGCTTGATTAAGGAGGAGTACCCTCAAGGATACCGTTATTCAACCTGAACAACTGTGGAAGTACACGGCATAAAGAATTAATGCGAAGGAGGTTGAATTAAACCGAGCTGGCAAGAATAATTGATTTAATCTCATTGACAACCTTACATGATAATATTGTAATTTTAAAAATGTTTTGTTATTATCGTTTCATAGCTAATGATTATTATAGGTTTTCTAATCTATGTAAAATTAGAAACTATGAGCTCTGTGAAAATGTATTTTTATAACATTTTAAAGGGGAAAATAAATTGGATAATCTTAATTATGAATTAGATTTAATAGTAAAAATCGACAATTTAAGAAGTAAAATGTTACTAGTAGCTAATGATAAAGGTTTAAGACATCCAGAGACAATCTTTTTATCTACCAAACTAGATAACCTTATTCTCAACTATCAAAAAATAAAGAAAGGATATGAAGTTTCAAACCAAATATAGTGATAAATGTTGTAAAGGTAGACTTGTACTTTAAATTATGTTATTAAGTGAACAAAAGATGAAACAAAAATCATTTGCAAGGATTGCTTATTTATTCATTTTTTAGATGACAAAAAAGAATATACATTGATTAAAAAAAACCACCTAAGTCATATCAGCTATATAATGTGTACCCTTTGTAAAGGACATTTAAAAAAACTAGGAACTAAATGTGCTTAAGTAAATTTCAAATTCATTGAACCCCCATAATTGATTGGTCTAATTAAAGGTAAGTGATATATTTAAATAAATATTGCATTAAATTTCTTTGTTTGCTAAAATCGTTTCATAGCTAACGATTAGAAATTATGATTAAAGGAGTGGATTTATTTTCAAACCATTTAAAATGCTTAAATCTACTTGAAAGGTGTCATGAAATGAAAGAACAACTTTGGACAAAGGATTTTATTTTCTTAGCTTTATCTAACACATTTTTATTTTTAGCATTTGAAATGCTTCTTCCTACACTTCCCGCGTTTATTTCTGCAGGTGGAGGAACAGATTCATCAATTGGTATCATAATGGGGATTTTTACTATAACAGCAATCTTATCTAGACCACTCACAGATTGGGGAGTAAAAAAATTCGGAAAAAAATCCTTGTTATTGATAGGAGTATTTATCTGTCTACTAGCTAGTGCTGGTTATTATCTTTCCGCTATAGCAATTGTCATTGTAATGTTCCGACTACTGCATGGAATTGGCTTTGGGTTTGCTACTACTTTATATGGTACGATTGCTGCTGAAATTGTACCGGAAAGTAGAAGAGGAGAAGGACTTGGATTTTTTGCAATCGGAGCGACTTTAGCAGCTTCAATTGGACCGTTTATTGGGATTCTATTAATTGAAGATGGGAATTTTAATCATTTCTTTATTATTGTTTGTTTGGTACTCGTTGCTACATTATTTTTTACCAATTTTATAAAAGCCTCTCATATTAAGGAACCTGATCAATCACATAAACAGGAAAAATGGTATAAAAGAATTATTGTAAAAGAAGCTGTATTCCCAGCATTTTTTGTGATGCTACTTGGGGTTTCTTATGGAGGTATACTGAGTTTTATTACATTGTTTGGAAAAGAATCAAATATAGATAATATAGGATATTTTTTCTTAATCGTACCATTGTTTGAGTTCTTAGTTAGGCTCGTTGCCGGTAGGGTATTTGACCAATACGGTCCCTTTCCCGTACTAGTACCTGGTGCAATATTTTGTTTAATCGGCATTCTGTTTTTAGCTTATTCTACTAGCTTAACAATGCTTTTGATTTCAGGGGCTTTTTATGGAATTGGGTATGGTGCAATATTTCCAACAATTCAAGCTTGGATTATAAATAGAGTTACAAATGATAAGCAAACAATAGCTACAGCTACTTTTTATAACTTTTTTGATCTTGGAATTGGAATTGGAGCCTTTATATTAGGTATTATCGCTGGAATAACTTCTTATTCAACCATGTATATGTTATCAGCATTCATCTTTGTCATTTTTCTTGGCGTTTATTTAGCTTCATATTATAGTAAAAAAACGATTGTAAAAAAAGGTACGATGCAAATGTAAAATTGTTTAATTGAATTTAATAACAATATTGCCTTCTTTTTATTTTTTTGATATTATCGTTTCATAGCTAACGATAAAATAGAGTAGGTGAATAATATTCATAAAAATAACGGAGACGGTGGATTACTTCCGGAGGAAATAGATACAATTAGTCTTTTGACAAAATTACCATTAGATTCACTTAATTTAGAGTCGATTGCTGTTTGTACAAATATTTATAGAGTTGCGCAAGGACTCAGAAATAAAATGGAACAAGAAATTCTATCAGAATACGGACTTTCCTGGACTTCATTTTCCATCCTTTATGATTTATGGATTTGGGATTCTCTTGAAACAAAAAAACTTGCAGAATCAGCTGGAGTATCAAAGGCCACAATAAGTAACATAACAAATACACTAGAAAGAAAAGATTTATGTTATAGAAAAGTTGATAACAGAGACAGAAGAAATACGTTTGTTTTGTTAACTGAAAAAGGAAAAAAAGTAATTGAAGAGTTATATCCAAGCTTCCATTCTGGTGAAGTTGAAATTGTATCTAGTTTGGATGTTAATGAACAAGCTCTTCTTGCTAAATTACTTAGAAAAGTGATTAGGGAAAACAAATTTTAATAAATAAAAGCTAAGATGGGAAATACAGTAGTGGTTATCTCCCTGTATTCAGAGAGTCGATGGCGGTGTGAATCGACACAAAGATAACCATGAATTACATTCCTTGAGCTTTCTTTGTTGTAGAATGCAGCATAGAACGGACGAGCCGTTAATCGTTGAGTGGAAGAATGTTTATTCTTCAATAAGGGTGGTACCGCGTGTAAAAAGTCAAACCACGTCCCTTTTTTAGGGATGTGGTTTTTTATATTTATTTAAGGAGGATTAATCATGAGCGAAATAAATGCAAAATTGACCGAAGAACAAATATTAGAAGTAGAGAGACAGCTTGCTATTTACAGTCAAGGTGTGAAAGAAATTATTCCAAATGAAGAGTTAGAAGCGAAAATAACAAAGTCTGTAGTAGAAAATCGTCCATTGAAAATAAAGCTAGGTTTAGATCCATCAGCTCCTGATGTACATCTTGGTCACACGGTTGTACTCAATAAGATGAGACAATTCCAAGAGAATGGACATATCATTCAGCTAATTATTGGAGATTTTACCGGGAAAATTGGTGACCCAACAGGGAAATCAGTAGCTAGAAAACAGTTAACAGATGATGAAGTGAAGCATAATGCTGAAACATACTTTGAGCAATTCGCAAAAGTTATCGATATGGAAAAAGTTGAACTACACTATAACTCAAAATGGTTGTCACAACTCAATTTTGAGGATGTTATTCAATTAGCAGGGAAAATAACAGTAGCTAGACTTTTAGAAAGAGATGATTTTGAGGAAAGAATGGCTTTTAGAAAACCTATTTCACTCCACGAATTCTTCTATCCTTTAATGCAAGGATATGATTCAGTGGTGTTAGAAAGTGATATTGAGTTAGGTGGAAGCGATCAGCATTTTAATATTTTAATGGGTAGACATTTCCAAGAAAAGTTCGGAAAAGAAAAACAAGTTGCATTGTTAATGCCATTGTTAGAGGGACTTGATGGTGTTGAAAAAATGTCTAAGTCTAAGAAAAATTACATTGGTATTGATGAGAGCCCCCAAGAAATGTATGGGAAATCCATGTCAATTCCAGACGAACTCATGAGCAAATACTTTGAATTAATAACGGATTTTACACCAGATAAAATCAAATCAATAAAAGCTGACTTAGAGAAAAGTGTCTTACATCCTAGAGATGCAAAAATGCTACTTGCTAAAACGATTGTGAGAATGTACCACGGAATAAATGAAGCAGAAAAGGCAGAAAATCATTTCGTTACCGTTTTCCAAAAAGGGACAATGCCAGACGAGATTCCGGTTGTTATTTGGGAAGGTGATAAGGAAATATCGATTCTAGATTTACTTGTTGACTTAAAATTACTAAGTTCCAAAAGTGAAGCGCGAAGAATGATTGAAAACAGGGGAATAAAGATAAATGGGAATAAAGTAGAAGATCCTCAATTACAAGTTTCTATAACAGATGAGTTAATTGTACAAGTGGGAAAAAGGAAGTTTGTGAAAATTGAGATGAAGTAGATTTGTTTCTGTTTGTTCTACTAACGTCCTTACAAAAAGTATAGCAATAATATTTTAGGGGATCCTAAATTTATTCTATAAAGAAGGATGTTGAAGATGAAAGAAATTATATCTTGGACACTTTTCATCTTACCTTGGTTAAGCTTATTTTTCATAGGTGGTTCAAATCTTCGTAGATTTATGCCAGTTGCTTTATTTGTTACTGTAATAAATACTCTAATATATCAAGCTGCATATCATTTCAATTGGTGGAAGGAATCAGGGCTTTTTGAATGGGATAAGGTTGCTTCTGTTCATTGGGTTTACAGTGCATATTTAGTTGCGACTATATGGATATTTAGATTCACATACGGGAAGTTCTGGATATATTTAGTGGTTAATTTAATACTAGATGGATTGTATAGCTTTTTATGGTATCCTGTACAACATAAACTTGGGATGGCATCAGGTGAAATGTCGGACTTTAATTCATTCTTAATAATGATTGCAGTAGCTTTAGCTATTTATCTGTTTCAAATGTGGCAGGAGAAAGTCTTTGAGAATGAACGCTAGATTGAACTTTGAAATTACAATGTTTTAAACCATAGAAATTGTTTATAAAAGAATATTTAAAGCATAAAAGAGGGCTAGAATTCATTTTCTCATCCCTCTTTTATCTTGAGCCTACTCCAAGTTCTCTTAAATATAGAAGGATCAAAAAGCACAATGCTTTTGATCCTTCTTCTGTATATAAATAGCGAACATAAATACTTTTGGGGGAATTAGCAATCTTAATTGTTACATTACACACTTTTATTGCCACATTGAATACATACAGAAACTTTAATTTTTTTAATATTAAACACAAACATTTTTCGTATTTAAATTCATGATTTTAAAATGATATAATAAATTTAGAAAGCGTTTTCGAAAAATATGAATATCTAATATTAGAAATGATAGGAAGTCTGATTAACTAAAAACATAGTTATACGTCAAAATTAGCTTCTTTACCAGCGGATATAAACGCTTTAAAAGCTGTGGAGCTCATCTTTAATAATCTTGAGAAGGCTTATATTGAAGGGGGAAATATTGAAGCACGTTCAAATATGCTTTTAGGCAGTATGTTAGCGGGGTATGCTTTTAATTCGGCATTACTTGGTTTAGTTCATGCAATAGCACACCCTCTAAGTGCACATTGTGGTTTACCACATGGTGTTGCTAATGCTTGTGGCTTACCTTATGTAATGGAATATAATGCACAAGATCCAGTCGTTCAGAAAAAATATAATGAGATTGCTCAAGCAATGGGGTTAAATACTGAAAATCTTTCCGAAGCAGAAGGAAGCAAAAAGGCTATAGAAGCAGTGAAAAAATTAGCAGTAGCTTTAGAGATTCCTAGTCTCGATAAATTAGGTATAAAAAGAGAACAACTTAACCTGTTGGCAGAAGAAACCTTAGAAGAAGAAGTATCTATGATGACAACTCCAGTAGATGCAACGAAAGATGATGTACTTAAAATATTAGAAAAAGCATTTATTGGAGAGGGTGTTAAAATTAAATGACAAACTTTATAAACTTTATAGATGGAAAGTGGACAGATTCTGTTTCCGGCAATCGATTGTAAAAAGGCTATATATATATCTAAGGGACCAACCTCTTCTTATTCTTCAACGCCCACCACGTAAGGGAAGAGATGATAGGTATTCCACAGACTTCCTTCCAAAAGGCAATTTTAAACCAAAGGAAAACTTAGAGGACAAAATGGTTCGTTTTTTAAAGACTAGTGAAGAGAAAGAATTTAACTTCCCTGAAAAGAAGTTCTGAAGCCAAATGAGGCAATAACCTGCTACTTTTTTAACACTTCATCACATAGATAAAGGCAAGCTCGTGTAAACTTGCTTGCCTTCTTAAATGTAATCTTAATTCTTTGGTTCATTAAAATATAAACAACATCCATAGATTTACAGAGCATTATTGTTAAACATTTTGCTTTTTGCTGTGACAGAAGATTGTAGTTAGTGGGATGCGCTAAGCGTTAAAAATTATAAAACAGGTAGTAAATTCTGCTTGCGCTTACTGCAGCTATTGTTTCAATCTTAATAATTAATTTAGCAAGCGTACTTTTTCCTCTACCACTTTCTCCAACCAGTCCTAAACATTCATCATATTTACTTGTTTAATACCTTGAAATCTTTTCTTTGATTTGAACCTTTTAGTCATTAAGAAATTCTTATGCGTGAGATACTAAAGGTTGAGTTATCACAACAAAAACACTAATTATAACTCTAAGATAGAGTAAAGTTCTCGGGATATTAAAATAAGTTAACAACAGACACAAAGGTTACAGTTTTATTGATTCAGAGGACTTATTACCGAACAACCGTTTTTAATCGCCAACTATTCGTTGAAAAATACCGAAAGTTACTATATGATTATAGCTATTGACATTAAATATTCATGTTAGAAATATTCTATCATTATAAAAGCAGTAAATTAAGATGCCAAATAGGCTTAATAGGGAATCTGGTGAAATTCCAGAACTGTCCCCGCAACTGTAAGTGTGGACGAAATAAGTTGACCACTGTATATGGTGCTTTTAACAAAAGGTGCGTATATGGGAAGGACTTAAAGTAGGGTGAAGCACAAGTCAGGAGACCTGTCTTAATTTATAAAGTTTCAATTTCTTCGGGAGGTGAGAAGGTGAGACGATCGCAACCAAATCAATTCTAGTTTGGAGGCTTTCGTTATTTGCCTTTTCATCCGCTCAGTTAAACCTGAGCGGATTTTTTGTTGTCTAGGAAATTATAAAATTCCTAGTACTGTGGATAAGCGCTAGGCATCAGCTCTAGCGCCTAGCCCCTCTTGGGTCTACAGCCACTCATGAATTGAAGGTAAAAAAACACCTTCTATTCATTAGCGACTGATTTGCCCGAGGCTGTCAAGGCGCCCTGAGCTTTTGTTCCTGTATAGGAAATTATAAAATTCTAGTACTGTGGACAAGCGCTAGGCATCCAGCTCCAGCGCCTAGCCCCTCTTGGGTCTACAGCCACTTAAGAATTGAAGGTAAAGAACACCTTCTATTCTTAAGCGTCTGATTTGCCCGAGGCTGTTCAAGGCGCTTTCGCTTTTGTACCTTTGATATTTTTAAAATGGACATATTTTGTTAAATTCAGTAATACGTTAAGATGAGTAATTTAATATATTGAGAAAAAGGTGCATGACAACTTGTTGTGCTTAATAGGGAAGTCGGTGAAAAGCCGACACGGTACCCGCCACTGTTATGGTGAGCTTTTTTACACAATGTCACTGATTCTAGTTGGGAAGACGTAAAAAAGCTATGACCCTTAGTCAGGAGACCTACCTTTTTTTCATAACTGATACCTACGGGCATATAGGTAGACGTGTAGTGAAAAATGCTATTTTAGTAGCTGTATTTTTTATGCACCTCTACCTATATAGTGGTGCATTTTTTATCGTTCAGGAAATTATAAAATTCTTGACTGTGGATAAGCGCACGACATCCAGCTCCAGCGCCTAGCCCCTCGAGGTCATAAGCTAATTTAGAATTGAAGGCAAAGAACGCCTTCTATTCTAAATCATCTGATTTGCCCGAGGCTGATCAAGGCGCTTGCGCTTTTGTTTTTTTCCTAAATTTAATAGATTGGAAGTGTTGAGATGACGACTTGGAACTTAACCGAAACACAACACCATGTCCTAATATGCAATGGAAGTAGCTGTATGAGAAAGGGTGGCGAGGAAGTAACACTGGCGATCAGGGAGGAAATTACAAACTTAGAAATGGACCATAAAATCCACACAACAAGAACGCGCTGTAATGGAAGATGTAAGGATGCTTGTGTTCTCGTGGTATATCCTGAGGGCGTTTGGTACAAGGCAGCTTCCCCTGATTTAGCAAAAGAAATTGTCCATGATCACCTTGTAGGTGGAAAAGTCGTAGAAGAAAGTGTGATTTACACATATGATCAACAGCGTTTTGCCGCTCCTGAACATTCAAAATCTATTGTTGGAATAGATAAACAAAAAAGCAAAATTTAGTTTCAGATACGAGAACTTGATACGTTTTTTAAAAGGAGGAATATTCATTGCTAGGAAAGTTACTTGTTATTGGTTTTGGACCCGGAAGCTTTGAGCATATGACAAAAAGGGCTCAAGATGCCATACAAGAGAGCGATTGTATAATCGGATACAAAACATATGTTGAACTCATTCAAGATTTATTAACAAATCAAGAGATTATTAGTACTGGAATGTCAGAGGAAGTAAGCCGCGCCCAAGCAGCGGTCCGCCTTGCTGAAGAAGGGAAAACGGTAGCGGTTATTTCAAGCGGTGATGCTGGAGTGTATGGAATGGCAGGACTTGTCTATGAAGTATTGATTGAAAAAGGCTGGAAGGAAGCCGAAGGTGTTAGCGTAGAGGTAATTCCAGGAATTTCGGCGATTAATTCCTGTGCCTCCCTATTAGGAGCACCTATCATGCATGATGCTTGCACGATTAGTCTAAGTGATCATTTAACCCCGTGGGATTTAATCGAAAAGCGGATCGATGCAGCGGGACAAGCAGATTTTGTTGTTACACTTTATAACCCAAAGAGCGGTCGCCGGACTAGACAAATTCAAGAAGCACAAAGAATCCTATTAAACTATAGATCACCATCTACACCAGTGGGACTTGTCAAAAGCGCCTATCGGGATCGACAACAAATCGTCATCACCGACCTTGAACATATGCTTGATCATGATATCGGAATGCTTACAACCGTTGTAATTGGGAATTCAACAACATTATTATATGACAATAAAATGATCACCCCTAGAGGCTATCAACGAAAGTACACGTTAAGTACATCTGAGCAGCGATTAAAGCCACATGAACGTCTTAGACACGAAAACGAACCTTGGGCGCTTCATAAAGGGGTTAACGATATGGCCCCAACCAAAAAAGCTAAGTCGAAAAAAAATGACGAAAGCTCATTACAAATTGCTCTAGAGGCTCTTCAAAAAGTGGACCGTGTTACGAATAAGTCAGCAAACGAAAACCAGCTATATGAACAAATTCCAGTGACTAACACGGTAACCTCAATTTTTGAATTGGCTGTTAGCCCTGGTATTGCCAATAAGAAGTTTAC
Organism: Metabacillus bambusae; assembly: GCF_017497975.1. Classification (GTDB taxonomy): domain Bacteria; phylum Bacillota; class Bacilli; order Bacillales; family Bacillaceae; genus Metabacillus; species Metabacillus bambusae. The sequence goes on along the minus strand of NZ_JAGDEL010000004.1, from coordinate 37,805 downwards.
ACCACAGCAAATGATGACACTTGCCGAGGTGGTTGGTAGCGAGGGCTCAATGGAATATACACCACACCACCAAATTATTTTAAGAATCCCAACTAGTGAACCAGATGTTATCACGGAAAAGTTAGGTGATGTTGGTTTTCTATTAGAACCAATCGGTGATGTTTTTCAATTAAAAGCATGTGATTTCTGTGAAGGGGAAAAGAAGGATTCGATCCCTCATGCGGAAGAGCTCCATCAAAAACTAGGCGGACTTGATTTACCTAAGGAGTTAAAACTTGGCTTCAACGGCTGCGGTATGGCATGTTTTGGCGCCGTAAATGAAGACATTGGTATCATCTTTAGAAAAGGGAAATACGATTTATTCTTAGGTGCTAAAACAGTAGGAAGAACAGCTCACGCTGGTCAGCCTGTAGCGGAAGGGATAGAGCCAGACAAAATCGTCGAGGTTATTGAAAATATTGTTTATGAATACAAAGAAAAAGGCCATCCAAATGAGAGATTATTTAAATATTTTAAACGTGTTGGTAATATTCAAGGCTATACATATAAAGACATGACACCAAAGATTGAAATTGAACCAGCTCCATGTGGAGATTAAATAGGGATAGGGGAGAGGCATATGAAAGCAGTTTTACTAGTAGGACACGGAAGTAGAGACCCAGAAGGAAATGAACAGGTAAGGCAAACCATTGAAGCATTAAAGCCACAGCTAGATTCAGAGCTTTTAGTCGAAACGTGTTTTTTAGAGTTTGAAAGGCCAACTATTGATCAAGGCATTCAAACATGCGTGGAAAAGGGTGCGACAAGTGTTTTTGTCATTCCACTTATGCTACTTGCAGCTGGGCATTCAAAAATTCATATTCCAGCGGCGATTGATGAGGCAAAGGAGAAATACCCTCATGTTTCGTTTACTTATGGGAGACCGTTCGGCATTCATGAGGAAGTAATGGAAATTTGTAAAAGTCGTTTAGAAGAAGTCGGCGAGAAAATAAATGAAGAAGATCCTGACACAGCTGTCATTTTATTAGGCCGAGGGGGTAGTGACCCTGATGCAAATAGTGATTTATATAAAATTACTCGCCTATTATGGGAAAAGCTAAACTACAAATTTGTGGAGCCTGCTTTTATGGGTGTAACTGATCCTTTAATTAAAGAAGGCGTTGAACGCTGTATCAAGTTAGGAGCGAAAAGGATCGTCATCCTTCCCTATTTTCTTTTTACCGGCATTTTAATCAAACGCCTTGAAAACATGATCGAAGAGTTTGAGCAAGAACATCCAGGGATTGAGTTCAAGCTTGCCGGTTATTTCGGGTTCCATTCAAGATTAAAAACCATTATTAACGACCGAATTCAAGAGGCGTTGCTTGGTGAAGTGAAAATGAACTGTGATACATGTGTCTATCGAATTGAGGCGATGGAGCATATTGATCATCACCATCATCATGATCACGACCATGGTCATCACCACCATCATCATCACCATGAACATGAGGCTCAAAAACTATGATTCTCTTTTTAGCGGGTACAAGTGATGCTAGAGCATTAGCCTTGACTATAAAAGAAGCTGGATACCGTATTCTGACTACTGTTGTAACAGAAAATGCAGGAAAAGAAATGCAAAAGGTTGGATTAGATGTTTATGTTGGAAGATTAACGCATCAGGACTTTGTCAACATCATTCAAGAACAAGGCTTTAAAGCGGTTGTTGATGCTAGTCACCCTTTTGCTGAAGAGGCAAGTAAAAATGCCCTTTTAGGTGCAAAAGAAGCGGGAATTCCTTATATCCGCTATGAGCGTGAGTCACAATCTTATCACCACCCTAAAATTACATTGGTTGAAAACTATGATCAGGCTGCAGAGCTAGCGGCTGAAAAAAAGGGTGTCATCATGCTAACAACCGGAAGTAAAACATTAGAAACATTTACTCGTAGATTGTTGGATCAACCTGATATACGTGTGATTGCTCGTATGCTGCCGAGGAAAGACAATATGGAAAAATGCGAAAAGCTTGGGTTTCCACAAAAAGACATTGTCGCCATTCAAGGACCTTTTACAAAGGAATTTAATTCTGCTTTATACAAGCAATATAGCGTAACAACCATGATCACAAAGGAAAGTGGGAAAGCAGGATCTGTTGATGAAAAATTAGAAGCGGCATTAGAGTTAGGGATTGAAACGATCATGATCCAAAGACCAAAGATTCAATATGGAAATGCTTTTTCCGATTTCCCAAGTGTTCTCAGCTATTTAAAAAAGATTCTTACGAAAGAAAAATGTTGAAGCAATAGGAGGAGTAAAAGATGGATTTTAAAACAGAATTTAAACCACTTACCGTTCAACCACAGGAAATTGAAGGCATTAGCTTTAATATGATTGATTCAGAATTCGGTGAACATTCCTTTACAGATGAACAATACAAGGTCGTTCAACGTGTTGTTCATGCATCTGCTGATTTTGATTTAGGCAATAGTATGCAATTTCATGAGAGAGCCATTCAAGCAGGAATTGATGCTATTCGTAATGGAGAACAAGTATATGTGGATGTTCAAATGATTTTAGCTGGAGTGAGTAAAGGAAGAATTGAAAAACATGGTGGTGGTGTCCATGTCTTCATTTCAGATCCAGATGTCATGAAGGAAGCGAAACGCTTAAACACAACTCGCGCTATTATTTCAGTAAGAAAAGCCATTAAGCAATTTGATGGTGGGATCTTTGCAATTGGGAATGCGCCAACGGCATTACTTGAATTAATTCGATTAATTAAAGAAGGGGAAGCAAAGCCAAGTTTAGTGATTGGGCTACCAGTTGGATTTGTTTCAGCACCAGAATCAAAAGAAGAATTAGCAAAATTAGACGTTCCATTTATTACGAATGTAGGCAGAAAAGGTGGTAGTACGGTCACGGTTGCAGCATTAAATGCAATCTCCCTTCTTGCTGATAAGGAATAAGCCATGGACGGAAAAGCCAAAAAGAAAGATAAGAAGGAAATGCGTTCAGGCTATACAACAGGTGCATGTGCAACGGCTACTACAAAAGCGGCCTTGCTTGCCTTAATCACTGGTGAACAACAAACAGAAAGCACGATTTATTTGCCGGTAGGGAAATTTGTTACGTTTGACATGGAAAGCTGTGTGGTGGAATCTGATTTTGCTGAGGCAGGGACGATTAAGGATGCAGGTGATGACCCAGATGCCACACACGGTGCCCTTATTAAATCGACCGTATCTTGGAGTGACAAACCAGGAATCTTACTTGATGGCGGAATTGGTGTTGGTCGTGTGACAAAGGATGGGCTTCCTGTCCCTGTGGGCGAGGCAGCAATTAACCCTGTCCCTAGGAAAATGATTCTTGAGACAGCTGAGGAAGTTCTTACAGCCCATAGGATTACTAGAGGCATTTCCATTATCATATCCGTTCCTGATGGAGAAAAAATGGCGGAAAAAACCTTAAATAAACGCCTTGGTATTATTGGCGGGATTTCAATTTTAGGGACGAGAGGCACCGTTATTCCATTTTCAAGCTCCGCCTACATGGCAAGTATCGTTCAAGCGATTAGTGTAGCCCGGGCTAGTCAATGTACGCATGTTGTCATCACAACAGGTGGACGAAGTGAAAAATATGGGATGCAGCAATATCCAGATCTTCCAGAGGAAGCATTTATTGAAATGGGGGACTTTGTAGGTTTTACCCTTAAACAATGCAAACGCCAAGGAATTAAGAAGGTCTCTCTTGTCGGGATGATGGGGAAATTTTCAAAGGTTGCACAAGGAGTGATGATGGTTCATTCAAAAAGTGCACCGATTGACTTCAACTTCCTTGCAAATGTAGCAATGAAAGCAGGGGTCAACGATGAAGAGCTACTTGACATGATTAAACAAGCAAACACCGCATCACAAGTAGGTGATTTACTTTTTGAAAATGGCTATCATGACTTTTTCACTCTGCTTTGCACCTATTGCTGTTCATCCGGATTAAAGGAAATTGGTGGTGGAATCTCGATTGAAACAAGTTTGTACACAATGAAGGGTACATTACTTGGAAAGGCAGGTAAAGATGACGGAGAAAATTAAGGTGATTGGAATAGGAGACAATGGAAAACAAAGTCTTCTTCCAATCTATGAAAAGTGGATTTACGAGAGTGATGTACTTGTAGGTGGAGAGCGACAACTTTCATTTTTTCAAGATTTTCACGGAGAAAAAGTGATGATTAAAGGTGGATTGTCGTCACTAGTCACGAAACTAGAAAAGGAAAAGCGAAATGTCGTTGTACTCGCTTCAGGTGATCCTTTATTTTATGGAATTGGTAGCTTCCTTGCGAAAAAGCTAAATGTGGAAGTTTATCCTTATTTAAGTTCCCTCCAACAAGCCTTTTCAAAGATGAATGAAAGCTGGCAGGACGCCTACATCGTAAGTGTTCATGGAAGAAGCATGAAAGGTCTTGCCCAGCGAATCAATGGGCGTGAAAAAATTGCCATTCTTACTGATGCTACAAACAGTCCTTCTCAGATTGCACGCTATTTACGCTCTTTTGGTATGAATGAATATAAGGCGTTTGTTGCGGAAAATCTTGGTGGAGAAAATGAGCGCTATACTTTTTACGAGCTAGAGCAAATGGAAAACATGGAGTTCTCTTCGCTAAATGTTGTCATTTTAAAAAAGACTTCTAAAGGAAAAACATGGTCGTTTGGGATTGATGATGAGGAATTTCATCAAAGAAAACCTGAAAAAGGACTATTAACAAAAAAAGAAATTAGAACTCTTAGTTTAAGTGAAATGAAACTTTCTTCAAAGAGTATTGTTTGGGATATCGGCACTTGCACGGGCTCGGTGGCAATTGAGGCCTGTTTGATCGCAAAAGAGGGACAGGTATATGCGATTGAAAAAAATGACTACGATTTAGAAAACTGTCGCTTAAATATGCAGAAATTTAGAACGGATTTTACAGTTGTTCAAGGTAAAGCACCGGACAAATTAGAGGAGTTTCCAGACCCTGATGCTATTTTTATCGGTGGAACTGCTGGTGGGATGGAGGAAATTCTATCTATTTGCTGCACCCGCTTAAAGCAGGATGGAAGAATCGTGTTAAATGCCGTTACAATTGAAAATTTATACCAGGCTGTTGAAGGCTTTAAACGTAATGGCTTTGAGGTCAATATTACCCTATCACAAATTTCTAGAAGCAAACCAATTTTAAATCTCACACGATTCGATGCCTTAAATCCAATCTATATTATTACTGCAAAGCATAAGGAAGGGGAAAAATGATGATAGGAACGTTATACGGTTTAGGTGTAGGACCAGGAGATCCAGAGCTTTTAACAGTGAAAGCCTTTCGTAAGCTAAAAGAAGCTCCTGTTATTGCGTATCCGAAAAAAAGAAAAGGCAGCAAAAGCTACGCCCAACGAATTATTGATGTATACATAACACCTGGAGAAAAGGAAATGTTAGGACTCGTCTTTCCTATGACAAAGGATCCAGACATTCTTGAACGAGAATGGTCCAATACGGTAGAGCTTGTATGGGAAAAGCTTAAAACTGGCAAGGATGTTGCGTTTGTAACAGAAGGAGATCCTCTACTATACAGTACGTTTATTCATATGATGAACCTTGTAAAAGAGCGCTACCCAGAGGTGAACATCCAAACAGTTCCTGGCATTTCATCCATTAATGGTGCTGCTTCAAGACTAGGAATTGCCTTAGCAGAAGGAGATGACCATGTTGCCATCATTCCTGCAAGAGACGACTATGAAACAATGAAAAAAGCCATTGTCGAGAATGATTGTGTGATTTTCATTAAAGTCGCGAAGGTAATGGATCTAATGCTAAAAATTTTACGTGAGCTTGATTTAGTTGAAAAAGCATCCGTTGTAACAAAGGTAACATCTGATGAAGAAATCATTTGGGACATTCGCGAGTTAGACCGAGCAGAACTCGAATATTTAACATTAATGGTGGTGAGAAAATAATGAAAATCACAATCATAGGGGCTGGACCTGGAGATCCTGATTTAATTACGGTAAAAGGGTTAAAGCTTCTTCAAGAGGCTGACGTGGTATTATATGCTGATTCATTAGTGAACACGGAACTGATTGAAAAAGCAAAACCTGAAGCAGAAGTCATTAAAACTGCAGGCATGCACCTTGAAGAAATGGTTGAAGTGATGGTGGACCGCGTTCAAGAAGGAAAGAAGGTAGTCCGTGTCCATACTGGAGATCCTGCCGTTTATGGTGCCATCATGGAGCAAATTGCAATCTTAAACAAAAAAGATATTCATGTTGAAATTATTCCTGGAGTAAGCTCTGTTTTTGCATCAGCTGCTGCCTTAGGTGCAGAGCTAACCATTCCTGAGCTTACCCAAACAGTTATTCTGACTCGTGCAGAAGGAAGAACACCTGTTCCTGACGCTGAGAAACTTAGAGATTTAGCAAAGCACAATTGTACAATCGCCTTGTTTTTAAGTGCGACCCTCACCAAAAAGATTGTAAAGGAATTTTTAGATGCGGGCTGGAGTAAAGACACACCAGTAGGAGTCGTGTACAAAGCAACATGGCCTGATCAAAAAATTGTTCGATCAACATTAGAGCACCTTGATGATGATATGCGAACAAATGGAATTCGTAAACAAGCGATGATTTTAGCTGGTTGGGCTCTTGATAAAGACATTCATCATAAGGACTTTAAATCAAAGCTTTATGATAAAGCCTTCACTCATGGTTTTCGTAAAGGAGTGAAAGAATGACACTTGTTTTAGAAGAAGGAAAACCAGTCAAACTGAACCAAAATGGAACATATGCGATTGTGGCCATCACGAAGCACGGCGTAGAGTTAGCACGCAATTTACATGCGAACTTTCATCAAACTGATTTATTTTACATGAGTAAGTTTGAAAAGGGTGATGAAAGTGATCGAAATATTTCTCTTTTTGAAGGAAATGTCCGAATGCTTCTACCAACACTTTTTCAGTCCTATAAAGGGATTATTATGATTATCTCTTTAGGTGCTGTCGTTCGAATGATTGCTCCTCTTTTAAAGGATAAAAAATCTGATCCTGCTGTTGTTGTCATTGATGATAAAGGAAAGCATGTGATTAGCGTATTATCCGGTCATTTAGGTGGAGCAAACGAGCTAACAAGGGAAGTTGCTGAATTGTTGCAGGCAACACCAGTCATAACAACTGCTTCAGACGTCCAAAAAACCATTCCTGTTGATTTATTTGGAAGTCGGTTTGGCTGGGTTTGGGAAAGTGCAGACAAATTAACACCTGTTAGTGCATCTGTTGTCAATGAGGAACACGTCGCTATTATCCAGGAATCAGGTGAAAAAGAATGGTGGACATATGATAAGCCACTTCCAGAAACATTAAAAATCTATCCAACGATAAATAGTGCCATAGAAGCGAAGCCGAAAGCAGCCCTTGTTGTGACACACCGAAATTTGACTGAGGATGAACAAGTTATTCTTCAAAACGGAGTTCTTTATCGACCAAAGGTAATTGTCCTGGGTATTGGTTGTAACCGTGGTACGTCAAAGGAAGAAATAGAGCAAGTCATCCTAGATACTTTACAGGAATTACAGTTTTCTATTAAAAGCGTGAAAGCGATTTGTTCCATTGATCTGAAAAAAGATGAAGAAGGAATCATTGAAGTCGTACAAAAATATCAATGGGAATTTATGTGTTATACAGCTGAAGAACTAAATACAGTTCAAATGGAGCTTCCCTCTGAAACGGTTTATAAATTTACGGGTGCGTATGGGGTGAGTGAACCTGCTGCCCGCTTATACAGTGGTACTCACTCTCTTTTACTCACAAAGAAAAAATCAGGGAATGTAACGATATCTGTTGGCATTATTCCTTATTAGAGAGGTAGGAGTTTGTTAGGTGACTGATCGAAGAATCGTGATTGCTGGAACCGGAAGTGGTGTTGGAAAAACAACCTTAACAATCGGTTTAATGTCAGCATTAAGAAAAAAAGGGTTAACTGTACAAGGATTTAAATGTGGGCCAGATTATATTGATCCTTCTTATCATACAGCTGTTACAAATCGAGTATCTCGCAACCTTGATAGCTGGATGCTTTCCAAAGAGATTGTGTTAGATATCTTTACTCATGGAAGCAAAGGGGCAGATATCTCGATTATGGAAGGTGTAATGGGCTTTTACGATGGCAAAGATCCAAGAACAAATGAAGGTAGTACGGCAGAAATCAGCATGATTACTGAAAGTCCTGTTTTGCTTGTTGTGAACTGTGCCAGCATGGCTCGAAGTGCAGCTGCCATTGTAAAAGGATTTCAGTTGCTTTCTAAAGGCCCAAATATTGTTGGAGTTATTGCGAACAAAGTTGGAAGTGAAGGTCATTTTAAGCTAGTAAAAACTGCGATTGAGCAGGAATGTAATGTACCAGTTATTGGTTATTTAAAACGTGAGCTTGACATTGAAATACCAGAAAGACATCTCGGGCTCATCCCTTCTATTGAAAGAGGAGAGCTGGATTCTTTTTTTGATAAATTAGGTGACCTTATCCTAGAAACAGTAGATATCGATCAATTGCTTGAATTATCTCAAGCAGGTCCAATCGATACAGAAATACCCTTTTCTCTTTTTGAAAAAAAGCATGAGAAATCTGTAAAAATTGCTGTAGCAAAAGATGCTGCCTTTAATTTCTACTACCCTGAAAATCTTGAAATCTTAGAAGCTCAAGGTGCTGAGCTTGTTTACTTTTCTCCACTAGCTAATGAACCATTACCAGAGAATATAGATGGTCTTTATATCGGTGGAGGATTTCCAGAAGAGTTCGCAAAGGAGCTTGCAGAAAGTCACATAGCAAAACAAACGATCAAGTATGCTATTGAGCAGGGGATACCAACACTTGCTGAATGTGGGGGATTTATGTTCCTAACCGATTCAATTGAAACAACAGATGGTACTCGTTATGAAATGGTCGGAATCATTTCGGGCGAAGTGAAGATGCACACGAAAAGAGTTGCACTAGGCTATCGAGAAATTAGTGGGCGACTGGGCAATTTCCTTATCAATGAAAATCAGAAAGCAAGAGGTCACGAGTTCCATTACTCAACCTTTGAACCAAATATAGAGATACAGCATGCCTATGAAACAAAAGGAATGAGAGGCGCAAAGCTTGAAGGTTGCTTAACACATCATGTTGTTGCAGGATATACTCATTTTCATTTTGCTTCCTGTCCAGAATTAGTCGGAAATTGGATCAAGTTTTGTAAGGAGATTAAAGCATATGGGTAAAGCGTTACCTATCATGTTTCAGGGCACCCATTCTGATGCAGGGAAAAGTGTGATTGTCACAGCATTTTGCCGGATCTTTGCTCAAGATGGCTACAAAACAGCCCCTTTTAAATCACAAAACATGGCATTAAATTCCTACATTACGATCGACGGCAAGGAAATTGGGCGGGCACAAGGTGTTCAAGCGGAAGCTGCATTTATCCAAGCAACCACCGATATGAATCCGATCTTAATTAAACCAAATCGTGACTACGAATCTCAAATTGTTGTACATGGAAAGCCCTATAAAAATATGGAAGCTGGCGAGTATCGGAAAAACTTTTTTTCAACTGGTTTGAAATTAATCGAAGAGTCTTTTACACATCTCTCAGATACATTTGATCGGATTGTCATAGAAGGTGCTGGTAGCCCAGCAGAGGTTAATTTAAACGATCGTGAGCTCGTTAATATGCGAGTAGCTAGAATAGCGAATGCACCTGTGGTTTTAATTGGGGATATTGAAAAGGGTGGGGTTTTTGCAAGCCTAGTTGGAACCCTTCAGCTACTTGAGCCAGAAGACCATGATCGAATCATTGGGGTAATCATTAATAAGTTTAGAGGAGACGTTCGTTTACTTGAGCCAGGTCTTAAATGGTTTGAGGAATATACAGGGAAACGAGTATTAGGCGTCATTCCGTATCTTCCCAATTTAAATATAGATGCGGAGGACTCTGTTATTTTAAATCAATATACATCAACTTTAAATGACGAAAAAGAAATCGATATTGCGGTCATTCAATACCCGAAAATTTCGAACTTCACGGATGTTGATCCTTTTTTCCAGGAACCTGACTGTCATGTTCGATTTATTACAAGAGAAGACCAGCTAAAGCAGCCAGATCTAGTGATTTTGCCTGGAAGTAAAAATACGTTAGAGGATCTGCAATTTTTAAGAGAGAGTGGAATTGCTCAAAGATTACTGGAGCTATATCAAAAAAAGCGATGCTATATCTTTGGTATTTGTGGTGGTTATCAAATGCTGGGATCTGAAATTCATGATCCAGATGCGGTTGAGTCTCCCCATCGATTTATGAATGCTCTCGGGTTGTTCCCTTTCACAACGACGATGACTAAAGAAAAAACCACTCTTCTATCAGAGGGAGAGCTAATATTTAATGACAAAACCTTTCATGTAAAAGGCTATGAGATACACATGGGTAAAACCAACAATAAAGCAATTCATGAGCCGTTTATTCAGCTAAATGATCGTGAGGATGGTTGTAAAACTTCAAATGATCAAGTAATAGGAACCTATTTTCATGGAATTTTTCACAACGATTCCTTCCGCACAGAGTACCTAAATACAATTCGAAAAAGAAAAGGGTTAGACCCAATTGAAAATCGTATTTCCTTCAACCAATTGCGTGAGGAAGCTTTCGACCGGTTAGCTGATCATGTTCGTAAGCATGTTGATATGGATGTGATTCAACAGGAAATGGAGAATTTCCATCAAAGAAGTTTATCAATATGATTCACAATTATCCTGACTTTCCATCGGTAAATAAACAAGTAGGAGATAGCGTTCGTTCCTACATTGATACGTTAACAAAGCCGCTTGGAAGCCTTGGACGATTAGAAGAATAAGCTATTGAGCTTGCTGACGTAGCCTTTCCTATTTTACAGTCAGCTACCTCTATGCTTAAAGAGATGGCGACATTTCAATCAGCAGGTATCACCAAAAAGCAATAATTGAATAGAAGAGAGGGATAATCTTGACCAAAGGAAACGTTTATTTAGTTGGGGCAGGACCAGGGGATCCAAAATTAATTACCGTCTACGGATTAGAGTGTATCCAAAAATCAGATGTCATTTTATATGATCGATTAGTGAATAAACAATTGTTAGACCACGCAAAACCTGAGGCAGAATTAATTTTTTGTGGAAAATTGCCTGGAAAGCATGAGTTGATTCAAGAACAAATTCATGACCTTTTAGTCGAAAAGGCTTTAGAGGGAAAAGTAGTTACCCGTTTAAAGGGGGGAGACCCATGTGTATTTGGTCGAGTTGGCGAAGAAGCAGAAGTACTGGCTGAGCAGGATATTAAATTTGAAATTGTTCCAGGGATTACATCAGGTATTGCCGCACCTGCCTATGCCGGAATCACTGTTACACATCGAGATTATGCCTCGTCATTCGCCATTGTGACAGGCCACGGCCGAGCTGAAAAACAAGAGGATCATCTTAATTGGTCCGCACTAGCTCAAGGAATCGATACAATTGCCTTTTACATGGGTGTGGGCAACTTACATTATATATGCAAAAAGCTTATCGAAAATGGAAAAAAAGCGGACACGCCTGTTGCTGTTATTCAATGGGGAACAACTGACAAACAGAAAACCCTAACAGGGACACTAAGAACAATCGAAAAATTAGTGCAGCAGGCTGGAATAAAGCACCCTTCTATCATTATTGTTGGTGAAGTCGTAAACCTTCGCCAAAAAATTAAATGGTTTGAAGAAATGAGTCTAGATCATAAGGAGGAGACCGAAGCATGTCAATCATAAGTGAGCTAGGCAGTCGACGCGCGATTCGTGACTACCGTGACCAAGAGGTAGAGGAAGAAAAAATCAAAAGATTACTAGAAGTGGCAACTTGGGCACCAAATGACCGAATGAGAGAACCTTGGAGCTTTTTTGTTATAAAGGGCGAAGCAAAAAAACGTTACGAAGCTCTCGCTAAGGAATATTTAGAAGAGAGATTTCCTACAAAGCCACATTTAGTCAATAGCTCTTTAAAGGTGTTAACAAACACACCAGTACATATTGTTGTGACATCCGACGTTGTTCCTGGAGATGAAGAAGCAACAAAGGATAATGAATATGCGGTTTGCTGTGCTATTCATTCTATGTGGCTAGCCGCAAAAGAATTGGAGCTTGGTTTTGTTTGGCGAACAAGGGGAGTAGGACTCGTTCATGATGAGCGATTACATCAATTTATTGGAGCTCCAGAAAACAAAAAAGTGATTGGGAATATTTTTGTAGGATATCCTGACGAAGAGTCGATTCAAAAAATGAAGCCTTCAAAGAGAACGTCCTTTGAGGAAAAAACGACTTGGTTATAAAACAAATAGAAGGAAGAGGGATGATAAATGAGTCAATCGAGTATTAATGATTCAATTTATTAAATTTCCCTCTCGAAGGCGGCTGATATTATGCGAACGATTAAGATTATGAATATCTCAACGATAATAGGCTTAATTCTTTTCTTCACTTTGTCGTGTTCTATATCAACGTACGTATACTAGATTAAGAGAAAAATAGGGGTTTTCAATATGCAAATAGGGTATGGCACCTGCAATGGTACATTTGGCGAGCTCGCACAAGGAGTAATAAACCAACAGCCTTTTTTAATTACCCTTCCTGTCCCACTACTGAAGAGTAAAGCTACTTTTATTCCTGACCCAATAAAGATGAATATTATCGCACAACCTTCCCAAACAAAAGCTGTCATGGCATGCAAAAAAATGTTTGAGCTTTTTAATCTATCCGGTGGGGGAACCCTACATCTCTTTTCTAATATTCCTAGGGGGAAGGGAATGGCAAGTAGTTCAGCTGATATCGTAGCATCTATAAGAGCCGTAGCTCATAGCTATTCCATTCAACTCAGCCATGAAGTGATCTCTAACATAGCTACAGAGATTGAGCCCACAGATGGAGTGATGTATGAAGGTACTGTTGCTTATGACTATATCAATGGCCAACTCATTGATTCGTTCGGTGATTTACCTCCATATGGAATCATTGGAATAGATATCGGCGGTCGTATTGATACCATTCAATTTAATAAACGAAGGAAGCCATATACCGAACTTGATCATCAGACATTTATTCATGCCTTTCATTTAATAAAAGAAGGGATAAAGAAGAAAGACCTAACCTTAATCTGCCAAGCTTCTACAATGAGTGCAAAGGTAAGTGAAAAAGCACTGCCAAAGCGTTATTTTAAGGAGATTGAACGATTAGCAGGTCTATGTGAAGGTGGAATTGTTGTTGCTCATAGTGGGACCGTACTCGGAATATTATTTGATCCTACCAAATCGATCATTGAAAAAAATCGATTACTGATAGAAGAATTCATTCATCAAACGAAAACAACCCCTTTTTATTACTGTCATAAGAACCTATATCTAGGTTCGAAAAACCTAATTCTTTCATGAGGTGTTGAACATGTTCTCTAAAGAAGAAAAAGCAGCCATTTATAAAGTCATTGAAACGAGAAGAGATATTCGAACCTTTAACACAGATCCAGTTCCGATGGAGGCTGTCGCTCGCATTCTAGAAGCCGCTCATCATGCTCCTTCAGTTGGATTTATGCAGCCGTGGAATTTCATTTTAATTGAATCTGATGAAGTGAAAAATCAATTAGCCTGGGCTGCGGACAAGGAGAGAAGAGCACTAGCTATCCATTATGAAGAAGATGAACGAGCTTCCAAATTTTTATCACTAAAAATAGAAGGGTTAAAAGAAGCTCCCTTAACGATCTGTGTGACATGTGACCCAACTAGAGGTGGCTCCCATGTTTTAGGTCGGAATTCTATTCCTGAGACAGATATGATGTCAACAGCATGTGCGATTCAAAATATGTGGTTAGCGTCTTGTGGTGAAGGATTAGCAATGGGATGGGTCAGCTTTTATAAAAAATCAGATGTTCGTGACATTTTAGCTATTCCTCCACACATTGACCCCGTCGCATTGCTTTCAATTGGTTACACGGAAGTTTATCCTAAAGCACCTATTTTAGAAACAGCAAACTGGGAGAAGAGACATTCATTACAAAAATTAATTTTTAATGAAAAGTGGGGAAACAAGTAAAGCATGGTTTAATAACAGGAAAGTCATTCATTAGGCATACCTGTTAATAAACCTGCAGGAAATTGGGCTCTTATATAGTGGACAACCATAGTTGCCCCTAGCAATTTATTGGAGGTTTTGAACATGAAGATAAAGTTAAACTGGGCGTTTGGAGTAGTAGCAGGTTTAACAGCTTATTTCTGGGCTAATTCCTATGAAGAAGCCTATGCTATGCATATTATGGAGGGATTTTTGCCCTTTGGCTGGGTTATTTTTTGGTGGGCTTTGACCATTCCTTTCTTAATTTTTGGAATGAGGAATATTCAAAAGAGATTAAAGGAACACCCTGAACTAAAAACAATGCTTGGTCTTTCTGGAGCATTTGCGTTCGTCTTATCAGCCTTGAAGATTCCCTCGGTAACAGGTAGCTGTTCCCACCCAACAGGTGTTGGTTTAGGTGCCATTTTGTTTGGGCCAACAGCCATGAGTGTTTTAGGTACAATCGTCCTATTATTTCAATCACTGTTATTAGCTCATGGAGGTTTAACGACATTAGGAGCAAACGCTTTTTCAATGGCCATTGTTGGGCCATTCATTGCATATGGGGTGTATAGGTTAGGACGTAAACTGAACCTATCATTCGCCATTTCTGTTTTTTTAGCTGCCATGTTAGGGGATTTAGGTACATATCTCGTTACCTCTGTTCAATTAGCCCTTGCATTCCCAGCAGAGGTTGGAGGCTTTTTAGCTTCATTTGTCAAGTTTGCAAGTATCTTTGGACTAACACAAATACCACTTGCGGTCAGTGAAGGTTTATTAACGGTCATCGTTATGAACTTACTATTAAAGTACAATATGTCTGAATTACATCACCTACCAACTGTAAAGGAGGCTGTTAAATGAAAAACCTTGTTTTGCTTTTTTTTGTTATTTTATTGGCAATTATTCCTTTGTTTCTTCAAGGGGATGCTGAGTTTGGTGGAGCAGATGGACAGGCAAAGGAAATGATAGGAGAACTAGCTCCTAGCTATGAACCTTGGTTTTCATCCTTTTGGGAACCACCGAGTGGTGAGATTGAAAGCCTCTTATTCTCTTTACAAGCTGCAATAGGTGCCCTTTTTATTGGTTATGTTATTGGTTTTGGTCGAGCGAGAAAAAAGTATCAGTCAAAAGAATGAGGTAGAGATCGTTATGCTAAGAATTGATGATTACGCCTATACAAATGCTTTAAAACATATACACCCAGCTGAAAAGGTTGGGTTCGCTTTTTCTTTTTTACTCTTTACCATTATCACAAAAAATGTAGTGATTTCGTCCCTTACATTTTTTGTGATGAGTATCAGTATTGTATTGGCTGCCAAAATCCCTTTATCTCATTATATAAAGCTACTTCTTTTGCCAGCTGTTTTTCTTTGTACTAGTATCATCACCATTATGATAACAATAGCTCCAGTAAATGAGGTGAGGATGGAGCAATTATGGTCGGTCAACCTTCTTTCTTGGCAACTCTATATAAGTCTAGCTAGTGTAAAACAAGCTTACCATCTTGGAGCAACCGTCCTTGCAAGCGTGAGCTGCTTATATTTTCTTATTTTAACAACACCCCTAAACCAACTGATGTGGGTATTACGCAAATTAAAGCTCCCGGTTCTATTCCTAGATTTAGTAGGGGTAACATACCGTTTTATCTTTGTTCTCTTGCATAAAATGGAAGAAATCTACCTGGCACAGTCCAGCAGACTAGGTTATCAAAATTATCGAGTATGGCTAACATCATCAGCTCAACTCATCGTTAGTCTCTTTATCAAGTCAATCCAGTCTGCAAGAGAATTACAGATTGCTATGGAAAGTCGTGGGGGAGATGAGGGACTATACGATATCGAGATCACGATATCTTACAACCGATATCGTTGTGCGGGAATCCTGTTGGCTTTAGTAGGACTGTTCACTATCACCCTATTAACTTAACTCCTATATTGAAAAAAGAAAGGGGGTATTAGCTTGAAAACACCAATCTTTACATTTGAAAATATTACTTATCAATACGCAGATGGTACAGTGGCTTTAAAGGATCTTACGTTATCAATTGATACTGGGAAAAAAATTGCTTTGATCGGGAACAATGGAGCTGGAAAATCAACATTCTTTCTCCTTTTAAACGGGATCATTAAGCCTACAAAAGGGACAATTTTATTCCATGGAAAAAATCTCGCTTATTCAAGAAAAGAAATCCGTAAGCTCCGTCAACAGGTTGGGATTGTGTTTCAAAATCCTGACTCTCAGCTATTTTCTTCTAGTGTATATGAAGACATTCGTTTTGGTCCTAAAAATTTAGGACTTTCTCCAGAACGTGTAAAGAAAACCGTCGACGAAGTCATGAAGCGCACTGAGATAGAAGCATTAAGGGATAAACCACCCCATTTCCTAAGCATTGGTCAAAAAAAGAGGGTGGCCATTGCAGGTATTTTGGTTATGGAGCCTGAGTTAATGGTGTTAGATGAGCCTACTGCAGGGCTTGATCCTTATTATTCAAAAAAAATAGTGGATTTACTATCTGAGATACACCATAAAGACCGAACCATTATTCTTTCTACACATAATGTTGACTTAGCTTACGAATGGGCGGACGAAGTGATCGTCTTGAATGATGGAGAATTGATTTCAAAAGGTACTCCATGGGAAGTGTTTCAGCAAAAAAAAGTGATACAGCAAAGTCACTTAGAGCAACCATGGGTAGTGGAAGTTTACGATAAACTCATCGAAGCAACAATTCTATCAAATACACTACCGTATCCTACATCAAAAAAAGAGTTATTTGAACTATTGAAAAACTGTAGATAATAGATTTAAAAATGGAAGAGCCTGACCCAAGGTCGTTCATACTATGACTCAACTTTTATATGGAATCATCATCTTTTTTATTTTGATTGCCGTAGTTATTTTTGCATCTTATTATATTTTAATAAAAGGCTGTTTTCGCAAACTTTGTTGCAATTTATCAAGTAATGCGGTGAGGTTGATTTCCGCTGCAGATGCTCGCTTTCCGCGGGGTGGGCGGTGAGCTTCCTCGGCGTTAACGCCTGCATGAGTCTCACCTGTCCCGCTACTCCCGCAGGAGTCTCGCAATCCGTTCCAATCAACTTGAATTAGTTTTTGTTTTAAAAGCAACACTCTTAGAAAAGAGCCTAATAAAAAAAAGAAAGCTAACTAGATTATTAAGATTTACCATCCTTTCAATAGGTATTATAAATCTCAGCCTTGGTGGGAAAAACTTTATCGATTTAGTCATAAAATATCTATTGAAAATGATAAAATTCTACTATAGTGAGAAATGAGAAAGATCCCATACTTTAACATTATGGGATCTTCTCTCTTTTACTCCAAGTCGAAATGAATATTAAATGAGATAGTATGTTTTATTTTAATTGGTCAAATAAATCATCCATAGCCATTGAATTTCCAAGAGCTGAATAGTCTAACCAAGGTTGGTCTGAAACAACAAAAATTTGGTCATTTTGGACAGCTTCTAGAGATTGCCAAACAGATGATGCTGCTAATTCTTTATATACTTTTTGTGCTTCTTCATCGCTATTTACCACAACAAAAATAAGGTCAGCATTATAATCGCCAATTACTTCTTTTGAAATTACTTGATAAGGTTCTTCTGTCCCCATTTCTACAATACCTATTGCTGGTTCAAGATCTAAGTCTTCAAACAAGATTGGTCCCATTGGGCGAGCTGTCGAGAATACTCTTAATTCTTTATTTGTAACACGGATAGCCATTGCAGTCGCATCTTCACCGTAGCTCGATTCAAGCATAGCTTTTACTTCTTCTGTTTTCTTTTCATAATCGCTAATAAATTGCTTTGCTTCATCTTTTTTATCGAACTTTTCTCCAAGTGATAGTAAATGGTCACGCCATGTTCCTTCGTCTAAATTATATAATTCAACAGGCGCAATATCTTCATAATCAGCTAAATTCGCTGTTGCAAATTCTTCATCTGCTACAATAACATCTGGATCTGAAGAGAGTAATGATTCCATATCAACTTCTTTTGCAGGTCCATATTTAGTAGCATTTTTTAAATAAGGTGCTGCTTGTGGTAAGAAATCGCCTAAGCCCCCACCAACTACAGAACCAACTGGAATTTCATCTAATACAATTAAATTATTTGTTAAGTGAATGGATAAGGAGGCAATGCGTTGTTCTGATACTACATCAGAGTTTTTATCCGATGTTGATGTAGAAGTTGAATCAGTTGTTGTTTGTTCATTTCCACAAGCTCCTAAAACTGTTATCAATAAAGTGAAAGATGCAGGTAACCACCATTTCTTCATATTATAAAACACTCCTATTATTTTTAAGTAGTAAATAAATAAAATAAGGGCCGCCAATGAAGGCTACTAATATACCGGCTGGAATTGGGTTTGCTTCAAATAGAGAACGCCCGATTGTATCAGATAGTAATAAAATGGCAGCACCAAGTAAGGCAGATAAAGGAAGTGTAAACCGATAATCACTACCTACTAATTGGCGTGCCAGATGCGGAGCCAAAAGCCCCAGAAAGCTAATGTTACCAATCATGGATACAGAACCACTTGATAGTACTACAGCTAAAATTAATACGGTTCTTTTTGTCATCTTTACATTAAATCCTGTTGTTTGGGCAAAGTGATCACCAACTTGTAGAAGATTTAATCGGTGTGCTAAGCGATAGGCTAGTAAACTAAAAATAAAAACCAACGGAAGTATGATAAAAACATGAATCCAATCTCGAGCCCAAATGTTTCCTAGTAACCAACTCGCTGCAAAGGAATATGTTTCATCGCTTAAACGAAGTGATAAAAATAGCGTGATCGCACTAAAAAGGGATGATACGGCAATACCAACTAATATTAATTTAGTCGTATTAATCACACCACTTTTTGCTTTAGCCAAGTAAACTATCAATGCAGCAGCTATAGCACCACCAATAAAAGCGAATAAAGGAATTAACATTTCAGCATAAAAAAATGCTTCGCTAAAAAAACTCATAAACACAATTAATCCACATGAAGCCCCAGCATGAAGCCCAAGTAAACCAGTATCTGCTAAATGATTACCAGTATAAGATTGTAGTAGTGAACCTGCTACTGCAATACCGGCTCCACCAACTAGTGCAATTAAAATACGTGGCAATCGATACTCGAACAATACAAGCACACTATTATCCTGCCCCTGTCCTATTAGGGTGTTTACCATTTCTGAAAAGGAAAGGTGGTAGGTTCCCGTGTTAATTGAAAAGAGAAAGATGAAAGAGGTAACCAATAAAGTAATCAACAAGTATAAGAGAAATATATTTCTTCGTTTTGATACCAATTAAAATTCCTCCATTCTCTTTGCAATAATTAGAAAGAATGGTACTCCGATAAAGGCAATTAGTATTCCTAATGCAAGCTCTTTAGGAGCAAAAATGATACGGGCTGATAAATCAGCGAGTACAACAAGTATACTTCCTAATAAAGCACTTGTAGGAATAATCCAACGATAATCATGACCAACAAATTTACGTGCAAGGTGCGGGATAACTAACCCAACAAAGCTAATTGAACCGGCTATTGAAACTCCAGCACCACCAAGTAAAACGATTAATCCCATACCTGTAAATAATACAAACTTAATATTAATCCCTAGACTTGCTGCCATTTCTTGTCCAGTACCTAGGATCGTTAATTGTTTGCCAAGCAAAGTTGCAAAAGCACATGCAATGGTAACAATAGTTATTAATAATGGGAGTTGCCCCCATGTAACACCTGAAACCCCACCTGCATACCAAAAAGCCAATTCTTGGTTTAAATCAAAATAGATGGCGATTCCCGAGCTAATAGCATGTAAGAATCCGGCAATTACTGCTCCGGCAATAGTAAAGGTCAAAGGGGATAGTCTTCCCCTGGCTACCAAACCGATTGAAAAAACAAGGATCGTTGAAAGTGAAGCACCGATGAATGACATGATCGTTAGCCACCCATATGAGATTGCTGGATAAAATGCAAAACAAATCGTCACCAACAGTACTGCTCCGCCATTAATTCCGAGAATACCAATATCAGCAAGTGGATTGCGTGTAATTGCTTGAATAATAGATCCAGCAACTGCAAATGCAATTCCGACAAAAGCAGCACCTAACACCCTTGGTAAACGAATTTCATAAATAATTTGGTGTAGTGTGTTGTTTGGGCTAAACTGGAAAATTGATGTCCACACCGTTGTAAAGGAAATATCTTTAGCTCCTAGACTGATTGATAATATAATAGAAGTTAAACTTCCTAGAAAAAGTATGATGATCGTAAGCCAATTTTTTAAATTTATCATAGCTTCAGCTCTTATGTACCAGTATTGTAGGATAGACAAATTGGCTTTTTAGTATAGGGATCGTTACCGATGATGGCATCAATTTGAAAGACTTGCTTTAAGTTAGCGGTGGTCATAACTTCTTCTACCGTTCCAGCTTTTACAATTTGTCCAGAATTCATAGATATCATATAATCTGAAAAACGCGCTGCTAAATTCAGATCATGTAACACCATAATTATTGTACGATTCTCCTCTTGATTTAATTGTTTAAGAAGTTTCATTAAATCAAGTTGATGCGCAAGATCTAAATATGTAGTTGGTTCATCTAAATAAATAATATCAGTTTGTTGAGCTAGTGCTAAGGCAACCCAAACACGTTGACGTTGACCACCCGACAATGAATCAACAGTAGAATTTTCTATGTCGTTTAACTTGGTCTTTGAAATGGCCCAATCAATAGCATCCTGATCTTGTGCACTTAAAATACCAAAATTCCCTTGATGAGGATATCGACCGTAAGCAACTAGTTCGCGTACTGTAATATGAGCTGGAGCAATTTGAGATTGAGGCAGTAAAGCCATTTTTTGCGCTAATTCCTTTGTTTTATATGAATTTAATTCTTGTCCATCTAATAAAATTTGCCCTTTAGAATAAGCCAATAATTTTGTTAAAGTTTTTAATAGAGTTGATTTACCACAACCATTTGGTCCAACAATCGTTGAAATACTCTTATTCGGAATATGCAGGAGTAAATCTTTAAGAATGATTTTTTTGTCATATTTTACTTCTATTTTATCTGCAGATACTCGAAACATTTGACAATCTCCTTCTTTTTTTAATATCTTTCAATAATAATAATCATTCTCATTTATAGAATAATATTCTATTTTCATTAAAAAGTCAAAACCTTTTAAATATAAAATAATACCAATCTTTATCAATGTATCAATAAACCTATCATCATCAATATTAGGGAATGCATCTATCAGTGTTTCACGTAGTTTTATTTCCGAGTCTTTAAGACTATCAAGCATTGAATTTACATTAGATTCGTTAATACATTCCGTCGTAGTTATTACTGTTGTCTTTGCAACTTCTGTATTATCTTGATATCCATTAAATTGGTTGACCTCGACCATTTTTATTTTCCCCCAACCTGTCTAATTCCCGAAGAGCGTGGTGGGTTGAAGAAATTTACCGCTATGGAAATTATAAATATGAGAAAAGGGTTAGAGAGGCAATAAATATGCTAAAAAAATCACAAAGGAACATATAAATAAAATCAGCCCTCCAATCAGGAAGGGCTGATTTTATTTGGATATTTCTTGCAATTAAGGACACAATATAAATGCATTAATAGGATTGGAGTTGTTATTGATGACTGACGTGAACAAAGTTATTTTCCCAGGAGGGAGTATTAAAACAAGTGAAGATTTACAATACATTAGGGATTCGGTTGAAGAGAAAGAATTTGATATGTTGGTTATAGATAAAAAATCACTTCTTAGTCTATTTGATTACATTGATAAATTAGGTTCACTAAATGATAAAGATGATGATATACATATGAATTATGATATTAATGGGTAAAAATAAGCCCCTCCATTTTAGGAAGGTCTTAATTATTTTAAATATTCATTCACCTTCTACAAGCTATGGCACAATTAAGCATAGCTGTCACTAAAAAACCAGTTAAAACGATTCCTCCCCCGTTTGTAGAGCTCTGATTGCTGCTTTCTTAGTTTTTGGTTATAACCCATGATACAGGAAATTATAAAATTCTAGTAGTGTGGATAAGCGCTAGGCTTCCAGCTCCAACGCCTAGCCCCTCTTTGGTCTACAGCCACTCATGAATTGAAGGTTAAAAAACACCTTCTATTCATGAGCGTCTTATTTGCCGAGGCTGTTCAAGGCGCTTGCGCTTTTGTTCCGTTACGGCTTATGCGTGCCAAATTCTCGGCATGTATAATGGTTCTTTGCCTAATTCAGCCCAAATATATTTTAGCAATAATGTAGATTTTAGCTCCGCAAATTCAGGTTCGTTCCATAAATTATTAATTTCTCCTGGGTCATTTTCTAAATCAAAAAGCTCTCCATATGTTTGATTATAATAAACAGTAATTTTATAACGCTCATCTACAAAGGTTTTTTGATGAATGGTTGTGGCTTCATGTCGAAATTCACAAATTGCATGATCTCGAGCTTGATCCTTTTCTCCTAGCCATACTTGCTTTTGGTCAACTCCTGACATGGAATGCGGGATTGGCAAACCACAAAAAGATAGAAATGTAGGAGCTAGGTCAACTAATGATTGAATTGCTGAACTTGTGCGCCCAGCTGGAACGTGATTAGGATAGCGAACGATAAATGGAAGCTTGATTAAATCTTCATAATGAAAGCCGCCCTTCGCCTGTAACCCATGCTGACCAAATAAATGGCCATGATCGGTTGTAAAAACAACAATTGTGTTTTCCGTTAATCCTAATTCATCCAATTTATCTAAGATTTTACCAACATATTTATCTAGCATACTAACCATGCCATAATAAGTAGAAACTAATTTCTTCTTGTCATAGTCTGTTAATTTAAACTTTGCTCCATACTCATAATAATGATGTGAACGATAACCATGTATACCAAAGCCGCTTTCATTTAAATCGGAAAAATCAGGATTATCGTCCTGTGTTTTACCGAAGTGTGGTGGATTTTTTTCATGCTCACCTGGCGTCATAGTAGGAATTGTTAACTCTTTGTCATCATACATTGAATCCCATGGCTCAGGAGCTAAATATTCAGGATGTGGGTCAAAGAAGCTCGCCCATAAGAAGAAATTTTCATCATTATTTTTGTAATCCTCAAGCATTGCATTTGAACGTTCAGCAATCCAATTATTATAATGATATTTTTCAGGGATCTTCCATTTATAGGTTTCATTAGGATCCATATTCCCTGTAGGAGCAAGAAAATAATCACGCCAGTTTTTGAGTCCGTTTTCCTCCATCCAGATTGCATAATGCTGACCTACATGGGCTTCGTTCGTATGGTTACGTGCTAATTCTACTGTATCAAAACCATAAAAGGGGCCGTTAAACTCTCGCCAAAAATCTAAATCCTGTAATGTAGGATAAGCTTCAAGTGAGGGGTATTCCTCCGTGGATTGCAATGGTTGAAAATGCGCTTTTCCTACTAATGATGTTTTGTAACCAGCTTGCTGAAAATCATCACCAACGACATGACGATCTTCAAGTAATTTTGTACCAAGAGTCCATGCTCCGTGCTGACTCGGATACATACCTGTCACAATCGAGGCCCGACTTGGTGTACAGGTTGGATTAGGACAATATGCTCGGTTAAATGTTGTTCCTTCCTTTACTAAGCGATCTAAATTCGGTGTGCTGATTTCAGAATTAAAGGCACCAATTGTATTCCAATGCTGTTGATCACTTGTAATTAGTAAGATATTTGGACGTTTTTCAGATGATGTCATGATATACACTCCTTACATAAATTAGGCGACTTTATCAAGAAAATTGGAATACTTTTGATTCCAACGATTAATAGAATACCAGCTTAAGATTGACGTAATCACAAGTGACGCGATTAAGATAGGGAAGAATGCGGGTGAGACAATTCCATCTTGATATGCAAAACCTATTGGTGAAAAAACAATATATGTGATCACAACGAGTGATAGTAACCAAACAGATGTGAAAATTGTATATTTCCAAGGAACCATTTCAACTTTATGATTTTTCTCAAATTGATACGCTTTTTCCATCGGTTTATATTTACTAATAATAAGCATGATAAATACTTCAACAAAAAAGAGAATTCCGTACACATAAATAAAGTTCACATTTAGCTTAATTCCAAATAAATGGTCAGTACCCCAAACAAGGAAATAATATAACGTTACATGAAAAATGATGACTACTTTTGCTGCTAAAGCAGGCACTTTTTTGAAAATTAACCCGACCAAAACAATTGCTATGATAGGAATGTTAAAGAAGCCACTAAACTTTTTAATTATATCCCAGATTCCATTAGGTGCATTCAATAATAAAGGAGTTATAAATAAAGCGATAACGCTTACAGCTATTCCGAAAATTTTACTAATAAAAACCATTTTTACATCAGAGACATTTTTATTAAACTTCTCTTTATAAATATCAAGAGCAAATATCGTCGAGGCGCTATTTAATAAAGAGTTATACGTACTAAAAACAGCTCCAAGCAGCACTGCTAAGAAAAAGCCTGATAAATAAGTAGGAAGTAAATTTGAAACAATTGATGGATAAGCTAAATCAACGTTTTCAAGATTACCTCCATATAAATGAAAAGCAATTGTACCTGGAATCATCATAAAAAGCGGTATCATTAGTTTAAAGAACCCTGCAAAAAGCACGCCCTTTTGACCTTCTTTTAAATTTTTAGCTCCTAACGAGCGTTGAATAATATATTGATTTGTTCCAAAATAAAATAAGTTAGCAAATATTAACCCGGTAAAGATCGCTCCAAATGGAACAGAGTCAGTTGCTGAACCAATTGCATTTAACTTTTCAGGATTGTTAATAGTAATATGCTTCATCCCTGCAAGCAAATCTCCTTGACCAAGTGCCAAGAACCCTAACACAGGTACAAGAATTCCAACGATTAAAAGACCTATTCCATAAATCGTATCCGAAATCGCAACGGCCTTTGCACCACCTAATACTGCTAACAAAGATCCAATGATGCCGATAATCCAGACAACCACCCAAACAGAAGTTGTATAAGAAATATCAAATAGCTCAGGAACATTAAATATTTTTAAGACAGCAAGTGAACCAGAATATAAGGTAGAAGGAATCAAGACAAAAATGTAGCTTAGCAAAAATAATGCTGCTGTCATTTGTTGAACACCAGTATCAAAGCGCTTACTTAAAAATTCAGGCAAAGTGGTAAATGCACCACCTAAATATTTTGGTAATAAAAATAAAGCCATAATGACGATTGCTACAGGAGCCGTTACTTCCCACGCCATGTTTGATAAGTTAGAGCGATATGCTTGCCCGTTAAGGCCAATTAACTGTTCAGCAGATAAGTTTGTTAATAAAACAGATCCGGCAATAAATGTACCTGATAAGCCACGACCAGCTAGAAAATAACCTTCAGAATCTTTCGTCTCGCCACGTGATTTAAAGTAAGTGAAAATGGAAATTAGAACCATGATAATAACACATGAAGTTAAGGTGAAAATTAAATTCGAATAATCCATTATGTGACCTCCTGACTGAAAACACTTTTATTTTTTCAAAGCGTTTTCAATAAATAATACTTTGTTTGGCCAAACATTGTATTACATACTAATTTACAGCATAATAAAGAAATTTAAATGTCATTTTGTTTGATTGTCATTTATCATTTTGTTGGTTTGTTTTAAAAGTGTATGATCTGTTAATATAAGAATATAGTACAGAAATATTGTAACATTTAAGGCTTTTTGAGGTGTTGAAAGGAATGATCCTTTGTATGAAGGAATATGGACATGAATATGCCGAACATTGGTTTTATACACCTACTCTTATTGAGAATGCAGGTGGTTTAAACATTATTCGAGCCGGACAAAATCTAGCAAAAAAAAACTATCATATTGGTCCTCGCTTCATTCCTTATTTTAGTATGCATTGTATTATAAATGGTAGTGGAACTTATATCGATGAAGGTAAGCACTATACTATTCAAGCGGGAGATCTTTTTTGCTTGTATGCTAATCATACGCATTCGTATTATACAGATCCAAAGAATCCACTAGAAATGGTTTGGATTGCCTTTGATGGTAGACAAGCATTGTCAATGCTAGATATGCTTGGCATAACGGAGGACCACACTTATATTCACAACATCCTAACCGATAAAAGTAGAAACACTTTAACATATTTGATAAAGTTATTTCAACATTATGATGAAAACCTACAATTTAAAAAAATCAGCCTCATCTATGAGCTATTTGATAATCTGTATGAAGAAATAAGAAGGAAAAATATAACGAAGCCAGTGATTGAGAAAGATTGGATTAAAAATGGCAAAGATTTTATTGATATGTATTATAGCGAAGGAATCTCTGTCAATGATGTAGCAAACTACGTGGGTATTAACCGAACACATTTCTCAAACGTTTTTACGAAAAGAGTAGGGATAAATCCAAACAGCTATATCCAACGAAAAGTAATGGAAAGAGCTGCACAACTATTAGCTGATCATACAAATAGTATCACAGAAATTGCCTTATCTCTTTATTATTCAGATGTCTATTCGTTTTCACGGTCGTTCAAAAATTACTATGGAATCTCTCCGTCTGCTTATCGTGAGGAGAAGATGATGAATAGCTAATGCAGGGAGTAAGTATAGAAAAGATTTCTATACTTATTCTCTAAGTCGTTAACTAGATTTATGCCATTAATAGACCTTGTAGTAAGTGGATTCGGAGCAGGTGGACAGAAATTTGAGCAACCTATTATGGCATGTGCTCACGTGTGGATTTTCAGTTTGGTCTGTTGATAGAAGCGCTTAAAGAAACAGGGATTTATGATGATACGATTATAAGAATGTGAAGCTTCAATCTTTTGGTATATAAGGGATTGAAGCTTTTTACTTTTGATGGTAAACTGCCACAAACCTAGCAGCCTTTTTTAAAGTAACAAAGATTTTTAGATGATCCGTAAGAATTTATACGCTTTCATTTTTGGTAAAGTTAACAACTATTTGGACTGAATCATATAAAGAAAAACATCAAATCACCCTATGAAGAATAAAGCCTATATCCCCAAACATCTTTGCAGCCCTTTATTACGAAAATAGAGTAGAAACCTCAACCTGATGTCCATACATTGCAAATTCTTTTGGAGACATTGCCGTTAATTTTTTAAACATACGAGAAAAATAGGAAGGGTCATAGTATCCGAGATAATCAGAAATAGCGACAATTGTCATATCGGTATTTAGTAAGAGATTACATGCTTCAATGATCCTTAGTTGATGGATATATCTGATTGGAGATTGACCCATTAGTTCCTTAAAGACCGAAATTGTGTAACTTGGTGACCGGTTAATTAACTTTGCGAGTTGCTCAATTTCAATGTTTTTACGGTAATTTTCTAACAAGTAGTTCTCAATGATAGAAGTATATTTCATCTTGCTTGGAGTGATTGAAGGGCTATCAAGTTCCCGTGCAAACATTCCAAGTAATTCCTGTAGTATTCCAACACATATATAGGATCGGAATTTCTTATCACCTCTACTATCGACGAATAACCTCTCAAAACGATGCTTTACATATTCGGGATTCCTTGTTTTGATTTTATGGAATTTTTTACTGATAGGAAAAGGACACGTATAAGCGACATTTTCTGGAATTGTAAACGCAACTGTGTATTTTTGGTGCTCACCAGATTCATGATTCTCTCCACCACGTAAAGTCCCATATGGAATATATACGAGATCTCCTTTTTCAGCAATAATCTGTTCTCCATTTATTGAATAGGCGACTTTCCCTTTTACCATTAGAATAAAAACATTGTAATCAATTTTTTCTGTTTGCGTATGCCAATTCGGAATTAAATTATCAAAAAAAACGCCAGTTATGTTAATGATACGGAGACCTCCTTACACGCTAATTTTTCTATAAATTTACTATACACGATATCTCCAAGTAGAAATATAGAAAAATAAAATGTAGTAAAAAATCATACATGAAATCGATAAATAGTACATGGACTATGATTCGACATAACCCGTATACTTGTTAGCAACAAGGTGATTAAGCGTTTACAGACATTGTATAAAACTTAATGTTTACAATTGTTTTGTGATATTCGAAAGCGCTTAAATGAGTCGTAAATTGGACTACTATATGGAGTGTAATTTACGGACTTAACTAAATGTAAAGGTGGTGGCGCAAGATATAAATTAATATTTTGTCCTACAAAGTAACCAATCACTTCACTTTGATTTTTAGCTTAGCCAAATATGGGAGGATTACTTATGTTTAAAGTAGATCAAGTTTCATGGAAAGAAAGAATTAGTTATGGGTTAGCCGATACAGCATCTAATTTACTTTTTGTCATGGTTTCAACATATTTGCTTTATTTTTATACGGATGTTTATGGTATTGGTGCAGGAGTTGTTGGTACGTTATTTTTAATAGGTAAATTTCTTAATGCAGGTTCTGATTTACTTACTGGATATATAATCGATCGCACAAATACGAAATGGGGGAAGTGTAGACCATATTTTCTTTGGTTAGCCATTCCATTTGCAGTTATTGGTGTCTTGGTCTTCTTAACCCCAGATTTAAATACACAAGGTAAATTAATATTTGCTTATTCCAGCTATATCTTATTTGGATTTATCTATACATTTATAAACATTCCTTTATCAGCGATGCTGCCTAGCATGTCAAATAATCCACTAGAACGACATGAAGTTACATCAATACGAATGATTTTCGGACAGATTGGTGGTTTGATTGTTTCAGTTGCTGCTTTACCTTTAGTAGCTTTTTTAGGAAATGGTAATGATGAAAAGGGTTTCGCACTAACTATGACTTTATTTGGTGTTCTTTCTATCCCAATGTTTTTAACTACATTTAAGAATACAAGAGAAAGAGAGTACTACAATAGCAAAAAGAATATTCCGTTTCGTGAAGGAATTAAAGCGTTTAATATACCATGGTTAATTATTTTTATTGCAAAACTCGCCTTCTTCTTTGTATTTATTATTCGTAATCAAACGACAGTTTATTTCCTTAAATATAATTTTGGCAGGGAAGAGATCGTTCCAGTTGTTATGGCCTTAAACTATTTAACGATTGTTTCTTTAATGTTAATTCCATTTGTTACAAAGAGACTTGGTGGTAAGAAAACAATGCAGTTTGGAATTATCGTGTCAATTATAGGATCGCTTATCATTTATTTCAGTTCAATCACAATATCTATTCCATTATTGTTGATCGGGGTAGGTATAGGTGGACTAGGACTTGGTTTCGTTCCGAGTTTATTATTCTCACTTATTGCTGACACTATTGATTATGGTGAGTGGAAATCAGGTGTTCGGGCAACGGGGCTTTTATATTCAGGTTCAACATTCGCAGCAAAATTTGGAATGGGTGTAGGAGGAGCTGCCGGAGCTTGGTTATTAGCACTATATAACTATGACCCAGCTTTAACTCAACAATCTACGGAAACTTTGAAAGCGATTGAATTTTGTTTTATATGGTTTCCTGTCATCAGCTTTGTCTTAGTTCTCATTCTGTTGCAATTCTACAAACTTGATAAGATTCATGGTCAAGTAGTGGAAGACTTAAATAAAAGAAATAACTCAAATATAGCCCTTGCAAAAGAGGCGTAATGATTAAATAGCTTTTTATAAAAAACTAAGTTGTCAACTTATTTCATATCAAACTTAAAAAATCTCGTACAACTAGAATAAGGGAAAAGGAGAAGTTATTTATGAAAATATTATTTTTAGATTTAGATTCAGTTAGCCCACGTCATTTAGGATGTTATGGATACCATCGTAATACGTCACCTAATATCGATAAAATTGCAGAAAAGGGAGTACGATTCAATAATTACTATACTTCAGATGCACCATGTGCACCTTCTAGAACTGCATTAATGTCCGGTCAATTTGGAATTCGAAATGGGTTAGTAGGCCATGGAGGTACAGCTGGGGATATGAAACTTGAAGGAGTTAATCGTAACCTTTTTGGTAGACTATCGGTGGGTGGATCGCTTCCTTCTTTCTTACAATTAGGAGCAGGTTTAAACACAACATTAATAAGTCCATTTCCACAACGCCATGCAACATATAATTTTTACGCTGGTTTTAACGAGATTATTAACACTGGTAAGTTTGGAATGGAATCAGCTGAACAAGTTTCTCCTGTGGTGACAGATTGGATTGAGAGAAATGCTGAAAAAGATGATTGGCTCCTTTATGTGAATTACTGGGATGCACACACGCCTTATCGTGCTCCAGAGAGTTTCGGTAATCCTTTTGCTGAAGAGCCGCTGCCAGAATGGGCTAACGAAGAAACGTTAGAAAAGCATAAAGAAGCTGTAGGTCCTCATACTGTGCATGAATTAGTTATTGATCATAATGGAAACACGTATACGAATGTCGAAAGTGAAAAATTCCCAAGAAGTCCTGGTGAGATTAAAAATATGGACGATTTAAGAGCTATGATAGATGGATACGATTGTGGTATTCGTTACCTTGATGATCATGTTGGAAAATTGTTTGCCTTGTTAGAAGAAAAAGGGATTTTTGAGGACACGATTATCATTATCTCAGCAGATCATGGAGAAAATATGGGGCAATTAGGAATTTATGGAGAACATGGAACAGCTGATGATGGAACATGTCGTATTCCAATGATTATTTCTTGGCCAGGTATGCAACAAGGAATTGTAGACGAAGGATTACATTATCACTTAGACCTGCCTGTTACATTAGCAGAAATGCTTGAGCTACCAGCATCACCAGATTGGGATGGAAGAAGTTATGCCTCTGTATTAAAAGAAGGAAAAGATTGTGGACGTGACTATCTCGTAGTTTCTCAATGTGCTCACGTTGCTCAACGCAGCGTACGTTTTGGCGATTGGTTATATATGCGTACGTATCATGATGGTTATCATTTATTTGAAAAAGAAATGTTATTTAATCTGGCAGAAGATCCTAGAGAGGAAAACAACCTTGCTGATCAACACAAAGAGATCTGTATGGAAGCGACATACTACTTAAATGAATGGCATGATGAAATGATGGTAAGAAGTGGGGATGATGTTGATCCACTATGGACGGTTATGAAAGAAGGCGGACCATATCATACGAAGGGATTCCTTAAAAACTATGGAGAAAGACTCATTCAAACTGGAAGAGAACGACAATTTAATGAATTGAAACAAAAACATCCTAGTGAGTTTCCAGAAGAAATAGATGAAGCAAGAATTGCGTTTACTCGTGCGATGATGAAAAATTTATTTTAATTCATGATAAAGCTATTATACCTTAGTTTAGTATTTTACTAGACTAAGGTATTTTTTGCTTAAGCAAAGAAATAGAAAAGTAAATATTAAATAAGATAGTAGCTAACTAACTGACCACTTATTATTTTCTTGCATGCAGAGGTAAAATGACAATGGAAAAGATGCCAAAAACTTGCTGCAGTGCAAGTCGAAGCAAAATAGAGGAACAGGTGAAAAGTGAAACTCTACAAATAAAACAAGAAGGAATAGATACATCTCACTTTGTATATTTAAATAACATCTCTTTAAGATAAACGTGAAAAACATGGTCATTACTTTCTACATTTTTGGGGAGAAGAGTAGCTTAGCTCTTTTTCTCTCGTTTATTAAAAAATTGCCCTTAAATAAATTACAGGTGACCAGTAAGAGAAAAAGACGTTTTGAGTTTAGGAACATTATATTGAATATTCTGAAAGATCATACATGAAATCATAATATCATACATGGACCATGATCCTTCTAGCCATCTATAATTAGCATTAACAAGATATTAAGCGCTTACATTATCTTGTGGAGAAAATATCAAAGGGGAGAATTACATTGATGAGAAAAAAGTGGTTGATATTGCTATTAAGTACATTATTAGTATTTTCACTCACAGCTTGTGTGTCATCAAGTGAAGAAGCAGGGGGAGAAGAGGGAGAAAATGATGGAAAAGTAGTCTTACGTGTAATGGATTGGAGCGACAGTACGAAAGATATACGTGAGGAATTCCATAAAAAGTTTATGGGAAAATACCCCAATATCCAAGTGGAGTATACGCAACTTACAATTGATCAATATAAAAATACTATTTTAACAGCAGTAAACTCTGGAGAAGCTCCAGATTTATTCCCTGTTCCTAGTGGAATGAAATTAGCAACTCTTGTAAAGGACGGATGGTATCAGCCACTTGATCCGTATATAGATGATGAATTTAAAAATATCTTTGTGGAAGGTACATTTCAAAATGGAGTTACAATGGTTGATGGAGAAATCTATTCAATCCCAGAAACTGCTTATGTACCTAGTAGTCTACTATTTTATAACAAAAAATTATTTAAAGAAGCAGGCTTAGATCCTGAGCAACCACCTACAACCTATTCAGAATTTAGAGAAGCTGCAGAGAAAATAACAGAAACTGGAGAAGGTAAATATTACGGAATAATTGAAGGTGGGAAACAAAGTAACCGCTGGTTGGAGACGGTAAGAGACTGGTCATCACTAGGAGGAAGTGGGATAAACGCTAACTCACCTATTAGCCTCGCAACAAATGAAACGACGTATGATAGTGAACCTGTACTTAATTTATTTAAACTATTTAAAGGCATTAAGGAAGATGGTAGCTTCCATCCGAAGACAATGAATATTTCGGCACCTGAAGCAAGAGCGCTATTTGGACAGGGGCAAGCAGGATTTATTGTTCAAGGGGCATGGTGTATTGGTGTTTGGAACAAGGATAATCCTGATTTAGAGTATGGAGTTATGGCCCCACCAGTTCCAGACTCAGGAAGAAAAGGTTCATTATCCATTATAAGTAATGCAGCATGGATGGGAATATCAGCTACTTCAGAACATCCAGAAGAAGCCGCGTTATATCTTAAGGAATTTTATGGTGGAGACTATTTTCAACAGGAACAAACGACAAAAGGAGGAGCATTCTCTATTGTAAAGGGAATTAATGAAGAATATATCACAGTTGAGCAACTACAAAAATACTACGATATTTCTCAAGAGATTGGTCGAGTTATTCCTAATCCAAGTGTCAAAAACCCAAATACATCTGCAGTGTTTGCTGAATTTAAAGATGTAAGTCCTAATGTGGGTGAAATTCTTGGTGGAGTTGTAGCCGGAGCTGTATCTGACTATGAAGGAGAATTAGGAAAGTACTCAGAACAGTTAGGAACAGCCTGGGACAAAGCACTTTCTGCTGCAAGTGAAAAAGGAGTAGAAGCGGAACGTTCAGATTTTGAATTCGCGAATTGGGATCCGATGGAAAATTATACAGAAGAGGATTATGCAGAACTAAAATAATTGCAAATAAAGGCGGGTTTAATGGAAGATATACTCGCCTTCTTTTGTACAAGAAAGAAGGGATTATATGAACAATACAGATATAGTACTCTCGACCAAAACTGTTAAAAAAGTTCGTAAGGGTTCATTATCTAGAAAAACGAACTTGTGGTGCTGGCTCTTTATTTTGCCAAATCTAATTTTTTATGCACTGTTCCAAGGTTGGCCGATTGTAATTAACTGGTATTATTCAATGCTAGACTGGTCAGGACTAAATTCTAACGTAGCGTTTGTGGGCCTTGAAAACTTTAAAGAGGTTATTAAAGATCCCCACTTTTGGAATGCTTACAAAAATAGTTTTGTTTTTATGGTAGGTGCTGTTCCTTTACTACTTATTCTTGCATTGTTCGTTGCACTTATCTTGAATAATCCTAAACTTCGATATGCAAGTGTATACCGTACTCTTTTCTTTATTCCTGTTGTCACAACTGCATCAATTGTTGGGATCATCATGGTGTATATTTGGGGTTCAGATGGTGCTGTGAATTTTGCATTAATAAAATTAAACCTCATTGATCAGCCAATTAACTGGTTAAGTGATGCAAAAATGGCCATGACAACCGTCATCTTAATCTATGTATGGAAGAATTTAGGGATGAACATGATTTATTGGTTAGCAGGACTTCAAAGCATACCTAAGGAACTGTATGAGGCCGCAAAGGTAGATGGTGCTGGGCATGTAAAAACGTTCTTTTATATAACGCTTCCACAGCTTATTCCAATCGGAGTTGTTATTCTCTTATTAAATGTAGCCGGTTCATTAAAGGTATTTGATTTAATCAAAACGATGACGGATGGAGGACCATTTTTTTCGACAGATGTTGTATCAACTTATATTTACCGTTATGCCTTTTCAAGTGAAATGGGTCTCCCTCAATTAGGCTATGCATCAGCAGCTGCCATTTTCTTTACTTTGACGATTGTATTCATCGGTATTGCTCAAGCAATTATCAAACGTCCGTTTAAACAAAATGCAAAGGGGATGGAATAAGTGAACAAAGTAGGTAAAATCGTTACACACACTACACTAGTTGCTGTTTTATTTGTTTGGATTTATCCCTTTTTGTGGATGGTTTCAGCAGCCTTTAAAAGTGACTCTGAATTTTTCACAAAAGGGTTGAGCTTAATTCCATCTACTTTCGATATGTCGAACTTTACCCGTGCATGGGATGCTGGAAACTTCGATCGATACTTCATCAATTCTGTCATTATAACAGTAGCCGTTATTGCTATTGTTTTATTCATAACTGCAACTTGTGGATATGCACTTGGTAGATATTCTTTCCCAGGAAAGAAATTGTTTATGGCAGTGCTTGGGGCTAGTATCTTTTTTCCATTGGAGTTTTCCATCATTCCCATCTTTCAATTAATAAAAGAAATGGGGCTAATGAATTCACTACTTGGAATCATCCTTGCAGAATCTGGTGGTGGACACGTATTGTTCGTATTACTTTTTGCTAGTTTCTTTAGGGCTGTACCAAAGGAATTAGAGGAAGCATCAATAATCGATGGATGTAACTTCTTTCAAACATTCATCCACGTCATTATGCCATTATCTAAACCGATAATCGGAAGTGTTATCATTATGCAATTCGTGTGGACATGGAATTCATTCCTCTTACCATTGGTATTAACTCTTAGCACACCAGAACTGAGAACGTTAGCAGTTGGTTTATACACTCTTCGTGGTGAGAATATTGTTGATTGGACAGGAATTGCTGCTGGTGGAACGATCGCTCTAGTACCAATTATTATTATTTTCCTATTCTTACAACGTTATTTTGTAGATGGAATTGCTGGAGCAGTTAAAGGATAAAACTATATAAGTTAAAGGGAGAGATATACAGAATGAGAGTATTATTCTTAGATTTAGATTCAACTACTCCAAGTCATTTGGGCTGCTATGGGTACCATCGTAACACTTCACCTAACATTGATCGAATGGCGAATGAAGGAATAAGATTTACAAACTATTATACTTCCGATGCTCCATGTTTACCGTCACGTACAGCCCTTATGACAGGAAAGCTGGGAATTCATTCTGGGGTTGTAGGTCACGGGGGAACTGCTGCTGATGTGCGTCATGAAGGAATAGATCGCCAATTTAAGGATAATCTTGCTACACAGAGTTTTCCTGCCTTCTTTAGATCTTTAGGGATGAAAACGTCATTAGTTAGTCCGTTTGCTGAGCGTCATTCTGCTTGGACATTTTATGCAGGGTTCAATGAGATGTATAACACTGGAAAAAGTGGGATGGAATCCGGTGAAGAAGTTACTCCAGTCGTATTAAATTGGCTTGATCAGAACGGTAAAGCTGACAATTGGATGCTCTATGTAAACTACTGGGACCCACATACACCTTATAGAGCACCTGAGATCTTTGGTAATCCATTCGAGAACGAGCCTCTTCCATCGTGGCTAACCGAAGATGTGCTTGAAACACACAAGCAAAAAGTGGGCCCACATAGCGTGAATGAAATAAACATGTTTAATAACCAAACAAGTCCTGATTATCCACGATACCCAGGCGAAATTAAAGATATGGATGAGTTGCGCAATATGATTGATGGTTATGATTGTGGTGTTCGACATATGGATAATCAAATCGGTATGATCTTTGATCTGTTAGAGAAACAAGGGGTTATGGATGAGGTCATAATCATTATTTCTGCTGACCATGGTGAGAACATGGGCGAACTTGGTATATATGGAGAACATGGAACTGCAGATCAAGGAACATGTAATATTCCGATGATTATTCGCTGGCCTGGATGTCAAAAAGGACATGTAGATAATGAGCTTCATTATCATCTTGATATTTTACCTACTATTGCGGAAATGGTTGGAAAAGATCCTGCTCCAAACTGGGATGGACAGAGCTTTGCCAAAACAATTCAACGAGGGGAGAAGGCAGGTAGAGAATTTTTGGTCGTCTCTCAATGTGCACATGTGTGTCAACGTAGTGTAAGATTTGACGATTGGCTATATGTCCGAACGTACCATGACGGATATCATCTGTTTGACAAAGAGATGTTATTTAATCTAATAGAAGACCCTCATGAGCAACATAATATTGCTAGTGATAGACCTGACATATGCCGAGATGCGGTTTATTATTTAAATGAATGGCATGATGAGATGATGGCAACAAGTCCTTCTGATATTGACCCAATGAGAACCGTCATGAAAGAGGGTGGGCCATATCATGCAAAAGGTGCGCTTAAAGATTATACAGAATGGCTTATTGAGACGGGAAGAAGTCATGCTGTACCTGAATTAAAGAGACGTCATCCGAGGGAGTTTGTATTGGGTTCATAACTTTTCTTGCTCTAAGTAGATTTTATTACTAAATACCTAAATATATTAGTTCAAACCTTGAAGAGTTTTAATAGAAAGATTAGGCATCTACCTTTGAGACTCTGTCAAAACTTATTTTCAAATACAAAAGTTTATCATAAACAACTATTGTTTAAAAAGAATCTCTAAACCTATTCTTTGGGTAGAAGATTCTTTTTTTATGTAAATAAAGTTCCAATAGTAAGGGTTTAAGGAAAGTGTATTAAAATCAAAACCTCACATATAAAACCTTCAAAATCACATTTCTTGAACTTCAGTTATATTTTTAGAACTTTAAAGTGAATTAGAGATAGGATAAGATAACCTCTAGAAAAGCGCTTACAACATTGTCGACTTCATTAAAAATGAAAGGAAGTAAACGTATTAACTATTAAAAGGAGGAAGTAGAAGGTGTTAAAATTACTAAGTAACCACACTAAATTCATCTTATCATTTACGTTAGTAGCAAGTTTTGCCTTTTTGTTCAGTTCGGGAGCCTATGCAAAAGAAGACAACAAAATGCACCAAACCTCATATCAAACTGTTATTGAGATTGAAGATTGGGGCGCAACGGTAACAAAGGTAATAGTTGATTTAGGAGTACCAGTACCTGAGAATTCTGTTTCAAAGGACACATTTAAAATTCATGTAAGTAAAAAAGATGATCGATTTAATATGGTACCTATAGATAGGACACTTATAAAAGAGTGTTTCATCTATAGGTATTTTTTTATATACTTTAATTTCAAGATAATGGGGATTAGGGGACAACATGAGTAAAATAACATTTTCAACTAAAAAGATAAAAGTACTTCAAAAGAATCCGAATATAGAACGTGTTAGCGAGCGATCCATTACTTATACAGATTCCTTTAAAAATAGATTTATGGATGAGTATCAGGCTGGTAAACTCCCTCGACAAATATT
>NZ_JAGDEL010000039.1 GCF_017497975.1 Metabacillus bambusae | reverse complement strand
TATTAAGTTTTATAACAATAAACGTTTTCAAAAAAAATTAAATAACCTTAGCCCTACTGAATATAGAGCTAAGGCTGCCTAATAAGTGAACCTTTTATTAATTGTCTACTTGACGGGGATAAGACCAGTAAAGGTGATCCTATCTTCGGAAATGAATTAAAGCATTTACTCAGAGATCAGAGAATTATCCTACATCCCAGAACAATCCTTTGTGACCAAGAGACTTTTCAATTTGAAGATCAGCAAAAAATTGAAGTCAAAAATGTCATCTGGGCTACAGGCTTTAAATCTAGTTATGAATGGATTAATATCTCGCGAGCACTTGATAAAACAGGGAATCCAGTACATAGCAGGGGTATCACTCAAATTGAAGGATTGTATTTCCTTGGTTTACCTTGGCAGCATAAACGCGGTTCTGCACTACTTTTAGGAGTAGGGGAAGATGCGGAATACATTGTAAATCACATGAATTGCTGATAAATTGTCTCTCTTCTGTTATTCCCAGGCATATATTCCAAGTTTGAAGATGTTTGACTATTTGCTTTAAACCAATGCTCATGAATATAATTGTTCATGGGTTGATTTTTTATAATATGTTTTGGTGTTGACAAAATACCCTACAAGGTATACCATAAGTCTTGTCAGTTACCTTGCCCCGTAATTTATGAGGATATATATAATAATCAATCGTTTATTTCATAAAAGAAGTATAAAGGTAATGGATACACGCTTAATGATCAGCATCAAACACTTTAAAGGAAAATCACATAAAAAAAGAAACATTTTGTTAAAAGGAGGTAAGAAGATGGAGTACAATGACCAAATGAAAAACAGAATAAAGCGTATTGAAGGACAGCTTAGAGGAATTTTAAGAATGATGGAAGAAAAGAAAGATTGTAAAGATGTTATTACTCAGTTATCTGCGGCACGAACAGCGATTGATCGGACAATTGGGGTTGTGGTTAGTTCTAATTTAGTAGAATGTGTTCGTCTTGCTGAAGAAAGTGGAGAAAAAAACACAGAAGAATTAGTAAGAGAGGCTGTAAATCTGCTTGTTAAAAGTAGATAAAATTAAAGGGTTGACACCCTCTTTTATTTTATATATTATAATACCCATAGGGGTAATGGTAAAACAAAAAAGGAGAGATAAAATAATGAATATAAATAAAGTGTTAGATGCAAAAGGATTAGCATGTCCTATGCCAATAGTTAAAACTAAGAAGGCAATAAATGATTTAGAATCAGGCCAAGTGTTAGAAATTCATACTACAGATAAAAGTGCAAAGAACGACCTTACTGCATGGGCTAAGTCAGGTGGGCATGAACTAGTAAAACATGAACAAGAAAATGAAGTTCTTAAGTTTTGGATAAAAAAAAGATAAAAATTTTTTAATCACTAATATACCCATAGGGGTAATGATACCAATGAGAAGGAACAACAATGACAGAAAAGAAAAAAACGACAATTGTATTATTTAGTGGTGATTAT
The DNA here is from genome assembly GCF_017497975.1 of Metabacillus bambusae. Taxonomy (GTDB): domain Bacteria; phylum Bacillota; class Bacilli; order Bacillales; family Bacillaceae; genus Metabacillus; species Metabacillus bambusae. The sequence continues at coordinate 24,061 of NZ_JAGDEL010000039.1, read as the reverse complement.
GATAAGGCTATGGCAGCTTATATTATTGCAAATGGTGCAGCTACCTATGACCATGAAGTAACAATTTTCCACACATTCTGGGGATTAAATGCTTTGCGCAAAGATGAGAATATTCAAGTGAAAAAAGGTTTCTTGGAAAAAATGTTTGGAAAAATGATGCCTAGAGGCGCAGATAAAATGGGGCTATCAAAAATGAATTTAGCAGGTTTTGGTCCCAAAATAATTAAAGATGTGATGAAAAAGCACAATGCCATACCACTTCCCGATTTAATCGAAATGGCAAAAGAACAAGATGTAAAGCTTGTTGCATGCACGATGACAATGGATTTACTTGGACTTCAAAAAGAAGAACTTTTAGATAACGTTGATTATGCAGGAGTTGCTGCGTATTTAGCTGATGCACAAGATGGGAATGTAAACTTATTTATCTAAATCAGTTAGGAAGATCTACATTATGTGAGGGAGGAATTTAATTTTGGACTATCTAAATTATGTTGTGATTGCACTTTTCATGTTTTTTATTATAAATCGGATTATCCCAGCAAAAGGTATTAGACAAATTTCAACAACAGATTTAAAAAAAGAATTAAATGATAAGAGTAAGCAATTTGTTGATGTCCGAACTCCAGGGGAATTTAAGGGAAATAGTATTAAAGGCTTTAAAAATCTTCCACTCCATCAGCTTTCGCAAAAAGCAGAGAAGGAGCTGTTAAAGGACAAAGAAGTAATTGTTATGTGTCAAAGTGGAATGAGAAGTCAAAAGGCTAGTAAGCTGTTAAAAAAATTAGGTTTTACAAAAGTGACTAATGTAAAAGGCGGTATGAGTGCCTGGAGATAAAAAGGAGGATATAAAATGAAACAGTTTACAGCTAAGGAAGTTGAAACTTTATTTAATGAAGGAAAAAAATTAAACATTGTCGATGTTAGAGAAGTGGATGAAGTAGTAGCAGGAAAAATTCCTGGAGCTATTCACATCCCACTTGGCTTATTAGAATTCCGTATGCATGAATTAGATAAGTCGAATGAATATATTATGGTTTGTCGTTCTGGAGGAAGAAGTGGTCATGCATCCCAATTCCTTGAAACGCACGGATTTACTGTGATTAATATGACAGGTGGGATGCTAGCATGGGAAGGCGAAACGGAGTAAATTTTTAGAAAATAAAATACCCATATGGGTAAAAGGTGGAGGTTTTAATAAATGAAATCATTAAAAGCAGATTTTTTATTAGATGCAAAAGGATTGACTTGCCCAATGCCAATAGTAAAAACAAAAAAGGCAATGAATGATATCCAAGCTGGTCAAGTATTAGAAGTACAAGCAACCGATAAAGGGTCAAAAGCTGACATTCAAGCTTGGGCGAACACTGTTGGTCATGATTATCTTGGGACAATTGAAGAAGGAGATGTCCTAAAACACTATCTTAGAAAATCATCAAATGATGATTTCATTGAAAGAAAGCATCCAACTGTAGCTAGCAATAAAGAACTTGAAAAGAAGCTCGATGCTAATGAAAATATTATTGTTCTAGATGTAAGAGAATCGGCTGAATATGCCTTTAACCATATTCCTATTGCTATTTCTATTCCGTTAGATGAATTGGAAGAACGTCTAAACGAATTAAACACAGATGATGAAATTTATGTCGTATGTCGAACAGGAAATCGTAGTGATCTTGCTTCTCAAAAATTAGCTAAAAAGGGTTTTGAGCATGTGATTAATGTAGTTCCAGGCATGAGTGAGTGGACAGGAAGAACGGGTACTTTAAATTAATAGGTAGTTAATTAAGATCCAAATATTATTTGGCTGGCATTAAAAAACAAGTAAGGATAACCATTTTTAACTAAATGTATACCACGGGGGGTAATGAAGGTGGCTATAATACCAATGACTTCAAAAGAAGTGACGAAAAAAGTAGTTAATAAAGAAGAATTATTTATTCTAGATGTACGTAACGAAAGAGATTTTCAGGAATGGAAAATTGAAGGGGAGAACTTTAATTATCTAAATATCCCGTATTTTGAATTACTAGATGGAGTGGAAGGAATTTTAGAAAAGCTTCCTAAAGATCAAGAAATTTTGGTTGTATGTGCAAAGGAAGGCTCTTCAGTCATGGTAGCAGAGATGCTTTCCGAACAAGGCTTAACAGTTTCCTACTTGCAAGGTGGTATGAAATTGTGGAGTGAACATTTAGAGCCTGTTAAGGTTGGGGATTTAACTAATGGAGGAGAAATTTATCAATTTGTTCGTATCGGGAAAGGTTGTCTTTCTTACATGGTTGTGTCAAACGGTGAAGCTGCAATTATTGATGCGACTCGCATGACTGACATCTATCTTGACTTTGCGAAAGAAATTGAAGCAACCATCACACATGTATTTGATACTCATCTTCATGCGGATCACATTTCTGGAGGAAGAATCATTGCTGAAAAAGCAAATGCAACATACTGGTTACCACCAAAGGACGCGATAGAGGTAATATTCGATTACATGCCTTTAGAAGGTGGAAAAAACGTAACAATCGGTCAAACAGCTATTGATATTCACGCATTATACTCGCCAGGACACACCATTGGATCGACATCATTTGTCGTAGATGGAAAGTTCCTACTTTCAGGAGATATCTTATTCATCGATTCTATTGGAAGACCAGATTTAGCTGGAATGGCTGAGGATTGGGTAGCAGATTTAAGGGAAAGCCTATACTCTCGTTATAGACAGCTTTCAGAAGAACTAGTTGTTCTACCAGCTCACTTCATGATCATTGATGAATTAAATGAAAATGGAAGTGTGTCAGAAAAAATAGGTACACTGTTTGCTAAAAATCATGGTTTAAACATTGAAGACGAAAATGAATTTAGAAAACTTGTAACAGAGAATCTACCACCACAACCAAATGCATATCGAGAAATTCGCGAAACAAACATGGGAAAAATCAACCCTGAAGAAGAGAAACAACGTGAAATGGAAATTGGTCCAAACCGTTGTGCCGTACGTTAATTTAACACAAAAGTATTGCAAGTCATTTTAGCATTATTAATAGTAACAACTGCAGTAAAGATCTGGTTAGATATTTTATTAAAATAGGAGAATTCATTTTTAAGTAACAGACTACTTGATAGAAGGGGGGCCTCTTTTTTATTTCTTTCGAAGCCATTTACAAAAAGGATGTTAAAGGAAGAATATATAAGCACTGTGAAAGTTGATAAGATAATGGAAAATTAGTATGCAATCTCCGTTCCATCAACTATATTTTTAATGGTAATTTCAAAATAATAGAATACTTATTGTGTATTCGGATACTATAAAAAGAGATGAAATTAAAAAAGGTTAAGGTGAAATCCGTATGTTATCCAAAAGGCATAGTGTATTTAATGTATTATTAATAGTAGTTCCTTGGTTATCGTTGTTATTTTTAGGAAAACATAATTTAAAACGTTTTTCACTAGCTGGGATAGTCATTGTATTTCTAGAGATTATCAATCATAAGATTGGACAAAAACGTAACTGGTGGATTTTTTACGATAAGCGAAAATCATTTCTAACAAATGAACTCCCTTTTAGTGTCGGTCCATATATGCCCCTTTCCATGTGGATACTTAAATATTCGTATGGAAACTTTAAAAAGTTTGTGTTGCTTAATGTTATTGCAGACGGGCTGTTTGCTTTTCCTATCATAAACATTCTTAAAAAATTAAAAATAGTAGGCTTAAATAGGTTAAATAATTTTCAATTTTTTCTATACATACATTATAAAGCATATATATTATACGGAGTGCAGTACTGGTATGAAAATAAACTTAAGTATTAACTAGGAATAAAATAATGATTGCTCTACGGTAAAGGTATTTTAAACGTTAGCTAAAACCAAGAGATCAGGAAATTTCCACCTGAGTAACGCATTTTGTTGTAATGACATTAAATAAATACAGAAAACGAAAAATATGCGTGGGGCCGGTTCTCTTGCTTCTAATTTGGAAGTTGAAGAACCGGTCCCTTGCTTTTTTACCAACCCATATTTGCAAAAGTTGTACGTATTTACTTGTACAGTTACTTTGGTTATTTCATCTGTGTTGATCTACAAGAATGAGATTACCATCTGGATCCTTAATTTTAAAATGTGCTGGTCCTTCAAATCAAAGTGACTGTAAATATGATGATTAATCAGATATTTGCTTTAATGCTTTTTATGGTAGGAATATGGTTGGGAAGCACTATTGATCCGTTGTTTGGTGTAATAACGGTTTTAGGAGGTTTATTATTAGGATTTTCTATCTCCTTAAACAATGGTGTATTAATGGATAAAAAGTCAAAGGTTTTACTTTACGCATCAATTGTTTTCCTGCTAATTTTAATGTCATTAGCTTACATAACTGTATCAACATTTTATCTTTAGCTCTTTAAGAAAAGTGGCCTTTAAGAAAACAAAACAAATATAAAATCGATTCCTTATCGTAAAGAGAATCGACTTTTTTAGGTTAAAAAGCTCTTTTTATGTTTTTTTGACAGAGTTTCGAATAATGCACACAAAGAAATAGATAAGAAATTACGTGGTATTATACTTTGCCACAATTTTTAACATAAAATGTTGCGGACTGTTGATAGACTTTAGACTATGTCTTATATATATTTAACCATATAGGAGATGAAGATATGATTGGTATGAATATACGTGTTTTGCGTAAAAAGAACAAAATGAGTCAGGAAATATTAGCTGAAAGGTTAGTTGTATCACGTCAGACCGTAGCAAAGTGGGAAAACGAAGAGGCGTTGCCAGATATAAATAAATGTAAAATGCTAGCCAATATCTTTCAGGTAACATTGGAACAATTATCCGGTAATTTGAGTGAAGAAGAAGTAGAGCAGCTTGGTCCTAAGGGGAAACAGTTCTTTGGTGTTGTGAAGGTAGGCGAGCGGGGGCAAATTGTAATTCCAAAACAGGCACGGGAAATGTATCAGATTCATGCGGGTGATAAGCTTGTTGTATTGGGGGAAGATGTTACAAAAGGAATTGCAGTCTTAAAGAGTGATAGTTTTCTAGAGTTTGCAGATATGATCCGTAAGGCCGAATCGGCAGAAGAGGAGACAGAATGAGTAAAATTGTATTCTTTTCGATCCCAGCACATGGACATACAAATCCGACACTTCCAGTGGTATCCGAGTTAATAAGCAGAGGGCATGACGTATGGTACTACTCCTTTTTGGAATTTAAAGAAAAAATAGAAGGCCTCGGTGCTAAATTTAATCCTTGTGATGAGTTCTTACCCCTGATGTCACAACAGGAATTGAACCGCAAAGTTGGAAAGGATTTTGCGGCATTGATTGAAATGATTGTAGATACGACAATTGCCTTAGAGGAAAAGGTATGTGAGGAATTAAGAGAATTTCAGCCGGATTGCATTGTATCCGATTCCTTATGCTTTTGGGGTAAATTATTTGCAAAGAAATTAGGGATCCCGTACATATGTTCTACTACAACCTTCGCATTTAATCAGTATACTGCAAAACTGATTAAACGAAATATAAAAGAAATACTGGGGTTGATAACTGGAATGCCACGAATTAACAAAAAAATGCACTTGCTACGATCCCATGGGTATGAAGTAGACAGTTTCATGTCGATTATTCAAAATGATAATGAAACGGACACCATTGTTTATACGTCGATAGAATTCCAACCTATGGCCGGAACTTTTTCCGACAGATATTCCTTTGTTGGTCCCTCGATCCGGCAGTCTCCTCAGGTACTCAATGAAAGAAAATGTAGAAAAATTATCTTCATTTCATTAGGAACTGTACTCAATCAGAATAAGGATTTTTACCAAAATTGCATCAAAGCATTTGCAGATAGTAGTTATGACATTATAATGTCGGTCGGTGAGAAAACAGATATTGCCTCTCTTGGCCGTATACCAGAGAATTTTACAGTTAAAAGCTACGTAGACCAGATCGCAATATTACAGAAGGCAGATGTATTTATTACACATTGCGGAATGAATAGTGTGAATGAAAGTCTTTATTTTGGAGTTCCAATGGTTTTATTTCCGTTACATAGCGAAGAAAGGGTAGTGGCTGATCGAGTATCTGAACTTGGCTCAGGAATAAAACTAAAAGGAAACAGGCCGAAATATTTGGCAAAAGCAGTAGCTGATGTGTTAGTGGATCCAACATATCTGGATAATGTACAAAAACTTTCTGAAAACTTCAGAAATGCTGGCGGCGCAGTAGTAGCAGCCAATGTTATATTGGCTAAAGTTGACAAATAATTCTAACAGCTTGGAATTCAAGTAAGGAAACAGTGTAGCCTTAATCAGTTATAGCTTGTTTTGTAATGCCTTAACAAAACAAAAAAAGTAGCCCTATCTATTCAGTAAGTGTGGGGGGGCTACTTTTTTGCACTCTTTATTTACTGCAATGGTTTATTTCTATATTAGTCTTCTTCGACAAAATCTATCAATCTTCGGGGAGTGACAGGCACCACAAAATAATGAAATTTTTAGTTTTCTCTTATAATATAAGTATATAAATCCAAGCTATTAGTTGTATAATATAAATAAACTCTGAAAGGGGATACAGAATGTTGAATACAAAACACCTTGATTTACTGGCACAAATCTATGATAGTGAAGAAAAAGTGGTAACCGAAATTATTAATCTTGAAGCCATTCTTAATCTACCAAAGGGGACAGAACATTTTGTCAGTGATCTACATGGGGAGTATCAAGCCTTTCAACATGTGCTGAGAAATGGATCGGGGAAGGTAAAAGAGAAAATTGAGGACATTTATAAAAAGGTATTAACTGAAAAAGAAATTAAAGAATTTGCAACATTAGTTTATTATCCAGAAGAAAAAATTCAGTTACTTAAAAATAATTTTGACAATGAAAGAGAATTACATCAATGGTACACAGTAATTATTGAGCGTATGATTAAGCTAATTTCTTATGCATCCTCCAAATATACACGTTCGAAATTACGGAAAGCATTGCCTAATCAGTTTGTTTATATTATTGAGGAGCTACTATACAAAACGGATGAATTCACGAATTTTAAGGAACCTTATTATTCAAAAATTGTTCAGCAAATTATTTCTCTCGGACAAGCTGATAAGCTCATTATAGGTCTTGCTTATACGACTCAGAGATTGGTTGTTGACCATCTTCATGTCGTGGGGGATATTTATGATCGAGGTCCTGAACCTGATAAAATTATGGAAGCTCTTATCAATTATCATTCTGTCGATATTCAGTGGGGGAACCATGATGTCCTATGGATAGGTGCTTTTGCTGGGTCAAAGGTTTGTCTCGCGAATATTCTTCGGATCTGTGCTCGTTACAATAATTTGGATATTATTGAAGATGTGTATGGCATCAATCTACGACCACTTCTTAATTTAGCGGAGAAGTACTATGGAGACAACCCAGTATTTAGACCTAAAATCCAATCAGATGTTAAAATTTCAGAGGAAGAACAATTACAAATCACAAAAATTCATCAAGCGATTGCGATGATTCAGTTCAAGCTTGAAAGTCCAATTATTAAAAGGCGCCAGACCTTTAATATGGCTGAAAGGCTATTGCTTGAGAAAATTGATTATGACAATAGTGAAATCACGATACATGGGAAAACATATCCATTAGAAAATACTTGTTTTGCAACGGTTAATCCAGAGCAACCTGATCAATTATTAGAGGAAGAAAAGCAAGTAATGGACAAGCTTTTATTTTCAGTTCAGCACTCGGAAAAGCTTGCTAGACATATGAATTTTCTGATGAAAAAAGGCAGTCTTTATTTGAAATATAATGGAAACCTATTAATACACGGCTGTATTCCTCTAGATGAAGAAGGAAATATGGAAAAAATGGTCATCGAAAATAAAACCTATGCAGGTCGTGAATTACTTGATGTTTTTGAACATTATTTACGATATTCTTTTGCGCATCCTGAAGAGACAGATGATCTTGCAACAGATATGGTTTGGTATTTATGGACAGGAGAATATTCATCACTATTTGGAAAAAGAGAAATGACAACCTTTGAAAGGTATTTCATTAAGGATAAGGCAACCCATAAAGAGAAAAAAAACCCATACTATTATTTACGTGAAAATGATGAGGTTTGCCGCAATATCCTAACAGAGTTTGATCTTAATCCTGATCAAGGTCATATAATAAACGGCCATACACCAGTGAAAGAAATTGAAGGAGAAAATCCAATCAAAGCAAATGGAAAGATAATTGTCATTGATGGAGGCTTTTCAAAGGCTTATCATTCAACAACAGGGATTGCTGGATACACTTTATTATATAATTCCTACGGTATGCAGCTTGTTGCACATAAACATTTTAATTCAAAAGAAGATGTTCTACTAAATGGAACGGATGTTTTATCAGTAAAAAGATTGGTGGATAAAGAACTAGAGAGAAAAAAGGTTCTAGAAACGAATGTTGGTGAGGAATTAATACAAGAAATTTCTATTTTGAATAGTCTAATGGAATATCGCTATATGAAATAAGAATATTTGTATGAGAGTAGAATTTATTTATATGACATTTTATTATTCTTGTTTTAGGATGTTCCTTGCGCAGCAAATATAGTAATATGTAAAAAACTTTACCTCTCAAAATGAGAAGCTTGGTATTGGAACCGTACAGTCGGCACTTTAGACAGGAAGTTGGACATTATAAGGTTACTCAAGTACTATACTGTAGAGCTTTAAAGGGAAAAATAAAACAACTGCTCAGAGCTATTTCTGAGCAGTTGTTTATTTTTTAGGTTTTTTATAATTAACTCATTAATTTTAAAATTACATAAGATCGTAAACAGAATCTTCAAAATAGAGCCAGTGGTAATATTCAATCTGTGGATCTGTCATCTCTGATATCTCTTTTTCATTGAATTTTTGTTTAGCTAATAAATCCTTCACTTTGGATTCTCTCGCTAATTGGCTCATATTAAATCCTCCTTAAATATTGGAAACAATTTAAATATTCCTTGTCTTCTTACATTTATTATATATCTCAATTTGAGATTAAACCAATATCAAGTTGAGATGGTTTTGTGAAAATTAATATAGGATAGTTATTTATGATATTTGTGGATAGGCAAGTATCTAGAAGAAAGGTTTCCTTTTTTCTAGGCTGTTTTCGCAAACTTTGTTGCTAATTACCAAGTAATGCCTGTGGTTGATTTCCGCTCCAATCAACCATAAATAGTTTTCGTTTTAAAAGCAACAATTTCTTAGAAATGAGCCATTTTCTATATTTACTTGTTGTTCCATTTGTTAAAGTTTTCTAAACTTCCGATTCAGATCTTTATTTGCAAATCTTACATGATAGATGTTTCGTTTAATGAAGAAATATTTATGAAAAGATTTAGCCATAAAGAAAATAAAAAATGTAGAAAATGTCCAACAAAAAACGAATGAAAAAAAATACCAAGTGGGAACAGTGGGTAAGGACCCATTATTAATTTAGCGAGCACAAAAATGATCCCTGGTGTAATATATGCTACAAATCCATGCCAATAGGGGAATCTTACCTTATGGATTTCAAGTGATGAATATTTTTTATGTTCCCTCATAATAAAAAGAAATAGTGAAAACAAATAGTGTAAAAATAAAGTAAGAAAATATATCGGGGATGTTATACCAACGAAAAAATGAGATACCATAAAAACAAAAAATAATAAGAAAGATCCAAATAACCCTAAAAAACCAAAGTAGAGAAGGGACTCCATTTGTGTATTATCCGAATTCTTGATTAGTAAAAAAGGTATAGCCCATATGTTTATTCCAGCAAGAGGTAAAAGAATTGAATAGAATAGTATTGGATATCTAAAAGTATAAATAAATAACTGGAATCAAAATAAAATCGAGTATTTTGAATAAAGCCCTATGTCTGGTTCTAAACCTTCTAAAATGTGTATTGGCAAACTGCTTCGTTTCTTATTTGTATTTATTGAGCATTGGTAAAGCCTCCATTAGATATACTACTAAAATTTTTAATTTGATAACTAAATGTCCATAGGGTGACTATACTTCATAATGAAACAGCACCCAATCCAACATCAATTGCTTCATCACAAACAACTTTTGTTGTAGATGCATTTGAATAAATATTGATAATGCATTTTCTCCTTCTGTAATCGCAATTCCTAAAGGTCGACTGGTATATATATATTCCTATAATTCCTCTCATTAATCCTACATTTCGTTTTGAACTTTAAATCCTTCATCATAAGTTGTTCATTTAACACCTTGTTTTTTGACTATATATGCTGTTTTACCAAATGATCGCATTCCTAGCAGTGTCATTCCTATTTTAGCTGATACCATTGGTATGTAATAAGGTAATTGGAAGAAAATAGTATGATCTTCACGATGAAAATAAAAATTCTATAAGGGAAATGGGTAATTAGGCTGAAATAATTGTTTAAACGAACCAATGACGAGAAGCCAAGGTAAATTTTAAATATAAAGATTGATATTTTAAAAAAGAACGAAAAAGAGGGAAGGAAGTAAAGAAGTTAATACTAATACAGAAAGATAATCACTATTAGGAGCCACTAGTAACCAATAAATATGTACTAAAAAAAGTTGATCGAATGATTAACTCTTTAATCGTGTAAATTAAATCGGGTGAATATCATTTTGTAGATAAGCCCTCGTTACTATCAAAATAGACCGAAAAAATTAAAGACTGTAATAATTATTTTATAAATACAATATATACCTTATCAAAAGTCAATTGAGTTTGGATAGTTGTTCCTGGTAAACATGATAATTATTCTTTACGTCAGGAAAATGCTCACTTAGCCAATCCATAAAACGGATTGTCAAATTTTATATGTAAGAATATGATTTATATCTTTCAATTTGGTTTTAATATCCACAAAATCTTCGACTGATAATCTCGAATAATAGTCTATATTTTCACATGTAACTTTTGAAGAAATAAACTGGTTAAATCTTTCCTTCAGTTCGATTTCCCTATTAAATTGATTTCAACCTCCTGAATATGTGAATGAAACCACATTTACAAAGCACCGTTTCAAAATGGATTAAATTTCTATATTTATTGTCATAATGAAGAAGGAATAAGAAAATTTAGGAAGAAAATACATACGAAGAGAATAAATGAAATCTAAATTTGAATGAAAATATTAGGAGGATGAAATCATGGGAAGATTAATTCATTTCGAAGTTCATGTAGATGACATGGAACGTGCTAAAAAGTTTTATGGAGAGGTATTTGGGTGGAAATTTGAAGATTGGTCTGATTATGCAGGAATGTCTTATTTTGGTGCTGTGACAGGCGATGCAAATGAGCCAGGAATTAATGGAGCTTTGATGCAACGTCAAGGTCCACCCCCAGAACCAAACCAGCCTTTAAATGGCTATGCTTGTACAATGGGGGTGGAAGATTACGATTCTATTGAAGCTAAGATTATGAATAATGGAGGCAAGGTCGCAATGCCAAAATATGCTCTGCCTGGAATGGCGTGGCAGGGATACTATGTTGACACGGAAGGAAATATATTTGGGATTCATCAACCAGACGAGAACGCAAAATAGAAACTTTGCATTTTGTGAATTAGGAATATCTAGATTTTTGCTCAGATAGATAATGATTTAAATACTCTATAATGATGAACTATATTCAGTGCCTGACCCCAAGCGTTAGCTTATGAGGGTCAGGCATCTTTTATGGCACTATTTTTGTTCCGGATAAGCAGATTGTAATTAAACTCTTTGATTAAGAAGTAATATTCTTGAATTTCAACAAATAGGTCTCAAAACCGGTGGACAGGTTGGATTAAATTCTTCTACTTTGAAACCAACCAGTGATCTGTATCACTGTCTGTTTGCTTTACGTGTTTAATAGAGTTAGGATTTCTCCTCTTACCGGGTTCTAGTAAAGACCTTGACTGTTATCAAAATTAATAAAGATATGATAAGTTATTTTAATTTTGAGTCAATACCGTGTGATCGATATTAATTGTCTATGAGCGTCTATCCATTTCAAATTTCCCAATTTCTCATAATATATATATGAAATAAGTAAATTATCATATCGAGGTGAATTTGATGAAATTGTATTTAGATCCAGGTCATGGTGGATCTGATTCAGGCGCGGTGGGCAATGCGTTGAAAGAAAAAGATATTGTTTTAGATATTGCTTTTAAAATACGAACAATTTTAACAAATAATTATCAAAACGTTGAAGTGAGGATGAGTCGTACAAGTGATACCTCTAAAAGTTTAAGTCAACGAACAAACGAGGCTAATTCTTGGGGTGCAGACTATTTTTTGTCCATTCATTGTAATTCCTTTAACGGATCGGCAAAGGGGTATGAAGACTTTATTCACAGTAGCTTATCAGATACTTCTACTACAGCAAAATATCAAGATATCATTCATACGGAAGTTATAAGAGTCAATCAGCTGCAGGATCGCGGCCAAAAAAAAGCAAATTTTCACGTTTTACGAGAAACAGCTATGCCAGCACTGTTAACTGAAAATGGGTTTATAGATAACAGTCAAGATGCTGCATTAATGAGAGACTCTTCATGGCGACAAAAAGTTGCCCAAGGTCATGTAAATGGGATTGCAAAAGCGTTTAACCTCCAGCGTAAAACAACTGATGATTCCGAAATAGTTTACAAGATCATTGTAGGATCGTTCAAGTCTAGAGAAAATGCGGAAAAACGTGTAGATTACCTTCGTGGTAAAGGTATAGAATCCTTTATTGATATCGATACTGTGTCTGGTGAAACACGGTATCGTATACAAGCTGGTGCCTTTTCAAATCGAGACAATGCCGAAAAACGTATAGAAGAAGTTAAAAAGGCAGGAATTGAAGATGCTTTTATTGTTCAAGAAACAAATTCTAATGACGAGGAGAATTCAGGATATGCTATTTTAGGTCCAACATTTATTTCTCCTAAACATATGAATCAATTCGTGAAACAAATTAATACAGATGCTTTAGAGTTAGGTAATTATTATTTCTCTTTTGGAGAATATTATGGAATTAGAGGGGATATTGCCTTTGCCCAAGCAATGCATGAAACAGATTTCCTTAGATTTACTGGTGTTGTAAAAGCTGAACAAAACAACTTTTGCGGTTTAGGAGCAACAGGACCAGATAATCCGGGAGCAAGTTTTGATACTCCAAGTGAAGGTGTGCTTGCACATCTACAACATCTCTTTGCTTATGCGTCTACTAAACCATTGCCAGATAAATACCCTCTTGTTGATCCTCGGTTTAATCTAGTTAATAGAGGATCTGCCAATACTTGGGTTGCCTTAAATGGAAAATGGGCTGTTCCAGGAGATAATTATGGGCAAGGTATATTGAGTATCTACGAAAGAAATATTAAGGCAACTATGCAAAATTTAGAGAAAGTACTTCAAGATATCAAGTCTTAAACTCTATCTCTTTTTTTAGTATATTGCCTATTTTACTAGTTTTTGTACGATTTCATCACTCCTTTTTCTAGAATTTACGTAATATATCTTATTACCAAAATACTAGAAAAGGAATGATATACTAATGTTAGGTTTTACCATGATTCAGTTGGTTAGACGGATGGGAAATAAACTTGATAAAGCCATGAGACAACAGCTAGTTCAAAGTTATTACCCTTTTCGTTCGGTTCCTTGTTTCTTACATCGTCCCTTAGATTATATAAGAAAAAAGACAAAGAGCTTACCATTAATTATTGAGTTTGAGCAAGATTGTTTTTATCTTGGTTTAAATGAAGTAAAGAAAAAAAGTCGAACGCTTAATGAGTTTCCATCCATCTCTTGTTGTTCTACTAAACTATCATTAGAAAAAATCGAGTACTTGCTAGAAAACTGCTCCCATATCAAAAAGATCTATTATGATCGAAAAGTGACTACATTACTAGATGTTGCAACTCCAGCAATTCATTCAGATCAATTGCAAGATAATGGCTTAACAGGAAAAGATGTAACAATTGCGGTTATCGATACAGGTATTCATCCTCACCAGGATTTACAAGGAAGGATTAAGGGCTTTAAGGATTTTGTAAATAACAGAACTGCTCCATACGATGATAATGGACATGGTACCCATTGTGCAGGAGATGCAGCAAGTAATGGTTCTGCATCAAATGGAAAATATCAAGGGCCAGCACCTGAGGCAAATTTAGTTGGGGTAAAAGTTCTAGATAAAATGGGATCTGGTTCACTTTCTACTGTAATATCCGGTGTGGATTGGTGCATTCAAAATCAATCACAGTTAAATATCAACATCCTTTCTTTATCACTTGGATCTAACGCAACGCAACCTGCAGAAGATGATCCCGTTGTAAGAGCTGTTGAAAGTGCTTGGGATTCAGGAATGGTTGTTTGTGTAGCAGCTGGTAATTCTGGTCCAGATGAAGGAACGATTGCAAGTCCGGGAATAAGTCCTAAGGTTATTACAGTTGGAGCAGCAGATGATAAAAATACGGTCGATCGTTCTGATGATATGGTGGCTGATTTTTCAAGCCGTGGCCCTACAATTGATGGATTAGTAAAGCCTGACCTTGTTACACCAGGTGTAAATATAGTTTCCTTGCGATCCCCAGGATCTTTCCTAGACAAATCGAATTCAGGCGCACGTGTTGATACAAACTATGTTTCTTTATCAGGTACCTCAATGGCCACACCAATATGTGCTGGTGTAGTTGCACAACTACTTCAAAATCAACCAAATCTAACCCCTGACCAAGTAAAACAACTTCTTATAAATGCATGCGAAGATATGGGACAACCACCTAATGTTCAAGGACATGGTTATTTAAATGCTGCTAATTTAATTGATGGAGAATAGAAGGATGTATTTTAATTCAAAGGGTTTTTATAGCAACAAATGGAAAATCATTCGTAATATCAGGTGAAAGCGATAAAGGCTTCAACCTGTCATTTAAGTCGGACAAGGAAACTCAACAAATATTACTACAGAAAGAGCACTTTTATAAAAACCCATATATCGGGCATCACGTCTGGATATCGATCCAAAATCCAATTGGGGAAGATTGGGATGAATTGAACGATCTCATTCAAGAAGCCTATTTACGTTCGGCACCGAAGTGATTGGTTAAGGAATGGATTGAGTTGCATAAAAAGTGAAGAAAGGCGGATGATCTGCCTTTCTTTATTTTTGGCTCTTTTCGCAATGATTGTTGCTTTTGGATATGAAAAATACCTAGTAAAAAAAACACAATAGGTCTTCGATGTTTTTAGTAAATATTTTTTGAAGAACTGTTACTTAGACAACATACGGTTTACACTCAATTTCCAAATGTTGTATTATTTTGGTTAAGGAGTGATTGATTATGCTAGTAAAAATGAAAAGGAAAGATTTTGATTTATTAACAAGTGCTGACCTTAGTAAAGGATGTTTTGAACCACTTATTAATATTTATAAAAGCAGGATTACAGAAAAAACTACATTTAGTAATTCTCAGATTCAAGAACACTTTTACGAGCAACTAACCGAAGGTCAACGAGCATTATTTATGTTTTATGCGTATTATATTCATGTAAGTAAATCAATTAACGAATTTTATTGGTGGAGTGCATATTTTATGGCTCAACCTAAAAGTTGGTCTGCACTTAAAGTTGGCATAAATTATTTCCAAGATGAATCAATGCTTTTACTCCTTGAAAAGGTTGAACTAGAACTAAAACGACATAATCACCCAGTTACTATAGAGGGCTTTACTGTTAGACGTGAAGAACTAGAATTGAATAAAGAACTCTACGCATCTATCAAATCACTTCATGACATGTTTTATAAAACTTCATCACTAACAATTAGCAATATAAACAAGTACATTGAAAATAATCATCTGGAATTTGTTGAGATAGATTATTAATTTAACAAAATTAGCAGGCAGCATCTAATTAATGGGTGCTGCTTTTCAAATTATTAATTCGTAATTTTCTTCTATTATTCACTAACTCTATTATAAAACCCGTTTTTTTGTAATTTTGTTAAACAAGCAACAAAGTTTTCGAAAACATCCTTATTTTGTAAGTTCTTTTATCAGCTTTACAGATACTGGTCGACAAAATCCTTTCTTTTATTAGTTCATTCTTTATGAGTTTGCTCATTCAATGATAGGCTAGAGCTTTAGCCTACAAAGGTTAGGCATCTTTTATGGCACTTTTTTTGATCAGGATAATCAGATTTTAATTAATCGTATTGATTAAGAAGTACTATTTTTGAAATATACAAATAGGTCTTAAAAACCGGTGGACAGGTTGGATTAATAATAGAAGGTTGTTTAAAAATCAGGTGTATAAATTGATAAGTATTATAATAAACCAAGACATTGACCATAAGGAAAATATCTTATAACGCCTACATAGTTTACAGTCATACTTACTTTTCAACTAATGAACTATGCTTTCCCGTTACTACCAAAAAGCTGAATCTTATCTCTTACAACAGCTTGCATGGCTTCCCGTCCAATTCGCTGGTAAGCTCTAGGGTCTGTTGTATGTTTGTCTGCTTCAAGGAAATTTCGAACAGCTTTTGTATAGGCTACACAGTTTTCTGTGTTTACATTAATCTTACCAATTCCTCTTTTTATTGCTTCTTCAATTTGTTGGTCGGGAACTCCTGAGCCACCATGTAAAACGACAGGAGCTTCAATTGAATTAGCAACCTTTTGTATGGTATCAAAGTTGATTTTGGGCTCTTTTTTGTAGAGACCGTGAGCGGTTCCGACCGCAATTGCTAGGGCATCTACCTTTGTTTCTTGCCAGAAAAGGATCGCCTCATCTGGATCTGCTAGTAAAGCATTTTCATCTGCAACCTCGATGTCATCTTCAGTACCACCTATGGTACCTAATTCACCCTCTACTGTAACACCTACAGCATGTGCTACTTCCACAACTTTCTTTGTGAGTTGAATATTTTCTTCCAATCCGTATTTAGAACCATCGAACATGACAGAACTAAATCCAGCACGAATACATTGCATGGCAACCTCAAAACTGCTTCCATGATCTAAATGAAGCGCGACTGGAACGCTTACTTTTTCTGCAGCAATTCTGGCAATAGCAACTAATTCCTCGATACCGATGTAACGTATCGTCGGTTCACCTGCTCCAAAAATGAGGGGTGATTGCATATCCTCTGCGACCGCGGCAATTGTATCTGCAAATTCAAGAGTCATAATATTAAATTGCCCAACAGCATACTTCCCTTTTTTTGCACTTTCTAACATTTCTTTCATAGAAACCAATCCCATAGTATCCCTCCTTGCTTTATATAATGAAAAAAAATGATAAATCATTCATAAAAGTTATCAAAATTATTCAATAAATAATCACTTAGTAAACGCCACCATGATATTGGAGGTTGTAATGGATAGGTTAGTGACAATACATATTCTTTTGTTACTAACCTATAAGGAGTTTCACTTGTACATGTAAAAAGAATGATAAGTTTTTTTAAAAAAGATCATTTTTTAACATTTTTTATCATACCTTTTATCAAACATCCTATTAGGGGAGAGAAAAACATGCAGGTAAATGAACGTAGAGAAGAGATACTAGAATTGCTAAAACAAAAACATAAAATTAGTATTCCTGACCTTGCTGAATTACTTCAAGTTTCCGAAATCACTGTTAGAAGAGACTTAGACCTTCTAGATCACAATAATCAAATTGTTCGCATTCGTGGTGGAGCCAAGTGGCTTGATGACGAAAAAATCGAAAAAAATACTAATTTTCTTAATTCTAGATTTCAAAAACAAGCTGCTGTAAACCAAGAAAAGAAAGTGACTATTGGTAAATTAGCCGCTTCTCTAGTCCATGAGGATGACACGATCTTAATAGATGCAGGTTCCACAGCACTGGAATTTGCAAAGCAACTTAAAGGGAAAAGTGGGATAACAGCAGTTGTAACCGCTGTTAATATAGCCGAAGAGTTAGAAGGCATTGAAGGAATTAATACGATATTATCTGGTGGAGCTTTCAGATCTAGAACGACTACATTAATTAATCCTTTTATGGATAGGATGTTAATGCAAATTTATGCTGACAAAGTGTTTTTAGGAATAAGTGCATTATCAATTGAGAAAGGTTTTTCTGGAAACGATATTTTAGAAGCCCAGGTGAAACAACAATTACTCGAATCTGGTAAACAAATTTATTGGTTACTAGATTCATCTAAAGTAGGAAAGATCAGCACCATTCGAATTTCTCCGATTAGGGAAGAACATACGATCATTACAGATGATGGAATAGACCCGGTAGTAAAAACTCAATTAGAAAATAAGTGCAACGTATTGCTTGCCAAGTTAGGAGGTGGCACATGAGAAAATTCAATGTGTTGGTAGGACAGTCTGGTGGCCCTACCTCGGTTATTAATGCTTCGTTATTAGGATTGGTAGAGCAAGCTTTACGAAAAGAAAATATCGAAACGATTTACGGAACTCCTTTTGGTGTTGAAGGGATTCTTAATGGAAAGCTGATTAAGTTGAATGATAAACTACCTGGGCTTCGTAAGGCAGCGAAACAACCAGGCGCAATCCTTGGTACATCCAGATACCCATTAGCAGAAGAAGAATATGGCACAATCATCAACCATTTAGAGAAAAGAAATATTAACATCTTTTGTTATATCGGAGGTAACGGGTCTTCTAGAACAGTATTGGCTTTACATCGTTATGCTCAGTCAATGGGGAAAGATATACACTTTGTGCACATTCCAAAAACAATTGATAATGATTTAATGGGAACAGACCATTGCCCTGGGTATGGAAGTGCAGCTAAATTTTTATCCCATTCTATTCAACTAATTGCTAGAGATATAACTTCCTTAAAAATAAAACCGAGAGTGGAAATGATAGAAGTGATGGGGGGAAATAAAGGCTGGTTACCTGCAACAAGTGCACTATTTAAACATAAAGAGTCCGATTTTCCCGACCTGGTTTATTTACCAGAATATCCTGTAGACGGAGATAGCTTTTTATCAGAAGTTGAAAGCGCTTTATTCGATAAACAAAGAAGTATTTTAGTTGTGATCCCAGATCATTTAAAAGTAAAAAATTTACCAGAAAATAGTTTAGTAAAGAACGATTCTATTAGAGGAAATAGGGCTGGGGTTAGTTCCCAATTAGCACAACACATTCATATCAATCTAGGTGTGGAGGCGAGGGTTACAGTACCTAATCAATTATTTCGAATCACTCCGGGGTTAACTTCAAGAATTGATTTTGTTGAAGCACATTGTGTAGGGGAAAAAGCAATTGATTTCGCCTTGTTAGGATATTCCGGTGGCATGGTGAGCATTGAGAGAGTATCTAGTGACTCCTATCTATCTACATTTAAGTGGATGAATTTGCATGATTTAGCAGGGTTAGAGAAAAATTTCTCGCAGCATTATTGGGATATTGAAAATCATGTTCCTACTCAGGATTTTATCGATTATGTGTATCCTTTAATTGATGAGGAGCGTCCAAATCTAGTATTTCAGCTAGAAGGATGAATGGGAAAAATGAAGGGGGTGAGATTCTAAGCATTGTAGATGAAAAGATGTTTAGTAAAGGCATGGTTATGGGTTGATTTGTTAACATTTCGTTTAAAATCGCATTTGGTCAATAAACTCTCACAATGTGAAGGGAGAATATATTAATGATGAAAAGTTGGATGGGAAAAGTAGGATTGTCCTGTATGATTGCTCTTATTTTATTGTTTGTTTCTGCATGCTCATCCCAAATAACAGGTCCAAACAATGAGGGAAGTAGTGAAGACCAAAAAGGGAATACAGAAGAGAAGACAAAAATTACGTGGTTACAGTGGTGGAAAGGTGAACAAGGCGCGGCAGGTGAAGAGCTATTTGCCAATATAGAGAGTGGATTTGAAAAGGCTAATCCGGACATTGATTTAGTTATAGAAAACCTACCTTTTAATGAAGTTCATACCAAAATTTTATCCACACATGCTGGTGGAATCGCCCCAGATGTTATAGCACTTTCATCTCCATGGGTTGCTGAATTTGCTGCAGCCGGAATTACATCACCTCTAGATGACTATTTCAACGCACAGTCCGAGGAATTCAAAGAAAACAATAGTGGTCCGTATTGGTCGCCATGGCAAGGGAAACATTACGCAATGGGAATTATGACTGGAAATACGGCGCTTTTCTACAATAAACGAATGTTAGAAGAAGCAAACGTTGAACCTCCAACCACATGGGATGAGTATCTTAAAGCTAGTATTGCGTTAACAGATCCTAGTAAAAATCAATTTGCCTTTACCGGAAACATCGCATCAGAGCCAGCATCTACAATCAATACAGAAGTCTGGCCGTTTATTTACCAAGCAGACGGGACGCTAATCGAAGATGGGAAAGCAGCATTCAATTCACCTGAAGGAGTTAAAGCACTCGAGTTTTATAAGAGTATGATTAAAGAACATAAAGTCGCAACACCTGGTGAATTATCGGCAACAGAACAAGATAAGCGGGCTAATTTTAGCGCGGAAAACACGGCCTTTATGTTTGATGGACCGTGGGGAATTGGTATTCAACGATCTGCTAATCCAGACTTAGACTTCGGTGTAATCCCAATGGTTAAAGGAGAAACAACTGGAACAATTGCTGGTGGAGGGGCTCTTGCCATTACTTCTAACAGTAAAAATAAAGATGCAGCATGGAAATTTATTGAGTACATGGTACAGCCGGACATTCAAGAGGCATGGGCAAAAGCAGCCAACCAGCTTCCACATAACAAAGCCGCGTTGGATGCTGACTTTATCCAAAATGATCCACTGTTAAAAGTATTCGCTGATCAGAGTAAAGAATTTAATCCCATAAATCCAGATTTACAAATGCCTGAAAGTACGAATATGAGAAAAATCATGATTAACGAGGTTCAAAGCTATCTAATGGATGACAAAACAGCACAAGAAGCATTGGATGATGCTGCTGCAGGATGGAATGAAGTGTTCGACAAATACAAGTAAAACTGAATAATGGGGGGCACTTGCCCTCCTTATTCCTTTGAAGGAGGTTCGTATGAAAGGACAATCTTTGTTGACTTCCCTTGTTAGACTATCCTTTGTTGCTCCAGCGATGGCACTATTACTTTTACTTACCTTATATCCTTTGTATCTAGTATTAGAGATGAGCTTTTTTGATTTTACGAATTATACCAAACCGATTTTTACTGGACTCTCAAATTATCTAGATATTTTACAGGATGAAGTCTTCTGGATCGCTTTGAAAAATACATTAGTCTTTACTATTTGTTCGGTAACGCTCGTCATGATCGTCGGAATGATTTTTGCTGTTTTACTAAATCAAAATATAAATGTGAAAATTAGAGGTTTTTTCCGCTCCATCATTATGTTTCCATGGCTATTATCTAGTGCTGTTGTTGGTTCGATCTGGGTATTGATCTTTTCCCCATTTGGTTTGTTTAACTGGTTTTTACAAAATCTAGGGATTCTGAATGAAGGAATACCTTGGTTGAGTGATTCTCGCTTTGCTTTGTTGGGATTAGTAGTCGCAAACGTTTGGAGAGGATTTCCGTTTGCCATGTTGATGATTCTTGCAGCATTTCAAACAGTTCCAGAGGATACATTAGAAGCAGCAGAAGTTGATGGCGCAAATCGTTTTATTCGTTTTTTCTATATTGTTATACCGCAAATAAAAGGAATGCTGTTGACGATTATTTTGTTAGAACTCATATGGACCTTTAGAACATTCGATTTAGTCTACATCATGACAGGCGGCGGTCCAGTCCATTCAACTGAAATTTTATCGACTTATGTCTATTTTAACGCGTTCCAATCGCTAGATTTCGGTCATGCATCTGCAACATCTATTTTCATGCTTATTGCCATGCTACTAATCTCGGTTTTCTATTTACGAACAATTGTAAGTAAGGGGGACGAATAAAATGAAGAAGAAGAGAAAAAAAATCGGCTATTATTTCCTTCTCATTTTTATGACGTTTCTAGTAATGAGTCCTCTTTTATGGATGCTTTCGATCTCCTTAAGAAGAAATGTAGAAGTTTTCTCTATTCCATTACAATTGATACCAGTGGAGCCAGTACTCGAAGCATATGTTAAGATTTTTCAAAATCCAGAATTATTCCGGCTGTTTATAAATAGTTACATTGTTGCCTTGTCAGTTACCTTTCTTTGTGTATTGCTTGCCGCATTAGCTGGTTATGGATTATCCCGTTTCCGGTACAAAGGTAAAAAGTTTATGATCATGTACACGCTTCTCACACAAATGTTCCCAATGGTTCTACTCGCAATTCCATATTTTTTGGTCATTTCAAAGCTAGGACTCTACAACACTTATATCGCATTAATTATTGCATATACTTCCTTTGCCTTACCCTTTTCAATTTTAATGATGCGTGATTTTATAAATAGTATTCCAACAGAACTAGATGATGCTGCAAAAATTGATGGATGTGGCCCATATGGCACCTTCTTTAAAATTATTTTACCTCCAAGTTTGCCTGGATTAATTGCAATGGGAATTTATACATTCATTTTAGCTTGGAATGAGTATTTGTTTGCGATTGTACTAACACAAAATGATGCTGCACGACCACTAACAGTTGGAATTGGCATGATGATCGGTGAATTCACGACCGATTGGAGTCAGTTAATGGCACTTTCAATCATCGGTAGCTTACCATTAATTATTTTCTTTATGTTCGTTCAGAAATATTTTTTGCAAGGGTTAACTGGTGGAAGCTTAAAGTGAATATGTACAGAGGAGTGAAACATAGGGAAATAATTTGATAATGAAGGTAAGGCAAGAGAGTAAGACGGAAACATACTTGTTTCGACTATCAACTTTCGACCATTTGTAGGTAAGTGGCTATATTTAATTGGTTAATGAAAGATTTTATTAATTGATGTAGGGGGTTTTTTATTATAATTATTTTTTGGTGTAATACCTAAATTCAGAATCCTATAAAGCTATTGGAATAAAAGGTAAACCTACTCCCCGCTTAATGTTTCATCGTTCACTTTCTTATTATTTGAATTTGTTTTTTGCATCTAATTTTTTACTAGATTGTATTGTAGAACCTAGTTTCAAAAAAGAAACAGAAGTTAATAAATTTGATTGGTATGAGATTCCAACTGTTACTATTTTTCGTTTTAGAAAGTTATAAGGTTTCTTAGTATAGAACTTCATTAAGATGATTCTTTTTTATGAAAACATTCTTCAAGATGTTTGTGAAGGAATGTACTCAAACAAACAGCTACATTACTGCAAGCAGGGGTAATGCACTTTCTTATTGTACTCAAGTGGCATTTAGTTTAATAACAATATGAGTAACCTTTGCGTAATTTTATACGTCTTTAACCATAAAGGGGATTTTTTATGAACAAATGTCTTTTTATATTAGTAGTTCTTTTTGGTCTTACCATTATGGGGTGTTCAAAAGAGAGAATGTCAGGAGAAAAACCTCCAGAAGTCTATATAAAAATTGGTAATGAAAAGTATGAAACAAAACTAGGCACTTATTGTTGGAATGGTACATGTGCTGATACGGCTGGACCTGTTGAACTTTTAAAGGGGAAAGAACCTATTAATGTAAATCCTGGTGAGAAAATATCTTTTATAATGGACTATGAACCAAAACCAAACGAATTCCATCTTATACAGATTAGTGAAAGTAAGGAAAATGAAGTTTTGGTTAAAGAAAATGGTTTTTCCGCACCTACGCAAAAAGGGGTTTATTATTATTCTTATGGTGTATGGTGGATGGATGAAAAGGAAGAGAACCTATCACATGGAGATGCTTTTTATGCATTCGTTTTAGTAGTAAAGTAGTTCTTATTAAATTATAGGGTGCTAGAGTTCAAAGTCTGCTTAAGCTTAATATACAACGCAGGTCTATTTTTACGAAAGATAAAGGGAAATCTCGTTTGTGTTATTATCCCCTTATAGTGGACAGTAAAAAGAAAGGATTGTACTGTCTTCTATGGAGGGGATTTTTTCATGGGGAAAATTAGAACAACCTATACAAAAGAAATTAAGCTAAAAGCGATTAAT
>NZ_JAGDEL010000038.1 GCF_017497975.1 Metabacillus bambusae | reverse complement strand
CCCAGTGTGGCCGATCACCCTCTCAGGTCGGCTACGCATCGTTGCCTTGGTGAGCCGTTACCTCACCAACTAGCTAATGCGCCGCGGGTCCATCTGTAAGTGATAGCTAGACGCCATCTTTCAATTTCGAACCATGCGGTTCGAAATGTTATCCGGTATTAGCTCCGGTTTCCCGGAGTTATCCCAATCTTACAGGCAGGTTACCCACGTGTTACTCACCCGTCCGCCGCTAATCTCAGGGAGCAAGCTCCCATTGATTCGCTCGACTTGCATGTATTAGGCACGCCGCCAGCGTTCGTCCTGAGCCAGGATCAAACTCTCCAATAAAGTGTTTGACTAGCTCGTGTTGCTGACTTCTGCGTTCGTCACAGGATGTGACAGAACTTAGCAGAAGTTCCTTAGCTTTTTTGTACTATATAGTACGTTGTTTTGTTAATTAAAAATTAACGTTGGCACGCTTGGTTTTGTTTAGTTTTCAAAGATCATTTGTTTGTGTCATTCCACTCAGAAGCGACTTTTATAATATATCAAATTTAAAATATAAAGTCAATACATTTTTTTAATCACTTTGGAAGACATTTGCCTATCAATTCGACAGGAATTTAATAATATAACAGAATCAAATTAAAGTCAACAAATAAATATAAAATAATGATTTTGATAAAGCTCACTGTTGATTTTAGCAATTTGTCGATTGAAACGGATATTAAGACTCCTCTCTGCGGGGAACTCCGGACTGCCTACGGAAAGCGAACATCTGTAGCGGACATCAACTCCCCATTTTAACAGAGCCAAAATAATTAACACCTTTGCAATCGATATTTATTAGCTGTTGGTAATTATCTTTCTATACAAAATAAGAAGAGTCTTGTATAGACCCTCCTTATCGGAAATGATTTAAAGTGTATTTAAATGAAATTAGAATGACTTTTTATATGCATACCACTTTTGTAAATAATATCTACTAATTTACGAGTTTCTTCTATAATATAAGTATTTCTACACTCTTTCTGGTTTAATCTGCATATTTTGCTTTAATAGGCGTTTTTGCCAGACCATTGCAATTGATAGTGTTACAACTAAAAGGATAAGCCCTAAAATGAACGGGTAGGTTATTTGAACATCATATAACATCCCCGCTAATGTTGGTCCTAACACATTTCCGATACTCATATAGGCATTATTCATTCCCATAGCGAACCCCTGCTCGTTCCCTGCCATTTTCGAGATAAGGGTATTCAAAACCGGACGAAGTATGGACGTTGCAAGGAATATTAATAATGAGATTCCAAAGAAAAATCCATAACTTGTAGCAAAGAGCGAAAGAAGAAAGCCAACAGCGGCTACTCCTAAAAAGATATTTAGCACATTACCTTCTCCAAAACGACGTACAATTCGATCTACAACAAAAAGTTGCACGATGACACTAACAATACCTGTTGACGTAATCATAAGTGCAATCTCTTGTGGAGTTGCCCCGAACTGGTTATCAACAAAGAGACCTATAACTGATTCATATGCCATTAAGCCAAAACTCATCACGAGGGTAATAATAAGCGGAATGAAGAATGGCATCTTAACAGATCGAACTATTTTTCTTGCCATTGATTCGTCATCCTTTGGTAAATTAGCCTTTGTAGTAGTTTTTTGTATTTCACTTTCCTTCAGAACAAGAACAGAGAATGCCACTGCAAAAAGTGAAACAATTGCAGAAACTAAAAATGGGATTTTTAATCCAAAATCCGCTAAGAACCCACCAATCCCGGGTCCAACTACGATCCCTAGTGACATTGCTGCAGATACTAAGCTATTACCTTTAGCACGTTGCTCCATCGTCGTTATATCTGCTACATAGGCAAAAATCGCTGGTATTAGTAAGGCTGCTCCAATTCCTCCAATAACACGAGAAGCATATAACAACCAAATAGAATTTACCGCATAAAAAACAAACATTGATAACGTTAAACCTATTAGCCCGTATATTATCATCTTTCTACGGCCATATTGATCAGCCCATTTACCAGCAATTGGAGAAAAGATCAGTTGAGCTCCTGCAAAAATAGCAATCATAAGCCCCGCAGCTGTTCCCCCTTGATTAATTGACTCTAAATATGCTGGTAAGATCGGGATTATAATACCGAAACTTCCTATCGCAATAAACATGTTAATCATTAATATGATCATCTTTTTCCTTTGTTCTGCTGACATGTGTGACAGCCTCTCTTTCTATAATGAATTCTAATCCGGGATATGATCTTTGATTAATATACTTCAAAAGAAACATAAAAAACCTCCCATCCAAATCTGAACAGGAGGCAATGTCATACATCAAAAGAAATAAAAAATAAATTTCATTTTGTCTATATATGCACACTACTAATCCTATCCAGAAAAGATATCGCCAAAACAGATTGATTTTCTGAACAGGAAAAGAGCACTTAAAATCTTATTCCGCATTAAGGGTTATTATCGACCTTAAAAAGTACAGATTATCCCATTCAAAAAACACCAATACAACTTATAACGAATGTTTTTCTTGAAAATAGGATTATAAAATCATGTACTTACTACACCCTTCCGCTTTTAATAACTCTATACTAATCAATATGCTCAACAAAAGTCAAGATAATAATATTGTCAGTCTAACGATAATCATTTCTTAAGTGACCCATCCATTGCTTTTTAAGATTTTACCTATTCGGATTCATGTAAACCTCTTCATAAGGCTGAACAACAACAAAGCCATCCCCCTCAAATTTCATTTGAATCGATTCACCGCTTCCCCGTCCAAAAAATGTTTTTAACGTGATATCTGTTTGAAATTCAGGTTGTAAATTCCCTGACCATGCCACCGTCGCATTCGGATCAGTGATAACAGGTCTTCCTGGTGTTACCTTTAAAGTGAGCGGCTCATAATGGGAGGTAATAGCGACCATCCCTGTTCCCTCACATCGGACATTGAACAAGCCACCAGCCATCATACCTGCAATACGTTTCATAAGTTTAATATCCCATTGTATGCTTTGTTCGAATGCGAGTAGATCATTACCGTTCACAAAGATTACATCGTTTTGTAATTGAAGTATAATCACTTTTTTTCCTTCATCCGCAAGATATAACTTCCCTGATCCAGTTGCTTTCATTAAAGAGGTACCTTCACCAGTAAGCGCCTTTTTAAATGATTTTCCTAGGCCATGCTCTAAAATACCTTCACGTTCAAATTTAATTCTTCCATTATACGCGATCATCGATCCAGCTTTAGCCCAAACTTGACTTTCCAGGTTCACTTCGAGAATACGAGGACTCTCTAATTCAAACAATCCTTCACCTTTATCCTCTTGTTCGGTTTGTTTAATAAATTGATCAATTGAATATTTAGTCAATGCTTACACGTCCTTTCTATACTTGTGTATACGTGTAACCTTCTACTATGTTTCATTTATTTACCTACAATTAACAATTAAATCCACCTAAAAAAATGCTTAACTCCTCTGAAAGCTCGATCCAAGCGAAAACAACAATCATCGTTAAAACATCCTCGTTCTAAATACAAACAGCCCCACCAATTCAGCAAGACTGTTTAGAAAGAGGCTTCACTTTTTTACATTAATCTTAACTACTAATTACTTAACCCCTCATATTCTAGGAGTTCAGTTACCGTTTTAAATTCATACCCCTGTTCATGTAACTCTTTGATAATCCCCTCAACTGCTACCAGTGATTCTTTTCGACTTTCATACATAATATGTAATAAGATAATTGAGCCATTTTCCACATTGGAACGAACATGATCAATGATTTTTTCAGAATCAGCTCCAATATTTTCATCCGTTTCTGGCGCTATATTCCATACGATTGAGGGTCGATTATGTTCTGCTAGGTATTTTGGTAGAAAGATGAACTTTTTCCCATAAGGTGGTCTAAATAGAATCTCTCCTTGATACCCCGCTTCCCTAATCAGTTTATCCGTCTTTTCTATTTCTTCTTTAACAAAGGATGGTGATTTGAATACCATTCTTTGATGGGAATACGTATGATTTCCGACTTCATGTCCTGCTTTTACAATTTTCTGAGCCTCTACGAAATTTTCTTCAATTTCACTTCCAGTTAAGAAAAAGGTAGCCTTTATCTCATTTTTATCGAGTATTTCCAATATGTCATTTGTTTTATCTGTTGGTCCATCATCAAATGTTAAAGCAACAACCTTCTCATTTGTGTCTACCTTATTTACAATTTCACCAAACAATTGATAGCTTGTCGAGTTTATTACTTGCAAAAAGCAATAGCCCAATCCAATGAGTATTCCAAAGACAATGATGGTACCTATTATGCTTTTCTTCATTTTCCCCTCCCATGATGATTTTTCTTACAAAAGAATTAAAGGCTAAGAAAGCACAATGTTTGCGCAAAACTTAGCCTTTAGACATTAAAAATAAACGATATAAATAACAAACACTAATACAATTCGGTAAATTGCGAATGGAACAAGCTTAATTTTGTTAATCAGCTTCAGGAAAAAGCGGATAGAAATTAACGCAAACACAAACGCACTAATGAACCCAGCGATGAAAAATGGCATTGCATCAAGCGTAAAGTACTGCCAGTTTTTCAACAATGATATACCACTTGCACCAGCCATAATTGGAACTGCCATAATAAATGTAAAATCAGCAGCTGCGCGATGACTCATTCCTAATAAAACCCCGCCTGAAATGGTTGAACCTGATCTAGAGAACCCTGGCCAAAGCGATAAGCATTGGATGAATCCAACGGAGAGCGCTTGTTTATAAGTGATTTGGTCAACTGTTTCAATCTTAGGTTGCTTTGGACCAAATATATCTGCTAAAATCATTAAAATTGCCCCCACCACTAAACCTACTAATACTGTTTCGATTGAAAATAAATGTTCATCAATATAATCCTCGAAAAGTACGCCTAATACACCTGCTGGAATCAAACCTACGATAACCTGTGTAAGCTTAAGACGATTTTGATTTGAACCTGATTTTTTGTTTATACGTCCTAATCCTAGTAAATCAATAAATCGATCCCTAAAGACAACAACAACAGCTAATATCGAACCAAGTTGAATTACAATTTTAAATGTATTTGCTACATATTTCGTCAAAAACTCTTCTGACTGTAACCACATATCATCAACAATAATCATATGACCTGTTGAAGAAACTGGCGCAAATTCCGTCAATCCTTCTACTAATCCTAGGATGACTGCTTTTAAAAGTGTTAGAAAATCCATAAATTATTCTCCCTTATAAGTATTTCTTTTTTTTATAAATAGTAGCAGGGCCACAATCATCCCAACCCCTATCAAAACATAAATGATATTTGAGTAAATGTCCATAAAATGAACGATTTCTTCCCATGACTCTCCAAATTTAGCACCAACTGAAACTAAAATGATATTCCATACTAATGTACCAATTGTAGTAAAGAGAAGAAACAACCAAAAGTTTAAACGTGACATTCCAGCTGGAATCGAAATAAGACTTCTTATTAATGGAATGATCCTACAAACAAGCACTGTCCAGTACCCATATTTATCAAACCAGTGATCCGCTCTATGGATATCTTTCTTTTTCACTCGAAGAATATGTCCCCACCGATCTACAATTTTTTCAAGTCTCTCTACATCCAGTAGATTACCAATCTTATACAGGATAGCTGCCCCAACAAGTGAACCAGCTGTTGCAGACAAAACGACCCCTGGTATTGATAAATTTGTAAAGTTCGTCGACATTCCCCCGAATGTAAGTATAACTTCAGATGGAATCGGAGGAAATACATTTTCTAAAGCAATCATAAGAAAGATGCCCATATAGCCAAATTGTTCAATAATATCTGTAATCCAGTTTTCCATTTTAACCTCCTATAGTGGTTGATCAAATCAAGGATTTTTTCAACTTTCTTACATACATTTTTCGGATAAAGAAAAAATAAATAAGCTGCGCGAGAAAGAAACAAACAAGTACAACAATTGTTTCATTTGCAATAGATAAAGTGAAATAGCTTTGTAGAGCTCTAAAAGCAAAAATACTGTGAATAGCTGCGACAATAATAGGGATAAAAAATAATAAAAGTAGTTGTTGTGTGACAATTTTAGTTAACTCTTGATCAGTTAGCCCTACTCGCATAATCGTCAAATATTGTCGTACATCATAATCCATATCTGCATATAAACGGAAGTATAAGAAGCTTCCTGCAGCTATGAAGAAGACTGCTCCAATTAATAAAGCAATAAATAACATCATGTTAAACAAGCTCATTTGTTTATAAAGTAACGTTCCACTAACAGTCATCGCATATGACATGTTTTCTTCATACATGACCTTACCTTCATTTACGAATCTCTCAAGCATACCATTTGTATCCTTGTAATCTTTTATAAAGTAACCAGTAAATAATTCTTTCTTTTCGTTTCCTATTAATTTTCTATATAGTTCATCATTTACGATAAGACCTTCATTTTCAACAAGTTCCCTCGGAATAACGACATGTTCTGTGAAATCGTTTCTTTGCACCTTTATGTTGTTTTGTCCTAATGTATAGGTATAATGGCCAATGTCATTTTCAAAACGATGTGTCGTCATTCCTAATACTTTATTATCTGCTGGTGGCTTCTCATGGAATTTAAATCCTGCCAATAAAGCTACCTTTTTATAATCAGAAAATGAAATCACAGGAAGCTTTTCAAGTGTAGTTCGATCAGACGCTGAAACAACCTCAACGTAGATAATCGGAAATTGTAACGTTGAATAAGTAAACTTGTTTTCATTTAATTCTGTTTCGATTTTTTGTAAATTTTGTTGGTGAGCTAGTTGCCCATCTTTTTCTACATAGCTGATGGCTGCCGGATAATCCACTTCAAATTGTTTATTAATCACATTCATCGATGCTAATGTTCCCACCGCACAAAAAGCCACCGTTGAAACAATTGTTACCATAAAAAACATTCTAGCATTATCCTTCATCCGGTACGCTAAGTTAGAAATGGTGATCATATTTGTTTTCTTCCTGAATATTCCTTTCCTTTTCTGGAACCATTTAATAATAAACACAGATAACTGTGTGTAGAAAAAATACGTTCCAACAATTGTCATGCCTATAACAGGAAGCATTCGATATAACAATGACTCCATTGTCGCCGTAGCGGATAAATAATAACTAGCAAAAAGAAGAACTGCTGCTCCGAACGACAGGAACGAAGAAACCTTCAATTCCTTTTTTGGTTTTTGTCCTGCTTGGAATAAATCGATTAACTTATTTGTCCGAACAAGAATCGTTGTAAAGAGAGAGATGCACAGAAATAGCAACAAAAAAGCGACTATTGTTAAAATTAATGCTTGATAGGATAAATGAAAGGAAAGCAACTTAATATTTAGCATTACAGAACTGATCATTAAAAACAGTTTACCAATTATTAATCCTGAGCCGATTCCTACTATAATTGCCCCTATACCAATAAGCATGTTTTCTAAAAATACGAGCCAATTAAGTTGCCTTTTAGTCATTCCATGCATCATTAAAATTCCAAATTCACGTTTTCTTGTTTTTAAAAAAGTCCCTACAGAATAAAAGACAAAAAAGAAGGAAAAAAAGTACATTATAAATTCAGCTGCTGTCATCAATTGAACAGCAACAGAATTGGTAACCCCTTTCTGGATGTCAGGATGAAAAATGAAGAGTGCATAGACAAAAAAGATCATAACTGAGAAAGCACTACTTAAAAAATAGGCAGCATAGGTACGTTTATTTCGAATGACATTTCTATAAGCGAATTGTGGAAAGGTCATGACTGTTTCCCCCTAACAAAGAAAGCATATCAATAATTTTTTGAAAGAAGGTTTGTCTGTTATCACCACAATAAATTTCGTTATAAAGTTTTCCGTCCTTTATAAAAATTACTCGATTGCAATAACTCGCTGCCACTGGATCATGCGTGACCATTAAGGTTGTTGCACCTTCCTCTTTATTAAGGGAAGATAACGTATCCATCACATCTTTAGATGCTTTTGAATCTAAATTACCTGTTGGTTCATCAGCTAAAATAAGCGACGGTTCGTGAATAATAGCCCGTGCGATCGCCGTTCGCTGCATTTGGCCTCCGGAAATCTCATACGTTCGCTTATCCTTAATTTGCTCGATCCCTAATTTCCTAGCTAAATAGGTAACCTTTTTATCCATCTCTTCAACCCGTACACCATCTAATGTAAGTGGTAAAACAATATTTTCTTCAACTGTTAATGTATCTAACAAATTATAATGCTGAAAAACAAATCCAAGTTCATGCCTTCTAAATAATGCTGTATCCTTACGATTCAGTTGATGAGGATTTTTGCCATTGATTAAAATTTCACCAGATGTTGGCTGGTCAATCGTTGCGATTAAATTTAGTAAGGTCGTTTTCCCACTTCCTGAGGGTCCCATAATCCCAACAAATTCTTCATTTTCAATTGAGAAACTAATATTATCTAAAGCAGTCTGCGCAATATTACCTTCATATATTTTCGTTAAGTGGCTTACTTGTAATATCGACAATTCTTTCACTCCCTGTTCATTCTACCTCATATATTATCTAGAATGGAATGACTCTACCATGTCGTTATATTACAGTTACCTTACAATATTGTAAGAAAAGCGGAAGCGCCTGGTCAGCGGCGTATGAACTAAGAGCACTACTAATCTAGCTCCGGCTTCTTGCATTAGACATCAATACTTTACAATCTAGAACACAATCCGAACAGTCGTACCTGAATTCACATCTGATTCTATTTCTACTCGATGACCTAATTTATCACAAATTTGTTTTACAAGATAAAGTCCCATTCCTGTAGACTCTTGAAACTCTCGACCATTTTCTCCAGTAAAGTATGGATCGAAAACACGTGGGAGGTCACTTTTAGGGATACCAACGCCTTGGTCAATCACCTCTAAAACGGTTTTATTTTCATGCCGACTACCTCGAAACACAATTTTCTTCCCTTTTTCTACTGTATACCTTACAGAATTGGTGATAAGTTGTGAAATAAGAAAAGAAAGCCATTTTTCATCTGATACAACTTTTAATGAAGGATCGATAGTAAGTTCTGGATAGACTCTATTGCGAATAAATAGACGTTTTTGACTGGAAGTTAATTTCCGAACTAACTCTTTCAATTGAATGGTCTCGACATGAAAATCTCTTTCAAACATATCTAGTCTTGAACTAAACAAGACCATTTCAAGCCCCTTTTTTAGACGATCAAGCTCCTCATCAATCGATTCCAAAAGCTCATCATCTAAATCTTGAATACTTAAATGAATAACAGAAATGGGTGTTTTCATTTGATGAACCCATTGATTTATAAATTGGATATGATGATCGAGTTTGTGCTTGTAAGTATATAGCTCTTGTTTATAACTTTGCATTTGTTGTTTTTGAAATCGATCCAAGCTTTCAGGTAATGGTGCTGATTGTAATTGGATATTTACATCACTAAGTGAAGAAAGCGGAGTTGATAATCTCTTGTAAAAAGACCGATTCGTTATATATCGAAGGAATAGGTATCCAATAAATAAACTCGTACTCAAAAAACAAGCGTAAACCATTGTCGCCAGATGATTAAAACCTTCTAACAAAAAAAGAAGGAGCACAACACCAAGTTGAACAAAATAAAAGAAGGTTAATAGAAGGTGATCACGAATAAACAATTTCATGACTCTTTGCTCCAATTCGCTTTCAATTGATACCCTTTTCCTCTAACAGTTTGCAATGCATCATCAATATGACACTGAGCAAGCTTCTTACGTACTCTTGTTATGTAAACATTTAACGTATTATCATCGACAAAGGCTTGATCATCCCAAATTTTTTCTAGCAAACGGTCACGACTAACTACACGATCTGCTTTCTTCATTAATTCTTCAAGTATTCTTGTCTCAGTATGGCTCAACTCGATCTTTTGTTGCCCAAGACGTAATTCGAGCCTTTCTACATCTAAAACCAAACCATTAATATTCACATTCCACCCATTTTGATTTGTTGCATATGAACCATATGCTCTTCTTAAATGGCTTTTTATTTTCGCAAGAACAATTTCATAATCAAATGGTTTTGTAATATAATCATCTGCCCCATTCTCCAACGCCATTACTTGATCCATCTTAGCGTCTCTAGCTGACACAAATAAAATTGGGCATGTCGATATATTTCTAATTTGTCTACACCAGTAATACCCATCATATTTTGGTAAATTAACATCAAGTAAAACAATATGTGGCTCAATCTTTTCAAATTGCGCTAATACTGTAGCAAAGTTTTTAACTGAGTAAGATTCGTATTCATATTTAGTAAGAAAGTCTTCTAGCAGCGAAACTAGCTTTCCATCATCTTCCACTATAAAAATTTTGAACATGATGAGATCTCCTCTACCTTTTATTATTAGTATAGATTAATTTCTCCAGTGTAAGTATAACTTCAATAGGAAGATGATGGAATCTATTTATGTTAAAACTTTAGGAAAATTAGATGGAACACTAAAAAAGAAATGACCTAAACAATGGGGGTATTGGAATGAAGGGTGACTGAAGGAAACATTATATAAGTAACAAAAACCAGTATCTATTAGATACTGGTTTTTGTGTCAGGGTAATGATCAATCAAAGGTACACCAAAAGCAGTTATTATCCTTTTACTTTTTCCTTTTCATTAGGTAATGGCAGAGGATCGATGCTTTGATCATTCGCAGTTAAATCAATTCCATAATCATTTGCGAATACCATGTGCGTATCAACTAGCACACCCTCTTTATTTTCATCTAAATTGAATACTCTTGCCCCTCGAAGTCTATTTCTCTCATTACCGGATAAGCCGTAAGTACCGAAGCCTGTATTACCCGCATATCCAAGCATAATTCCATAATAGTTTCCGCAATAGGTGTTAATATGATCATGGCCACAGAAAACCCCTTTAACGTCGCCTCTATCTAACATCGCCGAAAACAAGCCACTATTCACTGGACCTGGGCATTCGTCTTCATTTCTTTCTCCAACAATATTATGCCTTTTCACTGCAAGATCATGGCTAGCAGATGTTCTACTATCAACGCTTCCATACCACATAAATCGATGTTCCCATAACGGAATATGAATAAACACAAGTGATGGTACTTTATAGCCGTACTGCTTTTCAATTTTTTTCGATTTCTCATAATACCAATTTATTTGGTTAAAACGAAGCCAGTCCCATGTAGGGTATCCCTTAAAATCTTGCCCAGCGATTTGCGACGGTGCATATCTCCCACTATCAAGCAGCCAAAGGTTGAACGCAGCACTTGTGCCTTTTGATTGTCTAATGAGAAGGTTCATATTTCCAGTTCCAGTAATGCCTTTTTCTCCAGGTTCGTTCATATTATGTTTGTAACTCATGTAAAATTTCAGCATATCCTCTTCATACATTCCACTTTTGGCTGAAGAATCTTCATCATGATTTCCAAACGTAACTGCCCATTTAATTTTTCTTTCTTCCATGGGCTGAGCCACATTGTTTAGCGCTTGTTTCATCTCTAATTCCGTATCACAGCCCCCTGTGATACAATCGCCATTAATCACAACAAAATCCGGTTTCTCTGAATCAAGGACTTTTTCCATTAGCTCAATTGTTCTTCGATCAATTCGTTCGTCATCTTGAGTGTCATTAAATTGTACGACTTTAAACTTTCCATTCGAATTAAATTGAAGTTTAGTCTGCTCTTGGCTTTGTGCCTGTACAGTATTAGTCAGCAAATCACCTGGTAATCCTGTTGTCGCAAGTGTTAAGGCAAGTGTACTCATTCCGCCAATTTTCAAAAAGTTCCTTCTGTCTAACCCTTTGTTATGATCCTTGTTACTCATTCCTACCTACCTCCATTTTCTTAATTAATCGGACCTAGTAATCGAAAAATGAAAAAATTTAAGAATTTATTTTCACTTGTCCAACTTAGACCAGCTTAAACTTACTAAGTAAAATAAAATGATTTCACCTTTCTTACCGTACTCTTCTTCTACATAGTAGGATAAAAATATTAATAGACTATTAATCATGCTAGAAAGGTATGTTAAATAAACACAGAAAATACAAAAAACAAAAAAAACACAGAAAGCGACATTCATCCCCTTTCTATTAGAAAACTCTCAAGTTTATCTAGTATGAAAGATAGACAAAATAGATGTTTATTTGTTTTGATTCAACTGTCATTTTTGTTTAATTTACAAAAGTTAATATTTTCGTAGTCTTTTTTTTATATTCAGTTTTTATAATGGATTAAAACAAAACAAATCAAAAATCATGGAATACTTTGGAGGAATAATGAACACATTCTATATGACAGAAAGACAAAAAGTAATAATAAGAGAGCTCGAGATAAAAAATAAAATTAGTGTCGTAGACTTAGCATTAAAGTTAAACGTAACACCTGAAACGATACGAAAAGATTTAAGCACACTTGAAGCGAGAAAGAAATTACGGAGAATTCATGGTGGTGCAATCCAATACTTTGGATTAATTAAGGAACCTCATTTCAATAAGAAAGTCGGAATTTCTCATAATCAAAAAAAATTGATCGGTGAAGCTGCCGCAACATACATTATGGATGGAGAAACAGTCGTACTAGATGTAGGGTCAACAACCTTACATATTGCTAGTTCAATTAAGAATGTTCAAAATGTCACGATTGTGACCAACTCCTTAGCTGCTGCTGAAATTTTAAATAATCGCTTAGAGAACCGCTTATTTGATGGAAAGGTCATTGTCCTTGGGGGAACAACAAATCCGCTACAACGTTCAATTAGTGGCTCGTTAACCAATCTATTGTTAGAGAATTTTTATTTTGATAAAGCCTTTATATCATGTGGAGGAATAAACAAAGATGGAATCTGCGATTTCAATATTGATGAAGCTGCTGCATCTTCAATTATGATCAAAAAATCAAGCCAAGTCTATGTTGTAGCCGATTCCGCAAAAATGAATCAGAGAGCCCTTTTTCACATTGGATCATTTTCATCTATCGATTATGTCATAACAGATTCAGAAATGCCCAACGATTGGTCGAAAGATGCAATGGTTAGCGGACTGCATTGGATAAGTGTAGGTGATTCGCAATGAAAATAGATTACCATGTTCATCTTGAGGAAGGCCCTTATTCATTTCGATGGTTAGAGAAGACATATCATAATCTTTTAACTGGACAACCAATATCAAATATAAGACATTCAAAACAATGGCTTAGCGAATCCTTGCTTTTGTTATCAGAAAGAATCGCAAAAGGTGCATATGATCCAATTTGGCTCGACCTCTATTTAGAGAATGCGAAAAAGAAAGGGTTAAAAGAGGTAGGAATTGTAGATCATCTATATCGCTTTACTGAAAGCAGGAACTACTTCGAAAAACATATTTTGCTTGACGAAAGCCGGTTAGGGTCTTTACAAAAGCAATGGCTCGATCTCGTAATGACAGAGAGTATGGGTGATTTTGTACAAGCAATAGCAGCTAGTAAAGAAAAATGGGAAAAGCAAGGCATCAAACTAAAATTAGGACTAGAAGCTGATTATTTCGAAGCTGGAGAGGATGAATTAGCAGACATACTTGGAAAACATGACTGGGATTTTATCAATGGGTCCGTTCATTTTATTCGTGGATGGGGATTTGATAATCCTCAAACGATGGATGAATTTAAAAAATACGATTTATATGAGTTATACAAGGATTTCTTTCGAATCATAGAAAATGCGACAATGAGCGGCATGTTTGATTTTATCTCTCACTTGGATAATTTAAAGGTTTTTGGATATCGTCCAAATGAAGCTGAATTAATACCTCTATATAAAAAGGTCGTAAAAGCTTTAAAGCAAATGAATGTAGCTACAGAGATTAACGCTGGCTTATATTACAGGTTTCCAGTAAAGGAAATATGCCCAAGTGAAACATTTTTAGATTTGCTGATTGAGGAAAACATTCCCTTGCTTATTTCTTCTGATGCACATTTCCCTGAAGATATCGGTGCTTTCGTTCACGAAAATATTGAGATGTTGCAACAAAAAGGAGTCAAGGAAATAGCTACTTTTGAAAAGAGAAATCGAATAATGAAACCTTTGACATTGTAAAAGTATTCTAAATTGAGGGAACCTAGACCACTTGTGTCTCTTCAATCCTTTTATATTTCATGCACCATTCCATAGACGCTGTATTAGTTGAATAAGGACTCACCGTATTCGGCCAGTCCTTTAGAAAGTATCGATTACATTGATTTTTGCTTTAACGAAACGGTATGTGCAGATTTTTCTCTTCCCCATACGATCGATAAAGCTAGACCCAATAATCCGATCGCTCCAGCAAGATAAAATACAGTAGCAAAATTGATATTCTGACTAACAGCCCCTGCTGCAAACGGCCCAACAAAAATCCCTATTGCATAAATGGCTTGAAACAATCCCATAGCTGTAGCTCGTTTGTTTAAAGGAATCGTTTGAATTGCCATCCCCATTAGGAGAGGGATCGTCATTCCTTGGGCATAGCCATTTAACATTTGTGTTACATATAATATCTCAAGCTTTGTAATAAATGGGATGACAGCTGAAAATAGAAATGTCCCTAAAAATCCTACTAGTAAAATAGACCATTTATTAAAGCGATTTAATAGATATCTCCCTGTAATTATAGGTGCAACCGCATGTGGGATCATAAAGCTAAAAACAAGTACGATTAAACTCTCCTTTGTCGCCCCAATATTTAAAGCATATGTAGGTGTGAACCCAAACATTGTTATAAATAACACTCCATTAGCTAATGCAGATAATAAAGCGACCTTTATGACTAAAGGCTCCTTTATAACATCTCGTAATTCTTTGTATTCAATTTTCCGATTGCTAGTTTGATTCCCCACTTCTTTTACCCAAAACGACATAACAATACCTATACAACCTAAAATACCGCCTAACCAAAAGGGTGTTTTCCATCCCCATTCACTTACAAGGTACCCGCTCAACCCCATACTTATTAACTGGGAAGCCACTGTAACAAACTGAATATTCCCCATTGCTTTCGTCGTTTCTTCAGCTCTAAAGTAGCTTGCATATAAAACTGTAAAAGCAACCCACATTGAAGCAGTAACTCCAGATATCACTCGAGAAGCAAATGCAAAGCTTAAGCTTTCAGTCAACGCAAACCCAAAACAGCTAATCACACCGGTAACAAGCCCTACAATGATAAAAGGCTTACGAATTTGCATTTTATCAGAGATGATTCCAAGCGGAAACCTTAATAAAATCTGCATAATTCCATAGCTACCTGCGATAAATCCTATTAAAGTATAGGCTCCGCCAAGATAATCTAGATATTCAACAAAAATAGGAACATAAATATATAACGAAAACCAATAGATAAACGTAATAACGACGAAAAAAAGATGATAGTATGATGAGATTTTTTGAGTAGAATGGTTAGTGTTCAAGTTTTGTCCTCCTGCTCCTAAAAAACATGACTAGTATTTACTTCTATAATATTAAGCCTTTTTCCTCTTATTGCTCATTAATACAAAACGGACTATAGAAATGTATCTAGATTTCCTTCTTTATTCGAACAACCAAAAAAGATAATCAAGGATAATAATTTTTGAAATTCGAATGATTTTAACTGCAATTTCTTCATTATAATTATGTAATGTAAGATTACGATCATTATCCATATTAATTTCACGACAACTTCGAATGACCTCCATTTGGAGATCCAATATCTATACCTCTAACATCAAACAAATACTGTTATGCAGCTTTCCAGCAAGCTTCAAAAGTAAGTTCAAACCTTTGAATCGAAGCATCTCGTTCAACTTAGGTTGGTCTTATTAGTGTTTTCAAGGATAGAAATTGGTAAATTCACCAGAAAATAATGAAGCTTGTGAACCATTTTTGGATATTTATCTTCGATTTTGGATATTTATCTTCGATTTTAGGGATTTATCTTCGATTTTTCGTTTTTATCTATTTTTAGACAAAAATCGACAAAAAACTGATTATCCTTCGTTAGTTTAACTGATAGACCGATCTTTATTACTCCCTGTGTAACTTCTACTATCATGTTTTTTTGGCCCCTATAAAGACTCTTTGTCTACTTTTAAACAGCTCTATGTCAACACCTCTCTCTGTAAACATTGAACTGAAGTAGGCATCTTTTGTAAGTTTGCTGTAACAATTTTTCCATGTTCTACAGTATTAGACATAGCAAGTTCCTCTTTTTATTAATAAAATACTTCGGCTTCATTATTGTAGAAATAGAAAAGGAGATAAGTGAAATAGCTCCCAATTGTTGAATCATTTTATTTTTCAAGAGTTGTATAACGCATATCCTTACCATAACGACAATAGGATGGTTTCAAGACCTAAAATAAAATTCACAATTAAAAATTTCTTAATTAAGCACTAAATGTAAAGGAGGTTTCTTAAAATGGCGAGCCAAACAGGGGCTATTGTCCAACATGCATTAGATGCTTTGCTAGAAGACAAATCCTTTTTACCTAATTTGCCTGATCGTGCAAGAGAACAAGCATTTACATCATTGGCAGCAATTCTTTCAACTCCAAATCATATACATAAATCCTTCTTACGAATATCTTTAGAAAAAGGGAAAATTATACGCATCCCTGCCTTTCGTGTTCAACATAATGACACTCTTGGTCCTTATAAAGGAGGAATCCGCTTTCACGAATCAGTGAATGAAGATGAAGTTGTAAACCTCGCCGCTTTAATGACGTTGAAAAATGCGCTTCATGAAGTTCCTTTTGGCGGAGGAAAGGGTGGCGTTGTCATTAATCCAAGAGATTTCACTGAAAAGGAACTGCATTTAATATGTGAAAAATATGTTCGGTACTTTAGTGATATTCTAGGTCCTGACAAGGATATCCCTGCACCAGATGTTGGTACAGGGGATCGTGAAATGGACTGGATGATGGCAGAATATAAAAGCATCCGACCAGGAAAGCCATATAGAGGAAGTTTTACAGGGAAGAGTGTTGTAAATGGTGGTTCATTAGGACGAAGAGAAGCTACAGGAAAAGGTGTTTATTTTACCTTTAGCTTCATGCTCTTTGATTTCTTGAAGGACCATAGCAAGTGGCTTTCTGAAATTAATAATAGCTTTGCCAAAACAGCATTAGCTCTCGCTGGTCACTCACTAAATATAGCAGTTCAAGGCTTTGGAAATGTAGGCTCCATAACCGCTCTTGAGGCTTACCACTGTACACATTTAAAAAATAAAGTGGTTGCTGTAAGTGACCGTAATGTTACCTTATACAACTCAGATGGATTAAATATTCCCGCATTAGTTGAGTTTACAACGAACAATGGCGGAGACCTCCCAACTACAGAAGAACAGCTGTCTCAGAGTAAGATTAAAGCAGAGATTCAAGCCCGAGATGAAGTTCTTTATCTTGATATTGATGTATTGATCTTGGCTGCACTTGAAGATCAAATTCACAAAAATAATATGGAGCAAGTAAAAGCAAAAATTATTGTAGAAGGAGCGAATGCACCTGTTACCGGAGAAGCAGATAAGTACCTGAGTGACAAAGGTGTCATTATCGTCCCTGATATTCTTGCAAACGCAGGAGGGGTCATCGTTTCGTATTTTGAATGGCTGCAAGGCCGTGAAACTCAGTTTTACAGTGAAGAAGAAGTATTTAAGCTGCTTTTTGACAAAATGGAAGTAACAATGAATACAATTCTCCCCCAGTTTTTTGATGATCCATTTTCTTTGCGCCAAAACTGCTATATTCATGCCGTTATGAAGTTATGCACGATTTTGTATCGCCAGGGGAAATTGTATTAAGGTTTTTTATGGGGGAGAGAAAATCTCTCCCCCATTTTTAGTGATTCTGTCTAAAAATCCTAATTAAGTAGGTTTTCTACTCTTTTGGCATTAATTTAATCCCGATAAATTTCATTTCAGTCATATCTTCAATTGCATATTTAATTCCTTCTTTACCAATTCCACTTTGCTTAACACCACCATACGGATGATTATCCTGCCTGTATGTTGATATTTCATTAATCCATACCCCGCCCATTTCTAATTGGTCTGCGACACGAATGGCCCGGTCAATATCCTTGGTGAACACCCCTGCTTGTAAACCATATATGGAATCATTGGCTACTCTAATTACCTCATCCTCATTATCAAAGGGGATCACAGATACGATCGGTGCAAATACCTCTTCGGAAACGATTTTCATCGTATGCTCAACATTTGTCATGATGGTTGGGGAGAGAATTGCACCATTTCGGTTGCCACCCACTTCTATTTTGGCTCCATTTTTCACAGCATCATCAATCCAAAGCTTTGCCCGTTCTGCTTCTTCCACTTTGATCATTGGCCCAATGTCCGTCTCTTCTTTCGTTGGGTCTCCAATTGTTAAGGCTTTTGTTTCCATTATAAACTGTTCTAGAAACCTGCCATAAATACTTTTCTGAACATAAATTCGTTGTGCAGAGATACAAACTTGCCCTGAAAAGGCGAAAGCACCTTTTACTAATTCAGTTACAGCACGTTGGATATTACCATCTTCAAAAATAATATTAGGTGAATTTGAACCTAATTCTAGTGTAACCTTCTTAAAGCCAGCTGCTTCGCGAATTTTCCTGCCAACAGGTAAGCTTCCTGTAAAGGTAATTTTGTGTACCTTTTCATGCTCAACAAGAGGACTGCCAACCTCTTCACCAGTTCCCATTAAAAGATTTAACACTCCATCTGGAAGGCCAGCTTGTTGGAATAACTTAACTAGCTTATAAGCTGACACTGGAGTTTTTTCTGCAGGTTTAAAAACAATTGTATTACCGGCTGCGATCGCTGGTGCAATTTTATGCAGAGATAGATTTAAAGGGAAATTAAATGGTGTAATTGCGCCAACCACACCTAATGGGATCCGTT
The DNA here is from genome assembly GCF_017497975.1 of Metabacillus bambusae. Lineage (GTDB taxonomy): Bacteria > Bacillota > Bacilli > Bacillales > Bacillaceae > Metabacillus > Metabacillus bambusae. Next base: position 22,089 of record NZ_JAGDEL010000038.1, on the reverse strand, counting down.
TAATAAACCCCATCCGATTTTCTCCACCAATGGCAGCATCCATTGGGATGACTTCTCCGGTAATATTTTTTGCTAGTTCAGCAGCAAAACGTATTACCTGAACCGAACGTGTAATCTCGTCTCTACTATATTTAACCGGCTTTCCAGCCTCCAGGACAATTGTTTGAGCAAAATCCTCTGCATTTTCCTCTAGTAAATCAGCAGCTTTTCGCAAAATATCTCCACGTTGATGAGCAGGCATCTTTTTCATGGTCGAATGAAATGTTTCAAAGCTATTCGTTACCGCCTCATCAAGATCCGTTATGTTTGCTAAAGCTAATTCCGCTACTATTTCTTGATTGTACGGATTTTTGACCTCAAGTGTCTCACGATTCTTTTCATTTCTCTCTTGACCATTAATAATTGAGCCGAGTCGCATATTGGACCCCTCCTTTCATTTAACAATGAATATCTTTAAGTTTTTCTGTTAATTTCATATTCTCACTATAATCAACCGGACAATCGATAAGAACTGGCTTTTTCATTGAAATGGCCTTTTCTAAAATTCCTTTAAGCTCTTCACCTTTTTTTACCTGTAGAGCCTCAAAACCATAGGATGAAGCGAGTTGAATAAAATCTGGATTTCCAAATTTAATATTGGAAGAACGATTGAATTTTTTCAGCTGATGCCATTCGATTAAGCCATACCCATCGTCTCTCCATAATAAAATGATAATTGGTAGATTAAGACGTTTCGCTGTCTCTAGCTCGGCACCTGTCATTTGGAAGGATCCGTCGCCACAAACAGCAACAACCGTACGATCTGGATGGACAATTTTCGCCCCAATTGCTCCAGGCACAGCAATCCCCATCGATGCGAGACCATTTGAAATCAGACATGTATTTGGTTGATACGTATGATACATTCGAGCCATCCACATTTTATGTGCGCCAACATCAGAAATAACGATATCATCTTCTTTTAAGACAGAACGTAAATCGGCAATGATTTTTTGCGGTTTAAGCGGGAAGCTTGTATCCTCTTTAAATTGTTCTAATTCATTTAGAGCATTTTTGCGAACGTTAGTTACCCAAGCATTGTTTCTTTCTTGAGGTGAAAGGGCTTGTTGCAATTTTTTTAAGTTCTCATTAATATCTCCAAGTACATTTAGTTTCACTGGATAGCTGTCATCTGTCTCAGCTTCCTCTGTGTCAATGTGTAGTATTGGTGTCGCTCCATCAGGATTCCAGTTTTCTGGAGAGTATTCAGCAATGTCGAAACCAATTGCTATAATTAAATCAGAATCCTTAAACCCACAGGTAATGTAATCGTTTCCTGCTAATCCTGCTGTAAGTAAACTAAGCTCATTTGTCCAGGAAAGTGCCCCTTTTCCCATAAATGTATGGACGACTGGAATATTTATCTTTTCAACTAGAGCCCTTAATTGGTCTGAAGCATTACCTCTAGTTATCCCGTTACCAGCCAAAATAATTGGATGCTTCGCCTGTTCGATGAGTTTTGCAGCCTCTTGAATAACCTGATCTCCCGCTTCTGATAACGTGTGTTTTGTTACTTCTAATGGAGAAGAAGCATCAATCTCCATCTCAGCAATATCTTCTGGGAGATCAATATGGGTTGCACCGGGTTTTTCTTGGGTTGCTACTTGAAACGCTTTACGAATCACTTCAGGTACGATTTCACCCTTTTTAATTTGAGCATTCCACTTTGTAACAGGTTCATATATATGGATCAAATCATAATACTGATGACTTATTTTATGTTGACGGTCCAAACCAGCTTGACCAGTAATTGCAACAATTGGATTTAAATCCATGTTCGCATTTGCTACACCTGTTAGTAGATTTGTTGCTCCTGGCCCTAAGGTGGCTAAGCAGACACCAGGCTTTCCAGTAAGTCTTCCATATGTACCAGCCATAAAAGCCGCACTCGTTTCGTGTCTTGTTACGATGAATTGAATACTTGAATCAAGAAGAGCATCCATCATATCAATATTTTCCTCACCAGGCACACCAAAGATATATTCAACACCCTCTTGCTCAAGACATTTAATTAATAATTCAGCAACTTTCATTAAAAACACCCTTTGTTGTATGATTATCTGCTATTTACTATCTCAATTTAGCGTTGTTCATCAAATTTGATAACGAATTGATCTTAGCTTCCTTTGTAAACAATTGTTTGATAAAGATCCTCTAGTGGCCAAACTTCCCCTTTTTCATCTTTATAAACAATATGTTCACGTTTAAAATGAACTGGGGAATCTAGTCCTGCTGCTGCGGCTAGTCTAAACAAACCTTTGCGCATTGTAATCAAATAATTAGCTGTGCGATATTTCTTTTCATCAATAACAAGTGCATTTTGTAATTCTGGGTCAGTTGTTGCGACACCTACCGGACAAGCATTTGATTCGCATTTTAATGCTTGGATACAACCGACTGTTATCATAAAACCTCGTGCGATATTGATCAGATCTGCCCCCATTGCTAAGGCGATTGCTATTCGATCAGGGGAAAACAGTTTACCTGAAGCGATTATTTTCACACGATCTCGAACACCATATTTAATTAAGGCGTTATTTACAAGCGGTAACGCAGATTTAATAGGCAAACCAACACTATCAGCTAATTCCTGATAGGAAGCACCCGTACCTCCTTCACCACCATCTACCGTGATAAAGTCAGGTCCCTTCCCTGTCTCTTTCATGATTCTTGCCAATTCATCTGCTTCATGATGACTTCCAATGACAACCTTCATTCCAACAGGTTTCCCGGTATGGTCGCGGATCCGCTCAATAAAATCAAATAATGAAGGTAAATCACTAAATTCTCTAAAACGATTTGGACTATCAATTGATTTAAATGGTTCGACCATACGGATTCTTGCAATTTCCTCTGTTACTTTTTCACCATCAATATGACCTCCTCTTGTTTTTGCCCCTTGAGCTAATTTAATTTCAAAGGCTTTAACTTGAGGTATTTTACTTTTTTCCAATAATGCTTCCCAACTGAAATTTCCCTGTTTATCTCTAACCCCAAATAAACCTGGGCCAATTTGCATGATAAGATCAACGCCACCCTTTAAGTGATAGTCCGAAATGCCACCTTCCCCTGAATTCATCCATGTTCCTTTCGCAATTCCTAATCCTTCTGAAAGTGCGGTAATTGCGCGATCACCTAATGAACCATAGCTCATTGCTGACATACCAATTTGACCTTTTACTATAAAGGGGTACTTCGTATCCTTGCCTATAACAATTGCATCATCATCATTTAATAAATAGGCAGATGATTCATGTTTCTCTAATTCTTCCTTTTTTTGCGTAAATAAAGGGTCTTTTAATAATAAATATCGATTTGTTGTTACCTTAGTATTTTGGTCCATTTTTAACTCTTCTGTTAATTTTGGAAACATTGAATTTCTTATATAAAATCCTTGTTCTTCAAAATCACGCTGTGACCCAAACCCGATTACATCCCGTTTATATTTAGCTTTTTTTACAATATGTTGATAATCATTACGTGAAAAAGGTTTCCCTTCATTATTATTGTTAAAAAAATACTGACGGAGTTCAGGACCAATTTGCTCTAGAAAATACCTCACTCGTCCGATTACTGGATAATTTCGTAGAATAGGATGCTGCTTTTGCGTTCGATCGACAATATATAAATAAATGACAATCACTAAACATATTAAAAAAATAACGGCTAGAAAAACAAAACCAATAATCGTTAAGACGTTTGCTAAATTCACACTTCATTCCCTCCTAGATAAAAATGGCTATAGGCTTATTAAAGCAGATAAATTGCCTGGATCTTAGACTAGTATTTATTGTTAAGATTCTCGAACAGGGGTAAATTTATCCATGTGATTTCATAAAATCTTATTAAGATTTTGGCTAAAAATAACAAAAACATGCTCTTTATATACCATCTAGTAGGATGAGTGACTATTTTAAATACTTTTATGTATGAGCTCTAAGGTTGTATTTAGTAGGATAAAGTTAAAAAAGACACATCTCATTATATGAAATGCGTCTGATTGCGTTATATCTATATTAAAATTCAGTATCTACTTTTAAATGTTCATCAACAAAATTCATTACAATATCTAGTACCGGTTTTTGAGGGCTATGCGCAGGAGCTGGATATCAAAGCACTTATCTATAGTACAAGAATTTTATAATTTTCTACATATCAAAAAAGGTTACCATCGGCAATAAACCAATCGGTAACCCTTGCTCTTATACATATTGTTTTTATTCCTTTACACGACCAATCGATATTCCTTGTCCAATCTGCAGGATTATGGATTCCAAATTTAGATCACTTGCCATGCGATAATTAAAAGCACGTATGAATGATACTATTACCAACATATATATCGATTACAAATTACGATACCACTGAGCGGCAGCTTCAACTTCTTCCATTGTCAATTGATGACCTCTATTTTCCCAATGAAGTTCTACATTTGCATTTGCTTTCTCTAATAACGATTCAAGTTCAGAAGATTCTTTAGGCGAGCAGATTGGATCATTTGTCCCAGCTGCAATAAACACAGACTTTCCTGACAAATCAGGAAGTTCAATTCCTTTTCTCGGTACCATTGGATGATGAAGAATTGCACCCTTTAATGCATTTTGGTAGTGAAATAATAAACTTGCAGCAATATTGGCCCCATTTGAATAACCAATAGCAATAATATTATCTCGGTCAAAACTATACTTTTCAGCTGCTTCATCAAGAAACTCATTTAATTCCTTCGTACGGAAGATTAGGTCTTCTTCATCGAACACACCTTCAGCTAGTCTTCGAAAGAATCGAGGCATTCCATTTTCTAATACATTCCCTCTAGCGCTTAACACTGAAGCTTTATCATCAATTCTTCCCGCAAGAGGTAGTAGGTCTAATTCATTTCCACCAGTTCCATGAAGTAATAATAACGTTGGTTTCGTTAGATCTTTTCCTTTATTAAATATATGCTTCATTATTTATCTCCCTCCAGAACACGAACCTCCACACTAGGTAACGTTTCTTCTAATTCTTCTCGTTTTGATTCTAGCCATGATGGTAACATGAGTTTATTTCCAATTTCAGTAACAGGTTCATCAACTGAAAAGCCTGGTGGGTCTGTCGCTATTTCAAAAAGTATACCCCCTTGTTCATGGAAATACACTGCTTTGAAATAGTTCCGGTCACGAACTTCAGTCGGATAAAACTCCTTGTCTTGAAGTAGAGCTCTCCATCTTAGCAGATCTTCTTCATCCTTTGCCCTCCATGCGATATGGTGAACAGTTCCAGCTCCCATTAGCCCACGAACCGAAGGAGTTAGTTTAATATCAATTATATTTCCTAGATTCCCTTCAGATCTAAATCTAAGAAATCCCTCTTCATCGCCAATGCATTCGAGTCCCAATATATTTTCTAGAACCTCCGCAGTTTTATTAGGCTGTGCTGAAATTAAAACAGCTCCTCCAAAACCTTTAATTGCATTTTCTGCTTGAATTCCTCCAAAGGTCCAATTATTTATTGGTCCTTCCTTTCTTTCAATAAGTTCAAGCTGGAGTCCGTCAGGATCAGTAAATTTCAAAGATCGTTCACCAAAGCGTTGGGAAAAACTAAATTCAATGCTAAATTTTTGTAAACGTTGTTCCCAGAAATGAATGGATCCTCCTGGAATAATAAAGCTAATAACTCCGACCTGTCCTGTCCCAATTCGACCTTTTAACTGATTAGCCCATGGAAAAAAAGTCATAACAGTTCCTGGTTCACCAGTTCCATTACCAAAATAGAGATGATACACTTCTGGACGATCAAAATTTATCGTCTTTTTTACAAGTCTTAACCCAAGTACGCCCGCATAAAAGTCAATATTTCTTTGTGCATCGTTAACCATCGCTGTTATATGATGGATACCAGGTGTTTTTTGCACTCTCATCTTCTCCATTCTTTTCATAGGTTTTGATTCTAGGAATTAATTTGGTCGCTCTATGGAAAACATCTCACCTATTTTCGCATAATTTGTACCAGCTAATCTGCTCACAGCAGCTAAACCCCTCGGATCAATTCTTCCATTTTCATAAATGCTATTTTCAATATGAAATTGAACAACTTTTCCGATGATAAGATCACACCCAGGTAAGTCCAAGCCTCCCAATTCTAAAGAATGTTCTAAAATACATTCCATTCGAATTTTGGCTTCTTTTACACCAGGTACCGAAATTTCCTTACTATCAACAGGAGTTAATTTGCCTAGCTCCACTTCACTTTGATCAGGAGGAAGATTCGCTGCTGTTTTATTTACTTTTTCAACATTTTGTTCATCAACTATATGAATGACAAACTCCTTTGAATCGATGATATTTCTCGCTGTATCCTTTTGTCTTCCCTCTGACCGTTGAATTGATAATGAAATCATCGGGGGATTTGAAGATACGATATTAAAGTAGCTAAATGGTGCCCCATTTAAAACACCATCCTTTGAAAGTGTTGTGACAAAAGCAATAGGTCTAGGTATTATGCTACCTATTAGAAATTTATAGTTTTCTCTTTCGGTATTATTAGTAGGGTCAATTGATAGCAAAGAAATCACTCCTTCACGTAAAGTGAGACTTCCATCAGGAGGTGTTTTTCCTACTGATGGTGTGATGAGACTTATCGGATCTTCACAGGAAGTTTCCATCAACTATCTAATTTATTAATCAAATCTCGATAGAGGGGATTACTGCCCGTTATGATTGGGATAAAATTAATCTAACTCTCTTACTTCAAATGGTAGTAAACCTCGTTCAATCTGCCCTCTAAATTGTTCATACTTTTCAGGTAACATTAATTTATCTCCCATTGTCGCTACGGATTCATCGTGTGCAAATCCAGGAGGATCTGTTGCAATTTCAAATAGAATTTCCCCATGTTCTCTAAAGTAAATGGCATTAAAATAGTTTCTATCTTGTACAGGAGTTACACCATAGCCATTTGCTGCAACATATTTTTGCCAATTCAATTGGTCTTGGTCATCAATTGCTCGCCATGCAATGTGGTGTACTGTTCCTATCCCCATTTGCCCACGTCCTATTGATGTTAATTTTAAATCAATTACATTTCCGATTTCTGCAGAAGAACGAAAACGGATAAAGTCCCCTTCCTTTGAAATAAGTTCGAGTCCCATAACCTTTTCTAATAATTCCGCAGTTTTATTTGGCTGAGTGGATAATAGAGTTGCTCCACCAAATCCTTTTATAGCAACTTCTGGAGTTAATCCTCCAAAGTTCCATGAATTGGCTTCCCCTTCTTCCCTTTCAACAATTTCCAAGTGAAGCCCATGTGGATCATCAAATTCCAAATATCGTTCCTCAAATCTTTCCATAACAGTAAAAGGGACATTGAATTTTTCTAGTCTTTTTTTCCAGAAGTCCATTGCACCTTTTGGAACAACAAAAGACGTAACTCCGACTTGACCGTCTCCTATAACTCCTTGACTAGCTCCAGCCCATGGAAAAAAGGTAATGATTGTTCCTGGTTTTCCACCTTCATCACCAAAATAAAGGTGGTAAGTACCTGGGTCATCAAAATTGACGGTTTGTTTTACTAAACGTAGACCTAAAACACCTGCGTAGAAATCAACATTCTCTTGAGGATGACCAACTATTGCCGTAATGTGGTGAATACCCATTGTTTTTTTACTCATTGTATTTTCACTCCTTTTTAAAAATTAATTAGTTTCTTTTAAATATAGGCTGTTTTCTAAGAGATTGTTGCTTTTAAAACAAAAACTAATTCATGTTGATTGGAGCGGAAGTGCGAGACTCCTGCGGGAGCAGCGGGACAGGTGAGACCCCACAGGCGTTTACGCCGAGGAGGCTCACCGCCCGCCCCGCGGAAAGCGAGCATCTCTCGCTGCAATCAACCAAACCGCATTACTTGGAAAATTGCAACAAAGTTTGGGAAACAGCCTAAATATAAGTAACAAATTCGTTCACTGGTTTACAATACCCTCTTGGTTTTCGACTATCTACTTTCTCTTTCCCACTTGTAATCATTATCAACTTTGTTTTGATCATTTATTTTTAGTATATTTTTGACAGCTTCAGCATCAAACTCAATAATAAGACAGGTATCCCATCCTTTGTTCTTAACGGTTATATATTTTCAATTAAAGTATTTTTACTTCGAGATATTTTAGAATAAAAAAGCATCGAGACTATATTGACCAGCACCTATTAAAGCTATACCGATAGCAACTGCAAGCAAGGTTAGATTATATTCGTAACCATTTGATGTTGCCCATAACCCATTTGGAGCGTGCACCTTAACAATAGCCATTAACATAGTTCCTGCAATCATAATTCCAGCAAGTGGAGTTAAAAATCCTAAAGCAAATAAAATTCCTCCAATAAGTTCTACTAATCCCGCGAACAGAGCCATAGTTACTCCTGGCTTCATACCAATTGATTCAAACCAACCACCTGTCCCTTTTAATCCATAACCACCGAACCAACCAAACAATTTTTGAGCACCGTGACCAATAAATAAAGCACCAATTACCAATCTAATTATTAATAATCCAATATCTAACATAATTAATTTCCTCCAATTTATTTATTTTATCTCGATTTCGAGATATATGAATATAAAAAATTATTTTTCCAATCTTGCTTTTACTTTCTTCAAAAGAAAGACCAAATCCTCTACCTCATTAGGGTGCAAAGAATTAAAAGCATTATCAACTAATTCCTCATGTTCTGGCATTAATATATTCATTAATTCAAGACCATTTTCAGTTAATGTTACATGGACAACTCTTCGATCATCAGGACAAGCATTCCTTTTTATTAGACCTTTTTGTTCCAATTTATCAATAACATATGTCATTGAACTACTTGAGATTAGAATACTTTTAGCAATTTGCTGGATTGTTTGTTTACCTTTATGAAAAAGTACCTCTAAAACTGAAAACTCCGTAATACTTAAGTTGTTTTGAGCCGTGTCATCCCTTATTTGTTCCTGAAATGCTCTTGCGGTTTGCATTAGCAATAAAAATGGATGATTAGTGCATTTTCTTTCCATGAGACACCTCCTTATAATTTTATCTCGAATTAAATAATCTCGAATATGAGATAATTTTAATATCTATTTTATCTTTTGTCAATAGCTTTTCGAATGTCTAAAAAACTTTTACAAATTAATAAATTGTTGATCAATATTTAGATTTATTGCTTTAGGTAAGTTTCTATTAAATTCTCATCATTTATTTTTTGAAGCATCTATTTCATCTTTTTAAAAAAGGCTGTTTTCGCAAACTTTGTTGCTATTTACCAAGTAATGCGGTTTGGTTGATTGCAGCGAGAGTTGCTCGCTTTCCGCGGGGCGGGCGGTAAGCCTCCTCGGCGTAAACGCCTGCATGAGTCTCACCTGTTCCGCTACTCCCGCAGGAGTCTCGCAATCCGTTCCAATCAACTTGAATTAGTTTTTGTTTTAAAAGGAACAATCTCTTAGAAAAGAGCCTTAAAAAATAAAAAAGGATACCATCGGCAATAAACCAATTGGTATCCCTTCAATCAATATCATTTAGTAGGCTCAAACTTAACCACTAATCGTAATAAGAGACGAATTGAATCGGTAGAAACTATTGACGGTTAAAAAACATTCCTGTTATTCTAAGTCCATTGCTGAGTACCGTCATTAGGCGAGGCATCTGTGGTGGAGACACCCTGCTCCCCAGAACAATGCACTTTTTTGATAAAAATCACGAAAATCTAAATTAGTTTCTGCAACCAATAAATCTTAAATTTTATATCATCCTGATAGTTGGAGGCGTTTTTTTGAATGTTATAGTAAAAAAATTTAAAAGAATGACTTATAAACAAATTCTTTTTTACACCATACTAACACTTTGTTTTGCCGTCTCAATTGTTTTTGTTAATCACAATTATTCATTCTATGAACGTCCTATAGCCAAAGTCATCGAAACGAACTTGGAAGATACAACTGAAAGTATTGATATCCATGATAACGAAGATAAGATATTTACTCAGAGTATAATAGCCGAAATGAAAAATGGAGAAGAAAAAGGACATCTTATCCATTTAACTAATGAGTATTCATCATCCGGAGGCTATGATCAAGAATATCATGTTGGAAATGATTTGTTTGTTTCGATTGATACAAACACAGTACAAAATACAGAGTTAACTGGAACCATAAATGACGTAAAACGTGATAAATATGTTTTGATTATTGCATGGATTTTTATCTTCACTTTACTTTTCGTTGGAAAAAAGCAAGGGTTGTTTTCTATTATAAGTTTGGCAGTTAATGCCATTTTATTATCATATTCATTAGATATTTATCTGAATACATCAAACATGAGTTTGTTATTGATATGCAGTATAAGTGTTATTTTATTTACTTGCATTTCTTTGTTACTCGTTAACGGTTTTAATGAAAAAACATTTGCAGCTATTGTTGCGACCTTGTTAGGAACTTTTATTTCGTTGTTAATTACCTATCTTGTTATGTGGTTAACTGCCGAAGAAGGACTTCGATATGAAGAAATGCAATTTCTAACTCGGCCTTATAAAATGGTGTTTATGGCAGGGGTATTAATCGGATCTTTAGGAGCCGTAATGGATGTAGCCATTACAATGTCTTCTTCTATCTTTGGGTTATATGAAAATAATAATAACATCCCAATAAAAGCACTGAAAACGTCAGGATTGGATATTGGTAAAGATATTATGGGAACCATGACAAATATATTGTTTTTTGCATATATAAGTGGTTCCATTCCAATGCTTATTTTATATTTGACGAATGATTCTCCATTGGCGTTTACACTTTCCATGAACCTTTCATTGGAATTAGCTCGAGCCTTAGCGGGTGGTATTGGAATCGTGTTAACGATTCCGATAGGTTTATATACGTCTATTTTTTTCGTTAATCGAAAGAGGGCAAGATTATGAATGTATTAGTATTACTGGCAGCCATTTTATTTCTATTGATGATCCTTATTGGTGGAAAAAAAGGGGCACGATCTTTTATTGCTTTATTTTTAAACTTTGGTGTACTCTTTCTTACTATACTTTTTATGACAGACCCAAATGTTGATCCGATTACCTTAACAGTGATTTCATCTACAGTGATTAGTTGTATCACTCTATTTTATATTAATGAAGTGAACCGTAAAACAACAACTGCATTCATTTCAACTATTATCACCATTGTTATTTTACTCTTTTTTATTGTTATCGTGACAGAAAATTCCATGATTCAGGGGTTTGGTGAAGAAGAAATAGAGGAGCTTAGCATGTTTTCCATTTATATTGGAGTAGACTTTGTTAAAGTTGGAGCTGCCATGATTATCATGAGTACAATAGGTGCGATTACTGATGTTGCCATTTCGATTGCATCTCCAATGCGCGAAATATCTCATCATAATCCATTAATTAGTAGGAAAGATTTATTCACATTTGGATTAAGTATTGGGAAGGATATCTTAGGAACAAATACGAATACGTTATTTTTCGCCTTCTTTGGAGGCTATCTGGCATTGCTTATATGGTTTAAAGATTTATCTTATTCTGTTGGGGAAATAGTAAATTCAAAAGTATTTAGTGTTGAAATGATAACTATACTTTGTGCCGGAATTGGTATAGCTCTGGTTATTCCAATTACTTCGTTTATAACTGCATATTTTTTTGTGAAAACAAGAGACAATAACCTTAAATAGGCTTTATGATAATAAAGTGCAAACTACAATGTATTCATTTTTGAAATACGAAAATGCCACATCTTGAAGATGCTGTAGGTGCTTTATAGGTTAAGCTAATATCTGTAGAAATTGCGTTTTTTGAAGAACCTTTTGTACCATATCCAATAGTTGGTCACAACTAAGTGTTTTGCTGATAAATAGAAGGAAACCCCATCTTCCATAATGGTAAGGTTGGGTTTTTCTTCTAAATCATTGGAGAACTATTAATGGTATATTACCAGTTAACCTAAGTACAAACCTTCACAATCTTTTCTAGACATTAACATAATAATGGTTTAACTTATTTTTTAATAGATATTTATTATTTCAGTTGAATTAGGATCTTCAACACTCGCGCCAATTTGTTGAAGAAGTGACTGTATTTTATCTAGAATAGATACATCTATCAGTTGAAAATGAATCGTGCTCGCGAACTGTTGTACAGTAATCGTTATTCAATTAAACAAATCGCGGACATGCTTGGATATCCTGATCCATATAGCTTCTCGAAAGCGTTCAAAAAATATTACAAAATGCCGCCTTCTCAGTTTGTTTAGTGATTTCGCCACTTTCTACTCCAAGGAGTTTTAAAGAATCCATAATAGTCACAAAACAAAAAGATAAGTTACAATAAAACTATTTTTTTGGGTGGTAAATGGTAAAAGAGGGACTTGAGTCAAGTAAAAAGCGTGGAAAACAATTAGATAGACCTAAGTTAGATTTTTAACTTTTATTGGTAATTATCTGACAGACTAGAGCAGGAACCGTCTCAATAGGCCAAAATGGTTAAAAGGCTCGTTAGAATAGTAGCCTTTTATTTTATTGGGAACAAGCTAGATACATCCTTCCGGTTCGTAACTTATTTAGTTAAACTTTTTTCGAACTGCAGCTATTCCTAACAAAAGCAATGGAATAAAAAGCCCGAATATTGAAAAGTACAATGGCCATACGTCTAGAACATGGGTAGATATATAGACGATATTTGGACTGACTATAAGGGAAAGGACATAAATAATCATCCCTAAAGGGAAGACAAGCACCCGATAATCTTTCAGTTTCAATATTTGGGCCAGACTTAAATTAGATACATAAAAGCAAATGGTCAGTTTAAAAAAGATAGAAATAAACCACATAATTGCTACGATGGCTTCTATCCTCTGAACAAAATTCCCTATATTTATTTTTTGGGCCAGAATATAGCTTGGGTTTAAATATCTCGATGTTTGATCTGCACCCTCAACCAGAATAGCTAGAGCCGTCAGAACGATTAACACTATCCCTCCCATCAATGTTCCCATAAAAAAGGCCTTTCCTGCTTTTTTTGGATGATTCACATAAGGGAAGATCATCAAAAAAATACACAGCTCGAGGAAAGGAAACCCGATAAATAGAAATGCACTCTGTAATACAGGCTTCATTCCCTCTTCAAGGATTGGCTGAATTTTTTCTAGTTCAATTTGAGGAGAAATAAAGATGACAAGAAAAAGAAAAAGAACAATAAACAATGGGAATAAAATTTCTCCCGCGCGCGCTAATGTTTCAAGCCCATAGCGTGTTCCCATCATGACAATAGTAAGATAAACAAAGTGGATAGCTTCAATTGGCGTTTCCGGCATGATTTGCGTTGTCATGAAATCCCCTATATTTCGAAGGACGAATGCACCTAGAACAAATGGATAGGTGAAAAATAGAAGAGAGATGGCTTTTCCAATCCATTTCCCAAGTATCTTTTCAATATATTCAACTAAAGTCATTTCCGGAAATAAACTTCCTAGTGTTTGATATAACCAAACTAACAAAAGTCCTACTGCCAATGCAAAAATTCCAGCCAACCAAGCATCCTGTTTGGCTTTCGCAGCAAGCATGGAGGGGACCAATATAAGAGAGCTTCCAGTCGTAAACAAAAACACCAAAATGGTAAATTGCCAACCCCAAATTTTACCTTTTTCCAGCATCCTCATTCACTCCTTTCCTTACGCTCTACTTCCAGAGCCAGCGCTTTTGTTTGTATAGGTATCATTTCATTATTAAATCACTTAGGGGCTTACAAATTGTTATAATCAAATCAAAAGGATTGGGAATATTTACATCAAACCCTTGAGCAATACTTAACCCGCTCCCACAAAGTAGCAAAAGTAAAAAAAAACCTAATTCTTTTTTCTGCTTTTTCTTCAAAAGCGGCGGTACTTCCAGAACAATGATCAAAATCGCTATGAGAAGTATTCCTAAAATGACCCACATATTGAACTGCCCCTTTATTGTTCTAGTTTTGGTTAATTCTACTTTAATCGATCTAACGTTTTATACAAAAAAGCCTAGTTTATCTGTTCATTCGCTTTTGTACCTTTTGCGTACGAACGTAACCGTTAACAATATTAAAGGCAATAACAGTCCGAAAGTCGATCCATACATCGGCCAGATTTCGGTATCAAATGTTTGTAAATAAATAACATCCGGATGCATTACTAACGTTGCCGGTATCATAATCATTCCGAACGGAAGTATTAAAAAACGATAACTTTCTAACTTTAACATTTGTGCGAACCCTATAACGGATCCGTAAAAATAGATTGTCATTTTAATAAAAACCGAAAGAATCCACATTATTGCAATGATTACCTCAATTCGTTGTACGAATTTGCCAACATTAATTTTCTGAGCTAAAACATAACTGGGATATAAATATCTTGCAGTATGGTCAGGACCAAGCACCAAAATACATAAAATAACCATAATGAATAATATTATTCCTCCAATACATGCACCAATCAAAAATGCTTTACGACCCTTTTTCAATTGATTAACACGAGCAGGAAAGATCATTAGCAAAGCAACAAAAGGTATAAACGTAAAACTCCAAAAATGTAAGATTGACAACATTATCGGCTTTGTCCCTGACTCGAATACTGGCTCTACGTTCTTCCACTCGATCTGCGGGGAAATAAAAATCACTAGAAAGAAAAATAAAAATAAAAACCAAAAAATGAAAATTTCTGCGGAACGAGCTATCACTTCAAGGCCGAGCCAAGTTCCCATCATAACAACGCTAAAAAAGAGGATGATGATAAATTCAATCGGTGTTTCAGGCATCCATTGCGTTGTCATAAAATTCGCTATATATATAAGTAAAGCTGACGCATTATGAAACAGAAACAAAACGATGGTAAAAGAAATGAATAAACCAAGCCATTTACCAAACGTATGTTCAACCATTTCGACAAGGGACATATTGGGAAAGAAACCTGCCAAAGCATTGTATAACATGATAATTAAAGTTCCCACTCCTATACCTAATAGCGGTACTATCCAGGCATTCTGGTTCAACTCGGCAGCAAGAAGGGACGGCAACACCAAAATTCCTGAGCCAATTGTAAATAAGATGACTAATACCATAAATTGGCGTACCGATATTTTACCTTTGTCTAGCATTTTTTTCACACCTTCTCTGTTCCTTCTTAAGCGTTCAAATAATCACTTTACAAAAAGAAATTACTCCTTTATTTTTTCATTAGGAGAATTTCCTATTTTACCTATCCTGCGAATCTGTACGTCTGCTTTTACTTCTACTGGCATGTCGGCAAATTTTTCATCCCATTCTTTTTTAACCTTCTTCCAATAGTCGGGATTCGAACGGTGAATTGCCTCACCAAAGCCAAACACATCGACTTTAAATTCTTCCTGGACCGACTTTATCGATGATTCAACTAACTTTTTCACATCTTTATTCGATTTCTTTTCCAAATCATCTATCGTTTTCGTTTTCGTCAAATCAAGCTTCTTACATTGAACATCGCCAACATTTCCTTCAATCTTAATTTCAACTATTCCTTTTGGTGATCCATTTTCCACTTTGGCTTTCAGATCAGTTTTCGTTCGAATCACCTCAATTGCTACATCCCCTTTTCCTTCTGGACAAGGGACTTCACCAATCGTACTTTTTACATTACCCAGAACGTAATTAACCGCTTTACTCTCACTCTCGTTCAACCAGCCAATTAGTTTTTCCCCTTTAAACACGGCAAGCTCTGAATACTGTAAATCAACATCTGGATCAATTTGTTGAACATTATTTAATTTTTCTCCCTCTTGTACATCCCCTCTTATCTGAATTCCGCTTAAACTAGGCTGCATTCCCTCGCTCACAAGTTCCGATATCAGTTCATCCAATGTCACGGCTACCGTAGGCGCCCACGCTTTCTCGGACGTTTCGAGAGATGTAAACAGTTTGCTTGCGGGAATATCTTCTAAAGCCGGCAATACTTTCAGCGCGTTTTCCGCTTTCATATCTTTCGCAACCGCTACGTAAAAATCGGTTCGCAGTTCATGATCCCTTGATAAAAAATCCAAGACTTCACCAATTCCATCTTCAGCTAATTCTTCTCCAATTACGAGAATTCGCAAATGGGGAAAATAAATTTTTCTAGGCGAAATCGTTGTCATTCTTCTTGCCGCCTCAAAAACCGTGGTTCCTTTTTCCGTATAGGTTATAACTGGTAATTTCTGGCCGGCAGCTCTTGTAGCCGCAACCGCTCCTGGAATGACGACCTGTGCGGTAAGAACATATTGATCCTCCGATTTATCGATCGCCAATCCGACCGTGATGGCGAGTTCATTCAATTCCCGTCGGTTCCAACAACCGGACAAAAGGTTAAGTAAAAGGATGATAATAACAAGCACTCCGATTTTTCTTCTCACTTCCGAGCCCTCTTTCTTAAGTTCTCAAGCATTTTGTTACTTCCTCATCTATTTCAATAAACTCATTATTAAATCACTTAGTGGCTTGTAAATTATTGCGATCCAATCGAGAGGATTTGGAATATTTAAATCTAAACTCTCTGCAATACTTAACCCGACCCCAAAAAGAAGCAGCAGTGAAAACACCCATGATTCCTTTTTCTGTTTTTTTTCCAAGAGTGGTGGTACTTCTAGAACAATGATCAAAGTCGCTACGAGAAGTATTCCCGCAATAACCCACATAACGAATTGCTCCTTTAATTTTTCTAGGAAAGAATTCCGGTCTAAACGAAGTGTTGCATTCTCACATCAACCCTTACTTCTACCGGCATGACTGTAAATCGTTCATTCCCTTGATTTGATCTTCGTACAATCCTATTTTTGTTCCCGTTGCTCCGGCTTTGGTGAAGGAGTATCTTCCCGTTCGACATTTTTCTGGCTAATTAAGCGAGGACGTGAAAATAATCCCCAACGCGGTAAACGGAGAATAGCATCCTTTTGATCCTCTGCAATAAACGGAGCGAACGGAGTCATATATGGCACACCAAACGACCGTAAACTGCATAAGTGAAGAATAAGAGCAATCAAGCCGACTATTATCCCGAATAAACCAAAAGATGCAGCAAGTCCCATAATGACAAAACGCAACATTCTTACCGCAATGGCAAGATTGAAAGAACTGACAATAAAGCTTGAAATTGCCGTAATCGCCACGACAATGACCATTGCTGCGGAAACAATGCCGGCTTCGACCGCCGCCGTTCCAATTACTAGTGTCCCAACAATCGAAACCGCTTGTCCAATCGTTCTCGGCATTCGAACACCAGCTTCCCGCAAAATTTCAAAGGTGATTTCCATCATGAGCGCCTCTATGAAAGCAGGAAAGGGAACCCCCTCATGTTGAGCAGCCACGTTAATAAGCAACGGAGTCGGCAACATTTCTTGATGAAACGTCGTGACGGCGATGTATAACGATGGGCCGAGTAGAGCAATAAAAAATCCAATGTATCGAAGAATACGGAGAAGCGTAACAATATCCGCCCGTTGATAATAATCATCCGCTGTCTGAAAAAATTGAATAAACAGTGCCGGCACTATAAGAGCATGCGGGGCCCCGTCAACAAATATGGCGATACGCCCCTCCAATAGGGCAGCGGCTGTAACATCAGGACGCTCTGTATTGAAAATAGTAGGGAAGGGTGTGTAAGCCTCATCCTGAATCAACTCTTCAACATAGCCGGTTTCCAAAATGCTATCAATTTCGATACGATCGAGACGCTTCCGAACTTCATTTACCACTTTGTCGTTGACAATTCCATTTATATATGCGATTGAAACGTCGGTTTTCGTCACTTTCCCAATTTTCTGCGTTTCCAACCATAGGTTGCGATCATTGATTTTACGTCGCAACAAAGCAGTATTGGTGCGTAAACTTTCGGTATAAGCTTCTTTTGGACCGCGTACCGTATTTTCGGTTGTGGCCTCCATCACGCCGCGGTCTTTCCCTCCCTGCATTCCCATCGCAAAACCTTGTGTATAACCGTCCAGTAAAAGGATAACATTACCAGAAAATAGATAGGTAAAAAGAGTGTTGTAATCGGTTAAATCTTTTAAATCTCCGACCGCCAAAACAGAATTTTTTAATAGCAAAATTGGGTTCTCATCAGAAGACAACTTTTTGTCGATATCGCTTTTCTGTAAATCTAACATTAAAGATTCCAGAATGAAATTTTGAATCGAGGGTACATCAATTAAACCTTCAATATAAACGATCCCTGCCTTTAGCTTCCTTTCTTTACCAATTAGAATTTCCCGGATGATTAGATCACTACTTTTGCCGAGTGCTTCTTTTATTGTTTGTATATTTTCTTCAAGATTTGATTTTAACCCGTCCCTCTGTGTTGACTCTTGTGTTTGATTATTTTGCGAAGGCAAAGATTGCTTCCAACGATTTGTAAATGTTTTTTTAAAATGTCTCATAATTCTCCCTCTGACACTTTTTAATTATTATTCCCAACATTAATTGGTAATACCCCCTACATTTACAAAGCATTGTCTACTTTTCTAACATTGATGTTTTATCTCTTTTTTAATGCTTAGGAAATTATATATGGCATGAACTGTGGATAAGTACTTTGACATCCAGCTTCAACATTTGACATGCGTATTTTTAGAATACATATATTTTTAAGCTATTTTTTAAAAATTGTTATAAACTATTAGCTGGTTTTACTTGAATATGGTGTTTATTCAACAATGACTTGTTAATAATGGAGAATGAAATGGTACCTTTCAAAGGAAGGGGAAAAAGAGATGTTGGAAAATGGGAAAATTGGTGTACAACAATTTATGATTCTTGTGATTTTATTTACTGTTGGTACCTCTATCTTACTTGTACCATCATTACTTGTTACTGAAGCGAAACAAGATGGATGGATAGCAGGTATCCTTGGAGTATGTGTAGGTTTATTATCGGTATGGTTATACAATACTTTAGGGAACCTCTTTCCTAATAAGACCTTGGTTGAATATAGTGAAGAAATTCTTGGAAAATGGATAGGGAAAGCGATATCTCTTTTATTTTTTAGTTTTTCTTTTACCCTTACGGCTCTCGTTTTGAGGAATTTAGGGGATTTCATGACAACTCAAATTATGCCGGAAACACCTATTGAATCCCTTCATATTATTTTTTTATTTATTGTTATTATGGGAACTCGTTTGGGACTTGAAGTCTTAGCACGTGCTGCAGAGATTTTATTCCCATGGTTTATCAGCTTTTTTCTTTTGCTTGTTTTTTTTCTTTTTCCCGAAATCAAGTTCGAAAACATTCAGCCTATTTTGGAGGAAGGAATAAAACCAGTACTGCGGTCAGCTGTTCCGTTTATTGAGTTTCCTTTTTTAGAACTTGTTATTTTTTTAATGATTTTTCCCTATGTTAATCGGACAAAAGAAGCTAGCAAAGCTTTTTTAGTAGGAACTACGATTGGAGGAATCATTTTAATCATATTAACGGGGTTGGCTATTTTGGTAATAAGTGCAAATTTAACTTCGAGGGATATGTATCCAACCTATGTATTAGCCACAAAAATAAACATTGGTAACTTTTTACAACGAATTGAAGCCATTGTAGCTGTACTGTGGTTTATTTCAATCTATTTTAAACTGACGATTTGTTTTTATACATCAGTTTTAGTCCTTGCTCAAACATTGAAGCTAAATGATTATCGACCACTCACTTTGCCTTTAGGAATGATTCTGATTGTCTATTCTCTTGTAGTGAGTCCAAATATAGTCTATAACATTACAGTTACTCCAAAAGCAATGATACCTCATGGATTAATAGTTGGTTTTTTTCTCCCTTTATTGTTGTTGGGAGTAGCTTTATTTCAAAAAAAACGTCAATCTAAGACGGGATAACGGTTTTTTTTGTAGTTTTATTTCTAATATTATCTTTTAGTTATGAATGGCTTCCACTAACATGGTTTAGGTCTCTTAAAAAGAGCCACCGTTATAAATGGATTTCCATCACTTTCCGCGGGGCGGGCGGAGAGCCTCCTCGGCGTAAACGCTGCATGAGTCTCTCCTGTCCCGCTGCTCAGGCAGGAGTCTCGCAATCCGTTCCAATCAACCTGAAATAGTTTTTGTTTTAAAAGCAACAATCTCTTAGTAAAGAACCTTTTATAATAAGCTATTGTGTTATCACAGAAAGATAGTAACCGCAGAGTAAATCAATAACAAGCACATAATTAACCGAAATGACTTGTCATGTTTGGTGAAAAAGTTTTTGAATAGTGAGCCAAACCCTGACCACAGAAGCAATGCTAACCAGCCTAGAAAAATTGTTAAAGTTAAATAGAAAACAATGGATTTAATAGAATGATTGAACGGCAGAATAAAAGCACTCATCACTGTTAAAAAGAATAAAATGCTTTTGACATTTATAATTTGAAAGATAAAACCTGATAAAAAGGAAGATTTCACATCAGTAAAATTCTCCTTGGAACTTCTTGATAGACCAACCTGCCAAGCCAAATAGAGTAGATATATTGCACCGGCAATTTTAAAATATGGCTCTATAATAGGAACTAAATTGTATAGACCGGTTGTAAATACTCCACTCATAATCCCCAGTACCGCAAATCCTGCCAAGATGCCAATCATGAATCTCCATGACCCTAAAAAGCCAAATCTCCTCGCTTCATTCATCATTAAGATGTTACTTGGACCCGGGGTAATTGATGTAATAATCACATACGAAAGAAACGCTAATATACTCATAGATTCACCTTCAAATTTACTAATTTACGATCGAACAGCTTTTATTGTATGATGATTATAACTATAAATAAAATTGAAATTTAAAAATTCATTATCATTTTTTTCGATACATCATACAACATAAGGAGAAACGATATGGAAATTAGACACCTTATAACATTTCAAGCTATTGTAGAAATAGGAAGTTATACAGCGGCTGCTACGAAGTTAGGTTATACTCAATCTACACTAACCTCTCATATACAGGCCCTTGAACGAGAGATTGGTGGGGAGCTTTTTACTTATGTAAATAGAAATTTGCAACTTACTCATTTAGGTAGGGAATTAATACCTTTAGCGGAGGATTTACTTTCTACTCATGAACAGATTAGGAACATGCGAAGCACCCACGAGGTTAAGGGTGTACTAAAGGTGGCTGCACCAGAGTCTTTAACAATCTCTAGGTTAGGTCCAATAATAAGAGAATATTCCTTAAAATATCCTAATGTTAAATTAATATTTACCAACGGTACATGTGGGCAAAACCAAATTGACTTAATGAGTGGACGAGTAGATGTTGCATTCATGGTCTATCCAGAAATAAAACCTGAAAAGTGCATTCATTATTCGTTAATTGAGGAAAAAATCGTTCTTGTAAATGGAAATAGCGGTCCAGCACATTTTGATGAATATAAAAAAAATAACACCAACCATTATTTCATTACAAATGAAGAAGGCTGTAGTTATCGGTCAATGTTCGAAAGATATCTTTTAAAGCATGGCATGCACAACTTTCAAACAATGGAGCTATGGAGTATAGAAGCAATCAAACAGATTGTAATGAGTGGACTTGGATTTTCTGCCTTGCCATACATTACAGTTAAAGAAGATGTAGAGAATGGTAGTCTAAAAATCTTAACTCATTCTGAAAAATTCGAATCAATTTATTCTCATATGCTGATCAAAAAGAAAAAGTGGTTATCTCCAGCGGTAGAGGCTTTTGTGGAACTTGTTAGAAATTCGATTAGTAAAACTGATAAAGAAATGTTTGTTCAAGATCAAGAAATAGAATTAGTCAAGCAACGCTAAAAAACCTTCCAAAACTCAACAGTATTTTCCATGAACAGCATTATTATAGGTCATTACCTAGCTTGTTTATAATTGTTTCAGCTTTTAAAAAGGAAATAAGCGCTAATCCTTGTTTAAGGAAAGCGCTTGATTGTTGGTCTTATCCCCGTCAAGTAGACAATTAATAAAAGGTTCACTTATTAGGCAGCCTTAGCTCTATATTCAGTAGGGCTAAGGTTATTTAATTTTTTTTGAAAACGTTTATTGTTATAAAACTTAAT
>NZ_JAGDEL010000037.1 GCF_017497975.1 Metabacillus bambusae | reverse complement strand
GGTTTACTATAACAATTACCGTTATCAATGGAATTTAAAAAAGATGACCCCTAACCAATATAGGAATCATCTTCTAGTTGCGTGACTCTTTTTTTCTTGTGTCCTTGACACGGGTGCCAGTTTAAAAGATTCTCACTTCTTTTTATTTGTATATCTGACAAATGCGCGCGCACTTTTGTTTACACACCACTGAGAGATTTAGTTAATAAGCAATATTTACTGGGGAACAGCAGAAGTTTATGATAGTATTAGAAGATAAAAAAAGACTCTGTGCAAATGCACAGAGTTTAACAATGTGTAGGACGAAACAGATAGCTAGAGATATTGGTAACGCTTGCAAAAAACATTATCAAATTTCTAGGTGACAATCTTTCGTATGATATTATCATACATCATTTAAAAAGGTTTGTAAATATTCTGTTTATTTAAATAACATGTCTTAAAGTAAAATGCTACGCATAATGTATAGCATTTGCAAGAAAGGAAACTGATGATGAAAATAAGAATTTTATTTTACTTAATTGGCCTCTTTTTAATGGGGTTTGGTGTAACGTTAACAATTAAAGCTGATCTAGGCGCAGGAGCATGGGATGCATTGAACGTTGGACTTTCTAATAAAATAGGGCTAACAGTAGGTAGTTGGGTCATTATAATCGGAATTATCTTAATGTTTTTAAATGCATTTATTGTGAATGGGAAGCCTAAGCTACTTGCGTTAGTAACAATTTTACTAATTGGATTTTCAGTTGATTTTTGGCTTTTGGTTGTACTGGGGAATATTCAATATGAGTTACTTATACATAAAGTTTTTTCACTCATAGGCGGTATTGTCTTTATTTCAATTGGTGTCGCGATGTATCTTCAAACAAAATTCCCTGCAAATCCTATTGATCAATTAATGATTTCATTACATGAAAGGTTTCATTTAAACTTCATGTTGTCTAAAACAATAGGGGAGGTATGTGCGTTAATTCTAGCATTTTTCTTCCAAGGCCCTATTGGATTAGGGACGATTATTATTACATTCCTCATCGGACCTATTATTCAATATATTAACATTCCAGTATCAAAAAGATATGAAATGTTACTCAAACGATAAAAAAATTGGATAAACAAATTCACACTTGAAAACACTAATGGTAAGCATTTTGAAAGGAGTAGAAAGAATGAAAAAATGGTTGCTCGTTTCTCTAGTATTGCTTTTATCATTTAGTTTTTCAAGTGCTGTTCTAGCAGAAGGAAAACAACAAAAGCCAAAGATTCCAAATTCGGTTATGGAGATATCAAAGGAAAATACGTATCCGAATCCAACACAGGATTTGCCATATCTTCAACCCAGTGAGCTAACTACAAGCTTAATTGATACGTCAGATGTTCCAATTGAAAACCCAGATTTAATCAGGATCCTAAATGAATCGACGATTTCCGATGCGCCACTTGCATTTGGATATCGCGCAACGATTTTCTTAGGACAATGGGCGCTAAATTACGAATCGACTGAAACTGCAACAAATTGGGAATACCAAAAAATTAATACAAACTATCAAGATAATCGAGGTGGGAAATCACCTGTTCAGGTACATTATAAGCAGGAGGCACAGAAGTCGATTAAAGGTGGCCTAACTGCAAAAGTACCTGAGTCAGAGCATGTGAAAAAAATGATGCTCTTAAAGGCGATGCAGAAAACAAATCTGCCACTTTCATTTGAGACGATTATTGGTGCTGGAACGAAAAAGGACCAAGTATATAATATTCCATCAAAAAGGCTTGGCTATTTATATGCATACGCGCCTGCAGTTAATGAAAAAGGAAAAGTAACATATGGCGAAGTTTACTTAGTTCTAAAAGGAAACAAAAAAAGCATTGTTGTAAAAAATATTACATCACAAGGAATTGGTGCTTGGATACCACTGCAAGACCATGTATCCTTTGGCTTTGTTACATCAGACCGACCTAGATAAATACAAGAAGCGAGATCAATGCGCAGTGCGTGTTGGTCTTTTTAATAGGCTTTTTATGCTAAATTCGTGAAGTAGAGCTATATTTTGAGTAACAACATTCATTTCAAAAGGCTTTTTTTACAAATTTTGTTGCTATATAACAAGCATGGGGAATGGTTGACTTCCGCTCCAGGATGCTCGCTTTCCGCGGGGCGGGCTGGGTCTCACCTGTCCCGCTGCTCTCGCGGGAGTCTCGCATATCCGTTCCAATCAACCTAAAATTGTTTTTGTTCATGAAACTATTAAAGAACAACAATTTTTTAGAAAAAGTCTTTCGAAAACAGCTTACCTTTTAATGTCTATAGTTTCGATAAGGAGTGCAAGGGTATGTATAGAGTTATTTTCTTTGTGATTATTATGACAATACTTTCTCCAAAAATAATAATAGCTGAGGGTATGTCTGAACTAAAAGATCTTAAAATTGCGTTTATACGTGATGGTAATCTGTGGACATTGGTTAATGGTGAAGAAAAACAAATTACGAATACAGGGAGAGTTTATCCTACTCTTCAATGGTCACATGATGGAAAATGGCTAGCATATCAAATTGAAAATTCCTCTGAAGAACAAGAAAATGGACAACAGGTTGAAGTATGGGCTTATCATATTGAAACTAGGGAAAAGAAGAAAATTTTTTATGATGGATATTCTCCATCATGGTCACCAAGTAAAAATGTTATTGCTTTTAATGCAAAGGGAATTCTAAACATATCAGACCTTAAACAATTTTATAATGTTGCAACTGGTGTTGACAGTTACACCTGGTTACCTGATGGAAGTGGATTTTTACTTTCATCTGCCGGAGTACTCCGACCAGATGGATGGACAAGTGCGCTTCTTTATACTAAAAAGGTGAATAATTCTTACGATGATATTATTTTATTTGGTGGTGTAGATCCTTTCTTTACCCTGCCGAAAGAAGTTGGTGTTAATAATAGGAAAATCATTGCAGTATATGCCGATAAATTTGACTTCTCACCTAGTAACAAGTGGATTTCCTTTATAGTTTCACCAACAGCTTCCTGGTCGATGGATAGTAATATGCTTTGTGTCATTTCAAGAGAAGGGGAAAAATTTGAAGTATTAGATGAAGTGATATTTGGAGTTGGTGAACCAAAATGGGCACCAACAAAAGATAGCATCGCCTATATTGCTGGAGGCGGTAGAATTGTATTTGGTTTTAAAGATAAAGATTTGAAGATTAAAGAAATGCCAGTATCAGGCTCACTTACCCCGAAAAATTACACAGAGCTAGATTTCACATGGATTAATGACCATTCAATTGTTACTTCCAGAGTAAAAGAAAAGGAATGGTCAAATGACTTTAATGAACATCCATTACCTTCACTGTACTCAGTACATATTGATAATAACAAGCAGGAGAGAATATCCAAGCCAGCAGTAGGCTTTGGCGATTATAATCCAATGAGTATTCGAACTGCCAAAAAGCTCATTTGGTTTAGAGGGAAGTCAATAACCGATGAGAATCGCGATATATGGATTTCAGATACGAATGGTGCCAATGCTAAAAAGTGGTTGGAAAATATTGATGTGATTAAACTTTACGATGAATAGAGTAGGTAAGCAGAAAAATAGAACTGAATTTTTCGGATTCAGTTCTTATTTATACATTTATAATCTTGAGCTAGAGTCTTCATATTGATTTAGTAATATTTGCTCCTCTGCAAGACCAATTTTTTCATCATAAAGTGTTTGGGCAATTATCTTTCTTGCTTCTTTAGCAGTACTCCAATACACTTGATCATCAACAAGTCCAGTAATCGTATACTCATAACCGTGATATCCAGCATTTAATGAAGTCATACCGAATAGTTGAAAGGGCTCAATAACACAATTGTCTTGATCTCGTTTTAAACAGTGGTCATATTCTTGATTAATTTTTTCACATGCCTTCTCGAGGACTGACCATACTTTTTCTGGATTTTCTCGAAACCTTACGACCACGCGTTCAATTACCCTCATTCTGTCGATATTGTAATTTTGGATTTGTTTAATTTCCCCGTTACTAATGGTTAGAAGCTTTCCACTCCATTCACGTACCTTTAAAGAGCGAAGGCCAATTTCTTCAACTGTCCCATTAAAGGTATTATTAATTGTGATAAAGTCACCTTGGTGAATCTGTTTTTCATAGATCAAAAACATTCCGGCTAGTATATCCTTTATAAGGCTTTGTGCGCCAAAACCAATGATAATTCCAGCGACCCCAGCACCAGCAATAATTGAGCCAAAATTATCAACAAATTGAGAAACTACATACAAAATAAAACTAATTGAGGCTGTATATTTAGTTAGAGACCGGATCATACTCTCAATCGTTTTTTCTTTGCGTTCTTCAATAAAGTTTGTCTTTTGGAAAAATTTACCGATAATAATATTAATGAGAAAAACACTAATCCATAAAATAACTGCAACAAGTAAAATATGAAATACTTTCAAACCCATGAGTTCTTTTAATTGCTCCATTTGGTCACCTTATATATTTGATTTTCGTGCAGAAAAATCAACATCTTGATAATAGCTATTCTTTACAAGTATATTTGGTCCTAGACATTTTACTGCAGGGCAATGGCAATTAAGTGACTTCGCTAATTTAGACTCCATCCATTTATCGTATGCAGATTGGAGCGTATTATCTTGAATATTACCTAATGCAGGTGCATCACCAAAGTCAGTAACGATAATACTTCCATCAAAAATATTAACATTAAGACGTGAGCGGCCGTCAGGGTCATTTCGCACTGTTACGTTTTTACTTTGACGAAGGCGTTTAATTAATTCTAAATCAACATTTTCATTACTGCATGCATAAAACGGTAATGTTCCAAATAGCATCCAGACATTATCATCACGAATATTTAATAAATGATGAATTGCTTCTCTCATCTCTGATAAAGATAGCGTTTCTAAGCTACTTGCAAAATCGCTTGGATACATAGGATGGATTTCATGGCGCTGACAAAGCATCTCTTCAACGATTTGTTTATGAATCTTTTCTATATAGGGGAGTGTCCGCTTATTTAGCATTGTTTCAGCTGATACAATCACACCTGCTTTAACGAGTGCGCGGCTATTTTCGATCATTCTTTCAAATAAGGCTGCTCTTTGCTGGTAGGTTGGCTTTCGATCCATCACAGCAAATCCAACCTCTACAAATTCATCAATCGTACCCCAATTATGAGATATATGTAATACATCTAAGTAAGGAATGATTTTTTCATATCGCTTTAAATCAAGTGTTAAGTTTGAATTTATTTGTGTACGTACTCCACGTTCATGGGCATACTTTAAAAGAGGAACAACGTATTGATCAACTGATTTTAACGAAAGCATCGGTTCACCACCGGTAATGCTTATTGAACGGAGTGTAGGTACTTCGTCTAATCTTTTTAAAAGAAGCTCAAGAGGCAGAGCGTTAGGATCCTTCGGTTGTAATGTATAGCCAACAGCACAATGCTCACAACGCATATTGCATAGCGTAGTAGTTGTGAATTCAATATTTGTTAACGACATTTTTCCATATTGCTCAACATCTAAGTAAGCTTCCCATGGGTCATATGAAGTTGTAATTTGTTTTACAGATTTTATAGCATTCATGAGGTTACTCCTTTATTTAACGGATAACAAAGTATAAATTTTATTACTTAGTTTTAGTCTCTAGCTCCAGCGCCTAGCCCCTCGAGGTCATAAGCCAATCATGAATTGAAGGTAAATAACACTTTATATTCATGATCGTTTTATGCTTGTCGGGGCTGATCAAGGCGCTAGCGCTTTTATTCAAGCATAACAACCATTTTATCATGAACCTTATTCGTTATCATAGGTGGGAGATGGAAATATGGTTGTCAAAAAATTACGTTTAAGCTACGATGAAATTATCTGAAAGGAGAGATAAGATGGGTAACGCAGTTCAAGATAAAGATTCACAACTATCTTATTTAAAAAATCGCTTAAATATGTTTTTAGAAGTTCTTGACTCAATGGATCCTGAATCTACTGATGTAGATGATATAGATCGTTTATTACAAATGCTTGATGACCTTGAATTTAAGCATGATCAGTTTAAAAAGGGCTGGGAAAAGTAAGTGGGAGAGCTGGACACAATTGTGTCGGCTCTTTTTTTATTGGTCTTTAAGTCCAGATTTGGTGGAGAAATTGTTGAAAGGTGTCGTTTATTATCGAACGGTCGATATCTTAGTGTTTTCGGTTGATATAATCCTGATGTCCGACAATATAGTGTGGAAATCGGACAATATAATAGGAAAAACGGACAATAAAAAGTGATTCTTAGACAAAAAGTTATTTTTGTACTTATCTGAAAGCGCTTTGAATACATCTTTTCAACAAATATCGGAAGGAGTATAATAAAAATTGAGAGAAAAGACCGAAAGTTAACAAAACTGAAACGAAATAAAGAAGCAGTTAATCGTTCACAGACCATACATAGTGTCGTGACGCTTGCTGTTCTGTAAAGGGGAGAATCGAGATGGAGAACTTTTATGAAAGTATGTATCAACTAATTGTAGAAACATCGACTAACTTACCAAAAGACGTAAGACGAGCAATTGCAGCTGCAAAGCAACGAGAAAGCGCTGGGACTCGTTCAGCGATGTCACTTGCAACGATAACGAATAATATAAAAATGGCCGATGACAATATCTCACCTATTTGTCAGGATACAGGCCTGCCTACATTTAAATTAAAGGTTCCAGTTGGTGCTAATCAACTAGTGATGAAAAAAGAAATTAAGCGTGCAATCGAACAAGCAACCAAAGATGGAAA
The DNA here is from genome assembly GCF_017497975.1 of Metabacillus bambusae. Lineage (GTDB taxonomy): Bacteria > Bacillota > Bacilli > Bacillales > Bacillaceae > Metabacillus > Metabacillus bambusae. The sequence continues at coordinate 38,485 of NZ_JAGDEL010000037.1, read as the reverse complement.
ACTTCGACCAAACTCAGTAGATTCAATTTCAGGTGATAATAGTGGGGACAACCTTGGAGAAGGTACACCTGTCATTAAATTTGAGCAATGGGAAAATGACTATATTGATGCCCGTCTTATTTTAAAAGGCGGTGGCTGTGAAAATAAAAATATCCAGTACAGCTTACCTTGTGAGCTTGATGGTCTTGGAAAAGCAGGACGAGACCTTGATGGTATTCGCAAATGTATTATGCACTCTGTCTACCAAGCACAAGGACAAGGCTGTAGTGCAGGCTTTATTGGTGTAGGAATTGGCGGAGATCGTACTAGCGGCTATGAGCTAGCGAAAGAACAGCTCTTTAGAAGAGTAGATGATGTAAATGAACGTGAAGACTTACGTCAGCTTGAAGAATATGTGGTGGAACATGCAAATGAACTAGGAATTGGGACAATGGGCTTCGGTGGAGAAACAACATTACTTGGCTGTAAAATTGGTGTAATCAACCGTATCCCAGCAAGCTTCTTTGTATCTGTTGCCTACAATTGTTGGGCATATCGTCGACTTGGTGTATTCATTGATCCTAAAAATGGTTCAATTAATGAGTGGCTATACCAAGATGGAGAAGAGATTGATTTTGGTCATGATGAAGTGGCAGCAACTAAAGAACAAAGTCTTCAAACGAGAGAGGTTGTTCTTGAAGCACCAATTACAGAAGAGAAAATTAGAGAGCTAAAAGTTGGAGACGTTGTTCGAATTAACGGTATGATGTATACAGGACGTGACGCGATCCATAAATATCTTTCTGAAAACGACTCACCAGTTGATTTAAATGGACAGGTTATTTACCACTGTGGTCCTGTTATGATGAAGGATGAAGACGGCAACTATCATGTAAAAGCAGCTGGGCCAACAACAAGTATTCGTGAGGAACCTTATCAAGGTGACATAATGAAGCGCTTCGGAATTCGAGCAGTTATTGGTAAAGGTGGCATGGGACCAAAAACATTAAAAGCTCTAAGTGAGCACGGTGGAGTGTACTTAAATGCTATTGGTGGAGCTGCTCAATACTATGCAGATTGTATCAAATCTGTTGAAGGTGTCGACCTTATGCAATTCGGTATACCAGAAGCAATGTGGCACTTGAAAGTAGAAGGCTTTACCGCTGTTGTTACAATGGACTCTCATGGTAATAGTCTGCATGCAGATGTTGATAAATCTTCATTAGAGAAGCTTGCGCAATTCAAAGAGCCGGTATTTAAATAAATATTTGATGGAGAAGAAGACTTTGGGTGACCTAGGTCTTCTTTTTTTATGTTGTGAGTGGTTGGAAATGACATAATGAACACTAAAGAGTATGTGATGTAGGAAATACTCAACGAAGAGCGGAATTGACGCGATAAAGAAGGAAACTGACGCAACGAATACTGAAATTGACGCGACAAAGAGCAAAACAGACGCAATGAATACTGAAATTGACACAACAGCGAAGGAAAACGGACAACTAACTCCGAACATGACAAGCACCAAGTTTGAGCCACATAGTCAGAGTTGGTCATAAACTAATTCATCAAACCTCTTTAAAATACCCCAGAACAAATATCCTTGGAATTTTTTTTCAGTATGGAAATTCTCTCTAAATAAACACTATACATAATGACAATAATGAGGAGAGAACTAAGATGAAAAAATGGTCCATCGCTGTTACTGTTAGTTTATTTTGTCTCACTTTTCTTTTTATGAGCACTGTTTCCGCACAATCTAATAAACCAATTCATTGGGGATTTAAAAAGAGTCAAAATCATGAGCCTGCCTCTGCTGGTAAAGAATTAGATGACCTATTAAGTAAATATGGCTCGTTTTATTTAGGTGACCCTACAAAAAAGGAAATATATTTAACGTTTGATAATGGCTATGAAAATGGATATACAGCTAAAGTACTTGATGTATTAAAACAACGAAATGTTCCTGCTACATTTTTCATCACAGGTCATTATATAAACACTGAACCAGAATTGGTAAAACGCATGGTAAAGGAAGGGCATATCGTTGGTAATCACTCATGGCTTCATCCTGATTTAACAACACAAAGTGATCAGCAACTCAAAGAGGAACTTGAGTCAGTACGATTAAAAGTTGAGGAACTTACTGGTCAAAAGGGGATGAGCTATCTGCGTCCACCTAGGGGGATCTTTAGTGAACGTGTTCTCGCTAAATCTAAGGAGCTTGGTTACACAACTGTCTTTTGGTCTTTAGCATTTATAGATTGGAAAGTTGATGCACAAAAGGGCTGGAAATACTCTTACGATAATATAATGCGCCAAATTCATCCTGGGTCGATTCTTTTACTGCACACAGTTTCGAAAGATAATGCTGAAGCACTTGATCAAGCAATTGTTGATTTAGAGAAGCAAGGCTATATTTTTAAAAGCTTGGATGATTTGATGATCAATAAAATGATCGATCACCCTTATTTATTTTCCCTTTGATGATATGTCTCAAAGGGTTTTTTATTAGGTTGAAAGCAAACATTACATAAAATGCTATAATAGGCAGTAAAAAGAAGCAAAGGATGCGAAAGTAATGTGGAAGGAAATTGTCGCAATCGATGGTCCATATGATTTTAATCTAGCGTTAGATCGACTTTCATTAGATCCTGTTATTTTTCTTAATAAAGAAGATAAATTTATAAAGGTTCCAGTAGTCATAGACGAAAATCCTTTTGTCATAAAAGTTCAAGCGGTTGGTTCAACAATGAAACCTAGCTTTGAAATTAGTGGAAGTGATGATCGTGTGAAAGAACTTGCATTAAAGGAAATGCAAAGAATATTTCAGTGGGATTTTTCATTACATACACTTGGCTTACACTTTCAAACAACAAACATTGCAGAAATCTTTCAACAGCACACAGGGACACCAATTGTGTTAGAATTTAATCTTTATAGCTGTTTAATGAAATGTATCATCCATCAACAGTTGAATTTAGCGTTTGCTCACACATTAACAAAACGATTTGTCACTACATTTGGCTATCAAATTGACGATGTTTGGTTTTATCCAAAACCGGAAACGATAGCAGCTTTAGAGTACGAAGACTTAAAGGCTTTGCAATTCAGTGGAAGAAAAGCAGAATATGTCATTGATACATCACGTTTAATTGCAGAGGGTACGTTAAATTTAACAGAACTGGACATGCTGTCTGATGATGAGATTATGAAAAAGTTAATCAAAGTACGGGGGATTGGTCCTTGGACAGTTCAAAACCTATTATTAGCTGGATTGGGTCGACCAAACCTTTTTCCAAAAGCTGATATTGGAATTCAAAAAGCCATTCAAAAGCATTTCAACCTTGAGAAGAAGCCAACAAGTGAGGAAATGGATCAATATAGTAAGCAATGGGCGCCATATTTAAGCTACGCCACATTATATTTATGGAGAAGCATCGAGTAGAAACGGAGCGTTTTAATAATGAAAGATAAAAAGCAGGACAATCAAATAAAAATAACCCAAGGTCAAACTTTTCCGTTAACAATTAAAAGGCTAGGTATCAATGGAGAAGGGGTTGGATACTTTAAAAGGCAGGTTGTCTTCGTACCTGGTGCGCTTCCAGGTGAAGAGGTCCTTGTTGAAGCAACAAAGATTCAACCGAAATTTGCAGAAGGAATAGTAAAAAAAATTCGTAAGCAATCACCTTTCCGCGTAAAACCACCATGTCCAATCTATGAAGAGTGTGGAGGCTGTCAGCTTCAGCATTTGGCTTATGACCAACAGCTTAAGGAAAAACGGGATATTGTTGTGCAGTCGATGGAACGTCATACAAAGCTTAAGGTAGATAAGCTTGATATTCGTCCAACCATTGGAATGGAAGAGCCTTGGAATTACCGCAACAAAAGTCAATTCCAAGTCGGCCAACAAAAAAATGGGAAAGTCATTGCAGGCTTATATGGTCTTGACTCACACCGATTAATTCCGATTCAGAATTGTATGGTACAGCATCCATTAACAAATAAAGTGTCAGAGGAAGTTAAACAAATCCTCGAAGACTTCGATGTACCAATCTATGATGAACGAAAACGTAAAGGAATTGTTCGAACAATTGTGACCCGTGCAGGCTTCCAATCAGGAGAAGTTCAAGTTGTTCTAATTACAACCCAAAAGGAAGTGCCGCGTAAAAAATTAATTATGGCCGAAATTCAAAAAAGATTACCAGAAGTAAAATCACTCGTGCAAAATATCAATGGAAACAAGACCTCGCTTATCTTTGGTGAAAAAACAATTCACCTTAGTGGTGAGGAGGTAATCCAAGAAACACTTGGAGACCTTAGCTTCGAACTTTCAGCACGTGCCTTCTTCCAGCTAAATCCTGTCCAAACCGTTAAGCTATACGACGAGGTGAAAAAAGCAGCAAACCTTACTGGAAAGGAAAAAATTGCTGATGCATATTGTGGTGTAGGAACAATTGGGTTATGGCTAGCAAGTGGAGCAAGCGAAGTTCGTGGAATGGATACAATTGAAGCAGCGATTATTGATGCCCAGTATAATGCAAAAAGGCATGAAATTGAGAATGCGACCTATGTAACAGGAACTGCGGAACATTGGCTTCCAAAATGGGTTGATGAGGGATGGCGTCCCGATGTTGTTGTGGTGGATCCTCCGAGGACTGGTTGTGATCATAAGTTGTTGGATGCGATAAAGAAGGTAAAGCCGAAGAAGTTCGTTTATGTTTCATGTAATCCTTCGACACTCGCTAAAGATATTGATTATTTGTCCAAGGATTATAAGGTTGAGTATATTCAGCCGGTGGATATGTTTCCGCATACTGCGCATGTGGAGTGTGTGGCGCAGATGATTTTGAAAGAAGAAGCAGGTTCCCGATAAGGGATTACCTGCTTCTATTTATTTGGAGAAGCCAAGAACCGGTAGTGAACTCTAAGACTCCCATTAGCATTAACTTCGGCCAGGTCAATCAAACGAAGTAAAATATCAGGAGTTAATCCGTGTTTTTGATGCTCGTGTCCACAAGTCAAAGTGAAACCAAACATGCTAATTAGAGGCCTTAATGTTCATGTTTCTTCATAATTAACTATTTGACACTATGATCCTACAACTTACATTCACATTAGAACAAATGATAAAATAGTATATATTTACAAAAATGATTTTAACTAGGTGGGTTAATAATGAAAGATATTATGCAAAAAATTATTGAATTTAGAGATGAGAGGGGATGGGCCCCTTATCACAACGAAAAGGATTTAGCTATTTCTATATCATTAGAAGCGAATGAACTCTTAGAAAATTTTCAATGGAGAAATAGTGAGGAAGCGGTTGCTGAATCTATACAGAACATTAAAGAAGAGATGGCGGATGTATTTATATATCTTCTACAGTTAGCGGATAAAATGAATGTAGATTTAGAAGAGGAAGCATTTAAGAAAATGGAGAAGAATGCTTTAAAATATCCAGTTAAAAAAGAGAAGTAAGGTAGTAGGTTTATATTGGTTCATCTTCAAAATGCCATCAATCACGAGGTAGGTAGAATACGATATGAGTAAAATAGATATAAAAACAATGCCTTTTGACAAGGCATAAACTCCCTTGGAATGGTGACTACGGAAATATTACATGGGCAGAAAAAACAGAAACAGTAAGGGAAGTTGGGTCGATTTATACAATACAAGGTTTTGATTTAAATTATGTTGGTGTTATTTTGGGTCCATCGATTTCATATGATGAGGACACAGATGAATTGAAAATTATTGCAGAGAATTATAAGGACACGGAAGCTTTTAGAGGAAAAGATGAATTCCAAAATAGCGATGGTATAAAAGAAAAAATCATATTGAATTCTCTAAATGTTCTTATGAAAAGAGGAATACATGGGCTGTATATCTATGCTAGTGATCCGAAATTAAGATCCAGATTGTTGGAACTACAAAAAAATAAAAGAAATTAGTTGACTTAAAGATATTGCATGGGTGTTCAGCAGAAAGCAGTATGGTACTCGAAGCTCTTCTAATCAAAATGGACTTAAATTGTTTTATGTGGCTTGTACCCGAGCAAAAAATACACAACTTACTCTTTACTTGTTGTAGCTGCCATTTCCTTTATAAGTCTTTCTAAATCGAATCTCTTTTACCTTCTGATATTGTTCATCAGGCCACCATGCTCCGCAATCATCTGATACGACACATGCAGCACATTTTGGTAAATCATAGACGATCATTCCGGTAATGGGAGGGGAATATAGATGGAGAGTGACCAAATCTGTATGAATAGCTGCTTTCATTTTATGGATGGCCTTTTTGGGGGCATGAAAATAGGTCCCTTTTTGATAATCCACATGGAATAATTCGATAGGCAAGCCATTCCCGTTCACCTCATAAACCGAATTACGGGATGTGCCGGAGAGCACTTGTATCCAGCCGAAGGAATTGCCATGATCATGAGGAGCACATTCTAATTGGGACCAATTCATCACGAGCAGTTCCACTTCTTCATTTTTATAAAGAAGCTTTCTGTTATAGGGCTTGCCCTCAGATGGTTCTGGTAAGTGAGCAAGATTATCGAGTGTCATATCTAACTGTAATAGAGCGTCTTTTAACTCGGCTTTAGATGGATTTTTTAAGGAATCTAAAACATTCCTTATCTTGTTTGTAAATGTCATGAAGCGCTCCTCCTAAAGTCGTTTTTTCGTGAAAAGGCTCAATAACATAGGTACAATCTGTCCATTAACAATAATCACTCCTATTATAATTATGATTCCTCCAGTAAGACTTATGATGAAAACTTTTTCTTTTAAAAGTAAAACAGCTGCAACTAAAGTTGTGATGGGTTCCAAGTATAGGAACATAGAAACCTTTGAAGCCTCTAAACCTTCAAGTGCCTTACCCCAATACCAGTAGGCAATGCCAGAAACAAAGACTCCAAGAAACAACAAATGGGCCCACTCTGAATTGGTTAGCAAAGAAAGGGATTCCCACCCCCTGTTTCGGATGATAAAGGGTGTGGTCAAAATCAAGCCTAGTAAACACATGTAAAACGTCACTAAAAGAGGGGGATAAGGAATGTTTAAGCTTTTTAACAGCACCGAATAAACAGCCCAGTTCAATGTACTCAAGATCATAAGAAGAAAGCCTATATTCATTGCAAACTCAAAGGATTGTCCACTTCTTGTTGTTGTGACTAGCAGCACACCTGTTATCGCCAGTATCATTCCTACAGCTTTCGTTATACTCATCTTTTCATGTAAAAAAAGGATGGATAAGATGACAGTAAAGATAGGAGAAAACGAGATGAGCCATCCAGCAGAAGAAGCATCGATCGTTAACAATGCTGTTGCTTGAAGAACCTGATGAACAAATACACCAAGAATACCTAGTACGATTATATGTGGTATGTAGTTAATTGAGACTTTTAGGCGGTTACGCTGTATGAGTAAAAGTAATAGTAATAATAAGGATCCTATTCCAAAACGAAGAACAAGTAAAGAATAGGGATCAAGCTTTCCTAGTACTGCCTTCGTCGATACAAATGAGACTCCCCAAAAACTAATCGATATCGTCGCATAAACCGATGAAGTTAACTGCGACCTAAAATGAGTCATGATCATTCCTCCCAGCAGAAAGGCTGTTATTCCATACTATGCTTGTCTTGCTTGAAGATGAACGTTACTTTTACAATAGGTTGATGTCAGATAATAAACATGATAAACATACATCAGAGTGCTATTCGCTATTGGTAAGGAAAAATTAATAGGGATGAAGTGGCCGTTCCGAGCGCCGGGCTTTTTTATTTCTTTTATTTATAGATCATTTTATTGAATTGTTTTTAGTCATGAATTCGTGTCCTGCAGAGATGTACATGAATGGATCGATCTCTATGTTAATTAAGTTCTATTAAGATAGTTATAGTTTGCCGCGAGATTGTTTTCAAGAATTGTTTAGTTCCAATATTGGTTTGAATATTTGGATAATTACAAATATATAAAATAATATTGTAATATATCTAAAAACTGACTATAATACTACTTAACAGGAGGACAGTTGTCTTTTCACAGTGGAATTTTGTGAAAATGTCCATCCCTGGAAGAAAGGTGTCTATCTAGAAACCTATTTATTAATAAGGATCTCTATTAGATGAATCTTTGGAGAGACTCTGAGAGAGCACCGAAGGAAAGAATCAAAAGCCAAATTCCAGTTCTTGGATTGGTAGATTTTAAATGAAAGTCAGCTATTATTTGATCTTATTTATTAGTAATAGACTTATTACTATCGCAAAATTAAGAGAAATGAATACCTCGTTATAACTTTTTAACTTTAATTAAGAGGGGGAATATCTATGAAAAATATACTGAAAAAGTGGAGTCAGCTCGGTCTAGTAAAACAAATAATTATCGGTTTGATTATTGGTATTATTCTAGCAGTATCAATCCCACAAGCAGCACAACCTGTTGCCATTTTTGGATCTTTATTTGTAGGTGCTTTGAAAGCAATTGCACCTGTGTTAGTACTTTTCTTGGTTATGTCGGCCATCGCTCAACACAAGAAAGGTCATCAAACAAACATGAAGTCCATTATCTTCCTTTATCTTTTAGGGACATTTTTAGCTGCACTTATCGCAGTTATTGCAAGTTTTATTTTTCCTGTAGGTTTAACACTTACAAAGGGTGCTGAGGGTTTTACGGCTCCTGGCGGTGTTGCAGAGGTTCTCAAAACATTGCTGTTGAACGTTGTTGATAACCCTGTAAATGCAATTGCCAATGGGAACTATATCGGTATTTTAGCTTGGGCGATCCTCCTAGGTTTGGCTTTAAGAAATGCACCTGATACGACGAAAACGTTGATTTCTAATTTTTCAGAGGCTGTATCCAAAATGGTTACTTGGGTTATTAAGTTTGCTCCATTAGGAATCATGGGTTTAGTCTTTGAATCTATTACTACAAATGGATTGGAATCGTTACTAAGCTATGGAAGATTACTTGCTGTTTTGCTTGGTTGCATGTTCTTTGTGGCGCTGGTTGTCAATCCAATTATTGTGTTCGCAGCTATAAAGCAAAATCCTTACCCGCTAGTTTTTAAATGCTTAAAGGAAAGTGGGATTACAGCATTCTTTACACGTAGCTCAGCTTCAAATATTCCTGTAAATATGAGGTTATGTGAAAATCTAGGTTTGAATAAGGATAATTACTCAGTATCCATCCCATTAGGTGCAACAATCAATATGGCTGGTGCTGCTGTTACGATTTCTGTATTGACGCTCGCAGCGGTTCATACTCTAGGTATTCAAGTAGACATCCCTACAGCAATCCTTCTCAGTGTACTGTCAGCTATAAGTGCTTGTGGTGCTTCAGGGGTTGCTGGCGGTTCCTTATTACTGATTCCTCTAGCATGTAGCTTATTTGGAATCCCTGCTGATGTTGCTATGCAGGTAGTTGGGGTAGGCTTTATTATAGGGGTTCTACAAGACTCTTGTGAGACGGCGCTTAACTCATCGACGGACGTACTTTTCACAGCAACGGCTGAATATAAAGAATGGCGTAAAGAAGGAAAGAAAATAGATATCCAGAAAACAGCATAAAGAAGAAATCTTCTTATCTACGGTTAAACTGCACCCAAATTGTTAGACTCGACTAACAATTTGAGGTGCAGTTTTTTTTATGGAGAAATTTACTTAGGCTTTACCCAGAACGGGGGAGAGTGACAGGCACCGAGACTCACAATCGCTATCTATAAAACTGTTTTCACTTAAACAAATGTTATAGGAGGCTAATAATTGTAAAATTAGACATTATACGATTAAAATTAGGTATAAAGTCTTATGAAATAATACTATATTTAATTAGTGAGAAAAGGGTGGAAACATGCAGAATGGTTTAAAATTTATTCTTTTAGTTTTACTTTTAACAATTTTAGCTGGCTGTCAAGCACCAAGGCAAGAAGAAATTGATTCTTATCGTGCAAAACAAATTATTTCATCTTCATTTATAAATTTTAATAATGAAGAGTCTGTGAAAAATCAAACTACTGATTTTGAATTAATTCTACAAGAGGTTGAAAATTTTGGAAAGTTAAGGAGAACTGAACTAATTTATGGAGCTCAAACAGCTTCTAGAAAAACTCTTGTTTCTTCTCCAAAGGAAATGAGAGAACTAGCATATGCATGGGGAGAAGGTGATTTAAAATACCACATTTTGCTCCCGGGTGATGAAGGTCGTTTATTAACTGAAACTTTTAGTGCAACTACGATGTCTACATACAACTTCTCGTACATTATTAATACTCCAGCAAAACTAGTATCAAATATTAGAACAGATTTATATATAGGTGAAATGGAAACAGGTTTTCAATTAGGTAACTTAGTGATTCAGGGAGCTAGCGTTTGGTTTATTGTTTTGGATATCTTTTATGCTCTAATTGGTCTAATACTGGCAATTATTATGCTTCCAATCGGATTTATTGTTGGTTTTATTACAAGTCCACTTCAAACTTTATATGATATCTTTCCTTCACTAATTGGGTTATTAAAAACCATGTATTATGCGGTACGTAATTTCTTTTATTAATTGATTTTGGTTTTGGTTTTGGCTTAAGTTTATATCTTATCAACATCTATAAGAATTCAATGTAACTAAAGAGAAGGACAATATTACCGATATAATTAAAGACATAAAAGACTATGTAGTACAGAAATGTTTTTTTCTTACATACAATCATTCCAATTTTTTACTAAAATACATAGTCTTTATTGTATAATATTATAAGAACTAATTGTATAGTCATATTAGTTTTTAATAAAGATTGTAAAGCATTGTTCTGCACTTTTTTGTTATAGATGGAGGGTTCGCTGTGAGTATTGAACTAGTATTAATTCCTGTTGCAATTTCAGTTACTCAGCTTGCGAGTAATCGCTTTGAAAAGAAATTTGAAAATAGAAGTAGTTATAAACTTCAATCTTTCATGAATGATGAAATACTCGTAAAAAAAGCTTTAGAACAATATGGTTGTTCATATCGAACAGAGGATCATGCGCTAAGTATAGAAGATTTTAATATTGGTCTCTTAAAAAATGACGATTCTGTTTTTGAAGCAATATTTGATTCTACGATAAAACTAGAGGATGCTCAGCAGTTTTTATCAAATCTTGAGGAAGAATATACTCATCTCGTTCAACAGGAAACATATAAAAAATTAATTCAAAGAGCAAAGGAACAAGGAATGGTTTTAGAAACAGAAATGGTGAATGAACAAAACTCAATTGTTTTAACGTTTAAAGTGTGAGATAGGAGAATAGAGATGGAGAAAAGAGTGAGGATTGAAATAGGAATTGATGGGAAAATCAAGGCTGAAACTCTTGGTATTAAAGGGAAGAAATGTTTGGAATTCATTCAAATATTAGAACAAATGTTAGATGCTGAGACAATCGATTCTGAGTATACATCAGAATACTTAGAAACGAATGTAAACATAAGTGAAACAGTTATACAAAAGCTAAAGGAGGAAAGGTAATTGGCTAAAAAAATTACTTCTAAGGGTAGGACATGGGAGTTAATGAATTCTATATGGATGCTTTGGACAATAGCAACATTAGGTTTTTTTAACTATATATCGTTTTTCTATATTGCATATCGAGTTAAACAAAGGAAATGGACAATTTGGGGAATAATTTACGCGATACCTTTTATCGTCTACATTATTAGCACTGAAACAGTGAGTCAGGAAAGTGGATTATCTGATGCGGCATTTGGCGCCCTTATGATTTCATGGATCGGATCTATTTTTCATGCTATTAAAGTAAGACCGGAGTATTTAATACGTCTGGAGCAATATAAGAAAATTGATAATAATCATATTGATCAATTACGACAATCTATTCAGAAAGAATATGAAACTGAGGGACAAAATAGTTCCAATAATGATCAAACATTCAAAACTGTTCTCAAAAAAGACAATCAAGTAGTTAAAAATAATACCGTACAGGAAACGATTACACCAGTTGATATTAATACTAGTAGTGAAGAGGAAATTGCTTCGATTCCTTCTATAGGTGCTATCCTTGCTAAAAAAGTAATGACGATCAGGGAGCAAAAAGGGGGATTTTCCTCTATAGATGATTTTGCTGAATTACTTCAATTAAAACCCCACGTTAGAGAACGCATAAAACCTTATGTAGAATTTTCAAAATTGGAAAATCAGGTTTCTAAAAATTCTGAAGAAAAAAGTGGAAGGATTGTTGACTTCTAATGAAAGTAAGAATTCACCGTTTTCTACCTTTCACAGCTGTTGAAGGTCCAGGAAATAGAGCATGTCTATGGGTTCAAGGATGTTCTATACATTGTAAAGGTTGTGGGGTCCCATGGACATGGAGAAAAGATGGCGGAGAAAATACACCGATTGATGAGCTATTTGAAGAAATTAAATCTAGTATGATAAAGAATCAAATAGAGGGTGTAACTTTCTTAGGGGGTGAGCCTTTCGACCAAGCAGAAGCTTTAGCGACTTTAGGAAGAAGGCTTAAAGAAATTGGACTATCTATTATGACCTTTAGTGGCTATACGTATGGATTTTTAATAGAAAATAAGAGTAATAGATCAGGTTGGCAGGAACTATTATCTATTACGGATTTATTAATTGATGGCCCCTTTGTAGAAGAACAACTTGATTTAAGTAGACCTTGGATTGGTTCGGCTAATCAAAATTATCGATTTTTAACTGACAGATATAAACATTTGGAAAAAGCTCTAAATAAAGCATCAAATAAAATCGAAGTTCGTATTGGTGAAGACGGTAAAGTATCAATTAATGGAATGGCTACTCAAGAACAATTGAAAAATTTAACACATGGAATTGCAAGAAGAGAAGTATAGTGCAAAACTGGGATTAACCAGCATGAGAATGGAGAAAATATAGTATATCTAATAGTAGTAGGAGGGCTTATCCTTTTAATTATATGTGCAAAACTTGATATGAACTTTTTAGGATGCTTGTCAATAATGACTATTGGATTTTTTTGGGATTTATTATTATGATGAAAAGTATTTTGGTTCAGAGGAAATATAGAATTAATTATATTTAGATTCTTATAGGGGCCTTCTTTCCTTTTATAAAAGTTGAAAAATACGTAGCAAAGGAAGAAAAGTATGATTGCAACTGGAACTCAAAAAAAAGCAAAAACGTTATTAGCAAATTTATTGAAAGCACGCTTCCCTTTTTTATATATCCAAACTTGGGAAGAGGACCGTGTATTATCGGTTATACGCTCTGTTGCCCAGGATGTGGAATTAATTAAAACTCCCAGAGAAGTTTTAACATGGAGAATGACAACAGGTATTATTGATGGACAAGGCAGTTCAAAGGATGAATGTAAGGCACCATTAAAAGCGTTAGAGTTTATTGAAAAATACGATAAACCGTGTATTGTTGTGTTACAGGATTTCCATGTGTATTTTGGTGGTCAAGGGAAACTACCTGATTTTCAAGTCATTCGTAAATTACGAGATATGTTAATCAATATTAAACAAAGTCGAAATCCGAAAAATATTATTTTTACATCACCGTTTTTAAACTTACCAGGGGACTTACAAAAGGATATTACAATCGTTGATTTTGATTTACCCACGTTTGATGAAATAAGATCTGTGCTCGATGAAATGATTAATGTAAATGAACAAAGTGGTCGAATCCAGATTTCTTTAACTGGTGAAGAAAAAGAACGTCTTGCGAAAGCTGCGATGGGGTTAACACTATCAGAAGCGGAAAATGCATTTGCACGTGCAATGGTTGAGGATGGTCGACTGGATATTCATGACGTAGATGTTATTTTAGAAGAAAAAGAGCAAATTATTAAAAAAACTGGAATTCTAGAATTTATTACTAGTGAGTTAAAGATGGAAGATGTCGGTGGTTTAGAGAACCTAAAGCGTTGGCTTGCTAAGAGAAATAACTCGTGGCTTGACTCAGCAAGAAAATATGGCTTACCTGCACCAAAAGGGGTACTTATTACTGGTGTTCCTGGGTGTGGGAAAAGTATGATAAGTAAATCTATTAGCTCAATGTGGCAACTACCACTTTTACGATTGGATATGGGAAAAATTTTTAGCGGTATTGTTGGTAGTAGTGAAGAAAACATGAGAAAAGCTATTAAAACAGCTGAAGCTATTTCTCCTTCTATTTTATGGATTGATGAAATTGAAAAAGGGTTTAGTGGCATTTCAAATGGTGGGGATAGTGGAACATCCTCGCGTATTTTCGGCCAATTTTTAACATGGATGCAAGAAAAAACAAGTCCTGTATTTGTTATTGCAACGGCAAATAATATTTCAGGATTACCACCTGAGCTAATGCGAAAAGGGCGTTTTGATGAAATCTTCTTTGTTGATCTACCAACAAAACGTGAAAGAAAAGAAATATTAAAGGTTCATATTAAAAAACGTCTAAAGGATCCTGAAGTGGTTGGTGGGTTCCAGTTAACTGAAGAAGTATTAGAAAACTTAGCTGCAAAATGTGAAGGATTTGTTGGGGCAGAGATCGAACAGCTTGTGATTGATGGCCTGTTTGAAGCATATGCAGAAAGTCGTTCTATTCGTTTGGACGATTTTGAAAAGGCAATAATTAACACAGTTCCATTATCTGTAACCCAAGCAGAACAGATAAGAAGCGTTAGAGATTGGGCAAATGTTCGTGCTGTGACTGCGACTCCACAGGAAGACCGTGAAGACTACGCAAAGGACAGTGTGGCTATAACAATAGGTCCGGGTTCTGAAAGCAATGATATTGGTGAAGATGTTCGTTTTAATCGTGGTGGTAGAACGATAGATTTTTAAGGAGTTTCTTCTAGATAAAGACAGAAAATATTTAGGGTGTAAAGTTAGTATCAAGTAAAGATGACTCTATTAGCCAAATAGTTTTAAAGATTAAGCAGAGCCAATTTAGGTTTCTGCTTTTATGTATTGGCTAGTCAATCTTATAGTTGGAAAATGAAAGTAAATAAAAAATAGCTTTAATGAGTGACAGGGGAGTGTGTTTTGCATATTCTCCGCCCCAAAAATAGTGTCTTAAACCTTATCGGCAAAAGAGGAAGAGGCACTTTTCTATGTTTAAAAAACCATTTTAAATGGAAAATAGTGATAGGAGGGTTGCAGATGAAAATTTTAATTATCGGCGGTGATGCAGCAGGAATGAGTGCTGCTATGCAAATTGTACGGAATAGCAAAGGACACGAAATTACAGTTCTTGAAAAAGGTGGAGTATATTCCTATGGACAATGTGGTCTTCCTTATGTGATCAGTGGGAAGATTGATTCAACTGAAAGGCTCATTGCCCGTACGCAAGAGACTTTTCGTGACAAATACGGAATCGATGCACGTATTTTTCATGAGGTGCTTCAGGTTGATTCGGAAAATAAAATGGTGAGTGGGTTAGATCATTCAAATGGACAATCATTTAGCTTGTCTTATGACCGTCTTCTTATTGCTACTGGAGTAAGTCCGGTGGTCCCGGATTGGGAGGGGGCTAGTCTTTCGGGTATTTTCTCGTTGAAGACCATCCCTGATGCAAAGAAAATAATCGATTATATGCAGAGAGACATTAAGAACGTTACGGTTATTGGTGGTGGATACATAGGTCTCGAAATGGCTGAGAGTTTTGCGGAATTAGGTAAAAAGGTGACAATGATTGAAAGGAATGAGCAATTAGCAAAAATTTTTGATCATGATATGGCTAAGCTTATCCATGGAGAAGCTGAGAAACAAAACATTATTCTCAAAATGGGGGAATCTGTTGAAGCATTCGCTGGGAATGACCATGTTGAATTTATTAAAACCGACAAAGGAGAGTATGAAACAGACCTTGTACTGATTGCTATTGGAGTTAGACCAAATACTACTTTTTTAGAAGGTACTGGAATCATAAAAAATGTAAATGGTGCTATTCAAGTAAATGCCTATATGCAAACAAGTATAAAAGATATTTATGCTGCTGGAGATTGTGCAACACAATATCATCGTATTAAAGAAAAGGATGATCATATTCCTTTAGGTACACACGCAAATAAACAGGGTCAGATAGCTGGATTAAACATAGTCAATATTCATAAAACATTTAAAGGTGTAGTAGGAACGTCGATTATTAAATTTTTCAATTTAACACTTGGTCGGACAGGCTTGTCAGAAACGGAGGCAAAGCTGTTAAACATCCCTTGTCAATCAGTAACAATTCAATCTTCTGATATTGCTGGCTATTATCCAAATAATAAAAAGTTGACCTTAAAATTAATTTATCATAAAGAAACTTATAAGATTCTAGGTGGACAAATTATTGGTGGGAATGGAGTAGATAAACGCATTGATGTGTTAGCAACTGCTCTATTTAACTCAATGACTACCGACCAATTGCTTGACTTAGATTTGGCTTATGCCCCACCATATAATGGCGTATGGGATCCGATTCAACAAGCTGCTAGAAGGGTAAAATAGTATAGGTTATCATAAAATAATGAACAGGAGAGTTCAAAAGCCCTTTCAAATTTGATTAGAAGGATCGATCAATCGAATTAGTTGTTCAGCTAATGAATTCATTCTTTATAACCCCTAATATTTCGACAGGTATCTACAAATTTCGAGCATTTGCAGCCACTTTTTAAATAGTACTGGAACCAGTAATACAAAGCCTTTCCATTTGGAGAGGCATTTTTTATTTTAAAATTAAATAAGAAATAGGAATAATTTCAAAAATTTACAGAAAAAAATTCGACAGTTATCTACAAAATACGGGTGGTGACAGGCACAGCACTTTAAAGTATTATTATAAGAAAAATATTAATTTGAATATTAAAATTTTATATAAATCGAATAAGTATTGAAACAAAACTGATAGGTAAAGACGGAGGTCATATGAAATTTAAAACAAAGCTCTATGCGAGCATAGGATCATTACTTTTATTAATTTCAATTATCGTTGTCATTTTAATGAATTTGCTTCAACAATCAACAGTGAATATGCAAGTGGTTGTTAATGAATTGTATGACAGAATTGATATGGCCTCTGATATTAAGTACGAGACCTCTAATATTGGTAGGGAATTAAGAGAGATTACGAGTAATCAATCAGCTGAAAACAAGCAAGCTGCAACAAATGCATGGGAAGAGTCGCATATAAATATGCAGTTGGCAATTGAGTCACTTGAAAAGAAGGACACTCAAGAAAAGTCTCAGGAACTAATTGCTAAGTTTAAAACATTGCATAAGTCCTATCAAAATATGGCACAACAAGTCATGACAACTCAAAATATAGATAGTGAAGTTGATATTCAACCTTCACTGTGGAATGAAGCTGAGCTTACTAGACAAAGAATGCTGCAAATTGCAGACCTTCTCCATGGCTTACAGGAACAAGAAATGAAAAATGAGCTCCTAAGGTCGAGAGAAACCTACAATTGGGCGGTCACCATTATTTATATATATTTAGCCATTTCCTTGACTATTGGAATTGGATTCACAATATGGATTATTAGTCGTATGACAAAAAATCTTAACAATGTAACATCGGTCATGAAACGTGTTTCTACTAGTGATTTCGGTCGGTTGCCACGAATTGAGATTTTTTCTAAAGATGAAATAGGTGAAATCGCTATCGCGTTTAACAAAATGGCAAAGGCACTAGAAGAGCATAGCAAGCTTGAGAAGCAATTAATAGACCAAGCAGAAGAACATAGCTGGCTAAAAACAAAGATTGCTGAAATAGCGACAATGTATCCAGAAGTTGAAAATATTCAAATGCTAGCGGAATTGTTAATTGCTAAGCTTGTCCCGATGGTGGGTGCTAGTTTCGGAGTTTTCTATATAAAGGAAGTCGAAGAGAGTGAGCAATATTTAAAGAAGCTATCAGCATATGCCTTTTCTGATGAAAATAAAGAATTTGAGCGTTTTAGAATTGGAGAAGGACTAATTGGGCAATGTGCGGCTGAAAAACGTCCAATCTTACTTAACCAGATCCCTGATAATTACATAAAAGTCCGTTCAGGTATGGGAGTAGGCTCACCAAAAAATATCATTATTTTACCTGTTCAATTCGAAGATGATGTACTTGCAGTAATTGAAATTGCATCCTTTGAACCATTTAATCCTTCTCAAGTAAAGCTTCTTGAGGAAGTGAATAGCAATATTGGTATTACAATCAATAGTATTTCAAACCGTATGAAGGCAGAAAGATTATTACAAGAGTCCCAAGCTTTAACGGAAGAACTTCAAGCACAATCTGAAGAGTTACAGCTGCAGCAAGAGGAATTAAGGACAACAAACGAAAAACTAGAAGAGCAATATGAGACCTCAGAACAAAAGAAAAAAGAGGTAGAAAAGGTGAGAGAGGCACTTGAAGAAAAAGCTCAGCAACTAGAGCTAAGCTCTCAATATAAATCTGAGTTTCTAGCAAATATGTCCCATGAGCTTAGAACACCACTTAATAGTTTATTAATATTGGCGCAAATCCTCTCTGAGAATGGACAAGGCAATCTTACAGCAAAACAAGAAGAATATATCCGTACGATTTACTCCTCTGGAAATGATTTGCTCCATTTAATAAACGATATATTAGATTTGGCGAAAGTGGAGTCAGGTAAATTAGAGGTTATCCCTAAAGAAGTAGAGTTTCAAAATGTGAGAGATTTTATTACTAGTCAATTCACTCCAATTGCTCGTCAAAAAAATGTTCAGTTTTCTGTTGAATTGGAGGCAGGTTTGCCAGAGAGTTTCTATACAGATGAACAACGGTTACAGCAAGTGTTAAAAAATCTCCTTTCAAATGCCTTTAAATTTACTGAAAGTGGAAGTGTGTCCCTAGTTATTAATAAAGTAGTAAAAGAAGGCAATGGAAAACACCTATTAGAGGGAGATAAACAGGTGAAACCTATGCTAGCCTTCTCTGTTATCGATACAGGAATTGGTATAGATAATGATAAACAAGAAACAATATTCGATGCCTTTAAGCAGGCAGATGGAACGACAAGTCGTCAATATGGTGGTACTGGATTAGGTCTCTCTATTAGTAGAGAATACGCTCAATTATTAGGTGGGTTTATAGAGGTAACGAGTAAGAAAGGAACAGGAAGTACCTTTACATTATATTTGCCCCACTTCGAACAAAGCGGCAAAATTGATGAGGAAGTTACTTTAAAAGAAGCAGCAGTAGGACTTGAAATTGAGAATTATCAACTAAACTTAGCTACCAAAGTTAATGCAGAAGTTACGATGAAGCAACATGGCAAGTCTTTGTTAAAAGATAAGAAAATTCTTATCGTTGATGATGATATTCGAAATGTTTATGCCTTAACAATTGCCCTTGAGAAGTATGAAATGGATATTATTGTTGCAGAAAATGGTCGTGAAGGCATTGATGTGCTGCAGGCCAATCCTGATACCGATTTGGTCCTAATGGACATTATGATGCCTGAGATAGATGGGTTTGAAGCAATGAGAAGAATTCGCAAAATCCCAGAATTTGAAACAATTCCAATCATAGCTCTTACAGCAAAAGCAATGAAGCATAGTCGAGAAGAATGCCTAAATGCTGGTGCAACAGACTATATTAGTAAGCCGATTAATTTAGATCAGTTATTCTCTCTCATGCAAGTATGGTTGTATAGTAAGGAGGGGTAGAAAATTACAAACGAATTTAAAATACACAATCATAATAAAGCAGAAGTAGAAGAGGTTGAGAAAATTGAAATAGATTTACTTCTAGAGGCCGTTTTTCGCTACTATGGATATGACTTTAGAAATTATGCTACTCCTTTCATTCAACGAAGAATCTGTCATCGTGTTAATAAGGAGAATTTAACTAGTATATCTGCTTTACAGGAAAAGGTTTTACGCGAGCCTATCGTTATGGAAAGCCTAATTTCTGATTTTTCAATAAACGTTACCGAGATGTTCCGAGATCCCGAATTTTTTAAATCTTTTCGGACAAAAGTTATCCCATTAGTAAAAGACTTTCCAGATATCCGTATTTGGCATGTTGGCTGCTCTTCTGGAGAGGAAGTTTATTCAATGGCTATTCTTTTGCATGAAGAAGGGATTTACGAAAAAACGAGAATTTTTGCCACTGATATAAATGCAAGTATTTTAGAAAAGGCAAAGAAAGGTACGTTTCCATTAGATGGAATGCAACGTTATACCAAAAATTATTTTGAAGCAGGCGGGAATAGGTCCTTTTCAGAATATTATAAGGCAGTGGATGATAAGGTATTTTTTCATCCCTTTCTTCAAAAAAATGTTGTATTTGCACAGCATAATTTAGTAACAGATCATTCATTTAACGAGTTTGATATTATTATTTGTCGCAATGTCCTAATCTATTTTAATAAGTGTCTTCAAAATGATGTCCATAAGCTATTTTACGATAGCCTAAGCTTATCTGGTTTTCTTGGACTAGGTAAAAGAGAGGGGATAAAGTTTACAAGTTATGAAAACTGTTACGGAGAATTTGATGCATCGGAAAAACTCTATCGCAAAATTAAATAATACACCTGCAAAAAAGGTTAATATTTTAATGGTGGATGATCATCCAGAAAATCTATTAGCATTGGAAGCTGTACTCATATCTCCAAACTATCACTTAGTCAGTGCCAACTCAGGAAAAGACGCTTTAAAGTGTATGCTTAAACATGATTTTGCTGTTATTTTACTTGACGTACAAATGCCTGGGCTAAATGGTTTTGAAACAGCTAAACTTATTAAAGCTAGAGAAAAAACCAGACATATCCCGATTATTTTTATAACGGCGATTAGTCAAGATATGGAAAATGTTCATCAAGGCTATTCTGTAGGTGCGATTGATTATATTTTTAAGCCATTTCATCCAGAAACGCTTAAACAGAAAATTGAACAATTTGTGAAAATTCACCAAAAGCATGAGGAGAATATTATTCAAAGTGACTTAGAACGTAATGTCGAACTTAATGAAGTTAATAAAAAACTTGATCGAACAACTTTGAATTTACGTCGCACGGAAGCATTAGCAAAGGTTATTGGTGAAACCTTAATGGACACCATTGTGACCTTTGATGAACAAGGCTTTATTTTATCGGTTAACCCAGCTGTAAAAACCATGTTCGGCTATGAAGCTGAGGAAATAATCGGTAAACATATTGTGATGCTATTTCTAAAGATGAAGGATGACAATGAAAATAAATCAACATTCTCTATCTTTTCCTCCATAAAAAAAGCTGTAGGAAAGGTGATTGAGTCAGTTTCATTGCGAAAGGATGAAAGTTACTTTCCTGCCGATATTCAAATTGGAGAAACGACAGTAGAAGATCAACAGATTTTTGTTTGTACAATTCGTGATGTCACCGAAAGAAAGCAAATAGAGGAAGTTAAAAAGCAAAAGCTACATAATATGGAGCATATAGTCGAAGAACGAACCTTTGAGCTTTTAAAGGCTAACGAGAAGCTTCAAAAAGAGATAGAAGAACGAAATAAGATAGCGGATCATCTATATCTTTCTCAAGAAAGGTTTAGAAAAATCTTTGAATCTAGTCCTTGTTTAATGGCGATTTTTTCACTTAAAGATAGAATGTTTATTGACATAAATACAAGCTGGGTGAACATTATAGGATACAGTTATGATGAGTTGGTAAACAAAAGTATTAATATACAACATTTCACCGATGAATCAGATGGCAGCTATATCGATCTCAACCAGACCATTCGTAATAAGAAAATTAGCTACAAAACGAAAAATGGTGAGATTCGGGCAGGATTATTGTCAACAGAAATGATAGACATTCACCCAGAGCCATGCACCCTTATTGTTTTGACAGATATTACGGAAAGGGTTCATTTGGAGAAGGAAATGTATCGATTAGATCGTTTGAATTTAATTGGTGAGATGGCAGCAGGAATTGCCCATGAAATTCGAAATCCTATGACAACGGTTCACGGTTTTTTACAAGTTACTAGGAATGACCGTGATAATTTACCTGTAGAAATTGTTGATTTAATGCTAGAAGAATTAAATAGAGCGAACTCAATCATTACCGAATTCCTTAATTTAGCTAAGAATAAGGTTAGCGTTAAGATGAAGCATAATTTAAATAACATCATTGAAGCTTTATCACCATTGATCCAAGCAGAAGCATTGCGTTCAAGTAAGCATATATTTCTTGATTTAGGTAAATGCCCTGATATTTACCTTGACCAAAAGGAGATTCGTCAGCTTATTTTAAATATTGCACTAAATGGGCTTGATGCAATGTCATCAGGTGGGAAACTTACGATAAAAACGTATGTAGAAGAACAAGCAGTCATTTTGGAAATAAAAGATCAAGGAGCAGGTATCAGCCCTGAGGTGCTAGAGAAAATCGGAACACCTTTCTTTACTACGAAGGAGAAGGGAACTGGATTGGGGCTAGCTATCTGCTATAGTGTAGCGGAACGTCACCATGCTGACATTGATATCGAAACTGGAAACAAGGGAACAATTTTCTCGATTCGTTTTAACATAAATCATTATTAAAATAACTTATTGAGTAGTTGTAAGAAGGTGAATAGACTGAACCTTCGCAAATTTATTAGACTTACTTATCTTTCGACTTGAATCTATACAGAGAGGGGAGGATGTTGTGTTAAAAAAAAGCAAATTACTTTTGCTTATTGTCTTTGTCTTTTCTGCCATTATTATAGGATTTATCACGAAATCATTTGCAGACGAAAAGCCAAAAGTAGTCGTTGTTTTAAAGGATTTAAATTCTCAGTATTGGGAAATTGTTAATGCTGGGGTTAATAAAGGGTTTCAAGACTTTGGTATGGATGGTAAAGTACTTGCACCTCGAGTCGGGACAGTTGAGGAACAGAACGAAATATTAGAACAGGTACTTAAAGAAAAGCCAGATGTATTAGTTGTTTCGCCAATTATACCATCCGAGACCATACCAATATTAGAAAAATTTGTAAAAATTAACATTCCTGTATTACTGTTAGATACAGATGATCCGTGGGCACAAAAAACAACTTATGTTGGTACTAATAACTTTGAACTAGGTGAAAAAGCAGGATCATTATTAGCATCCCACCTCCAGCCTGGAGATGAAGTGGCGCTTATTGGTGGCGATCTAACCAGCCCTGTATCAGGTGATCGAATGATGGGAGCTAAACGTACTTTAGAAGATGCTGGGATTATAGTTGCGGGACAAGTTACTGAATTATCCAATGATTCTGAACCAATTAGAAATGCAATGACAACAATTTTAAAGAATCACCCTAACATTAAAGGTGTGATGGCTTCAAATGACGTGATGGCACTAGAGGTTATAGATGTTATAAAAGAGCATGGGATTAACATGCCGGTTACAGGAGCAGATGGAATTACCGAAATGCTTGAATTAATTGAAGAAGGAACAATACCAGGTACGGTAGCGCAAAATCCATATGATATGGGTTACTTAAGTATTGAAAATGCATTAAAAGTGTCAGAGGGAGAAAAAGTTGAGAAAAATATTGATAGTGGTGTAGATATCATTATTAAAGGGAATGCGGAAGGTAGACTGGAATTTCTTAATAAGTTGTTGAAGTGATATACCTTAAGTAACAATGCAAAATTAAAGAATCCTTGCCCGATGGCAAGGATTCTTACTTTTTATAAAAAGGTATGACTCATCAAGCAAAGGGTCAGACCCTTTTAAGTCATTCTCCTACTGTCTAACGACGATGTTGAACAAGGTCAATGGCTCCTAATACAACGTGAGCTAAACCAAAAACAGAGAATCTATCCCTCATTCCACTAAACCCAAGATCTAAATTGAGTACAGAATAAATGTACTGTAAAATTAAAACAAATGACATTATAAAATGAAGGTGTTTTAAATGAAAAAATTAATCGTAGTAGGGGCAGGGATTCTCGGTGCATCTACCGCTTATCACCTTGCAAAGGCAGGGGCTGATGTTACATTGGTTGATCGTCATGATCAAGGTCAGGCTACAGATGCAGCAGCAGGGATTGTTTGTCCATGGCTTTCACAACGTCGCAATAAAGCATGGTATCAGCTAGTGAAGGGTGGAGCAAGGTATTATCCTGAATTGATTAAACAATTAGAAGAAGATGGTGAAAAAGAAACAGGGTATAAGCGTGTTGGTGCTATTAGCCTCCATACGGATGAGGAAAAGCTAAAAAAGATGGCTGAACGTGCACAAAAACGACGTGAGGATGCACCAGAGATTGGTGAAATTACGATATTATCGCCAGCTGAGACAAAAAAGCTATTTCCTCCACTTTCTGAGGAATATGGGTCTGTTCATGTGAGTGGAGGAGCACGTGTAAACGGACGAGCTATCCGTAAAGCTTTAGTAAATGCTGCTATAAAAAACGGTGCTGAATTTCTCCAAGGGGATGCGAGCCTTACACATAAAGGTCATCGCGTCAGTGGAATCAAACTGAATGAAAAGGTTTTAAAGGCTGACCAGGTTATAGTAACTGCTGGAGCATGGTCAAAGGAATTAATCGAGCCACTAGGTATCCAATTTTTAGTGACCGCTCAGAAAGCGCAGATTGTTCACCTTGAAATTCAGGGTATGGATACGAGTCATTGGCCAGTTGTAATGCCACCAAATGACCAATATATTTTATCGTTTGAAGATGGTCGAGTTGTTGTCGGTGCAACACATGAGGATGAGGTTGGACTAGACTACAGAGTAACAGCTAGTGGACTAAATGAAATCTTTGGAAAGGCCTTAGCAGTTGCACCAGGTTTAGCGAATTGTACGATGCTTGAAACAAGAGTAGGTTTTCGGCCGTTTACTCCTGGTTTCCTTCCTGTCATAGGTGCTTTACCGAATTACGAAGGGCTCTTATTGGCCAATGGTTTAGGTGCCTCGGGGTTAACAAGTGGTCCATATTTAGGATCAGAGCTTGCAAAACTTGCACTAAGGGAGAAGACAGAGATTGATGTTTCTCTCTATGATGTAGCTGGATCTCTTGGAAATTAGTGTTAGGTAAATATGCCTGGCACTTATTTTTTGAAATATTGAGTTAATTATAGCAAATATTGCTATAATTAACTCAAATTCAGCTAGATTAATAGAATAGGATGGACGAATGTGAAAAATACTCAATTTTATTATGTAGGCCTTATCCTCGTGGCCATAATCTGGGGTGTTAATTTCGGAATATCTAGATTTGCAATGGAAGTGTTTTCTCCTGAGGTGTTTGTTTTTCTTAGATTTGGTTTAGCGCTACCGATTTTGTTTGGAGTATTGAAATGGATAGAGGGGAGTG
Organism: Metabacillus bambusae; assembly: GCF_017497975.1. Lineage (GTDB taxonomy): Bacteria > Bacillota > Bacilli > Bacillales > Bacillaceae > Metabacillus > Metabacillus bambusae. The sequence goes on along the minus strand of NZ_JAGDEL010000037.1, from coordinate 13,246 downwards.
TGAAAGTAGAAAAAAGCGATCTGCTAAAGTTGGCAATTATCGGTTTCTTTGGGGTAACTGTTTTAGAAATATTAGTGATGTACTCAATAAAGTTTACGACACTTGCAAACGCTTCATTATTAAATGTTGCACCATGGCCAATCTTTGCGGCTCTTTTTGCACCACTTTTTACAAAGGAAGTGATGACACCTAGATTAGCGATTGGTGGATTTGTAGCATTAATCGGGGTGTTTCTTATTATTTTAGGTGGTAAGGATGGATTTGATTTTAGCTCTCAATATATGTTGGGGAATATACTTGCACTGTTGATTAGCTTAATAGGAGCAGTGTTTAATTTAGCATGTATGCCTTTAATGAAAAAGTATTCACCTTTACGTGTATCGGCATGGTATATATTATTTGGTTCATTACTCTTATTTCCAGTAACTTTGGGAGGGTGGCAAACCATTCAGTGGAATGATTTTACAATAGGTGTTTGGGGGGCAATTGCCTACAACGTCATACTATGTACTGTCGCAGCATTTGTTATTTGGAATCTATCAATGAATAAGGTAGGTGCAGCAAAATCAAATTTTTACAGATATTTTGTACCTGCTGCAGCGGCGGTAACTGGTGCACTCTTTTTTAATGAAGAAATATTGATTACACAATTAATTGGTGGCATTGTCATCATTTTCGGTCTTGCATGGATTGCGTTGGAGAGAAAGCAAATTACAACAGAGGTAAGTGGCTAGAATGAAGGGAAGCGGCATTTGAATGCTGCTTCCCTTCATTCGTTAATCACTAGTTGCATAATCCCGATGTTCTAACTAGATATTGATTCTAGCCATATGCTTGTAAATCTCTATAGGGCAAAAACCATAACTTTAACAGTAAATATACTAAGTTGATAAAGAAAATACAAACAAAATCCAACAAGTGTAAAAAACACTAAAAAAGTAACAGGTAATATATTTTTCATTTTAGTAACCTCACAATCTCTTAAGTATAAAAAACATTATTACCATTTTTATAGAGTATATACATTGAAAAAGTGAGTGAGAAAGATAATAGTTCATTCTTCAGCGAGATTATTGCCAACAAGACAAGCGAATGTACTTAATCAAGATGAAAAGGCAAACCTTTATTATGGGATAAAATCGATTCTGGATAGAGGGAATAAGCTTGGAGGATACATGGATGTACCTTTATATCATGGTGATCAGTTAACAGGTCAATACAGAGATAATTGCCATGTCTATGATAGGGAGGGGAAGTCGTGTCATCGCTGTGGAGCTCTGATTATAAAAGATGAAATTTCATCTCGAAAATCTTTTTACTGTCAGCAGTGTCAAAAGTAAACTACAGAATGCTGATGTCAGTATTTATTACATAGGTATCAGACAAGAAGTGCGGTTGGATAAAAAAACATGTTACATAACCTGACGTGAATGCTTACAAGTACTTTTGGATGCTGTATTGTAAAAGTATCAAAAGTAAAGGGGCTGTCAAAATGAAAAATTCAAAGGTAGGATTCCTAACATTTATTGTTTTAACAGTGAAAATTGCATTTACTTACTAAGGGAATCATTTATTAGAAATTCGCTATTAGGGCTTTAACGATTTTTAGCTTTATTATAAAAGGTATGCTATAGAAAAAATCACACTCTTTAAAAATTAGAGTGTGATTTTTTAGTTTCTTATGAATAGTCTCTGTTAAACTTAGTTGTTGATTTCCGCTGCAGGCGTTCGCTTTCTGCAGGCGGTTCGGGAGCCTCCTCGGTGCTTTGCACCTGTGTGAGTCTCCCTTGGACTCGCACTCCAGCAGGAGTCTCACGTATACGTTGCAATCAACAAAGTGCCAAAATCAACAGTGAGCTTTAACAGAGCATATCAATAAAAACCTTTCATTGATGTGCAAAGTTGTAAAATGGATTAATATCTGAGAGGTGCTTAGGATGAATTCAAATGCTGTGTATGGTGTTCAAAAGCTATAAGTATGTCAGAAAGTAGAAGTTGTAACATCATAAAAGGAATGCGGAGAAAATGCAAAAAGTATCCTTCCTACTTTAAAATTTCCTTCACCCTTCCAACCTGTCCATCTTCTAGCCTTACCTTAATACCATGAGGATGAAAACTCGAATTAGTAAGAATATCTTTTACAATGCCCTCAGTTAAAGTACCAGTTCTTTGATTTTGTTTTAAAACAATTTTGACAGGTATTCCCGCTGAGATATTTTTTCGTTCTTGACCGTTCAATGATCTGCCTCTTTTCCTGTTTTACTTTTGTGAATTGTATCTTTATAGAGTAGCCTAAACTCTCATAGGTGTAAACTAGATGAATCAATTTCTTTTATTTGATGGAAATCAAAAATTATTTATTGAACTTCTATGCTGCCTATTATATAATCATCTTAAAGTTAGTTAACCGCTTAACTGGAGGCAATATGAACCAAAAAATAACGATACGAGATGTAGCAAAACATGCTGGAGTTTCATCTGCAACAGTATCCTATGTGCTAAATGGAGTAAATAAGGTATCTGAAGAGACAAAAGAAAGAGTTCTTTTAGCTATAGAAGAGCTAAACTATCAACCTGATTTTACTGCAATTAGCTTATCCAAAAGAAAGTCAAAGATGCTAGGCGTCATTATGCCCTTGGTAAATGATTCATTATCACCAATTTTCAAAGAAAATCACTACTTTAGTGAACTGCTCAGCGGGGTAGAATATGTATGTCGTAAAAACGGCTATGATTTTCTAATCTCTGGTATCTCAAAGCCAGAGGAATGCAAAAACTGGGTTATGAAACGAAATTTAGATGCACTTCTTGTATTTGGAAGGTTTCCTCTTAAAGTATATGAAGAAATGAAAACGCTATCCACACCTCTAGTGTTTGTCGATTCGTTTGAAAAATATGCAAATTTTTATCATAATATCCGAATAGACGACGAGCATGGAGGATATTTAGGAACGAAGCATTTAATAGAATTAGGGCATAGGGATATTAGTTTTGTTCCGAATGGGAGACTGGATAATAATGTCGATGGACAGCGCTTCCAAGGATATAAACGAGCATTGTCTGAGGCAAATATTGAATTTAAATCAAGCATGATCATCGAAGGAAAAGCCAATTCTTTTGAAAATGGCTATAGAATAGGAACAGAAATTGCCAAAAACCAACAGATGACGGCAATATTTACGTCATCAGATATTACTGCACTAGGAATAATGAAATCGCTTAATGATTTTGGTAAAAGAATACCAAAGGATATTTCGATTGTCGGTTTTGATGACTTGATGATTAGTAGATATTCATCGCCAAGTTTAACGACCATACGTCAAGATGTTTTTCGAAAAGGAGCGGTTTCAGCAGAAACTGCAATTGATGCTATTGAAAATAAGGATATTCAACCAACACAGATTATGCTGCCTGTTGAACTTGTTGTTCGAGACTCTACGACAAATATTTAAGGAGGTGAGTTCATCTAATCACGTTGTAAAATTATCAGTTGTTAACCGGTTCACTTATGAATGTAAACACGATATATAAAAATAATAGATTAGGGTGAAAACTATGACAAGAGTAACAGTATGGAATGAAAATAGACATGAACAGAAAAATCCTGTAGTAAGTGAGATTTATCCAAACGGAATTCATGGAGCGATTGCGGAATTTTTACAGACAGATAACGTTGAAGTAAGAACAGCTACACTTGATGAACCAGAACATGGACTTACAGAAGAAGTGCTACAAAATACAGATGTACTAGTTTGGTGGGGACATCTTGCACACCATGAAGTTCAAGATGAAATTGTAAAAAAAGTACAGCAACGCGTACTTGAGGGAATGGGTCTTATTGTTCTTCATTCAGGCCATTTTTCAAAAATCTTCAAAGTGTTAATGGGAACAAGCTGTGATTTAAAATGGCGTGAAGCAGATGAAAAAGAACGCCTATGGGTTGTTGACCCAAGTCACCCAATTGCAGAAGGTATTGGGGAATACATTGAGCTTGAAAAAGAAGAAATGTATGGAGAACACTTTGATATCCCAGCACCAGACGAGTTGGTTTTTACTAGCTGGTTTGAAGGTGGAGAAATTTTCCGTAGTGGATGTACGTTCAAACGTGGAAACGGTAAGATATTTTATTTCCGACCAGGTCATGAAACATATCCAACCTATCACAATGAACAAGTACAACAGGTAATCAAAAATGCGGTGAAATATGTAAAACCAGCAGATCGTAAACGCCCTGTTTATGGAAATGCACAGCCATTAGAAACAATTTCAGCAAAATAAAGAATTGAACAGGATTTTTAAAATTTATATAGAAAATGGAAGGGGAGGAATGGAGCAAAGGGCTCCATCTACTCTCCACAAAAACGGGAGGAAAATAAAATGGCTAAATTAAAAATCGGTGTTATTGGATGTGGAAGTATTGCGCAATATCGTCATTTACCTGAGTATGCTTTCAATAATGAGGTTGAGCTAGTTGCGGTATGTGATATTGTTGAGGATCGTGTGAAGGAAGTTGCTGAAAAATATAATGCAAAAGCATTTACAGACTATAAAGAACTAATACAAAGTGGAGAAGTCGATGCCATAAGTGTGTGTACACCAAACTATTTACATGCGCCGATCTCAATTGAAGGGTTAAATAATGGCCTCCATGTTTTATGTGAGAAGCCAATGGCTACTTCTCAAGAAGAAGCAGATGCGATGATTGAAGCGGCGAACAAAAGTGGTAAAAAACTAATGATTGCTCACAATCAACGTTTTGTACGTTCACACCAGCTTGCTCGTCAATTAATTGAAAGCGGTACAATTGGGAAAATTTATAGCTTCAGAACAGCATTTGGACACCCTGGACCAGAAGGTTGGAGCATTGATGGGAAAGAAAGCTGGTTCTTCGAAAAAGAAAAAGCATATATCGGTGCAATGGGTGACTTAGGTGTCCATAAAACAGATTTACTCCGCTATTTACTTGGAGAAGAGATTGTTGAGGTTGGTGCATTTATTGAAACAACTGCAAAGGACTTTGCTGATGTAGATGATACTGCGGTATGTGCATTAAAAACAGAAAGCGGGATCATCGGTACACTCGCTGCTAGCTGGTCATATACAGCAAAAGAAGATAATTCAACAATTATTTACGGTGAAAAGGCAATTATCCGTTTAGAAGATAACCCAGCATATTCACTTGTTGTTCAATATACTAATGGTGAAGTTGTTAACTATGAGCTTGGCAAAATTCAATCAAATGCTGAAGGCGGTCAAAACACAACACATGTGATTGATAACTTTGTGGCATCTATTGTTGATAACACAGAGCCATTAATTAATGGTGAAGAAGGTATGAAATCATTAGCAGTTATTCTTGCAGCAATTAAATCGAACGAAACGAAAACAATCGCAAAAGTATTTGAGTGATTACGATGAGTAAATTACGAATTGGAATCATTGGGGTTGGAGGCATTGCACAGGGACGTCACATACCAGCCTTTCAAACACTTAATGAAGACTGTGAAATTACAGCAGTCAGTGATGTAAATAAAGAAAGAGCACAGGAAGTTGCTGCTAAGTATAATATTGAAAACGTGTATGAAGATTATCGTGATATGTTTCAAAAAGTAGACGCTGTTTGTATTTGCACACCGAATAAGTTTCATGCAGAGATTACGATTGCTGCATTAGAAGCTGGTGTGAACGTTCTTTGTGAAAAACCGATGGCGCTTACTTCAGAAGAATGTGAGGAAATGCTAGAGGCATCAAAGCGTTCAAATAAAGTCCTAGCGATTGCCTATCACTACCGATTTATGAAGAACTCTCAAGCGGCAAAACAAATGATGCAAGAGGTAGGAACACCACTTGTAACAAGAGTACAAGCATTGAGACGTCGAAAGGTACCGGGCTGGGGTGTGTTTACGAATAAATCCCTTCAAGGTGGAGGTAGCTTAATTGATTACGGCTGTCATTTGCTAGACTTAGCTATTTGGTTAATGGGTAGTCCGAAACATATTTCTGTAAATGGTAGTACCTATAATGTATTAAGTAAAACTCCTAATAGTGTTAATCAATGGGGAACATTTGACCATGAAACATTTGATGTAGACGACCATGTTACCGCCTATATTAAGTTTGAAAATGGAGCATCACTTTTACTCGAAACCTCTTGGGCAGCTAATATTTTAGATGACCAAGAGCACGTGAGTATTTCTGGTGTTGAAGGTGGATTGAGTGTGTTTCCACTGGAACTTTATACAGCAAAAAATGGCATGCTTATGAATAGTCAAGCAGCCTGGGTACCTGGTGAAGAAGATCCTGGTCTTGCCCAAGCTAAAAACTTCATTGATACTTGTCTTGGAAAAGCTGAACTTGTGGTCAAGCCAGAGGAAGCGTTACAGGTATCACAAATTATCGATCAAATTTATAAATCTGCTGAAGTGACAAAATAAAGGAGGAAATACCATGAAATTAGGTGTATTTACAGTTCTTTTTAATGATAAATCTTTTGAAGACATGCTAGATAGAGTGAAGGCTTCTGGACTACATGCAGTAGAGATCGGCACAGGCGGATATCCAGGGAATACACATTGTGATTTAGATACTCTATTAGAGAGTGAAGAAAAGCGTAATGAATATTTAGCAAAGATACAAGAACGCGACTTAATCATTAGTGCATTTAGCTGTCATGGAAATCCTGTTTCTCCGGATAAAGAATTAGCACAAGATCACCATGAAACATTATTAAAAACAATTAAACTAGCTTCTTTATTAAATGTTCCTGTTGTTAACACATTCTCAGGTACACCTGGAGACAATGAAGATGCGAAATATCCGAACTGGCCTGTTACACCATGGCCAAATGAATATGGCGATGTATTAAAATGGCAATGGGAAGAAAAATTAATCCCTTATTGGAAAGAAGTTGGCCAATATGCACAGGAGCATAATGTGAAAATTGGTTTAGAATTACACGGTGGATTTTTAGTTCACACTCCATATACATTGCTTAAACTCCGCGCTGAAACATGTGATGCGATCGGAGCTAACTTAGACCCAAGTCATCTTTGGTGGCAAGGAATTGACCCAGTTGCAGCGATTAAAATTTTAGGCAAAGAAAATGCAATTCACCACTTCCATGCAAAAGATACATATATCGATCAAGACAATGTGAATATGTATGGATTGACAGATATGCAGCCATATGGAGAAGTTCAAACAAGAGCTTGGACATTTAGATCTGTTGGATGTGGCCATAGCCTAACTGAGTGGAATGATATCATGAGTGCACTTCGCACATATAACTATGATTATGTTGTGAGCATTGAGCACGAAGATCCAATCATGTCAATTGATGAAGGCTTTGAACGTGCTGTTACAAATCTTAAAACTGTATTAATTAATGAAACGCCATCACAAATGTGGTGGGTGTAAGCTAAAACTACCCCTCTTGATAACAAGAGGGGTTTTATTTTTCTAGCAAAAATGGGTATGATGGAATAGTTGGAAAGGGGTCATATCCCTAAATAAAAGAATGATTGGGTGAATAAATGGCTAAGGCAATAAACTTACAGGTGAAATCAGATTTTGTAAAGTATTTCAAATCAGGTTATCCACTTATAAATAAGGATGCAATTAAAAATGGTGAAGCATTAAAAGTAGAAGGAATAATTGTAGATCTTTTTGATGAGAAAAATCAATTTCTTGCAAAAGGATATTATGGAAAGCAAAACAAAGGAAGAGGTTGGGTTCTAACAAGAAATAAGCAGGAAGAAATAAATCAAGTTTTTTTTCAAGGGAAAATAAAACAGGCTCTGGATTATAGAGAAACTCTTTTTGAAGATCCTGAAACAACTGCATTTCGAGTTTTTAATGGTGAAGGCGATGGAATTGGTGGCTTAACCATTGATTATTATGATGGCTATTTTGTAATGAGCTGGTATAGTGAGGGGATTTATCGTTTTAAAGACTATGTGATTGAGGCGCTGACAAACCTAGTGAGCTTTAAGGGGTTATATGAAAAGAAACGATTTGATGATAAAGGTACATATATAGAAGATGATGATTTTGTAGCAGGAGAGAGGGCTAATTTTCCCCTTATTGTGAAGCAAAATGGAATTCATTTTGCGACTTATTTAAATGATGGTGCGATGGTTGGGGTCTTTCTTGATCAAAGAGATGTGCGTAAAACGATTCGAGATAAATATTCAGAGGGTAAGCATGTGCTAAATACATTCTCATATACAGGTGCTTTTTCTGTTGCAGCAGCGTTAGGTGGGGCATCAAAATCAACGAGTGTTGATCTAGCAAATCGCAGCAAACCTAAGACGATTGAACAGTTTAGTGTAAATGGAATAGACCATGAGGCACACGATATTATTGTTGAAGATGTCTTTAATTACTTTAAATATGCCGTAAGAAAGCAATTAACATTTGATATGGTCATTCTCGATCCACCAAGCTTTGCGCGTTCAAAAAAACATACGTTTAGTGCAGGTAAGGATTATCCGGATTTATTAAAGCAAGCGATAGCTATTACAGAAAAAAATGGAATCATTGTTGCTTCCTCCAACTGTAGCACATTTGGAATGAGTAAATTTAAAGGATTTATTGAAAAGGCTTTTAAAGCGTCTGGGGAGACATACAAAATCCTTGAGGAATTTAGCCTTCCTAATGACTTTAAGACAATAAAGGAATTTAAAGAGGGTAACTATCTCAAAGTGGCGATTATTAAAAAACAGTCATAAAAAAGTAATGCCTCTGTCGGGTTTCAAACCCGTACTCACATATATTAAGGATAGGCTAGGGGAGTAAACGCGCTTTCCTAAGAAATTATATCTGCCTTAGATAATACAAAGATTGCTGTCACATTTCACATCCTAGAGTATTAGGTATAAATGTGTCAGCTATTTTTTTCAAATCCAACAAGAGTAAATCTTTTTATTTATGGCTGTTTTCGCAAACTTTGTTGCTATTAACCAAGTAAAGCGGTGTGGTTGATTTCCGCTCCAATCAACCTGAATTAGTTTTTGTTTTAAAAGCAACAATCTCTTAGAAAAGAGCCTTATTTATTTACTCAGTTAAAGCTCACTGTTGATTCTGGCACTTTGTTGATTGGAACATACGTGAGACACCTAAAGGGAGTGAAAGTCCAAGGGAGAACCCACAGGTGCAAAGCGCCAAGAAGCCTAGAAAGATAGAATACTAGTAAAAGCAGAAGTGAATGGTGAAAAAATCGGGTGTAGGTTTCAGGGGAAATATCAAAAATTTTGGATATTGAGGTCTATTTTCTAAAAAAACTAGTAAATAATTTGTCAGTGTTTTCTGTTTATTTGCAGAATGATAATTATTTCTGGGGAAATATGCCGAAATATTGTTTTGAGGTGAATAAATGAAAATTGGTTTAGTTCGACATTTAAAGGTTATGAAAGGTTATCCAAGCGCTAGTTTAACTCAAGAAATGCTATTTCAATGGATACAGGAATATGATTCTTCAGATATAGAAGGTAAAGAAGTCAATTTGAAAGGGCCGACATGGGATAGATGTTTTTCAAGTGACTTGTATAGAGCCGAGAAAACAGCAAGGCAGATCTTTAAAGGTGACATAGAAATAATGAAGGAATTGAGAGAAATACCTATTTATCCATTATTTAAACGAAATGTGAAAATGCCATTTCCTTTATGGATGCTTTTAATAAGACTCGCATGGATGGTGAATCATAAATCGCAACAGGAAAAGAAAGTTGATGTATTAAGTCGAATTGAATATGTTGTAAAAAAGGCAATAGAAAATGAAGATGAGAATATCCTAATTGTTAGTCATGGTGCATTAATGATATATATTCAGAAATACCTTGTTAAAAATGGTTTTAGAGGTCCTAAAATTACTAGGGCAAAAAATGGCGTTCTTTATCTTTTTGAGAAATCGTGAGGTTCTAAAATCATACATAGATTTTGTTGCGTTATAGAATCCCTTTGCTTTTATTGCTATTTAGCTGTACTATAATGGTTGACTTTTATTCTGTTTATCCCATCCTTAACGGGCAGTGAAGCTCCCAGCACCTAAAAGGGTGACCAATAGTTAAAAATCGGTTTTGCTAGAGCAAGCAAATTATAAAATAACGAGAAGACTACATGATTTTTATTAGTAGTTTATCATCGTGAAGATAACGAATTTTGTTAGGTAAAGGAGATAGCTTTTCATGACACAAGCGAATTTTTTAACGGATATAAAACCATTCCTTCAAACGAATTGGGACAAGGCAAATTTTCAAGAGCCAACTGCGGTTCAAATAAAAACAATTCCCCTCATTTTAGAAGGGAAGGATGTTATTGCTGAATCTCCAACTGGGACAGGAAAAACACTAGCATATGTATTACCATTGTTAAATAATATTGATGCAAAAAAGAAGAATGCGCAAATCGTGATTCTTGCCCCATCAAGAGAACTTGTTATGCAAATCTTTGATGAAATTAAAAAGTGGTCTGAAGGTAGCGGATTAACAAGTGCTTCTTTTATTGGTGGTGCAAATATTAAACGACAAGTTGAGAAGCTAAAGAAAAGCCCCCAAGTAGTTGTCGGAACGCCAGGAAGAATTCATGAATTGATTAAATTGAAAAAGTTAAAAATGCATGAAGTGAAAACAATTGTATTAGATGAGGGGGATCAGCTACTCACTCCTGAACATAAAAATACAATGAAAGATATTATTAAAACAACGTTGAATGAACGGCAAGTAGTCTTGTTTTCAGCTACCTTAAATGAAAGCACAGAATCAAAGGCAAGAGATCTTATGAAAAGTAATCCTGAGATCATAAAAGTTGGCTTAGAAGAAGTGCCTGTAGGTGATGTTGAGCATGTGTATCTTGTATGTGAGCAGAGAGAAAAGATAACCATTTTAGAAAGATTAGCCAAAACAGTTCGAATGAAAGCATTAGGTTTTGTAAAAGATATTGGCAGTCTAGATGTTCTCGCTGAAAAATTAGAATTTAAGGGAGTTGACTTACACCTCCTGCATAGTGATACGAAAAAAGAAGAGAGAGAAGCGGCTTTAAAAAGCTTAAGAACAGATACACAAGGACTTCTTCTTGCAACAGATGTAGCTGCAAGAGGCTTAGATATCGTTGGCCTTTCTCATGTAATCCATTTTGATCTTCCAACTAGTGCATCACAGTATGTTCATCGTTCAGGAAGAACAGGGAGACAAGGTGCTTCCGGAACAGTTGTATCAATTGTAACAGAACGAGAAGTAAGAGAATTGAAGAAATTGGCAAATGAGCTAAGTATAACGCTTAAAAAGAACAGATTATATAAAGGTGAATTAGTTGAAGCATAGGCTTGAGGGGTCTGATACATTTTGTCAGACCTTCAAGCTTTTTTATCGTCTAGGAAATTATAAAATTCTTGTACTGTGGATAAGCGCTTGGCATCCAGCTCCAGCGCCTAGCCCCTCGAGGTCATAAGCCACTTAAGAATTGAAGGTAAAGAACACCTTCTATGCTTAAGCGTCTTATTTGCCCGAGGCTGTTCAAGGCGCTTGTGCTTTTGTTCTTGTTAAAAATTCATGAACTGTGGAAAATGCTTCGGGGTCCCGCTCCAGCGCCATGAGACTAGTGTTCTTTACTAAACAAAGGCTTGTGCTTTAGTTTGGGTAATGAAGTAAAACACGCCACTCTATATGAGTAGCGTGCTTTCTTGTAACATGGTGTAAGTTCTAAGTTGTAATAATACTTTATGTCGCTTTGATGATAGTTATACATGATATTTTTAAGAACTAATCATCTAATTCCATTCTTATATATTTTCGTGTATTCGGTCCATAAATACCATCGTCAGCTAGTGCTTTATACATAGATTGAAATCTTTTTACGGCATCTTCCGTATTTGGTCCATAGATGCCATCGATTGATCCGGGATTAAAATTTATTTGTTTTAAAGCTCTTTGAATTTGTTTGACTGCGTTTCCTTGATCTCCACGGCGATAAACACCTGATGGTAATGGGAAATCTGAGGCAGATACTCTTTGATGATTAACTTCTTGTAGTCGATTTAAAGTAACAGGTCCAACCAAACCATCCACAGACAAATTATTATCTTTTTGAAATTTCATAACAGCATTCTCAGTTTCTTCTCCGAATTTTCCATCTGCTCCAAATCGGGGAAGTCTGTATCCAGCTTTAATTAATTCTTGTTGAATATCACGAACAAAGGGACCAGAATCTCCTTCGCTAATTGGTAATGAAACAGTTGTACCTTTAACTACTGAAGCAGGTGGCTTAGATGTCTGTGGTTTTGAAGGTGCTGATGGTGCAGCAGGAGCTAATGGAGTTGCTCCGTTGAAGTTCCGAAGAGCTTCAGCAACATCATCGATAAACATAGACCAGGAAATTCCGTGTGTTCTTAATATATTTATTGGATCTGTTCTTCTTGAGGGATCTAAAGTTGCGTGTGCAACAATATCAGAGTTCGGATTTAGATTAAATCTGTCACATAGATATGCGTGATACCAAACATAGCGATTGTAGGCTTGTTGAAAATTAATTTTTCCACCGTGACACAATTCTACTCCAATGGCAGCATCGTTTGAATTAGCACCATATCGACTATTGTCACCTGTTACATTTGAACGAACATGCCAAGCTTTCTCGCTTAAAGGAATTATTTCAAGTATATATTTATCATCTATAAAGGTGTGTGCTGATGCGGAAGGTTGCTGATTATCGAAATAGTTGCGATTACCATAGGCTGTAGAGCCTGGATTTCCAGTATCATGACTGACAATAAAGCGTACAGTCCCAATGCGTTGTCCAGACCGAGAATTACCAGTACGAATATAATCTCGAGTGATCTCGTATGCCAACTAATAAACACCCCTGTCATTTAATGATAGTACAAACCAATACGTTATAGTTTATGAAAAAGGAGTATTAATTGTGAAAAAAGTAAACAATGTGAAAAGTTATTAACACTATCCACAGCCTATTAGGTTAGGATGATTATGCAAAGGGGATAAAAGTGTGGATAAAGTGAAAACGATTACTGGAGATATTAACAAGTTATTAACAATATTCACAATTTTTAAATAAACTTATCCACATTTCTCGAAATGGTTATCCACATAATAAAAAGGAGTGGGTTATTTAAACTGGCACCCGTGTCAAGGACACAAGAAAAAAAGAGTCACGCAACTAGAAGATGATTCCTATATTGGTTAGGGGTCATCTTTTTTAAATTCCATTGATAACGGTAATTGTTATAGTAAAC
>NZ_JAGDEL010000036.1 GCF_017497975.1 Metabacillus bambusae | reverse complement strand
TAGGTCTGAGGTGGAAGCGCGGTGACGTGTGGAGCTGACAGATACTAATCGATCGAGGACTTAACCTAATAAAGGCGTTAAATGAAGTGAATTGAATTGTGAATCGTTATCTAGTTTTGAAGGAATATCCCTTCAACTTAATAAATTATCTGGTAATGATGGCGAAGAGGCCACACCCGTTCCCATGCCGAACACGGAAGTTAAGCTCTTCAGCGCCGATGGTAGTTGGGGGTTTCCCCCTGTGAGAGTAGGACGTTGCCGGGTAAGCGAAAAAGATCAGTAGAGATACTGGTCTTTTTTGTATATTCTTTATAAACCGTAAGGTTCAATAATCTAGATATGAAGACAAATTTAAACTACTAGCCTGAGGCTTGGGAGAAGCATATAAAGGAACTTCTACTAAGAACGCCACGTCCTGTGGCAACGTAGAAGTCAGCACATCCTGTGCAAGTAAGGAAGCGCAGAGAGTGAAGACCGGAATGTGCGTTCTTGGCACATGAGGATCTGAATGAACAAGCTGACGAAGAGATTCGCCGCTTATCGCAAGCCGATATCCGAACATGGAAGTTAAGCTCTCTGCGCCGATGGTAGTTGGGGGTTTCCCCCTGTGAGAGTAGGACGTTGCCGGGTAAGAGAGAAGAAGATCAGTAGAGATACTGGTCTTTTTTGTATATATAAATAACTTCCTCTGCCTATGAACATTTTATTACCCTAAGTTGTTCAAGAAGTTTAATTCAATTCTGAAAAAATCTCAACAAAAAATGAATAGCAAATTATTATTCATCTTTTAGCTTCCAATTTACTCAATCAATTTAAAACTGATAACTTTCTATTTAACTCAATAGTATTTGATTAATAATCTTTTAAAGATAAGTTAATTTCCTGAAAAATAACAAGCGGTCATATATTTAAAATATTCATTGAAAACTTTTCGATAATTGTGTTTTGAAGACAGACATTTGAGTATATATATATTAGATCACATATTTATATCTAAAGAGGCGAAATGAATGAATATGCTTGAATTATTAAATCAAGATACATACACCATGTTTGCTCGTATATTTATAGCTACCCTTTTATGTGGAGTAATTGGATTGGAACGTGAATTTAAAAATCATCCAGCAGGTTTTCGAACCCATTTACTAGTAGGAATAGGATCTTGTTTAATGATGATTTTATCTCTATATGGTTTCAAAAGTTATATTGATAATGATCCTAATATACGGTTTGACCCAGCTAGAATTCCTTCATATGTTATTAGTGGTATAGGGTTTTTAGGTGGTGGTACGATTCTAGTAAAGGGTGCAACTGTAAGAGGGCTAACAACAGCTGCGTCAATATGGATCGTGGCTGGTTTAGGCTTAGTTATTGGTGCAGGAATGTATGTAGTAGCATTTTTTACTACAGCAATCGTTTTAATGTGTTTAATATTCTTAAATCGACTTGAAAATTATATGAATGTTAAAAGAGCAAGGCGGAAAATGAAAATATCCGTAGATTCCCGCAAGACTACGATTGATAAAGTGATTCAAAAATTAACATCATATGATGTTACAACCCATAAGATAGTAATGACATCTTGTAGGAAAGATAAAGACAGCAATGTTGTGTTTCATTATCAATTAGATATTGATATATCTTCTGTTTTACATGCTGATTTAGAAAAGATACTGGTAGAGAATCATGAAGTGGAAAAAATATTTTAAATACGTTTTACTTCCTCTTATTTTGGCAATATTTAAAATGAAACAGAAAAGTTGAAAAATTTTTCTGTTCGTTTTATAGTAAGATTAAAGTCAAATATAGTCAAAGTCAGTGAGGGGGAGGTTGAGTGAGAAATATTTCAGACATTATAGAACAGTATTTGAAAAAGGTACTAGATGGTAGTGGCAAGGAAATAGTTGAGATTAAACGAAGTGAAATTGCAGATAAATTTCAGTGTGTGCCTTCACAGATTAATTACGTTATTAATACAAGATTTACGATTGAAAGAGGCTATGTTGTTGAAAGTAAGCGTGGCGGAGGCGGCTATATTCGGATTATTAAGGTTCGAGCAAATAATCAGGCACACCTCTTAGATCAAATCTTACACTTGATTCATCACCGCCTTTCCCAGGCTGCTGCAGAGGACATTATAGGTCGGCTTGTAAGTGAGGAAGTTATTTCTTCCCGCGAAGCTAAATTAATGTTAAGTGTAATTGATCGTTCAGTCCTTTATATTGAGCTCCCTCATAGGGACGAATTAAGGGCAAGGATGTTTAAGGCCATGTTAACTTCATTGAAATATAAGTGAAAGTAGGGGAGACGGATGATCTGCCAGGAGTGTAATGAAAGACCGGCAACGTTTCACTTTACAAAAGTGATTAATGGAGAAAAAACGGAAGTCCATATATGTGAACATTGCGCACATGAAAATAGTGAGCTCTTTATGTTTAATGTTAACACAGGATTTTCTTTAAATAATTTACTAACTGGATTGCTTAACATGGAATCTGGTATTGCTAAAACAGAGGAACAAAATGTTTTTAAAGCTAGTGATGTTCCACAATGTGATCGATGTAAACTGACATTACATCAGTTTAAAAAGGTTGGAAGATTTGGCTGTTCAAATTGTTATCCTACTTTTAAAAGTTATATAACCCCTATACTTAAACGAGTTCATGGTGGGAACACTGTTCACTCAGGAAAAATCCCTGAACGCATTGGGGGAGATATTCATATCCGCAAGAAAATAGATGAGCTAAAAACTAAAATTCATGAATTTATTGTACAGGAAGAGTTTGAGCAAGCTGCTAAAGTAAGGGACCAAATAAGATCTCTTGAAAAAAAAATAAGTAGCTTTCACGAGGAGGGATCATAATCATGTCACTCCAAAATTTTATGAATAAGGCAATGAGTGCTTGGATGAGTCAAGAAGGACCGGATTCAGATATTGTCTTAAGTAGTCGGATTCGATTAGCACGTAATATGGAACAGTTTAAATTTCCTACAGTTTCTACAAATGAAGAATCACAAGAAGTTCTTAACTTTTTTGAAACCACATATGCAAATAAAACATTCCAGAAAATTGGTCAGCTAGAGCTGCTTAAGATGAACGATTTGCAGCCCATTCAAAAAAGGGTTTTAGTAGAAAAGCATCTAATAAGTCCTAATCTAGCTGATAACTCTATTTATGGTGGATGTTTACTTTCTGAAAATGAGGAAGTTAGCATAATGTTAAATGAAGAAGACCATATTCGGATTCAATGTTTATTCCCAGGATTTCAGCTTGAGGAAGCGTTGGATATGGCCAACAAGTTAGATGATTGGATCGAAGAAGAGGTAGACTACGCTTTTGATGAAAAAAGGGGATACTTAACCAGCTGTCCTACGAATGTGGGGACTGGATTAAGAGCATCGGTCATGATGCATTTACCTGCATTAGTACTTACCCAAAAAGTTAATAGAATTATCCCAGCAATTAATCAGCTTGGATTAGTAGTAAGAGGCATATATGGTGAGGGTAGTGAGGCTATTGGAAACATTTTTCAAATTTCAAATCAAATAACATTAGGTAAGTCTGAGAAAGACATTGTTGAAGATCTTATTAGTGTGGTTCAACAATTAATTACTCAAGAAAGAGCGACTCGTGAAGCTCTTTACAACTCCTCCCAAAACCAGCTTGAAGACAGAGTGTATAGATCATTTGGAACTTTGACTTATAGCCGAATAATTGAATCGAATGAGACAGCAAAATGCTTGTCTGATGTTAGATTGGGAATTGATTTAGGAATTATTAAAGACATATCTCGTAATATTCTCAATGAACTTATGATTTTAACTCAACCTGGATTTTTACAACAATATTTTGGTGGACCATTACGTCCAAATGAGAGAGATGTTCGCCGAGCTGCATTAATAAGAGAGCGGCTTAACTTAGAAATTGAACGTAATAAATGGATGGAGGATGATGAATCATGATGTTTGGAAGATTTACAGAACGCGCACAAAAGGTACTTGCTTTAGCACAGGAGGAAGCAGTTCGTTTAGGTCATAACAATATAGGTACAGAACATATTTTACTAGGGCTAGTTAGTGAAGGTGAAGGGATTGCAGCTAAGGCTTTACTCGCATTAGGACTAGGCCCAGAAAAGATTCAAAAAGAGGTAGAAGGATTAATTGGCAGAGGTCAAGATGCTTCTCAAACGATCCACTACACACCAAGAGCTAAAAAAGTAATCGAACTTTCAATGGATGAAGCAAGAAAGTTAGGTCATTCTTATGTAGGAACAGAACATATTTTGTTAGGACTTATTCGTGAAGGTGAGGGTGTCGCGGCAAGAGTCCTTAACAATCTAGGTGTAAGCTTGAATAAAGCAAGACAACAGGTTCTTCAATTATTGGGCAGTAATGAAACATCTTCAAATCATCAAGGTGGTGGTATGACCAATGCCAATACACCTACACTTGATAGTCTTGCAAGAGACTTAACTGCGATTGCGAGAGAAGGAAGTTTAGATCCAGTTATCGGGAGAAGTAAAGAAATTCAACGTGTTATTGAAGTATTAAGTCGACGTACAAAAAATAACCCAGTCTTAATTGGTGAGCCAGGTGTTGGTAAAACGGCAATAGCAGAGGGGCTAGCTCAACAAATCGTCCAAAATGAGGTTCCGGAAATCTTACGTGATAAGCGCGTAATGACACTTGATATGGGTACGGTAGTTGCTGGTACAAAATACCGTGGTGAATTTGAAGATAGACTTAAAAAAGTAATGGATGAAATTCGCCAAGCTGGTAATATTATTCTATTTATCGATGAATTACACACATTGATCGGAGCTGGTGGGGCAGAGGGAGCAATCGATGCTTCTAACATTTTGAAACCTTCATTAGCTAGGGGTGAATTACAGTGTATTGGTGCAACAACTCTTGATGAGTACCGAAAATACATTGAGAAAGATGCTGCATTAGAACGTAGATTCCAGCCAATTCAGGTTGATGAGCCGACAGCTGAAGAAAGCATTCAAATCTTAAAAGGCTTGCGTGACCGTTATGAGGCACATCATAGAGTTTCTATTACAGATGAAGCAATTGATGCTGCCGTTAAATTATCTGATCGTTATATTTCTGATCGATTCCTACCAGATAAAGCGATTGATTTAATTGATGAAGCCGGCTCAAAAGTAAGATTACGCTCTTTCACAACACCACCAAACTTAAAAGAGCTCGAGCATAAGCTAGATGAAATCCGCAAAGAAAAGGATGCTTCCGTACAAAGTCAGGAGTTCGAAAAAGCGGCATCACTACGTGATACAGAGCAAAGATTACGTGAACAGCTTGAAGAAACGAAGAAAACATGGAAAGAAAAACAAGGTCAAGAGAATACTGAAGTAACAGTCGAAGACATTGCGATGGTAGTCTCCAGTTGGACCGGTGTTCCAGTTTCAAGATTAGCACAAACAGAAACAGATAAGCTGTTAAATATGGAAAGTCTTTTACATTCAAGAGTTATTGGTCAAGAAGAAGCAGTAGTTGCTGTAGCAAAAGCAGTTCGTCGTGCACGAGCTGGGTTAAAGGATCCGAAACGTCCAATTGGATCATTTATTTTCTTAGGGCCAACAGGTGTAGGTAAAACTGAGCTTGCTAGAGCATTGGCAGAATCAATTTTTGGTGATGAGGATTCAATGATTCGCATTGATATGTCAGAGTATATGGAGAAGCACTCAACTTCTCGTTTAGTTGGTTCACCACCTGGTTATGTAGGTTATGAAGAAGGTGGTCAACTAACTGAAAAGGTTAGAAGAAAGCCATACTCTGTCGTTCTTTTAGATGAAATTGAAAAAGCTCACCCAGATGTTTTTAATATCCTTCTGCAGGTATTAGAGGATGGAAGACTTACAGACTCTAAGGGGCGTACAGTAGACTTTAGAAATACGATTTTAATTATGACGTCTAATGTTGGAGCAAGTGAGTTGAAGCGCAATAAATATGTTGGATTTAACATTCAAGATGAAACTCAAAATTACAAGGATATGAAAGGCAAAGTAATGAATGAGTTAAAACGCGCATTCCGACCAGAATTCATTAACCGTATTGATGAGATTATTGTATTCCACTCATTAGAAAAGAAACATTTAAAAGAAATCGTGTCGCTAATGTCTGACCAATTAACAAAACGATTAAAAGAACAGGACCTATCATTAGAGTTAACAGACTCTGCTAAAGAAAAAATTGCTGATGAAGGAATTGATCTTGAATATGGTGCTAGACCTCTTCGTCGTTCTATTCAGAAAAATGTTGAAGATCGACTTTCTGAAGAATTATTAAGAGGTACGATTAATAAAGGTCATAAGATTATTTTAGATGTAGATAATGGTGAATTTGTAGTCAGAACGACCGAAAAAGAAGAAGTTAAAACTAAATAATAAGACTGTAAGTTGAGGCATACTGCGTAACGTGTGCCTCACTTTCTTTATATAAATAAAAAATTGAAATTTTTATACATAGTTATCATTTATAGCTTCAGTGCCGAGTCCCTCGGGGATTGCACTCCTATGGACTTCCTATGCGCATAGGGACTTACCTAGGCACTTGCACTTTCTAATAATGCTCCTCAAAATCTCCCTTATTTCCTTATAATTAAGGATAGGAATCATAATTAGCTTGACTACTTGGTAATCTATAAGAGAGGAACACGTTTATGGCTAAAACGAAGGTAAAGTTTATTTGTCAAACATGTGGATATGAATCACCTAAATGGATGGGGAAATGTCCGGGTTGTGGTGAATGGAATACAATGACAGAGGAAGTTTTAAAGCCTGCTTCACCTCGAAAGGCAGTTTTTG
Source organism: Metabacillus bambusae (assembly GCF_017497975.1). GTDB lineage: Bacteria > Bacillota > Bacilli > Bacillales > Bacillaceae > Metabacillus > Metabacillus bambusae. The sequence goes on along the minus strand of NZ_JAGDEL010000036.1, from coordinate 39,969 downwards.
CTCATTCCACCCAAACGGTACAAAAGCCTTCTCCGATTACAAATATAGAAACAAGCCAAGAACCAAGGATTTATACGAATCTAAAAGAGTTTAACCGTGTATTAGGAAGCGGTATTGTTAAGGGCTCCCTTGTATTGATTGGTGGAGACCCTGGGATTGGCAAGTCTACACTTTTACTGCAAGTATCCTCACAATTAGCTGATAATGGAAATGATGTTTTATATATTTCAGGAGAAGAATCAGTAAAACAAACAAAGCTAAGGGCTGACCGCTTAGGGGTTAAAGCAAATAAGCTATTTGTTTTGTCTGAAACAGATTTAAGTTTTATTTCAAGGGCGATTGAAGAAACAAACCCTGCCTTTGTAGTTGTCGATTCAATCCAAACGGTATTCCATAGCGAAATAAGCTCTGCTCCTGGAAGCGTGTCACAGGTAAGAGAATCTACTGCCGAGCTTATGAGAATTGCGAAAACAAAAGGTATTGCCATCTTCATTGTTGGCCATGTAACGAAGGAAGGGTCAATTGCTGGTCCGAGATTATTAGAACATATGGTAGATACCGTTCTATATTTTGAAGGGGAAAGACATCATACGTATCGGATATTACGTGCTGTAAAGAATCGGTTTGGTTCAACAAATGAAATGGGGATATTTGAGATGAAGGAATCTGGTCTAGAAGAAGTTCAAAATCCTTCAGAAATATTTCTAGAAGAAAGATCAAAAGGCGCAGCTGGTTCAACTGTTGTAGCTTCAATGGAGGGTACGAGACCTGTTCTTGTCGAGATTCAAGCCTTAATTTCACCAACTAGCTTCGGTAACCCTAGAAGAATGGCAACAGGAATTGATCACAACCGTGTACCCTTATTAATGGCTGTTTTAGAAAAACGTGTTGGCTTGCTTCTTCAAAATCAAGACGCGTATTTAAAAGTTGTTGGTGGAGTGAAGCTTGATGAACCTGCTATCGATTTAGCAGTTGCTGTAAGCATAGCATCAAGTTTTAAGGATGCACCTCCTAAACCAACAGATGTCATTATTGGTGAAGTAGGGTTAACTGGTGAAGTTCGTAGAGTTTCTAGGATTGAACAAAGAGTAATGGAGGCAGCAAAGCTTGGCTTTAAGAGGGCGATTATTCCAGAGGCAAATATAGGTGGCTGGAACCCTCCCGATGATATCGAGATTATTGGGGTGAAGAATGTAGCTGAGGCTCTCCATAAAACGTTAGGAGGATAGTACATGACAAAGGTAGAGAGTATATCAGGTGAACGGACGTTAAATGAAATTTTACAGTTCGTCGCACCTGGAACACCAATAAGGGAAGGAATTGAGAATGTCCTACGTGCTAAAACTGGTGGATTAATTGTTGTTGGTCACAACGAAAAAGTAAAAGAAGTTATTGATGGTGGTTTTTCTATACAATGTTCATTTTCCTCGGCACATTTATATGAGTTAGCTAAAATGGATGGAGCTATTATCTTAAGCGATTCGGGAAATAAAATATTGTATGCAAATGCCCAGTTGGTTCCAGACTCATCAATTTATTCATCGGAAACTGGAATGAGGCATCGAACAGCAGAACGAGTGGCTAAGCAAACAGGAAACTTAGTGATTGCCATTTCCCAAAGAAGAAATGTTATTACTCTCTATCATGGTGAATTAAGGTATGCACTTAGAGACATTGGTGTCATATTAACGAAGGCTAATCAAGCGATTCAAACGTTAGAAAAATATAAGCTTGTTCTTGATCAATCAATCTCGACATTAGGTGCATTAGAGCTAGAGGAACTTGTTACTTTTAAGGAAGTCTTACAAGTGTTGCATCGGATTGAAATGGTCTTACGTATAAAGGATGAAATAAATGACTATGTGAATGAACTAGGAGCAGAAGGTCATCTTATTAGATTACAATTAGCTGAGTTACTTTCTGGACTAGAAGAAGAGGCTGCATTATTAATAAAAGATTACGCAAATGATAAAGCTGTTGATCCTTATCGATTCCTTAAACAGCTCCAGGACCTTTCAAGCTTTGAACTTTTGGAGGATTCCGTTCTTTTTAAATTACTAGGTTTCTCGTCATTTACAAATATAGATAGCCCTGTTATGCCAAGAGGGTATCGTATGTTAAGTAAAATTCCTAGGCTCCCAACGATCATTATTGAAAATTTAGTGACAACCTATAAAAATTTGAAACTTATTTTGCGCGCATCCGTAGAACAGTTAGATGAGGTGGATGGTATAGGCGAGGTGAGGGCGAAAAAGATTATCGAAGGATTGAAAAGGTTACAGGATCAACTTTTAATTGATCGTCATATATAAGAATATTTAATGAAACTTTCATTTTTATGGTTTTAATTTCGTTAATTTAGGGTATATTAAAATTGATTTTTATGTGTGTATAAAGGAAGTGGGGGCGAGGTCAAGCTATCATATTTATTGCAAACTCATTTAAAAACTAATTGAATCTAGCTTCATAAATTTCCTTCACCCATACATATAAGAGTGGTGTGAAAGTATTACAATGTCTAATGATATATAAAGAAAGAGCAAGTGTCACAGTCAAATTGTTTGTAAAATTACAACAATGTTTCAATCTATTTACATTTTTAATTTTTTATTTAACATATCTTAGAAGTAGGATAAAGTAGTTATATCGTAAAAGGAGGTGAAGGTATGTTAATTAAACGCATTATACAATTGTTATTTTTGAGTGTGGGTGGTATGTTAGGGATCTTTTTCATGCCAGAGCTACTCGAGTTATTAAATATGCAGGACATACCTTTTATTAATACACCTTATACTTTAGCTGTATTAGGTGCAGTTGTCTTTTTTGTTGCAACATTTTGGTTAGTTGATTACGTTGTGAATTGGATTCGTGTTTTAGAAGAGGCTGTTGTTAAAGCTCCTGTTACAGATGTGTTATTTGGTAGTTTAGGATTAATATTTGGTCTTATTATTGCTTTTCTTATTGTTATTCCTTTAAAAGATATTCAATATCAGATATTTAATACAATCATTCCAATCTTTTTGACATTACTACTCGGTTATCTAGGTTTCCAAATTGGTTTTAAGAAAAAAGATGAATTAATTAACTTATTTTCCGTGCCAAATCGAATCGGTAAGAAAAAGGGATCTGCGGATGAAGAGGTTGAAAATGAGGATAAAAAGCTGAAAATATTAGATACAAGTGTTATCATCGATGGTAGAATCGCTGACATTTGTCAAACTGGCTTTTTAGAAGGAACTATTGTTATTCCTCAATTCGTTTTAGAGGAGCTTCAGCATATTGCTGATTCATCTGATGTATTAAAACGCAACAGAGGTCGTAGAGGTCTTGATATTCTCAATCGAATTCAAAAAGAACTTGCAATTAATGTAGAAATTTATGAAGGTGATTTTGAGGAAATTCAAGAAGTTGATAGTAAATTAGTAAAATTAGCGAAGATAACTTCCGGAGTTGTCGTTACAAATGATTTTAACTTAAATAAAGTTTGTGAATTACAAAAGGTTCATGTTCTTAATATCAATGATTTAGCAAATGCTGTTAAACCTGTCGTGTTACCTGGAGAAGAAATGAATGTTCAAGTAATTAAGGATGGGAAAGAGCATAATCAGGGTATCGCCTATTTGGATGACGGTACAATGATTGTTGTTGAAGATGGACGTAATTATATCGGAAAACACATTGATGTCCTTGTTACAAGTGTTCTTCAAACGTCTGCAGGTAGAATGATTTTTGCAAAGCCTAAACTGTTAGAAAAAGCATTATAGGCATAAAAAATATAAATTTTTAAAAGGATATGAAGATAAGTTATTTGTATTTAGCTTTCGTATCTTGCTCCAGGCGCCATCGGCTAAAGGGGAAAACTAACCCTTTTTTCTTAGGTTATAAGCCAATTCGTCCAGAAGGTTAACAAACAACCTTTCAGCCGACTTGTCTTATGCTTCTTGCCGATATACGGGCGTCTTGCGCTTTTTTTAATCAGGCCCGTGGTACATTAGGTGACTAATGTTTCACGGGCTGTTTTACATATACAGACTAATCTTTTATGATGATGGTATACAGAATTTTTGAAGGAGTAGACATAATGAACTATCAAGTCGTCATTCCTGCTGCTGGACAAGGCAAACGAATGAATGCTGGAAAAAACAAGCAGTTTATTGAGCTCGAACAAGCCCCTATTATCATACATACATTAAAAGTGTTTGAAGAACATTCAATTTGTTCTGGTATTATTCTAGTTATTAATGAGCAAGAAAGAAACGATTTTCAAAAACTTTTGGATGATTATCATATTAGAAAAATAAAATATATCGTAGCAGGTGGGAGTGAAAGACAGTTTAGTGTGTATAACGGTTTACAGGCTGTCGATGATTGTGGGATTGTTCTTGTTCACGATGGGGCCCGCCCTTTTATATCACATAAAAAAATTGAGGATCTAGTACATAAAGCACAGGAATCAGGAGCAGCAACATTAGCAGTTCCTGTAAAGGATACAATCAAGCGGGTTGAAAATGGTGTAGTTGTTGAAACTGTAGAGCGATCAACCTTGTGGTCAGTGCAAACTCCACAGGCTTTTATTCCATCTCTTGTTATAGATGCCCATCACCAAGCTAACAAAGATAATTATCTTGGAACAGATGATGCGAGTCTTATTGAACGAACAGGAAAGCCAGTTTCAATCGTCCTTGGCGATTATACAAATATAAAATTAACGACACCAGAGGACTTGCTAATAGCAAAGGCAATTATGGGTAAGTGAAAACTTTAATCTATAGGCTCTGTTAAAGCTCACTGTTGATTTTGGCACTTTTTTGATTGGAACGGATACGTGAGACTTCTGTGGGAGGCTGACTGACCGCCCTCGGAAAGCGAAATCCTGTAAAATTTAACAGAGATCAATAAAATACCAATAGAAAGCGAAAAGAGGAAAAATGATGATAAGAATTGGACAAGGCTATGATGTTCATCAACTAGTTGAAGGTCGCCCTTTAATAATTGGTGGGGTTGAAATTCCGTATGAAAAAGGATTGTTAGGTCATTCAGATGCAGATGTTTTATTACATACAGTTGCAGATGCTTGTTTAGGAGCAATTGCAGAAGGGGACATCGGAAAACATTTTCCTGATACCGATCCTACCTTCAAGGATGCAGATTCGGCTAAGTTGCTGATCCATGTTTGGAAGCTTGTTAAAGAAAGAGGATATGAGTTAGGAAACATAGATTGTACAATCATCGCGCAAAAACCGAAAATGGCTCCACATATCGGTAACATGAGAGAACGTATCGCTGAATTACTCGAAGCAGATATTTCCCAGGTGAATGTGAAAGCAACTACAACAGAAAAGCTAGGCTTTACCGGCAGACAAGAAGGTATTGCATCACAGGCAACGGTTTTGATTCAGAAACGTAAGTAAGTTGATTTATTTTTTTGTATCTTATTATTTTTGGTGATAAAATTAGTTCTGGCCCCATTTAATAATCATATAAAGGCCGAAGGATATTCAAGGTTTTACATACAAAGGGATTCCTTTCAAAAAATAATTTTGGTAATAAATTCATAGAAAATTGTGGAGGTTTACGATATGGCAAATGAAGTAAGGGTACGTTATGCCCCAAGTCCTACAGGGCATTTACATATTGGAAATGCGAGAACTGCATTATTTAACTATCTATTTGCAAAAAATCAAGGCGGGAAATTCATTGTCCGTATTGAAGATACCGATAAAAAGCGAAACATTGAAGGTGGAGAAGAAAGTCAATTAAAGTATTTAAAGTGGCTTGGAATCGACTGGGATGAGAGTGTAGATGTTGGCGGAGAGTATGGTCCATACCGTCAGTCTGAAAGAAATGAAATCTATAAGAAATATTATGAGCAACTACTAGAAAAAGGTTTGGCTTATAAATGCTATTGTACAGAAGAGGAACTAGAAAAAGAACGTGAGGAACAAATTGCTCGTGGTGAGACACCACAGTATTCTGGAAAGCATGCGAACATAACAGTTGAAGAGCAAAAGAGCCTTGAAGATCAAGGGTTACAGCCGAGCATTCGATTTAGAGTGCCAGCAAATAGAGAATTCCGCTTCAAAGATATGGTGAAAGGTGACATTTCATTTGAATCAGAAGGTATGGGTGATTTCGTTATTGTCAAAAAGGATGGTACACCTACCTATAATTTTGCGGTAGCAGTTGATGATCACTTAATGAAAATCTCTCATGTATTACGTGGCGAAGATCATATTTCAAATACACCAAAGCAAATCATGATTTATGAAGCCTTTGGTTGGGATGTTCCTGTATTTGGACATATGACGTTAATTGTCAATGAAAATCGTAAAAAGCTAAGTAAACGAGACGAATCAATTATTCAATTTATTGAACAATATGAGGATCTCGGTTATCTTTCAGATGCTCTATTTAACTTTATTGCTCTTCTTGGTTGGTCTCCAGGTGGAGAAGAAGAGGTATATAATAAAGAGCAGTTAATTGAAATCTTTGATCCTGCACGTCTATCTAAATCTCCTGCCGTTTTTGATACACAAAAGCTTGCGTGGATGAATAACCAATATATTAAGCAATTAGATTTAGATGTACTTGTTTCTCTATCTTTACCACACCTAATAAAAGCGGGTAAAGTATCGGATAAAATGAGCGAAGAAGAAGCCGAAAGAACTCAAGGGCTAATTGCTCTTTATCAAGAACAAATGAGCTATGGTGCAGAAATTGTAAGCTTAACTGAATTATTCTTCAAAGAGGACATCACATACAATGAGGAAGCAAAAGCCGTTCTAGAAGGTGAACAGGTTCCAGAAGTGTTATCAGCATTTATAAATGAGCTAAAAATTGTTGAAGACTTTTCAGCAGACAATGTAAAGGCCTCAATTAAAGCTGTCCAAAAGGCTACTGGTCAAAAGGGCAAGAACTTGTTTATGCCAATTCGTGTTGCCATTACTGGTCAAATGCACGGTCCTGATTTACCGAAATCAATAGCGGTTTTAGGCAAAAACACAGTGATTTCAAGATTAGAAAATATTATTAGTTAACTTTTTATCAAAAATGTAATATAGTAGGGTTAAACCAATAGTTAAAACGTTGATAAGGAGAGTAAAGATTTACTTCCTTTTTAGAGAAAACCTCCATTGGCTGAAAGAGGTTTATGTGAAGTAATTCTTGAAATGCACCTTTGAGTCTTTTGCTAAACGTCCACACGTGATTAGTAAGTAAAAGCGTATCGCTCTACGTTAAAGAGCCAAAGTTGAGGTCATGGGGCGTCCAGTGCGTAATTAAGCTTCTCATACCTAAACAGAGTGGAACCGCGCATAAAAGCGTCTCTGTATTTTTTACAGAGACGCTTTTTTTGTACCTACAATTACCTCCTCCTACGACACAAATGGGATTGGGAAGCTGTATCGTTCTTGCTTTTAGGATTAAAATGATAAAATTTAACAAAAGTGATGATTGGAGGGATAGCCGTGTTTAGCATGATGAAAGAAGATGTAGAGGTCGTGTTCGAACAAGATCCAGCTGCTAGAAACTACTTTGAGGTCATTTTAACGTATTCTGGGTTACATGCGATTTGGGGTCATCGTATTGCTCATGCATTTTACAAAAAGAAACTTTTTTTCTTAGCGAGAACAGTTTCTCAAATTAGCCGATTTTTCACAGGAGTTGAAATCCATCCGGCTGCAAGAATTGGGCGCAGGTTTTTTATTGATCACGGTATGGGAGTCGTTATCGGGGAAACATGTGAAATTGGTGATGATGTTACTGTTTTCCAAGGAGTTACTCTAGGAGGAACTGGTAAGGAAAAAGGAAAAAGGCATCCTACAATTAAAGATCATGCATTAATTGCCACAGGAGCAAAAGTGTTAGGATCTATCACTGTTGGTGCATACTCTAAAATAGGAGCAGGTTCTGTTGTACTAAAGGATGTTCCAGATCATTCAACTGTTGTGGGAATTCCAGGTAGAGTAGTCATACAAAACGGTAGACGGGTTGATCGAGATCTAAATCACTGTGACTTACCAGATCCAGTTGCAGATCGTTTTAAAGAATTAGAGGAAGAGCTTTCAAGCTTAAGATATGAAGTACAACAGTTAAGGAAAGGAACGAGTGAACATGACAATAAAGTTGTACAATACGCTAACAAGGCAAAAGGAAACGTTTGAACCACTTGAAGCAGGGAAAGTGAAAATGTATGTATGTGGTCCGACAGTCTATAATTATATTCATATAGGAAATGCGAGACCAGCAATCGTTTACGATACAGTACGAAGATACTTAGAATATAGTGGGTATGAAGTAAACTTTGTATCTAACTTTACAGATGTTGATGATAAATTAATTAAAGCAGCAAATGAACTTGGCGAGGATGTACCAACGATTGCAGAGCGCTTTATTGATGCTTATTTTGAAGATGTCTCGGCACTTGGATGCAAGCAAGCAACAATTCACCCACGTGTTACCGAAAGCATTGATATTATCATTGACTTTATTCAAGCATTGATCGATAAAGGATATGCTTATGAAGCTGGTGGAGACGTTTATTACAAAACAAGAGAGTTTAAAGAGTATGGAAAGCTTTCACACCAATCAATTGATGAGCTACGTTTAGGTAACAGGATTGGTGTAGGAGAGAAGAAACTCGATGCGCTGGATTTTGTTTTATGGAAAGCAGCGAAGGAAGGAGAAATTTCCTGGGAAAGTCCTTGGGGATATGGGCGACCTGGTTGGCATATAGAATGCTCTGCTATGGCAAAAAAATATCTTGGAGATACAATAGACATTCATGCAGGTGGTCAAGATTTAACCTTCCCACATCATGAGAATGAAATTGCTCAATCAGAGGCTTTAAATCAAAAACCATTTGCAAAGTACTGGATGCATAATGGTTATATTAATATAAATAATGAAAAGATGTCTAAATCATTAGGGAATTTCGTATTAGTACACGATATTATTAAAGAAATTGACCCACAAGTTGTTCGTTTCTTTATGCTGTCTGTCCATTATCGACATCCAATCAACTTTTCACAAGATTTATTGGAAAGTACAAAAAATGCATTTGAACGATTAACTACATCTTATGCTAATCTTCAACACCGTAAGAATAGTAGCACAAATTTGACTGATAACAATGAAGAGTGGTTAAGTAAAATCAAAGAATATCGTCTTCAGTTTAAAAAAGAGATGGATGATGATTTTAATACAGCTAATGCAATATCTGTTCTGTTTGACTTGTCAAAACAAGCGAACTACTATTTACAGGAACAAAATACGTCAGAGGAAGTCATTCAAGCTTTTCTTATTGAGTTCGAACAATTAGGAGCAGTGTTAGGTGTAAAATTTGCGCAGGCAGATCTTTTGGATGATGAAATTGACTTAATGATCGAGCAACGTATTCAAGCTAGAAAAGACCGTAATTTTGCATTAGCGGATGAAATTCGGGATAAGTTAAAAGATTTAAATATTATTTTAGAGGATACGCCTCAAGGAACAAGGTGGAAACGTAGTTAATTGATTACGTTTTGGAAGATGAGGGAATAAAGATAGTAAGAGTTTTAACTTGAATGAAGACGAATGGAGCGGGGGTTATAGCAATATTTCGTCTACCCTTCATTTTTTAGCATTGCTGCTGAACGCCATATGGCATTTGTATAGAAAAGAGGAACATCATGTTTTTAGATTTTGAAACGATTAAAGATTCAAAGCTTTTGAATAGCTTAGCATTGGCTTATATTGGTGATGCTGTATATGAAATTTATGTAAGGCATCACCTTATAGCCAAAGGGAACATACGACCGAACCAACTTCATAATCAAGCGAAAAGGTATGTTTCTGCAAAGGCTCAAGCTAGTATTTTGCATCATTTATTCTCATTAGAGAGTTTTAATGAAGAAGAATTAGCTGTTATTAGACGCGGTAGAAATGCAAAGTCAGGGACGATTCCCAAAAATACAGATGTACAAACATACCGTTATAGTACAGCGTTTGAAGCGTTGATCGGACATCTTTATTTAGAAAAAAAGCATAACCGTATGGAAGAACTGATACATGCTTCATTCGAGTTTATTAATGATTAAAGAAAGGAGGAAAGGCTAATGGATCAAGATTATATTATTGGACGTAATCCTGTAATAGAGGTGTTAAAGTCATCGCGAGATATTAATAAAATATGGGTTGCTGAAAATTCATTAAAGGGACAAGCACAGCAAATAACAAAGCTTGCAAAAGAAAAAGGTGTAACGATCAACTTTGTGCCAAAGAAGAAAATTGATCAAATGGTGGAAGGTAATCACCAAGGTGTGGTGGCACAAGTAGCTGCTTATGAATATGTTCATGTTGATGATATTTTACTTAGTGCAGAAAAAAGAGGAGAACTACCTTTCCTACTGCTATTGGATGAAATTGAAGATCCACATAATTTAGGATCAATTATGAGAACCGCAGATGCTGTAGGTGCACATGGGATAGTGATTCCCAAAAGAAGAGCAGTAGGATTAACGGCTACAGTCGCTAAATCTTCTACTGGTGCAATTGAATATATCCCTGTTGCCCGTGTAACAAACATGGCGAGAACAATAGAAGAATTAAAAGAACGTGGGATCTGGATTGTAGGAACAGATGCCAAAGGTGCAGATGATTACCGTAATTTAGACGGGGAAATGCCACTAGCTCTCATTATAGGAAGTGAAGGCAAGGGAATTGGTCGTCTTATTAAAGAAAAATGCGACTTCTTAATCAAAATGCCAATGGTGGGACATGTTACATCATTAAATGCATCTGTTGCAGCAAGTCTTTTGATGTATGAGGTATACCGAAAGCGACACCCTTTAGGGGAGTAGAATGAAATGGATATCCTATTAGTTGATGGATATAACATTATCGGGGCATGGCCCTTTTTACAAAGGCTTAAGAAGGACAATCTTTCTGAGGCGAGAAATCAATTAATTGAAAAGATGGCTGAATATCAGGCCTATACCGGTTACCGTGTTATTATCGTTTTTGATGCACACCTTGTAAAAGGTATTGAAAAAAAACAAAAAAACTATCGAGTAGAAGTTATTTTTACACGAGAGAATGAGACTGCAGATGAGCGTATTGAAAAGCTAGCAATATCATTAAACAATATTAAAACTCAAGTTTATGTTGCTACATCGGATTTTACTGAACAATGGGCGATATTTGGGCAAGGTGCACTTCGTAAATCAGCCAGAGAGTTGTTGAATGAGATGGATTCCATAGAAGGTAGAATTAAACACAGAGTGAAAAAGATTGAGGAAAAGCGTCCATCTTCAAAAATATTATTTCCTGATGATGTCATGGAAAAGTTAGAAAAGTGGCGCAGGGGGAATTTATAGTTGGTTGACGCTTACAAAATGCATGCTGTATAATATTGTTATCTTGTGTGCGGTCGGGGGGATCGGCTTGAATTCACCATTCAACAAGGGTAAGGTCAACAAGGAAGAATTTGGACTATTGGAAGATGAACAAGTGGTTGAACTCGTGCATAATGGAGATAGTGAAGCACTCGACTACTTAATTACTAAATATCGCAATTTTGTTCGAGCAAAGGCAAGATCTTATTTTTTAATTGGTGCGGATCGAGAGGATATCATTCAAGAGGGAATGATTGGTTTATATAAAGCCATTCGTGACTTTAAAGAGGACAAGCTCACTTCATTTAAGGCATTTGCTGAATTATGTATTACCAGGCAAATCATTACCGCTATAAAAACTGCTACTCGTCAAAAACATATTCCGTTAAATTCTTATGTATCATTGGACAAGCCGATTTATGATGAAGAATCGGATCGGACATTAATGGATGTTATTTCCGGTGCGAAAGTTATGGACCCTGAAGAGCTCATCATTAATCAAGAGGAATTTGATGACATTGAGGTTAAGATGGGGGAATTACTTAGTGATTTAGAACGAAAGGTGCTAGTCTTATATTTAGACGGCCGTTCATATCACGAAATCTCAGAAGAATTAAATAGACATGTGAAGTCCATCGATAATGCATTGCAACGTGTGAAGAGAAAACTAGAACGATACTTAGAATTAAGAGAAATTAGTTTGTAAAAATCAAAAATCAGGCTGATTTTGATCGTTTATTGACGAAAAAACCTCACTATGATACAGTTTTATGGAATAAAAGTGAAACGGTAGGTGAGGAAATGCGAAAAAAAGTAACGTTGGCTTGTACTTCTTGTGGAAGTAGAAACTATACTACGATGAAAAATATAACGAGCACAAATGAACGGTTAGAAGTAAATAAATTTTGTAAAGTCTGTAATTCGCATACGAACCACCGTGAAACAAAGTAGTCTTCATAAATTATTTTATACGAAGTTTCCCTATTATTCCTGGAGGTAGCATTCATGCAACGTTTAGTTAATTTTTTCCGAGATGTATCTCGTGAAATGAAGAAGGTTAGTTGGCCGAAAGGTAGAGAATTGACAAAGTATACAATTACGGTTGTATCCACTGTAGTATTTGTTGGTGTTTTCTTTGCGGTCATTGACTTAGGTATTTCTTCTTTAATTCGTTTGATTTTTGAATAACAGATGGAAAATCGTGCTATAATAGAAAATATTAATCTTTCTCTGCAAAACCCGTTAAACGGGTTTTTTCATTGTTTAAAAAAGATTTAGTATTCATGCAGAATAATATAGATTTTCGTATGAAGGAAATGTGGACGGATCTACGCTAATAATTAGAATATCCATCCCATTTTAAATTGAGACAAGTTTAGCTTTTTGAATTAATAAGAGAGCTTTCCCGTTCGTGCTACCATCTTGTAGTTAAGCTTGAAATATACTCAGTTTTTCCTTCATTTTAATGATGACGTGAAAACGTCTAGTGCGTTTTGTATAAAATCAACTGTGGGGAGGGAAGGACAAGTTGTCCTGACACTATGGAAAAGAATTGGTATGTTGTACACACATATTCAGGTTATGAAAATAAGGTAAAAGCAAATTTAGAGAAACGTGTAGAATCTATGGGCATGGAAGATAAGATTTTCCGTGTGGTTGTACCTGAAGAGGAAGAAACAGATTATAAGGACGGCAAAAAGAAAGTTGTAAAGAAAAAAGTCTTTCCTGGATATGTACTAGTTGAGATTGTAATGACTGACGATTCTTGGTATGTTGTTCGTAATACTCCTGGAGTAACTGGGTTTGTTGGTTCAGCTGGTCATGGGTCAAAACCAACACCTCTATTACCTGATGAAGTGACTTTCATCTTAAAACGCATGGGTATGGATGAGCGTAGAGTTGAATTTGATTACGAATTGAAAGAAACAGTGAAGGTTACAGAAGGACCGTTTGCTAACTTTACTGGTTCTATTGAAGAAATTGATCAAGATAAAAATAAGCTTAAGGTTCTTGTTAATATGTTTGGACGTGAAACACCTGTAGAGTTGGATTTTGCACAAGTAAGTAAATTATAATCTAAAAAAACTTGAAATCAATTATGAAAAGTGGTAAACTTTCATAGGTCAGTATGTCTCAGGAATATGAGGCAGAATTATGTTTTTACACTGATCAGAAATACAGTTATTTCTGAATCGATATGGGTAGGTAAGCTCGTCAATAAACTTGATTTGACTTGTTACCCAAATTTTAACCATTCATATTACGAATGGCTTAGATGAGTGGGAGGGTATAACCCAATTACCACATCACGGACTTAAGGAGGTGTGTCTCGTGGCTAAAAAAGTAATTAAAATTGTAAAATTGCAAATTCCTGCAGCTAAAGCTAATCCAGCTCCACCAGTTGGTCCTGCATTAGGTCAAGCTGGTGTTAATATCATGGGATTCTGTAAAGAATTTAACGCTCGTACAGCTGATCAAGCTGGCTTAATCATTCCAGTTGAAATCACGGTATTCGAAGACCGTTCATTTACATTTATTACGAAAACTCCGCCTGCTGCTGTTCTTCTTAAAAAAGCGGCTGGAATTGAGTCGGGTTCTGGTGAACCAAACCGTAATAAAGTAGCGACAGTTAAGCGTGACAAAGTACGTGAAATAGCTGAAACAAAAATGCCTGATTTAAACGCAGCAAGCGTTGAATCAGCAATGCGTATGGTTGAAGGTACTGCACGTAGTATGGGTATTGTTATCGAAGACTAATTTTTTATTAGATTCGAATGTTTTTTGGGGTTGCGAGTTTGCTTAAAAACAAGTTCGCAACCTTTATTCGTGGGAGGTTATTCCGCTAAAACCACTAAGGAGGAAATAAAAATGGCTAAAAGAGGTAAAAAGTTAGTAGAAGCTGCTAAGCTTGTAGATCGTACTAAGTTTTATGCGGTTCAAGAAGCAGTTGAACTAGTTAAAAAAACTAGTGTTGTTAAGTTTGACGCAACTGTAGAAGTTGCTTTCCGTTTAGGAGTTGACCCTAAGAAAGCTGACCAACAAATTCGTGGTGCAGTAGTACTTCCTAATGGTACTGGTAAAACTCAACGTGTATTAGTATTTGCTAAAGGCGAAAAAGCGAAAGAAGCTGAAGCTGCTGGTGCAGATTTCGTTGGTGATGCTGATTATATCACTAAAATTCAACAAGGTTGGTTTGATTTTGATGTAATCGTTGCGACACCAGACATGATGGGTGAAGTTGGTAAATTAGGTCGTGTATTAGGACCAAAAGGTTTAATGCCAAACCCTAAAACTGGAACTGTAACATTTGATGTTACAAAAGCTGTTAATGAAATTAAAGCTGGTAAGGTTGAATACCGTCTTGATAAAGCTGGTATCATCCATGTTCCTATCGGAAAAGTATCATTTGACGATAGTAAACTAGTTGAAAACTTCACAACAGTTTTCGAAACATTATTAAAAGCGAAACCAGCTGCAGCAAAAGGAACTTATATGAAGAGTGTTAATGCTACTTCTACAATGGGACCTGGCGTGAAAGTTGATACTTCAAGTTTTTCTGTAAAATAATAACTATTGACTTCGTAAAATAGTTTATATATAATTAGCAATGTTGTTTTAAATAAATATCGCTATACCGTAGACAGTAGGTGCTTGTATAAAGCTTAAATCCCTACCGAGGTGTATTTACGAATAAAGCATTTGTTTGCTTGTTGTTGTATATACAAACCTCCATGTCTATCGTGGAGGTTTTTCCATGCAGCCATCACCGAACGGTAATAGTGTCACACATGAAACTACAGGAGGTGTAACAATGAGCGCAATTATCGAACAAAAGAAACAGATCGTTGACGAGATTACTACTAAATTTCGTGAAAGCAAATCTACTATCGTTGTAGACTACCGTGGATTAACTGTAGGTGAAGTTACTGAACTACGTAAGCAATTACGTGATGCAGGTATTGACTTCAAAGTATACAAAAACACGATGACTCGCCGTGCTGTAGAACAAGCTGAACTTACTGGTCTTAACGACGCCTTAACTGGTCCGAATGCGATTGCATTCAGTTCTGAGGATGTTGTTGCTCCAGCAAAAATTTTAAATGACTTCGCTAAAAAGCATGAAGCACTTGAAATTAAAGCTGGTGTAATTGAAGGTAATATCGCTACAGTTGAAGAAGTTAAAGCTCTTGCTGAACTTCCATCACGCGAAGGTTTACTTTCTATGTTGCTTAGCGTTCTTCAAGCTCCAATCCGTAACCTTGCACTTGCTACTAAAGCTGTTGCAGAGCAAAAAGAAGAACAAGGCGCATAATTCAATTAGCCTATTATTTATTTAGTAATAAAACATTAAAAGGAAAAACAAGGAGGAAATTATAATGACTCAAGAACAAATCATTGAAGCAGTTAAAAGTATGACTGTTTTAGAATTAAACGACTTAGTTAAAGCAATCGAAGAAGAGTTTGGTGTTACTGCTGCAGCTCCTGTAGCTGTTGCTGCTGCTGGTGGCGAAGCTGCTGCTGAGCAAACTGAATTTGACGTAGTACTTGCAAGTGCTGGCGGACAAAAAATCAAAGTTATCAAAGTAGTACGTGAAGCTACTGGTCTTGGCTTAAAAGAAGCTAAAGAATTAGTAGATAACGCTCCTAAAGCTCTTAAAGAAGGCGTTACTAAAGAAGAAGCTGAAGAATTAAAAGCTAAACTTGAAGAAGTTGGCGCTTCTGTAGAAGTTAAGTAATTATAACGCAACTTGTTAAAAAGCTCGCTAGTGATGGCGAGCTTTTTATGTATAGTGAAATAAAATAATGGTCAAATGTATAAAAGGATATAAAAATGTAAACCCTAAACTCCTGAAAGAGGAGGAATAAAGATGAATAACCATTATTATTCTCAAAAACCTACAGTTCAAAGTAATCGCAAAACGTGGGAATTTACCTTAAAGGGGCACCTCTTTACTTTTCAAAGTGATCGGGGGGTGTTTTCAAAAAATGAAGTTGACTTTGGATCACGTCTATTAATAGAAGCATTTGCACTTCCTGATATCGAAGGAGATATTTTGGATGTTGGTTGTGGATATGGGCCAGTAGGTCTATCGATAGCAAAACACTATAATAGGCATGTTGACTTAATCGACATCAATGAGCGAGCAATTGAATTAGCGATTGATAATGCAGCTCTCAATTCAGTTGAAAATGTGACAATCTTTCAAAGCGATTTATTTCAAAAAATAAAAGAAGATCGCAAATATATGGCGATCTTAACGAACCCTCCTATACGTGCTGGGAAAAAAGTTGTTCATTCAATCTTTGAAGAAAGCTTTAAGCGTTTAGTAGAAGACGGCGAGTTGTGGATTGTCATCCAAAAGAAGCAAGGAGCACCATCAGCAATTGATAAATTAGAAGAAATGTTTAGGGAAGTCGAAGTTGTCGAAAAGAAAAAAGGCTATTATATCATTAAAGCTAAAAAATGTTGACTCAATTTTCCTACTATGTTAATATTATAAAATGCCAATATATAATTTCCATAACTGTCTAATTTTTAGGTAAATAGATGTATAAAAATTGGATTTATGGAGATAATTATAAAATCAATAGTACGATTCAAATTGTGGTTTTCTAGGATGAAACCCTTTTTATTTTTTGTTTTTTCCTTGCGTTTGTACTTGATTTCCCTTTGTTTTTATTTCAGATTTCATAGGTTGTATATTAAGATATTGATTTTAAAGAGAATGATCTTATGTGAGTTCTCTTATTCGTCTGTCTAAAAAATTTAAGGTATACATAATGGTACAACGCAAGATCTATTACGCTTGATTTGAGGGGTGAATGAGTTGACAGGTCAACTAGTTCAGTATGGACGACACCGCCAACGTAGAAGTTATGCACGCATTAGTGAAGTGTTAGAATTACCAAATCTTATTGAAATTCAAACCTCTTCCTATCAATGGTTTCTTGATGAGGGCTTGAGAGAAATGTTTCAGGATATTTCTCCTATTGAGGATTTCACTGGTAACCTCTCGCTAGAATTTATTGATTATAGCTTAGGAGATCCTAAGTACTCCGTTGAGGAATCAAAGGAGCGCGATGTTACCTATTCTGCGCCATTACGTGTAAAGGTGCGCTTAATTAACAAGGAAACTGGTGAAGTAAAGGATCAAGATGTCTTTATGGGAGATTTTCCTCTCATGACAGAAACAGGTACATTTGTAATTAACGGAGCAGAGCGCGTTATCGTGTCTCAGTTAGTCCGTAGCCCAAGTGTATATTTCAGTGGTAAAGTTGATAAAAATGGTAAAAGAGGCTTTACTGCGACTGTTATTCCAAACCGTGGAGCTTGGTTAGAGTACGAAACAGATGCAAAAGATGTGGTTTATGTACGAATCGATCGTACACGTAAATTACCTGTGTCGGTTTTATTGCGTGCTCTTGGGTTTGGCTCTGATCAAGAAATCATCGACTTATTGGGTGAGAACGAGTACTTGCGTAATACTCTTGATAAAGATAATACGGAAAGTACTGAAAAAGCCTTGCTTGAAATCTATGAGCGTCTTCGCCCGGGTGAACCACCAACAGTTGATAATGCGAAGAGTTTATTAGACTCTAGATTTTTTGATCCGAAACGCTATGATTTAGCAAATGTTGGTCGTTACAAGATTAATAAAAAGCTTCATATTAAGAATCGCCTTTTCAATCAACGTTTAGCAGAAACACTAGTTGATCCGGAAACAGGTGAAATCATTGTTGAAAAAGGAACAATGATTGATAGAAGAACATTAGATCGAATCATGCCTAACCTAGAAAGTGGTGTAGGATTCAAAAAAGAACACCCTTCTGGTGGAGTGACTGACGACGAAATAACTCTTCAATCTATTAAAATCTACGCACCGAATGATCCTGAAGGTGAAAAAGTTATTAATGTATTAGGAAATGCGTATGTAGAAGAAGCTGTTAAAAACATCACTGTTGCTGATATTTTATCTTCTATTAGCTATTTCTTTAATCTATTACATGGTGTTGGTGATACAGATGATATCGATCACCTAGGAAATCGTAGATTGCGTTCAGTCGGAGAATTATTACAAAATCAATTTAGAATTGGTTTATCAAGGATGGAACGTGTAGTTCGTGAGAGAATGTCAATTCAGGATACGAATACAATTACTCCGCAACAATTAATTAACATTCGTCCTGTTATTGCGTCTATTAAAGAGTTCTTTGGTAGCTCACAATTATCTCAGTTCATGGATCAAACGAATCCACTAGCTGAGTTAACTCATAAACGTCGTTTATCAGCATTAGGACCTGGTGGTTTAACTCGTGAACGTGCAGGATTTGAAGTGCGTGACGTGCATTATTCACACTATGGCCGTATGTGTCCAATCGAGACTCCTGAGGGTCCAAATATCGGTTTGATTAACTCACTGTCATCTTATGCAAAAGTAAACAGATTTGGGTTTATTGAAACACCATATCGTAGAGTTGATCCAGAGACAGGGAAAGTAACATCTCGTATTGACTACTTAACTGCTGATGAAGAAGACAATTACGTTGTTGCCCAAGCGAATGCTAGGTTAGCTGATGATGGTTCATTTATTGATACTGATATCGTTGCACGTTTCCGTGGCGAGAATACAGTTATTAATAGAGATCGCATCGATTACATGGATGTATCGCCTAAGCAGGTAGTATCTGCTGCAACAGCTTGTATTCCTTTCTTAGAAAACGATGACTCGAACCGTGCATTAATGGGTGCAAACATGCAACGTCAAGCAGTGCCATTAATGAATCCAGAAGCTCCAATTGTCGGAACAGGTATGGAATATGTATCTGGTAAAGACTCAGGTGCTGCAGTTATCTGTAAACATCCTGGTATTGTTGAACGAGTGGAAGCGAAGAATGTTTGGGTTCGTCGATATGAGGAAGTTAATGGTCAAAAAGTTAAAGGTAATTTAGATAAATATAGTATGTTGAAGTTCATTCGTTCTAACCAAGGGACTTGCTACAACCAACGTCCAATTGTTAGCGAAGGTGATGAAGTCGTAAAAGGTGAAATCCTTGCTGATGGTCCATCAATGGAAAAAGGTGAACTAGCGCTAGGAAGAAACGTTATGGTTGCCTTCATGACTTGGGATGGATATAACTATGAAGATGCAATTATCATGAGTGAAAGACTTGTGAAGGACGATGTTTACACATCTATCCATATTGAAGAATACGAGTCAGAATCTCGTGATACGAAGTTAGGGCCTGAAGAAATCACACGTGATATCCCTAATGTTGGGGAAGATGCTTTAAGAAACTTAGATGAACGTGGAATCATCCGAATTGGTGCAGAAGTAAAAGACGGTGATCTACTAGTTGGTAAAGTTACACCTAAAGGGGTAACGGAGCTTACAGCAGAAGAACGACTTTTACATGCAATCTTCGGCGAAAAAGCCCGTGAAGTCCGTGATACTTCACTGCGCGTACCACATGGTGGAGAAGGAATCATTCTTGACGTTAAGGTATTTAATCGTGAAGATGGAGATGAATTACCACCAGGTGTGAATCAATTAGTCCGTGTTTATATTGTTCAAAAGCGTAAAATCTCTGAAGGAGATAAAATGGCTGGACGACATGGTAACAAGGGTGTTATTTCACGTATTCTTCCAGAAGAGGATATGCCTTACTTACCAGATGGAACACCGGTTGATATCATGTTAAATCCTCTTGGAGTTCCTTCACGTATGAATATCGGTCAGGTACTAGAGCTACATTTAGGAATGGCTGCTCGTAAATTAGGTATTCATGTTGCTTCCCCTGTATTTGATGGTGCGAGGGAAGAGGATGTATGGTCAACGTTAGAAGAAGCAGGCATGGCGCGTGATGCTAAGACTGTTCTTTACGATGGTCGTACAGGTGAACCATTTGATAACCGTGTATCAGTTGGTATCATGTATATGATTAAGCTAGCTCACATGGTTGATGATAAATTACATGCTCGTTCAACTGGTCCATACTCATTAGTTACACAGCAACCACTTGGTGGTAAAGCACAATTTGGTGGTCAGCGTTTTGGAGAGATGGAGGTTTGGGCACTTGAAGCTTATGGTGCTGCTTATACTCTTCAAGAAATTCTGACTGTTAAATCAGATGATGTTGTTGGTCGTGTGAAAACTTATGAAGCGATTGTTAAAGGCGAAAATGTTCCAGAACCAGGTGTTCCTGAATCATTTAAAGTATTAATTAAAGAGCTTCAAAGTTTAGGTATGGATGTAAAAATGCTTTCAAGTGACGAGAAAGAGATCGAAATGAGAGACCTTGATGATGATGAAGAATCTCAACAAGCAGAAGGTCTATCAATAAATGAACAAGTGGATACAGTGCCTGAAGCTGTTGAGTTAGAAAAAGACACAGTAGTGAAAGAATAATAATAAATACTGAAAGTGCTTTGCCAAAGCCATATGTAATTTAGACGCTCATGAAAAGGCTTGTTTTTATTTCCTTAATTCATGAGTGTCTAGACCCTTTAGGGTTAGCGCTATAGCTAGACATAAAATTTAGTTAAAACTTATTCTTTCGAATCTTTTAAAATAGGGTATAACCTGAAGACGAAAAGGGAGGTAGGCCCCTTGTTAGATGTAAATAATTTTGAATATATGAGCATCGGCTTAGCATCACCAGACAAGATTCGCTCTTGGTCTTTTGGTGAGGTTAAGAAACCAGAAACGATTAACTATCGTACACTGAAGCCGGAAAAAGATGGTTTGTTTTGTGAACGCATATTCGGGCCAACTAAAGACTGGGAATGCCATTGTGGTAAATATAAACGAGTACGTTATAAAGGTGTAGTATGTGATCGCTGTGGAGTTGAAGTTACACGTGCAAAGGTTAGACGTGAGAGAATGGGACATATTGAATTAGCTGCTCCTGTCTCACATATCTGGTACTTTAAGGGTATTCCTAGCCGTATGGGCTTAGTGCTAGACATGTCTCCTCGTGCTTTAGAAGAAGTAATCTATTTTGCTTCATACGTAACTACAGACACAGGTGATACTCCACTAGAGAAAAAACAGCTACTATCTGAGAAGGAATACCGTGCATATCGCGAAAAATACGGTAATACTTTCCAAGCATCTATGGGTGCAGAAGCTATTAAAAAACTTTTATCTGATATTGATTTAGATAAAGAAGTTGACGCTCTAAAAGAAGAACTAAAAACAGCTCAAGGACAACGTAGAACACGTGCAATTAAGCGTCTAGAAGTTCTTGAAGCATTCCGTAATTCTGGTAATCATCCATCATGGATGATTCTTGATGTTCTTCCTGTTATTCCACCTGAGCTTCGTCCAATGGTTCAGCTTGACGGTGGTCGTTTTGCAACATCTGATTTAAATGACTTATACAGACGTGTTATTAACCGTAATAATCGTCTTAAGCGTTTATTAGATTTAGGTGCTCCAAGTATCATTGTTCAAAACGAAAAGCGTATGCTACAAGAGGCAGTTGATGCTCTTATCGATAATGGACGTCGTGGTCGCCCTGTAACAGGCCCTGGTAACCGTCCGTTAAAATCTCTTTCTCATATGCTAAAAGGGAAGCAAGGACGTTTCCGTCAAAACCTATTAGGTAAACGTGTTGACTACTCAGGTCGTTCGGTAATCGTTGTTGGACCAAACCTGAAAATGTATCAATGTGGATTACCTAAAGAAATGGCTCTTGAGTTATTCAAACCATTCGTAATGAAAGAGTTAGTTGAAAAAGGATTAGCTCATAATATAAAAAGTGCGAAGCGTAAAATTGAGAGAGTGCAACCAGAGGTATGGGATGTTTTAGAATCTGTTATTAAGGAACATCCAGTATTGCTTAACCGTGCACCTACTCTTCACAGATTAGGAATTCAAGCATTTGAACCTACATTAGTTGAAGGTCGTGCGATTCGTCTACATCCACTTGTATGTACTGCATATAATGCGGACTTTGATGGTGACCAAATGGCGGTTCACGTTCCTTTATCAGCTGAAGCACAAGCTGAAGCGCGTATTTTAATGCTTGCTGCTCAAAATATCCTTAACCCTAAGGATGGTAAGCCAGTTGTTACTCCTTCTCAGGATATGGTGTTAGGTAACTATTACTTAACATTAGAGCGTGAGGGTGCAATTGGTGAAGGTATGATTTTCAATGATATAAATGAAGCACTACTTGCATATCAAAACGGTTATGTACATTTACATACTCGTGTGGCTGTTAATGCTGGTACTTTAAATAAACAATCCTTTACAGAAAAGCAAAACAAAATGTTGCTTATTACTACAGTTGGTAAGTTGATTTTCAATGAAATTTTACCGGAATCATTCCCATATATGAATGAGCCGACTAAACAAAACATTGAAGAAAAAACACCAGATAAGTATTTTGTTGAAACAAGCGTGAATGTTAAGGAGCATATTGCAGCACAAGAAGAAATAGCTCCATTTAAAAAAGGTATTCTTGGAAAGATTATCGCTGAAATCTTCAAGAAGTTCCATATAACTGAAACTTCAAAAATGCTAGATCGTCTTAAGAATCTTGGATTCAGATACTCTACTAAAGCAGGGATTACAGTTGGTGTTTCTGACATTATCGTTTTAAAAGAAAAGCAAGAGATTATTGGCGAAGGTCAGAATAAAGTTGATAACGTATTAAAGCAATTTAGAAGAGGTTTAATTACTGAAGACGAGCGATATGAGCGTGTTATATCGATTTGGAGTGCGGCAAAAGATAACATCCAAGGAAAATTGATGGCATCTCTTGATAAACGTAACCCAATCTTTATGATGAGTGACTCTGGAGCCCGTGGTAATGCATCAAACTTCACACAACTTGCTGGTATGCGTGGTCTAATGGCCAACCCGGCTGGACGTATTATCGAATTACCGATTAAATCTAGTTTCCGTGAAGGTTTAACAGTTTTAGAGTACTTCATATCCACACATGGTGCTCGTAAAGGTCTTGCGGATACAGCCTTGAAAACTGCTGACTCTGGTTACTTAACACGTCGACTTGTTGACGTTGCACAGGATGTAATCATTCGTGATGATGACTGTGGAACAGATCGAGGAATACGTGCGGAGTCAATTAGAGAAGGTACAGAAATTATTGAAAAACTTGATGAACGTTTAATCGGTCGATATTGCCGTAAGGTTGTAAAACATCCTGAAACAGGTGAAATCATCGTTAATGAAAACGAGTTAATCACTGAAGATATCGCTGTTGAAATTATTGATGCTGGTATTGATCATGTATGGATTCGTTCTGCGTTTACATGTAACACAAGACATGGTGTTTGTAAAAAATGTTACGGGCGAAACCTTGCAACAGGTAGTGAAGTCGAGGTTGGAGAAGCAGTTGGAATTATCGCTGCACAATCTATCGGTGAACCTGGTACACAGTTAACAATGCGTACTTTCCATACAGGTGGGGTAGCAGGAGACGATATCACTCAAGGTTTACCTCGTATTCAAGAGCTATTTGAGGCAAGAAATCCAAAAGGTCAAGCGATTATTTCTGAAATTAGTGGTGTTGTATCTGAAATAAATGAAGTGCGTGATAAACAACAAGAAATTGTTATTCAAGGTGATGTTGAATCTCGTTCATACACTGCACCGTATAATGCTCGCTTAAAGGTAACTCAAGGTGATAAAATCGAGAGTGGCCAAGTTTTAACAGAAGGTTCTATTGATCCGAAGGAATTACTTAAAGTTAAGGATCTTCAAGCAGTGCAACAATATCTATTACGTGAAGTTCAAAAAGTATACCGTATGCAAGGGGTAGAAATTGGAGATAAGCACGTAGAGGTTATGGTACGCCAAATGCTCCGTAAAGTTAGAGTTATGGATGCTGGTGATACTGATGTTTTACCAGGTACTCTTCTTGATGTTCATCAATTTACAGATGCCAACAAGCAAGTATTATTAGAGGGTAAACGACCTGCAACAGGTAGACCTGTATTACTTGGTATAACAAAAGCATCTCTTGAAACAGATTCCTTCTTATCTGCAGCATCATTCCAAGAAACAACTCGTGTTCTTACAGATGCAGCGATTAAAGGAAAACGTGATGAACTATTAGGACTTAAAGAAAATGTAATTATTGGTAAACTTGTGCCAGCTGGAACAGGCATGCCGAGGTATCGTCAAGCTGAACCAATTTCGAAAGTTGAACAAATGGAAGAAGCTGTTTCAGTAGATTAATAAAAGGGAAGAGATGGATGTTAAAAGTTTTTCGAGGGTAGTGTTGACATCCATCTCTTTCAATGTTACTATATTCAAGGTGCTTAATCACAACCTGTTTGCTTTGGAGGATATATAATTATGTCTTATGAAAAAGTATCTCAGGCACAGAAAATCATTGTTGGTACTAAGCAATCAGTTAAAGCTCTATTAAATAATGAGGTTAGAGAAATGATCATTGCTGAGGATGCTGAACATCGAATTGTCCAAAAGATTATTCAAACAGCAGAACAACAGCATATTCCTTTAACAAAAGTTTCTTCTATGAAAAAGCTTGGAAAAGCTTGTGGAATAGAAGTTGGAGCTGCAGCTGTAGCTATAATCCAGTAAAAGCTGTTTTTGCGATATGTGTATTCATTTTGCAGAAACTTTGTTTTTGCCCAAATATGAACCACCTGGATGTGTGGTATTAAATTGATGAGGGGAGGAAAACCATAATGCCTACTATTAACCAATTAGTACGTAAAGGTCGCGTAAGTAAAGTTGAGAAATCAAAATCACCTGCGCTAAACAAAGGTTACAACAGCTTCAAAAAAGAGCAAACGAATGTATCATCACCTCAAAAACGCGGTGTATGTACTCGTGTAGGTACGATGACGCCGAAGAAACCAAACTCAGCGCTTCGTAAATATGCTCGTGTTCGTTTAACTAACGGAATCGAAGTTACAGCATATATTCCTGGTATTGGTCACAACTTACAAGAACATAGTGTTGTTCTTATCCGTGGTGGTCGTGTAAAAGATTTACCGGGGGTACGTTATCACATCGTTCGTGGTGCGCTTGATACTGCTGGTGTTGATGGACGTATGCAAGGTCGTTCTAAATACGGTACGAAACGTCCTAAAGCTGCAAAAAAATAATATAAATTTTAAATAAAATGAAATTAGCATGAAGGGAGGAACATAACATGCCACGTAAAGGTCCTGTAGCAAAAAGAGATGTATTACCAGATCCACTTTACAATTCAAAGCTTGTTACACGTTTAGTAAACAGAATTATGATCGACGGAAAAAGAGGTAAAGCACAATCTGTACTTTACAATGCTTTCGATTTAATTAAAGAACGCTCTGGAAAAGATGCAATGGAAGTGTTTGAACAAGCACTTAAAAACATCATGCCAGTTCTTGAAGTTAAAGCACGTCGTGTTGGTGGTGCTAACTATCAAGTACCTGTAGAAGTACGCCCTGATCGTCGTACTACTTTAGGTCTTCGTTGGTTAGTAAACTATGCGCGTCTTCGCGGAGAAAAAACGATGGAAGAGCGTTTAGCTAACGAAATTCTTGACGCTGCTAACAACACTGGAGCAGCAGTTAAGAAACGTGAAGATACACACAAAATGGCTGAAGCAAATAAAGCATTTGCTCACTATCGCTGGTAATCAATACAGTTTAACTATACTAAATTTCCTATGAGGAAGGAGAAATTACCCAATGGCAAGAGAGTTCTCCTTATTTAACACTCGTAATATTGGTATCATGGCTCATATTGATGCTGGAAAAACAACAACAACTGAGCGTGTACTATATTACACTGGTCGTATTCATAAGATTGGTGAAACTCATGAAGGTGCATCTCAAATGGACTGGATGGAGCAAGAACAAGAACGTGGGATCACGATTACTTCCGCTGCAACAACTGCGCAGTGGAAAGGACATCGTGTTAACATCATCGATACACCTGGACACGTAGACTTCACAGTTGAAGTTGAACGTTCTTTACGTGTACTTGATGGTGCTGTAGCCGTTCTTGATGCTCAATCAGGCGTTGAGCCGCAAACAGAAACAGTTTGGCGTCAAGCTACAACTTATGGAGTACCTCGTGTTGTTTTTGTTAACAAAATGGACAAAATCGGCGCAGACTTCTTATATTCTGTTAAAACAATTCATGAGCGTCTTCAAGCTAATGCTCACCCAATCCAATTACCGATTGGTGCTGAGGATCAATTTGAAGGAATCATCGACTTGGTAGAAATGAAAGCGACGTTCTATGGTAATGACTTAGGTACTGACATCCAAGAGAAGGAAATACCTGAGGAATACCTTGATCAAGCAAATGAATACCGTGAAAGCCTAGTTGAAGCAGTAGCAGAACTAGATGAAGAATTAATGGAGAAATACCTTGGTGGTGAGGAAATCACTAACGAAGAGCTAAAAGCTGCTATTCGTCAAGGTACTGTTAATGTTGAATTCTACCCTGTAATCTGTGGATCTGCTTTCAAAAATAAAGGTGTTCAAAAAATGTTAGATGCAGTTATCGATTATCTTCCATCACCATTAGACGTACCTGCAATAAAAGGTATTGTTCCTGATACAGATGAAGAAGTAACTCGTGAATCTAGCGATGAAGCACCATTCGCTGCATTAGCTTTCAAAGTAATGACAGATCCTTATGTTGGTAAGCTTACATTCTTCCGTGTTTACTCTGGTACGTTAAGTTCTGGATCATATGTTCAAAACTCAACAAAAGGTAAACGTGAGCGTGTAGGTCGTATCCTGCAAATGCATGCAAATAGCCGTGAAGAAATCTCAATGGTTTACTCTGGTGATATTGCAGCTGCTGTAGGTTTGAAAGATACAACTACTGGTGATACTTTATGCGATGACAAAAACCTTGTTATCCTTGAGTCTATGGAATTCCCAGAGCCAGTAATTCAACTTTCTGTTGAACCAAAATCTAAAGCAGATCAAGATAAAATGACAACTGCTTTACAAAAGCTTCAAGAAGAAGATCCAACATTCAGAGCTCATACTGATCAAGAAACTGGTCAAACAATTATTGCCGGTATGGGTGAACTTCACTTAGATATTCTTGTTGATCGTATGAAACGTGAATTCAAAGTTGAAGCTAATGTTGGTGCTCCTCAGGTTGCATATCGTGAAACATTCCGTGCAGGTGCAAAGGTTGAAGGTAAATTTGCACGTCAATCGGGTGGTCGTGGACAATTTGGACACGTTTGGATCGAGTTTGAACCTAATGAAGAAGGTAAAGGTTTTGAGTTTGAGAACAAAATCGTTGGTGGTGTAGTACCTCGTGAATATGTACCTGCAGTTCAAGCTGGTCTTGAAGATGCAATGCAAAACGGTGTACTTGCTGGTTATCCATTAGTTGATGTAAAAGCTGCATTAGTTGATGGTTCATACCATGATGTTGACTCAAGTGAAATGGCGTTTAAAATTGCTGCATCTTTAGCACTTAAAAATGCTGTTTCTAAATGTAGCCCAGTTATCCTTGAACCTGTTATGAGGGTTGAGGTAGTAGTACCAGAAGAATACATGGGTGATATCATGGGTCAAGTCACAGCTCGTCGTGGACGTGTTGAAGGTATGGAAGCTCGTGGTAATGCACAGGTTGTACGTGCAATGATTCCACTTTCTGAAATGTTTGGATATGCTACTGCATTACGTTCTAGTACACAAGGTCGCGGCGTATTTACAATGCACTTTGATCACTATGAAGAAGTTCCAAAATCTGTTTCAGAAGAAATAATTAAAAAAAATAAAGGTGAGTAATTGATTTTACCCCTTTGATGAAGTATAACTACTTATGTGAGAACAGAGAGTGATGTGATCACTTTCTGTTACATATATCCTAAAATAATTAAACTCTAAGGAGGATTTTTAGAATGGCTAAAGAAAAATTCGACCGATCCAAAACACATGCTAATATTGGTACAATCGGACACGTTGACCATGGTAAAACAACATTAACAGCTGCAATCACTACTGTACTTGCAAAACGCAGTGGTAAAGGTGCTGCTATGGCATATGACATGATCGATGCTGCTCCTGAAGAGAGAGAGCGTGGAATCACAATCTCAACTGCACACGTTGAGTATGAAACTGAAAATCGTCACTATGCACACGTTGACTGCCCAGGACATGCTGACTATGTTAAAAACATGATCACTGGTGCTGCTCAAATGGATGGCGGAATCTTAGTAGTATCTGCTGCTGACGGTCCAATGCCACAAACTCGTGAGCATATCCTATTATCTCGTCAAGTAGGTGTTCCTTACCTTGTTGTATTCTTAAACAAATGTGACATGGTTGATGACGAAGAATTACTTGAACTAGTTGAAATGGAAGTACGTGACTTACTTTCTGAGTACGATTTCCCTGGTGACGATGTTCCTGTAATCAAAGGTTCTGCTCTTAAAGCTCTTGAGGGTGAAGCTGATTGGGAAGAAAAAATCGTTGAGTTAATGGCTGCAGTTGATGAGTATATCCCAACTCCAGAACGTGACACTGACAAACCATTCATGATGCCGGTTGAGGATGTATTCTCAATCACTGGTCGTGGAACAGTTGCTACAGGACGTGTTGAGCGTGGACAAGTTAAAGTTGGTGAAGTTATTGACATCATCGGTTTTACAGAAGAGCCAAAATCAACAACTGTAACAGGTGTTGAAATGTTCCGTAAACTTCTTGATTTTGCAGAAGCTGGCGATAACATCGGTGCACTTCTTCGTGGGGTTTCTCGTGATGATATCCAACGTGGACAAGTACTTGCTAAACCAGGTACAATCACTCCACACACAAAGTTTAAAGCAGAAGTTTACGTTTTATCAAAAGAAGAAGGTGGACGTCACACTCCATTCTTCACTAACTACCGTCCTCAGTTCTACTTCCGTACAACTGATGTAACTGGTATCTGCCAACTTCCTGAAGGCATTGAAATGGTTATGCCTGGTGATAACGTAGAAATGTCAGTTGAACTAATTGCTCCAATCGCGATTGAAGAAGGTACTAAATTCTCAATCCGTGAAGGTGGACGTACAGTAGGCGCTGGCGTAGTTGCTACTATCCAAGAATAATCTTTCTTCTATAGAAGGAATAAGAAAGGCGAGCATATATTGCTCGCCTTTTTGTATACTCATTTTTAATTGTTATTAAACTTTAAAATTAGTTTAATCTATATCCTAGGTTCAGTAGAAAGTATATGGGAAAGGAAACAATAACTACAGATAGTTATAACTATGTATAATAAGTTTTTGTATCACATTGCGTTAGAAAATAAAACCAACACAACATTTCTTGATATTCATATACAATCTATGTATAATAGGAAAAGTGCGCAAGAAGATTATAAGTTTTAATTAATTTCTTCTTGCATCTATCACGACTTTTATGTATAATAGACAATGTTGGTCTTTGACTGCGATGAAGCAGGAGGTTGCCGATACACACGGCCGCTTTGCCATGGCGTGTGTAGGGAAAATTCTTGCTGAGAAAATGTCTATTTTAAAAATAGGCGAAAAGGAGGGAAAATAATGGCAAAACAAAAGATTCGTATTCGTTTAAAAGCTTATGATCATAGAATTCTTGATCAATCTGCTGAGAAAATTGTAGAAACTGCAAAACGTTCTGGTGCAAATGTATCTGGTCCAATTCCGTTACCAACTGAAAGATCAGTATACACAATCCTACGTGCGGTTCATAAATATAAGGACTCTCGTGAGCAATTCGAAATGCGTACGCATAAGCGTTTAATTGATATCATCAACCCAACACCACAAACTGTTGATGCATTAATGCGTTTAGATTTACCATCTGGTGTTGATATTGAAATCAAACTTTAATAATTAAAATAAATAATGAAATTTTATAGGAGGTGTGACTCATGACCAAAGGAATCTTAGGAAGAAAAATTGGTATGACGCAAGTATTTGCAGAAAACGGTGATTTAATTCCTGTAACAGTAATCGAAGCTACTCCAAACGTTGTTCTTCAAAAGAAATCTGCTGAAACTGATGGTTATACAGCTGTTCAGTTAGGATTTGAAGACAAACGTGAAAAGTTAGCTAACAAACCTGAAAAAGGACACGTTACTAAAGCAAATACTGCACCTAAGCGCTTCGTTAAAGAACTTCGTGAAGCTAGCTTAGATGCATACGAAGTTGGTCAAGAAGTCAAGGTTGATATTTTTGCTGCTGGTGAAACAGTAGATGTAACAGGAATTTCTAAAGGGAAAGGTTTCCAAGGCTCTATTAAACGCCACGGACAATCTCGTGGACCTATGTCTCACGGTTCTCGTTACCATCGTCGCCCAGGTTCAATGGGACCTGTAGCTCCAAACCGTGTATTTAAAAACAAACTTTTACCAGGTCGTATGGGTGGAGAACGAGTTACTGTTCAAAACTTAGAAATCGTAAAAGTAGATGTTGAACGTAATCTATTACTTATTAAAGGTAACGTTCCAGGACCTAAAAAAGCACTTATTACTGTAAAAGGCGCAGTGAAATCTAAATAATTTCTTTAGGAAAGGAGGAATTGGATAATGCCGAAAGTAGCATTATTAAACCAAACTGGATCAAACGTTGGAGAAATCGAACTTAATGATTCTGTATTTGGTATCGAACCTAATCAGCACGTATTATTTGAAGCGGTTATTATGCAAAGAGCTTCCTTACGTCAAGGAACTCACAAAGTAAAAAATCGTTCTGAAGTAGCAGGCGGAGGTCGTAAACCTTGGCGTCAAAAGGGTACTGGTCGTGCTCGTCAAGGATCTATCCGTTCGCCACAATGGCGCGGTGGTGGTGTCGTATTTGGACCAACTCCACGTTCATATTCATATAAATTACCTAAAAAAGTTCGCCGTTTAGCGATCAAATCAGCTTTATCATCAAAAGTAATTGATAACAGCATTGTTGTATTAGAGGACTTAGCGTTAAACGCTCCTAAAACAAAAGAAATGGCTGCAGTTCTAAAAGGTCTTTCTGTTGAGAGAAAAGCGTTAATCGTAACAGCTGACAACAATGAAAATGTTGCATTATCAGCACGTAATATTCCTAACGTAACAGTAGTTACAGCTAACGGAGTAAACGTACTTGATGTACTTAACCATGATAAGCTTATTATGACGAAAGCTGCGGTGCAAAAAGTAGAGGAGGTGCTTGCATAATGAAAGATCCTCGTGATATTATTAAGCGCCCCGTAATCACTGAACGTTCATCAGATCTTATGGCTGAGAAAAAATATACGTTTGAAGTTGATGTTAAGGCTAATAAAACTGAAGTTAAAGATGCGATCGAATCTATCTTTGGTGTAAAAGTTGAAAAAGTAAACATCATGAACTATAAAGGTAAATTCAAACGCGTTGGTCGTTATAGCGG
This sequence comes from Metabacillus bambusae, assembly GCF_017497975.1. Taxonomy (GTDB): domain Bacteria; phylum Bacillota; class Bacilli; order Bacillales; family Bacillaceae; genus Metabacillus; species Metabacillus bambusae. Next base: position 8,239 of record NZ_JAGDEL010000036.1, on the reverse strand, counting down.
CTTAACAAATCGTCGTCGTAAAGCAATCATTAAGCTTGCTGCAGACAGCAATGAAATCGAATTATTTGAAGTATAAATTTTAATAGAAAAGGAGGGATATCGATATGGCGATTAAAAAATATAAACCAACCTCAAACGGTCGACGTGGAATGACAGTATCTGATTTTGCTGAAATCACAACAGACCAGCCTGAAAAGTCATTACTTGCACCACTTCATAGAAAAGGTGGACGTAATAACCAAGGTAAATTAACAGTTCGTCACCAAGGCGGCGGACACAAACGCCAATATCGTGTGATCGATTTTAAACGCGACAAAGATGGTATACCAGGACGCGTTGCTACAATCGAATACGATCCAAATCGTTCTGCAAACATCGCACTAATCAACTATGTTGATGGTGAAAAAAGATATATCCTTGCACCTAAAAACCTTAAAGTAGGTTTAGAAATTATGTCTGGTCCTGAAGCAGACATTAAAGTAGGGAATGCATTACCATTACAAAATATTCCTGTTGGTACTGTAGTACACAACATCGAATTAAAACCTGGTAAAGGCGGGCAATTAGTTCGTTCTGCAGGAACTTCTGCTCAAGTATTGGGTAAAGAAGGTAAATACGTACTTGTACGTTTAAACTCTGGTGAAGTTCGTATGATTCTTGCTACTTGTCGTGCAACTGTAGGTCAAGTTGGTAATGAACAACATGAACTTATCAACATTGGTAAAGCAGGTCGTTCTCGTTGGTTAGGCAAACGCCCAACTGTTCGTGGATCTGTAATGAACCCTAATGACCATCCACACGGTGGTGGTGAAGGACGCGCTCCTATCGGACGTAAATCACCAATGTCTCCTTGGGGTAAACCAACTCTTGGTGCTAAAACTCGTAAGAAGAAAAATAAATCAGATAAGTTTATCGTGCGTCGTCGTAAAAAATAACGTGATTGAACTACGGTTCAGTCGAACCGTAGCACGATCGCGAAGGGAGGTACAATCATGGGCCGTAGCTTAAAAAAAGGACCATTCGTTGATGATCATTTAATAAGCAAAGTTGAAAAATTAAATGAAACTGAAAAGAAGCAAGTTATTAAAACTTGGTCTCGTCGTTCTACAATTTTCCCACAATTCATTGGTCACACTATTGCTGTTTATGATGGACGTAAGCATGTTCCTGTTTATGTAACTGAGGACATGGTAGGACACAAACTTGGTGAGTTTGCACCTACACGTACGTACAAAGGTCATGCAAGTGATGACAAAAAAACAAGACGTTAATGAGAGGAGGCATTTAAATGCAACAATCTAAAGCTGTCGCAAGAACAGTTCGTATTGCTCCTCGTAAAGCTCGTTTAGTTCTGGATCTTATTCGAGGTAAGCAAGTAGGCGAAGCAGTAGCGATTTTGAATCATACGCCAAAGGCTGCTTCTCCAATCATAGAAAAAGTATTAAAATCAGCAGTGGCTAACGCTGAACATAACTATGAAATGGACATCAATAGCTTAGTTGTAACTGAAGCTTTTGCAAACGAAGGTCCAACTCTTAAACGTTTCCGTCCACGTGCTATGGGTCGTGCGAGTGCAATTAATAAACGTACAAGTCACATCACAATCATCTTATCAGAAAAGAAGGAGGGATAATCCGTGGGTCAAAAGGTAAATCCAGTCGGTCTTCGTATTGGAGTTATTCGTGATTGGGAGTCTAAATGGTTCGCTGGTAAAGACTACTCAACTCTTTTACATGAAGATATTAAAATTCGTGAATATATTAGCAAACGTCTTAATGATGCATCTGTTTCTAAAATTGAGATCGAGCGTGCTGCAAACCGTGTAAATGTTACAATCCACACTGCTAAACCAGGTATGGTAATTGGTAAAGGTGGTACGGAAGTTGAAGCATTACGTAAAGCACTTAACCAATTAACTGGTAAACGTGTACACATCAACATTTTAGAAATCAAAAGAGCTGATTTAGATGCTAAATTAGTTGCTGATAACATCGCACGTCAATTAGAAAATCGTATTTCTTTCCGTCGTGCTCAAAAACAAACAATTCAACGTGCAATGCGCGCAGGTGCACAAGGTATTAAAACACAAGTATCTGGTCGTTTAGGTGGAGCAGATATCGCACGTGCAGAGCATTATAGCGAAGGAACAGTTCCACTACACACACTTCGTGCTGATATCGATTACGGAACAGCTGAAGCTGATACAACTTACGGTAAATTAGGCGTAAAAGTTTGGATCTATCGTGGAGAGGTTCTTCCTACTAAGAAGAAAACTGAGGAAGGAGGAAAATAATATGTTATTGCCAAAACGCGTAAAATATCGTAGAGAGCACCGTGGAAAAATGCGTGGTCGCGCTAAAGGTGGTACTGAAGTACATTTCGGTGAATTTGGTATCCAAGCTTTAGAAGCTTCTTGGATCACGAACCGTCAAATTGAAGCAGCTCGTATTGCGATGACACGTTACATGAAACGTGGCGGTAAAGTTTGGATTAAAATCTTCCCTTCTAAACCTTATACTGCAAAACCTCTAGAGGTACGTATGGGATCAGGTAAAGGTGCTCCAGAAGGTTGGGTAGCAGTTGTAAAACCTGGTAAAGTATTATTCGAAATTTCTGGTGTTTCTGAAGAGGTAGCACGTGAAGCGTTACGTTTAGCATCTCACAAATTACCGATCAAAACGAAATTCGTAAAACGTGAAGAAATTGGTGGTGAATCTAATGAAAGCTAATGAAATTCGTGACCTTACCACTGCAGAAATAGAACAAAAAGTAAAATCACTTAAAGAAGAGTTATTTAACCTTCGCTTTCAACTAGCGACAGGACAATTAGAAAATACTGCTCGCATCCGTGAAGTTCGTAAATCGATCGCTCGTATGAAAACTGTTATCCGTGAAAGAGAGATCGCAGCTAATAATCATTAATAAGAGAGGAGGTTTATCGAATGAGTGAACGTAACCAACGTAAAGTGTATACTGGTCGTGTTGTTTCTGACAAAATGGATAAGACGATTACTGTTCTTGTTGAAACTTACAAGACACACCCGCTATACGGCAAACGTGTAAAATACTCTAAGAAATTCAAAGCACATGACGAAAACAACCAAGCAAAAATTGGTGATATCGTAAAAGTAATGGAAACTCGTCCATTATCAGCTACTAAACGTTTCCGTCTAGTAGAAATCGTAGAAGAAGCTATAATCATTTAATATTGTTCGGATAGTTAATTCCGAAGGGAGGTAACATAAGTGATCCAACAAGAATCTCGTTTAAAAGTTGCTGACAACTCTGGTGCTCGTGAAGTATTAACAATTAAAGTATTAGGCGGTTCTGGTCGTAAAACTGCTAATATTGGAGATGTAATTGTTTGTACGGTTAAACAAGCAACACCAGGTGGCGTTGTCAAAAAAGGTGAAGTTGTTAAAGCAGTAATTGTTCGTACAAAGAGTGGAGCTCGTCGTACAGACGGTTCTTACATCAAATTTGACGAAAATGCATGTGTTATCATCCGTGATGACAAGAGCCCACGTGGCACACGTATTTTCGGACCTGTTGCACGTGAATTACGTGAAAATAACTTTATGAAAATTGTTTCTTTAGCTCCAGAAGTTCTATAATAAATCTGATTGCCTTACTAAGGAGGTGCAACTAGGATGCATGTTAAAAAAGGTGATAAAGTAATGGTTATCTCTGGCAAGGATAAAGGAAAACAAGGCGTAGTACTTGCTTCTTATCCTAAAAAAGATCGCGTACTTGTTGAAGGTATAAATGTTGTGAAAAAACACTCTAAACCATCACAAGTTAACCCACAAGGTGGAATCTTAAGCCAAGAGGCACCTATCCATGTATCAAATGTTATGCCACTTGATCCTAAATCAGGTGAACCGACTCGTGTTGGTTATAAAGTGGTTGACAATAAAAAGGTACGTGTAGCAAAAAAATCTGGTGAAACTTTAGATAAATAGTAAATAAGGAAGGGAGGTCTATGTCATGAACCGCCTTAAAGAAAAGTATCAAAAAGAAATTACACCTGCATTAATGAGTAAGTTTTCTTACAAATCAGTAATGCAAGCTCCGAAATTAGAAAAAATCGTTATCAACATGGGTGTTGGTGATGCTGTATCGAATTCAAAAGCACTAGATGTTGCTGTTGAAGAGTTAGCACAAATCACTGGTCAAAAACCTGTTGTAACTAAAGCAAAAAAATCAATCGCTGGCTTCCGTTTACGTGAAGGTATGCCAATTGGTGCTAAAGTAACATTACGCGGAGAGCGTATGTACCAATTCTTAGATAAGTTAGTTTCTGTTTCATTACCACGTGTACGTGACTTCCGTGGCGTATCAAAGAAATCATTTGACGGACGCGGTAACTACACATTAGGTGTGAAAGAGCAATTAATCTTCCCTGAGATTGATTATGATAAAGTAAATAAAGTTCGTGGTATGGATATCGTTATCGTAACGACTGCGAATACTGATGAAGAAGCACGCGAACTATTAACACAGTTCGGTATGCCGTTCCAAAAATAATCGCTAGTAAAGGGAGGCGAAATTGTGGCTAAAAAATCAATGATTGCTAAGCAAAAACGCACGCAAAAGCACAAAGTACAAGAGTATACTCGCTGCGAACGTTGCGGTCGTCCACACTCAGTACTACGCAAATTTAAGCTTTGCCGTATTTGTTTCCGTGAACTTGCTTATAAAGGTCAAATTCCAGGCGTGAAAAAAGCTAGCTGGTAAAACCGTAAATCGGGAAGGAGGTTATTTTGATATGGTTATGACAGATCCTATTGCAGATATGCTTACTCGCATTCGTAATGCGAACATGGTACGTCACGAGAAGCTTGAGTTCCCTGCTTCTAAAATCAAAAAGGAAATCGCTGAAATTCTTAAGCGAGAAGGTTTTGTTCGTGATGTAGAATATGTAGAAGACAACAAACAAGGCATCATTCGTATTTTCTTGAAATACGGTTCAAACAATGAGCGCGTAATCACTGGTCTTAAAAGAATCAGTAAGCCTGGTTTACGTGTATATGCAAAAGCTGATGAAGTACCACGTGTACTTAACGGATTAGGTATTGCGATCGTTTCAACTTCTCAAGGCGTTTTGTCTGACAAAGAAGCTCGTGCAAAACAAACTGGTGGAGAAGTATTAGCATACGTTTGGTAATAAGCTCAAAATGAATGGAGGTGTAATGAATGTCTCGTATTGGAAAGAAACCACTTGAAATTCCTGCAGGTGTTACAGTTACTATCGCTGATGATAATACAGTAACAGTTAAGGGACCAAAAGGTGAGTTAACTCGCACATTCAACTCTGATATTAAAATCACTATCGAAGAGAACGTCTTATCTGTAAGTCGTCCTTCTGATATTAAAGAACACCGTGCTCTTCACGGTACAACACGTAGTCTACTAGGTAACATGGTAGAAGGTGTTTCTAAAGGATTCGAAAGAGGATTAGAACTTATCGGTGTCGGTTACCGTGCTTCTAAATCTGGAAATAAATTAGTTCTTAACGTTGGTTACTCACACCCTGTTGAGATCACACCTGAATCAGGTATCGAAATCGAAGTACCAACTCAAACTAAGGTTCTTGTTAAAGGTACTGACAAAGAACGTGTAGGTGCAATAGCAGCTAACATTCGTGACGTTCGTCCACCAGAGCCTTATAAAGGTAAAGGTATTCGCTACGAAGGCGAACATGTACGTCGTAAAGAAGGTAAAACTGCGAAGTAATATCGCTTAGATGATAAGAAAGGAGTGACTTAAATGATTACTAAGGCTGATAAAAATGCTGTACGTAAAAAAAGACATGCGCGTGTTCGTGCTAAGTTAACTGGTACAACTACTCGTCCTCGTCTAAACGTATATCGTTCCAACCAACACATCTATGCACAAGTTATTGATGATACAAATTCAGTTACTTTAGTAAGTGCTTCTACTTTAGATAAAGATTTTAATCTTGATTCTAAAAGCAATCTTGAAGCTGCTCAAAAAGTTGGAGAATTAGTAGCAAAACGTGCTATTGAAAAAGGTGTTAAATCTGTCGTTTTTGATCGCGGTGGATACTTATATCATGGTCGTATTAAAGCTCTAGCTGAAGCAGCACGTACGGCTGGACTTGAATTTTAATCGCAAAAGGAGGGACATAAAGAATGCGTCGTATTGATCCAAACAAATTAGAGCTTGAAGAACGCGTAGTTACCGTTAACCGCGTAGCCAAAGTTGTTAAAGGTGGTCGTCGTTTCCGTTTCGCAGCACTTGTTGTTGTTGGGGATAAAAACGGTCATGTAGGTTTCGGTACTGGTAAAGCACAAGAGGTACCAGAAGCGATCCGTAAAGCAATTGAAGATGCAAAGAAAAACCTAATTGAAGTACCTATGGTTGGTACTACAATTCCTCACCAAATTATCGGTCAATTTGGAGCAGGAAATATTCTTTTAAAACCAGCTTCTGAAGGTACTGGAGTTATCGCTGGAGGACCTGTTCGTGCGGTATTAGAATTAGCAGGTGTTGCAGATATTCTTTCAAAATCTTTAGGTTCAAACACTCCAATTAATATGATTCGTGCTACAATCTCAGGATTGAGTGAATTAAAGAGTGCTGAAGATGTTGCTAAGTTACGTGGAAAAACGGTAGAAGAACTGTTAGGATAAGGAGGGAACTAAAATGGCGAATAAGTTAGAAATTACCCTCACTCGCAGTGTAATTGGTCGTCCTGAAGATCAACGTATTACTGTTAGAACACTTGGACTAAAAAAGGTACATCAAACTGTAGTACAAGATGATAATCCTGCGATTCGCGGTATGATTAATAAAGTTGCTCACTTAGTTACAGTTAAAGAACAATAATAGTAACAAAAATAAATAAGGAGGTGTCCCGATGAAACTTCATGAGTTGAAACCAGCAGAAGGTTCACGTAAAACACGTAATCGTGTTGGTCGTGGTATTGGTTCTGGTAACGGTAAAACAGCTGGTAAAGGTCATAAAGGACAAAACGCTCGTTCTGGTGGTGGAGTTCGTCCTGGATTCGAAGGTGGTCAAACTCCTTTGTTCCAACGCTTACCTAAACGCGGTTTTACGAACATTAACCGCAAGGACTTTGCTATTGTAAACCTTGAGACGCTTAACCGCTTTGAAGAAGGCACTGAGGTTACTCCAGAATTATTGCTTGAAACAGGTATTGTTAGCAATGTAAAGTCTGGTGTGAAAATTCTTGGTAATGGTCAATTAGAGAAAAAACTTACTGTAAAAGCTAACAAATTCTCTGCTTCTGCAAAAGAAGCTATTGAATCTGCTGGCGGTTCAGTTGAGGTGATCTAATGTTAAAAACAATCTCCAATTTTATGCGCGTGGGTGATATTAGAAGTAAGATCATATTCACCCTTTTAATGTTAGTGGTATTTCGTATTGGTACGTTCATTCCTGTGCCAAATGTCAATGCTGATGTTCTTCAAGCACAGGATGAGCTTAATGTATTCGGAATCTTAAACACATTCGGTGGCGGTGCATTGTATAATTTTTCAATCCTAGCGATGGGGATTATGCCATATATCACTGCTTCGATCATCATTCAGCTCCTGCAGATGGATGTTGTACCGAAATTTACTGAGTGGTCAAAACAAGGTGACGTTGGGCGTCGTAAACTCGCTCAATTTACAAGATACTTTACGATAATATTAGGTTTCATCCAGGCGTTAGGTATGTCCTATGGTTTTAATACACAGTCAGGAGGATTATTAATTGAGAATCCTGGCATTGGAACATACTTGCTAATTGCGATTGTATTAACAGCTGGTACAGCATTTTTAATGTGGTTAGGAGAACAGATCACTTCTAAAGGTGTAGGAAATGGAATTTCCATTATCATCTTTGCTGGGATCGTTGCAGGAATTCCCTCAACAATTAACCAAATCTATGCACAACAATTTGAAGATGCGGGTGACCAACTATTTATTAGAATAGTCACAGTCGTCATTCTTTTATTGGCAATATTAGCAGTTGTGGTTGGAGTTATCTTCATTCAACAAGCACTTCGTAAGATACCAATTCAATACGCTAAGCGTTCTGGGAATAACAATATGGCTGGAGGGCAATCGACTCATCTTCCATTGAAAGTTAATCCTGCTGGCGTTATTCCTGTTATCTTTGCGGTGTCATTCATCATTACACCACCAACGATTGCAGCATTTTTTGGCCCTAATGATGTGACTGATTGGATCCAGAAAACATTTGATT
>NZ_JAGDEL010000035.1 GCF_017497975.1 Metabacillus bambusae | reverse complement strand
TCGGTTCTCTTTTCTTAGCAGCTATAGCTGTTCTTCCTGTTTTCTTCATTAAGTTTGCTGATCTTCCTCAATCGGCTCAGATTGGTGGAACAAGCTTGTTGATTGTTGTAGGGGTTGCCCTTGAGACAATGAAACAGCTTGAAAGTCAGTTAGTGAAACGTCATTATAAAGGCTTTATTAAGTAATGAGGTTATGGGAAACACTTCCCATTCCCTCAAAATAGAGACTGAGGGGGGGAATACAAATGAATTTAGTATTGATGGGCCTTCCAGGTGCTGGTAAGGGTACTCAGGCTGAACGTATTGTCGAAAAATACGACATCCCTCATATCTCAACAGGAGATATGTTCAGAGCTGCTATGAAAGAAGAAACAGAACTAGGTTTACAAGCTAAGTCATTTATTGACAAAGGTGAACTTGTACCAGATGAAGTGACCATAGGTATTGTTCGTGAACGTTTGGGAAAGAATGATTGCCAAAATGGGTTCCTTTTAGATGGTTTTCCTAGAACTGTTGCTCAAGCAGATGCGCTTGAGGGTATTCTAGCAGAACTAAGCAAACAGATTGATTATGTAGTCAACATTGAAGTAAATAAAGATATCCTTATGGAGCGCTTAACGGGTCGTCGTATTTGCAAAGACTGTGGAGCTACTTATCACTTAATATTTAATCCGCCTGCTGTTCAAGGTGAATGTGATAAATGTGGTGGAGAGCTTTACCAACGTGCAGACGATAACGAAGAAACGGTTGCAAATCGTTTAGAAGTTAACCTTAAGCAAACTGAACCATTATTAAACTTTTATAACGATAAAGGCTATTTAAGAAACATTAATGGTGAACAGGATATAGATAAAGTATTTGTTGACGTTAATCAGCTGCTTGGAGGATTAGTGCATGATCATTTGTAAGACTCAGCGTGAACTTGAGATTATGCGAGAAGCTGGTCGAATCGTTGCTTTAACACACCAAGAGCTGCAAAAATACATTAAACCTGGTATCTCTACAAAAGAATTGGATGCAATTGCCGAAAAGTATATTCTCGGATGTGATGCAATTCCATCTTTTAAAGGGTATAATGGTTTCCGCGGGAGCATTTGTGCTTCTATTAATGAAGAGCTCGTTCATGGAATACCTGGTGATCGTGTATTGCGTGAAGGAGATATAATTAGCATCGATATTGGTGCAAAACACAATGGTTATCATGGTGATTCTGCTTGGACCTATGCTGTAGGTGCAATTTCTGATGAAACTCAGCGACTTTTAGATGTTACTGAGGAGTCTCTATATATAGGACTTAAAGAAGCAAAACCAGGTGAAAGACTTTCAAACATTTCTCATGCAATTCAAACTTATGTTGAAGAACATGATTTTTCTGTTGTAAGAGAATATGTCGGCCATGGTGTTGGGCAAGAATTACATGAAGATCCGCAAATCCCCCATTATGGTCCACCTAATAAAGGTCCAAGGCTAAAGCCTGGGATGGTATTAGCTATTGAACCAATGGTAAATGCGGGTACCCGTTATGTTAAAACATTGGCAGATGAATGGACAGTCGTTACAGTTGATGGTAAAGTGTGTGCTCATTTTGAACATACAGTTGCTATTACTGAAAATGGCTATGAAATCCTAACAAAAGCCTAACCAGAAGGTGACATTGCTTGAACGAACCTAATTCGATTCCATGCATATGTCAATTTGTCTTAAATTAGGCAAGTACTATATGCCATATTGATTGGAATTTTCGGATGTCATTTCGTTTAAAATGCTGATGGAGAAATGCGAAAGTTTGATTCTCCTAGTAGAAGAATGTTCATCATCTAGAATTCTTTACCTGAGTATCTCCGGAAGTTCAGAACAGTATAGTGGAAACAGGTCGTGTGACAAATGGAAGTTGAACTTTAAGTTTGTCAATGAGCAAGTTACTGATTTTGAGAAGGGAGAACAGTTCGATGGCGAAAGACGATGTAATTGAAGTAGAAGGCACTGTCATTGAAACATTGCCAAATGCAATGTTCAAGGTAGAACTTGAGAACGGTCATACGGTTTTAGCGCATGTTTCTGGAAAGATTCGCATGCATTTCATTCGTATTTTACCTGGAGACAAAGTAACGGTAGAATTATCTCCATATGATTTAACTCGTGGACGAATTACGTACCGTTTTAAATAATTTAGCACTCCGTACTACTAAGGAGGTATTAAGATCATGAAAGTCAGACCATCTGTTAAACCGATTTGTGAAAAATGTAAAGTCATTCGCAGAAAAGGCAAAGTCATGGTTATTTGTGAGAATCCTAAACATAAGCAAAAACAAGGTTAATCTATAAGGAGGTGCAAGCTTAATGGCTCGTATTGCAGGTGTTGATATTCCTCGTGACAAACGTGTTGTCATTTCATTAACATATATCTTCGGTATCGGACGTCCAACTGCTGAGAAAGTTCTAGCACAAGCTGGAGTTTCTGAAGATACTCGTGTACGTGATTTAACGGAAGAAGAGTTAGGAAAAATTCGTGATGTAATCGATAAGCTTAAAGTTGAGGGAGATCTTCGTCGTGAAATCTCTTTAAACATTAAACGTCTAATCGAGATCGGTTCATTCCGCGGTCTTCGTCACCGTCGTGGCTTACCAGTTCGTGGACAAAACACGAAAAATAATGCTCGTACGCGTAAAGGACCACGTCGTACTGTTGCAAACAAGAAAAAATAATGTAAGGGAGGTTAACCAGTAATGGCACGTAAAACGAACACTCGTAAACGTCGTGTGAAAAAGAATATTGAGAGTGGTATTGCTCATATTCGTTCAACTTTCAATAACACGATTGTTACTATTACAGACACTCATGGTAATGCAATTTCATGGTCTAGTGCTGGTGCGTTAGGTTTTAGAGGTTCTCGTAAATCTACTCCTTTCGCTGCACAAATGGCTGCTGAAACAGCAGCAAAAGCATCACAGGAGCATGGTTTAAAAACACTAGAAGTTACTGTTAAAGGACCAGGTGCAGGACGTGAAGCAGCAATTCGCTCACTTCAAGCTGCAGGTTTAGAAGTAACGGCTATTAGAGATGTTACACCAGTTCCACATAATGGATGCCGTCCGCCAAAACGTCGTCGTGTGTAAATTTTCTGTATAGATTTTGTATCCCTGTCTATAATGGGTTATGATACAGTATATAAGTTCTAGCAGAATCACTTTGTTGTTGTGCACATTCGGGAACTTTTGAATGGGGAATTTCGGTTAGACGTTTTATCAAATTTCTAGTCTAGCCGGGGTTTCGACGTTTTGAAGGAGGGTTTATAGATGATAGAAATTGAAAAACCAAAAATCGAAACGGTTGAAATCAACGATGATACCAAATATGGTAAATTCGTCGTCGAGCCACTTGAGCGTGGATATGGTACTACTTTGGGTAACTCCTTACGTCGTATCCTTTTATCCTCACTCCCTGGTGCCGCTGTAACATCGATCCAAATAGATGGCGTACTTCATGAGTTTTCAACGATCGAAGGTGTTGTTGAAGATGTTACTTCGATTATCTTAAACATTAAAAAGCTTGCTCTTAAAATCTATTCAGATGAAGAAAAGACGCTTGAGATTGATGTTCAAGGCGAAGGAAGTGTAACAGCTTCTGACATTACTCATGATAGTGATGTAGAAATTCTAAATCCAGATCTTCATATTGCAACTCTTGCATCAGATGCTAGCTTTAGAATGAGACTAACAGCTAAGCGTGGACGTGGTTATACTCCAGCTGATTCAAACAAAAGAGAGGATCAACCAATTGGAGTTATTCCAATTGATTCAATCTTCACACCAGTTGCACGTGTTTCTTATCAAGTAGAGAAAACACGAGTTGGCCAAATTGCTAACTATGATAAACTGACACTTGATGTTTGGACAGATGGTAGTACTGGACCGAAAGAAGCAATTGCTTTAGGTTCAAAGATTCTCACAGAACACTTAAATATTTTTGTTGGGCTTACTGATGAAGCTCAAAATGCAGAAATTATGGTGGAAAAAGAAGAGGATCAAAAAGAAAAGGTTCTTGAGATGACGATTGAAGAGCTAGACTTGTCTGTTCGTTCTTACAACTGTTTAAAACGTGCTGGTATTAATACAGTACAAGAGCTTGCTCATAAAACAGAAGAAGATATGATGAAGGTTCGTAATTTAGGTCGTAAATCTCTTGAAGAAGTTAAGGCAAAATTAGAAGAACTAGGTTTAGGTCTTCGAAAAGACGACTGACGACTAGTTAGAAAATTAACTAGCGTTTTCGTATGTTTCAATAGATCAATTGTTTCTATTTACGTTATATTAACATGTTCTAAAAAACATACATTATACAACGAAGGAGGGGACATCACATGTCATACAGAAAATTAGGTCGTACTAGTGCTCAACGTAAAGCTATGCTACGTGACTTAACAACTGATTTAATTATTAGTGAGCGCATCGAAACAACTGAAGCTCGTGCGAAAGAATTACGTTCTACTGTTGAAAAGATGATTACATTAGGAAAGCGCGGAGACCTTCATGCTCGCCGTCAAGCTGCTTCTTATGTACGTAACGAAGTGGCAGAGGTTGTAACTACTACAACTGAAGAAGGTAAAGAGAAGGAAAAACCAAAATATGCTTTAGAAAAGCTTTTCAGTGATATTGCTCCACGATACGAAGATCGTCAAGGCGGTTACACTCGTATCATGAAACTTGGACCTCGCCGCGGTGACGGTGCACCAATGGTTATCATTGAATTAGTTTAATATTACTTTTTTACTACAAGGGCGTGACAGTTGCAAAACTGGATCAATGCCCTTTTTTTATAGGATAAGAAGTATTTTACTAAATCATACTTTTAGCGCCTAGCTCTTTTTTGGACGAGTGAATAGGAGGAGGGAGAACACTCGAGTATCTTCTATTCACGTCGTCTAATTTGATAGAGGCTGGTCAAGGCGCTTGCGCTTTTCTTAGTAAGAAAGAGTTTAGGGGAGTCGAGCAATGAGTCAAACAATCATAGATGTAGAAAGCGTAACGTTCCATTATCATCAGGAAGCTGCTCCCGCCCTAGAAAATGTTTCTCTTAATGTTAAACAGGGTGAGTGGCTTGCTATTGTTGGTCATAATGGCTCTGGTAAATCTACTTTAGCACGTATTTTAAACGGGCTATATATACCTGACAAGGGAAAAGTTAAAGTCTGTGGGATTGAACTATCTGATAAAACGATTTGGGACATTAGAAAGCATGTTGGCATGGTTTTTCAAAATCCAGATAATCAGTTTGTCGGTACAACCGTTAAGGACGATGTTGCCTTTGGCCTCGAGAACAATGGTGTACCAAGAGATGAGATGGTAAATAGAATAGAATGGTCTACTAAGCAGGTTAAAATGGACGCTTTTCTTGAGAATGAACCACATCATCTTTCAGGGGGGCAAAAACAACGTGTAGCGATTGCCGGGGTAATTGCTGTTCAACCTGACATCATCATCTTAGATGAAGCCACATCTATGTTAGACCCACTTGGTAGAAGTGAAGTTATAAAAACAGTACGTGAGTTAAATAATCAAGGGGATTTAACGGTTATTTCAATTACTCATGACTTAGAAGAAGCATCAAAAGCTGATAGAATGATTGTTATGAATGGTGGACGCAAGTTCGCGGAAGGTACACCTGAAGAGGTATTTATGCTTGATGATAAACTAGTTGAAATTGGTCTAGATTTACCGTTCCCTTTTCAATTAAGCAAAAGGTTAAGAGCTGCAGGAGTTCCTATTCAAAACAACCACTTAACTGAGGAAGGTCTGGTGAATGAGCTTTGGACATTACAATCAAAAACTTAGAATATCGTTATCAGGCTCGTACACCATTTGAAAGACTAGCCCTCTATGATATAAATCTATCGGTTAAGAAGGGAACGTATTTATCGATCATTGGACATACTGGTTCTGGTAAGTCAACGATTCTTCAGCATTTGAATGGACTATTAAAACCTACAAAGGGATCAATTCAAATTGGAGAACACATTATTGAGGCGGGAAAAAAACAAAAGCATCTTAAGGTAGTAAGGAGCCTTGTTGGGATTGTTTTTCAGTTTCCTGAGCATCAGCTTTTTGAAGAAACAGTTGAAAAGGATATTGCGTTTGGCCCAATGAATTTTGGCGTAAGTGAAGAAGCTGCAATCATAAAGGCACGAGAGACTTTAGAAATTGTTGGATTACCAGAATCAATTCTACAAAAATCACCCTTTGATTTAAGTGGTGGTCAAATGAGAAGGGTTGCGATTGCCGGTGTATTGGCAATGGGTCCTGAAGTTCTTGTCTTAGATGAGCCAACTGCAGGTCTGGACCCTAGAGGTAGAAAAGAGATTATGGACTTATTCTATCGATTGCAAAAGGAGCAAAATCTTACGATTATCCTTGTTACCCATAGTATGGAGGATGCGGCTAAATATTCCGATGAGATCATTGTTATGCAAAAGGGAACAATTGAAATGCACGGTACTCCAAAAGAAATATTTAGTGAAGCAGATAAGTTGTCAGCTCTAGGGCTGGATTTACCTGAAACAGTTAAGCTTCAACGTCAATTAATGGATAGGGGTTTATTATTTAACGAGATTCCACTAACAATTGATGAGACTGTTGATCAGATAAAGGCTTTGATGGGTGAGGTGAACCCATTATGATGGACAGTATTATCATAGGGAAGTATGTTCCTGGTCAATCACTTATTCATAGGTTGGATCCAAGATCAAAGTTAATGATGATTTTTGTGTTCGTTTTTATTGTGTTTTTGGCGAATAATCTTTTAACTTACTTTGTACTAGGAATATTCACATTGGTTATCGTGGCACTAACAAAGTTACCAGTGAGCTTTCTACTAAAAGGTCTTAAGCCTGTATTATGGATTATTTTATTTACGTTTATTCTCCATCTTTTTGTTACAAAAGAAGGAGAAATCCTATTAGATTTAGGCTTTTTCCGTATTTATGAAGAAGGGCTAAAACAAGGGATTTATATTTCATTACGGTTTTTATATCTGATTTTAATGACAACAATATTAACACTCACGACCACACCAATAGAAATTACTGATGGGATGGAAAGCTTGTTGGCTCCATTTAAAAAACTAGGGTTACCAGTACACGAGCTTGCTTTAATGATGTCAATTTCATTACGTTTTATACCGACATTGATGGAAGAAACAGATAAGATATTAAAGGCACAAATGGCACGTGGCGTTGACTTCACTAGCGGACCTGTTAAAGACCGTTTGAAGGCTGTTGTACCTTTACTAGTTCCTCTCTTTATAAGTGCCTTTAAACGGGCTGAGGAGCTTGCTACAGCAATGGAAGCTAGAGGATATAAAGGTGGAGAAGGTAGAACTAAGCTGAGACAGTTACAATGGGGAGTTCTAGACACTTCAGTTATATCGTTACTAGTCGCTTTAGGGTTAATATTAATTTATTTACGGACATAGGAGCAGAAGATGAGAGTAAAATGTATTGTTTCTTATGACGGCACAAATTTTAGTGGATACCAAGTCCAACCAAACAAAAGGACGGTTCAAGGCGAAATTGAAGGAGCTTTACTAAAGCTCCATAAAGGTAAACCTACAAAAGTTCATGCCTCAGGGAGAACCGATGCAGGGGTTCATGCTCTTGGACAAGTATTTCATTTCGATACCAGTTTAACGATTCCTGAGGAAAAGTGGCCATATGCCTTGAATAGCTTACTACCTGAGGATATTGTGATAGTAGAAGCTAGCTATGTAAGTCCAGATTTCCATGCGCGTTTTAATACGACTGCTAAGGAATATCGCTATCGTATTAATCAACAAAAGATGAAAGATGTCTTTAAGAGAAATTACAGCTTCCATTATCCGTATAAGCTTAATGTGAGCGCGATTAGACAAGCTTCTATCCATTTATGTGGGACACATGATTTTACGAGCTTCTGTGTGGCGAAAACAGAGGTAGAAGACAAAGTAAGAACGATCTATTCAATCGAGATTATAGAAGATGATTCAGAAATTATTTTTAGTTTTATTGGAAATGGTTTTCTGTATAATATGGTACGAATCCTAGTTGGGACATTGTTAGATGTAGGGCAAGGTTATACAGATCCCAATAGTATTCCTGTAATACTTGAGGGGCGTGATCGGAGCTTAAGCGGTAAAACGGTCCCTGGTCATGGATTATATTTATGGAAAGTTCATTATGACAACTAAACCAGGTGTAACATTTTCTTGACATTATGCTCTTTAAGTTATATCATATCTAATGGTATGTATTTCAACCCCACGAATAAGCCCCGGAATCTTATCGTGTTATGAAATAGAAGTAAGAACCAATATATTTTAATTTACTAGGAGGGAATAAACATGCGTACAACGTTTATGGCAAACGCTGGAAATATCGAACGTAAATGGTACGTAGTGGATGCTGAAGGCAAGACTTTAGGTCGTCTTTCAAGTGAAATTGCATCTATCTTACGTGGTAAGCATAAACCAACATATACACCACATGTTGATACAGGAGATCATGTGATCATTATCAACGCTGAGAAAATTGAATTAACAGGTAAAAAATTAACAGATAAAATTTACTACCGTCATAGTCAATTTCCTGGTGGTTTAAAAACAAGAACTGCATTGGAAATGCGTACGAACTACCCTGAAAAAATGCTTGAATTAGCAATCAAGGGAATGCTTCCAAAAGGATCTTTAGGTCGTCAAATGGCTAAAAAATTACATGTATATGCTGGTAGCGAACATCAACACCAAGCACAACAACCTGAAGTTTACGAACTTCGCGGATAATTATAAAGGAGGTTATTAATTTGGCACAGGTTCAATATTACGGTACTGGCCGTCGTAAAAGCTCAGTAGCTCGTGTACGTTTAGTACCAGGCGAAGGTCGTATTGTTGTAAATAATCGTGAAATTAAAGATTATATCCCATCAGCTGCATTAATCGAAGATATTAAGCAACCATTAAACTTAACTGAAACTGTAGGTAACTACGATGTACTTGTTAACGTTTCAGGCGGTGGAACTACAGGTCAAGCTGGCGCTATCCGTCATGGTATTTCTCGTGCTTTATTAGAAGCAGATCCAGAATACCGTGCAACTCTTAAGCGTGCAGGTCTATTAACTCGTGACGCTCGTATGAAAGAACGTAAAAAATACGGTCTTAAAGGCGCTCGTCGTGCACCTCAGTTCTCAAAACGTTAATATTCTTTATATATCAACGTTTAAAACCCTTTCTCGGATTTCCAAGGAAGGGTTTTTTATTGTGAAATAATCCATTTGAATCCCCCTTGAATCCCCCTTGAATACCCTTCCTCATAAATCCATATAACTTTTAAATAAATTTGTTACTTTTTCTTTCGCTGTATTTGTCACATGAGTATAGATATTCATTGTTGTTTGAATGTCTGTATGACCTAGTCTTACTTGAACATCCTTAATACTTGCTCCAGCTTCGAATAGTATAGAAGCATGGGTATGTCGGAATCCATGAATGGTAATAGGCTGAAATTCTTTGTGCTTTTCGAAAATAGCGGCTAGCTTATCATTTAAGCTAGCTAAGCGGATTAACTTCATTTTTCTTTCATTGTAGTCGAACCGAGTTAACAATGGTTGATGTTCATCACATATAAAAGGTATATTTATGTCTTTATACTCTTCTATTTGCCTTCTACGCCATTTTTCCAACACTGTTAGGGGTTTAGTTATCAATACTAATTAAACGGCGTGATGCAGGTGTTTTGGGCGTCTGTAAGAGTTGCTGCCCTTTTGTTACAACCAGTGTCTTCTTAAATGATATAGTTTTATTGATAAAATCAATATCTGTTATTATCACTTACAGGTTGACAGTAATAAAAGAGAGCATTTGATATGATACCTTTGTTAGCGGCTAATGAATTAAGAAAAAATAAAAGAAATAACTTATTATCTTTAATGGATTGGAAATAAATGGAGTCCTATATACAAAACCATAAATGTTATTCAAGAAAAGGGCGCGATTGTTGAATATTAGATGTGAAAACACCAATCAAGGGAGGAAATTATGAATAATATAAAAAATTGGCACAGGTTATTTTTTATTTTTTCTTTCATTATGATACTAACTCTGATCGGATGTAACCAAGCTTCCAACCATAACATGGAAGAAAATAATAACAACACAGAAAATATTGCAGATAAAAGTAATAATGATGAGATCGAAAATGAAGAGGATGAGGAAGTAAATGATTCTGAAGAATCTCCGCCTAATGCAGTGACGGATCCGATAAAAGAAATAATGGATTCCATGTCGATAGAGGAAAAAATTGGCCAAATGTTAATGTTTGGATTTGAAGATTCACAAGTCAATGATGAAACTAGAAAATTAATAGAAGATTATCATGTTGGAGGGGTCATATTATTTAAGAAAAATATTTCAGGTGCGCAACAATTATTGGATCTGAATAATAAAATAAAAGAAATAAATTCTCGGTTACACGATACCCCGATCTTTATTTCTGTAGATGAAGAAGGAGGCTTAGTATCAAGAATGCCACCTGAAATCATAAACCTTCCGGACAGTAAAGATATAGGAGATGCAAATAATGCAGCGCTTGCCTACCAGGTCGGGGAAGCCATAGGTGAAAGGGTAAGTTTCTTTGGCTTTAATATGACAATGGCACCTGTTCTGGATATTAACAGCAATCCAGCCAACCCGGTAATTGGAAAGAGGGCTTTTGGAGATAATAAGGAAATTGTTTCAAAGATGGGAATCGAAGAAATGAAGGGTATCCAATCCAAAAATATCATTCCGGTCGTAAAGCATTTTCCGGGTCATGGGGATACAGATGTGGATTCCCATTTAGGTTTACCGATTGTGAATCATGGTACAGAAAGGCTCCAACAATTGGAATTGTTGCCGTTTCAACATGCTTTTAATCAACAAGCAGATATGACGATGGTCGCACATATATTGTTGCCTGAAATTGACCGCGACTATCCTTCCTCTTTATCCAAAAATGTAATCACGGACATTTTAAGAGAAGAATTTAACTTTGATGGGGTAGTGATCACGGACGACATGACAATGGGGGCTATTATGGAAAATTATGATATTGGGGAAGCTTCCGTAAAAGCCGTTCAAGCAGGAAACGACATTATCTTGGTATCCCACGGCTATGAAAATAAAATAAAAGCTGTCAGCAGTTTGACTAACGCAGTAAAGGACGGGACTGTAAGCGAAGAGAGAATAGATAAAAGCGTTGAAAGAATTTTACACTTAAAAAAGAAATATAACCTATCAGATAGTCTATTGGATAATATCGATATTAATAAGATTAATCAATCATCGAAAGAAATCCTTGGGGCTCTTCGATAATTATCCTGAAAGTGCAGACGCTCTGGTTTCGTTTAATGTCATTGTCATATTTCTCAATCTCCTTTAAGGTTTGTTATTGTCATAAAGAGTTTCTGGGCACTGATTAAACAAATGCTATGATATTTCAGCAAATAATTGAATAGCCGATTATCCTGAAATAAGCAAATATTCCTGATGAAAGGACAATTTGTTTGTGTATTACCAGTTTTATTCCCTATTAGAATTAAGATCAGACAATATAGGGAAGTCGCAAATGGATTATCCCCATGAGAATTATTACCTTTTATTTAACTAACAAAGAGCGATAGTTGAAGAAGAGATTGAACAAAACGGCTCTTTTTGTTGCACCCAGGGGACAGGTAATTGAAGAACTCGGCGATACATCCAATGTATCGGACGATCTAAAAGCAACCTAAGTCCCAAGTGAAATTCAATAGAGATCTGTTTAAGCGATATGTATCTAAACAAAATACACAACTTAAAGAAAGCCAAAAAGGCATGCTTGATAAAATGGGAGTTGAGGCGGTTGAGAACCTTGATCAAAAACAAGCGTCCTCCTTAATAGAATTCCTTAAGAAAGGGGCTGATCGACTTTTTTTTGTTTTGTATCACTAGGCGATATAACATAAGAATTCATCAAAAACCTTGATATTTAATACAAAAGAGCCCGATATGCGAAATGATATATAATCAAATGAACGAGCTTTCTCTTCCAAGGAAGTGGCAGAAGAAGTGGGGATTGCAACACCCACTGTTCGAAAGTATGGCCAAATCTTAGAGCGTAATGGATATGTGTTCTTTTAAGGTGGTGATAGGCGTATCTTTGTTCAATCCGACATCAAAGCGCTTATAGCGTTACGCGATACGGACTAGCCCGTATGCGATACAGCTAAAGACCTTGTGTATCAACAAACAGAAAGATTAGAAGGATCCAATGAAACAGAGATTGCGATACCCGATACATATGACAATTTACCTCACGATCCCAATCAATTAAAAGAGCCCTTAACGTTTTTAGCTAATGAACTCGCAGCCACATGAAATGAATATCCAACTGACAGACGGTGTGTCTCAGCTTAAACAACGGTTTCCCGGCTCCAGCGAGATCATCTTGTTATAAGTGTTTCGTATCGCGGGGCAATATAACTTGCGAATTCATCAAAAAACCTTCATATTTAATAGAAAAGGAGTTCCGATATGCGAAATGATATACAATCAAATGAACGAGCTTTCTCTTCCAAGGAAGTGGCAGAAGAAGTGGGGATTGCAACACCCACTGTTCGAAAGTATGGTCAAATCTTAGAGCGTAATGGATATGTGTTTTTTAAAGATGGTGATAGGCGTATCTTTGTTCAATCCGACATCGAAGCGCTTATAGCGTTACGCGATACGGACAAGCCCCTAGACGATACAGCTAAAGACCTTGTGTATCAACAAACAGAAAGATTAGAAGGATCCAATGAAACAGAGATTGCGATACCCAATACATATGACAATTTACCCCAAGATCCCAATCAATTAAAAGAGTTTTTAACGTTTTTAGCCAATGAACTTGCTGCCACACGTGAAATGAATGTCCAACTGACAAACGGTATATCTCAGCTTAAAACAACGGTTTCCCGGCTCCAGCAAGATCATCATGTTATAAGTTCTAGTATTGGAAATTCAGCGCAAAAAACTCATTCTAAAATTGAAAAATTAACTGAACAACAAAAGATCCATTACGAAACATTGCTGCAACAAGAAAAACAAAAAAGCGAATTCTTACAAAAAGAAATACAAAATATGCGGGACGAACAGAAAAAAGAATGGCGTTCACAAAATGATTTTAATAAACGTTTAGAAGAAGCGATACAAAAACCTAAAGAAAATTGGGGGAGGCTTTTCTCCATATTCCGTAAATAAGGTGCCTATTTGAGACTCTTTTTTTGTTTAATTGTTTTATACTTTAAGGAAGTGATAGTAAAATGCTTTATGCATGGAATATTGAGAAGATCATTAAAGATACATTAGATAAGCACAATTTAAATATTAACTATGAATTTAACAATAATCTCACGGTACCTATGAGTTATAACGTATCGACAAATATTATAAAATTTAATTATCTTCAAGTTAACGGTTATATCAGTAAAATTAGAATTAAAGAGACAGATGAAAACTTTGTTAAAATTCTTCTTTATCATGTGATTGGTTATTACTTAGATTTTAAGAAAAACAAACATGATTTAAGGATTCTAATGTATGGTGACGATGAAGAAATAGGAAAGCTTAAATCTAAAATAGAAACGAATGCTTGGGATTACGGGAGAACATTGATCCCTGAGCAACTGTTACATTCATATGATAAAGTACGTGAATTAGATAAAGCTCTAATAAAGAGCCGATTAACGAATATTTAATAATGATTTTCACCTTATGGATAGCGTCAGGAAATACAAATTATTTTAACTTCAATGTGAGAACTGTTGGAATATCAGTGTGTCTTACATATTTACATGTATTCAATGTAAATATTGGTTTAAAAAAAGTTGAATCATATTATGATGTCTTGTTTAACTAACTGGTACCCGTTGGTTGAAGAAAAGATTGTATTAACCCGAAGCCGAACACTGAACGTTGTTTCGAACCTAATCTGAAAAGTATAGAAGAAACGTTACTACTAATGGCTTTATCCATATTTTTTAGATTTCTTTAAATACAAAAATGTAGGTCTGCGGCATATTGAATAAAGGTATACCACGTAAAAATTATAAAATAAGGGATTTTAACATAAAATAAAAGAGAGAGTTTTATAAGAACTATATGGAATGTAAATTGAATATATAAAAGGGGATTCTTAGGTAACTGTTAACGGTGAACGTTTATAAGAAAAATATCGAATGTGAATCTATCGGATCTTATTGAACTCATTGTTTTATTAATAGTGACTTTTCAGTTACTCGGTTGATTTAGCAACCGAAGGGGGAGAGACATCTTGATCTACTCCCTAAGGGGTAGCCCTAGATGTTGTGTAACCGCCTAGGCGTTTCATATAGTTCTTATAATGACAGAAGGGATATATCAAAAATGTTTATCCCTATTGAGGTTAATAATGGATAGGGATTTTTTCTTTACGTTTAGAGGTTTTTTATGGAGCGAATACTCTAATAGTAGGTTATCTTTTATACATATTGCCCGCCAGCATATGATTTTTTGAATACCTTGAATACCCTTTGATGCACTTTAATGAAATCCATTGAAATTGAAAAAGTATTAAATCCTTATTAATAAAGGCTTTGATGTCTCGTTAAATGGGTTGAAAGTACATCGAAAAATGAACGTAAAAAATACGGTCTTAAAGGCGCACGTCGTGCACCTCAGTTCTCAAAACGTTAATATTACGTTCAAGGCTCTCAGACCTTTTGGTTTGGGGGTCTTTTTTATTATACTTACATTCCTCCAACGGTTTTTTTGGGCTACTTTCCATTTTAAAGCATAACTAAAAACTTGGTTTGCTTGAAGTTTATATCATTCGGAAAACTGAATGATATAAACTAATTTTCGAAAGTTTCTGTTATTGTATTGACAGTACCATGCAAACTGAATACAATTGAAAATGATTATCATTAGCAGCCTTGGAGGAAAGACATTATGTTTAATGGAAGAAAAATGTTATTTATAACTGTACTTATTTTATTATTATCAACACTATTATTTGGTTGTACAAATGCCAATGATGTTTCAGCGCCAAAAGGCGATCAAGACAACATGTTAGTGATGGGTTGGCCGAGAGATGTAGGAGAAATGAATCCTCATGTTTATAATCCTTCACAATTATTTGCTCAGTCGATGGTTTATGAACCGTTAGTAAGCTACCAAGATGGAGGCGAGCTAAAACCGCATCTAGCTGAGTCGTGGGATATTTCTGACGACGGCAAAGAATATACTTTTCATCTACGTCAAGATGTGAAATTTTCTGACGGAACAAGTTTTAATGCAGAAATTGTGAAAAAGAATTTTGATACTATTTTAAATAATGTTGAATTACATAGTTGGTTAGGTTTCATATCGAAAATAGATCGAACAGATGTAATCGACGAAAATACATTTAAACTGACATTAACTGAACCTTACTATCCAACTATTCAGGAGTTAGCTGTTGTTCGACCAGTTCGTTTCTTAGGTGAAGCTGGATTCCCTGAAGATGGTGATACTTCAAAAGGTGTTGTTGAACCAGTCGGTACTGGTCCATGGATTTTGGAAGAATATAAAGCTGATGACTATGCTATTTACAAACGCAATGAAAATTATTGGGGTGAGCTTCCCAACGTAGAGAAAATAAAAGTGAAAATCATTCCTGATGCGGAAACGAGGGTACTTGCTTTTGAAAAAGGTGAGCTAGACCTTATTTATGGAGAAGGTGTCATCAGTTTAGATGCTTTCAAGCAGTTGGAATCCACTGGTAATTACGAAACTAGCATTTCTGACCCAGTCGCAACGAGGCAACTTGTTATAAATACGAAGAAAGAACAGCTTTCCGATGAACGCGTACGTCAAGCGTTACATTATGGTTTTAATAAAGAAGCAATGGTTGAAGGAATCACTTCTGGTTTCGAGGAAAAAGCAGATCATATTTTACCGACAAATTTCCCTTACACTAAAAACATTGATGTTATGTCAATTGAATATGATGTAGAAAAAGCGAAATCGTTATTAGATGAAGCAGGATGGACGCTTCCTAAAGGGAAAACAGTTCGTGAAAATGATAGAAAATCACTTGAAATCGAGCTGATGTATGATTCAGCAGAATCGATTCAAAAAGTGATGGCAGAAGCTCTTCAATCTGAGTGGGCAGCCATTGGTGTTAAATTAAACATTGTTGGGGTTGAACTAACAGATCAAATTCAAAGATTTAAAGATAATGAATTTGAAATTAATTTCTTTAGTAACTATGGTGCTCCTTATGATCCACATACTTTTTTAAACATTGTAGCATCAGAAGGATTTGGATTTAATGAGGCAATTTCAGCGTATCCGAACAAAGATGAATTATTCAAACAAATAGCAGAGGTTCCTAAAACAACAGATGAGAAACATCGCCAACAGCTTTACTCGTCTATTTTAAAATCAATACAAGACCAGGGAGCAATTGTTCCAATTTCTTATATTAAGAAAACAGCAATTTATCAAAAAGATGTCACTAATTTTACTTTCCCTGCTAATCGTGATGAACATCCATTTACAGGAATTAGCATCAAGCAGTAAGTATCAGGAGGCTTTCATGGGCACTTATATTTTGAAACGAATTATGTCCATTATTCCAGTTTTTCTTTTGGCCACACTTCTTACGACAGGAATGATTCACCTTTCACCGGTGGATCCGGCTGAGGCTTATTTAACGGCTGCCCATATCCAACCGACTGATGAGATTTTGGCTCAGAAAAGACATGAATTTGGTTTAGATCAACCATTTCTCAGTCAATATGTAAACTCTATTATTAAGATATGCCAACTTGATTTTGGCATATCTTATGTTTCGAATAAACCTGTTTGGGATGAGGTTACATACCGAATGCCAGCTACCATTCAGCTAGCTTTAGGGAGTATTGTGATTGCAGTGTTAGTCAGTGTGCCTCTAGGCTTCCTTGCTGGTATAAAGAAAAATAGCCTAATTGACCATTTTAGTCGTTTCCTCTCCTTTTTCGGGGCATCTATTCCCTCTTTTTGGCTAGGTTATCTATTAATTTTTTTCTTTTCTGTTAGACTTGACCTTTTTCCAGTTGAAGGAATTGGAACATGGCAGCATCTTGTTCTGCCTTCTGTTACGCTGGCTCTCCCCTTAATTGCGATGTATACAAGATTGTTGCGTGCTAGTGTTCTTGAAAATTTGCAAGAGCCTTATGTGCTATTTGCTCGGACGAGGGGAATTAATGAAAAAACGATTATGGCAAAACATGTCTTGAGGATTGCCATTTCACCGATGGTTACTGGACTTGGAATGAATCTTGGAAAACTACTGACTGGAACGATTATCGTTGAAGCGGTGTTTTCTTGGCCAGGGTTTGGCCGTTATTTTATTGAAGCTATTTTTAATCGTGATATACCTGTCATCCAATGCTATGTGCTAATTGCAGCTAGCTTATTTATAGTTAGTAACTTAATTGTTGATCTTATTCAAATGTATATTGACCCGCGCATTTCCAGGAAAGAAGGGCATCATCGATGATAACGAGTGTACGGAAGATGTTCAAAAGTCAAAAAGTGATTCCCATATGTTCCATAATATTAGGTATTCTTTTTATCATCGCAATATTTGCTCCCTGGATAGCACCAAATGATCCTATTGCTGTCAATTTAGCATATAAACTGCATCCCCCATCCTGGGATTTCCCATTAGGAACCGATCATTTAGGAAGATGTAACCTATCACGCATATTATATGGGGCACGCATTTCATTAGGCTGTGCGATGCTCATTTTCATTTCATCATTAGCCATCGGTTTAATCGTTGGAACCTTTTCCGGGTATAAAGGCGGCTGGGTTGATCATGTTTTGATGAGATTTTGCGATGGTGTTATGGCTTTCCCAAATCTTATCCTTATTCTTGGATTGGTTGGAATGTTCGGACCTGGACTACCGCAAGTCATCTTAGCGCTGATGCTTGTGCAATGGGTCTATTATGCGAGAATGTTCCGAGGAATGGTACTTAGTCTGAAAGAACATAACTTTATTGCAGCTGCAAAAATAAGCGGCTCTTCTCAATGGAAGATAATTAAGAATCATATTGTCCCAAATGTTCTCCCTCCACTTGTCGTAATGGGAACATTAGAAATGGGCTGGGCCATCATGGATATATCCGCCATGTCGTTTCTTGGATTAGGAGTACAACCTCCTACACCTGAATGGGGAGCGATGATTCATGAAGGAAAATCGTATATTCGGACGAATCCAGAATTAATGCTTTATCCAGGTTTGATCATTATGCTCGTTATTGTAACATTCAATTTATTGGGCGAAGCGTTATCAGAACGTTACGGTGTCAAACGTCGATTTTAAAAGGGAATGAGAATATTGGGAACAGACCAGTCGAATATATTACAAGTTAGAGATTTATATGTAAAGGTAAAAACAAAAAATAGTACTACCACCCTCGTCCAAGATATAAATTTTGAACTAAAGCGTGGGAGGGTACTTGGTCTTGTTGGAGAAAGTGGATGCGGTAAAACCGTTACAAGTATGTCCATTCTTCAGCTTCTTGATCGGAAAACGACAACGATTGAAGGTAGTATCGTATTACAAGGACGTGAATTGAACGATTTAGACGATAAAGAAATGCGTAAGATCCGTGGCAAGGATATAGCCTTTATTATGCAAAATCCGATGAATGCTTTTACTCCTGTATTTACTATTGGTCATCAATTTATTGAAACCATTTGCTCACATACACCTTGTAATAAAAAACAAGCAACAGAGCTTGCCATTGAGGCGATGCATCATGTGAACTTACCAGATCCTGTTAAACTTTTAAAATACTATCCCTTTCAATTGAGTGGAGGGATGCTTCAACGGGTGATGATCGCTATTGCAGCATGCTTACATCCAGCCGTTATTATTGCCGATGAACCAACAACCGCACTTGATGTAAATAATCAAAAGATCGTGCTGCGCCACTTAGATAAAATTCGCACTGAATATAATTCAGCCATCTTATTAATTTCCCATGATCTCGGAGTTATTTCTGAAATGGCAGATGAAGTAGCCGTTATGCAAAATGGCAGAATCGTAGAAAAAGCGGATGTGTTTCAGCTATTTGATGAGCCACAGCATGAATACACAAAAAAATTATTAAATGCACGCTCAATATTACATTTAGATGAATCAATCATTCATTTGGCTTGAAATATGATGAGCCTTTAAAAGGGGTGAACAAATGAGTTTATTAAAAGTAAATGACATAACTCATAGCTACGGGTCCCGATCGTTTTTCAACTGGAAAGACCGTTCTAAAAAAGTACTTTCGGGTATTTCATTCTCCATTGAAGAAGGAACATGCTTAGGATTGCTTGGTACGAGTGGAGCAGGTAAAAGTACGTTAGGAAAAGTGATTCTTGGTTTGGAACGACCACAAAAAGGACAAATTCTGTTTCAGGGGCATGATATTTATACTGCAGATAAGCATACTCGTCAAAAAATCCGTCGAGATCTTCAAGCTGTTTTTCAGGATTCATACTCATCAGTCAATCCCCGCATGACAGCCGAACGTATTATTGCAGAGCCTTTAGAAAACTATGAAAAGCTTACAGTAGCTGAACAGAAACGAACGATTGTTGAATTATTGGAAAGGGTCGGATTGAGTGAAGAAGACTTAAAAAAATACCCGCACCAATTTAGCGGCGGGCAATTGCAGAGGATCAATATTGCAAGAGCGATCTCCCTCAAACCAAAAATGATAGTCCTAGATGAATCTGTTAGTAGTCTGGATATGGTAAATCAAACACTTATTTTAGAATTACTAAGGGAGCTAAAAGAGGACTTCGGGCTATCGTATTTCTTTATTACACATGATATTAAAGCTGCCTATTCAATAAGTGATACATTGGGTGTACTAGAAAAAGGAGAATTAGTCGAGCTTTATGATTCAAAAAATCAGTTTTTTACTTCAGAACATCCTGTAGTAAAAAAGATGAGAGGTTCCATACTTGCAGAGCACCCACGTTTTCGATCGATTAGAACAAGGGTAAGCCATACTTAATTTAAAGGCTCAGTTAAAGCTCACTGTTGATTTTGGGACTTTGTTGACTGGAACGGATACGTGTGAGACTCATTCGGGAGGCTCACGGACCTCCAGCGGAAATCAACAACTAGGTTTAACAGAGCTAATTTAAAAGTATTTATATTTATTCGAATGCCTCGATTTCATTCATAATCGGGGCTTTTGTTTTTAATTTTATCTTAAAATTTTAGAAGGAGGATAGTCGGATGAATCATCGTGCATATCTTACTTTGGCGATCCCACTAACGATTTCAACCATGACGACGCCTTTATTAGGTGCTGTCGATACAGCCGTTGTCGGGCAACTTCCTGATCCAGCATATATTGGAGGTGTTGCAGTTGGAACCCTTATTTTTAATACTTTGTATTGGGTATTCGGCTTTTTACGGGTTAGCACATCTGCTTTTGCCGCACAAGCTAACGGGGCAAGCGATCCAGCTCAAGGAGTACTTGCTTTATCCCGTCCATTTTTAATAGCTGTAATTGTAGGTATGTGTTTTATTCTCTTACAATGGCCGATTGAATATGCTGCTCTTACATTGATTGCCCCTGATTCAGATGTGAGTAAGTTTGCAGTTGAATATTTTCGAATTAGAATTTGGGGAGCGCCCTTCACATTGATGAACTACGTTATTCTTGGCTGGTTAATGGGGATGGCTAAGATTAAAGAATCTTTATTTTTACAAGTGTTAATGAATGTTTTGAATATGATTTTGGCCATACTTTTTGTCCATGTCTTTTCTTTTGCAGTAAAAGGTGTTGCTACGGCCACGTTGATGGCTGAAATTATAGCCTTCGTTTTAGGATTACTCATTGTTATGAAAGCATCATCTTTTGAATGGAAAATGCCATCTATTCAAACACTTATAGATACACAGTCTATGAAAAAGATGTTTAACGGTAACAAGGATTTGTTTATTCGTACGATATGTTTATTAGTCGTTATTAATATGTTTACAGCAAAAGGTGCTTCGTTTGGTACAGAATTTCTAGCTGCAAATGCTGTATTATTTCAAATTCATTACATAATGGCTTATTTCTTTGATGGGTTTGCCAACGCCTCTAGTATTCTCGTCGGAAAAGCGGTAGGATCAAATGACAAAAAATTATATAAAAAAACACTTAGTTTATCAAGGCAATGGTCAGTGATAACGGCTTTTATCATAGCTAGCATATATGGATTATTTCAAGAAAAGATTATTGAACTTTTTACAAGTCTACCTAGTGTGATCGAACTTTCAACAACGTATGGAGCATGGCTCATGATCTACCCGTTTGCTGCTTGTTTTGGTCTTGTCATTTATGGTGTTTTTACAGGAGCAACTGAAATTACTCCTGTGAGAAACTCTATGATTTACGCGATGATCATCTATATCATTATACAAATCACAGTAACTCCTATCTGGCATAATCATGGCCTATGGCTTGCCTTCATCGTCTATACGATTGGGCGATCCGGCTTCCTAGTCTTGTATACTCCTAGATTAAATAAAAAGTTATGGCATCTAAAGGAAGGAATTTGAAAATTATAGAATGAAAAAATAATGTAATGAAAGGATTGTCTTATATAGGACAGTCCTTTTCGTTTTGTTCAGCTATCGGGCGCCTATTTAATAAAAGGGTATAAATTTTTCATACTCCCCGTAACTTTTTACAAGGGAAAAACGTTCTTTAAAAGAAAGGTATTTTGCAGGCTATTAAAGTGAATGGGGGAAAACTATTATGAAGGTCCTGATTTTAGGAGGTACTCGTTTTTTGGGAAGAGCTTTGGTAGAAGAAGCATTGAAAAGAGGGCACGAAATCACTTTATTTAATCGCGGCACTAATATAGAGACGTTTCCTGATGTGGAGCAGCTTATCGGCAATAGAGACAGTGATGTATCACAGCTGGAAAACCGGAAATGGGATGTTGGAATGG
Source organism: Metabacillus bambusae (assembly GCF_017497975.1). Lineage (GTDB taxonomy): Bacteria > Bacillota > Bacilli > Bacillales > Bacillaceae > Metabacillus > Metabacillus bambusae. Next base: position 29,781 of record NZ_JAGDEL010000035.1, on the reverse strand, counting down.
ATACATGCGGATTTGCTCCTCATCAAATCAAAAAAATTGCTGCTATACTCGGGGATAATATTAAACATTATACATATATCTCCAGCATCTCTGTTTATAAAGATTGGATTCCGCCCAATATTACCGAAGACTATTATTTACAATCCATGCTGCCTGATAATAAATTGAAAGACATTGAAGAGGGGAAAATTTCTCCATACGAGTATTACGGAGCTTTGAAAGTACTTTGTGAAGCAGAGGCGGAGAAGCATTGGCCAGGGAGTGTTTTGCATATAAGAGCTGGGCAGCTTGTCGGGCCTTTTGACTATACGGATCGGCTCCCGTATTGGGTACAGCGTGTAGCACAAGGTGAAAAGGTATTGGTTCCAGGACGACCTGATCGTCCAGTTCAATTGATTGACGTAAAAGATGTAGCAACATGGGTATTCGATATGGTAGAAAACAGAAAAATAGGGACGTTCAATGTAACAGGACCAGATGATGAATTGACGATGGAAGAGCTATTGAACACCTGTAACGCTGTCACAAACGGTGATGCCGAATTTGTATGGGCAGATGAACAATTTGTATTGGATCATAACATACAGCCATGGACGGAAATGCCTTTATGGATTCCTGAACACTTCCCATTAGAAGGAGAAACAGAGCCATGGCAAGGAGCTTCTTTCATTAGTGTAGATAAAGCTGTTAACGCGGGTCTTTCATTCCGACCTCTTGAAGACACAATTCATGATGTATATCAATGGGAGAAAACGAGACAGGATTCAGACCGAAAAACAGGGATATCAAGGGAAAGAGAGAAGGAGCTGTTAGAGACTTGGTTCCAAAAAGAGAAAAAGGAGACATTGTAAAGAGGGGATTAGCCCATACCTATCAAGCTATGGGGATAAATGAAATGATAATAAATGTTGATTGATTTGGAAGGGTTGAAATTTGCTCCTGTTGAAGCGGATATAATGTTCTTCGTGGAAAAACCATATTTTAATGAATTTTTAAGTGTTTATCGAAAAAACATCCAAACTTTTCGATTGATCCTGAGGCCTTGGAATTTTATCAAGAAAGAAGAAAGCTAAAAGATATTTGGGAGTTCATTGAACAACTTTTATATGACGAACAAGGCGAACAAGAACGGGTTGCAACAATGAACTCCTTGAAGGAAGAGTTGTAAAGCATAAGTGAAAGACTACAATCCAGTTGACTTGGAAGATATAAATCTTTTCATATCTTCTAGAAACGGGAGCATTTATGGAGTAACAAAAAAATCCCAATTTCTCAGAATTAAAAATGAGAAATTGGGATTTTTATAATGGAACTTTCTTAACCGTGTTAAACTGCATTTCCCCGACGCTATCCTATATTATAAGCAATTCCACAAAGTTGAAGAAGGGTATACAAAAGTTAATACCTTGACATAGGTTCAAAATCCTTAGATTGATATAATAATATCAGATAATTAAGAAGATTCAATAACCACCTTTGATGGGAGAATTCGTTTTGGAATGATATGTAAGCGTTACCGTGGTTCAAGTAAAAACAAAACAGTTTACCATAGAAAAAGTAATAGTTACCTAATTTCTCAAAAATCCTACTCTTTGAACTATTAATTTATAAATACTCCTATTTTAAAAACAAATTGAATTCTATTTTTGGGGTATTCAATCTCAAAGTTAAGAGATTAACTGTCAATCTTATGGGAGGTGATGGAACAGTTTTTCATTATTGTGGAAGAGGGATTAATAACTACTCATCAATTATTTTGGATGTGAACACAGTCATTAGTAACCTCAAAAAAAAGAATTAAGAAATAGAAGAGGGAAAGAGAGGGAAGGAATTTAATGAGATTTGGAAAAAGGTTTTGCTTACAAAATATGTTTAATCTTATTTTGCCTGTAGTTGTTTCCTTTTGTTTAATTGCAACGATCGTGCCTTTATCACCAAAAGTATCTAAAGCGGAGGAAACAGAACAATCACTTATGACAGATTATCAACCAACTATAAATGAGGTAATTAGTTCAAGTGGTTTCAAACATCCGGGTATCGGACTTACCAAAGACATCCTTGAAAATTTGAGAACGCAGGTGCGGGCGCAAAAAGAGCCTTGGAACACGTATTTCAATCAAATGCTGATGACATCTGCTGCTTCAAAAACAGCCTCGTCGAGCAACCAGAGTAGTGAGGATCCAACAAAACCGGCGACGGACGTCTTTAACAGCAAAACTATTCAATCTAAATTTATTGCAGATGCTCTAAAAGCCTATACACAGTCTATCATCTATTATGTAACCGGCGACGAAGCATACAGGGCCAATGCGATGCATATTATCCGGATCTGGTCTCAAATGGATCCTGAGAAATACGCTTATTATAGCGATGCACACATTCATTCAGGTATTCCTCTTTTTCGTATGGTTTCAGCCGCGGAAATTCTGAGGTATACGAGTACTCAAAATCCAGATCTTAAGTGGACGGACAAAGATACAGCTGATTTCACGAACAACATGATAAACCCCGCTATCGAAACTTTACAACACAATAATAACTATTTCATGAATCAACACCTATATCCATTGATCGGAGCTATGTCAGGCTATATTTTCACCGACAACCGCAATCGCTATAACGAAGGAGTCGAATGGTTCACTGTGAACGAATCGGCGGTTGACCAAGGACAAAATGGCTCGATAAAGCAATTATTCAGACTGGTTGATACGAATATTTTAACTGGAGAAAAATTAGAGACCCCTGTGGTTCAAATTGCGGAAATGGGAAGAGACCAGGCGCACTCCGCCGGAGACGTTACCAATGTGGAATATTTATCCCGCATTTTGCATGCACAGGGAACAAAAGTTGACCCAGAAACAGGCAAAGCGTCTACAGCTGGTGACGCTGTGAATCCGTACAATTTTCTAAATAAGAGAATATTAGATGGGGCCGACTATTTTGCCCAGTATATGTTAGGCTATGATACGCCGTGGACACCGTTGGCGGCACATACTGATGTAAACGGAGATCCGACGATTATTTATAAAAAGCTGGCGGGCGGTTACAGAGGCAGAATCGGAGGAAACGTATATGGTCTTTACTATTATTACAAATATTCGCAAGGATTAGATATGGAGAAAGAGGCACCATATTTTACCGAGATGTTCAAGAAGAGACTGCCCTTTTGGTGGGAATCGCCTGATGGCGGAGGAGATTATTGGCTTTATATACCGAAAGAAGCAGAAGCTGAAGGAGCAGAACTTCTTCCGAAAGTATCCGCTAATCCAGATTGGATCGAATTTGAACAACGATACACAAGCCTTGATGCCAATTCAAATGCTGTGCAGGAAGGCGATACATCATTTGTCCAAGTGAACGCAACGGAACAGGGCAGCAAGGTGGCAATCGTCGGTTCAGCTACAGGTTCAAAAACAATCGGTTTCCGAATTCGGACCAATGGCACAGCCAACATGAATATTAATCTCGGCCTAGAAGGTAAATTAACACTGCCGGATACAAAAGGACAATGGAAATACATGACGTATAACTTGAGTGATTTCCAGTTTTTTGGTGACCTAGTTTATCTCACGATCAAAGGAAATATGGGTACAATGGTTGACATTGACCATATTAACACGAAAGCGGGTGAGCAACTAACACCGCCAACGTTCAAATCTGGGAATACTACTTTGAAATTGTTTGGCTATGTTGGGTCCGATGCGATGATCGAATTTGATTTTTCCGCAACAGATGAAAATGCATCTGAAGTTATTTCATATCAGATGGACCATAAGCCGGAAGGTGCCATGTTCGATGAGAGCACTGGTGCATTTTCCTGGAAACCTGCTAAATCCGGAACATATTCCATTGTGGTAGGAGCATCGGACGGAACTGTTGTGACGACAAGGGAAGTACAAATTAAAGTGGCGGAAGACCGCCAGTCTACAGTAAACGCTGTTATATCTCCGTATGATGCAAATACAAAGTATATTAAGTCCACTTTGGATCAATATAATCAGGCGTATGACGATGTCATGAACCTTATTTCAAGTGCATCGGACGATGTTTTCTATCAGAAGCTAGAAGAATTGAACATTGCAGTTCAGAATCTACTGGAATTAACTCCTTTGTTAGAGGATGGAAGCATGGATTATAGCCATATGTTTGTTTCTTCGACTTTTGGCAATCAACTTCCTAATCTTTTGGATGGCGCCCCTGATTCGTTCGCAGGTTATTACCTAGCCGAGAATTTAACGTATTACATGGATTTTGGGTCCGACTATCGAGTTTCAGCTGATTCATTTCAAATGCAAGTTAGAGCGAGTTTTCCTGAACGCATCGGAGGTGTTACCCTCTTCGGTTCAAATGATAAAGAAAACTGGACGCGATTGACACAGGGTACGACAATCGTTTCGGAGGATATGCAGACTTTGGCAGTGTCAGATGATCTGAAGAATAAGCAGTTCCGCTTTTTAAAAGCACAAATGATTGATCCACCTTCAGGAGAAAAATCAATGTTCGAATTGGCGGAGTTTCGAATCTTCGGAGAGCGGCATGAGGTTGTCAACAAGCTTTCGTCGGTTTCCATTAGCTCGGATCAAAGCAAACAAAACCGGATCGTTTCTGGCGATACGGTGAAATTGTCATTCACATCGACTGAAGTAATCAAGGATGTCAATGTGACGATTCAAGGTCAACCCGCTACGGTCAAGTCGGATGACGGTATCAACTGGTTAGCGAAAGCAGTGATGGGTCCCGATGCAACTGTGGGAACTGTGAAATTTAGTATTAATTACAAAACAAAAGACGGTGTCGAAGCAGCGGAAACTTTGTTTACCACTGACAACTCTTCCTTGTACCTTGCCGATGAAAGTGATCTGATTAGGTATATCATTGAAACTACCGACATCACCGATTCGAGTGGAAGATCGAAGGAGGATGCGGCGAAGACGGCGAGTGTATTATTTGACGGAGACCCAGGATCAATAACAGATTATAGGGTCAATGGCAGTGGATACGGTGGATGGGTTACTTTTGATTTTAAAGAAGGCGGTTATGCACAGCTAACAAGGGTGGAGCTGCTTGCTAGGCAAGATGGACACTATAACCGAATTGGGAATACGGTAATTCAAGGATCCAATGATGGTGAGACGTGGTCAACGATCTCCGATGGAGCTGCTGCTACACGGGAGTGGCAAACCTTGACAATCAACAGTACAGAGAAATACCGTTATATCCGCATTTACAACTCGAGCAACTGGTATGGCAACATGTCAGAAGTAAGATTTCACGGTGAGTCATTTGTGGAGAATTTTGTACCAATAGAAAATGTTTCTATTCGATCCGATAATCCTGACGATTCTTCCATTGCATTACCAGGAGATACAGTAACATTGACATTTACAACCGAATATTCACTTAAAAATGCTCGTGTGTATTTTGGTAAAGAAGAGCTGAATGTATTTTCTAAAGACAACAGAACTTGGTCAGCTCAATATACAGTTGATAAGGGAAATTATACAGTTGGTAAACTTGGATTTGTTATTATTTCTGACAATGGTCCAACTGTTGGAAATACCACTGATGACACAGAGGTATTAGTAATTGATTCACTAGACGTTGCTTTAGAAGAAGCAGAAAATCTAGACGCAGAAAATTATACAAGATTAAGTTACTACCAATTCATTAACCAAGTCCAATTGGTGAAGGATAAACTGGATAGTCCAAAATACTCTGAGACAGAACTTGCAAAAATGCTTTATGATGCAAAATCATTTCTCGTTCAAGATTTAGGGACCATATATTCGTTCGAAGGAAATGCTGAAAGTTCTAACGGTATATCACATGGTACCGTATCTGGTACATCTGTGTACAAGGATGGGAAAATCGGTCAAGCTATTGAATTGAATGGAAGTGATAGTTATATCACTCTACCTGAGAACCATCCTCTTTCAGACTATGATGAAATGACAGTAGCTACTTGGGTAAAATGGAATGGTGGTAGTAATTGGCAACGAATTTTTGATTTTGGTAATAATACAAGCGAGTATTTATTTTTGACACCTAAATCAGGAAGTAACAAACTTCGGTTTGCACTAAAAAATGGTGGTGGGGAACAATTTGTTGAAACTTCACCATTACCAGTGAATGAATGGGTGCATGTGGCGGTCACACTTGGAAATAAAACTGCGAAACTATACGTAAATGGTGAGGAAGCTGCATCTGCTGACGGTATTACCATTAAACCAAGCGATTTCGCGCCAACGATCAACTATATTGGAAAAAGCATGTGGCCTGATCCATTGTTTAACGGGATGTTAGATGAATTTTCAATTTTTAATTATGCATTGAGTGCCGATCAGATTATGGATGTATATAACAACAATCCAATAGAAAATGTGGATACCACGCTACTTGATTTCTTATTGGATGAAGCAAACAAAGCATTAAATCAAGGAGATTATCCGGATGAAAGAAAAGAACAACTTCTGAAGGCGATTGACCAAGCAGAGTTGGTGTTTGAAGGTGATCTGACACAAGAGGCTGTTGATCATGCATCAGCAGCATTAGATGAATCTATTAAAAATTTAGAAAAACCAGTTGATTCAACACCACCAGAAGGTCAGTTTACGATTAATAATGGTGCCGAATTTACAAATAATCAAACCGTCAAATTATCACTTGAGGCTACGGATGATATGAGCGAAGGGATCTTTGTACGTTATTCCACTAATGCAGAAGAGTGGACTGATTGGGAGGAATATAACACATCAAAAGAATTAACGTTACCATCTGGTGATGGGGAGAAAACAGTCTTTGTTGAATTTAAAGATCAAGCCGGAAATAGTAGCGAGTCATATCAACAGACGATTACCTTTGACACCACTGCACCAGTGATAGAATTTATTGGTCACCAAGAAACCTATTCGGTGGATTCTACTATTAAGATTACTTGTAATATCACGGATGAATTGTCCGGTATTGCTTCAGAGGAATGCCAAAATGTTGAGGGAACAGCATATGAATTTAAATTGGGAATAAATAAGGTGACTGCTACAGCGACTGATAACGTAGGTAATACAACGAAGAAAGAAATTCAATTTACAGTCACTGTTGACTTTGATAGTTTAAGTCGTTTAACTGAATCTTTCGTCACCAAGGAAGAAGTTGCACTTTCCCTTATCGAAAAGCTTCAAGAGGCTAAAGTATCAGCAGAAAACAACAATAAACAGGCGATGAATGGTCAAATAAATGCTTTCGAAAATCAATTAAAAGCTCAAAGTGGAAAAGAAATTTCAGAAGAAAACACAAAAATATTGTTAAATTTATTAATACAATTGAAAGATTAAGTAACGACCGTTTTTTGAGCAGGGCACTCTAAGCCAGTAGGTGGAGTTTATGGCGTTAGGGTTGTAAATGATAATTTATTAATATAGAAGGAAGTTAGAAGTTTTGTGAGTGAATGAACTAGAATAGTTTCAAAAACAAGTTGATGAGTATGTAGCAGAACATAATCTATAAATAAATGAAATACTAAGAAAACTGAAAGATTATTAATGGTTTTTCAGTTTTCTCTTTTTTGCGCAGTAAACGTTCATGAAGATGTTTTATAGATATTAAGAGAGATTATGAGGTGATTTCATGAGTATATTAAAAACATTTCCTGCACCAAAAGAAGCTGTATGTAACAATGATTTTTCTGTGAGAGTCCGTGAAGTAGGAGGAGAATGGAAACAATTATCTATTTATGAAGTGAAAGTTGACATGCATAATGTTCGGAAGGCTTCGATGGTTCAATTTGATATGGAAGGAATCATCGAAGTAGAAATAACATGTAACAATACAGATGAAGTGAAAGATGTGACGATTCGTCCGTTGTCATATAAAATTTCATACGAACAATATCAAAAGGTCATCAATATGAAGTTGGATCATCCGTGTAAGCTGTCGATTGAAATTAATGGAGATCGTTTTCATAACCTTCACTTATTTGCGAATCCAATAGAAAAGGATCACCCTAACTCGACTCATGGACATGTAGTAGTAATCGAACCAGGTATTCATCTTCCAGATGATATTGTCAGTTTAGCTACAGAGCCAAATTCAGACAAAGAAATTCCTAATACGGTGTATTTTGCACCTGGTTACCATTATTTGATTGGAAGCCAGCTTCTTGTGCCATCAGGTAAAACAATTTATTTAGCCGGTGGTAGTGTTGTTGTTGGTTCATTCGTATGTGACTCCGTACAAGATGTGACAATTCGAGGCAGAGGCATCATTTATTTGGCTGATATAGAAAAGACGACTTACTTTAGGGGGATACAGATCGAATCTTCAAAAAACATTACGATTGATGGTATCATTGTGGTTGATCCACCACATTACAGTATTCTTATTGGTCAATCTTCTGACATTAAGATAAACAATTTCAAATCTTTTAGCACTCGAGGTTGGTCTGATGGGATCGATATGATGTCTAGCACTAATATTAATGTTAATTATGTGTTTATGCGAAATTCAGATGACTGTATTGCCATCTATGGTAGTCGAGGTGACTTCTTTGGTGACACGAAAAACGTACAAGTGAAAAACTCGATTCTGTGGGCCGATGTAGCACACCCTATTAATATAGGGACACACGGTGACCACGGGGGAAATGGAGATACGATAGAGAATATTCATTTTGAAAATATTGATATACTTGAACATCATGAACCACAAGAAAATTATTGGGGAGCAATGTCCATCAATGCTGGGGATAGGAATGTAATTAAAAACATCATATTCGAAAACATACGCGTGGAGGATTTTGAACTAGGCCAATTATTAGATATTAGAGTTGTATTTAATAAAAAATATAATCCTGTTCCAGGCAATAAAATTCAAAATATAACGTTTAAGAATATTGAATATAACGGTAAAAATGAAAAGTCTTCTCGAATACATGGATATGATTCTGAACGTACGGTTGAAGATGTTTCATTTAGTAATCTTAGAATTAATGGACGCGCTATCAGAAGTGTTGACAGTGAATGTTTTGAAATGAATGAGTATGCACATAATATTACTTTTGAGTCTAATATAGAATTAGCTAAATAAAGTAAATTAAAGTTCTATCAACAAAATTAGGGTACTTCTGTTATTTATGTTACCTATTTGAAATAATTTCATATCAACAGTAAAAATAATTTTAATTATTATGAGACATTTAAAATTCTGCTGAGGGATATAAATTATGAGAAGGGATAGGATAAAGATGCTTTTATTAAACTTTAAAATTGAAATGAAACGTACAGAAATGGAGATTTGTGCAAAAAAATATGGGGTTTCATCAGAGGAAACACTAAAAGTAAGTCAGGAACTCGACAAGTTATTAAATATCTTCTTCCAAAATAAATTTATTAATAAGTTTGTTATTGATAAAAATGTAGAGCTTACCATGTGATGAATAACTAGTTTATACCTGAAATTTAAGTTTGATTGGGATTTATTTAATAGAAGGAATTTTTAGTGAAAATAGAAAGCTACCAATATAGTCTAAACTAGAATTGCTGAACACGGTCTTCTTCAGGGAGTATATAACAAACCTCGAGGAATGGGAATCAATGAAAGTAACCTATGGGGAGATTATTATTACTTCGAAGCACTAGTTCGCTTAAGTCAATATTATTATTCGAAAATAAAAGTACTAAAAGATAAATTAGGCACTTCAACTTCCTCCTATGACTGTTGTTACTTTAACTATAGAGTGAATGAAAGATATCAATGTAGGAATTGTATAGATAGCGCTATCATAACTAAATTAGATTAAGTAGCTTATTAATAATGAGAGAAATATTATGGTAGAAGGGGATATGAAGGTATGGAGAATGTACCTTGTTTTAAACCAGGAAAAATATGGCCAGATAATAAGGGGAAACATATTAGCGCACATGGTGGAGGGATACTTTTCCATAAAGGGATCTACTATTGGTATGGAGAAGATAACTCTGAAGGGTACTTAAATAATGTAGGGGTGAGCTGTTATTCTTCGACAGATTTATATAACTGGAAGCATGAAGGCACTGTTTTAAAACAAGAGGACATGCCTGAAGAATTACAGGGAGAAAATAACGGTCGAATTGAAAGACCGAAAGTTATTTATAATGCAAAAACAAATAAATTTGTCATGTGGATGCATGCTGAGCGCTCTGGTTATGCTTTTTCAAGTGCAGGAGTTGCAATAAGTGATAGCCCTGTAGGACCTTTTGAGTTTTTATTTTATGATCGTCCAGTATTATTTGAACCAGAGGAAGGCTTTGATGAACATACGAATGAAAAAGAGCTAGGAAATTCTTTTCGTGATATGCACTTGTTTGTTGATAATATGGATTCCTATGGTGATGGTGTAAATGATGCATATGTCTTCTATAGCTCAGAGGGGAACTTGACAATGTATATTGTCAGATTAAATGCTGATTATACATGGATTGATTTAACAGACAATTCGGCACGTATAAGACCGCAATGTACGAAAGAGCAACTAGGAGATGTCTGGTCTCGCCAATTTATTCGGAAAATGCGTGAAGCACCTACACCATTTAAATATCAAGATAAATATTATTTAATTACCTCTGCATGTACTGGATGGAAACCTAATCCAGCAGAGTATGCGATTGCAGACAGTGTTCTTGGTGAGTATGTTACATTAGGTGATCCATGTGAGGGTGATCAAGAAGGAACCACATTTTATTCACAAAGTACATATGTGATACCGATTGATGAGGAAAATGGAAAGTTTATTTATATTGGTGATCGTTGGACACCAGATGAATTAGGGAAATCACCTTATGTTTGGTTGCCACTAACAATAGATGATAATGGAAAAGTAACAATAAAATGGTATGATGAGTGGTCATTAACCGATTTAAAATAAATTCAATTCAAAATGGTTAAGAATAATTGAATAAAGAGGAAGTGTGGAACGTTTCCTACAAAAATTTGAGACTAGTTAAAAAGCTAGTTTCTTTTTGTTCAGTCATTTACTCTTGTTAAAATAGCTTCAATCTAGTTTCTTTGATTGTTTTATTCCATCACTTGTTCTTGATGTTTTACATTGATTAAATATTCCACCGAAATTTGTAAGATTTTTAAAACTAACCTTAAGAGTAGCTAACATCTGATAAATAAACCTATTTTCCGCAAGGGTGCAATAGTTTATTATAACTAGGTACCCTACTTTTATTTTTTATGATATATAATAAGGAGTTTAAATAAACAAGGAATTGCAAAATGCTATCTTATATTTTGATTCCTATTGTTAATAAAAGGAATCTATTAAACAATTGAATTGACAACGCTTTCACTAGTTTATAAAAGGGATATATTTATTAAGATTAGGGCATGTAAGGATTAAATAGAGGCTGATAGAATAATAACTGTAAAGAAAATAAAAGGAGGGTAATTATGTTAAGACAGAAATGGATACTCATGTTAACATTGATTGTAATCGCTTTCTCTTTAGCGACAGGCTGTAGTTATGGGGGTAATGAGGAGGCATCGAAAACGACAGAAAAATCCTCATCCACAAAAACGGAAAGTGGAAAATTTGATCCTGTTGTAGAAATAAACACAGCTAGACCGACAGCAGGTATACTATTTAAAGATGGTGAAGACATCAATAATAATGTTCATACAAAATGGGCAGAAGAAGAACTAGGTATTAAAATTAATAATATGTGGGATTCAGCAGATAATGGAGCTTATCATACAAAGATTCGATTGGCTTTAACATCACAAGAAACTCTTCCAGATGCATTTGTTGTTCAAAATCGTGGGTTAGTTGCTGACCTTATGGAATCAGGGAAAGTAATGGATATCCAGGACGCTTTTGACAAATATGCTTCTGAACGTGTTAAGAAAATATATGAAGAAAATGATGCAGGATTAGATCAGGTAAGAGTAAATGGTAGATTAATGGGACTTCCTATTTTTACAACGGGTGATGCTACAGACCCTTTGTTATGGGTACGTCAGGACTGGCTTGACAACTTAAATCTGGAGGCACCAACGACGATTGAAGAATTTGAAAAAGTAATGGATGCATTTACACATAATGATCCAGATGGAAATGGTAAGGACGATACATTTGGTTTTACTTTCTCTGGTAGTGGTGGCTATCTCAACTGGATGTCTGATGCTAGTTTTGTCTTTGGAGCTTATACTGGGAAATATCTCCCGAAAACATACCAAGTATCTGATAACGGTAAACTTGTGTATGGTTCAACACAACCTGGTACTAAAGAAGCACTTGGAAGATTAAGAGATTGGTATAGCAAAGGATATTTAGATAAGGAATTAGCTGTATTGGATCCAGTGAAGGCAACAGAGAGTTTTATTCAAGGAAAAGCAGGAATGATTGCAGCGCCATCATTTGCATATGATTGGCCGTTAAAAGACATATTAGGTAATAATCCAGATGCGAAGGTTGCGCCATATAAGTTACCAACAGGTCCTGATGGTAAGACTGCACGTTTTGGATCAACACTTAATGAAAACAAGGTTATGCTTTTTAATAAAGACTTCAAAAATATGGAAGCGTTCTTTGTGTATTTAGATAAAATGTATGATAGAGAGTTTGAAACAGGCGATTTTAAATATGGGTATGCTGAAGGATATGATTATGCATTAGTAGATGGAAAACCTGTATATGACCCGGCAAAATTCCCTGAACCTCAAAAGCAAATTTATGATTCAGGTGCATACAGCCTACTATGGGCTACTCCGATGGTTCCATTTAAATTGTCAGAAGAACAAAACTATATTTATGAAGGTAATGAACCAAAAACAAATCTACAAGATCGAATTTCCCAAGCAAATGAAAATACAATTAAAGCTGGAGCATTGAATTATCAAATGAGAGAATTTAGTGCGCCTGATGTATTTTTAGGAGGTCCGACAGAAACAATGCAAAGTAAAGGTGAAAATTTGACAACGATGGAAGTGGAGATCTTCAATAAAATCGTTTATGGAAAAGTGCCATTAGATAGTTATGATCAATTTGTTAAGGATTGGTACGAAAAAGGCGGTACGCAAATAGAGAAAGAAGTAAATGAATGGTATGAAAGTGTGAACCAATAATAAAAGTAGGGTGCCCCATAAGTGTCTGACACTACATGACATACACAATATCTCTTTTTATGTTGATTTAAAAGAGATATTGTAGATGTCAGTGTTAGACAATTTGTTTTGGGACACCTCTTTACTTTCAAAATAGTTAATTCCTTTCATTTCGAAACTTTTGTGGGGTGGTATGATAGAATTCTTTAAACAAGCGAATGAAATACTGGGGTTTCTGGTAACCTACTTCTTTAGCAATATCTCCTATTTTTTTATTCGTGTTTGTTAGCAAATGGCTTGCTTTTTCCATACGTGTAAGTAATATATAGGAAGATAGACTTTCACCTGTCTCTTTTTTATATAATCTTGATAAGTAAACAGGATGTAAATAAACATGTTCACCTATTTTATTTAAAGAAACATCCTCATGTAAATTATTTTCGATGAATTTTTGTACTTGTCTAATGATATGAGATTTCCCTCCATTGTCTTCGTTAATACTACGTTTATATTGGTTAATCAATGACTCAGACCATTGTCTAATTTGGTCTGTTGAGTGGAATTGAAACTGGCTTTGAAAGAATGATAAATCTCCAATGATCTCTTCTGATATTGGGTCTCCAGTTTGATGTGAGATATATGAAAAACAACTATATAAATAATAAACAATCTGTATCCTTTGACTGTGGGTATGACATGATGAATGATCTAATTCTTCTAGTACAGCATCAATTCTTTCGGATACCTCGTCCCACCGATTTCCCTCCATTAACTGCAAAATTGCTGGTGATTCATGAAGCTTTGTTAATGGTTTGAATTCTCCTTTTGTAGAAACCCGATCCATCGTATGGATACTGTTAGGCGTGCTTACCATGTTTGATAAAAAATAATTTAATGTTTTAATATAAATTGAATGAAGTTCTTGATAAAAGGTAAATGTAGGTGAAAGTAAAATTGAAATCGACCTCTTTAAAAACGAATTTACGATTTCTATCAGTTCATTTAGTTTCGATTGAATATGCTCAAATTCATTTTTATTATGAGTCGGGAGGACCATAATAATAAAATGATGATAATCGGTACATGACCAAATGGTAGGTGGAGTGGTTACCCTCTCATAAAATAATTCTTCAGCTAAATTTAAAATGGTTGATGAAAAAAGCTCAAAGTCTTCTCTTGAATCCCCATCAGATATTGTTTCAATTTGAATCATAGCAAGAATACATTCCTGTTTTAATTGGATATTAATATTTAATGGTTGGATAATTTGTAATAGCTCATCATCGCTAAATTTTTTCCCGTGTAATAAATCGAGAAGAAGATGCTCTCTCATTCGGAAGGTTCCATGTTTTAAGACATCTCTTGCGGTTGCCAAGTCTATTTCATTTTGTTTTTCTTTATCAATCTCTATTAGGACCTTCTTTATGCTCTCTATTAAGTCTTCTTCAATAATGGGCTTAAGCAAATAATCAGTCGCACCATTTTTAAGCGCTACCTTTGCATATTCAAATTCAGAGTATCCTGAAAGAAGGATAACCTTTATTGCAGGTTTTTTTTGGCGTAATGTTTGTAAAAGTTCAAGGCCACTTTTTTCAGGCATTCGAATATCTGTTATAACAACTGAAATATTACCTTTGTTTGAAATAACTAATGCTTCATCCACTGAAGAGGATTTATGAATTCTTTCAAAACCGAATGTACTCCATTCAATGGTTTCTTCTAAATAGTCAAGTACATATTCTTCGTCATCAACTAGTAATATTTCCATTCTGTAACACCTCATTTTCATGATTATCTATCACTATCTTTATACAAAGTCCACCTAAGCTGCTCCTAGTAATATGGATACCTGAAGAAGGACCATACTGGTTAATAAGTCTTTGGTTGATATTCCATAACCCGCAGCCGACCTCGTCGAGAAGTTGCTTTTGATTGATTCGTTTTAATAACCTATTTATTTCTTCATTAGACATTCCAATACCATCATCTTCTATTACTATCATGTAATTTTGTTCACTTTTATGACCCTTTATTTGAATTTTTCCAGAATCTATCTTTTGATCAAACCCATGATTGATAGCGTTTTCAATAATTGGTTGAAGTAATAAGGTTGGAACGATGATCTTATGCATTTCTTCAGGTATGTTAATCGAATAGTGAAGCCGTTTATTTCTTAATGATTGTACTTTTAAGTAATTTTCACTTAATTTGATTTCATCAAGTAATGAAGTTTGATTTCCAGGTTTTTTCGTTTTATATCGATAATATTTAGCTAAGTTATCTGCCATCGCAATGACAGCATCAGGAGACTTACGAGCCATACTTATAATGTAAAATAAGCAATTATATAAAAAATGTGGATTAATTTGTGATTGCAAATGTTTATACTCTGCTTCACGGGTTCGGACTTGTTCTTCATACACATTTTCAATTAGAGTTTGAATTCTTTCTGCCATATTATTGAAATGACCAAACAAATAATCAAACTCATTATTTGCTTTTATTGTGACACGACTTTTATAATCTCCTTTTCCAAGCAACTCAATTTTCTTTATTAAATGTCTAATGTTCAGTCGAAAATGTCGATATAAAATAAATGTCAAAATACCACCAGTAATAAAGAAAACAAATAAACTAACATTCACTAGCAAGCTTACATTTTCTAAGGGAGACAAAAATTCATCTAGCTCTATGAAACTTACCAATGTTCCCTCTAGTGATGTAGAGTAAAGGGTCTGGACTAGATATTGTTTGTTATTCATTTCTAAAACAGAAAGTGATGGAGTGGTAGAATGATTTTTATTAAAATTTATATTATTTTTTAGTAGCTTGATAATTTTCGGATCAATTTCTGCGTTAGTAAAAATTTCAGAATTAGAAAAATAAAAAAAAGATGTCCCAATCCCAGATGCATCTACACTAGATAATACGTTTTTTAAATAGCTACTATTAATAGTAGATTCGATAATAATAGAAGAATTTAAAAGGTTAGGTTTTGTTTGATATGGACTTGAAACAAGGTAATGAAACTTTTTTTCTCCATTTTCAGTAGAGGTAAACCACTTATAAAAAGGAGCAGCTTTAAAGAATTCTTTATTAAATGTTTTTCCATCTTCTGTAGAGATGACCTTATCATAATTTGGTAAATAAATCGTTATATCATATAAAAATGAATTTACACTTCTCTGGATTTTTAATTTTTCTTCTAAATATTTTCTGTCCATCAAATGGTCTAAGTACTCCGAAAAATCATTTGAACTTTCAAAAGCTTTAACACTTGAATCGTAAAGGAGTGTACTTGACTGCATTTCTACTTGACGCAAATCATCTTCTAATTGATTCATAGAAAACTTTAATTGTTTGGAAGCAGAATCTTCAAGTGTTTTTCTTACTACAACTTTACTTACTTTATGTGAATAGGAAAAAAGAATAGTTGTGGGTATAACTAGCATCAGCAAAAATATCATACTATTTCTAAAAATCTTATATTTTACCATTTATTCACCAACCTTGTGTAAGGCTCCTTTTCGAAGAGATTGTTGTTATGAAACGGCTTACATTAATGTGCTCTTAAGAAAAGATGCCAATATACTTTATTTCAAGTGAAAAAAAGAAATCCTCACGTTCAATAAAGGTTTTAAAACTATTCTATATTATAAACAATCCCACAAAGTTGTAGATGGGTATATAAAAGTTAATACCTTGACATAGGTTCGAATTCCTTAGATTGATATAATAATATCAGATAATAAAGAAAATTCAATTACTATTTTGGATGGGAGGATTCATTTTGAAACAGGATGTAAGCGTTACCGATATTAAGATCCAAACGAAAACAAAAAAGGCATTTAATCCGTTAAAAGATTTAAAGAAAACTTGGCCAATCCATGTATTGGTTCTTCCAGCACTTGTTTTAGCAATTGTTTTTCACTATATACCGATGTTTGGAGTTGTCATAGCTTTCCAAGATTTTAAACCTTGGCTCGGTATTTTTGACCAAGAATGGGTAGGATTAAAGCATTTTAAAGCAATATTCCAATTTGAAGATTCAGTTCAGATCATTTGGAACACTTTTATTATTGCAGTATTAAAGATTGTGTTTGGGATGATTGTCCCAATTGTTATGGCATTATTATTAAATGAAGTTCGTAAATCTGGGATCAAAAGAAGCATACAAACACTCGTATACTTACCTCACTTCCTTTCATGGGTAATCTTAGGTGGAATTTTAATTGATCTTCTTTCTGTTAAAGGCGGAGTAGTTAATAGAATGCTAGAAGGTTTATTCGGTGTAGGACCTATTTTCTTTTTAGGTGATGGAGATTGGTTTCGGTTTGTGCTTATTGTTAGTGACATTTGGAAAGAGTTTGGTTTTGGAATGATTGTATATTTGGCTACCATTACTGGTGTTAATCCAAATTTATATGAGGCAGCAGAAATGGATGGAGCAGGACGATTCAAACAAACATTGTATGTTACGCTTCCAGCGATGCTTCCAATTATCATCGTTGTTGGTACATTGCAGCTGGGAAATATTTTAAATGCAGGCTTTGACCAGATCTTTAATTTATATAATCCTCTTGTATATGACAAGGGAGATATCATTGATACGTATGTTTATCGAGCATCGATGTTACAAGGTGATTTTAGTTTTGCTACAGCAGTTGGATTGTTCAAATCAGTCATAAGTTTTATTTTAATTGTTATTTCTTATCGAATGGCTTATAAATTCGCAAATTATCGTATCTTTTAAAAAGGTTGTTTTTGTAAAATTTGTAGCTATTTACTAAGTGGTGCGGGTATGGTTGATTTCCGCTCCAGTTGCTCGCTTTCCGCGGGGCGGGCGGTGAGCCTCCTCGGCGTAAATGCCTGTATGAGTCTCACCTGTCCCGCTGCTTCCGCAGGAGTCTCGCACTTCCGCTCCAATCAACCTTAACAGTTTTCGTTTTAAAAGCAACAATACCTTAGAAAAGAGCCTTATAAAAAATAGGGAGGTAACTCATTATGTATCATAAAACGATAGGTTATAAATGGTTTAGTGTTTTTAACCATATTTTCCTCATTACTATGGCCATTTTATGTGTTTTACCCTTAATCCATGTGTTAGCAGTTTCGTTCAGTGGAAAAGCAGCAGCTTCTGCAAATATTATCAATCTATTACCAGTCGATTTTACTTTGGATGCGTATGAAAAGACGTTAACAAATCCACAGTTTACGCAAGCCTTATTTAATTCTTTCTATCGTACAGTTTTAGGAACATTTATAGCGATGTCAGTTACGATCTTTGCAGGATATGCATTATCAAAAGAGTTTAAAAGTAGAAATTACTATATGTGGTTTTTAGTATTTACAATGCTTTTTTCAGGTGGACTAGTACCAAATTATATTTTAATTAGTAATTTGAATATGATTGATACGGTTTGGGCTCTTGTCTTGCCGGGTGCCCTTAGTGTTTTCAACTTAATTTTATTAATGAATTTCTTTCGAACGATACCGATTTCTCTTGAAGAGGCAGCTCGTATTGATGGGGCGGGGTTCTTTAAAATATTATTTAAGATTTATCTCCCTTTATCTATGCCAGGTATTGCTACAGTTGCACTTTTTACAATGGTTGGTCATTGGAACTCTTGGTTTGATGGTTTGATTTATATGATGAAAGCAGAAAACTACCCATTAGCTACATTTTTACAGACTATTGTTGTCCAACAGGACATGAGTAAGATAAGTGCAGACCCTAGCTTGCTAGAAAATCTGTCACAAAGAACCGTTCAAGCAGCTCAAATTTTTATTGGTGCACTACCAATATTACTTGTTTATCCATTTTTACAAAAATATTTTGTTAAAGGAATTGTTCTTGGATCAGTGAAAGAATAGTGTATACAGAAAGTTAGGTGAATGATCGTGCAATTAACTGTAAATACATTCTATCCTTGCGAAAATACAAACCTGCAAATCGCATCAAATGAAAAATTGCATGTTGAAACATCTCCTGCAGGAGGAAATATTGTATTAGATAGACAAAAATATGATGTAAGCATTTGGTCACACTATGATTTTTTTGTAGCTGATATTTATCATGAATGTGAAGATGTACTGGTCATTATATTAAAGTTTAGTCAAGATGAACGGTATATAAGTGTTCATTACGGAATACTTCCATTTGTTAAAACGAGATTATGTTTTCCTTTAAAAGCAGTAAATGGTGAAAAATTGTTTCTTGATCGTTATCCAGGTAGTCTGCAATGTGTACTACGAGGAGACAGTTCAATTGATCGCTCGAAAATAGATGATTTTAGTATTGAAACGATTCCGTCACAAAAGGGGCGAAAATTTGAAATTTCAAATTTTCAGTTGCGAGAAGATAAGCCTGAATTTTTATGTGATCGAAAACCGTATATTGATGAAATGGGACAACTAGCAATTAGAAACTGGCATAGTAAGACATCGTCTTTAAAAGAGCTAGAAGAATATCTACAAAAAGAGTTACATCACCAAAATAAAAGTGATAACAATGAATTAAGTAGGTTCGGAGGATGGAAAGAATTACAGTTTAGGAAAACTGGTTTTTTTCGCACGGAATTTGATAACGAAAAATGGTGGCTAGTCGATCCAGATGGATATGCAATGTTTAGTACAGGTATCGACTGTATTCAACCGTACGATACGATGAAAGTTTCGGGAATGGAGCATTTAGTTTCATGGCTTCCAGATAAAAAAGGGAAATATGAGTCTGCATGGACAGACCATAGTTTTAGCTATGCTGTTGCTAATATGATTCGGGCCTACGGAAACTCTTGGTGGGAAAAATGGGCAGAGATAATAACAAATCGCTTGAAAGAATGGAAAATGAATACTATTGCAAATTGGTCTCAGCGGGAATTTATTAAGTTTTCTCA
Source organism: Metabacillus bambusae (assembly GCF_017497975.1). Taxonomy (GTDB): domain Bacteria; phylum Bacillota; class Bacilli; order Bacillales; family Bacillaceae; genus Metabacillus; species Metabacillus bambusae. The sequence goes on along the minus strand of NZ_JAGDEL010000035.1, from coordinate 9,805 downwards.
AATCCCTTATGTTTACCCATTAAATGATTTTCCTACGACAAAGATGAATATATATCGTGATTTTCCTGATGTTTTTAGTGATGAATATGATGTGAAAGCAAAAGAATTTGCCCAACAGCTTCACCCGTTAAAAGAAGACCCTTTGCTCGTAGGATATTTTATTAGAAATGAGCCACATTGGGCTTTTGTTGATGGTTTAAATTTAACTGAATTGATGATGGAACAGTCATTTCCTTTTGAGAGTAAGAAAAGATTTATTCAATGGCTAATGGAAAAGTACGAAACGATAACGCATTTAAATGAATCGTGGGGAGCGTCTTTTTCAAGCTTTGAACATATCGTTGATGAATATCAATATGAGCGAATTGTAAATGAAAATCGTGAAAAAGACTTTGCCTCATTTAATCGAATCTTAATACGTAGATATGTCGAATTGCCTTCTAATTATTGTAAAGATGTAGATCCTAATCATTTAAATCTTGGCATGCGCTATGCTTGGATTTCAAACGATGACCTATTAGAGGGCTGTGAAGTGTTTGATGTATTTTCGATAAACTCCTATCAATTGAAACCGGTTGCGGATCAGATTGATCATATCAGTAAAAAATTAAATATGCCTGTAATGATTGGTGAATTTCACTTTGGAGCAGCAGATGTAGGGCTTCTTGCTTACGGGATACGAGCGGTAGCTACACAAGCAGATAGAGGAAAGGCTTATCGTTATTATGTTGAACAAGCAGCTACTATTCCAGGCTTAATAGGGGTTCATTATTTTCAATACAATGACCAAGCGGTATTAGGAAGGTTTGATGGTGAAAACTATCAAGTTGGTTTTGTTGATGTTTGCCAAAGACCATATGAGGAATTTATAGAACAAGTGAAAATGGCACATGATCGGATTTACTCGATAAGGACTGGTGTGGAGATGCCTTTATCTACTCCACCTGTTGAGATTCCTAAAACAGGCTTTTAACAATGTTAAAGCACCACAGTTCTCAAAACGTTAATTACTGGCGTTTCAAAGTCCTGAAAATGTAAATTATATACGTTCATGCTCTCAAACTTTTTGTTTGAGGCCTTTTTTATGAACAAAATGGCTTTTAACTATACTGGCCATTAAGGAAGGTTACAAGAAGCCCTACACATTATCAAGGAATAATGGCAAAAAATCCGACTATCGATTTCTTCAAAATAAGAGAAAGGTCCTCTTGAGGGTCTTTGTATTTTATATTATTATTAAGTTATTAACATATATGTTAATCAACTAAATGTAAGCGTTTTAGTTATTTTGGTCTAACAGGGGGGATTCTGTGAGATAAACATTTATTTAACTTCGGTAAACAAAACTCACCAACTTCAGAAACTACATTATTAACAATGTAGATCAAAGCTACATGTTATTTAATGCCAACATCATTGTCTTAACCTACATACACCGAGAAAAATACAACAATTTAATTTCTAATAATAAGGTACGTATAAAAAACTGCGCTTGAATATCATAGTTAGAGTTAGATTTGCATTTATTTGTTTTTCCAAAAGGAGAGGGGAACATCAGAATGAGAAAAAATTTCGTAAGAAAATCCACATTTGTTTTATTCATTCTTGTAGTAATGATACCAAGTATTGTACTTGGCTTAGGGACAGAAAAACAAGTTAATCAGGCTAGTGAAAATAGTAACAAGCCAAATACTGATTTCCAAGGGGAAGCGCCAGTGTTTAAAAATGTATCTGTTCACGATCCTTCTATAATAAAAGATGGTGATACATATTATGTGTTCGGTTCGCATATTGAGGCTGCTAAGTCAAAGGATTTAAAAAGTTGGACAAGCTTTGCTAATGGCTACACTACGCCAGGAAATGCGATATATGGAGATTTATCAAAAAATTTAGCGGGTTCTTTTACTTGGGCAGGTGAAAATGACTCTGATAGTAAAGGGGGTTATGCCGTATGGGCTCCGGACGTTTTCTGGAATGAAGATTACGTAAATGATGATGGAACTAAAGGCGCCTATATGATTTATTATAGTGCATCTTCTACTTATATACGTTCCGCAATTGGTTATGCTGTATCTAAAAATATAGAGGGACCATATAAGGCTGTTGATACCATTGTATATTCTGGTTTTACTAAAAATGAAGAGTATGATGCAAATAGTAATGTTAATAAGAAATGGACGAATACCAATATAAATAAACTGATTGATAACGGTACATTAACAGGACCAAGATCTGGCTGGTTTAATAGTAATGGATCTTATGCAAATAGTAACTTCCCAAATGCAATCGATGCTAATCTGTTTTATGACGAGGACGGGAAATTGTGGATGACATATGGCTCTTGGTCTGGCGGAATATTTATGCTTGAAATCAATAAAACCACTGGACAAGCAATCTATCCGGGTGAAGATGGAACTACCGATGATGGCAGGCTTGTTGATCGCTACTTTGGAACAAAAATCGCAGGAGGATATGGAAAATCAGGTGAAGGCCCTTATATTGTTTATGATAAGAATACAGGCTATTACTACTTATATGTTACCTATGGTTGGTTAGGGGCAGATGGTGGTTATAATATGAGATTGTTCAGATCAACTAGTCCAGATGGTCCTTATGTAGATGCAGAAGGAAAGAGTGCTGTTCTACCAGGTAATGTAGATCATTCTCCATATGGTATGAAGCTTATGGGTAATTTCTTATTTGAAAGAAAAGTTGGGGACCCTGGTAAAGGTATAGGCTATGGCTATCTTTCTCCAGGCCATAATTCTGTTTATTATGATTCTGAAACAGGTCAGCAGTTTTTGGTTTTCCATACACGCTTCCCAGAAACAGGTGAGATGCATGAGTTGAGAATTCATCAAATGTTTATGAACAAAGATGGATGGCCAGTGGTAGCACCGTACCGATATTCAGGTGAAACGATTGATAAAGTTAATAGACAAGATCTAATTGGTGAATACAAATTTATTAACCAAGGAAAGGATACTTCTGCAAACATCCATAAATCTGTGTTTATTCGTTTAAATAAGGACAATACAGTTACTGGTGATGTAGATGGTACATGGAAAAAGACGAGTCATAATCAGGCGGAAATTACAGTGGATGGAGAAACCTTTGATGGAGTATTTGTACGTCAATGGGACCCAACTTCGGAACGATATGTGATGTCATTTACAGCTGTTTCAAAAGAAGGGGTATCAGTCTGGGGAAGTAAAGTACTTAATAAGACTGATGATGAAATTGTAGAAGATGTTTTAAATGATTTGAGCCTTGGAGATACAGAGAATGTTATTTCAAATTTGACACTGCCTACTGAAGGAACTCGACACACAGAAATTTCATGGGAGACCTCAGATTCTAAAGTTGTAACTGAGACAGGTGTAATAAATCGTCCAGAAGTTAATTCTGAAAGTGTGACAGCTTCACTTACTGCAACTATCACAAAGGGTGATATAACGAAAACAAAAAGCTTTGAAATTACAGTGTTGCCATACAAAGAGGCTGGTTTGGTTGCTCAATATTCATTTGAAGATGGGCTAAATGAACTAACAGGCAACTTTGAGACGGGTACAGTAACAGGTAATAGAATTGATAATCAAGGTGGCACAATCACTTATGCGAACGGTAAGACTGGTAAAGCCGCGGTGTTTAACGGAGAATCGGGAATCCGCTTACCAAATGGCCTTATCTCAAGCAACACATATTCTGTATCACTTTGGTTAAAACCGGAGCAGTTAACTATGTATACAACTACTTTCTTTGGAGCTAGAGATAGTAACAACTGGTTGAGTCTAGTTCCGAATGGACCAGCAAATGGCAATACCATGGTATGGTCGGGCAGTAGTACTTGGTATGATGCTACAGCGGGTATGAAGATTAATAATGATGAATGGTCACATTTGGCTTTTTCAGTTGATAACGGTACGATTAATGTCTATGTTAATGGTGTTCAAAAGTTTACGGGAACAAACTTCCCAAATATATTTACATCTACGAATTCTAACTTTAGTTTAGGTGTTAACTATTGGGATACTCCATTCAAGGGATTATTAGATGAATTACGTATTTATGAAGGTGCTCTAACTCCTTCACAGGTATCAAATTTAGCAGAGGTAAATAAATAAAAAATATAATAGTGAAAAAAGAAGGGAAAAATCTGCGGTTATCCGTGTGGTTTTTCCCTTTTTTAATTCCTATTTTTATCGAACAGATTATTTTGGTGCCTTCGGAACAAATTTCTTGATAAATGAAACATGCATATCAATAGTTATTTTTTAAAAAAATTGGAAGAGATTTCTCGAATGATAAATATAGACGGTTAAACAATAAAAGTAAAGGGAGGCTTCTATTATGAATGATATTATCTCTTTGAAGCAGAAGAGACACCAAAAAGAATTAAAATATGAGAAAAGAATGCTTAGGGAGCTTTCTTTAACAGAAATAAAGAGTGGTATTGAAGGTAGCTTTGGAAGCTTTGCAGAAAAAGGTAAAAAGGAAGTTATTGAAGATGGGTGTATTGATTTTGCGATTGAGGCATTTTTGCTTGGTGCAAAGTATAGCCGTTTTGGATACTATGGTGAATCGATGCAGACAGCTAATAAAAGATGTCAGTTGGAGGAAAAACGATTAATTGATGATTTATATGATTATTTTATTAACTGGGGTAATTTGAATGAGAAAGATATCTCCTTTGGAGAAGTTTATTTTGCATGTGAATATTATATTCAATCATGGTGGAAACTTGGGTTTACTAAAGGGGAAAAACGATATAAATTGAGGTTGCATTAAGATATAAGTTCGATCACTTCATTATCATATTCCTCCTAATTGTCCCATATATTGAAGAAGATAGGACGAGCAGGAGGGAATAAAATGAATAAAAAAATAAAATGGCTTGGCTTTATAGCGGGGTTTGTATTGTTATTAATCCTTTTCCAGTGGCAATTCACCAATAATAAATCATGGGAATCATGGAATCTGCCACTTACAGGAAAGGTTATTTATCTGGATCCAGGCCATGGTGGACCAGATGGTGGAGCTGTAGGAAACTCATCATTAGAAAAAGACATTTCGTTAAGCATTTCACTGAAAATAAGAGATTATTTACAAGAACAAGGTGCGCTGGTGCTATTAACTAGAGAAGAAGATGTAGATTTAGCTGATGAAGATACTTCGGGTTACAGTAGAAGAAAAGCAGAGGATTTGAAGAATCGCGTTAAAATTATTAATGAATCTGATGCTGACTTATTTTTAAGTATACATTTAAATGCTATTCCCTCTTCTAGATGGAGTGGTGCTCAAACCTTTTTTCACGGTAAATTTATTGAAAATGAAAACGTAGCAAAATATATTCAAGATGAGCTACGCAGAAACCTTGAGAATACTGAACGTAAAGCAAAACCGATCGATGGGATCTATTTACTTAAAAATACAGAGAAACCTGGTGCATTAGTAGAGGTAGGATTTCTATCAAACCCTCAAGAGGAAAATTTACTGTCTACAGATGAATATCAAGAAAAAGTTGCAGCATCAATATATAACGGTATTTTACGATACTTCTCGAATGAAAAAAATCCGCCTGAATAATAAGACATAACTTTTCAAGGTTAGTAACTTAGGAAAGATGATAATTATGTTATAATTTATGTAAACGAAATCAAAAGGGTGGTAAATATGCTGCGAGAAGAAGAATTAAGACAAATCATCGGACAATTACAAGATCCTTTTTTACATAAATCGTTAGAAGAGCTAAATGCGATTGAAGATATAAAAATAAAACAAGAAAAATCGCATGTTAGCTTAAAAATAGGCATATCTAAAACGAATACGGCTGAACAGCTTCAATTACAGCAGCAAATTGTTGAGAAGATTAAAGAAGCGGGAGCTGAATCAGTAGGCCTTCGCTTCCATGAACTTCCGCAAGAAACGATTGCTGCATATCAGGATTCTACTACTAATCAATCTGATTCTTTATTATCTGCAGGTAGTAAAACGACCTTCTTGGCAATTGCAAGTGGAAAAGGTGGGGTTGGGAAATCTACGGTCTCAGTTAATCTTGCTGTTGCGCTCGCGCGTTTAGGTAAAAAGGTAGGATTAATTGACGCTGATATTTATGGTTTCAGTGTACCTGATATGATGGGAATCACGAAAAGACCAGTTGTACGTGGGGAGAAAATTATCCCAGTAGAAAGGTTTGGAGTGAAGGTCATTTCAATGGGGTTTTTCGTTGAGGATAATGCTCCTGTAATTTGGAGAGGCCCTATGTTAGGTAAAATGCTTAATAATTTCTTTAATGAGGTGGAATGGGGAGAAATTGATTACCTATTATTAGATTTACCACCTGGAACTGGAGACGTTGCCTTAGATGTGCATTCAATGCTTCCATCATGCAAAGAAATCATCGTATCAACTCCACACCCTACTGCTGCTTTTGTAGCGGCAAGAGCGGGGGCAATGGCCATTCAAACAGATCATGAAATTGTTGGTGTCATTGAAAATATGGCTTATTTTGAAAGTAAAAAGACTGGTGAGAAGGAATATGTATTTGGTCGTGGTGGAGGAGAAAAGCTTGCTGAAGAGCTTCGCGTTCCACTTATTGGGAAGATTCCATTACAGCAGCCTGACTGGAATGATGATGACTTTGCTCCATCAGTGTATGGAGAGGATCATCCAACGGGACAAATTTATCAATCCATCGCTAAGCAGGTTACAAATATCATACCTGTAAAAGCTTAAAAAAGCGCTCATTGAGCGCTTTTTTAAATGACAAGTAATTCAGTGTTAAGAAGTTGTTTCTGCTAAACAAGGTGCGGGAATGTTATTAGCTACCACCGCTTCCTCCGCCTTGCTCTTGACTTTCACCTGATTCTTGGCCACTTTCACCTCCGGAAGATTGACCGCTACCACCTTGCCCAGCCTCTTCAGCAGCCTTTAATAAAGTATCTTGGATTTTTGCTTTATATAAAGGACTAGATAGGGTCTCCATGATCAATTCTTGAAGATGCTTCCTGAATTCCTGGCTTTTCATAGAGGTTTGAATACTTTTTTCCATTTCAGGATCTTGTAAAACCTCTATAAGTAATTTTTGATATTCAGGGTCTGTCATCAATCCCTTTATTACTTTTTCGTGCTCTTCTTTTAAACTTTTTGCAAAGCTCTCCACAAATTTAGGATCCTCAAAGACCTTTTGCCAAAATTTTGCCCCTTTATCAGATGTTAATGTTGTTTGAATGGTTTCAGTTACAACTTTTTGATCCATTATAAGAACTTGCTTCATTTCTTCGTCTTTCATCACTTCTTGGAGGGCCTTTTTTCCATCATCAGTCTTTAATATATCAACAACCATCTTTTTTGTTTCTTCGTAATCTACCTGTCCTGCTTCTTCTTTAGGTGCACATCCTGAGATCGTTAAACAAATAATAGTCATTGATACAATCATGAGGAGCGAGTATCTCTTCATGGTAATCCTAGCCCCTTTCTATTTACGTTTTGCTATTTATATTTTGAATTAGTTAAGAGAATTTATACGAGGAAAATGCTTATGATGTGGTATTTTTAATAAATGATTGGTAAAATCAATAGGAGTAACATGATGGAGGATAATGTAGTGAATAGTCGAAATTGGGTTCGTTTCTTTCTAAGTACATTACTTGTTGGTGGTCTAACAACAGGAATTATTGGATTTGCGTTAAAGTGGTCAGAATATAAAGAATTATTTATAAGTTTTAATTTAGTTGAGATTGTTTCAATTTTATTCTGGCTTTTTGGAGTTGGATTAATTTTTAGTGTAATTAGTCAAATGGGCTTTTTTGCTTACTTAACAGTACATAGGTTTGGCTTGGGGATTTTTCGTTCTGTTTCAATGTGGAATTTAGCTCAAATCATATTAATTGCTTTTGTTTTATTCGATTTAATCTATTTCAGATTTCAGCTTTTTGCAGAGGGAAATGAAACAATTATCCCTTATCTACTTTTGGCGTTCTATGTGTTTATTTTAGGAGTAATCATCGCATTAATAAAAAGGTCGAACACAAATAAAGAGGCGTTTATTCCTGCTCTCTTTTTTATGATTGTGGTTACAACCATCGAATGGTTTCCTGCCTTAAGAGTAAATGAGAAGGATTGGTTATTACTTATGCTAATCCCTATACAGGTTTGTAATGCGTATCAACTATTAATGTTACCTAAATTTATTAAATCAAAAAAGAGCTAGCTTAGGCTAGCTCTTTCCATTTTCATTTAACTTCAGAAGACTTTGCATCTGCATTGGCGATGATATCACCGACAGAAACATTTTTTAATCCTTTCTTTTTCAATTCGTTTAAGATAAGTGGTAAAGCCTTATTTGTTTGTTTAGCTGAATCTGAAGCATGTAAAAGAACGATATCCCCACCCTTTATTTTAGATGTGGTGTTTTTTACAATCACTTCAACGCCAGGATTCGTCCAATCATCTGAATCAATACTATAATGAACAACACTGTAACCATGTTTTTCAGCCATAGAAAGTACTTCTTTGTTAAAGCCTCCACTAGGCGGTCGTAACAATGTAACATCCTTTACACCTAATTCTGTAAAAACTTCCTGTGCCATTGATAAGTCTCTTCTTATTTCATTTGGTTCGAGATCCTTGTAATTTTTATAGGCATATCCCATACTTCCCACTTGATGGCCTTCCTCAACAATACGTTTAACTATATCTGGATGTCTTTCTGCCCAGGAAGCGGACAGAAAAAATGTTACGTTATTAATATTTTGTTTTTTTAACGTATCTAGTATAGGTTCAGCCTTTACATCACCCCAGCTAATATCAAAGGTTAATGCTACCTCATTGTTTTTTGTTTCACCTCTATAAATAGCTTTTGGTCCATCAGAGGTAGAAAAAACAGGGTAATTTAATACATTTTCAACATATAAAATTCCCGCAGTAAAAAAAGCTGCTATCATAATCAGTGCAAGTTGCTTAATTTTCTTCATATGAATGACATGAAACTGGTTCATAATGGTCCCCCTCGTCCTACTTACTCTTGTGACAAGTTTATGCTTGGCCTTTAATGAAAATGATTAGAAAAGAAATTTATTAGAAATAATGATTGATGAATATTAAGGAGGGAGAAAGTGATTTATTATTTGTTTAGTGAAAAAGAGAGGGTACAATTAGTGGATCTTCTTTGTAATGAATTGATGGAGGTAAGGGCGTTATTGGATAAGGCAGAAATTGTAGGAAGGGGTGATATGACAAAATTCAGAGCGCTAAAGGAGAGAAGAGAACTTCTTTTATGTTTGTTTTATAAGATATCAAATAATAAAGAAAAAAGTTTAGAATTATAGTTGACCGTAATAAAAAGAAATGTTATATTATTATTCGTCGCTAACGAGCGGCTGAAATGCTAACATCTTGTTTTGAAAAAACTTTTAAAAAGATGTTGACTTATAAAATTTAAAGTGTTATATTAATAAGGTCGCTTCTGAACGAAACGACAATAAATGATCTTTGAAAACTAAACAAAACCAAGCGTGCCAACGTTAATTTTTAATTAACAAAACAACGTACTATTATAGTACAAACTTATGAGCTATATCAAACACTTTATTGGAGAGTTTGATCCTGGCTCAGGACGAACGCTGGCGGCGTGCCTAATACATGCAAGTCGAGCGAATCAATGGGAGCTTGCTCCCTGAGATTAGCGGCGGACGGGTGAGTAACACGTGGGTAACCTGCCTGTAAGATTGGGATAACTCCGGGAAACCGGAGCTAATACCGGATAACATTTTGAACCGCATGGTTCAAAATTGAAAGATGGCGT
>NZ_JAGDEL010000034.1 GCF_017497975.1 Metabacillus bambusae | reverse complement strand
AATTAATCGCTTTTAGCTTAATTTCTTTTGTATAGGTTGTTCTAATTTTCCCCATGAAAAAATCCCCTCCATAGAAGACAGTACAATCCTTTCTTTTTACTGTCCACTATAAGGGGATAATAACATTACCACGAATCCTTTTTCCGATAAATGATTCTGCAGTAGCATTTAATATCCCGAGTTTCTTGAACCACCAAAAAATACTCTTTCCAAAGAAAGATAAAGGTAGAAAACGAATTTCTTTGCTTATGGATAAATGCACCTCTCTCGAAGAAGAAAGCTCTACCGCAATTTGTGCACCAGAATTCCCTCCTCCAACTATAAGTGCATTTCCAGGTAGTAATTGGCTAGCATTTTTATATTCAGATGAATGAACTTGAAACACATTATTAGAAAGATTCCTTGAGATTAATGGAATGGAGGGTAATTGAAAAGGTCCAGTTGCAATGATAACCTGTTTTGAATGCAAGGTTTCTTTTTCCGTGATAATAATGAAGGTATTTTCTTGTTTTTCCAAAGATTGAACGTTCGTTTCCATTTGAATTGGTAACTCAAACGTCCTTGCATAAAGGTCCAAGTATTCAACAACTTCATTTTTAGTTGGAAACCCCTGAGGATCACCCTTTATTTGTAAACCAGGTAAAGAACTAAATTCTCTAATAGTAAATAATACTAAGGAATCATAACGATTCTTCCAAGTATCACCGATTTTCTTACTTTGATCTATTATTAAAAAGTTTTTCGTTTGCTTCAAAAGATGATATCCAATAGAAAGGCCAGCTTGACCTGCACCAATTATAATCACATCAAACATTTTTTATCTCCTTATACAATAAAAATGAATCAATTCTCTTAAAGATATACAATAACCATTTTAATCATTTAAAAAGGGATTTATATAGTAACATAAAAATATCCAATTAAATCCAATTCCTTAACTGTACCTATCATAACATGTTACTAATTTCTTCAGCTAACCCAATTTACTATAATTGTTTTATTATCTGCATAAATTATTGAAATTAATTAACAGCAAATTCTTAAATAATTTATTTCATTCCTGTAAAACCTATATGTAAGTCAAACATAATTCAAATTAGGAGTGTGACTTGAATATGGCAAAAGAAAGAATAAAGAAGCCTTTTTATAGACGTTGGTGGTTTTGGGCTATTGCGGTAATCTTGGTGATAGCTATCGCTACTGGTGGCGGTGAAGATGATACCGACTTAGCAAACGATGCTGGAGATGCTGCACCTCCAGAAACTGAAGAAGGAACAGATGCAGCTGAAGGTGAAAAGCAGGAAGAAACAAAAACATATAAAATTGGTGATGCCGTAAAAGTTGGCGATGTTGTATTTACTGTTCATGGGAAGTCAACTGCAAATAATGTTGGTGGCGAATTTGGACAAAACGCAAGCGGAACCTATTTAATTCTTGATGTCACAGTAAAAAATGAAGGAAAAGAAGCAATCATGACAGATTCATCCTTCTTTAAGTTACTTCAAGGGGATACAGAATATAATGCAGATGATTCTGCAACACTTTACGCGAATGAAGCAGGAAAAGGATTTTTCTTAGAAGAAATTAATCCAAATCTTGAAAATCGTGGGAAGGTTGTTTTTGATGTAGCTGATGCCAAAGCGGCATACCAGCTCCAAGTACAATCTGGTTTCTGGGGAACAGAAACACAAACAATTGACCTTCAATAATAGCCAATGGATCAGGATAAATAAACATATTCCTGGTCTTTTTTTAGTAAGATTTTTTTAGGGGTCGACGCACCCATACAGTACTCTCCAATGCCACTTCGATAAATCCCAAACTTCGAGGCATTACCACTGCCTATGCCACCAAAATGAACACCTCTCTTGTCGAGGTATCAGCATACCTGCAATAGTCATTTCAGACAAAGTCTCGATTGGGAATCGTTAAATAAATTGTTGTCGCTTTTCTTCTGATACTCCAATGTATTCTTCATCTAGTGTAAACTTATTTGCTGCTTCTATTAGTTTTTATATTGACATTCTAGCACGTCCGATCTACTTATAAGGTATTTGTTTACATAACTATTTTCCAGTAAACTATCTTTTGTTCTTATAAAATATTAAACGATTGAGGAATTTACACGTTTCTTATGAGAAAAAGGTAAATGAAAATGACATACTCAAACAACTTCATTCTAGCACTTGGTTACTTATGCTATAGGTTTAACTTTGCAACAAATTGATAAAATACTTTTTTGTCGAGATAATGACAAATTCGTTATTATAATAAAAATAATTTGATCTTTGCTATTTCTTTATTTATTCTTAAGAAAACCACTATTATTTTAGGAGCAAATAACATGAGTAATAATCATTCTGTGAAACAGCGAAATTACAATTCATTGATTTGGACCTTGTCAATTGTCATTGTAGGTGTGATAATCGGAACGTATTTTTTGCCCAAAAGCAATGATGGTAGCATTTTGGGAATAGAATTAACTGTATTACCGTTAATGAATGCCATTTTTAACACCTTTACATTTCTTTTTCTTATTCTTGCATTGATTACAATCAGGCAAAAAAACATTAATCTGCATCGCCGTTTCATTATCGCGGCATTCACGACAACATTTTTATTTTGTATTAGTTATTTGACCTACCATTCAATGGCTGAATCAACTAGCTATGGCGGGGAAGGATTATTAAAGAGTATCTACTATTTTGTTTTGATCACTCATATTTTCCTGGCGGCAGCAATTGTACCACTTGCACTTATTACGCTAGGAAGGGGCTTGAATATGCAAGTAGAAAAGCATCGGAAAATTGCTCGTTGGACGATGCCGATCTGGCTATATGTAAGCTTCACTGGTGTTTTGGTCTACTTCATGATATCACCCTATTATTAATTCCAGTATAAAGGTGTTCTTTTCATAATAAAAAGCTACAAACTTTTTATATTCAAAAAGATTGTAGCTTTTATTTATTACACTTAGAACTCAATAATCATACCTGAACTTATCGTAACTTACCTCAAGTAGTAGCACCATACCTCCACATTTCTGTCTACTTTTTAAAGCAGCCTCGCCTAATGATGAAGTCACCTCTTATGTGGCTACTCTTTTTTTAAATTGTCTATTTGATTGGGTACAGTTCATTCTAAATTTACACTCGTTTTTCTTAGTTACTTTTTATAAAGTTTACTTTCTATTCCTCTAACCCTTTCACACATTCTGCCCATTGTTCTTCGGCAATTCGTTTAAGTAATAGAGATTGCTCCCATCGATCGGAAATTTCCTCCATATTCCCTTTACTATAGCTGTTTTTCGTAATTGCATATCCTGGTGGACCCAATTCACATACGAATGGGAAAATATCTCCAACTCTCGCATCCATCAGCCATTTTTCCATCCCTTGTTTCCACCAACCTTTAAAACGATTCAGCATCGGATGCTCTCCATTTGGTCCAATATCTACTTGCACCTGTTCACCATTTGATACTCTCCCATGAATACACCCGCAACGCTGTAACAATTCATTTAAAAACGGCTCTGCTCTAAAGATATCCCCGACCATCTCTCCAGCGACAACATAGTGAGAAAAATCAATTGTGAGACTTAAATTAGGAATCGCTTTCACATAATCTACCGTGCGCAACAAATCCTGTGTAATTCTTCCTCTATGTGTTTCTACAAAATGAGGGGTACCAAACCGTTCAGCTTCCTCTGTTAACCCTTTTAGCAGCTGTACAGCCTCTTCACCGATAACAAAACTATCCATCACTTGCGAATTGACATGCTGAACGCCAAAGTCTTGTGCTTGCTTTAAAAGAATTGATAAATCTTCACGATTCCACGGATAGGCACTAATGCTAAAGCTAAGCTGATACTTTTCAAGTAAGTGGTGCCACTCCTCCTGTTTATCTTGAGGTGGAAGAAAACCATTAATCCCTGTAAAGCCTGCTTCGGCAATTTTTTCTACCTTTTCTTCTGTTATCCATTCTCGTACGCCATTTCCTATCCCATTCATCGCCCACCATGATTGTTGAATATCTAAACGTGGTGGAGCACTGCTTCCATTATTTATTTTATTCATCTTTCCACCTTTTCCTAATATAGGTTAATGTATTTCCGCTTGGGTAAATTCCGTACCACATGGATTCGATTCTGTCGTTTCAATATCCGTAACAGGCGTACCATCCTGTTTATACAGAGGTTTGTAGAAATTTCCTGCTTTTGTGGTGGAAATCCCAGCATAATGACAAATAAACGATCGGCGAAATTTGTCTTTTGAAGTATTTGGATAAGATCCATGAATTACATTCCCATTAAAAAACAACACATCGCCTGGCTCCAGGATTGCAGGTATTGGTTGGAGCCCATCTGGTATATCGACCTCTTCACGAGTAAACGATTTCTCTGGGTCAGCTCTATGAGGGCATTGAATTTCAGCATGCTGTGAATTAGGAACCACATATAGTCCACCGTTTTCTTCATTAGATGGATCAATTGCGGTCCAGGCTGCAATACATGTTCCTGGTTCCATCTTTAAATAAAAATTATCCTGATGAAGTGCCTGCCCCTTTGCACTTGGGGGCTTATAATAAAACATACTTTGTGCTGCAAGTGGCTCCTCTTCAAGTAGTTTTGTCAGAATTGAAAACAGCCTTACATCCAACAAGTACTTCATAGATAGTGAGTCGATTTTATGAGGGTGCATGATCCTTGGATACATCTTCAATATATCGCCTTTTGCTTCTTCCTCTGAAAGTGGTGAAAAATAACCCGGTATTGGTCCTTCGGAATGTATTTGCATAAACCGATTTTTTAACTGCTCAATTTCCTCGCTTGAAAATAGTCCTTTTACAATCAAATATCCTTCTGAATCAAACTGTTCTTTTTGTGCCTCTGTAATAATCTCCACCATCATCCACCTCTTTTTTATTAATAATTGCTATAATTAAATTATAGGGAGATCTCAAAATGAAAGGAATAGAGAGAATGACTATAAACCATAACAATCCTGCTATTTTTAAAAATGCTTCATCACCTGGGGTTCTTTTTTCAGATCATTATCATCAGTCAAATGAATACAAGGTCACTCGATCAAATGGAGCGAAAGAGTGGATAATAACGTTTACTCTTTCTGGGGAAGGTTTGTTTAGTGTGGACGGTCATGAACAGCATGTAAAAGCAGGTGATCTAGCCATTTTAAAACCAAAAACCGCTCATCAATATGGATCTAATAACAATCACTGGGAATTCTTTTGGGCTCATTTTCTTCCAAGACCTACTTGGATAGAATTACTTACTCTTCCTGAAACAACAAAAGGCTTTATCTATTTTCCAATTAATAATATACAGCTACAAGAACGTGTTAATAATAGCTTTCAGCGAATGATTCGTGATAATCGTTTGCTTCAAGAGTTTTCTTTGGAGTTATCGATGAATGCACTTGAAGAAATTTTATTGGCTATCAATCAATGGCTACAAACCACAAAAGCAAACAAAATAGATTACAGAGTGCAACAGGTTGTTCATATATTGAATGAAGAGTTAAGAGAGGCGCATACAATTCAATCCTTAGCTGATCATGTCTGTCTCTCCCCTTCACGACTATCCCACTTATTCCGAGAACAAGTCGGCACATCTATAATGGCAACACTTTTATCAATTAGATTGCGCCATGCAGCAAAACTACTAGAATTCACCCAGTTACCCATTTCCGAGATCGCAAATGAAGTAGGCTTTGCAAGCCCCTTCTATTTTACAAAACAATTTACTACTTGTTATGGGATGAATCCGTCGGCATATCGTAAAAGGCTGTTAGAGCATTAAGGGAGTGTTTTTTATAATTTTCGTAGTTTGTTAAACACATCTCCCTACATATCGAAACATTTCTTATAATGATTTTCATTTATGTTAAACTGTCCCATTTCAAGTTATTTCAAATCTAGGCGTTCAACTCAATCTTTTTTCTATAAAAAAGACTCTTATCTTAATTACTAATAAACACCTTATTATGGAATATTTAAGTATTTTCTATTAAACATTTTCTTTAACTCTATACCAATACTTATAAATTTCAGAGTATCCAATTTTTGAATATAGTCTTAATGCAGAGTCGTTATTCAATAGAACTGCTAGATAACTGTTTTTAGCTCCATTTTCTTTCCCCCATTTTAATAAATTCAATATCAACTGTTCGCCGAATCCTCGATTCCTAAAATTAATATCAGTTACAATATCATAAAGCCCTATGTACTCCCTTTCTATGACCCCAAGACCACAGGCAATCACATCTCCCTGATAATATAGCGATATACAGGAAATAGACGCGTTCCTAAATAAACGCGCCCTATAATAGAAGATTCTTCTTGTTCCATTTCTTCTAACTTCTTTTTTGTATATCTGTTAGTGGAAAGAAACCCCATCACCATCAATTCAAGAAATTTGTGCTACTCATTAAAAACTATAGAGGGATGAAATTTTCGTTTTAGGGTTAATTAGATTAGCTTGATAAGCATGTGGAGCTCCTACTAATGGGACCTATGTTTTTGATACCCCGGCAATGAATGAAATCGGCGAATAGTTATCATAATAATAAATGATATCAACAAAACAAAACGTATCGAATAGATAATTGGAGGCTGAGATCATCTTGCGAATATTCAATCTTTCTCTTATGCTTTTTATACTAAGTGTTTGCTTTGTTATAATGATGGATCTGCTAGTAAAATTGCCTCTCCATGTTTCCCTTACAAATATCATTTCTCCTTTCACATTCATGACAAATGATGAAATAGTTACCATTTCCCTGGTTATGCTTTATGTGTTATCAAAACCAATAGTTCTTCATTTCATAGAGAAAAGGTAACTGTTAAACGCATGCATCACCGATCAGATTTGAACCGTCTCCGTAATCCACCAACCAACAATAAGGCTAAAGGGATGACCGTTCCAAACAGAACAAAAACTGTCTGCAGGGCTAAATTCCCCTCCTCAATATGTTCTGCAAAACTGCCGGTAATCATCATTGAAATAAGTAAAATGAGAAGCCCTATAGGCAGAATGAGCTTCCGATAGTCCCGGATTTGAAACACATCTGCTGCTGCCATCACTCCCGCATAAAAAAAGATAGCGACTTTAAAAAAATCTCCGATAATCAATGTCAGAACGACAAATACGTCCAGTCTCTGAATAAACTCACCGATATTGATCAAACTTATCATGTACAACATGGGGAAGGTGGTCCGTCCGACGATATCTGTCCCGAGCACGGCGATATTCAGCGCACTGGAATAGCTGAGAATGAGTCCGCTAATCAACACAGCGGCGAACCCTGCCCGAACCCCCTTTTTCGGTTTATTCAAATAGGGTAGCAGCATTGTAAAGCAAATCACTTCACCGTGAGGGAATTCAATTGTCTGTTTCAATGAGGTTTTAATCACAGGGCCCCAACCATTGCCCAAGACCGGAAGCAGTCGGTTAATCTCGACTGTACCTGATAAAAGCAAAAGCAAGTTGCTCAGCAGTGCCAATATTACCAAAATGACTAAAAAAATTTGTGCCGTTCTTGCCAAAACTTCAATCCCCTTGTTTAAGACGTATGCGACCGATATGATTAAAACAGAACTGATCACGATTGTTGGCGTTTGATCCAACACCGAACTGACAAGCAAATCTCCTCCATCACGTACATCCCTTGCCGCTCCATAGAGAAAGAAAAGAATGTAAAACAGCCCTAAAGTCCATCCAATCCATTTGCCCAAAATCTCTCTCATGTAAGTGGTGAGTGGAAGATCTGGATAAAGACGAAAAAGTGAAGTATAAACAAAAAAAAGGAATAATCCGCCAGCAGCCCCCAGCAGAATGGCCAACCAAGCGTCTTTTTCCGCCATTATTCCCAAACTGACCACCAGTGCAGTCCCCATGTCAAACAATATAATTAACGAGAACAATTGCCCTGGACTAATTTTCGAGTTTTCCACTTTATCCACCGCCTTTTCCACTTCGATTTATTACCCTTTTCAAACTTTATTTATTTAAAATCATGATCAGATTTGAATTTTCCACGCACCATTGCTACCACTAATAAGAAGATCGGTATACCCACTCCAAACATCAAAAAAACAGTAACTAATAAAACGTCTCCTTCTTCGATTTGCTCCGCAAAGTTGCCGGAAAGCATCATTGATATAAATAAAATGATGATCCCGATCGGGTGAACGAGCTTCCGATAGTCCCGGATTTGAAACACATCTGAAGCCGCCATCACTCCAGCATAAAAAAAGATAGCGACTTTAAAAAAATCGCCGATAATTAACGTCAGAACAACAAATACGTCCAGTCTCTGAATAAACTCACCGATATTGATCAAACTGACCGTATACAACAGAGGGAAAGTGGCTCGTCCGGAAATATCAGTCCCGAGTACGGCGATATTT
The DNA here is from genome assembly GCF_017497975.1 of Metabacillus bambusae. Classification (GTDB taxonomy): domain Bacteria; phylum Bacillota; class Bacilli; order Bacillales; family Bacillaceae; genus Metabacillus; species Metabacillus bambusae. Next base: position 47,438 of record NZ_JAGDEL010000034.1, on the reverse strand, counting down.
ATTGCACTAGAGTAGCTGAGAATAAGCCCGCTAATCAACACAGCGGCGAATCCTGCCCGAATCCCCATTTGCGATTGATTCAAGTAAGGCAGCAGCATGGTGAAACAAATTAATTCTTCATACGGGAACTCAATTGTCTGTTTAAATGTTATTTTTAACACGGGACCCAACCCATTACCCAAAACCGGAAGCAGTCGGTCAATCTCGATTATTCCGGAAAAAAACATGAGGAAGTTACTCACCAGCGCCAATATCGCCAAAATAACCAAAAAAACTTGGGCCGTTCTTGCCAACACTTCAATTCCTTTGTTCAGGACGTACCCGATAGACAATATCATAACAACATTGACTACTAAAACTGGAGTTTGGTCCAACACTGAACTTATAAGCAAATCTCCTCCTTCACGTACATCCCTTGCTGCTCCATGGATAAAAAAAAGAATGTATAATAAACCCAAGGGCCATCCGAGCCATTTTCCCAGAATCACTCTCATGTAACCGGTGAGTGGAAGCCTAGGATATAAACGATAAAGTGAGGTGTAAACAAAAAATATAACCAATCCGCCTACTGAACCTAGTAGAATAGCCAACCAGGCATCTTTTTCCGCTTTTATTGCCAGAACACGTATTATCGCGGTTCCCATGTCAAACAGTACGATTAACGTAAACAATTGTCCCGGACTGATTTTCGCTTTTTCCACTTTATCCACCACCGTTTTCACTGCACATTATTTCTTTAGATCGAATAAATAAGGCTTAGTTATCTCCCCCGAACGCCGTACCTTCGATTCGACCTTCACCTCAACCTCGCATTTCGCAAAAATTTTGTCCCATTCCTTCTCCATCTTCTTCCACGCCTTAGGATTCGCCCTTTCAACCGCTTCCCCAAAACCCAGGACATCGGTCTCCAGATCTTGTGCCTCCTTGATTGCCCTTACCACTTCATCCTTCACTTTTTCATTCCACTGCTGTTCCAGTTTCCGAAGTTCCTCTGATTTTGATAAATTAATTGAACACATAGCTTCCATCACAGCGCCAGTTTCACGAATATTTATGCTTATTAATGGTTGTTCCCCCTTAATTTCTGCTTTGATTTTGGTCTTGGAGCTAATAATTTCAATCGAGATGGCATCCTTTTTATTTTCGCAGTCTAGGTTAACAATAGTACTATTCACTTTATTGTTAATCCATGAAATCCCCCGGGCTTCACCGTCTTCCATCCACTTCACCAGCTTGCCCTCTTTAAAGAGGGCCATACCGCTGACAGTCAATTCAGCAGGAACATCGGACTGCTCCAAAATCGATCTATTAGGTCCGATTTGAGTTTCTCCGCTGAGTTTTATTCCACTGACCACTGGGCCGCCTCCTTTGGTTAGCAACCCCCGGATGACATCATCGATCTCTACTTCGTAATTCTCTGCAAATACTTTTCCTGTTGTTTTTAGTTTTCCAAGGATAGCATTGGCTGGAATGTTTTCAATCGGAGTGAGAGTCTTCAAGATCGTCTCCGCGTCTGAGTCCCTCGCGATAAAAACTCTCGTCGTTAAGCGTGGTTCAGGATCCCGTTCCATCAAATCAAACACCTCTTCCATTCCTTCTCTTGCCAATTCTTCCCCAATAATCAAATCCCTCATATGTTGACCACTGATCCTTCGAGGCACTTTTTTCGATGCTTTTCTGACTGCTTCCAGTAAGGTTTTTCCTGTGCCGGAGTATACAACAACCGGTACAACTCCACCTCCTCCTTTTTGTCCCGCGATTTCTCTGGCGTTTACAATCTGAAACGAGAAGCGGTATTCGTCTTGATGCGGTACTTTATCGATTCCCATAGCCAAGGGAAACGCCAATTCATTTAGCTCACGATAATTCCAACAACCTGCCAAGGAAAACATACAAAGAATCATTAGTGAAAGAACCCCCGTTCTAATTTTCACGATGTTCTCATCCCTTCTGATGTTTTATCGTTTTGATCGGATAAAGGATCCTTATCCTTTTGCAAGGAGGACATTTGATTAGAGTCAAATAAACGAGGACGCGTAATCGCCGACTTAAAAGGCGAACGCCAAATCGTATCCTTTTGATGCTTTAGACCAAACGGAGCGAACGGAGATAAATACGGAATTCCAAAAGATCGTAAACTAGTCATGTGAGCTACTAGTAGAATCACAGCTATGATAATCCCGTAAAAACCCAAGGTGGACGCTGCAAGCATCATAGGAAACCGAATCAACCTAGCTGTGGTAGTGAGGGTAAAACCAGGCATGGTAAAACTTGCAATTCCCGTTAAAGAAACGATGATTACCATCATTGCAGTCACTACACCTGCTTGGACTGCCGCTTGCCCCAGTACTACAGCCCCGACGATGGAGACCGCTTGTCCTACGGCCCGAGGCATGCGAGTGCCAGCCTCCCGCATAATTTCAAATGCAATCTCCATCAATAATGCTTCTATAACAACAGGAAACGGAACCCCTTCGCGCTGGGCCAATAAGTTAATCACCAGAGGCGTCGGAACCATTTCGTGATGATAGGCAGTCACCGCAATATATATGGACGGCAACAATATTACAATAAAAAAACTTAAATAGCGGATAATTCTCATAAATACAGTAAAATCGAACCTTTGGTAGTAATCCTCCGCAGCTTTAAAAAATTGCGAAAAGGTGGTCGGTAAAATTAAGGTGTTTGGAGTTCCGTCAACCAACACCGCAATCCGCCCCTCTAGTAAATTGCCTGCAACCACATCTGGCCGCTCCGAATTATAAACAGTCGGAAAGGGTGTATATGTCTGATCCTGAACCAACTCTTCGATGTATCCCGACTCTAGGATGGCATCTATTCTAATGTCTTTTAAGCGTCGTCTCATTTCTTCCACAAGCTGATCTTCTGCAATTCCTTTAAGGTACATGATGGCAACTTCGGTCTGTGATATATTACCGATTCGCATTGATTCTAACCAAAGATTCGGGCTTTTCATTCTCCGACGTATCAGAGAAATATTGGTTCCGATTGATTCAGTAAAACTATCTTTTGGACCACGAATATTTATCTCAGATTCGGGTTCCGATATACTTCTTTGCTCGCCGCCCCGAAGATTTCCGGTGATGCAACTGTTGAAGCCATTGACCAAGACGATGATGTCTCCTGATAAAATGGAATACATCATGCTATTCCAGTCACTCTGAACTTTTACATCGCCAACAGTCAATGCTCTAGTCTTGATAAAGTCAAAGATATTCTGTGAATCGACCGATTGCGGTAATGCGTCATCAACGGGGTCGATCAATAAAGAACGTGCTACAAAATCATTGATTTTCTCCTTATCGGTCAGGCCTTCCATGTAGACGGCCGCAACCTGATTTTGTGAACCTCTTGCTATTTGAAACGTACGGACAATTACATCTGGACTATTTCCAAGGTCTTTCTTGATCTGGTGTAACATTTGATCCAGGTCTTGCTGAAGCTTATGGTTTCCCTCCTGAAACCCCATCTCATGGATAATTTCTTTTTTCTTATGTTTCTTTTTAGATCGAAAGAACCATTTTGATATCATTAAAATACTCCTTTTAATGTAAGTTGTATTAATTATCATTATTCGATATTTTTGGGAAATTATACAAAAAGAAACTCCTTAATATAAGAGTTATTGCCCTCACTTATACTAATAAAATAATGGGTACTATAATTCTTCCAGAATGTCGAAATCAGGCAAATTTACGAGGGCACTGAAAAACTTACGCTTTTGAATTAGTAATTGTTTTTTTACAAAAAAAGATCACTTCCTATTTGATTTTTGAATCGGAAGTGATCTTTTTCTTTTATATATTATTTACTTTTCTACTTTAAGCAGTGTAAAAAATTCGTTTGAGGATGACTGTGAAAATGGCGGTTGCTCCTTGGATCTCCATCCCCAAAAAGACCAACCTGTATAATCTGTTGCTAAATTACTTTGAGAGAGTCCATATTTCCATTCATCAATATTTACGCTGCCCTGAACAGATAATAAACGGTATAAATAACGATAAGGTAATCTACAACTTTTTAAATCAGGAATATCTATAACTCTTTCATAGCTAGTTTTCAGTTAATCCATCAACTGCTGACTGTAAGGATGTTTGTGCAGCAACCACTTTCTCTAATGTGCTTTGTGGATTTTTTAATACTGACTTAGCTTCCAAAAGTGCTTTATGGAACACTTTCCAGCTTTCCTTCGTATAGTTTTTATGGTCTTTTTCTTTATTTTCATCATACAATTGCTGAAGTTTTTCTTTATTCACTTCAACTTTATTTTTTCCTGTAAGAACATCAATACCATCTAAAACAAAAGTCCCACCTTTCACAACAACCTTAGCAGTATGTTTGGCATTTTTAAGGCCTCGAATGTTATAGGATGTTTGTCTGTCTCCTTTAGAATAAATTCTAAAATCCTCATCAATTAATTGATCGTCGATATACACATCAATTAATGCATCTGGAGTCGCTCCGAATAAATTGAAGCCTGATCCTTCAAAATCGAAGATCATACTGCTAGTACTACTAGTCGGGTCAGGGGTATGGTAGATATTGACCCCATGGTAATCCATGTAGGTTTCTATTCTTTCATTATCTTTTAGTGAAACTTTTAACGTATGAGGTTTTTCCTCAAGTCCTCTAACGGAATACCTCACTCCATCAGCATTTACCCTAAAGTTACCCATATCAACACCATCTAGTTCAAAATTATATTTTTGCTCTTCTACACCCCTAGACAGGTAATCAATACCTGTACCCGTAAAGTTAATTAAAATATACGGATTATCATCAAAGTTCGCCCAAGCATTTGTATTATTTGAACCCCAATCATTGTTCTTTCTAAATGCATAAACTGTATTCTCTTCATTCCCTATTTGTGATTCATCATCTTTTATTTTAACAATATCATTAGCGCCTAATTTCTTAACGACTTGTATAGGATCACTAGTCTCAATTTCTACTTTGGTAAAGCTAATATACTTATCTTTTGCTATTACTTTAAGTGTGTGTTCTTTGTCTTCAAGATCTTCTGAAGACCAGACAATCTTATGAATTTCACTATTATTTAAATAGTTTGCTTCACCGACTAATTCTCCATCTAAATAGATATCACCTGTTCCATTTGACGGATTCACTATACCATATAGCCTAATTTTAGTGCCCTTAAATTTAATTTCAAAGGATTCACCCTTTGATCCCCAGGCATTTACACTGTTTGATCCCCAACTTTCGGTATATAATACTTTGTTCAACGTTCCTTGTACTGTTGTTGAGTCGTTGAATCCTACAGTTACCCCGTTCCAAACTGGAATATCTGTTTTAGCAGTCATTAGCGTACGGTTATGATGGGCATATCCTGTTTGTGAATAATTCCAATTACCAACATACCCAATTGGATTCCATTTATCAGTATTGTTTAAAGCTTCTTCTTCGGTATCATATTTCTTACCTTGTGCACTGTCGTATTTATCTGATTCATATGAGTATCCTTTAACTGTATCTATACGTAAGTTATCGAAAAGGGTTTCATAATAGCCTGACCCTATTACAACTCTTCCAGCCATTACAGTTGAATCCTCATCCGTATAGGTTGCAATTTCTTCTCCATCTAGATAAAGTGTGAATACATTTTCTTTCGCTTCAAATGCTAAATTATGCCAAACATTATTATTAAAGGCTTCAACAGTCCCACTATTTACAACTTTCCCAAGTTTAAGAATTTCATATTTGCCATCTGAATACACTCGTGCATTGTAAGGTGCATGTGAATCTGAACCTCCTGCTTTAACTTGTCTTAACCCAATTAAAGCATAGTTACTTCTGCCTTCTACTTCAGGTGTATGTGTATCTAATAAAAAGTCATAAGAAACTTTATAATTTACCCAGCGGAAATCACCGAGAGTGGCGTTTGGATTACTGTTTGAAGCTGATCCATCTTTACCGCCCCAAACTGCCCAATCTGCTCCAATGATGTCATGTATGATTTTTTGCTGAAGCATATTTCCATGAGCCTTTGCATCCGGAATATGCAGATCAGTACGTACTGCACTTCCACTAGATTGCTGTTTCGTTGCTTTTTTAACAACTTCAAAAGCGCCAGTCTGGTCAGTTGTATAACGTGGTGTACCTCCACGACGATCAACATAATCTCTGCCTTTTTCATCAACAGAATATTTATCGTATTCAAAATCATCCTTATATGGTAATGGCATTATTGTGTCTTTAGATAAATCAACTGGTTGTGATTGATATTCAAAGTCTTCTATTTCTGATTCCTTATCTAATGTTGTAATGGTCACAATTGAATACGGTTTTACTTCAACTTCATATTCACCATCTTTTGGTATGATTTTGTTGACATTTTTAAACCAATTTGCATCATAACTTTGTCCTTTATCTGCCCCGCGTGTTTCCCAAACATAAATTGGTGCATTCTCTTTTCCATTAAGGTTTTTCGTATTAATCTTATATTTACGTGTTTGCTTTGTATTATTTGCAAAAACTGTTGTATAGTCATCAGTTTCTGGATCTTTTAATGTTAGATAATTATGAGTACTTGTATCAACATCTACACCACCGTCGAAGAAATTCCCATCACTAAATGTCGCATCTTTAACATACATCCAGCGTTCATTTTCAGGTGTGTTGTGATCATCATATCCAACAAAGTTCATCACATGACGAACTCCTTGTAACCCACCATCTACTTCATAAAAACCAGACCATGGATCATACGCACTAATCAAGTGTTTCGGATTATAGGAAGAACCTTCATAAAAGGCTGCAACTGATGGTTGAAAATCAAATGAAACGGCATTTAAAGGATTGCTGCCTGCTCCTGTCCATGAATATACCGAAATAATACGCGAAGTTACATCGATTATTCCCGCTTTTCCGCCAAGCCCATTATAATTCGGCTCCATATTTTCACGATAACGCGCATTGATCATTGGTGCAATTCCCTCAGATACCCAAACTTCTTTTGGTTTTTTGCCTTCAGCAATCAATTTGTTTTGTAATTGAGTTAGTTCATTTGAACCAGTTAGACCATAATGGGAACTGATTACATCAATTTCATCAATCAAATCTGGATGATCAAGCAGTGTACGACTTATTGTTTTCGTATCACGATAGCCATCTGCTGCAACAAGTTTAATATCTTTGTAGTCTGAGTCATAATTTGACTCTTCTTTGATTTTTGAAGTAAAATATTTTAACCATTCAAGTTCATTTCTACCATTATTTTGTGCTCTTTCATTTTGAGAAATTCCGATATAATCTAGTTTAAACCCATACTCTTCATAAACTGCATCTATCGTCTTTTTATACCATTGATATCGATTTTCATATTCATTTTTTTCAGCGCCATTCCATGTGAATCGTGGTTCACCCCAGCGTAAAATTTCGGTTGTGATATCTGGGTTGATTGATTTTGCATCAGCTGCAAATTGGAAGCCTGCTCCTCTGAGAACATTCGCTGGTTCATCTGCATAACGCATCGTTGCAGGCTCAGTTCCTGAAGATGAATTAACATCACCACCTAGCTCAACTTTAACGTGCGTTAGTCCAGCCCCTGTTTCTTTATTAAACAGCTGATTCATTATTTCCCAATATTTTTCCGAATGCTCTTCTTTGTAATCTAGCATCAAGCGTGATGTATTATTAGCAGTTACCGTTCCATATCCTTTAAATCGGTTATATTTATCTATATTGTTTCCATCAATTGTAATGGTTTTTGTGATCTCTTCAGCTTTAGATTCATTTGCATCCATAAAGGCAAAAGACCCAAATAGAGTGGAAGCAACAGCTAAAGATCCGATAACCTTTTTTAATTTTTTTCTTTTACTCCCCATTTTTATATTAATCTTTCCTTTCCCTTCGCACAGACATAAAACGAGATGAATCGTTTCGCATACTGCGGTTATTATATATCATTCACATAGTTTAATAGCTACAACTGTTGATAATCATAATAGAAAAAGATCAAACAGAATAAGAGCGCTTTCATTTTTATTGTAAACTTGATTACTTTTAATTCCCCCCTTTCTTTTAGAGTTAATTGTTCAATTCCTTCTGCTATTTAATTCTAAATTCATCACCTCCTTTTTAGGCAATCTAACCTACCTAAGTCCTTTAAACTACTAATTTCATTTGTTTATTCATATTGCATAATTCCAATAAAAGATTTTTAAAATTTATTTAAATTTGTTATGATTTCTTTGAAGTTGTATTAATTTATCTGAGGTTGAACTAAGTAATGTGGTGACTTACTTAATGTATTTCTAAGGAGGTTTGATAAGCTGAATTTGTTCATTTCAATTAAATATGAAATGTTAATAGAAAAGGAAGTTCTCACACTAGTTCTAATCCTTTTTTCATTCCAGAGTAAAACAATGTTCTCTTATGCATTCATTCTAATAATCTTAGTTGTTAGTTCTTATATTGTTTACGCTTTCATTATTTCATATTTTCTTTCGTTTTTTATACTATTATATTTACTTCATTTGATGTTTTTTTTACATCTTTGGCATGTTTTATATAAAACGAATAAAAAACGGCGTTCCACTTTCACTCCGAAAAATCTTGATTCACAGATATTGTTCCACATAGAAAAATATCAGAAAAAAAGCCCACTTTCCAAAAGGAAATAGGCTTAGAATTGTGTTAGAACTAACTTTGCAAGACATTTAATATTAGTGTCTTTTTGAGAGACTAACGATATTCACCTTAAATTAAGAACAAACACTTAACTAATGGTCCCGGTTTACAATATAATTTAGTAAATGCTTAAGAAAAGTGGTATTGCGTGGCACCTCTTGCAACGTTTCAATTGCAAGACAGTAATGTTCCCACATCGCTTTTCTTGCACCATCAAGACCTAGGATTGACACGAAAGTCGAATTGTTGTTTTCAGCATCTTTGCCAATCCGTTTACCGAGTAAGGCCAGTTCTCCTTCAACATCAAGCAGGTCATCTTTAACTTGAAACGCAATACCGGCATGGTAGGCGAATTTTCTTAAGTGTTCAATTTCCAACTCTGGTGCATCAGCGAGAATAGCAGGCATAAGGAGGGAAGCTTCGAATGCGATGCCAGTTTTATAAAAGCTCATCAAATTTAATTGTTCCAGTGTTAATAGTTTCCCTTTGGCATCCAAGTCCATCGCTTGTCCCTTACACATATCCTCTGTTATTTGGGCGGAATATTGAATCAATTTAAGCACAGTTTTCGTATCAAACTGATCAAGAGAAGCTTGTTCCCCAATCGCCTTCTGAGTCAGAAAGAGACCGGTTAATTCCGCTATGGAAATGTTATATACCTGATGTAGGGTTGGACGACCTCTACGGATGGACGCATTATCCTGGGAAGGCAGATCATCGAAGATTAGGGATGCAGTATGCATATATTCCAACGATCTTAAAAGTGGTACAATTGCAGAACTCTTTAATCCATATTCGTTAATACCCATGACCCAAGTGATGATTGGTCTCAATCGCTTTCCATCACCCTCAAGGCTGTAATTTGCAGCATCAATGATTGGCTCTTTCATCAATGCATCATTATCGGTTTTAGGAATTTTCAAGATGTTGTTGATCTGTTTGCGTACGGTTTCGATCATATCTACAAAGTCTTCCCGCTCTTTCCGTTCATTTTTCAGAATGGTCATTATATGGTCTCGGAGCAGCTTATCAAAGAAATCCACATCATCCGCTTTTCGAACCATACTTTGAATAACCCGATTGAATTGTGGATTTCCAGAAGCAAATAGCTCCATTACTTCCGTATATTTTTTTGCTCCCATTCGTTCTTTAAAGCGTTTCAGACCATTTATCGCACGATCTAAAATCACTTCACAGGTTTTGGTATCTGAATGATACACGTTATGGATCAAATTGGCGATAACCGTCCAGTATAATTCAAAGGGGTTTATTAGATCCAAACGTTTATCGTGGTATGTCATATAATAAGTATAGGGTGTTACCGCACCATCATGCATGTCATCGAACATATCTGCAAAATCATCAGCAAGCTGGTTGTAAATGCCATAAAAGAAGGTTCGGTTATCAAACCCCTCATCCTCAGGAGCATTGATTACTGAACGGGCAATCAATCGCGATGAAGAGGATTTTAAAATGATAGGGAGATAGAGCTCTTCATTGGTATAATTTGAATTGGCTAGATACTTTACACGGTCCACTTCCTGAGAATTAAAAAACACATAGGATTGCTCGAGAAAGTTATTTCTTGTCTCTTGTGGCTGATGTGCCTTAATATATTCAAAAGCGTCGCGGAGTTCCGAATGAATATATCTGATCAAATCGCTGTTTTTTCCAGTCCACTCGCCCAATTCCGGCACTGATCCTGTAATTAGAGTGGTACGTATTAAATCGGAATATTGTTTTTCCTCTTTATCAGATAAGACTTTGGCATCGAGAAGATCGTCAATGAAGGGATAGGTCAGACCATAGGAATAGCCTAGCCTTATCGCTTTATCTAGTCTCTGAGTCCGTTCCTCCTGCGAAATCTCAGCGCTCATCTCTTCAAGTTCATGCATAATGACACCAGCAATGATTTTAATTAATTTTCGCTGGGCGTGCTCAGCATCCATTTCCTTAGGAATATTGGAGGATACTGTCTTTAATTTGTTTAGCACCCAAATCAAAGTGGACTCAATGCCTTCCTTCTGAGCCTCCCGATACAACCCGGCCATGCTAAACGTCTCGGTTTTGTCTCCTCGTACTTTTGTGGTGGAATGAGTCAGGTGATTCTTTAAACTATCAACTACACGCTGAATTCTTTTTTGTGTATCTGGTGAGTCCAGAGCTTTGGCCAAATCCCGCATGAAAATATATGAAATGCTTCGATCTAGATAATTATCTAGTTTTCCAGTGTAATTTAGCCATTGGATATAATTCTGATACCCTTTGGAATCAGGTTTTCCTGTTTTACGCGAAAATAGGGATAAAAATGTATGGTGAATATGGTTTTGTTTCCAGGATTGGAAATCTTTTGTTAGGGTAGGAACATAGCTCTTTTGCAAGAGCTGCTCAGAAAGTGATTTAAAATATTGTGCCGCCTTCTGCTCAGCCAGCCGATAGCATGCATCGGCATTTTTTATTAACTCTTCATTCATTTTATCCATTCCCTCTGCTTTAAGTTCTTATATATATGTATACAATATCATTCAAACCTATATTAATTATCCACTTATTTTTCTTTAAAACTAAAAAAGTATTTTTAACTTTAACAAAAAAGAAGCCGACTTTTTATATTTTAGTTTACATAATAATACTTACTTTAGTAAACTCCCTAAAGGATTTTGTATGACAAAAATGGTCTCGGGACAAAAGGATAGGTTTTTGTCACTATAAAGTCATCTATCTTTCTTCATGGTTACAACAAATTTGTTCTTCTTGATTAATATCTCTTATAATTGCATACCCATTACCCCATTCACACATCGTGTTTAATACAGGTACAAATGTTTTACCTAACTCTGTTAAACTATATTCAACTTTTGGTGGTACCTCTTTATATACTTCTCTATGGACAAGCCCATCTCTTTCCAACTGCTTCAGCTGTTCTGTTAAGACTTTTTGTGTAATTCCCGGCATTAACTCATAAAATTCTTTTGTTCGAATTGCTTTTTGACTTAAGAAAAAAAGTATTAAGCATTTCCATCTTCCGCCTACTATATTCATAAAAATATTGATTCCTGTATTATATTTAACCATGATCTGTGTTCCTCCTAAATAGGCACTTAAAAGTGGCTAACCCACATTAATGTGCGTTATTTTCTCATTAATTATTGCCCACTATAATAAAAGGTGCAACAAATAAAACCTTCGGAGTTGATATGAATGAGTGTAAAAGATATTTTAAGAAAAAGACGTTCCGTTAGACATTTTGACCCAAGTTATAAAATTAGTTCTGAAATTATCACCAATTTAATAGAAAGTGCAAGTAAGTCACCTAATGGAAATAATATTCAAGCAACTAGATACTTAGTTATTGAAGATCCAAATTTACGAGATTTATTGTTACCTATAGCATTTAATCAACAACAGGTAGTTGAAGCCTCAGTATTAATCGTTATGCTGGGTGATTATCAAGCTTTTGATAAGGATAATATCATTAAGATACATGAGGAAGGGTTTCAAGCAGGTTATTTTAATGAGGAATTAAGAGATTTTCTTGCAAATGCTGCCATTAACTACTATGCTGATAAATCAAATGAAGATTTGAAGCTAGAATTGACAAGAGACGTAAGCCTTGCATCAATGTCATTAATTTTATTAGCAAATGAAGCAGGTTTTGAAACGATCACGATGTCGGGTTATAATTCTAAACACCTAAAGGAAGCTTTAACTATTTCTGATAGATATTTAGACGTTATGCTTATAGCGATTGGTAAAGGTACTAAAGCTGGTCATAAAACGGTAAGACATGATGTGAATAAAGTGATACATAAAAACAAAATAGGGTAATTATTTCCTCGGTTCAGTGTTCCCATGACCTATGAACAAAAGCGCAAGCGCCTTGAACAGCCTCGGGCAAATAAGACGCTTAAGATTATACGGTGTTCTTTACCTTCAATTCTTTTGTGGCTATAGACCCAATAGGGGCTAGGCGCTGGAGCTGGATGCTAAGCGCTTATCCATAGTAAAAGAATTTTATAATTTCCTAGACAAAAATAAAAAGCGCCAAAATATCTGGCGCTTCTTGTTATATTACTCCACCTTATAAATAAATTCACTAAATGTATTAGCTACAAAATATGTTATTGGCTTTAATTCAGCTGATTCTTCATGATTCCAAATAACAACCTTTGGTTTTTCTCTATCATCCCTAAAATCCAAACATACAAAGTCACCAGCAAACAAAACAGCAATTGGTAAAATATCTGCACCTATCAAATCTTCAATATCAGTCAATCTATCTTCAAGTTGTGTTAATGTAACAACAATATCATAAATTCCTAATTTATTATCTCTAGGAGTCTTTAATAAACATAAAAAGCGATCTATTGCATATTCGTGTTATTACATTTAAAAGCTCCATCTATTGGTCCTCCCCCATTATTTTCTTTCATAAAATCAACAAAATCTTTTGGAAGTTTTACTCTTCAAAATTTCTCTTTTATATCAAACAATTCATCTGTTGGCAACGGTAGAGCTATAGTCGACTTATCTATTTTCATAAATTCCTCCTTAATAAATCATCTAGGGGCTTCTGCCCACATACCAGTTGTCCTACCACCATTATGCTGCGTAATTTGTGCTTGGTAAAAGCGTTTGAACTGATCATCAAGATTCACGATGTCATTGCATTTCCTTTTTACCTGTTCCAACTGCTCCCTTAGTTTTTTGTATGCTTGTGACCTAGCTTCCATTGTATGTACTAATGTATTTGTATCTAGTACCTTCACGTGATCTTCATATCCTTCTTAAAGCTTCTGTAATTAAACTACTGACTTTTATTGGGGCAAATTTATGTATTATTGTTCAGATTCACTATGTGATTTTTGTTACTATTTACCAATATTATAGATTGTAAAATAATACATACATAAATCTAGATTACAGAGAAAAACAGAACTATTTACCTGCACATCGAAACTTATATATTATAAAACTTAAATTAAAAATATTTCCTTCGTTTTAAAGCGTTGACCGAGAAAATGAAGAGATATTTAGGAAGTTTGAGATTTAAAAAAGCTTACAAAGAATGGAGACCTAGGGAATTGTCACGCCCACCTTCATTACCTCATAGGATATGATTGGGGGTGATGTAGTGAAAAAATGGTTAAAGGCAGTCATTCTGATTTATCTCTCATTCTTGTTTTTTGGGAGCTTTTTAGCTGTTGGGGGATTATGGGTGGGGGCTTTTGAACAATCGCTGCCATTCATTTCTGACATCGAAATCTTTTTGTATTATTTCTTCGCTGGCGCAATTGGGGGATCATTGCGACACCTTTATATGTTTTGCTCTCATTATATGAAAGATGAGTTACATGATTATCGAGAGTGGATTATGTACATTTTTTATCCAATTTTTGCAACAGGAACAGCTGTAGTTGCTGTCACAATTATCCAAAGTGGTATCTTTTCAATTGAATTCACAGAATATGAAGACACCCCTTATGCCCATATAAGCATTGCGTTCTTTGTTGGCTTTGGTTTCAATAGGTTTTTAAATAAGCTGAATGCTGTTTCAAAGAATATTTTCAAAACAAACAACAATCATAAGAACAGTTAGTAATTTAGCTGGTTAATGGTGGTTTACCAATAACAGAAAAAAGCCCAAAAACAAAACGTGAAAGCATTTGTTTTTGGGTTTTCATTTAGTAAAACCACTACACGATCTACAGAGATAACATCCATTTTATTTTTTCCGCTAACAAGCTTGAGACGTTTTCATTAACCATCCCTTCTCTAGTATGGGCTGGAGTAAAGCAGCATATTTTCCCTTTGCCAAAGGAATGCTTCCAGCCTGCGATCGAATCCCCATCGACACCTGTACTCCAGAGGTCAACTTCTGTATTTGCTGTATCACAGTGGACAAAATACTGTTCATCTGAAAGGGAAAATGTATTCTCTCCACTTTCTTCATTTTCCTTCAACATGTATGTAACCTCTTGAAGTCCTGGTGGATGATAATTAAAACATCCTCGCAACATATGAATATAGTTGCTTTCACTAGAATATCCAGCCATTCCAGCATGCCAAGCTAGGACACTTCCTCCCTCTTCTACGTAGTTTACGAGCTTCGTATCCAATTCTTCTGTTAACCAAGTGATCACAATTTCATCCCTTGGGTTTAGTTGGTCCATTTTCGCATTGATAAATAAGTCTGGTATCACATCGAGCACTTGTGAAACTTCCTTATGTGTGATGTACTGAAGGTTAATTTCATCATTGTTTGGTAATCTCTTCATTGCTGCTTCTAAACCAGCCTTTGCATCATCTGCAGCATGCCAGTAATCCCCTAGTAATGCGACAATTTTCTTCATTCTTTTTCACACCTTACCAATTCAATTTATTACCTTGATAATCAATGTACTTTTCAATAACAATTCCCTGAACAAAAGCGCAAGCGCCTTGATCAGCCCCGACAAGCATAAGATGATTTAGAATAGAAGGCGTTCTTTGCCTTCAATTCTAAATTAGCTTATGGCCTCGAGGGGCTAGGCGCTGGAGCTGGATGTCGTGCGCTTATCCACAGTCCAAGAATTTTATAATTTCCCAAACGACAAGCAATTTCGGTTCTTGGGGACTGTCCCTCACTAGATTAATATTTACAGTTTAAATGTCGATTTTAAATAATGATATACCCCATCTTCATCACATGTGAAATCTGTTACTTCATCAGCTATTTCTTTGATGTGATCTGGTGCATTTTTCATCGCAACGGCATGATCAACAAATTGTAGCATCGGGATATCATTGTCACTATCACCAATCGCCATAACTCCATCCTCAGACAAATCCAAGTGCTTTAACATCTGTTTAATTCCTGTTGCCTTGTTCACGTTTGCAACCATCAATTCTACATTGTGTTCTGAAGATATAGAAGTAGAAAAATCGATAACTCGCTTTAATTGTTCAAGCTCATTTTTCCAACTATTTATATGTTCTTTCGTTCTCGCAAAGAAGTAAAACTTCGAAAATCGATTTCCCTCTATGGTATCTGTCCAAGCAATCTCTTCTTTAATCGCTTCTTTACGTGATAGCCACTCATTAATACCCACACTGTCTGGCTTTGGCTCTCTTATTTCATCCTCAACATATTGTTGATCTTGTTTTAAGGTCATTCGGGATGCTCCATATGGGAAAAGCTCATAGTATACCTTGTTTTTTCTCGCTTTTTCAATAACGGTTTCAACCAATTCAAGTGATAGGGAATGTTCAAAAACGACTTCCTTCCCTAAGTATCCCGCCATACCATTCGAAGTAACGAATCCATCCACTTGAAAGCCTTCAGGAACTACTCCTTCTATTTCATCAAACGATCTTCCTGTCGCAATAAAAACATTTATTCCTTTTTTTCGTATGGCATCAATGATTTCTTTTGTATGTATGCTTACCTTATTTTGATGATTTAATATTGTTCCATCCATGTCTAAGAATATTACCTTAGTTCTTTTTCCCACTATGATTCCTCCTGCTTTTGAAAAAGTTTACTAGATAAGTATACACTTTTTTACTACATCCTACCTTGTACTTCTTCATTAACCTAAAATAGCTAATATTAAAAAAGGAACTTTCTGGTAACCTGAAAGTCCCTTTTTTACAGCGTAACCACCTAATTTATTTATTAGGAAAAAAGAGGTTAAAGCTAAAGAATAGTGTTTGGAGAAAGATCATACTAATAAAGTTTAATCTAAACGCTTAATTCCTTTGTTTGTGTTATTTCCTTAGACTGCTCCTTAATGAGAATTCCTCCAATTAAACCAATTATTGAAAAGATGACTGGGATAAAAAACCCATAAAGATAACCAACATTACTTTCTGCAAAATGAAAATGGTCCAATACTTTTCCAAAAATGCTCGGTAATAGGACGGCACTTAAAAATCCTCCCATATTCGCAAATCCCGAGGCAACACCGACCTCTTTTACATCAAAAGACTGACGAACAACCGCAAATGTTAGGGCGCTTGCTCCATTTCCATATCCTATCAATAAAAAAAGCAGCATAAGGATAATGAGTGGCGGCTTTCCGCTAAATAAAAGAAAAGCAGCCCAGCTCAGAAAAATAAGCAAATGCACAGTAATATAAGGTTTTTTAATTGATTGCATGCGACTTGAAATCCAACTTGTTAAAGGCGCACCAATTAATGCCCCAATAAGGCCAATCATAATAAATTGACTTGCACCGGAGCGTGTCATATCAAATACATCCATGCCATATGGCACTGCCCATGAACCTATGAATCCTACATATGTTCCTACAGCACCAAAGTGACAGAAAAATACTGCCCATGCTTGACGATTCGAAAAAATGCGGTTCAATATAACAAGCGTTTTCTCACGTTTAAGCTCAGGTTTAACTGAAGATGAACTCGTTACAGCATTGTTTTGGATCATTCGTTTTGGATATTTAACGAGGACGAAATAGAGTAGAATTCCACAAAGACATAAAATAATTCCCATTGTAAAAAATGACGCTCTCCACCCTGTTAAGGCAATCCAGATTGAAAAAGGTACTGTTGCCATCAAGAATCCGAGGCTCCCAGTCATTCCTGCCATACCAAGTAATTTAATAAATTCATTTCCTTTAAACCACTGGCTTAAAATTAAAACTACATTCACCCAAATTGTCGCATCTCCCGTTCCTACTATTAATCTAGCAAGAAATAAAATAGATTCATTAGGTGCTAGACTATAAAGTAACGTACCTACACCAGTTAGGAGTGTCCCTACAATCAGAAAGAGATTAGGCCCAAAACGATCTGACAATATTCCTATCGGAACTTGCAATCCAGCATATGCAAAAAATTGTATACTAGCAAGCAACCCAATGGTTGACGCTGTTACATTGAAATCTTTCATCAATTGATCTGATATTAATCCTGGTGCCGTTCTTTGACTTACTATAATAAAATAAGTAAACAATACAGTGGCAAAAACGATCCATCTGAACTTGCTATTTTGTTTGTCCATTTGTCTGTACTCCTGTTAGCTTAGATTCCCCTTTTTTAATTATACTCTAGTTTTATCTAGTTAGCATCGAGGTTCTGATTGCCTAAGCTTGACTTCATTTCAAATTGACTTAACCTAACACCCTACTTCTGAGTTATTTTTACATATTTTATGAGTACCAATCGTTTGTAGCCTTGTTTAAAATAGATAAGGAGGTGGTTTCTTGAATAAAAGCAGATCTTATCACGTTGATAAGATCTGCTTGTTATTTATTCTTTATTTGCCATCGACCACTTCTTTTAAAATTTCATAAGAACGTTTTTGTTTATCAGGATTATAAATATACGAAACAGCCATGATTTCGTCGACGTTATATTTTTCTTGAAAACGTGACAGTTGTTCACGGATTGAATCTTTTCCTCCCATTAATGTCATGCTTGACATTGAAGTAGCCATTTCTTTTTCGGGCTGACTCCAAATATGATCCATGGTATCAACTGGAGGTCGTAACGGTGTTTGAGAGCCACGTACAACATTTAAGAAAAATTGCTGCATAGTTGTTGATTCAAATTTAGCCTCTTCATCAGTTTCTGCTGCAATTACATTTAGACAAACCATCATATATGGAGCGTCTAGATATTCAGAGGGCTGGAATCGATTACGGTAAATCGAGATGGCTTCTTCCATATATCTTGGTGCAAAGTGAGAAGCAAATACATATGGCAAGCCTAATTTCGCCGCTAAATAAGCTGAATCTGTTGAAGAACCAAGGATATAAATCGGTATATTCGAATCAACACCAGGATAAGCTTTTACAAAACCTTGATGCTCCTCAGGGCCAAAAAACGTAAGCAAGGCATTTACATCATCAGGAAATGTATAGACAGAATCATTTTGCGATCTTCTAAGGGCACTTGCAGTCTTCATATCTGTTCCGGGTGCTCGACCAAGACCCAAGTCCAATCGATTTGGATAGATAGCTGCCATGGTTCCAAATTGTTCGGCCACTACCAAAGGTGAATGGTTCGGCAGCATGATTCCACCAGACCCAACACGTATGTGATCTGTATGTTCTAATGTATGTTTAATTAAAATCGAAGTAGCCGAACTCACCAGTGTAGGTGTATTATGATGCTCAGCAATCCAATATCGTTTATAGCCCATTTTTTCAGTCGCCTGAGCTAAATCGACCAACGCTTCAATTGAAGCTTTAGCCCCTTGCCCTTCTCGAATAGGAGCAAGATTTAAGACTGATACGGGTATTTGTATATTTGACATGTTACTTTATCCTTTCTTATTCAAAATTCCATACTATCGTAACAATTAAAACTGTGGAAACAAACTTTTTTGCTTGGAGATAAATACGGTCATAAGGTCCTTCGTTTATCATTCCCAACTTAAGACCTTGATTATTTACCATTTCTCTAGTAAGGATAGTAACTAAGTAACATCATTTTGCTATCCGACTTTAAGGATAAATTGCCCCCATAAATTAATAAAAGGTTGCTGTTTAAAAAACAACAGCAACCTTTAACTATTATCACACTAAAGAACAAAAGCTCAAGCGCCTTGAACAGCCTCGGGCAAATAAGACGCATAAGAATAGAAGGTGTTTTCTTTACCTTCAATTCTTATGTGGCTTATGACCTCGAGGGGCTAGGCGCTGGAGCTAGATGCCAAGCGCTTATCCACAGTACAAGAATTTTATAATTTCCAAGATAATAAAAAATAAGGATAAAATAAACATTTTGCAAAATACTATGCATTAGATATCTACCTATTCCAAACTAAACTAATTTCAGGAGTGAAAAAAATGACTAACAAAGACGAGTATCAACAAGATTCAATTAAATTTAGTATCTGGAATACAAATACGGAAAAAGTACATTTAGAGCATGATCTCACAAACAGATCAAAGGCATTTAAAAACTCTCTGAATAATTTAGGCCAGGCATCACAGTTAGATGATCTTAAATAATTTATCATTAATAATAATGATTAATTGATTTGCTGCAGCTATGTCTATTTTTTCTCTTACTAGCCATCCTCTACCCTCATTGATGAGATCAATTACCAACCTATCTCATCATTCTCAACAACAGAAAATAATTCAGTTCCTCTGGAAAAATTTTAGCCAATCACGTAAATCGGGATGCCCTGTAAATTAACTCCCTCATTTTATATTAAAAAGCCTTAGTCCTAAACTTAGAACTAAGGCTTTGAATCATGGCTCTATTTAAGAAGATTTGCTATTAAAGAATTAACACAAAAACATAAATCTAAAAGCACATAAAAATTACTAGACTTATGAAGCAGAAAGTCCATTTTGTTTTTGCATTTCTATCAATTCATCATTTAACGTAGTCATTTTCTCTTCAATATATTGTTTTAAAAGCAAATCTAGTTTAATTGAAGATGATATATATTCACCATTAGCCGGACCTTTTTTAGAGTACAATTCACTTAAAGACGTTTTTAGATTATATATTTCCAATAATAGATCCATATTTTCATTTTGGACATGATTAACCGCTTTCATTACGCACCTCATCGTTTTATTTTATACAATGAATTTGGAAATGGTTATTTTAGTCAAATACACTAATCATCACTGATGTACATACCATTATTCCAAAACCTTTACGATCTTATCATAGTCATTTATGCGTGAGAATACGAAAGTGAAATGTTGAAAAATTTAGAAAAGTCATTTGAAGTATTGATATAATTGTTTATTTCAAAAGAATATTATTAAATGAAAGATCTAGTGTTGGTAGTTAACGGTTCCCTCTTTAAAGCGAAATAAATAGGAAGAATTCATTGTTTTATTCCGATAGTATTCAATCGAAAAATAAAAATTTTCAAAAAATAGATTTCTTGGACATTTCTTAACAATTATTCGTTATTAATTCTGCTCATTCCTTAAACTAGTAAACGAAAATAGTGACTAATATGTGTCTAAATGCTATTACATAATTGAAAAAAGCCGACATATAAAATTGTAGGCTTTTTTCACTCATTGTCATTATTCACTTTCCATTTCCCATTTAGCAATTTCCTCTCGAACCATTGGCGCTACCTCTTTTCCCAACAGTTCAATAGCCTCATCACATCATTATGTGGCATCGTGCCAACAGGTACGTGCAGCATAAAGCGTGTAATGCCAACGTTCTTTCGAAGGTGAATGATTTTTTCGGCAACAGTCTCCGGATTTCCTACGTACAAGGCGCCTTCAAAGCTGCGCGCGTCATCAAAGCTTGATCGGTTATATGGCCCCCACCCACGCTCACGTCCTAGCTTGTTCATAACTTGCTGGGTTGAAGGGAAAAATTTGTCGGCCGCTACTTGGGTATCGTTCGCAATGAAACCGTGTGAATGTGATGCAACTGGTAACTTGGATAGATCATGGCCTGCGTGAGCGGCAGCCTTCTTATAGAGCTGCACGAGTGGCTCGAACTGAAGTGGACGACCACCAATAATCGCTAGAACCAGCGGAAGTCCAAGCAAGCCTGCGCGGATTACTGATTCTTGATTACCACCACTGCCAATCCACACAGGTAAAGGATTCTGTACTGGACGTGGATACACACCAAGATTATTGATAGCCGGACGGTGCCCACCTCTCCAAGTTACCTTCTCAGATTCTCTTATTTTTAATAATAACTCAAGATTCTCTTCAAACAACTCATCATAATCCTTTAACTCATACCCGAAAAGAGGAAACGATTCAATAAAGGAACCTCGGCCCGCCATAATCTCTGCACGACCATCCGATATCGCGTCAAGTGTAGCAAAATCCTGAAACACTCGCACTGGATCAGCAGAAGAGAGTACCGTAACTGCACTTGTCAGACGGATTCGTTTGGTCTGTGACGCAGCAGCAGAAAGGATGACTGCAGGAGAAGAAGCCGCAAAATCCTCCCGATGGTGTTCCCCCACACCAAAGACATCTAGTCCAACATGATCTGCTAAAACAATTTCCTCGACAACTTCACGTATACGTTGTGCATGACTTATCACTTCACCAGTTTGTACATCTGGTGTTGTCTCTACAAACGTGCTCACACCTATCTCCACTAAAACCACTCCTACTTCATGTTTTTGTATAATTCATATTACAACAAGAATTAGTCGTTGACTAACAATTGCTACTCTTATTTCTATACAGCCCTATATACCTTCATGGTTGTTCCTATTATCAATAGCTATACTTTTTACATTAGAAAATGATGAATGATAGACAAATTTAAATTGAATGATAGATTAACATTGATATAATAGAATTAAAGCGCTTACTATTACAATTTTTACTAGATAAGGAGAAAAGAACATGGAAAAACTTACAAAACCTAATCATCCTTTAGTCGAACACATTTATACTGCTGATCCTTCTGCACATGTTTTTGAAGGTAAAATCTATATTTATCCTTCACATGATCTTGACCATGATGGTCCATCAAATGATAATGGTGACCAATATGCTATGGAAGATTATCATGTCCTATCCATGGAAAATGTTGAATCAGCATGTGTTGATCACGGAGAAGTACTTCACCTCAAAGATATTCCTTGGGCAAAGAAACAATTGTGGGCACCAGACGCAGCTTATAAAAACAACACGTATTATTTATTTTTCCCAGCAAAGGATCAAAATGATATTTTCAGAATAGGTGTAGCGACAAGTTCAAGCCCTGCTGGACCTTTCGCACCTCAAGAAAATTACATACCTGGTAGTTTTAGTATTGATCCCGCTGTTCTAGTAGATGATAACGATAAGGCATATGTTTATTTTGGTGGTCTTTGGGGTGGACAATTAGAAAAATGGCAAACAGGTACCTTTGATCCAAATGCTGAAGGTCCTGCTGAATCAGAACCTGCTTTAGGACCCATCATAGCTGAATTAAGTGAAGATATGCTAAGTTTTAAAGGAAAGCCCGAAGAGATCAAAATTGTTGATGAAGATGGTAAGCCAATCCTTGCTGGTGATGAAGACAGAAGATTCTTTGAAGGTCCATGGGTTCATAAATATAATGGCTATTATTATTTATCCTATTCAACAGGAACTACACATTGTATTGTTTATGCAATAAGCGAAAATCCACAAGGTCCTTATGTGTACAAAGGAAAAATACTTACTCCTGTAGAAGGTTGGACGACCCATCACTCCATCGTTAAATTTGAGGATAAATGGTATTTATTTTATCATGATTGCTCTTTATCAGGTGGAGTTAACCACAAGCGTAGTGTGAAATACACCGAATTAACATATAACGAAGATGGTACGATTCAGACGATCGATCCTTATCAAACAATAAATGGTTAAAATGTAATAAAACTAATTAGATTCACAGATTAATATCAGGTCAGCTATGTATTTTATTAGGATCGCCACACTTTATAAGGTGTGGTGATCAAATTCCTTCATAATGGTCTATTTCTCCCCCTAAAAATTTGGCTGCTAAATGATTTTTGCACTTTGTTGATTGGGAGCGGAAGGCGTGAGACTCCTGCGGGAGTGCGAGCCCAAGGGAGACTCATGCACGTGCATAGCACCGAGGAGGCTCCCAATGCCGCCCGCGGAAAGCGAACGCCTGCAGCGGAAATCAACAACCAAGTTTAACAGAGCCATAAAGTTAAATGTTATAGCTTCATTATTACTTTCTCCTGATGGCTCATTTAATTCTCAGAGACTATTTTTTAAAACTGTTTCTTGCTGAAAACAACATATAGGTATCAAGCTTTTTTATCCAAGTCTAAGCATTCATAATTAAGTTCATTGAATGAATACTCCAAATAACGGGAAAAATTGTAACAGAGTTAGGAGGAACAGATTTTGGAACATACTTGGCTTTCTCTTTTACCATTTCTTATTGTCATTTCAATGTCTATATGGCTAAAAAATATTTTACCAGGTCTTGTAGTTGGACTTCTTGTTGGTTCGATGATTGTTACATCTGACTTTTTGACGGGGTCACAGCAATCAGTATCGTATATCGTTACTACATTGTCTGAAGAAACAAATATTAAAATCATCGGGTTTCTATATTTATTTGGCGGTTTAGTAGGAATGATGAACATATCAGGTGGTATTAAGGGGATTTCGGAATGGGTTGGCACTAGAATAAAGACAGAGCGCGGATTGTTGAAACTTATTTGGCTTACACTCCCTTTTACTTTTATGATGCCAATGTTCCGAATCATGATGATTGGTCCTATCGTCAAATCTTTGATCAAAAAAATGAACCTATCAAAGCAAAAGGTGGGTCTGATAATGGATATTTCAACAGAGTCTATTATCGTCCTTTTACCAGTAGCTACGGCATTTGTCGGATTTATGGTATCTTTAGTCGGAGCTGGCATTCAAGAGCTTCATCTAGAAATGTCACCATACCGAGTCTTCTTACTTAGCATTTTGTTTAACTTTTTTGCAATTGTGATGTTGGTTATTGGTATCCTTCAAACATTCTGGAATCCTACTAAAAAAACAAATGATTCCACCAAAAATAGCGTTCAAGTACAAGTAGATGAAGATGAGCACGAATTTCACCGAGTTGGTATTAAGAGAGAATTATCACTGGTAAAAGCACAACCGTGGAATTTGATTATCCCTGTCTTTTTGCTCCTAGGATTATCATTATTTCTTTTATGGCAAGATGGTATGGCAAAAGGAGCGCAAACCCTTTTTGAAGCTCTGTCAATGGCGGACGCAACATTTGTCATGTTACTAGCCGTTTTCATCACACTAATCATAACTTTTATTTTTTACATCGTGCGCCGACAGCAATTACACGAAATTTTGTACCATTTTTATGATGGCGGAAATCAAATGATGGAGGCCATTAGTCTGCTTGTTTTGATTTGGGCACTAACACTTTCTGCTGAGGATCTTGGTTTTTCAGATTTCATTAGTTCAACCTTAGGAGCATTTTTACCAGCTTTTATGACACCTGCAACGATCTTTTTGATTGGTTCAATTGTCGGTTACTTTATTGGATCATCATGGGGAACATGGGGATTATTTATGCCATTAGGATTGACATTAGCTGTTTCAACTGGTGCTTCAGTTCCATTATCTGTAGGTGCCGTTTTTGCAAGTGGTGCATTTGGTGCATTAACTTCACCATTGGGTGATACGACTATTACGACTGCATCGATTCTAGATTTGTCTATTGTCGACTACGCTCGTTATAAACTAAAAATTTCCGCTATAGGTGGAGCTATCGCGATCGTTCTTTATCTTGTCAGTGGTTTTTTTGTTGTTTGAATATGGAATTTTGGTACCGGACACCTTCTAAATTCAAGTCTTTATTATTCTAAGAGTCAGGCACCATTCCATTACCTTGAACTTTTGAATGTATGAGATTGAAGTAAAAAACCACACTTTATTAAGACGATCTCCAATTGGAACACCGCCATATAGTTGTTCAAATTAAAGCTTCCTTATATTTCAATATCCCATTTCACTTTGTGAAGAGGACTATACTTTGATGCAATTAATTTTGAAATGAAATCCTTTCGGTATTTCATATATGATGATAATTTTTCTTCATCTTCTTGATTATTAAATTGGAGTCCAACGAAATAGGCAGAAAGATACTCCATCCAGCTTGAATAGGAGTTCTGAGCGAGAAGTGCTGCTTTCATCATATAGTCCCTAGCTTCCTCTTTCGTAAAGTAGCCTAGCTTCATTCCAAAGCGACTGAATAAAATACAGTTTGCAAAGTCGAATGCACCTATATTTTCAGCAGGAAGTCTCCGATAATACTGGTTTGTTAGTGACATTTTTACTTTTTTTTCATTATTCAATGATTGAATATAGTCCTCCCGCTCATATTCTGGAATCATTAATAGTTCATTTCTGCATATTATAAAATCTTCTCTTCGTCCTTCATAGATCAACCAATCTAATATTATTTTCAATTGATTTGTATTATCAAGATTTCTTTGTTTTAACATACCCTTCATATATCGTTTACTGTCAGTGAAACGTTGGTTTACAGCGGCATAATATGTAGGGTAACAAACCGTTGTTAAGCCATAAAGATAATCCGTAACCGCTTTGTTCTCTTTACGAGTTAATGAAGCCATTTCAACCTTCCTTTCTAATAGCGCACAGCCCGATGGATCCTGATTGCCTCTTTAATCATAAAGAATAGTATGATGTACCACAGAAATACACATAGCATTACTTGCAAACCTTGTAAAGAATCTAGTTGCATGTCGCCCATGATGAGAACAATCGGTATTAAGAATGATGACACAATCGGGTGAAAGTCCAGCATATTTCCTAAACTATTCCATACTATTGCTGCTAGAACGAATAAAATAATGACTCTTATTCTTATGAGATAAAACAAATAGGCAGTAAGCTTTGTGACAATGGAACATCCCATTAGATCTCTTTTTATTAACTTTATAGGAGGACGCTTATTTTTAGCGCGCTGACTACTGGATTCGTTATACATAATGCTATGTATCCTAGCCAAATATGTCTCTACCTCAAGATCATATTGTTCTATTTCTTGAATTTGCTTAAATATCTCTCTAGATCGATTGAGATCGCCTTTTCTAAAGTAATTTTTCCCTTGTAGAATCAGTGTATCTAGATGTTCTGGCTTCATCGACAGGATTTTCTCACACTGTTCAATTGACTCATCCAGTTGCTTCGTTTTATGTAAGATTGTAGCGAGATAAATACGTGCTTCGATATCCTTCAAATTAAGCTGCAAATTTCGATTAAACGCTTGACTCGCGGCTTCAAAGCGATTTGTACGAAATATTATATCTCCATACATGCGCAATAATCCAAGATCATTAGGGAAAATATCTAAAGCCTTTTTCATACATTCCTCGGCTTTAGTAAGTTTATTAGTACTTAATGCATCGATTGCTTCTTCCCGATAATGAAGAAATGAATCATAGTTAATATCCTCTGCTTCCAGTAATATGTGATAATCAAACCCAGGACTGTCATCTAGTTGTTTTTTATAATAATCGAAAAACGTATCAGAAACCTGATCTTGAAAGGCCCTTACACTGGCCTGTATTTCATCCCTCCATTGAAAACTATTTTCAAGAAGCCGCCAAATATTTTTCGGTAAATAATGATGCTCTACAAAAAAATCAAGTAATGAAAAGCTTAATTTTCGTTTTAATTCAAGATTCCAAATGACGTCAGAGTTCAACAACTCTGCCCAATTATCAATCACGATACGAGAAGGAAAATCATAATAGAGCGTTTCGACTTTACGCATAAATTCATCCACCATTGCCTCTTTTTTATGAAAGCTCTCAGCAAAATGGTCCACAGCAACAAAAGTAGACGGATTGATTAATTCGTCAGTATCTGATTGGATAACATTTTCCTCATGGATCAAAATGTTATCCATGTATTTGTCAATATTGTTTTGTCCTTCTGCTGCCTGTTTCTTCTTCCTTCCTATTTCCTTCTGATGCTTCATGATCATGTCATATGCTTCTCTTAATCTTTGATAGCCTTCTGGATCATCTTCAGGATGATAGACTTTTAATTTTTTAGCATATGCTTTTTTAATGATGGAAGGGTTATCTGTCGGTTCAATTCCGAGTAATTCCCAGGATGTCATTAATAATCCTGCCACCTTTCCAAGGAATCTAGCTCATTTTTCAAAGAGTGTGCTGCCTTTTTGATATCCATTTCGTTTTGTGAAGCGAGAACACGTTCAAATCTCTCTATGACAAATGATATTTTCTTTCTTCTTTCGCCCAAAGCTTCTTCATATAATCGTTCACCTTTTGCAAGTAAAAGCCTATTTTCAGTTCGTTCTCTTGGGTGAATTTTGATCGATTTAAGCTCCTCAAATCTTGCCTGAATCTCCTGTTCAGAAAGATTACCTGGATTTTGTTCCACAATCATACTCTTCTTCTGCTCGGTACTAATAATCGTAACCTCCACCTCTAATAAACCGTTCAGATCATACGTATATCGGACATCGATCGCTTGATCACCCGCTGCTGCAGGTGGTACATTTACCGTTAGTTCACCTATCTTAAGATTGTTTTCTACTAATCTATTTTCTCCTTGATACACGCTAATTCGAATTTGTGTTTGTAAATCATGCAATGTAAACAATCTTTCAACCTTGCTTACAGGTATCGGTGTATTCCGTTCAATAATTGGTAGAAAATGTCCAGGCTCATATTCTTCGTTTCTTCTATATTTCGAAACTTCAATTCCAAGTGTATAGGGACATACATCTGTTAATATCATTTCCTGTAATGCTTCATTTCTCTCTTTAAGTGCTACTTGAATTGCTGCACCTAGGGCAACAGCTTCATCAGGATTAATATTCGAGAAAGGAAGTCGCCCGAACATTTTACTTACAATTGATTTAATAATTGGCATTTTCGTAGCTCCGCCAATTAATATGACTGCATCTATTTCATCAACAGAAAGTGATGCATCTCTTAAAGCACGTTCGATTGGTAGACGCATCTTTAAGATTAATGGCCTCGAAATTTTTTCAAATAAAGGTCGGTCAATTGTAAGTTCATATTGACTATTTTGAAAAGAGAATGTCATTTTACCTGCATTTCCTTTTCCAAGTTCTCGTTTGCAAATCTCAGCTTGTTTAAATAATGAAGAACGATCACTTGCTTCAAGTGCTTCAGGGTCAATTTTTTGCGATTCAATAAAATAGGAAAACAGCAAGCTAGTAAAATCTTCACCACCTAGAAAGTTATCCCCAGCAATTGATTTAACTTCCATAATTCCTTCGAATAGCTCTAGTATCGATACGTCAAACGTTCCACCACCTAAATCAAACACAAGAAATTTTGTATCAGATTCTTTTTGATGTAATCCATAGGCGATTGCAGCTGCTGTTGGCTCACTAATAAGTCTCTCTACCTTTAGTCCTGCAAGCTCTGCAGCTTTCTTAGTAGCTTTCCGCTGTGCATCATTAAAATAGGCTGGTACACTAATTACAGCATCTGTCACTTCCCTACCAAAAAAAGCCTCAGCATCACCTTTCAAAGCTTGAAGAATAAAAGAAGAAAGCTCTTCTGGAGAAAATGAATAGTCTCCTAATGTATAGGATTTTTCAGTGCCCATATAACGTTTAAAAGCAGAAACCGTTAATTGAGGATGGGTAATTAACCGTTCTTTTGCAATTTGTCCTACTAAAAGTTCACCATTATCATCGACACTTATAATCGATGGTGTAAGATGTTCTCCAAGAACATTTGGGATGATTACAGGTCCAGTTTCAGACCAAAATGCAACTAAACTATTTGATGTTCCTAAATCTATTCCGATCGTTGTCATCAACTATTACCTCACTTTGAAAAATTCCATGTCAACATATGGTTACTAATAGTAAATTATTCCATGATTTTATATTGTAATAGGAATTTTATGTAGTCAAGCAGTACTGTATAATTCAGGAAAAAAGTAATAGGTCTACCGAGGATTGTAGGTGAAATGTCACTTGTATTGCATGAAACTACCTGAATGAGTATTTTCTAAAAAAGGCAAGGAATATATTAAAAATGTTGCGCTAGTACAATTGCATTCCAACTAAAAAAAGCCTAGTTCCTGGATAAAGAACTAAGGCTTTAGCTTCTTATGAAGTTCGATTTGAACGAACATTAAAGGTCATTTTACTCTTTTATTTAGCAAATTGCTCTGATTCTAAACGACCTGCACCATACAAACGATAGGCACCGTGCATTGTAGGGCCAACATACTCATTTAGCTTCCAGCCATAACGAATCGCTTCTGTGATAAACGCTTTTGCTACATCAATTGCTTCTAATACAGATTTTCCTTTTGCTAGCTCTGCTGTAATCGCAGAAGAAAATGTACAGCCTGCCCCGTGAATATATGTCGTGTCAATTCGTTCATTTTCATAGAGCTTAAATTCCTTGCCATCAAATAATAAATCAACTGCATTTTCATGCTGTAATTTGCTGCCGCCTTTGATCAGCACAAATTTAGCACCTAGTTCATTTATTTTGACAGCAGCATTCTTCATATCATCGATCGTTCTGATTGGACCTGTTTTGGCTAACTGACTCGCTTCGAACAGATTAGGTGTCACTACTGTTGCGAGTGGTACCATCACTTCTCGTAATGCGTCAGCTGTTTCGGGATTAAGAACCTCGTCTTCTCCTTTACAGACCATAACGGGATCGATGACTACGTTATTTAGTCCAGCTTCCTTGATTCTCTTTGCTGCTGTTTCAATTGTTTCAACTGTGCCAAGCATACCTGTTTTCACTGCATCAATTCCCACTGAAAGGGCTGTATCTAGTTGTGCCTCTAGTGCATCAATTGCAATTGGAAATACACTATGATGCCAGTGATTTTTCGGATCCATTGTCGCAATGACAGTTAATGAAGTCATTCCGTATACACCAAGCTCCTGAAATGTTTTTAGATCTGCTTGTATTCCTGCGCCACCACTGGTATCAGATCCAGCAATTGTTAATGCTTTTTTTATTGTCATGTTATGTGCCTCCCTGTTGTAACGAAAAAAAGATTTAGATAGAAAGAATTTTTTATACAAAGCAAATACTGTTTCGTGATTACTATCCTATCATTGAAATATGATAACTCTATTTTCCCGTGAAGTCATCCGATTTTAATTATTTCGCTCCTACAATTCAAGGTTTCTTTAAGCCTTTTTCCAAACAGTTGCATACTTTTTCTGGTATTTTGAATCCTCTTCTTTATCAATTAAATCCAAAGCCATTTGCTTTATTTTTTCATCCCTTGTTTCATTAAATAAGTTTCTGAGGCCCTGAATGATGTCAAAACGGATCAATGTGTAGTTTTTTTCATCTACACAGCTGACAAACCTGTCCATAAGCTTTGTTAAAACCATTTCCTTTTGTTCAGGACCAGCGAGCCCTACCTTCCAAATCGATTGCAGGCTATGTCTTGCTGTAACAAATTTTTTATCTTTCGTCACTTCCCAAATTGCAGGGAAATCTTCCAGCATCCTTTCCTCGGGATCACTTATTGCCAAGTTACAGAGGAATTGTGCAGCTCTAGATCTTTGATGGTTATCTGGATGTATCAAATCCTTCTTCAATTGATTCCATACATCATAAGCCCAATCTACCTTTTGTGTAGTTGCAGCGATAATTTGATTGAAAGCATCGTATTGAGCATTTTTATCTGGGGATTGTAAGTTTTCGAAGTAGGCTTGAATGGTAGAATTCATTTCTTCTCTCCTTCTACTGATTTTTTACTAATAAAACCATTTAACCCCAAAGACAACCCGGTGTAAAGGTGGTTGAAAACTACACTCGTTTTAAAGACATAAAAACATCCAGTTTAGCAACCGGATGTTTTTATCTTAATTAAATCTTTACATTATCTATGTTAATTGGTAAAGATACTTCAACAGATGTACCTTTATTTGGTTCACTTGAAATATTAATCGTGCCCCCATGATTTTCAATAATTTTAAAGCATACCATTAATCCAAGTCCTGTACCTTCCTCTTTTGTTGTGAAAAAGGGTTCCCCTAGTTTTTGAATTTGCTCTGTGGGTATACCGATACCTTGATCTAGAATAATGATACTCAAAGCATTAGGAGCCGTTCGCTTAAGGTTTACCGTTATTTCTCCTCCATTTGGCATTGCTTCAATAGAATTTTTCAAGAGATTAATAATCACTTGTTTTAGTTGATTCGGTTCACCTGTAATGAGCGAATGATCTACATCTAAATCTGATAAAATCTGGACATTGTTTATTTTTGCCTGGGTATCTAGCAGCGAAACAATTGTTTGTACGATAATCCTAATATCGATTAATTAATAGTTAATTCCTTGTGGCTTAGAAAGAATGAGAAATTCACTAACGATCATGTTTATACGATCTAATTCAGTTAACATGATCTCAATATAGTTTTTATCAATATCTTGTTTTAAAAATTGGATAAAACCTCTAAGCGTAGTCAAAGGATTTCGGATTTCATGGGCAACTCCTGCAGCAAGTTGACCAACTGCTGATAGCTTATCAGACCTTCTGATCATTTCCTCTGCTAATTTTGCATCAGTGATGTCTTTTGCAATTTCAAATATCCCGTTAAATTCATTATCTGTAATGATAGGAAGCATTTTCATCTGAACGATACGTTTACTTCCATCTTTGTTGATCAGTGATAGGGTCATTTCCCTTGTTTCATTTCGGTTTACACTTTTAAAATACTTCATATACTTATCATTGTCTTCTGGTACAATGATTGACTCCCAATTCATATGTTTGAGTTCTTCCAAACTATAACCTAGTAAATTTTCAGCAGCTTTATTTGCATCGATTAAATGTCGTTCTAGACAAAAAGTAAAAATCGCTTCAGAATTATGTTCAAATAAAGATTTATATCGTTGTTCGGTTTCTTCTAAACGCTTTACTAGTAGTTTACGATTTTGTTCTTGGGTATAATGAAGTAAATCCCCTATTTTTTTCCGTTCATTAATATCGATATCGATTCCATTTATTTTTATGAGGTTCCTTTTTGAATCGAAAATGGGTGTAATCCGTTTTTGAATCCATTTCACTTCACCGTTTGGAAGTAAAATGCGATATTCTCTCATTCCACCTTTTCCTGCTAAAATCGCTCGTTCAAACTCAAGGACTTGTTCAAGATCTTCCTGATAAACAACTTCTTTCCATAATTGGAAATTTTGTTTAAATTCATCTGCTGAATAACCATATAATTGCTTCACTTTTGAAGAAACCATCATATGATCGGTACGCAGATCATATGAGAAAATAACTGCATCCACACTATTAAAAAGCTGGTTCAATTCATGCTCTTTTTCCTTTAGTTCCTTAGCGTAATACCTCGACTTATCAACTTGTAATCCTACCCACCATACCGGGACGATAAAAATAGCATTAATCAACCATTCAGATAATGGAATATAACCAAATTTCAAGTAGGAAATGATTTTAAAAACCATTCCAGAAATAACCAAAATACTTAGAGACCAAATTCTTCCTGAATACTTCACTTTACTAACTCCTACACTATGATAAATAACCTGATTTTTGTATTTCATTAATTCATTATTAAAACTGTATTTATAGTACCATATTCCTGTCTTCGATGTCTTCTATCCTTTTATTATCTCTTTTTCAAGTTCGTGTCTTTCTTTCTCATATCACCATTTTTATTTTTAGCTCTGTTAAAAGCTTACTGTTGATTTTGACACTTTGTTGATTGGAACGTATACGTGAGACTCCTGCGGGAGTGCAAGTCCAAGGGAGGCTCACTCAGGTGCAAAGCACCGAGGAGGCTCCCGGGCCGCCCTCGGAAAGCGAACGCCTGCAGCGGAAATCAACAACCAAGTTTAACAGAGCCTTATTTTTATATAAAACTTCTTATTCGATTGACATTTCTTTAATATGAGTAAATGCTGAATTATCCAAGCTTTCCTCACATAGTTGTCCTATAACGACCTTAATAAATTGTCATTTGAGAAAAATATTTTATAATAGGATGGACCATGCCATTTGAAGGCAATGTTAATTGAAATATTAAAATT
The DNA here is from genome assembly GCF_017497975.1 of Metabacillus bambusae. Classification (GTDB taxonomy): domain Bacteria; phylum Bacillota; class Bacilli; order Bacillales; family Bacillaceae; genus Metabacillus; species Metabacillus bambusae. The sequence goes on along the minus strand of NZ_JAGDEL010000034.1, from coordinate 14,245 downwards.
GGAGGTGTATTTATTGGAGCTACGGCAATTAACCTATTTTCTTGAGGTTGCTAAACATAAAAGCATCACTAAAGCGTCTGAAGCATTACATATCTCACAACCAGCATTAAGTAAAATGATCAAAAGTCTTGAAGAAGAATTAGATATGACACTCATTATCCGTACTAATAAAACGAGTGAGCTAACAGATGGTGGTTTCGTTGTGATGGAATATGCCCAAAAAGTGTTATCACAAATCGATGAAATGTCGATTACGTTAAATGATTTGACAAGTTTAAAAAGAGGTTCGATTAGCATTGGATTACCCCCAATTATTGGGAGTCTCTACTTTCCAAGTGTCATGGCAGAATTCCATCAAAGGTATCCAAATATTTCAATTAACATTACAGAATATGGAGCTGCTAAGGTTGTTAAAGGTGTTGAGGAAAGTGAATTCGAGCTTGGGGTGGCTGTACTTCCAGTTGATGAAAACGAATTTAACATCTATCCAATTGTCGAGGATGAAATGAAATTATTAATCCATCATAACCATAGTCTAGCAAACCGTGATGTTATCCACTTACATGAATTAAAGAATGAAGAATTTATTTTCTATCATGAGGACTTTGCACTGCATGATATTATGTGGAAGAAATTCATTGCTGAAGGATTTGAGCCTAAAATACTATTTAAAAGTTCGCAATGGGATTTTATGTCTGAAATGGTTGGAGCAAATCTAGGGGTGACGATCTTACCTGAATCCATTTGTAATCGAGTTGAGAACAAGCAAGTTAAAATTATTAAATTGGAACCTGTTACACCATGGAATTTAGCTGTTATTACAAAGAAGAACAAGTATATTTCTTATGCGGCGAGAACATTTATTGAATTTTTCCTTTAATCTTCATCATACAACGAAATCATTTCTTGATTGACCTTGTTCCCAGTACTTTTTAGATTAAATTAGGTACCATTAACATTAACAGAAAGCTTTGATGTTTGTGCTTCAATTGAATTAGTTGTTGATTATAAAATTGAAGATTTTTACACATTTAAAGTATTTTTTCGTAAATTACAAACAGTCAAAAATAATCATGAATGAAAAGGTACATGATTTTATTGATTATGGAGTTATAAATAGCAATAAATCAAAAAAGTTAACAATTAAACTTCCAAATTTATCACAAGGTAGATATGAAATTTTAGTTTCAACAGTACTAATCTGCTTTCTGTTTTATAAATATTAACGAATAATAGGGGTGTCCAATAAGTCGAATATTCGACTTTAGGACGCCCCTTTTGTGCTTTATCTCCTTTAGAACTGAATAGACAGCTCCGCTTTTCGTTATACCAAAGGTCCACCCAGCTCTACAATCTCTTCAGAAACGCTTGTGAACTTTTTGAAGTTTTCTTTGAACTTGCCGGCAAGATCTAATGCTTTTGCTTTATAAGATTCTTTGTCAGCCCAAGTTTTTTCTGGTATTAATACGTCATCCGGAACACCTGGAACATGGAGCGGAATTTCAAGACCAAAGATGTCATTCTTTCCAGTTTCCGCGTTGTCTAATTCGCCGTTAAGGGCTGCTTGCACCATTGCGCGTGTGTAGGATAGATTCATACGTTGACCTACGCCATATTCGCCACCAGTCCAGCCTGTGTTCACTAAAAATACGTTTGCATTGTGCTTTTCAATTTTTTCTCCAAGCATTTCTGCATATCGAGATGCGTTAAGCGGTAAGAATGGAGAACCGAAGCATGTGGAAAACGTTACTTGCGGAGATGTAATACCCCGCTCTGTTCCTGCTAGCTTACTTGTGTATCCACTTAAGAAATGGTACATGGCTTGTTCTTTGGATAACTTGCTGATTGGAGGCAATACGCCGAATGCATCTGCTGTTAAGAACACAATTGTATTTGGGTGTCCGCCAACGCTTGGAAGCATGATATTATCTATTGCGTCAATTGGATACGCAGCACGTGTATTTTCAGTTAGGGATACATCGTTGTAATTCGCAAGACTAGTATTCTCGTCAATCATAACATTTTCTAATACAGAACCGAATGTAATCGCTTTAAAGATTTGAGGTTCCTTCTCCCGAGATAGGTTCACGGTTTTTGCATAACAGCCGCCTTCAATATTAAACACGCCGTTATCAGACCAGCCGTGCTCATCATCACCGATTAGCATGCGGTTTGGATCTGCAGATAGGGTTGTCTTTCCTGTTCCGGATAAACCGAAGAACAATGCCACATCGCCCTCTTCACCTACGTTTGCAGAACAGTGCATGGATAGAATATCTTGTTCTGGCAACAAGTAGTTCATAATAGAGAAAATGGATTTCTTCATTTCACCTGCATACTCAGTACCGCCGATTAGTACAATACGCTTTTCAAAAGAAACGATGATGAACGCTTCAGAATTTGTACCGTCAAGAATTGGATTTGCTTTGAATGTTGGAGCAGAAACGATTGTAAATTGTGCATCGTGTTTAGGAAGTTCAATCTCTGTCGGACGAATAAACAATTGATGTGCAAATAAGTTATGCCAAGCGTATTCATTTATAACTTGAATTGGAAGACGGTAGCTGTGATCCGCTCCGGCAAAGCCTTTAAATACGAAGATTTCTTCTTTTTCTTTTAAGTATTCTAATACCCTTATGTACAGATTATCAAAATGCTGTTGGGAAATTGGTTGGTTTACAGTGCCCCAATCAATTTTATCTTCAGTGGATGCTTCTTTCACAATGAATTTATCTTTAGGAGAACGTCCTGTGTATTTACCTGTTGAAACGGAAACAGCCCCGGTAGTAGTTAATTTTCCTTCTTCTCTCTTTACTACTTTTCCGACTAGCTGCGGAACACTTAATTGAACTTGTGCATTGCTTCCATTTAATAACTCGTTTAATTCAATTTGAACGTTCACAGTACTCATATACATACCATCCTTTTGTCTTTTTTATGAAAACTTCTCTATCTCTTATAAACGGTATAACAGATTAACTTAAATAATGTACACTATTTATAGAGGTATAATTTGCGAATTCTCGTAGAAAAGATGAACTTAAGCATTTCAGAAGTCTTCTGACCACGGATCACCAAAATCTTATTATTCATCAGGCGCTACACCTTTTAAAGAAATAAATGGGCAGTGTCTTCTTCCTAAGTTATCTAATCTTCAACTAAATTTCTCTCAGGGTTTATTTTTGGTATTGGAAAAATAATGACTTGAATTATATTGGTATTTAAATATGTTGCATATCTTTCCGGCTAGCATACCGATCTGCTACTAGCTTTACGAGATCTACTACGCGGCAGGAGTAGCCCCACTCGTTATCATACCAAGCAAGAACCTTGACCTTACGGGTTCCCATAACGATTGTAGATAAACCATCAATAATAGCTGAATTTGGATTTGTATTAAAATCTACAGACACAAGCGGTGCATTACAGAATTCTATAATACCCTTCAATGATCCATTCGCCGCAGTTTGGAAGGCATTATTAATTTGTTCCACTGTCACATCACAATTTACGTCTACTACAAGGTCTACAAGCGATACATTTGGAGTAGGAACTCGTAGGGCCATACCATGCAATTTGCCAGATAAATGTGGTAGTACCTTTGCTAATGCCTTAGCAGCACCTGTTGTAGTCGGAATAATGGATTGTGCGCAAGCTCGTGCTCTACGTAAATCCTTATGTGGATTATCGATATTATTTTGGTCATTTGTATATGCATGTACCGTGGTCATTAAGCCGTTCTCAATGCCGAATTTTTCATCTAACACCTTTACGACTGGAGCAAGACAATTGGTTGTACAGGAGGCATTAGAAATAACATCGTGTTTTGTAATATCTAATTGCCTGTCATTTACACCAACCACAATAGTAACATCTTCATTTTTACCTGGAGCTGTTAAAATGACCTTCTTTGCCCCTGCTTCTAGGTGCAGACTTGCTTGTTCTTTTGCATTAAATTTTCCAGTTGCTTCAATCACAACATCTATGCCTAGTTCCTTCCAGGGAAGCTCTTGCGGATTACGATGATTAAGAAGCTGAACCAACTTACCATCCACCAATAAGTGATTTTGCAAAACTTCTATTGTACCGTCAAACTTCCCGTGTACGGTGTCATACTTAATAAGGTGTGCTAACGTGTCTGCCGGATAGCTCGCATTAATCGCTACAACCTGAAATGAGCTTTCTTTTATCGCTTGACGAAATACCATTCTTCCAATACGGCCAAACCCGTTAATAGCAACACTAATCATACTAATAAATCCCCCTTAATTGAGTTATACTATATTTCTATTAATCTATAATTAGTATATCATATTTAAAAATATATTCATCACATATTTGTTTTTTTTATAAAATAAATCATTCTATAGCACACCAACCCACTAAAAATGCGCTTTAATTGTATCTTTATTCGAGCACTGACCCAATCCTATAGCAAAACTTGCCTCCACCCCTTGGATAGACGACAATAGATAGAACTGTCCATCTCTTTATCAATAACCCTCTCATCTTTCCTGCTTATTGAACGGTAAATGAATCATCATCTACTGTCCTCCATTCTCCATTGGGTAAGGTATGCTAAAAATCATTATTTTTCACCACCATGTACAACACGATGACCGATTCCTTCAATTTCATTTAACGATTCAATAATACATAGATTTTCCCCATTCACTAAGATAGTGAATACTCCCTTATCTAAACCGATACGTTCTACTAACCCAGCTGTTAGTACTTTTTCATTTGGCATTTCAAATAATTGGAATTTCAAAGAGGAGCTACCTGCATTAATTGCAATCATTTTTGACATTATGTTTACGGCTCCTTTTATCTAAGCCACTTTGTTTAGGAAACCCTTCGATTATCTAGCAAGGGGTTTTGAGTGGTAGCTTAGAGCTGATTTTAAAAAATGAAACAATCTATTTTTCTATCAATTAATGTATCTCCTTAATACTAGATAAATAAATGGAGAAAACCTTTTGTTGTTCATCCTTTAAAGTGAGAGTTTGTTGATGTAAATCAAGTTTACAGACACGACCCTTGCATGTTTCAAAAGAACCGTTCTGAAAATAAGTAATAGTGATAAAGCAATTTTTAGTTAATTCTTTTAAAAACATCTTTTTACCGCCTATCTTACTAATTGTCTATATGAATAAATATAATAATTGATTGACCAGGAAGAGCATTCTACGTTTGGTTTAATGGACTCTTATTTATAATAGTAGAAATCGGTAAACACTTACATTAATGTTATCAGTTCACAACTTAATGTGAAGGCTTTCATGAACTGTTAAGTTGTGATTAAAGTTTTATACAATATCAGTACTTTTTCTTCAACTAATGCTACTAGGTGCCTTTTGATTTTTCCACTACACTATTGATAGTTAGTACTCTTTAACAGAGTTTTTAACTTAATAATTTCATTAACAATGTTGCTAATATAACAGTGGCAGCACCGCCAAGTCTTGTTGCAACTTGTGCAAACGGCATTAATGACATACGGTTGGACGCTGATAAAATAGCTACATCACCTGTTCCGCCTAGTCCGCTGTGACAGCCTGTTACAATCGCCGAATCGACAGGAAACATATTCATCATTTTCCCAACAATATACCCCGTCCCTACCATGGCAATAACAACGACAGAACAAATGACTACATAGACCGGCGTTACAATTTTCACTACATCTTCTAATGGGATAAAGAGGATACCTAACCCAACCATAAGTGGCCATGTTAAACTTGTTGAAACAAACTTATATAAATGATAGGCTCCTTGTTCCATTTTTGCAGGCATCACTTTCAAACATTTTACCAGTGTTGCAGCTACAATCATGAGTACAGGACCAGGAATTCCAAGGAATTTATGCGCGAGACTGCCAAAGATGAAGAAACTGCAGGCAATTAATAATCCGGCACCCATTAGCGAGAAATCAACAGGTTTATTTATATTTGTTTCCTGTGAAATCCCATCGCCGCCTTTTGCTTTCACTAATACACCATTTCCAGTTAGTTCAGGTCTTTTCTCCCCTAGACGTTTCATTAAACCTGCACAAATAATCGCAACAATATTTCCAATGACAGCAGCAGGAATCATTTGGGATACAAAGCTTTCAGCAGATGAACCTAAAATTTGCGAGTATGCTAGGGAAAGCGGTAAGATTCCCTCTCCAATTCCACCGCCAATAATTGGTACGACAATATAGAAAAATGTATGTTTCATGTCATACCCAAACAATGATCCAACTAAAACTCCTGCTACTATTGCAGCAAGTGTTCCTAATACGAGTGGAATAAACATTCGAGTAAACCCTTGTACTAAGACTTTTCGGTTCATTCCAAGGATACTTCCTGCAACTAAACAAGATATATACAGATAAAGGAAATTAGATGTTTTCATCAAGGTTGTTACCGCTTCCATTGCAGCCGGATTAATCAAATTATAAAATACCATAATAGAAGGAATTAAGAGTGCTAGTATTGCAGGGCCGCCAATATCCTTCAATATAGGAATTTTTAATCCGAGATCCCCAAGTAAAATTCCCATAATCATGATGACAGCAAAACCGCCAATCATATCAGGTGGGAGCTGATTATATACAGATGCTCCATAAATAATAAGTGCTAATGCTACATAAAGAGGTAAAGGAATAACTCCTACTTTCAACTCTTTAAGTTTCATAAAAAGAGATTTATTTTCCACTTTCTCTCCAACAATCGGAAGCGTTTGCAATTTTTCCGCTGTATTCATATAATGACCTCCTGTTCCTTTATTAACTTAATATTATTGATTTTTATAAAACTTCATAGATTTTGTAACTTTTTAAAGACATTTTGTAATTAAAAAAATTAATTTTATGTTAAATGCGATTTACGACTCTATTTTCAAAAGGAAACTTCGTAATTGTTTTATCTGAAAGTATTGTTGGTGGAAAGACCATCGTTTATTTTCCGCCTCCTCCATATGAGGAGCCTTTTTATTTATCAAAGGTGAAATTTAACTTTCTACAGGATATCTTACGGAGAAGTTAGTGAAAAAAGGAACTAGGAGGATTATGGGGAATTTACGTGAAGGTAATAAATATGAAAGGCAACTAATTCAATTACATGATGGTACTTATACTGGGGAAACAAAGGAATCATCTTGAAGTGCAACCTGATAATACATTAACTATTACTGCAACATATGTTGAGGCACCATATTTTGAATTGACACTTTTGAAGATGGGTACTTATTCGATAAAATCCTTAGCAAATAATATGTATCTTTCTGTATCAGCTAATCTTGGTAGTGCTATTGAATCATTAAATAAAGGGAATAAAAATACTTCAATAAATAAGTTGAATTCAGTTAATAATCAGGTCAATGCACAATAAGGTAAGTCAATAAAAACTCACCAAGCCAATGAACTTAATAAGCTAATTGAAGATACAATTCACGTATTAATTCAATACTACTAGATTAACTATTCCCTCTGTTATGAATATACAAGTTTCAAGGCTCTCGAACCTTTTGGTTTGGGGGTCTTTTTTATGCCTTAGTTTGGTTATGGCCTATTATAAATTGTTGTTGTTCCTTCTTGTTAAACAATAATTCCCTTTAATAAAGCCTATTCGAGCAGCTGATCAGCATCTTTTTTAGATACTTCTTCAGAAGGTAATAAAATAATATCTAAATATAAATCATCCATCCAAGGAGTATCTTTTTCTACTTCATTTCTATGGCAAATATCTATATACCATCATAACTAAAAGTTATGTGTGTAATAAAATTTATGTATTATACGAATAGCAAAAAGCATAGTACTATGTTTATTAACAACAAATCACTGGTTATGTAAAGGAGCTATACTATGCTCCTTCCTCAGTAAAGGAAGGATTTTATATATGAAAATCATCACCATTATTTTACAAATTTTATTTATCCATTTATTTCTTTTTATTGGTGCGAGTGTGAAGGCATTTACTTCCATCCCTCTCCCTGCCTCAATGATTGGATTGGTTTTCCTTTTAGGAGCGTTGTTTTTTAAAATCGTGAAACTCGAATGGATTGAAAAAGGCGGCAACTGGTTATTGGCAGAATTACTTCTTTTCTTCATTCCATCTGCAGTAGGAATTGTTAATTATGATGAGATATTAAGTTGGCAAGGAATTGAAACTGTCTTGTTAATTGGCTTAAGTACCTTCATTGTTATGGCAGCGACTGCTTATACATCTGATTTTATTCATAAGAGAAAAGGTCGTGTATCAGGATGAGTGTTCTTTTATTTACGACTATCACGTTTATAATATACAAACTTACAAAATTCAGTTATAAAAAATGGGCTTTTCCACTTTTCCACCCGTTATTAATTTGTCCTATTTTCATAATCGTTTTAATCTACTTATTTCATATTCCAGCTGATCATTATACACAAGGGTCTAAATGGATTACACATATGTTAGGACCTGCAACAGTAGCTTTTGCAATCCCGATTTACAAACATTTTCACTTAGTGAAAAAATATATTGGAAATATTATTTTAAGTGTAACTGTGGGAACATTAGTTGCGATCTTCTCATCCTTCGCTTTGTCAATGTTGCTTAATTTAAATCCTGAATTTATTATTAGTATCCTACCAAGATCTATTACTACCCCGATAGCAATTGAAGTATCTAAAGAAATCGGTGGTTTACCAACCTTAACAACGATTTTTGTTATCCTAACTGGAATTATCGGTGGTATAATTGGCCCGTTTGAAATTAAATGGTTATCGATAAAATCTCCAATTGCAAAAGGCTTAGCTCTAGGTATGAGTGCACATGGAGTTGGCACATCAAAAGCAATGGAATACGGTGAGCAAGAAGCCACATTTTCCACGATTGCGATGATCTTTGCTGCTTGGATTACGATGGCTTGGGGTAGCTTGCTGATTCCGCTTTTAATCAATCTTGCCCATATTAATTGATGAGTTCATTTCTAATGAAAAGGCTCTTTTAAACGTGGTTGTTGATTTACGCTGTATGCATACGCATTCCGCTCCAATCAACAAAAAACAACAGTGAGCTTTAACAGAGCTAATAAAAAAAGCAGTCTAAATTAATCTTTAGGCTGCTTTTCATGTTTAAGCTATATGTTCTATGAGAATAACGTGTACGATTTTGTAAAAGACTGATTCTAATAGAAGATTTCTTTTTTAATTTGCTGTGGATCATTTGATACACAATGCATTTTTTAAGATCTTGTTTTTACTGTTATAATGGCTGTTCCATAACTATCCATTGATTTACCATATTGTTTCAATGCGTTTGAGATGAATTTAATCATTTTTTCCATTTTGTCCGTCCCTCTTCAGCTTTTACTTTCATTATGTATGTGTTGCTAAAAGAAAACAAAGTCGCTGAAAACGGAAACAACATTCATGTTAGCGAGAACATTTCTCTTGTAAGCGTATAAAGTATGGATTTTTCATATAATTTCGCCTGTTTTCTTTGTTTTTCATACGAAGCCATGTAACCGAAGGAGACTTTAGCTCCTTCGGTTACATGCTAATTTTTATAAAAAGTTTAAACAAAATTTATATTTCCCGCTGATCACAGTAGGAATCAATAAGCTGTTCAATTTGCTCAAGCTGAGGAAATTCTCCTGAAAAGGTAAATTTTATTTCTTCTAGAAACTCTCCTTTGTTATATACATGAATAGCGCCTTTTTGATTGATGACACTATACTCGGGCTCAAACCGATACCCATTCCGTTCCACTGCACCCATTTATAAAACAACTCCTTAACTCTAAATTATTGATATCACTATTACTATTTCACGAATGTGCTTATAAAACTCTTAGAATGCAATAATTCTTTTGTTTCATGAAAAATCAAGATGAAAACATTTAAATAATGATGTAGTTGCATTTGATTCGAAAGCGTTAGACCTCTACCCTAAGATGCTTTAATTTATCAGGATTTCTAATGATAAAAATTTTCTGGATGTGATCTCCACTCGAAAAATCAAAACAAATGACGCTATCTGGTATCATGTTGTCCTCAATTATAATTCCTGTTTGCCCGTTGATGTTCATTATTTTTACAGTGTTCGTTTTTTGATCAAGGAATTTTCTGACTAAACCTACTATAAAATGAGCAACCCTATTGCTTGAGACAATTGGTACGACAGCTGCTTTAACTTTACCTCCACCATCTGAAATAAGAACGGCATCTTCGCTAAGTAGTTGTAATAAAAGGTCGATATTCCCTGTTTTTGAAGCAAAAATAAACTGATGGACTAGTTGATTTAATTTTTCGGATTGTTCACTTTGTTGTGAGTGAAGATTATCTTTAAGATTTAACTTCTTCTTTGCTCTACTTAATATTTTCCGACAATTCGCTTCCTCTTTGCCAATCAAACTAGATAACTCGTAATATTTGAAGTCAAAAGCCTCTTTTAGAATAAATATTATGCGTTCAATAGGGTTCAATTGTTCCATTAAAGTAAGAAGGGCATAATTTATTCTATCGTGGTGTAAGACATTGAGCATAGGATCATTTTCATTGTCCATAACTAACGGCTCAGGAAGCCATGGTCCAGTGTATACTTCTCTTTTCTTCTGGGCTGATTTCAAAAGATCTATAGAACGGTTCGTTACCATTTTGCATAAATAAGCTTTGATATTTACTATTTTTATAGGATCAACATTTTGAATATCAATGAAAATATCATGGACAATATCCTCTGCATCACTTACCGAGCCAATCATACGATAAGCAACCGAAAAAAGCAGGGGCTTATATAAGGTATAAAACTGTTCAACCTCCATATTTGGCACATCCTTTATATACATATCTTGATTATCCTGGTGGCCGCTTGTTTAGCACTTGCAAACGTACAATCAACAAGCATGCCCACTGAACCAACCCAATCCCCGGCAATAAAAAAACCTGGAATTGGTGACACCGGATCAGGCCTCCCATATACCCCGTTTTTATTAGCGTATACTAAACTGTTTGAAGCTATTAACCTAGGAAGATACCGTTTATAAACAACAAGCTTTTCCCACCCTGGTTGCATACGACTCATTAATTGTTCTAGTTCATCTCTATCCCGTATTTCATCTTGTAAATTGTCACAAGCTAAATATTTCATGACATGAATCACTGCATATTGATTATGATGAGATAATTTAGCTGTATTGGAATGGACGGAAAAATAAAGTGGTTGATCCATGCTCAATGCAAATGTGTTTTTGGGTTTAGGGAGATTCTTTAAAACTACGTCCATACAAGCAACCCGAACTGGTAACATCGCGTTTAGAAAATTCACGTCTAAAGATTGTTCATGTTCAGCTAATATTGATGCTGTATCACTTGGACTAGCAGTTGAAAGAACAGTTTTTGCAAAAACGGATTCTTTCTCTTTTATCACAACTTCCAACTGAGGAAATTTCCCGTTAACTCGTTGGACAGAATAGCCTGAAACCATTTCTACCCCTAAGGACCTAGCTCTTTCCTTAAGAGATTCAATAATCATTTGCCACCCATCATGTAAATAAACAGCCTTTCCCAGTTGGAGCTGTCTTATAGCAGCACCTGCACTCATATACTCAGGATCATGACAATAAGTTGCTAAACGAGCTAATGTCCGAATAAACATTCTAACTTGTTCAGCTTTGAAGCTAAGCTGTAGCCATTCATTTAAGGTCGTGTTTTGAAGTTCAGCTGTATCAATTTTTTGATAACCTGTAACAAAACGGATTAATTCTTTTTTTTCGCTCCAGTTAAATAAACGGCTTTTCAAAAGTTTTAAGGGACTAATTGGTGCATCATAACTTTTACTCTGGTAAAAGACATCACCATGTAAAGACGGGCTAGCACCCTTAAGATCGATGCCCAGTTCAGTCAATATTTCCAAACTATTCCCTTTTGAATACAGAGCATGCGGCCCCAAATTTAAAAGCGCACCTTTCTTTTCTTCCGTAATGGCTCGGCCCCCGTACTTGTTCGACTTTTCTAGCAATAAAACGGATTTTCCAGATTGAGCGATAAAATTAGCAGCAGTAAGTCCAGCAATACCACCACCTATAACAACACAGTCCCATGTTTTACCCACTGTATTTTCCAACGAATATCCCATTATGATCAACCTCCTGTTTACCAAACAGGACGATTTGCTAAATGATTTTGTGACACAAAATCATGGCAATTGATAATCTTTCGTTCATTACTCTATAGTTTACATTCTCTGATTGGAAATCGTATCCCTTTAAATAACATGTGAATTTTTTTTTACAATTACAATTCTTCAAATGATTGAACTTACTATGTTTTTATGAAATTCTTAAATCTCCAACAGCTTCCAAATAATTACCTAGATAAAGGGAATAGAGCTATTGTAGATAGAAATGATTTCCACAATAACCGATATAAAAAAGCCAACATTTGTTGGCTCCCTTAGTCATTCTAAAAAGTATGGGCAATATCTTTAGCTCGTGCAATTGCGTTTGCTTTAATTTCTTCTGCTTTATCAGGCATTGCAGCATGACCTTCAACGAATAAGCCTTCAAATGAAGGTACTCCATAGAATTGCATGATAATATTTAAATAGCGGTGACCCATTTCCATTTCAGCTGCAGGTCCTTCGGAATAAATTCCTCCTCGAGCTTGTATATGGAGAGCCTTTTTATCAGTTAATAGACCAACTGGTCCTTGTTCTGTATATTTAAATGTTTTGCCCGCAACCGATACTGAATCAATATACGCCTTCAGTACTGGTGGGAAAGAAAAATTCCACAAAGGTGAAACAAAAACATATTTGTCAGCAGAAATAAATTGTTCACATAGTTCAGATAGTCTACTTACTTTTGCTTTCTCATCTGATGAAAGCTCATCAAATCCCTTTCCAGATTGAAGTTTACCCCAACCACTAAAAACATCGACATCAATTTGAGGAATATTCTCTTTATAGAGATCAACATTTACTATCTCATCGTTTGGGTTTGCTTCTTTGTAAGCATCAATAAAAGCCTTTCCAACAGCCATACTGTAAGACTGCGTGTCATCATGTGGATGAGCTGTTATGTACAATATTTTTGTCATTTTGTACTCCCTTTCTTTCTAATTTGTGCATTCTAGTTTGTGTAGATAAATAAGAATATATACTTTATCTTCAATTGAAGTATATTTATTCCGAGCTAAATTTTTATAAGAATGCAAACACATAGTAACTGTTTTTATAAAAGCTGTTTTCGCAAACTTTGTTGCTATTTACCAAGTAATGCGTTCTGGTTGATTGAAGCGAGAGATGCACGCTTTCCGCGAGCGGGCAGTGAGCCTCCTCAGAGTATTCGCCTCTGTATAAGTCTCACCTGTCCCGCTGCTCATGCAGGAGTCTCGCACTTCATCTCTAATCATATGAATTAGTTTTTGTTTTTAAAGCAACAATCTCTTAGAAAACTGCCCATAAAAAAAGGGATGTACTTTTTAAAGTACCACCCCTTTTTATGTAGTATTAATTCATTTAGTGACTAATATAAGGATTTCCACTTATATTTTTTCTCATTTCATCAGTTAATTCAAATGCTTCATTTGCTTCACTTTCAATAACATCAACATTTTGAATGCTTCCATCATAATGTAGTGGTTTACTTTCCATGTCATTTCACCCCCATCCAAAGTATTGTATTCATCATTTTACTAGTTACTTATTCCTAATAATAGGGTTTATTTTGAAAAAATATTAAAGTTTAATATCTGATTATCCATATTAGCAACTTATGCGAGACTTTCCCTATATACGGTACTCCAACTATTCAAAGTTGCTGCGATTTATGTATCTTCTTAGATTTATTTTACTTCCGGAATCATTCTACTTATTGAGATATTGTATTTGTGGTTTGTTAAGTTTGCATTTTTCTATTTGCATTATTTAAAATCTTGAGGGTTGAACTTTCTAATTTTTATATTTGATATAAGTTTATCCAAAATGGGGTCCGATATTCCTAATCATTTAAATTATCATTTGTTTAGGTTTCTATGTGAAGATTTATTCCATTTTAGATTACATAAAACATAACTATAGAAGTTCACAAGGTAAGATAATCGAAATAGTAAAGTTTGATTTAGACAGAAAAAAGAGTAGGTTCCAAATAATATGGTACCTATAGAAAGGACACTTATAAAAGAGTGTTTCATCTATAGGTATTTTTTTATATACTTTAATTTCAAGATAATGGGGATTAGGGGACAACATGAGTAAAATAACATTTTCAACTAA
>NZ_JAGDEL010000033.1 GCF_017497975.1 Metabacillus bambusae | reverse complement strand
TTAGTTGAAAATGTTATTTTACTCATGTTGTCCCCTAATCCCCATTATCTTGAAATTAAAGTATATAAAAAAATACCTATAGATGAAACACTCTTTTATAAGTGTCCTATCTATAGGTACCATATTACTCCGAGCAATCGCTTTTCTTGTGAGGTTACTATAATCCTTTAATCCTTGGAATAGTTCTGGAAAGACAACGTGAAAAATCGACCATAGCTCCTCAAGTGAATTCTCTACAGGTGTACCTGTGAGGGCAAAGCGATAATCTACTTGAAGCTTCTTCACCGCTTTTGCTGTTTGAGTAACCGGGTTTTTAAAGGCTTGAGCCTCATCAAAAAAACAATGTGAAAGGCTTGTTTTTCGTACCATTTAATGTCCCTTCGCAACAACGGGTAAGATGTAATGACTACATCTATATCTTTTACATCCTTCTGGATATTGCACCGTTCTGTTTTATCACCATCAATGACAACAGCTTGGACATCAGGGGCAAATTTCATGAATTCACTAAGCCAGTTATACGTCAAGGATGAGGGGCAAACAATAAGTGCCGGATGCTGCTTATTACGAATGTTAGCAAGCTCTGATCGTACAAACGTAATGCTTTGCAGCGTTTTCCCTAATCCCATATCATCTGCAAGGATCCCTCCAAACCCATAATGAGCAAGTGTTTTCATCCATTTGTAGCCATGTTTTTGGTAGTCCCGTAAAATCGGCTCCAGACTTTTTGGTACGTCAAATTTCAATCTGTCTGGATTTTTAAGATTTTCCAAAAACTGACGAAACGATTCCTCTACTGTAAAGGTATTAGTATCATCAACAGTATCTAATAGCTGTAAACCTCGGACAATAGGTACATTCAAGCCACTTTCTAGATCTTCATTCTGTACAGGAAGTGCATTCATGAAGCGTTTAATTTCTTCAAATTCCCTAGTTTCCAACGAGAGGATCGATCCATTCCTTAAGCGGTAGTACTTTCGCTTTTCCTCTAGAGCCAAAAGTACTTCTCGAATGTGTTGTTCTGGAATCCCGTCCATTTCAAATTTGAATTCCAGCCAATTCGTTCTCTCCTTTTTCATCTTTATCCTAATCTGAGGCCGAGCATTTCCTGTAAATATTCGGTTTCTCACTGCTGTAGTCGCATATAATTGGACAAGCTTTTGGAGCTTTGGAACAACATGGTATAAAAATTCATACTCCAGTTCTTCATTATGCAAAAAGTAGCCGCCGTCCGTCTTGGCGAACGAGCTGTTATCCATAAGCTGCAAAATCTCCTCCTCCTTCTCTACATCCCTTATGAGAATAGAGCTTGATTGGAGCTTGGGGGAACTTTCCAATGGATTAATCACCACATTTTCATAATGAAACTCTATCCCTGCAAGCAGGCGATTTTTCACCCTATCTAAGTATAGCTTGGCTATTAACGGTGTCTTTTCAAGCTGTTCCAGCATACTTCCCGATAATTGTACATGGCCTAATTTTTTTAAGCCTGGCACCACTTTATCTAGAAAGATACCAACTTGCTCCTGAGGAATCGGAATTTGATTCGTTCCTGAACCATCTAGCATCTCTTTTAGGTGTAAAAGTCGTTTGCAGTCCTCACTTTTAAGCTTAATTAGTTTTCCATCTGAAAGGACAGAATTATATGATTCCAATACAACCATTCGATTCATCCCTTTGATCTTCAGGTGATATCCCCTGCCCTCTGTATCAGTAAAGTCAAACTGTAAAGAAAGTGGCTCATTGGATAATTGAAGACCTTCATATATATATCCGTCATTTTCCAGCTTCACAAAGGGTGCTTTCTCTAGTAATGGAAAAAGCTTATTCCAAGAAGATGGAGGAATTAATAAGAGATGATTATGACTTACGTAATCTGAAGGTTCCGGCAATGCCCCAAGATACATCTTTTCATCATAGATAATTTCAATGAGCTGCTTAATCACCTCATCTGTTTCTTTTGGAAAACAATGAAGGTTTGGATTGTATGTGAATGAATTAGAAAGCAAGCATGGTCTTCCAATCTTCACATGCTCGAGAAATCCCCTAATATTTTGAACATTAATTGGACCAATCTTGATTTCTATTCCAAACATATAGCGTCCCTTGCCTATAGTAATAGGTTTACACATGAGCTCAGTATCAAGTACTTGCCTGTTTTCAAAGTGGAGCTGATGGCCACTTGAACGTAAAGGCTGTTCATTAAAAAGGGACAATAGATCATTTGTTAATGATGAATTTGTTGTAGACTCAGACTGATGGTTGCTTCTACTAATAGGAATAGTTCCATTACGCTGATGTTCGTAAATCGACAGTAAAACAGCGGCAACATGCTGACAATCCTTTTGAAAGGAAGCAAGTGTGGGACAGCTACATTTCGTGTGAAAATCTCCACCTTTATCCTGATCAATGGTGACATAGAAATCTTCCGTACCTGAAACAGTTGCTTCACAACCATCAGGACTGTAATATTCAAATGTTACTTTATTCGCGCGATAAAATGCGTCCCCTCTTTTGAAGGAGGAGGAACCGCACATTTCTATAATGATTTTTCGGTTTAATTTTATGTTCAAATGCCTTTCTCCTTCTTGAGGATATTTCGTTTCATATGAAATGGTCATGTAATTATAGGATTATACTCGTTGTTGCATGAGCAAGAATTCAACAAGATATCATTATGAACATCACGATTGTATCATAAGGAGGGCATATTTTTAGTTTGTATGTTCGAAAAAATATTCTAAACAAAGAAAAGAAGACCCACTCATCAATTTGAATAGGTCCCTGTTAATAAGTTTGAAAAAAGCCACTTTATAGTTATGTATTCATTTAATCTTTATTGCATTGTATTAGCTTAAAGTGTAAAGGTAGGATGATACTATACACAATAATGAATATAGGTATGCTAAACAGATGGTTCCAATGAGTAAGTTTCATATACCCTACCTGGACCACTGACCATTCAATTAAAATTGAAATGAGTGTAAATATTATTACTAATTTCCACCTATTCGCTTGATTTAAGTAGTTTAAATAAATAACTGCAAGTGATGAAGGAACAAAGCTATACGTTATAAGTTCACCTATACCTGAAATTTTAGGATGACCAAAATCAACTAAATCTAAAAATCTGGCAAATATGCCATCTGCAACCCAAGTTACAAGTCCGATTACACCCATTGTAATATAAAGTTCTCTCCAACCTATATTCTTCTTTGGCATTAGAAGAGCAACCAATAGTAAAATTATTGATATCGTTATTGGTAACCAAAGTCCTTTAGCTTCTAAATTTAAATTCTTAATAAGCGTCTCCATACTTAGTCCCCTAACGTCACTTTTTAATAATATGGTTTCCAGGTTAAAGAAATTTATGAATACAGATTACGTTCACTCCTCTTTTCAAATCCTTGATACCTATTGTGATTATTTACTTTAATGCTTTTTCATTTTCTGCTGGTTTACTTTTCTCAAAAATCTTAACAATTTTAGAAAAGTAATAAAAGCAGTACAATTCCATTTGTGAATTGCACTGCTTTTTATCGTTGTTTTTATTTGTTTTTTTCCTTTGTTATTCAATCAGACTCCAATTCTTTCATTTCTTCCGAAGTAAGAGTTACACTGCTTGCTACTATACTTGATTGGAACTCTTCTATATTATTTGGTCCGATAAGGGCACATGTTGGAAATGGCTGGTTTAAGACATATGCTAAAGCTATTTGATTTGTCGTCACCCCTTTTTTCCATGCTAGCTTTTCTGCTCGACGGTAGCGTTCCCAGTTTACTTCATTATAATAAACCCGGACCATTTCTTTATTTTCACGATTTTCAGGTGTGAATCTCCCTGTAAAAAAGCCTCCTGCCTGTGATGACCACGCAAATAAAGGCAGCTGGTTTTTGGTGTGCCATTTTTTGTCCTTTTCATCTACTGATACACATCCTGGCCATCTTGGCTCATTTGCTTTGGCTAAGCAGAGGTTCGGGCTATTGACCGCAAACCCGATTAGATTGTTCTTTTCAGCATATTCGTTTGCTTCTTGGATGCGGTTTGTTGTCCAGTTTGAGACACCAATTGCTTGTACAAGTCCAGCTTGAATATGTTTATTTAATGCATTAATTATAACTTCAACAGGAATTGTAGGATCATCGCGATGTAGCATATAGATGTCGATATGTTCAACCTGTAATCGTTGTAAGCTCTCTTGCAAATCCTGTTCAATTGCTTCAGGTGTAACACGTGGTCCGTTTTCATCAGGGTGGGCCCCTTTATCTAATATCACGATTTCGTCTCGTAGGTTCGTTTCTTTCAGCCATAAACCCACAGCCTTTTCACTTTCGCCATTATTGTAAATATGTGCTAAATCAATTGTATTACCTCCCGCATCCACATATGCGTTTAATAATTCTGATGCAAATTCCATATTACTAGGTGTGAACATCATCGAACCAAGGACAATTTGCGAACAGTCCTTATCCAAACCATTTACATGAATCTTTTTCATACCAATCCCTCCATCGATTTGTTGATTTTAAGACTAGTTGTAATTTTCTTTCCTCGTAAAAACCTTATTACAAAGTGTGAAAATGAGATAACCTCCTACACTAAAGCTGATAAAAACCGTAAAAGGTTGCCATAGAAACAGAACAAACATTCCAACGAGAACAAGAGTAGCTAGTAAACTAGATGGCAAAAAGCTCATAGACAATAAAAATGAATTTCTAATAACCCCAAAAACTTTTAGTTTGTAATGAACCATTACCGGGAAAATATAAACGGTTGTAAAAACCATTAATACGCTAAATAGAACTACGAAAGGTAATAGGATGAATTTCATTGCTCCAAGCTGAAGCATAAGGGTAAAGTTCATATATAAAATAAATGCAAAGAACCCCCAGAGGATACCAATTACCATGCTTTGTTTAAAATTTTCCTTGAAGTATTTCATGAAGACTGTGAATACAGCTGTATCATCATGTAAAATCCATTGTCTTACAACACCAAACATCGCTGCTGTCGCTGGGAAGATCGTGACAATCGGAAGACACATTAGCAGCCAAATCAGGTTTAATAAAAAAAAGTTTGATAGAAGTTCCAATACGCGAGTGAATTTACCATTCATTACATTCATTGTTTATCACCTCATGCTAGTTTAAAACAGGCACAAATTGAGCCGTTTTTTCATTTTCCATCGGCAAGAGTCAAACTACTGCTTAGCCAAGGAAATGACTTATTGTCCGTAATTTCGTTTTATTGTCGGATTGGTTCATTTTATTGTCCAGAATGAGAAGAATATCAACCGATTACTCTAATATATCGACCATTCGACAATAACTGACAAATACATTATCATGAACTTTTCGGATTCACCAACATAATTTTTCCATCTTCTAGCTCAACTCGCAGCTTGTTTGATTCTCCAAGCTCAATCGAATCTAAATAATCACGAGGGATTTGAATTCTTCCAGCACGATCAATGACAGCAAGCTCTACATGGGTTTCTTCCGCTTTCATCTCTTTTTCATTTAGTAGATGTTCTTCAGCTTCATAATAGGATTTTCTCAAAATTTCACTAGACGTCTTTCCGTCTCTAATCGCAACGACACGATCAAGCTTCTTTGTTAATTCCGTATCATGTGACACAATCACAATTGTTTTGTGAAGACTTCGATTTAATTCTCTAAAAACACCTAAAATAACATCTGCTGTTTTTGAATCTACACTTCCTGTAGGTTCATCAGCTAATAAGAGGTTAGGATCGTTGGCAAGTGAGATGGCAATGGCAACACGCTGTTGCTCTCCACCAGAAAGCATGGTCAACTTATTATGAAAACGATGTCCCATACCAACTAACTCGAGTAATTCTTTTGCTCTTTCCCGTTTATGGCGCCCTTTTAATAGCATGGGTAGCTCTACATTTTCGATTGCAGTTAAATAAGGGATGATGTTACGAGCATTGTTTTGCCAAACAAAGCCAACTGATTCCAACTTATAGCTGACTAGCTCCTTAGGCTGCAACCTTAGTAGGTCTTTGCCATCAACGACACATTTTCCAGCTGTAGGTCTATCTAAGCCGCCAAGCATGTTTAATAGTGTAGACTTTCCACTTCCACTGCTACCGATAATCCCCATTAATTCGCCCTTTTGTACATCAAGATCTAAGCCCTGTAGAGCCATGACTTCATGTTCATCATCCACTTTATAAATTTTAACTAAATCTTTACACTGTATCATGCTAGTCCTCACCTAACTTAATTGCTTGATAGATTTTTATTTTTTTCACTAGTACGACTAAAATCGATAAGCCTACTGTTAACATGAACGAAACAAATAAATATATTTTTTGTTCATCACTTGGATCGAACAATACTTGGAAAGGTAACTGGTTATCCATTGAGAGATGAAAAAGTGGTACGAAAAGGACGCTTGTCATTCCACCGATTATTAAACCTAGTAAACAAGCAATTCCTGATGTAAATACTTGTTCATATAAAAGGATTCCTATCAGTTTACGAAGTGGAATTCCGATTGCTCGATACACCCCATATTGAAGGACCCTCGACTTAATCGTTAAAACCCAGAATAATAGAAACCCAATAAAGGCAATTAAAATCGAGATGATAAATCCTAGAGAAAGTGTTCCATTTAATCCTAATAAAAAGGCACTATTTTTTAACTCTACTAACTCTGGATGAACATCATTCATTTCTAGGATTGGAAGATTTGCCTGTTTTAAACTTTCATATAAAGTCTCCCTAGATGCATCAGGCTTTACCTTTAACCAGACTTCATAGGGTTCTAGCCCCATTGCATTTTGAATATAAGGTAAATTAGCAATGATTAATGCTGGCTCTTCCTCATCCTCTTCAGCTTTTTTCGGGAGATAACCTGGCCAATAATCAATAATTCCATACACGACAACTTCCATCGTGTTTGTCTGATCGCCATCAAGCTTAATGTAATCTCCTTCCTTTACTCCAAGTGATTTTGCCACAGAGCTTGAGATTAATACCGAGCTCGGTTCTATAGCTAATAAATTTAAATACTCGTACCAGTGATGTGGAAGTAAGGATGGCTTAAACCAGGCTGTTTGCCCAAATTCCTTCGGTTCAATACCCATTACCTCGAAGGAATATAGGCTATTTCCCTTTGCTTCTGCCTTCATACCATTCACCCGAAGCACCTTTGCTGCATGATCGATTTCTTCTATTTGTAAAAATGGTTCAAATGAAGGCTCTGTATAAACTATTTCCTTTGCTGGCGATACAGGTGTTTCTGTTGCTACTTCTGTTGCTCCAGTTGATTCATTCGTCTCAGCAGGCGCAACTACTTCTGATGTTGCATGAACATCATTACTTTCCCACTTCACATCTATAGTAAGGTCAGCTCCATTTTCATAGCGAAGTTGCTGCTCAAAGTTTTCATTAAGTGTTCTTGCTGCACTTGCGCTAAATACCCCAACACCAATAGTCATGATGAGAAAAAGCATTAGAAATTGATACTGCTTTATGGAGCGACTTACTTGAATAAATGTACTGTAAAGTGAAAGATTCCAATATTTTTTTCCTAGCTTGTATATTGTTCCTAATAGAAACGGGTAAAGATGTAACAGAATTAGCCCGAGCCCAATGATGAATAGAGCTGGAATAAAAAATAAAATCGGATCAACAAATAACTCTTGATTTGCTACTGGCTTCCGATTATTAAATACATATAGCCCGTAACTTGAAATTCCAATCAGAATTAGTCCTAATATTAGTGTTAGCCAGTTCGTTTTTGCCATGGCCTTTGCTGCAAGTTGTTTTTGATGAACAATACTTTGTTTCGATCCTTGATACACTGGGATCATAATCATAAAAACTGACGTTATTAAGGCAATTGCACCATATAGATATGATTCAGCTCCTACTCGCACAGGTAAGGACTCTCTTTGTACAAACTGAAGGAAGCCGTTTGTCCCACCTAATAATTTGCACATTAACATTCCAATCTGTGGACCTATTAAAAATGCAATGACTCCTAGAATTCCAATCTCGATTAAATAGATAAACATAATTTGCAATCTTGTTGCCCCACGGCTGGATAAAACAGATATTTCGCTAAGCTGTCGATTTACAATTAAGCGTGAAACCATAAAGAGGTAGAGTGCTAGCATAACAAGGACAGGCACATTTAAGGACCATAGCATTGTCTTTAACTGTTCCTCTTTTTTCTCATATGTTGCTAAAATATCTGCAATCGGAAAATTAACAATTACATTTGCGTCAATCACATCACTAATTTCAGCTTTTACATTTCCCTCTAACTGAAGTAAGGAGGGGAGATGCTGATTTTCGATGGCATGATAATCCCAAGCTGAATAAAAACGTGCTGATGCGAGAAACTCTTCTTTTAAAAGCTCTTTTTCAAATGTTTCCTCTAATACAACGAAATCATCGGTATATCGTTCAGGTGGAATCGACCAATAAGGATCATTTTGTTCTTTTGCACGAAATGTACCGACTGGAATGACTGAGAATTTCTGATTCCCTTCTTCTGCTCGTAATTTATTATTTAAGACAATTCCTCTTTTTTTCAACGTTCTCTCTGGTACTAATACTTCGATTATCCCATTCTCAGTTTTGGATGGAAGTCGTCCATCCGTAATGGTAATATGCTTCTCAATATTTGTGAGACTAACAAATCTCCCATGCTTATCAGCTTCTGTCATGTTTTCCTTATAGATGTTGAAAGGAACCGTATTTAAGACTGTCGCATTCGTTAGGATCGGTACATTCACTTCAGTAGTAAGCCTATCATTTATTCTTTCGATTTCCTCCGTAGCTTCTACTGAGTTTTTCCCTTCTGAAAAGCTTGTTAAAAAAGAAAATTCCCCCGGAAATTGTTTATTATCAATTTGATGTTGTTCCAATTCCTTTACTAATAGCTTATGTAACACGCTTGAGGTATAGGTGGGTATACTTGAGACAAGTGAAACAGTCATTAAAAGCCCAAGGAATAAGCTGCAGGTTAACCATTTATTATTCAACATTTTTTGAATGATTATTTTTAAAAGCGCCACTCTTGCTCACCTCTTCCTACTTCAAAATGACTGTGTCTCCCACTTCTAAGCCACTAATAACTTCAACCTCAGTTGCTGAAACAAGCCCTTTTTCAATATCAATTTCTCGCTTTGCTTGACCATCTAATATTTGTACGTAATCACGGCCAACTAAAGTTCTTAAGGCACTCTTTGGAATAATAAGGACATCCTTTTTCTGCGCAGTAATAATTTCAAAATCAGCAGATTCTCCTACATTTATATCCTTTGGTGGCTTTTCAATGGCCATAAAAATACTTCGTTGATACAAATCAGGGTTCTGTTCAAGCTTTTCGATCGGAACTTCCGAAGGTGTTTGGACGACTTTTCCTGTCAGTGTTTTCCCATTAATCAAAATCTCTGCTTTCATACCAACCTTTGTATCTACTACATCATCACCACTGATAGCCGAGTAAACGAGTTGTAAATTTGATGTATCGGCAACATGAACAATTGATTCAAATGCTTCAATAGCATCCCCTGCTTTTTTTTCGGAAATAAATGTAACGATCCCATTTATAGGTGACGTCATTTTTGTTTTCTCCAGCTCACTTCTAAGATTTTCAACTCGGATTTGCAGGCCATCAATATCTAATTGAGCCAATTCAAGTGAGTATGAATCTGCTGCCTGTGCACGTAATTGCTTAACTTTTATTTCTGCCTTCTTTAATTCAATTTCTGCTAACTCTAATTCAACTGTTAAGCTTCCAGAATCCAATTGTGCAATGAGCTGACCCTTTTTTACGATCTCTCCCTTTTTCACACTCACCTTTTTCAAGCGGCTACCTGACTGTGAAAAAGATAAAGGTTGATTTACTGCAGGTGTTAATGTACCTAAGCCTTTTACACGTTTAATAACATCGCCTTTTTTCACTTCAACAGTATCGTATTCAATCTTTGCAGGCTCTACTAAAGGAGGAGCAAGCACAGGTTCCTCTTTAGGAAGTAGTGAACAAGCTGACAAAGGGATCAGTAGAGCCAATGAAAGACATGAATTTGTGAAAAATCGAAAGCCTTTCGTTTCATTCAATACTTCCATCCTCCAATGTATACACTTTATCCAGCATTTCCATAATAGCTGGGTCATGTGTTGTCAAAATCATTGTCGTTTTTTTCTCGTTTACCAGTTTTTTAAACACTTGAACAATTTGAAAGGCCATTGTACTATTCAATTCAGCTGTAGGTTCATCCGCTAAAATAAGTGGCGGTTCAGTTGAAATTGCTCGTGCAATTGCCACCCTTTGCTGCTCACCGCCGGAAAGTTCATACGGACGATGTTTTGCTCGATTTGTTAATCCAACTACGTCAATGGCCTCTTGAACTCTTGAATCCCATTCCTCTCGTGGTATACCAGCAACACGAAGTCCAAATTCAATATTTTCTTCAACAGTCATAAGTGGAACAAGTCCATGAGATTGAAAAATAAAGCCAAGCTTCGTTCTGCGATATTCAGCTTGCTGCTTCGTATTTAACTGGCTAAGAGGCTCCCCTTGAAAATAGATTTCTCCGTTTGTAGGTCGATCTAGTGCACCTATTAGGTTCAGCAAAGTTGTTTTTCCAGAACCAGATCTTCCCTTTAAGGCTATTAGTTGATTTTCTTTGATGGAAAGATTAATTTGATTTAATACTTGTACTTTTCGATTGCCGCTACCATATACTCTTTCAACATCCTTTATTTCAACAACGGTATTGATTGCTAGTCACCTCCTATTTATTTTTCAATACAAAGCTCCTATTCTCACAAATTAAAAGAGGAAAAGAGCAAACACACTCTCTTTTCCTTAATTCTTCACTATTATTATTTAATAGACCCCTCAGTTAACCCTGCGATAAATTGTTTACTAAACATGAGGAATACAATTAATATCGGAAGGGTTGCCATAAATGTTCCAGCTAAAATCATCGCAAAATCTTGATAGTATGCACCATTTAATGTTCTTAGGGCAATTTGTATCGTATGCATGCTTCGATCCTTTAATACAACTAGTGGCCAAAGAAAATCGTTCCATACGTTCATAAACGTAATTAAGCCTAATGTTGCCATTGCTGGACGTACAGACGGCAATACGACTTTCCAATATAACGTGAAATTTGAACAGCCATCCATTCTTCCTGCATCCAAAAGTTCATTTGGAATTGTAGCTGATATATATTGTCTCATCCAAAAGACCCCAAACGCATTGACCATTGCTGGTACAATAACGGCATTTAAACTATCGATCCAGCCTAATTTACTAACAATCATGTAGGAAGGGATGATCCCTAATTGAGAAGGTACCATCATTGTCGCAATGATAAAAATGAACAACCAGTTCTTACCTTTGAACTCTAATTTTGCAAACGCAAAGCCAGCTAATGAGCAAAAGAACAGAACAGAAACTGTAATCGTTGTAGACGTAATTACTGAGTTCATAATCGCCTTAAAGAAATCGATATTCACAAAAACCTTTTGCGCATTTTCAATAAAATTCATACCAGGCAACATTGCTGGTGGAAATTTATTGACTGCAGATGTATGGTTAGATCCAATAACAAACATCCAATAAAATGGAAAGATTGATAGAAATGCCATAACAGTCAGCAATAAATAAGTAATAATCCTTCCAGGGCTGTACCGTTTAACTCCTACTTCATTCATTTCAATTCACACCCTTATTCAGCAGATTTGATTCGGTTTGTAACAAATAGATTGACTAAAGAGAAAAGAACAATAATTAGGAAAAGTACCCAAGCAATTGCTGATGAATAACCAAATGAGTTCCGTACAAATGCTTCTTCATATAAGTAGAGAGTCATTGTAAGTCCTTGGTCTAATGCTCCTCCTCCGTTTCCAGAGAACATTAGCGGCTCGGCAAAGATTTGCATTCCGCCAATTGTTGATAAAATAACGGTAAAAATCACCATAGGACGTATCATTGGGATCGTTATGTAAAAAAACTGCTGCATTTTATTCGCACCATCAATTGTAGCTGCCTCATATAAATCTTTTGGAATACTTTGGAGGGCAGATAAATAAATAATCGTGTTATAACCTGTCCATCTCCACATTACCATGGCGGAAATGGCAATATGAGTACCTAAATAGGAAGCCTTCCAGTTAATTGGGTCAACACCTATAAACGATAGGAGGTAGTTTAGAATACCGTAATGTTCTCCAAAGATGGCACCAAAGATAATCGCTACAGCCACAACAGAGGTTATATTTGGTAAGAAAACAGCTAAACGGAAAAATTCTTTTCCCTTAAGTAAGGCAGAATTTAAAATAAAAGCAAAAATTAATGCAAGAAATAATTGGGGTAAAGTGGATATAAACCAAATACTAAATGTATTACCTAACGCCTTCCAAAAGAGAGGATCTGTAAATAGGAGTTGATAGTTATTAAAGCCAACAAACTCTTTTGTGCCTAAAATGTTCCATTTATGAAACGAAATATAAGCTGTAAAAATAATTGGAAATAGACCAAACACACCAAAAATGATAAAAAATGGAGAAATATATAAATATCCTGAAATATGATCTTTCGTTGATTGTTTCAACGTTTTTTTAGATTTCGTGACTGTCCCGATTGTACCGTTCTTATTCACTTCTAAATTTGAGGCCACGCTTATCTTCCCCCTTTTAAGTAGCATCTTAAAGATGAGAGACTGATAGATAACCAGTCTCTCATTTTTTGAACTTTTAAACTAACGATTAGTAAAACGCTAATATTATTCGTTTACGACTTTAGCTTTTACAATTAGCGAGCTAATTCGCGTTCAAGTTGTTCCATTGCTTTATCCCAGCTAGCATCTGGTTTCGCTTGCCCGTCCTTCACACGAGTAATGGCATCACCGATAATCTGCTCAACTTGGATGGACTCAGGTCCTTCAATAATAGGTTTTACTTTTTGAGCAGCTTCTGCATAAATTTTCCCTACAGGTGCATTATTGAAATATTCACTAGTAAAGCTCTGAATTTCTTCAGAATTGTAGATTCCAGGTGTAGAAGGGAAATTACCAGATTCTTTAAATGTTACTAATTGTTGTTCTGGTGATAACAGCCACTTGATTAATTTATATGCCTCTTCAGCATTCTTAGATTCTTTTGGAATTGTTAAGAAAGAACCTCCCCAGTTACCTGATCCTTCTGGAAGTAATGTCATATCCCATTTTCCTGCAGCATCAGGTGCAGTTGCTTTCATGGATGTCATCATCCATGCGGGTGCAAGAATTGTTGCATAATCACCATTTAACATCCCTGTTCCCCACTCTGATGAAAATTGTTCAAATCCTGCAGTTAAATCTTTATCAATGATCTCCATTGCAAAATCATATGCTTTTTTGATTTGAGCATTGTCTTGTACAATGATATTTCCGTCTTTATCATAATACTTTTCGTCACCTTGTCCCTCTAAGACTGTATAAGCACCATTTGGAGAATCAATTAATGCCTTACCTGTTTTTGCTTTAATTTGTTCGCCAACTTTAAGATAGTCATCCCATGTGTTAAACAGTGCTGCTACTTCTTCACGATCTGTTGGTAAACCTGCTTGTTCAAAAATATCGGTACGATACGCCATTGCTTGTGGCCCAATGTCTGTTGGTAAACCTAGCAAGTGTTTACCATCTGCAGTTAATGCTTGCTGCCATTTCCAGTCTAAATAATCGCCTTTTACATCTTCTGCACCTAAATCAAGAAGGTTATGAAAATGATCTGGATTCGCTTTCATTTTATCGATTCCTTTTACTTCAATAGCAGAGATGTCAGGAGCACCACTACCTGCAGCCAACGCTGTAGTTAAGTTACT
This sequence comes from Metabacillus bambusae, assembly GCF_017497975.1. Lineage (GTDB taxonomy): Bacteria > Bacillota > Bacilli > Bacillales > Bacillaceae > Metabacillus > Metabacillus bambusae. The sequence continues at coordinate 42,151 of NZ_JAGDEL010000033.1, read as the reverse complement.
ATGTACATCTTCAAATTCTGATGTTTGAATATCAACCTCAATATTATTATCTTTTGCATATTGTTCAATTTGTTTTTCAATCCCCATGTTTGGCCATAACCAAATCGTCAACTTTGTTTTTCCACCACTATCTTTTTCATCACTAGATGTGTTGTTACTACTACAAGCTGCAGCTCCAAATAAAAGAATGACACTAAACAAGAGTAGGACTAGCTTTTGTACCCCAAGCTTTTTCACCATACCAATTTCCCCCTTTTTCTCTTAAGTTTAACCATTAAACTAACTTGCTTGTCTCTAATTATATTCTGATAATTCGCCATTGTAAATATTTTTGTAAGGGTTTTCATTCTGCAAACTTCGACTAATTTCTGATATCCCCAACAGCAATCGACAAGTATTTACAATTCCTATTAGTTAGTGTCGTATTTAACAATGTAAGAAAGGAATATTATGTAGTTTATTGTAAATTGTTGATGAAAAATTATTTAAGTATAGTTGGGATATGTTTTAATAACTAGTAAGTAAGATACAACTATAATCCAGATAGGTTTTAATACTCACTCAATATTGCACAAAAAACCGAGTAAGTGTTTCATACTTAGCTTTAATGAATGACTATTTTTAAGTTTATATATATATGATGATATTAGGAACAAAAGCGCAAGCGCCTTGAACAGTATCGGGCAAATAAGACGCTTAAGAATAGAAGGTGTTCTTTACCTTCAATTCTTAAGTGGCTGTAGACCCAAGAGGGCTAGGCGCTGGAGCTGGATGCCAAGCGCTTATCCACAGTACAAAATTTTTATAATTTCCTAGACAGTAAAAAAGGACAGATCCCAAAATTGAGGGGACTGTCCCTAATAGTAGTTACACCATTATCATTATTCTGATAAATCATTATGAAGCGTGTTTTCGCATACTTTTCATAATAAAGCTTACTATAAAGACTAAGATGATTGCTCCAATTAACGCTGGGATAATATAAAAGCCACCAACCTCTGGTCCCCAATGGCCAAATATAAGTGAACCAAGCCAAGCTCCAATAAATCCTGCAATGATATTACCGATAACTCCTCCTGGTATATCTTTACCTACAATTAATCCAGCTAACCAACCAATTATACCTCCAATTATTAATGCCCAAAGAAATTCCATCTTCAACACTCCTTTAGAATTTTAAGTTTTAATTTATGTTGTTGATAATTAAATACCCCTTCTCTTAAGTCCTAAACTATTATTCTAAAAAATTTTTAAATAGATTTGTGATTAGAAGAAATGTAGAGAATAACTCTACTTACTATTTCTCTAATGTGAATGTCTTTTCAATTTCTTGTTTTTTTCCGAATAAATAAAGCTGATCTCCTGATTGTAATTTTGCTTCCTCGATATTGTTTCGAATCTTTACATCCTCTCTTTTAATCATTAAGACAACAAAATCGACTGAATCATGCTCTTTCATGATCTCTGTCATTTTATTATTTATGAGAGGAGAATCACCCTTTATTTGAAATTCAAATACTTGCTCATCTTCTTCCTTTAACGAGACTTCTCTTATTGGTAATGTAGTTGTATCTTTTTCTATTACTCTACTTTTATGTTCAAGTTTCCTTAAGAGGAATTTCTGAACAAATGGTGCTTTTAACATACTAAAAACACAAATGACAAATGCTGCTATATATAGGATGGCACTTGTTCTAAGATCATCCTCTAATAGACTACTAACAGAAGAGATAATAACGGCTAGTGAAAATGCACCAAACAAGATTAAAAAGATTCCAAGCTTTCTTCTTAATGGGTGGGATAAAATAAACTCTGATTCACCTGTTGTATAGCCTGTCCCCGTCATCATTGAAATAACCTGAAATCTTGACACCTCCTTCTTTAGTCCTGTTAAATGAAATAAAATCACGTGAATTTCAATAACCGTCATAATAATTGCAAAATAAATGAGTAAAAATAGTAGTGTCAATATATATTCACCCCACAAAAATTGGCTGGGATTATTAGCATCCCAACCAACTATTTAACAGATCATTACTGCTTCTTCTCATTGTAAAATTTCACAGAGTACATAGCACCTTCACTCACCATATTATTATCCTCTAGATCATATGGATGTGGATTGCCTCCTTTTTCTACTGGAAGACTTTCACAATTATCAATTGCTGAAGGCTTTACCTTACGCTTCCATTCCCGTAAAGTATTTTCCACTTTTATTCTATTTGGTTTTGATGAGACCCAAAGCACAATAGATGTTCCCATTCCAACTGCCATAATAGATTTAATCCCAATTGTACGTTTCATAACAATCACTCCTCATTAAATAGGATCTTGTGAAACAACTTTTAAAGTCATGACCATTTTACAGGTGTAATTATTTATCTTACATACCCTTTTCAAATCTAGTAAAACATTTTTCTATAAAAAAGTGAAAGGTTTTAAAGATAGAGAAAACGGGCATTATCTTGTAAAAAGAACAACAAATCTTATCATAAGTAGGGACTCAAATGGAACAAAAAAACTGGAAGTGGCATAGATTCAACAGTAGCGATGATGTGAAGAAAATGCAGCAATCTATTAATGTTGATGAGAGCCAATTCATAAGAGAATGGCTGAGTGAGATTAAAAGCAACAAATCAAATTCCATAAAAATTGAACTAATCAACGACGAGTATTATCTCCTTAAAGGAGCGCTCGTTTACGACCAAAATTTCAATGATGAACGTGAATATAAGATTTTTCATTTTTATCTAACGACAGAAACATTTATTACAGTAGACTTAGACCTGTCTCTCTTTAAAAATAGTGATATTGAACAAATGCTACGTCATATACGTAATTCGAAAAATTCTATTGACGGCTTCTTACTGATTTTAAAGGAAATACTTGCTGAGTATTTAGTAAAAATTGACGTTTTTGAAGGAGAGCTACGGGAACTTGTATGGGGAATTCACAATAAGAATAAAACGAGTATTCTCGAAAAAATTTATAAACGACGGCATGAGCTACTTGTTTGGAGTAATTTGCTTATACCGATAAATGAGCTGATCATGGCAATAGAAGAAATTTATCTTGATGTAATACATAATAATAAAATATTTATGCGTACGGATAAACGGATAAAAAGAGCGCTTTATTTAATTAATGAATATGAGCATGAGGTTGATTCAATTATTAATTTAGAAGAAGTTATTTCTTCACATCGTGGAAATGAAATAATGAAAACATTAACTGTAATGACGGCTATATTCACTCCTGTTATGGCATGGGGTGCCCTTTGGGGAATGAATTTTAAATTTATGCCTGAACTAGAATGGAAATACGGATACTTTGTTTCCCTATTAATAATGACAATCTCGATGGTTTCTGTGTATGTGTATCTTAAAATGAAAGGATGGACAGGTGACCTTTTAAAAGGGAAGAAAAAAGGGGCATTTTTCAAATAGGGTGAGGAAAAAGGGCTGGCACCCATTTCAATGAACAACTATGCCCTATTATTGAAGATGAGCAGGGAATATTCAACCACTGTGGTGAAAGTTTTAAAAAGGAAATATTCACTCACTCGCTGAAATATATATATATGGACGTTAAATAAATAGGGTGTCAAATGACTAAACCCATTCTAGGAGATGATCAGAGATCGAAACACGAGTGAATCAAATTGAATTGAATGGACTGACTTTTCAATATCGTGAGAGTGGGGAACCTTCTGCACCGCCGCTTGTTGCACTTCACGCGCTAGGAAAAAGTGCAGAATCATGGGATCATGTGGCTTCTGTTTTAAGCGAAAAATATCACGTTTTAGCTTTAGATCAACGGGGTCACGGTGGGAGTGCAAGAACTAGTACATATAGTTTTGAACTGATGTGTGATGACTTGCTTCATTTTGCGAATGCATTGAATTTGGAAAAATTTACACTAATTGGTCATTCCATGGGGGGAACAGTATCCTATCTTTTCTCGGAGAAATTCCCGTCAAAGGTAGAGCGATTGATTGTTGAAGACACTCCTCCTCCCTTTCCGGATAAGCCGATCGAAGTTCCATCACAGCCTTCTGATCCCCTTCCGTTTGATTGGCTGGTTGTGCCTTCTATTTTACGACAACTTAATGAACCCAATCCCGAATGGTGGACGCTTCTGACCGCCATTAGCATGCCGACTTTAATTATAGGCGGTGGGGCAAGTCATATTCCTCAAAATAAATTAAAGGAAGTTTCTGAGCTTATTCCGAATTGCGAAATGGTAACGATAAAGGATGCTGGGCACTTTGTGCATGATGCTAATTTACGAGCCTTCTTAGCTGCCGTAAACGGTTTTCTTAATTCGTGAGTTTCCGTACGCTTTCACGTTACCCTAATTCATATGAAACAAAAAGGCGCCATTCTGCAGTAGAAATTGTGCCTTTCTTTATAATATTGGCCTAAGAAAAGGAATGATATATAGTTAATAAAAATATCTAGGCTACGTTCAGTCATCCAAAGAAGTAATTTACTTCTATGGGATAATTTAGTATAATCTACATAATATAACAGAAGGGAGTGAGAAAACGTAATGACAAATTTCATGAAGTTAACCTTGGAAATTAAATTTTATTGCTTCTCACTCATACGGATTAAATTAGTCAATTGATTTAACCTATGTTTAGAGCTTGGGCAATTAAGCACAGGCTTTTTTTGTTATTATGAATTAAACATTCTGAGCCAAAGGGTTATTTAAAAGATCCTGTGGTTTTTTTGTTGGATTAAATTAACGAACGCCTTAGCTAATTTATGTTTAATTTCCAGAGAGAAGAGATTTAATTAACAAAAAAGATAATGAGGAGTTGTCTGTTAATGTTGAAATTAAAATATCTTTTTAACAATGGGGATTTAGCAGAAATGTTGTTGGGAAATTGGGAATTTGATAAAGAATCTATTGATATGTTTAAGTATTATAGAATATCTTCAAATGCTATTTATCCATTTCAAGCCCTAAGTAAGACACAACTTTTAAGATTCTCTCCAATTACAGAAAAGAACCGAGAAAATATTCTAGCAGAGCTTGAGTTTATTTCTTACCTGCGTTCTAAGCAGTATGGTGTTTTAGAAACGGTTGTAGCAAAAAATGGAGAGGAACTTGTCGAAGCAAAAACTCCATGGGGTGAATACTTTGCTTCTGTATTCAAACGTGTAGCAGGTAAACAGATTAGCATGACAGACTTAAGTGATAGCGTCATTTTCAGTCATGGAAAAGCATTAGGAAAACTTCATCAGTTATCTAATCAGTATGAACCTACTAAACACAAGCGCTGGTCATATAATGATGTGTTAAATTGGATTGATACTATTCTAGTTGATTTTCCACATGAAAAATTGGCTTTGACGGAAACTAAGTTATTAAAAGATTATTTTGACTCTATTCCTATTACAAAAAGCAATTTTGGATTGATTCATTATGATTTTGAATATGATAATGTTTTCTTTGATGAAGTATCCAAATCTTGTAACGTTATTGATTTTGACGATGCTATGTATCACTGGTATGTGATGGATATTGAGCAAGCACTAGAAAGCTTACAAGATTGTATTCCAGCTGAAATGTTTCAGCAAAAAAAACAGTGTTTTATGAATGGATATCGTACTGAATATGAAATTTCTGATGATGAAATGTTTTTAGTACCAGCTTGCAAACGTTTTGCCAATTTATACGGTTATGTTCGTATATTAAGATCAGTAGAAGAAAAGTGGGAAAATGAACCTGAATGGTTAGTAAGTTTGAGAGCGAAATTGAGAATGATCATGAAGAATGAAACTCAGTACTTTGGAATGGAAATTTAAGATTTGAAACTTACCGATAGAGATTCAAATCATATTGAAGAATAGCGAGGAATCGATGACTAATTAAATCCTCTTTGGATCACTGATAGTTTGGGATTTTTTATAGTAAGAACCTAATAAGATTAATACTGATACTACCCAGACTAGAGCAAGTTTTGATCAAATTTTTGGCTTTTTTCTAAGAGATTGTTGCTTTTAAAACAAAAACTAATTCAAGTTGATTGGAACGGATTGCGAGACTCCTCCGGGAGTAGCGGGACAGGTGAGACCCACAGGCGTTTACACCGAGGAGGCTCACCGCCCGCCCCGCGGAAAGCGAGCATCTCTCGCTGCAATCAACCAGACCGCATTACTTGGTAAATAGCAACAAAGTTTGCGAAAACAGCCAAATTTTTTCAAAACTTGCTCTTTCAGTTTGAGCATTCATTTCCATAATAAACGTTTTAGATTTCATACTTCTAAATATAGTAAAAGCTTAGCTTTATTCCATAAAATAATTCCCAAAAGCATGTAAATAAAATTAAAATCGCTAGGTCTTGCAATTCACCTTTTTAGTCACTCTCAGTCTAACTAGCTCCCTCTATACCTTTCATCTGCTTTAATCCTGCTTTTCTATCTTTCATATAAAACAGAATAAACCCAAGCATTCCTGTAAAAGCGGATCCCGCTAATAATAGATATAAGGTTGTCCCCCCATAATTTTCAAACACAATACCACCGATCGATGATCCGATAATTCCGGTTATTCCAAAGGAGATCCCAACAAATACCATGTGTCCCGTTGCCTGCAATTCTTCTGGAATGGCTTTATACAAATACTCAAGTGCACCTAAAAAGGCAATAGCAAAGCAAATTCCATGGAGGATTTGGATAGATAATAGCATGGTTGGATCCTCTACAAAGGCAGTTAAAATCCAACGAACACTGTATAGAAACCCAGCGATGATCATATAAATAATCGGACTAGAAGATCTAAACCACTTGCTGCTTAAAAAGAATAATAACGCCTCACTTGAAACACCAATGAACCAAATCCAGCCCACAAACATTTCATTTCCACCTAGATCAAATAAATACAAGCTAATAAAGGAGTCACTAGTCCTATGTGTAAGCATTATAAGTGAAATCAAGAAAAAGAAGGCTAATAGTGTTGGATCCTTAAATAAAAGACCGATATTTTTATAGTTTACTTTTTTATTTCCTGCTTTAGCATCAGATAATAGCAATGCTAGCAAACATGTTATAATTGCAAACACTGTAATCGGAATGACTAAAAACCCTATGCCAAACTTAGAAAGTAAGAACCCGCTAAAAAGTGAAATTAAAGCAAAACCAATTGATCCCCACATTCGAATGGAACCAAATGTTACAGTATGAAGCTGAGATAGTCTTTTCCCAAGATTGTCTGCAAGGGGAATAATTGGTGAGAAAAAGAAGAAAAATACTGACCCTACAATAAGTACCCAGTGAAATGAATCGATTTGAAACAACCAAATCACACTAGCAACTAAGCCAAGTAAGCAAACAAACAGTACTTTTTTGACTGTTTTGTATTTATCGCTCGTATATCCCCATATTGGTTGAGCAATAAGACCAACAAAAGGGCCAATAGCTAAAAACCAACCTATTTGTGAACTCGTAAGTCCTTTGTCCTGAAAGTAAATTGGAAAAAAGCTAATCACCATAGAGGAAATGGCACTAATAAAAAACATAAACAGCCTTAAAGGGAAAAGCGGATATTTTGTTAACATATGAAAACTTCCTTCGAGTTTAAATAATATAGTAATAATTTGTCATTCTACTGTAAGGCTTAATTAAATTAGGCTTGTTTTCGCAAACTTTGTTGCTATTTACCAAGTAATGCGGTGTAGTTAATTGCATTGAGAGATGCTCGCTTTCCGCGGGGCGTGCGGTGAGCGCCTCCTCGGCGTTATCGCCTGCATGAGTCTCACATGACCCGCTGTTCCCGCAGGAGTCTCGCAATCCGCTCCAATCAACCTAAAAGTTTTTTGTTCAAGAAACTATAAAAAACAACAATCTTTTAGAAAGAGCCTTTTAAAAAGTAACCGTATACTTATCTTTGATAAAAAGCATAACATATAAAAAGACACTAGGAAATGTTGCATTTTCAGCTAGTGTCTTTTCAATTCAGTTAACAACCTCTTATTCAATTACTATATCTTGATTCCTTCATTCTTTCTAAGGTATCCCATATTCCCCAAAGATACATGATTCCTAAAGCACGATCATAAAGCCCGTAGCCAGGTCGGCATTTTTCTCCCCAAATATGTCTACCATGATCAGGTCTGACATATCCAGTGAAACCAACTTCATGATAAGCTTTTACAATTTCAGTTATATCAACTGACCCATCACATGTACGATGAGAGGTTTCAACAAAATCACCATTCTCAAATACTTTTATATTTCGAATATGTGCAAATGGGATTCTATCTGCAAATTCCTTGATCATTTCAGGTATATTATTACTCGGATTAGCACCTAGAGAGCCACTGCATAGTGTAACTCCGTTGTAAGGGCTGTCAACTAAATTTAGATGCTTACGGATATTTTCTTTATTCGTAATAATCCTTGGAAGACCAAAAATAGACCATGGTGGATCATCCGGATGAATCGCCATTTTTATATCATGTTTTTCTGCTACAGGGATAACTGACTCTAAAAAGTACGCAAGATTGTTCCAAAGTTTTTCTTCTGAGACGTTTTTATAGGCTTCAAAAAGATTAGACAAATCTTTTAATCTTTCTGGCTCCCACCCTGGCATTTTATATTCCAAATTGTTTGCATTTTGGTTTACAAGTTCAAATGGATCGATATCCTTTACCTTTGCATGTTCATAAAATAAAGCTGTAGAACCATCACTTAATGGTTTATATAAATCTACTCTAAACCAGTCAAAAATCGGCATAAAATTATAGCAAATAACCTTTACTCCCACAGCAGCTAGTCTTTCAATGGTTGTAATATAGTTTTGAATGTAAGTATCTCTTGTTGGTAAGCCGAGTTTTATATCTTCATGGATATTGACACTTTCCACTACATCAATGTTAAGGTTAAAGCTATCTGCTTGTTCTTTTACTTCTAAAATTTTCTCCATTGGCCATTCTTCACCAACTGGGATGTCATGAAGAGCCCATACAATTCCTTCTGTCCCAGGGATCTGTTTAATATCCTGTAAAGATATCGTATCGTTTCCTTCACCAAACCACCGAAAGCCCATTCTCATGCTTGTACCTCCTTATTTATAAAGTAGGAGACTATGAGTTAACTTGTATCCATAATAAATCTCCTAGATTATCTTGACAAAAGCATCTCTTTAATTGAACTATTATTTATTATTTGTTCACTATTAATTGCAGTAATGATTATCTTCTCTAAATCTATTTCCTTGTCTTCCAAATGACGTAATTGAATTGATTTTGTTTCACCTGGAGATAAATCAAAGAAGTTATCTGAACATTGAACTTCACCTTGTAAAATATCTAATTTTACAAGACGGGCAAGAACATCTGATTTTATCGTAATGATGTTTTCATGATGATTTAATTCAATTTGTAATTCAACTGTAGGATAAACAATATCTTTAAAATCTCTTAAATAATATAGGTCATCCTGAAAAACTCCAGTTTCTGAGTACAAGCGAACAACAACTTCTGCTTGATTAAATCCATTTAATAGTTGCTCTTCTGTAAAAATTGCTATTTCCTTTACAGCATTTTCATCTACATAGTAGCTAATTGCTCTTTTGAAAAGTTGTTCTCCTTTGAAGGTGACAACCTCGATCACTAACGTATCTTCTATCGCTTCAAGCCTGTCGTTAATAATAAATAATTTCAGCGGTTTACCAGGATCATGATCTAACGACGCCATAACTGGATCAAAAAATTTCTTTGCATAATAGAAAGAAGCCTTTGGCAATAATTCATAATCAATTAATGACCAGCTTGTTCCTGGCCAGCAATCATTATGCTGCCAAATCAGCGCCCCACTAGTGAATGGCTTATTTCGACGGTAGTGTTCGATACCATACTTTAATCCCTCTGCCTGTGTTAGCATTGAATAATTCATGTATTCTTCTATATTCGACGGGATGCCTGTGAAACCTTCCATGAGGAGTATTCCTTTTTCATGGAAATGGTCCTTGTTCCGATAGGACATTTCATCGCTCTTCCAATAAAATTCACCTTCTGGAATATGTTTAGACAATGTATATCTGTTTGAAGATGCATGCATACCAAATTCACTAGAAAATCGTGTGTAATCCTTTTTATAATTCTTAAATGATACTCCTTCAAGGGAAATATCTTGGATAACTGGCTCGCCTATTTTTCTCGGCTCGACATTCCCATGCCATACTTGCCAGTTATGCTTGTCACCCACAGCCTCTGAGTCAAGATCATTTTCACCCTCTGTGCCAAATGGTGAACTCGGCCAATACAAACGTGTTTGATCAAGTTCCTCAAGAATTTCCGGGATCAGGTTATGATAAATTTTCTCACCATAAAACGGTGTTGTAATTTCTCCATCAGAGCTTTTACGATCATAAATCCAATCAATTTCATTATTTCCACACCAAATTGCTAGTGAGGTATAACCTCTTAAACGCTTGATCACCTTCGTTACTTCATCACGGACATTTTCCATAAAGTTTCTGTTGTAATCAGGATATAATGCATTCGCAAACATAAAGTCTTGCCAGACCAGAATCCCAAGTCGGTCACATTCTTGATAGAATACATCCTTTTCATAAATGCCTCCACCCCAAATTCTCATCATATTCATATGAGAATCCTTAGCTAATTCCAATAATTTTGAATATCTACTATCTTCAGCCGCCCCAATAAAATTATGAACAGGTATCCAATTTGCTCCTTTTGCAAATATACGTACGCCATTCAGGTTAAATGCAAATAAATTCTCACCATTTTCATGTTTTTGTTCTACTTTAACCTCTCGTATTCCAAACTTTTGATCATACTCATCCAATTTTTGATTTTTTTCATCCTTTAATATAACCATTAGTTGATACAAGTGAGGGTCACCTAAATCATGTGTCCACCAAAGCTCTGGATTTTCCACTTCTATAGTTGCCAAACCAGTTCTATTCCTCACATTAACTAGTTCCTTAACGGAAGTTTCATTAGAACGGAGCTCAATCTCCAAGGTTAATAAATCTCGAAGTAGATATTGTTTATCAACTTCAACCTCTACAGTCACGATGGCTTTTTCTTTAGTAAGTTTAGTTGTTTTTGCAAAGACACTTTCAATCTTTGCTTTCTTTCTTTTTTTAATGGTAACATCTTTCCAAATCCCTGCTGTAACTAAACGCGGACCCCAATCCCAGCCAAAATTCATTGCAGCTTTTCTTGTCCAAATTCTTTCTTTCCCATAGCTACACCAGTAATTTCTTTCCTTCTGACTAATATGAATATGCAAGGGATCGAATTTAACTGCTAACGTATTTTCCCTTTTTTAAGCTCACTTGTAATAGTAAACAGATGCTCTATGAACATATTTTCTGTACTGCCGATCTCAATCCCGTTCAAATAAACAGTAGCAAATGTATCCAGACCCTCAAAGAGTAACTCTATATATTCTTGTTCCATTAGATCTTCGTTCCAAACAAACGTCGTTCGGTACCACCATTCTTTTTCTTCAACCCAACGACATTGTAAATCATTATGACCAACATAAGGATCTTCAATTAATTTTTTCGCAAGTAATGTTGAATGTACATCCCCTGGTACTTTTGCTGTCATCCAAAAATGATCAATATAGTTAGGGGAAGCAATTTCCAATGGATTTTTTTCTCTTGGTTCGAACCACTGCAATTTCCATTCTTTTAAACATTTCATTCGTTTGTCCTCCAATCCTCAGTTAGCTTTCACCATTGAAATCAGTTACTATTTTCCGGTACTTAGTAGGGGTAATCGTAGTACTTTTTTTGAAAATATGAACAAAATATTTATAATCCTTGTATCCAACCATTTCAGCAATCTCAAATACACGAAAAGGTGTTTCTTTTAACAAGACTTTTGCTTGATTTAGACGAACATCATGTAAAAAATCGTTAAAATGAGTACCTGTCTCTTGTTTTATAAGTTGGCTAAAGTAATTTGGAGAAACATTAATTACATTTGCTACTTCAGATGCTTTTAGATCACTAGCATAGTTCTCTTTTATATAGTTAACCGCTTTCATGATTAGCCAATGTTGACCGCCTTGTGTTGTAGATTGAAAGCGAATGTAATCTTCAATGTCTTTCATAAATAGGCTCTTAATTGCTTTATAAGAATTATAGATTGTTAAATTAACGTTTTCCGAAAATCTTACATACTGGTATTCCGGTAGATTAGTAAATAATTTCTTTTCTAGCTTTTTTAGTACATTAACAACATCGTTCAATAGACACATTTGATTTTTCTCAAAATGAGCAAAAAGATCATCAATAATCTTTTGAATTTCTGGGTGTTCATCACTTAGCATTTGGCTCAAACGTTTTTCAAACCTTGCTATTTCAAGATCAGTTATATGTGTTGGTAGTTTTTTAGCGTGATACACCTTTTCAGCTATACAATGAACTATTTCTATTCCTTCAGTTACAAGCTGATAGGATTTCAAAATATCATTTGGCTCTTTTTCTATTGACGAATAGCATCCACTGATACTAAACCCTATTTGGTTACTAACTCTTTCAACGACCTCATGAAAGAGTTCATTAAAATCACTTAGATCGTTCATCCTTTTACAACAGGTTAGTAAGCGATTTTCATCCAAAAATAGTGATACAGACATTAAGCCCTTCATTCTCAGCTCCTCACTTATTTTGGATTTCCATCTCTGTTTTAAAAGTTTTCGATCATCTTCATTTACTTGCATGATTGTCGAATCATAATGGTCTATTTCACTACAAAGAAACTGATATCCGTTGAAATTATTGTCTTTTAGGTTGACCTTTATATCCACTTCCTGCCCCATTACAATTGAAGAAAGCAGTTGCTTCATACTGAAAATCGATGCTTTATCTCTTTCCTTTTCCATTTCTTTTTGGATCACTTTAACAAGGTTCATAAGTTCATCAATATCTACTGGCTTTAATAAGTAATCGCTTACTCCCAACCTTATTGCACGTTTTGCATATTCAAACTCATCAAACCCACTAATGATAATCATGCGAATGTGCTGGAAGCGATTTGCAACCTTCTCTGCTAGCTCTAATCCGTCCATTACAGGCATGTTTACATCCGTTATAATGATATCAACATGAGTCTCCTCTAATATGCTAAGTGCTTCTTCACCATCGTATGCTTCACCAACCACTTCTACACAAAACTCATCCCATGGTACTGTCATTTTCAACCCTTGGCAAATGATTGGTTCATCGTCTACGATTAACAGTTTTAGCTTCATGTTGTAATCACCTACACCTTTTTATCCAAGCCGTTTTCTTGATAAGGAATCATAACTCTGACCCATGCTCCAGGGGAGTCCTTTGGAATGATCGAAATTTGCGCATCATCTCCGAATGCTAAATATAACCGATCTTGTATATTACTCAGGGCGTATCCATTTTTTATATTCTGCTGAAAATCTTGACTTGGAAATCCTTTCCCATTATCAATCACATCAATAATGACCTGTGACGCTTCTTGAAAACAACGAATATAGATATGCCTCGAAGTACGAAAATTTTCAAATCCATGATGAATGCTGTTTTCAATGAGGGGCTGTATCATTTGTTTTAATACTTTTGCTTTCAGTACCTCATGATCACAATAAAAAGTAAATGTTAAATGATTTCCCAACCTACCTTTTTGCAGCTCTAAATATATTTGGCTATAGGTTAGTTCATCCTTCAGAGAAATCCAGTGATTGCCACGATTTAAACTAATTCGGAACATTTTTGATAGCTGTTCAATTAATTTGCTCGTTTCCATTGCATGTTCAAGTCTAGCTGTCCAGCGAATCATATCAAGTGTGTTATAAAGAAAATGGGGATTGATTTGGCTTTGCAATAATTTTAATTCGGATTCTCTATTACTAATTTCCATTTTATATTTACTATCGATTAGAAATCTTATTCGGTCAACCATTTGATTAAACCTAAAACCTAATAGGCCAATTTCATCACTTGACATATCAGGAACCTTAGCAAAAAAATCTCCTTTTTCAACTCGTTGAGTCTGGTTTGTTAAATAAAGAATGCGCTTAATATTAAAATGATAAAAGCCAATCATTGCGAGTATTCCTAATAAAGTTAATACTATGATCATCAATTTAATCGATGCTTGTAGACCTGTTAATCCTTCTGCAACAGATTCCTTGTCAACTAAAGCAACGAGTGATAAATTCGTACCAGTTAATGGCTGTGTTACAACAGTAAATTCTTCTCCACTCTTCTTATAATTAATAGCCCCTTCCTGATCATCAATTTTTTTGATAGATGCCAAGAGAGCTTTATCAGGATATTTCTTTCCAATGTATTTTTGATTATAATGAAGAACAACATCGTTATTTTCATCTAAGACAAACATTTGTTTTTTCCCGCGTGAATTCGTTTCGATTAAATCATATAACTTACTAGCATCAAGCCGGATCGTAACCAAGCCAATTGGGCTAGACACATTATTGATATCATTTATGACTCGAAACAAGCTTATCACCTTGTTTTTTCTATCCCAATAGTCAGTAACGGTATATGCCCCACTCCATTGCACCATACCCTTTAGGACAATGGCTTTACTTTTCCAAACTCCTTCATCAGATAGAATTAGAGGGGGGCCTATATGAAACCGATTCTCTTTCATACTTTCTATTGTAATTGAGTCCATGTATGGCTTTGAATTGAGATGAAAAACGGAATAACCATTAATTCTATCTTCAATATTATTTAATGTGATTCTATTTTCAGGTGTATTGCTAGTATTAAAAAAACTTCCAAAATCCTCACTATAAATCATATAAGAAGAAATATCCTCGATATCCTGTAGAACAGCAGACAGATTCTTTCCGGTTTTCTCCAGATGACTTTTCGTATTATCAATTGCTTGAAGCTGGATAGCATGATTGGCTTTGGAATTAATAAACAAACTAAATGCCAGCATTGGGACAATTATTAAGACAATAAATATAAATAAAAATTTCCAAATGAGTTTCCAATTAGAAAAGAACAGGAGCTGTTTCATACAATCTTCCTCTTATACTTGTTTTCTATTAGATTACCCTTTTACTGCACCAGCTGTCATCCCCTTAACGAGATGTTCTTCTAAAAGCATATAGATGATAATGGTTGGAATGATCGCGATTGTAAGCCCTGCCATTTGTGCACCATAATTTGTTGTAAACTGTCCAGCAAAATTAGCTAGCCCTAATGGAAGGGTTTTAAGTGCTTCATCATTAATAAGAACTAGTGCAAATGAAAACTCATTCCAGTTATGAATAAAATTCAAAATGACAACCGTTGCAATTGCAGGCTTTGTCATCGGGAGAATGATTGACCAAAAAATCCGAAATACTCCACATCCGTCCATAATTGCAGACTCTTCAATATCACTTGGAAAAGCCCTCATGAAACTTACTAATATAAAGATCGTAATCGGTAAATTAAAGGCAATATAGGGTAAAATTAAGCCGATATGTGTGTTTAATAATCCGATATTTTTCATTAGTATAAACATGGGTACTAATGTTGCATGGATCGGTATTAGCATTCCAAATACAAAGAAACCATACATTGCCTTTCCCCACTTATACGTAAAACGAGCAAGAAAATAAGATGCTAGAGAGCCTGCAAATACTGTGATAATAACTGCTGCAACAGATACAATGACACTATTTAAAAAATACGTATCAAGTCTTGCCGTCTCCCAAGCAGTTTTATAATTTTCAAACATCCATTGCACCGGTAATCCAAAAGGATTTTTCGCAAAATCCATATTGTCTTTAAATGAATTTAGGAACATCCACAGAATTGGATAAGCATTTATTAAAGCATATACACCTAGCAGAAGATAGATAATCGTCTTTTTTGAAACCTTTTTCGCCTTCAACGTTCGATCTTCGACACTAATATTTCTCTGGTTATTCATCATGGTTTGTGGCATGAGAAACTCCTCCCCTCATTTTCTACTCGGATTTTCTTCTTAGAATGAGTGTTGATAAATAGACGAGCCCTAAGCTAAAGAAGAAGATAAATAAAGATAACGTACTTCCGTATCCATATCGTGTGGAAGAGAATGTTTGATCAAACATATACATAGCTAAAACCTCTGTTGAATGGCCCGGTCCCCCAGCTGTCATGACGTAAATTAAATCAAACGTACGCAAGCTTCCACTAATACATAAAATAACAGCGACAATGATTGTTTCTCTCATCATCGGGAGAGTGATATGCAATGTTCGTTTAAATCCAGAAGCACCATCAATCTCAGCAGCCTCATACAACTCTTGTGGAATATTTTGCAATGCAGCTAAGAAGATAATTAAATATAAACCAACAAACTGCCAAATCATTGTGATACAAACGGAAATCATCGCCCATTTTGGATCACCTAGCCAGTTTTGGGTTAAGTTTTCTAAACCAACTGCTTCAAGCATCTGGTTAAACAGCCCTCGTCTAGAGTTATACATCATACCCCATACTAAAGAGATAATGACTGTTGAAATAACGACAGGCATGAAGCCAATTGTTCGAAATAATTTTCCACCCTTCATTTTTCTGTTTAACAAAAGGGCAAAAAATAACGCGATTGGAACCTGACCAAAAACAGACGCCACGACAACAAACAGATTATTTTTCAGAGCTAGCCAAAAAATCGGATCAGATAAAGCCTCTTTAAAGTTACCTAATCCAATAAACCTCATTTCGGTAAATCCATCCCACTCCATGACAGAATAATAGAAAGAGATAATAATTGGGATAATCGCAAACAATACATATATGATGAAAGCAGGAGCTAACCCGATAATAGCTGGCCATTTATTTCGACTTAATAGATGCATGAAATTCCCTCCTTTAAGAAAAGCGCAAGCACCTTGATTAGCCAAGCTTAAGACGCTCATGAATCTTAAATTTCACGAGTGCTGTAGACCTGAGAGGAACTAGGCGCTGAAGTTAGACACGAACACTTAGTGCATATAACGTATCTTTCTTATGTTTTTGGCTCTGTTAAACTTGGTTGTTGATTTCCGCTGCGGGCGGAGCCTTCAGCAGGAGTCTCACGTATTCGTTCCAATCAACAGTGAGCTTTAACAGAGCCAATCTTTTAAAAAGAAGGAAATCAAGTATAACGACAACTTGATTTCCTTATCTTGTTTTTTATTTCTGTTTATCCACTGCTGCTTGGAGCTTTTCAGCTAGCTCTTCAGGTGTCAGAGTTCCAATCGATACTTCTTGAAGTCCGGAATTGATCACATCTGTTACATCTACCGGTATAGTTGCATCGTAAACAGGTGACGTTTGTTTACTAACGATTTCAGATACCTCTTTTAATGCGTCACTTACACCCTCTGGGGCTTCAATGTCAGCTGCAACTAAAATATCAGCTTTCATTAAATCTGAATAATACTCTTCATCATAAAAGCTTTTTAAAAATTCCTGTGCAGCTTCTAATTTTTCACCTTCAAGCTTGCTATTTAAAGAAATCCCTGTACCAGTTACTGCGGAAACAGCCTCTGGATTTCCGTCTCCACCTTCAATGGCTGGGAATGGAGCAATACCAAGATTTTTATCATCTTCCATTGCTTCTAATAATGGTCCAAGTGACCATGCTCCATCAATCATCATTGCTGCTTCATCTAATACAAATAGGTCTCGATGCTGAATATTGTCTATGGAGTTAAAATCTTCATTAAACGCTTTCATATCTGCTAATTCTTTAATTACTCCAACTGCTTTAACAAATCTTTCATCCGTAAATTTCTTTTCTCCATTTAAAACAGAAGTTAAGAAATCACTGCCAGTCATCCGATCACCAATTGTTGAGATATAACTAGACTGTAATACCCACTGTGCTTTATTTCCAAGTGCAATCGGAATGATATCTTTATCCTGTATTTTAGTTATTAATGTTTTTAATTCTTCATATGTTTTTGGGAACTCATCATAACCTAGTTCAGCTAGCATGGATTTGTTGTAATAGACAAGGCTAGTAGGTGTAACGTTAGCTGGTAAAGCATATTGCTTATCCCCAACCTTATAATCACCTAACATTCCTTCATTAATTAAACCATCCCAATGGCTTAAAATATCATCGATCGGTTGAATCAGTTCACCATCAACTAATGGTGTTAATTCTGCACCTGGGAATACTTGAATTAAGTCTGGAAGCTGTTGACCAGCCGCTTGTGTTTTCACTTTCACCTTAAACTGATCATGTGGTATGTTTTGTTGCTTAATGACGATATTTGGATGTTCCTCCATAAATTTTTCTACTTGTTTCAAACTTGCTTCATTTTGAGGTGATGGCTCAGTCCAGATGTTCCAAAAAGTTAATTCAATCTTTTCCCCATTTTCCTTTGAACTACCCGAAGACTTTTCATTACTATTCCCAGAACATGCTGTCATGATGGATAAAACCATGATCATGAGAATAACTAAAGCTTTTATTTTGAGACTTTTCATAATTCCTTACCCCCTATGAACTGTTTGTATCATTCGTACAAATTAATTGTAAACGCTTTCTGAAAGATAGATAATCCCAAAATTTTAAGAAACTATCCTAAATTTTCACACAAAATTAAAAAACTGATCTTTAAATATAAAATCAACATTTAATCTAGTAACATACAGATTTTCAATAAAGAAAGACTTGATCATTCTAATAAAATCACCATTCTATTTTTCCCTTTTTTATCCTATTGATGACAACCTATCATGTGCTGTATCATCCATATGAAGTTATGATTCTATCGATAAAGGGGAATGCATCCTGAAAAAATATTTTTTTGTTTTCATAGCTATATTTCTATTAATTTCGAGTTTACCTCTTACTAAAACATTTGCAATGATAGCTACTGAACCAAAAATTCAAGTCAAGCTAGTTAATTATATCGGAAATCAAACACAGCTTTCTTTAAAAATTCATGGTGAATATCTTATTACAAATCAAAATATTCGTTTACTAGACGGAATAACATATATAGCAAAGGTGGAAAATGGAAAAATTTCATTATTTGATGGTTCTACTAAATTAACAACAGTTGATAAGTTAGAGCTTTCACCTGTTGCCTATACAAATTACCTTTCGATTAATAACCGTCCTTATTTAGGTACATTTCAATTTATCGCTGAAAATTCTAAATATATTAGACCGATTAATACCGTCTATTTTGAGGATTATTTAAAAGGTGTTGTCCCTTTTGAAATGATGGCAAGCTGGAATAAAGAAGCACTTAAAGCTCAAGCGATTGCTGCTCGTTCATATGCAGCAGGTTATCTTTCTAAAGTAATTGATGACACTATCAACTACCAAGTTTATGGTGGCTATGCATGGCATCCTAACAGTACAGCTGCCGTCGATGAAACAATTGGTGAAGTATTAAAACTGAATGGGCGTTTAATTAGTACTGTATTTTCAGCAAGCAACGGCGGTAAAACAGAATCTAATACAAATGCCTGGGGTAGTACAGCCCTTTCATATCTTCCAATAAAGGAAGATCCTTTTGATGTTAAAACACCTTGGACATTATCGATAAATAAGCAGCAGATCGATACATCCTCGTTAGATTTAAAAAACTCATCATTATGGTGGAACCAAACAAAAGAAACAGATAGCTCTCTAACAACAACAATGACAGCTTGGTTAAAACAAAATGGTTATGCTGGAAAAGACCTTAAAATTGTGTCTGTTCCAACGGTATCTTTACACACACCAACATCAGGCGGACGCATGTCAAAAGGTGATATTTCTATTGAATTTTTTGTTAAAGATGTTGTTAATCAAAATGGCGAGCTTATTTTACAAAAGGTCGAATACAAAAACACAACTGCTTCTCGAATTCGAGCTATGATTGGAAATCGCGTAATTCTAAGTTATCTTATTTCAAAAACGAATGAAACACCTGAAAGCATTACAATCTCAGGGCTTGGTGATGGACATGGTGTTGGACTAAGTCAATGGGGGGCAAAAAACCGCGCAGATGCGGGACAATCATACCGTGAGATTTTAAGTTTTTACTATGAAGGTGCAAGCCTTGTAAAAGAATATACTGGAAGAGAACAAATTACTGAAATTGTACCGATTACTGAAGCCCCAAAATCGGTGAATACAGAAAAACCTGTGGTGCAAGTACCTGTAAACAAGTCACCACAACCAAAAACTCCAGTCAAAAAGCAAATACCCGACAAAAAAGCACCTATCATTAGCCAAGTGAAGATCTCTGTGGACAATTCGAAAAAGAAGGCATCCCTTACATTTAAAATTGATGAAACAGCAAAGGTAACTGTTTATATTAAAAATGCGCAAGGTAAGCTTCTTACCTATTTAACTAAAGATACTTCCACAAAAGCAGGAATTATTCAAAAGCAATATGACTTTTCAAAACTTCCTAATGGAATATATTACGCAGGAATTATCGCAGTAGATGGCAGCAACAATCGTTCATCAACATTGCCATCCTTTTCAGTTAAAATACCTGCTCCAGCTAAAGCTGTGAGACTAAAAACTGGACAAGTAACAGCAACAAAATTAAATGTCCTTGCTACTGCCTCATCAAAAGGGAAGGTCATCGGTTCATTAAAGAAAAAACAAACTATAACAATTGTATCCACAAGTGCTTCTTGGCATAAAGTTAAATACGGAAAGTCGTATGGCTACGTTCCTGTAAAATATGTAAAATAAATTTAATATACAGGTACTACCTACTAACTTGTATGCGATGAAAAGGTGGCTCACTTATAAAGTGATGCCACCTTTTTATTGCAACTGAAGGGATACTTAATAGGAAATCTACTAGAAATTAATGTATACTGAGTATTACTATGACAATTTATTAGTATATGGAGTGCTTAACTATGTTAGAAAACTTTTCCAATCCAACTGATCGTTTTGGATTCGGTGAATCTTTACCACAACAAATTGCAAAACAAATTTTAAAGAAGATTATCGAAGGTGAATTAAAGGCTGGGGATAGGATTTTGGAAGATGAAATTTCTAAGGAATTGAATACTAGCCGTGCACCTGTTCGAGAGGCACTTTATTTGTTACAAGTGGATGGAATTGTTGAGAGGATACCACGCAGAGGAACGGTTGTAAAATCTTTTACTCATCTTGATATTGTTGAATACAACGACGCCATGATTGGCTTAATTCAAGCTGCAGTTGAATTCTCCAAGCAAAAGTGGCAAGAGGAACAGATTAAGAATTTACATGATTACTTGGTTAAAGCAACCTATGAATGTGAACAGAAAAATGTAATTAACTATCAATTAATAGCTGAACAGCTATTTAGATATCTTTTCATTGTCGCTGAAAATAAAGCATTACTTAGATTTTATGAGGAAGCAGGTCATATACTCAGAGTTTTTGCCCAATCACAGTGGAACGAGAAAACAATGGAGTCCTTCCATAAAGAATTGAGTTATTTTTGTGAAGCGATAATCAATTCACAATTTAATGAAGCAAAAACAGCGATTTTTAATACATTAAAGCTAGGGGTAAAATAAGCCTCTAGTGCTTCGTGCAAATTGTCGACAATCGACATTTTACATGATATTATTTAAACGTACCTTGGAGTAATCCTTATTGAATTTACATCTTTATATTATGAGGGGGACGTTTTTATGCAAAAGTTTGATTTTTCTAATAAAATTGCCATCGTTACTGGTGGAGGTGGCGGTATCGGTCGTTCAGCGTCTTTAATGCTTTCTGAAAACGGTGCCAAAGTAATCGTCGTCGACCTTTCTGAAGAACTAGGTAAAGAAACAGTGAACCAGATCAGAGAAAAAGGTGGAGAAGCAACATTCGTTAAAGCTGACGTATCAAATGAAGAAGATATTAAAGGGTATGTTCAAGAAACGATTGATACTTATGGAAAAATTGATATTTTCTTAAACAATGCTGGCTGGGAAGGTAAAATCACACCGCTGGTTGATTACCCAACCGAAATATTCGACAAAGTTATGGCAATCAATGTACGTGGTGTCTTTTTAGGAATGAAATATGTACTGCCGTACATGATTGAACAAAAGAGCGGCGCGATTGTAAATACAGCCTCTGTTGCAGGTCTACAAGCAACTCCTAGCCTTATTGCATATGGTGCGAGTAAACACGCTGTAGTTGGCATGACAAAAACGGCTGGTGTCGAAGCAGCTCCTCATGGTGTGCGTGTTAATGCTGTTTTACCAGGTGTTGTAAATACAGCGATGATGCGTTCAATTGAAAGCGGCTATGGTCAAGGAAATGCTGAAGTAGCAGAAGCAGCTAGAAAAAGAATGGAAGAAACAACACCTGATGGTCGTTATGCAGAGCCACAAGACATAACAAACGTTATGATGTATCTAGTTTCTGATCTATCTCAACATGTTGTTGGACAAGAATTTGTCGTTGATGGCGGTTCAATGTTACTTTAAGAAAAGGTATGGAATAAGAGTTGTTGGTATTGCACCAGGTTTTATTGAAACACCAATTATTGGGGACGACAAAGAATTTCTTGAAAAATTGGCTAATCAACATATGAGAAAGAAATTAATTCAACCTGAAAAAGTAGCTGATGTAGTTACCTTCCTTTTCTCTGCAAACGCAGATGCAATAAACGGAAAAGTTATTCCAGTAGATGATGGTTTCTTAAGCTTTAAAGGCTAAATGTACAAATAATTAACCCTTGAATCCAGTTTATTATTTGATTCAAGGGTTTTTTTCCTCTGTTATATACACTTAGCTTAGTATTTCAGTCAAACCCATTTCACAAATAAAATCAAACCCTGGACGTAACAAGACTTGTTTGCTTAATTTTCTATCCATTCTCTAGCTTTACTCATCCGCTGTGTTTAATGCTTCTTTCTCTCTTATATAGTTTAGAAAGTTTGTTTTATCCTCAAGTTCTCGTTCTAAGTACCCTAGGTAAGCAAATAGTAAGCTAATATCTTTAGATAATTCCCCATCATCATGGATATATTTTTCTCTTATTTTTTTTACTTCTTTTTTTACAATCCAGCGTTCGCTTTTATCCTCTTTTTCAACAATGTTGAAGCCCACTACATCTTCTGCTGGAATAAGCTCGATTCCCATAAAACGTTTCACTGGGTTTGCCGAACTGTTATTTATCATATAAACAAACTTTTCAGCTTCTAGTTCAGAAATTGCATCTGGATGAATTTTAATTGATTTTGGAATCACATCTTGATTAACGATAAATTCCTTTAATTGATCAACTATCTTCATTTTCTTGCCCCCATTCAATAACTCTACATAGTACAACCTATTCTAAGGGGCTATAAATAATTACTTGCAAATAATGTTCTTTAGGAAACACTATAATCGAATTGCCATTAATGGAACAGCTGCCAAACTTAACGCACTTTACCAATTTATTAAAGTATAAATTGAACATATAACCACATTTACAATACAAAATTATTAAATAAACCATTTGTATAAGTCAAAACTAATGGGGGTATAATGTGAATAAACCTTTTTCAATACCTGTTTTGTAGATGGATTCTCCACTGAGGGCTGGCTCATATCTTGAGTCAGCCCTTTTGTCTTTCCCCTTTTAAAAATGGACATACAAAAACAGGCCCTTTTATGAGGGCCTGTCTGTATGGTTCATTTGGTTTTATATTTTTTGAACGTTCGCAGCTTGTGGTCCTCTGTTTCCTTGCTCAATATCAAAAGAAACTTCCTGACCTTCATCTAAGCTTTTGTAACCTTCTCCTTGAATTGAAGAAAAGTGAACAAATACATCTTCTCCACCTTCAACTTCAATAAATCCAAAACCTTTTTCTGAATTAAACCATTTTACTTTTCCTTGTGCCATTAACAATTTCCTCCTAAATCAATCAAAACACGTTTGATGATAATTTCGATTACTATTATACCCGCCAGGAAACATAATAAACCTAAATTTGATAAAAATTTTTTTATTTTTGTAAAAGCACGGTTAGCTTTAATAAAATTCTTTTTAGAAACAACACAAAACTCAAGGGAATGACCCTTCTAATTCCCTAAAAACACATTCCAAAAGTCTGGAAACTTCCACTAATGGTATTTTCTATGATAAAATTTCTTTATACAAATAATAAAGAGCTGGAGAAGATGATGACTAACTATAAAATTTTATTTCTAGACATTGATGGAACCATTTTAAAACCTGATGATACAATCGAAGATTCAACGAAGCAAGCTGTAGCTGAGGTAACGCAAAAAGGGATCGAGGTTTTTCTCGCGACTGGTAGACCCTTGCATGAAATTGATCATATTGCAGAAGAGCTAAACATTCAATCCTTCATTGGCTATAATGGTGCATATGCTATTCATCAAGGAAAGGATATTTTCAAGTCACCAATGAGCGCTAATTCGGTTAAAAGCTTTGTGGACATTGCAAAAAACAACGGACATGAGCTTGTTTTGTACACTCATGATAAAAATATCTTTTCAGATCTAGAAAGCACTGTTGTACAAGAGTTTATTGACGCATTTCATTTACATAAAAATGACCATTATTCATTAGATGTAATTAATCAAATACTCGGTATTACTTTAATTAATTTAAGTGAAAACGAACCTGCTCTTTATGAAAAAAACGATCACAATATTCATTTATCACAAGTAAATGTTGATGGATTACGTCATTGTTTTGACGTGATCAGGGATACTGTCAACAAAGGTATTGCCATTCAGCACATACTTGAACTCTTCCAGATTCCTAGAGAATCATCCATTGCATTTGGCGATGGAATGAATGATAAAGAAATGCTTAGCTTTGTAGGTGAGGGCTTTGCGATGGGAAATGGACACCCTGATCTCTTTCAATATGCAAAGCACAAAACAACAAAAGTAACAGATTCTGGTATTTATAATGGGTTGAAATCGCTTGGCCTTGTTAACTAATTAAGGAAAAACTCTCCCTTCTTATAAAATTTGGCTCTCTTCAGCCATATATAAAACGATAAAAAACAGTGCAAATCGCATATGAATTTGCACTGTTTTTTATTAAGTAAAAATGATGGAATTTCACTACACATTATGATGAGTTATAAATAACTGTATATCCTTTCCATTAATGTAAATACTAAAACAAAAGCGCAAGCGTACGTTTAGGCTCGTAAAGAAAGTACTTCGTCTTATCTAGCAGCAGCTCCTAGCCCTTCTTAGTCATAGGACATTCAGCTTGAGAAGAAACCCACAATAATCATATGCTCACCTTATGCTGTCAGAGCTTAACAGTTTACTGGATGTCGAATCTATTCACATTACAATAATTTACAGTTTCCTAAAAAATGAATCCGGATGTGAATTTTTATCATTCACTTTTCTTTATTAGGGTGATCAAATGGGACAAACAAAAATAAATGCTCTTCAACTATTTTATGTCATAGTTGGATTTCAAGTAGGAAATACCTTGGTTTACGGATTAGGTGGCGGGGCAAAGCAGGATGCTTGGCTTGTTATTTTGACTGCGATGCTTGGTGGTTTAATCTTAATGTTTGTCTATACAAAATTAGCATCCTATTACCCAGAGGATACATTGCTTCAAATGCTCCCTAAAATAATCGGTAAATACATTACCTTTCCGTTTATTTTAACTTACATCATCTACTTTACGTATCTAGCTTCAAGAGCTTGTCGGGATTTTGCAGAACTTATCGCCGCAACGATCTTAGTTGATACTCCAATGGTCATTGTCATTGGAAGCTTTATGGGATTAATGATTTATTGTCTAAGAGGTGGAGTTGAGACCTTCGGGAGAATGGGAGAAGCTGTGTTTCCGATTTACGTCCTTTCCATGTTTGTCATTTGGATTCTATTATTAAGTGTAAAAGAATTCACTATTAATAATTTGACACCTATTTTAGGAAATGGACTGACCCCGATAATAAAAGAGGTATTCCCAACCGTATTAACCTTTCCTTTTGGAGAGTCGATCATTATTTTGATGTTTTTTCCATTTTTAAACAATAAAAAGAATGTAACAAAGCTTGGAATGGCAATTGTTCTAACTACAGGTGTTTTGATGACACTAAATTTAATCATGACCATTTCAGTTTTAGGCCCAGAAATTTATAGCCATGATTTCTTCCCTCTTCTTTCGGCAACTCGAATGGTATCGATCGCTGATTTTCTTGAACGATTTGATGCTTTAATTATTTTAATGATGGTAGCAGGGGTGTTTTTTAAGGTCGGGGGCTGGACATTTGGTGCTGCTATTGGGATCGCGCACCTATTTAAACTAAAACAGACTAAATCTGTATTCCTTGGATTAGGAACCATTATCATCCCATTTGCAATCGTATCTCATCCAAATCAGGTCGCATATAATGAATTTGGATTGGACTATTTCACCTTATATGCACATGTACCTTTGCAAATTATATTCCCGATTTTATTGCTTATCATCGCATTTATTCGCAAAAAATTTAGCTCTACGAAAAGTCAATCTTGACGATACAAAACACCGTTCAAAATATCGGACGGTGTTTTTAGCCCACCTCATCTAAACTTTATGTCAAAGCTTATATTAACACTGGCTGTAACATACACAAAACAATAACAGACCCCACAATAATGGTCTTACTTTGCTCTAACGTGTAATAATTGATGGGATTTCTTCGTCATTTAAACACCGTATGATTCGTTCTTTGAAATGCTCGATTGAGATCATATTCATTGCTTCATCAAGAGGATAGTAGCCAACATCCTCTGTTTCGTAAGAGCTTGTAAGCTTTCCGCTAACTGGTCTTCCTTTAAACAAAAAAACACATGTTGATCTTTCTACATCCTGCTCTAATCCTAAAAACCTCATCAGTTCGATGTTGATTCCTGACTCTTCCTTAACCTCTCTTATTGCAGCATCTTTGATTGCTTCTTCATCTTCTATAAAACCACCTGGAAATTCCCAGCCTCTCCTACTTTTAACGAGTAGAAATTCATCTTCAGCATTTATTACCATGACAGCAACAGCTACTTTATATCGTTTCATATTCATCCCCCTCCATCAGCCATTCCAGATATCGTTCAAGTAGAATGATAAACCTCTCAATGTCCAGATATGAAATGTCGCCTATATTCGCAATTCGGAAGGTTTGTAGCGTGTTCACTTTTCCAGGATAAATCGTAAAACCATTTCTGTAAAAATAATCATGCATTTTATTAAAATCATAGTTTGGCTGGGAAGGTTCGATAATCGATGTGATGATTTTAGAATGGCTATTTTTATGAACAAGATAATTCAATCCTAGTCGACAAACCCCTTCTATTAACGTTTCCCATGATTTTGTATATCTTTTATAGCGCGTCTGTATTCCTTCCCATTTTGTTTCAAGGATCGCTTGCTTTAAGGCATAAAGAGTTTGTACAGGAGGGGTAAATTGCATTTGATTTGTTTGTTTAAAATAGTGATATTGCGCAAATAAATTTAGATACACATTACGCTGTTTATATTGCTTTGTTTTTTCTAATTGCGCTTTTTCAGCAATGACAAATGAAACACCTGCCATACCTTGAAGATTTTTATTTGAACTTGCAGCAAGATAGCTTATATTCATTTTGTTCATATCGATAGGAATGGCTGCAAAGGAACTCATTGCATCAACGATCATCGATAAATTATATTTTTTGCACAGCCCTCCAACAGCTTCAAGATTATTTAATAGACCTGTTGATGTTTCGCAATGGACAACGGCAAGATGTGAAAGCTTTGTTGGGACATTCTTAATAAATCGTTCAAGAGAAGGTAGATCAATTGCTTCATCAACAGGACTTGTATATTCAAAAAATTCAAGTCCATATACATCAGCAATTTTACACATGCGCTTACCATATGCCCCATTATTAATAATCAAAACAGCATGATCATCAATTACTGAGCTCAGGATGGATTCAACTGCTGCTGTACCAGATCCACCAAATAGAACTGTTGTATATTCCTCCAGATTCCCAACGAACCTTGTTAATTCATTTGAGATAAATTCCATAACACTTCCGAATTCTTCTTCTCTCGGACAAATATCCTCTACAACCTGAGCATATTTCACAGTATCTGTTGTTGTTGCCGGTCCAGGATTTAATAAGACCGTTCGGTTAATTGATTTCGGAACATTTTCCCTTGCCTTTATTAGTGGATAGATAAACTGAACGGCTCTCGTCCAATGGCCCTCGTCATCAACCTCACACCAAACGACATCGTTTTCTTGATGAACATAAAAAGGAATCTGATCTACAATTGCAACAATTCCATTTTCATAATCCATCCTGTGAAAATTAGGAAGTAGCTCTAAATGGCTGCATATTTTTTGAAAGGTTGGATAAGAGAGCTTCGTTATTCCAACTAGCTCTCCAGATATGTTCATTAAATCCGCTTTCGCTTTCGACATGTTGACAAGATGGTGTTTTTCATCTATTTCAATTAGAACCTCATCACCTGAGTCCGTTAACTTACTTGCTAATATGACATCCTTTTTAGCATGATTCATTAAAATAGTTAATGCAGACCTTTCATAGATTAAATCTGATTCAACTAATAAAAAGTCTTCGTTTATAACATCCTTCAACCTATATAGCGTATACATGCTTCCTGTGGTTTCAAAGTCTGGATTGTATACACATTGTATTTGCTCGTATTTTTTCGCAAGCTCTTCATATGCTTCGTTCATAAAACCTGTACCTATGAAAATTTTCTTAATCCCAGCAGCTAACATTTTTGAAATCGAATGTTCAATTAAAGGTTTTCCATCGAGTAGTAAAAATCCCTTTGGATTGTATCCCGTTCGTTCACGAATTCGACTCCCCATCCCTGCTGCTAAAATAACGGCTGTTTCAATCATCTAAAAACACCTGCAATCGCTCTTTGACTTCGAATGGCTTGATCGTTGGACGTCCAAGGCCGGATTTAGAGCCTTCTGCAATTTTCATATATAAAAAGGTCAATTTTTGATGTTGTTTCCACGCCTTGATATACTCCGTTAATTCTTCGAGTGTATGAACATAGATTGACTGTTCATATCCACAAGCTGCAGCTGTATCAACAAAATGAACATTTGGTGATACAGTGAATTGTCCTCCAGTTGAGTCATGTATATGGTTATCGAGAAGAATATGAAGAAGATTAGCTGGAGAATAGTAGCCATTTGTTGCTAAATTGCCCATCCGCATAAGGAGTGCTCCATCACCATCCAAGGCAATAATTGCCTTTTCTCTTCTTACTAAAGCTAAGCCTAAACCGATTGAACTAATACAGCCCATAGACCCTACCATGTAAAAATTATTTGGTGCATCTTCTACATCATACAATTCTCTACCTAATTTTCCAGTTGTTGCCAAGTGAACAGTGTTGTCATCCCTCAAGGCTGATATGACTTGCAATGCTTCGTATCTCGATGGTTTTTCATCATCAAACACTTTTTCGCGTTTAATTGTTGGTATTGTCTTTTGTTCATTCAGCTGTTTATCCTGAAGGGTAACTTGTGCGAGTGTTCCTTTTTTCACAATGAAAAAATAAGGTTGATTTTGTTCTATACATTGATTTGCCCTCTGAAGCTGTTGTTTTGCTTCATCAAGGTCTGAGGATAAATAATCCCATTTTATTTGCATTAAATTTAGCATTTCCGGTGTAATCTGGCCCATTAATTCATGCTGTGGTTCATCAGGGAATCCTGGTTCTCCCCTGAGGCTCACGAAACCTAGGATTGGAATTCGAAAGGGATGAATGAGAGATGTTAACGGTGAAACTGCATTGGTTAATCCCGAATTCTGCATAAGGACAACAGACTTTTTCCCACCAATTGATGCTCCAGCAGCAATTGCTACAGCGTCTCCTTCATTGTTAGACATGACGAATTCACATTCATTAATCGCGAAGTTTATGAGACTCTTTAAATATGAGCAAGGTACCCCGCTATAAAAATCAAAACCTAACTCTTTTAACAAAGAGCCGAACTGTGCGGTGTTCATGATTCTTGATCACCTGCTTTTTGGTTCTTTTCATAAGCCTCCAAATCTAGCCAAGATCCTTTAATATAATTTACTGCAATCGGATGTAAAGTTAAAACATGATTTAACAAATCACCTATCGTTAGGTCATTACTATTTTCCTCTTTTATAAGATCTTCTAATGCTGCCTTAATGACATCTGCTCCTTTATCGGTTACCTTCCATAAGCCGATAAACTCACCATGAATATTACCCATACCTTCCTTATTTGCCATCGCTACTAAGTCTACTGTTTTACCGTACAAATACTTTGAATAAGGTTGTGAGGCAGAAACAAGATTCCGCTTTTCACCAGTTGTTTCAAAGTCAGCGTCTACAACAATCGTAATCTCGTTATCCATTTCGATTAGCTCTTGGAGAATATAAGATTTGTAGATGATATCATTGAAGCTAATGATCGTATTCTCACCGATATGATTCATGGCGTTATAAAGCGATAGTAATTCTCCAGTATCTCCTTCAATTGTTACGATGTCTTTCACACCACACTCTTTAAGGTGATCTATTTGCTCTGTTACAATGTGATCTGCATGGGATTGTCTGGAAAGAATCATCGCATTCGCATTTTTCTGTGAAGAGGAGAGATACTTTTTCTCAGCAGCTGCAAGCTCTTCTTCGCCTTGTAATCGGAACACTTCGTTTAGTGGAGCAACTGCCTTTTCGACATGTAACAAGCTTTCATCATGAAAAATTCGACTTGAGGTTTCTTGCATAGACTTAATGGAAGCACGTAGATTGTGATTAGCCCAGATCGTCAAACTGACACCCAATTCTCGAAATAGGTCTGTAGGAGTTGTATAATATTTCGTCGGAACAATGATAACAGGATGTCGATTACCCCATTCCTTCATAAATGCTTCAATATCTTGTATATCCGATCTTTTACTATGCATGAGAATTGCGTCTGCCCCAGCTAGACGATAGGCTTCGGCACGCTTTAATGCTTCTTTTAATCCCCAGCCAGCAATAAATGCTTCAACTCTTGAGACAACAACAAAATCTTCATCCTTTTGCGTATCCTTCATCGCTTTGATTTTCCCGCAAAACTCATCGATATCAGCGAGTGGTTGAGCCTCACCTCTAATAAATGAATTTGTCTTCGGAAAAAGCTTATCCTCAATACAAACACCGCCAATGTCTCGTTGCTCCAGTTTTTTCACTAATCTTCTTGCATTGTTAAAATTCCCATAACCTGTGTCACCATCAAGTAGAATCGGAATGGTTGTCACATCACTCATAAATTCCAACACATCTAAAACTTGCGTCCAGGAAGCCTCATTATTATCACGAACACCTAATGCCGCAGACATTGACAAACCACTTGCCCATATTCCTTTAAAACCAGTTTCCTCCACGATTTTCGCAGACAAGGCATTATGAGCCTCCATAATGGATTCAAGCTGGTTACTCGTTATTAACTTTTTAAGTTGAGTTGTTTTCTTCATCGCCATTCTCCCTTGCCTTTTTACTCATCTTCATGTTGAATGAGGTTTTTTCTAAGTTTTTTAAAGCTTTCTCTCTTCATCACCCGATAAGTAATTTTTAAAAGAATATTTGTGTCGACTGATAAATGTGGCTCTATAAGGTCAAACACCTCATAACCTGTTTCACAGTAGTGAATCTTGTTTGGATCCATCCCATGCTTTATCGCTCCAAGGCCTATATCCTTCGCTTTTTCCCCTACCACGACAAGCATGTCAATATTAGCTTCTACGGCTTTTTTCCCCATTTCTTCATACTGTTCAACTGCATATGGCCCTTTTCCAAGCTGTGGCATATAGCCTAAAAGGGCAATTGACTTCTTGTCTTTTGATACATCACTTAACACTTGCAGCCCTGTTGCCATTGAGAGAGGTGCAGAGTTCCATGTATCGTCAATCACTGTACAGCCACCAAGTCCAGCTTTAAATTCTAAATGCTCCTTTACCTGTTCAAAGCTTGCCAACAATTCAATTGCCCGTTCAATCGTAACACCAGCATGTGAAACAGCTGCAATCGATGCCAGAGCATTATAAATATTGTGCTCTCCATAACCTGGTACGAAGACATCATACTCATTTTCTAGGTATATTAATGTAAACATCATACCTTCGTTAGCATATTGAATATTTGTTGCTCGAAAGTCTGAATGCTCACTCTTTCCAAAATAAACAACTCTCTTTAAATGGTTAATATTCACTACTCTCTTGATATTTTCATCATCAGCATTTAAGATGAGTACCCCATGATCAGGGTCTAAACCATCAACGATTTCAGCCTTTGCCTTCATATATTCTTCAGGTGTTTCACAGTCAGCAAGATGATGCACACCAATATTTAGTAAAATTCTAATTTGTGGTTGAAAATACGTACAGGCGATCTTTAAATAACCTGGATATGCGACAGGCATTTCATAAACTGCAATCTCTGTTTCTTTTTCTAATTTCATTAAATAACGGAGATTAACAGACATAGAATTCATACTCATCCAGGTTGCTTTTACGTTGAAATCATTTTTTAGAATTTGCCGAATCATTTCTTTTGTTGTGGTTTTTCCACATGTACCTGTTACACCGATGACAGGGATATCAAAAAGCCCACGATAATAGGTAACAAATTTCCAATAGGCTTCATCTAAATCTTCCGTCTTGATTAAAAAGATGGAATCACCAAGGTCGGTGCATAAATCTGGTCGATCTGTCACAATAACGATTGATTCGTTATTCTTCCAATACTTACCGTTTATTTTTTCATGATCCATATGAAATACTAATGTGTTGTCATCAATTTCCCTTTTTGACACATTCATAACATAGTGGATCATTGGATTCCCATATCCATGTAGGATGTCAACATCACCGATTTGTAACAGAATCGTACTTAAAGGTAAATGAATCACCGTCGATCACTCCTCACTTTGAATTTTATTGATCCCCGTAGCCAGCAAGTGAAGCTGCATAATTAAGCAAACGAATGCCAGCAAGAGAGCGCAGTTTATAAGCTCTAATTTGTGAGAATAAGTTGTCTGGCTTAGCGTTGATTTCAAGGAGCTTAATTGAATCATATTGATCAATACATAAATCTACTGCTAGCTCTCCGAAGCTTCCGATTTCCTGTTCCACAGTTGTGACAATCTTTTTGGCCACCTTACCTAATTGATTTGTTATATAGCGCCGTTCGCTTGGATCTAGATACAAGCTATTCATCACTTTGCTCAACCGCAAGTTCAGTTCTAAATCCTCTGTCAACACTTCTTCACTTGTGAGTCGGGTAACCATCCCTGTTCGAAACCAAGTATGTTTTTCATTTTTTTGCATATACACACGGATCTCCAAATTTTTACCGTTGTACTTTTTCCGACGAATTCCTTCCTGTATCAGATATGGAGTTCGGTCAATAAGTGGAGATATAACTTCAAACAACTCATCTTCCCGACTAAATTGTTGCAGTGTTTTCGTGTTCAAATGAAACATCAATATTTCAGTTGGGCGCCGAATAATCCGAATGACCCCTTTACTCATTGAGCCACCTAACACCGGTTTTATATACACTTCTCCATAGCGATCAAGCATTTCTATTAAATCTGTTGAATGTTCAATTAGACGTGTTTCTGGTAAATATTCTTCATGTTTATCCAATAAAAGATGATGTGTTTCCCACTTGTTACCTGTCAGTTGAAATAATGCTGGTGGGTTGAGAAACGGGATTTTATAAAGTGTTTGCAGCTTCACTCTAACTTCATCGATATCATAGGTAATATTTGTTTTTCCACGAAATAAAAATCGATCATAAATTACTGCTGGGAAAGGAAAAATCCCTTCACCATCAAGTGTTGTTCCTTTAATAACCTGTTGATCCCAATTGATATCCTTAGGTTCGAATACATAGACAAACATTTGCTTTTCTTTGGCAAGTCTAAATAAATGTTGAAAGTACGTAGTTTGCCGATCAAAAGGTCGTGCAGCTAATATCCCAATAATTGGCCCCAGTGTAATGACGCCACCAGAAGATACTAGTTTAGGATTCCAGTCTTTTGGAAGAGTTAATTTTGAGCGCAATGATTTTGAAAGCTGGATCATATTTGAATTGCGGAATGAAAAAGGGTAGGCATGAATGGTTGCCGGCGACATATTTTTCCCTGCGCAAACAAAGGTTGAATCTCCTTCTTTTAGGTTATATTTTTGTCTGATTTTTTTCGGAATTTGAATGATAAGACCTGTATCATATGTTTGATTCAGAATTGTCAGCTCCCAGTTTTGACGCATGTCAGATGCCTCATGAAAGCTGCTTCCATTTTCAATAACCTCAAAAAGGTAGACTAATTCACTTTCAAATTTTGAATAACTTGAAGTGTTCATTAGAGTTGTTTTTATGTCTGGCCAAAGTTTTTTGAGTATAGGGAGGTTAGCATGGTAATACGCTCTTTGAATTGTTGGATTAAATAAGAACTCATTTTGCAGCTCATGATGATGGGCAGCTACTAAATAAGCAAGACATAAAATCGATTTCGTAAGCTTAGGTTCCATAAGCCAAGAACTTAAGGAAATATATTCAAATCCATATGTTTTTTTACGGAAACGACCTAATCCTCCGTGATTCGTTCTTCTTCTTAGTTTCGCTGTCCTTGGCTCCTCTATCAACGCGAATGGTACAGCAAGATAGTGATCAAGCGCTCGTAATAATGATAAGGATGCTGGAATGCCAAAATGGATGTGCCCCCCACATTGATAGCCTCTAAAAGGCATACTTCCTGCATGGAATTCAATATTTTCATAGGGGGCCATTTGCGATGCTTTTTCTACTAGATCATTAACATGAATGAATAATTCCTGCGGGGACTCTCCCTTCTCTGGCCTTATTTCTACTAAGGCATATTCCCCACTATCTTTTTCAATCTGTCTTTCATCACAGCCAACATCCCCTTCTACAGGAAAGAATGTTGATGCAGGTAATAATTCATGATCACAGCTCAGCATAAATTCAATGTCCGCTCCAATTGAAAAAGGGAGCTTTGGTTCGACAATTTCCTCTAAAAACGTCTTATTTGAGGGATTAATATCTAGGACAACGACTGATTCATTTGGTAGCACACCTATCTTCACAAAGCCATGTGTTAATCCTGTCACATAGAGTGCCCGAATCGCCATTGTCTTCCATTCAATTGGGATTGAGCTTTCGTCAACCGCTCTCCACTCCCAGCCAAAAGATGATGTTCGAATCGGAATTTCATTGAAGATCGCCTGTTGGACAAAAGCGAGTGCCACCCCTTTTATGGAAAGGCCCTCAACCTCCAAGTAGTATTCTGTTTCAATGGAATATAATTTCGTATAAAAGTCATAGCCTTCATCTATCGCTTGTTCCATTGTATGAATCATTGAAACGTCCTTACCACCATGTTTACCATACTTTCGACCAATGATCGGATACATACACGTTTTTGGATCAACTAATTCAATGGATGGAACATTGTTTAAATTAAGGATTTGTAGCATTAATTCCTTATCAGATTCGATCCAGAATCTCTCCTTCATCAAATCCACACAAAAAACCTCCAATACTAAAAAATCTAGGAAACTTCTATTATCGTTCCAGTACGCTCTACAGACCTTTACACTCTGTTTTAAAAAAGAAATTTGTTTCCGCTCATACTAGACAAAAGTAGTTTTTATATACTATGACACTCCTAATAATTTTCCAGTATGTTTACCCTAGAGCTATCGCCCATTTAAGCTAAATGCTCACTCTTTTAGATTGGCAACAATAATTACTTTAAAATCGTTTGTTATAGTTCACATTTTTCAACATTTTTGCATTTGTTAGTATAGGAGGATAGGAGGAATATAGACTTTAATACGTAAGGAGCATTCATCATGCCATTGAAATATATTCAAAAAAACTATGTAAAATATAACAAAGGGAATGGGTATATTTGTTGTCTTTCCGATGCCTTACATGCCACACCACCAGCTGCAGATGTATTTACCGACAACATTGTTGAAGGCATTATGGAAAGAACAGGGTGTCCTGGGATTATTAGTACCGTTTCGAGAAAGCTAGCAGATTTGAATCGGAGTCCAAATGGTGATAATGATTTAGCAATAAAAGAATATAGGCATGCACTAAAAGATATATTGGAATTTCTAAACATTGTCGATTATGATCAACAACAGCTCACACATCCATTCCTACATGTATCATTTCATGGGATGAAGGATGATCATTATGGTCCATACGGTGTGGAAATTGGAACTGTTCGCGGACGCTCCTGTTCGGTAGAAATAAAAAAATGGTTTGAAGAAACACTTACGAAAAAAGCAAAACAATTGTTACCTAACATCAACCTTATCTTTGATCAAAAATTTGTTGGGCATGAGTCTATTACCTATCATAGACTTGGAGATGGAAATCGTTATCAAGGATTTGGTTCCCACTTTCACACCTTTCAAATTGAACTATCACGAACAATGCGGAAAGAGTACCGACCTCAATTAATCGATATCTTTTCAGAAATGATGATCGATTTCCAGACTACATGTGTGAATAAGTAAGGAATCTATTGTTGAATGAAAAGTGTCTTGTATAATCATTGTGAATTCCTTGACCAATGGCGGAATTTTTGCTCATAATCGTTATAAAACCTTTCACAGGTGGGATTCCTTTTGTTTTTATATGGATTAAAGTAAAAAAATAAGTAGCCTAATGGCTACCTACTACTTTTCTTAGATTCCCTCTCTTTAAATCATAAAATTTTCCCCTAATTTGATTTTAATAACACCTTCACATAATTAGGTAAAACAAATGAGGCAAGAAAAATCTCAGAGTTAATATATTTTGTGTCCTCAGCTTTTAGTCTTGTTAAATCAGCCTCTAAAGGATCGAATTTTTTTGATGCAATCGTAAAACTCCATAATCCACATGGGAATAGGGGAATTGTCACCAAATAGGTCCGAACAATTGGGAAAAGTTCACATAATGAATGGTATGTTTTTCGTAGAGTGGAGGTGTTATAAAAAGGAGATCCAGACTGAAATACTGCAACACCATCATCAGTAAGGCACTCAAATACATCCTTGTAAAATCCTTGGTCAAACAATTTTACTGATGGACCTACAGGATCTGACCGATCAATCATTAAAACATCATAGTTACCTTTGTTTTCTTGTATCCAATCTACTCCATCCTTGTGGATCATACTGAAGCGCTTATCACTATCATAATGGGATGATGACGTTAACCATGTTCTACATACATCTGTCACTTGCTGATCAATTTCAACTACATTGATCTTTTCAATTCCTGAATACTTCATTGCCTCACGAGCTGGACCACAGTCCCCTCCTCCTATCATCCCAACTACCTTCGGATCTGGATGAGTAATGATTGGGATATGGCTAATCATTTCATTATAAATAAAACCCTCTCCAGATGAAACTTGTGGTACCCCATCTAAAACTAGCATTCTCCCAAAGCCCTTTGTATCGGCAATACTAATTTCTTGGAATGGAGATACTTCATGATGCAGTAATGCGTTTACTTTGTATTCTGTTTTTATTCTTGCCCTTGCCACATAATTTGAGATCCATAGTTCTTCATCTTCCCACTTGTATTCTTTTAATGCATGTTCCTCAAACGTAGCTACCACCCCCCTTTGATTCTCTTTTCTTATTAAATTATGAGACCTTATCTATACTTGATATCCACATATAGCACAAAAAAAGATAATTAGACTGATAGCCTAAATTTTTCACTAAATAATGGAGAATAGGTAATCTGTCCTTGAGTCGTTTATGGATTTTTGTGGAATAGGGTACTAGTTTAATACCAAAGAGACCCCCACCACATATACTTACATTACAAACATAATTATAGTGAAAATGATAGGGAGGAAAAATCTATGAGTAATGAAAATAATTTGTCATATTTATTATCATTAATAGGTCGAAAAGTTCGCACATATAAAGGGGGACCTGAATCAAGAGAAGGTCTATTGCTTCATGTGAAATCTGATTATATTGCGCTTTTAACTGACAAAAACGAAGTTGTCTATTATCAAACAATGCATCTAAAGAGTGTTGTAGAAGATACGAAAGCGAACTTTCAATCTACAACAGAAGCGGACACGAAACCTGAAGTTCTTAAATCTGAATCTTTTAAAGACATGTTAGGTCAATTAAAGTCCCAAAATGTTCAAATTGATCGAGGTGGTCCTGAAAGTCTAAAAGGTACGTTATTAGATGTAAACGATGACTTTTTAGCATTACAAACAGAAAAAGATGGTGTTGTCTTTTATCAAATCCACCATATTAAGAGTATTAGTGTTGATCATGGTCCATCTAAAGATAATTCAAAGCAAAGTATACCTAAAGTAACAGCAAAGGTCTTTTCTGAATTGTTAGAAGGATTCCAACACAGCTGGGTAACCATTAACCGTGGCGGACCAGAAAGTGTTGAAGGTGTATTAGCGGATATAACAAGTGATTATGTTACAGTCATTCATCATGAAAAAGTTTTTCGTATCACAAATTACCACATTCGCAACATAAGCCATGGATCAAAACATGATCAAAAGAAACAACAGGAAGGCGAAAATAACGAGAACAATGAGGATAACCAGGACAATCAAAATAATCAGAATGAAGAATCAACGAATGAAAAAGATAAGAACCAAGAAAATGATCAAAACACTGAGCAAACGAGTAAACAAGAAGCAAAACAAAATACCAAAGAAGAAAGCTCTAACAAATCAAGCAGCAAAAATTCAGCCAAAAAGAGTGAAAAAGAAGCGAAACAAACGGACGATAGTAAATCTGTCCAAATGACCACAAACGATAGCAATAGTAACGAAGATAAGTCTAATAAGAAAAAGGTCATTTACGATATGCTGATGTCTCAAGTTGCTGCGAACCTTGAAGAAGCATTAAACAAGGCAAAAAACCGTAGTAAATAACAGGGCGTATCATTATGCATTTTTTTGTTATTTTTGAAGGTCACTGGTATTCATAGCCGTACAAAAAATTGTCTGTGCGGCTTTCTAAATAGAAATGGAAGAGGGTGATGAAATGTTGATAACACTCTTTTTTATTCTAGCTGGTTCTCTATTCTACTCGATTTTATGTCCACCTAGACAAGAAAAAGAAACGATGGTTAGAAATCAAAAATTAGATATAAAAGGTAATGATTCCCCCTTAACAAAAGGAGCGAAACAGCATGTTTGATTTTCAAGCTATGTTTATGTTGATGCTCTTTGTATTAACAGTCTCTTTTATTGTGTGGAAACCCCGAGGAATTAGTGAAACAGTTCCAACTTCGATTAGTGCTTTTATCGTCCTGTTAGTTGGGATTGTTCCTCATTCTGATGTAAAAGAAATTTTTAATATTGTTAGCGGAGCATCTATTACTATAATATCTACAATTGTCATGTCAATTGTTTTAGAAAGCGTTGGATTTTTCAAATGGGTTGCTCACAATCTAGTTAAAAAATCACGTGGCTCAGGGATCATTCTATACATTTATATCTTAACCTTATGTTATTTAACTACTTTATTTTTTAATAATGATGGAAGCATCTTAATTACAACCCCCATTATTATACGAATTGTCACACTTTTAAGGTTAAAGCCACAACAACAAATTCCATATCTACTATCTGGTGCATTAATTGCAACGGCATCAAGTGCACCTATTGCAGTAAGTAATATTGCAAATTTAATTGCCCTTAAAATTGTTGGCCTTGATTTAAACAGCTATGTTGCTATGATGTTTGTCCCCTCTATGATAGGTATTTTGGCAATCTCACTTTTACTTTATCTGTATTACAGAAAGGATATACCAAAGAAAATCCTTTCACATACCCTTCCCTCTGGGATTCACTCCCAAAATATCATTCTTCTTGAACATCCATTAGCTGATAAGGGTAATCCCTTACTTGACATAGACTGGTCGACATTTCGTATCTGTATCATCGTAGTCGTATTAATTAGAGGAGGGTTTTTTGCGCTTACTCCGTTCGGTGTACCACTTGAGATAATAGCCATCGTTGGTGCTTTGTTACTAATCTATATCCGCTGGCAAAGGCAAGGAATAGGCGGCAAGGATATTTTGACAAAAACACCATGGCATGTATTATTATTTGCGTTTAGTATGTACGTTCTAGTGTATGGTCTCCATAACGTTGGAGCAACTACATTAATTGTTGATTCGTTAAAAGATTATATGATCACAAATCGATTTAACACTATTATGATCTCTGGAGTATTACTTACAGTCCTTTCAAATCTTTTTAATAACTTACCTGCTGTCATGATCGGCACGTTATCATTTGTTGAAATGGGTTTAGATACACACACCTTACAGCTTGCCTATTTAGCTAATATTATCGGTAGTGATATAGGAGCACTTATCTCTCCAATGGGGACATTAGCAACACTTATATGGATGTTTATTTTGCGTAAAAACAAGATTCACATCTCGTGGGGACAATATGTTAAGGTGACAATCCTTGTTATCCCAATTGGATTAATCATTTCATTACTTGCTTTATATCTCTGGTCAGAATGGCTATATTTTTAGAAAAGGAGGAGGTTTTATGAACAATTTCAAGGTATTCATTGGCAAAAAAATCTGCGTGGAAATTCCAGGACAAATCCATACAAGAGGATTACTAGTAGATACTGGTACAGATCTCATTGTACTATTCAATGGAAAAGACTTTATTTATATTCCTAATGCTCACATCCACCTCTTATATTTAGATGAAGAAAATTATGAATCTATCGAGTTTCCAGAAGAATTACCTTTAGAAACTGAATCAGATACATTATCAGTAAGAAAAATTTTAAATAATTCTAAAGGGATGTTTTCTGAAATTGTTGTCGCGAATGATCAAGCAATTCACGGGTATGTCACGAATATCATGAATGATTACTTTGTTTTCTATTCACCCGTTTTTCATACGATGTATATTTCATTGCAGCATTTAAAATGGCTAATTCCTTATCGCAGCAACCAAGTCCCTTATGCATTAGAAAGGGCTACATTTACAAGCTACCCTTCAACTCTCTCCCTAGCAAGGTCCCTTGATGCCCAAATAAAAAAAATGTTTGGTAACATAGTGATTTTCGACTTAGGTGAAAATGTTCGGAAAATTGGGCAGCTCCGCAGCTTTCAAAACAATATGTTAGAATTGGTGACTGCTAGGGAAGAAGTAACTTATGTAAATGCTCGACATGTGAAATCAGTCCACATTCCTAACAAAGGTTAACTTTCAACACCATTAATACCCCGACACATGTCAACTAGGGGTATTTAGGGTGGCAGAAGGATGGACAAGGCCAGAATTCCTTAAAAAATTAGACCTCTGCCATATGTTTAGAGCAGTGGTCTAATTCTTGATTAACGACATCATATGAAGGTAGCAAATGTCCAAATTGAATAATTATTTATTATTTTGTACATATTAAAGGTAAAAACTTTAGGGAGCTATATGCATGTTAAATAATATCAATAATAATGATATAGAATTCATGGAAAAACGAATGAGGGTTGCTAATATAACGAAGGATCCCTTATTACAGATCGAAATGTTCGAAAATGAATCTGCAAAAGAAAGATTATTACAGTTAGTATCTGTTGCACAAGAAACCTTTTTGTATACTAGAGATACAATTGACATTCACAGTTCTGACCTAAATCTCCTTTTTAGAGCCATTTTGCACTTAGCTCGATTAACAAAAGATGACCTCTCTGATCTTGAATATTGCTATGTTTTAAGTAATTTAGACCATGTAACTAATAAGCTGCTAAAATCTTGTGAAGAAATTAAAACATACTCTGATTCACCTATGGTACGAAATAAAAGTAAATATTAATAAAAGAGTCTGTTCTCATACTGAACTGCACCCCAAATGTTAGACACAACTAACATTTGGAGGTGTAGTTTTTTTATGACAAAGTATTCACTTGAAACAAAAATTTCATCAGTAGAGCACTAAATGAAGGGTACTAGCTCTTTTAAAGATACAGCGAATCTCTTTGGAGTTACTTTGACGGCTTTAAAAACTTGGGTAGCACAGTATAAAGAACAAGGTACGGAAGGATTAACTTCAAGGTATACAAACTATGATATTCGCTTTAAAATGGACGTAATTAGTTATATGAACGATACAGGAGCGTCCTATTTAGAAGCAGCTG
>NZ_JAGDEL010000032.1 GCF_017497975.1 Metabacillus bambusae | reverse complement strand
TGATTCGCTCGACTTGCATGTATTAGGCACGCCGCCAGCGTTCGTCCTGAGCCAGGATCAAACT
Organism: Metabacillus bambusae; assembly: GCF_017497975.1. Classification (GTDB taxonomy): domain Bacteria; phylum Bacillota; class Bacilli; order Bacillales; family Bacillaceae; genus Metabacillus; species Metabacillus bambusae. The sequence continues at coordinate 56,988 of NZ_JAGDEL010000032.1, read as the reverse complement.
CTCCAATAAAGTGTTTGATATAGCTCATAAGTTTGTACTATATAGTACGTTGTTTTGTTAATTAAAAATTAACGTTGGCACGCTTGGTTTTGTTTAGTTTTCAAAGATCATCGTTAGTCGTTTCTCTCAGAAGCGACTTTACTAATATAACACATCTCAAAATGCAATGTCAACATATTTTGAAATGTTTTTTCGGTGTCAATCTCTGAGTTATTATTACCTCTCGGATGACCTTTATTACTATAACAGTTAAAAAATGTAGAGTCAACAATTAATTCATAAAGTTTAATCTCAAAAAAGATGGCTCTGTTAAACTTGGTTGTTGATTTCGCAGGCGGCCCGCGAACCTCCCACAGGAGGCTCAGGCCTTACGCTCCAATCAACAAAGTACCAAAATCAACAGCGTGCTTTAACAGAGCCATAAAGATAAAAGAGGAAGATAGTGTGATCTCACTATCTTCCTCTTTATTATTACTATCTATAATATGAAGATAAAATACAAAATAAATACAACAAACAATCCGTACATTATTGGATGTATTTCTTTAGCCCTGCCTTTTAGAACCATTGTAATAGGATAGAAGATGAATCCAATCGCAATACCAGTTGCAATACTATATGCTAATGGCATTGTAATAATAATTAAAAATGCTGGAACTGCAATTTCAAAACGTTCCCAATCAATTTTCCCTAATGATGAAACCATTAATATACCTACAATAATTAAAGCTGGTGCAGTTACCGCAGGTGTAATGACTCCTAATAATGGAGAAAAGAATAATGCTAGCAAGAAGAGCACCGCTGTTACTACTGAAGCAAATCCAGAACGAGCACCTGCCGCAACTCCTGCAGAGGATTCAATATAAGAAGTGGTAGTTGATGTCCCTAAAATGGAACCTACAACTGTTGCTGCTGAATCAGCAAACAATGCTTTCCCTGCTCTTGGTAATTTGTTTTCCTTCATTAAACCAGCTTGATTTGCTACCGCTACTAAAGTACCTGCAGTGTCAAAGAAATCAACAAATAAGAAAGTTAAGATAACAACTAGCATTTGTATTGTGAAAATTTGATCCAAGTTCATAAATGCTTGCCCGAATGTTGGCGCTAAGCTTGGGATCGAACCGACAATCTTTTCAGGTACGTCAATTTGATTAAAGAACATTCCTATAATTGCCGTAATCAGCATTCCGTAGAAAATTCCACCTTTAACGCCACGAACCATTAGTATGATTGTAAGAACCACTCCAAATATAGCTAGAAGTGTTTGCGGGTTTGATAAGTCTCCTAATCCAACAAGTGTTGCATCATTGTTTACAATTATGCCTGCATTTTGAAACCCGATAAATGTAATGAAAAGTCCAATTCCTGCTCCTACAGCAAATTTTAGTTCTGCAGGAATTGAGTTAATGATTTTTTCGCGTAAGCCCGACAGAGTAAGTAGAGTAAAAATTAAACCTGATACCAACACACCAGACAAAGCAGTTTGCCAAGGTACGCCCATCGTTAATACAACTGTGAAAGAGAAAAATGCGTTTAATCCCATACCTGGTGCAAGTGCAATTGGATATTTTGCTAAGAGGCCCATTAAAAGAGACCCAATTGCTGCAGCAATCGCAGTAGCTGTAAAGATCGCACCTGGATCCATTCTCATTTCTGCTGGTAAATCAGGGATCGAGCTCATTGACAATGTAGTTGGATTTACGAACAAAATATATGCCATTGATAAGAAAGTCGTTAATCCACCAATAACCTCACGGCGATAAGTAGTTCCTAATTCATCAAATTGAAAATACTTCTTCATTAAGATTGTCCTCCTAAAATTTAATTCAAATGTTAGCGCAAGGGATATGGGTTTATTTTATATACACTAATGAGTTCTATTCATTTTAAATAATTGTTTCAAACAAAAAACGCCCACCATAGAAACGTGAGCGCTTGACGAACAAAATAGTAACAAACAGTACTTTCTACCTATTTGTTAGTACTTCGTAGTCAAGCCATTTAAGGTAGCTTGGTAGAAACTTTTGGGCCATATCCCCAATATTATACGACGTATTTCGACTTATTTAATCCTTTTTCATTCTATCAGCCTAAAGTCCCTGCGTCAATAAAAAACGAACATTATTCAAAATAATGTTCGTTTTGTTCGTATTTTACTCCCACTCAATTGTTGCAGGTGGCTTACTAGTAATATCGTACACAACACGGTTAATATGTTTTACTTCATTAACGATTCTTGTTGAAATAACCTCTAATACATCCCATGGAATTCGTGCCCAGTCAGATGTCATACCATCAATAGACGTAACTGCACGGATACCGATTGTATAATCATAAGTTCTCGCATCTCCCATTACCCCAACACTACGAATGTCAGGCAAAACTGTGAAGTACTGCCAAATATCACGATCTAGACCAGCCTTTCTAATTTCCTCACGTAAGATATAGTCAGAATCACGAACAATCTCAAGTTTTTCATCCGAAATTTCACCAAGAACTCGAATACCAAGTCCAGGCCCAGGGAATGGTTGTCTCCAGACAATCTCATCTGGAATTCCTAGCTCTGTCCCTAATGCACGAACCTCATCTTTAAATAACGTGCTTAATGGCTCAATTAATTCAAATTCCATATCTTCTGGAAGACCACCAACATTATGATGAGATTTAATTGTTTGAGCTGTTGCTGTACCACTCTCGATGATATCCGTGTAAAGTGTACCTTGGGCTAAGAAATCAATACCTTCTAATTTAGCTGATTCATCATCAAAAACGTAAATAAATTCATTTCCGATAATTTTACGTTTTTGTTCAGGATCTGAAACACCCTTTAATTTGTTTAAGAAGCGATCTTTTGCATCAACTTTTATTACATTCATATTAAAGCCTTCAGTGAATGTCTTCATTACACTCTCAGCTTCATTTTTCCGCAATAGTCCATGATCAACAAAGATACATGTTAATTGGTCACCAATAGCTTTATGGATTAATACCGCTACAACTGAAGAATCAACACCACCACTTAACGCACATAATACCTTTTTATTACCTACTTTTGCCTTCAATTTATCAGTTTCCATCTCAATGAAGTTCTCCATTGACCAGTTACCTGCACACTCACAAATAGAAAATACAAAGTTTTTCAAAAGGTCATTTCCAAATTCAGAGTGGCGTACTTCTGGATGGAATTGAACGCCATAAAACTTACGCTCTTCATTACTTATTGCTGCATATGGACATGATGTACTTATAGCATCTACACGAAACCCTTGAGGGATTTCTTTTACAAGATCACCATGACTCATCCAAACAACTTGTTGCTCAGGTAAGTCAGAGAAAAGGGAAGGCTTTCCGTGAATATCAATTGTCGCTTTACCATATTCACGGTGATCAGCTGCTTCAACTTTTCCACCAAGAGTATGTGTCATAAGCTGCATTCCGTAACAAATACCTAAAACAGGAATCCCTAAATCAAAGATTGCTTCATCACAACTAAAAGCATTTTCACCATATACGCTATTAGGTCCACCTGAAAGAATGATCCCTTTTGGATTCATTTTTTTAATCTCTTCAGCTGTAAGTGTGTGTGGATGCAACTCACTATAAACCCCAAATTCGCGAATTCTTCTAGTAATTAATTGATTATACTGACTACCGAAGTCTAAAACTACTACCATTTCATGAATGTTTGCCAATATCGTCACCTCATCCGTATTATCACTACAATATTACTTATTATACAAAACTCATTTAACATATTCACGTCACCATTAAAATAAGGAAAAAGCTGAGTTTTAATACACGTCCCCTCCTATATGGTGGCGCAAAAGGAGAAAGCTCTATTCTAGTCTATAGAATCTTAACTATCTAAATCAGAAATAGTCTGGTTATGCTAATTAATTAGCGGAGTTCCATCCCCATTTCTTTCATACTAAAAAATTTAGCTATCATACAAAGCATCATAACCCAAAAAATACTTACAAGTATATACCTAAGCCTAAATAGCAAAAAAACTAGACTCCTGTCCTTCAAATAAAAAGAAGGCAGAATTCTAGTCACACGCATGAACTTATTCTGCCTTCATAGTCAGGTTATTTTCGGTTACCCGGTAGAGACTCTCGAACCATATTTTCGAGGATATATGAAGGAATTATATAATTTTATCTATTCTATCAATCTCTTATACAATGGTCAAGATGATGTCCTTTTAATTAAATTTTCCCACAATTCAATTGACTTTTTCCATTCCTCTTTTGCATTATCTCGACGATACAAGGCCCTCTCATAGTTTCTCGTCAATGCTGTCATATGCACAATATTAAAATAACGATCAATATAATGAGCATATTCTCGTAAGGTTTGGCTTTCCTTTCTTTCTATTCCGTAACGATCAAATTGCTTTAAAAGTGACTCATATGCTTGGAAAAACACTTCATCATCCGTACGTTTTTTGTATTTATTAATAATAAACTTAGGCAGCCATTTCATTCTAGTTTTATAAATTGTAAAACCAAGTAAAAGAATAAACAAAAGCATGCCATATAAACTAACACTACCTAATTGAAAGTTAAAAAAGCTTAATCCTTTATTGTCTGTAGGTGCAGTTGGTTCTTGCTCTTCCTTCTCAGGTTTTTCTGGTGTTTGTTTTTGCTCTTGTTCCTCTTTTTCAGTACTGGAATCTTCCTTCTCTATCTGATCTTGCTCTACTTCAGTATTCTTATAGTCAAAAGTAAGATCATAAGGATTTACAAAACCTTTAGTTGGTTCAAAAGGAACCCAGCCAACACCATCAAAATAGATTTCAACCCATGAATGGGCATTATTATTTGTAACCTGATATTCCTTTTCAGTGCTAGTTACGTTATTAATGAAATCCCCTTCTGTATAACCTTTAACCCATCTAGCAGGGATATCAATTGAACGTAATAAAACAATCATTGATGTTGAAAAGTTATCACAATACCCCTTTAATGTTTCAAATAAAAATTGATCAACATAATCTTGATCTTCCTTAGGGATTGCGACTTCTTCCTTATCATATGTGAATTCAACTGACCCTAAGTAATTCTCAATTGCTTTTGCTTGATCGAATTGATTATCTGTATTTGCAGTTATCTGAACTGCAAGATCCCTCACACGGCTAGGGAGTGAATCAGGTAATTGTGTGTATCGATCAATAAACCCCTCGGGAACATTAGAAAACTTTTGCTCCTTCCTCATTTCATTAAGTGGGTATGAAGGGAGTTCATACCCAACCTCATAGGTCATAAACTCTGCCCGTGAACCCTCACCTTCCTGGAACGGAGTTATTAATTCGGTATTCCGATTAAAATAAAAACTCATATTATTATCCGTTTGAATAGACGTTAAGCCAAGGGGATACATCACATGGAGATGGCGATAACTTTCATTAATGGTTATTGTCGATTCCAGACTTTTCGTCTCTACTCTATCATCAGTCCAATTTAATTCCTCAAAACTTTTTAGTTCCTCTAAGCTTGCTTCTGGGTCAGATACCTCCCACCCTTTCCCCGTATAAACGTCTTTCGTTTCAATCCGCCAATAATGTCGGTCTGTTGATACATGTGTAAAAACCTCTGTATCGTCCCCGATAAAACCACCACCAAGCTTCTCATCATTTTGACTGTAACCAATTTTCTTCAAACCACCTTCATCTTCACCCTCGCGCCCTATAGCTGTAATATATGGAACAGGATCTGGCCATTGCGGTGAAGCCTTCGGTGCTAAAAAAGCTAGAAACATCGACAGGAAAATGAAGGCGAATAGTGGTAATATCCAACGGAAGGATGCCATTCCCTTAACTTTTAAGTTTTCTATCTTTTTTAAACGATCAAAATAAAGCAAACCAAGCATAAAAAACCCAATTAATACAGTACGTACAATTGCGAATGTAGCATCATATGGTGTAAAAGTATCTAAAACAGTTATATACAGAAGCGTTAACACAAAGAAAACCATTATACGTTTTTGAAATAGAATCCAATAATGAATCAAGTAAACTAGTAACCATAATAAAATAAAAAACAAGAATGATCTAAATGAAGGAGTCATAGTTATCCAGTTAGCACCTGGAATTAAGCTGATATTAAACACAATATCCTGAACTAGCTCTCTTACCCAAAGGAAACTAAAAAACATACCTTCGAAATAGAGACCATGTAGCATAAATAAAATGATAATTATCTTTACTGGAAAGGTAACATACCAGCGAGATTTAAAGAAAATAAGCAAAAAACTAATTCCGATAAAGAAAACAAATATAAACGTATTTGCAGTATCTGTAAATTCCTGAAGTGGTCTTAGCCACTCCCATAACAGCATAAACGCAAATAAATAATAAACGAAGGCTGTTGCTTTCCCATCATGAGAAATTTGAGTTGTCACGAGCTTTTCACCTCTTTAAACCCTTTATCAGCAGCTAGACTACTAACAACTTTCACATCAATATGATGCTTTTTCAAGCGCTCGATTAAAACAGTCTCTTCTTTTGAGATTTCTTCATGACCGTTTTTAATCACGATCATTATATACTTTTGCTGCTGTCTCACAAGATATTCGAGTTTACGTACAGAATCTACTGATAAATGGCTAGAAACAACGATATTTGTAACTTGCTTCATTTCTGTTTTCAATAGATCGTTTTGTACAATAGTTGATAAAGGTTCGATACTATCACAATCAACTTTTGCAAGATGATACAAAAGTTCCCTACTATGCTGCTCATCAGAATGTAATTGAAAAATACTTTTACTTTTCCCAATTGAAACAAGGCCAACACGAGCACCACTTCTAATAATTGCTCGTATTAAAGAAGCTGTATACGTAATCATCGATTCAAACATAGCCGACTTTGTACGATCCAAAATGATGACAACATCATGACTTTGCATCTGTTCAAATTCCTTAGTCATGATTGAGTCTCTTCTCGCAGTAGCTTTCCAATCAATCCAAGCAAACTTATCCCCAGGCTGATACTCTCTTACACCAACTGCCATCGTAGAGTCCTGCCAATATTTCGCTAAACTAGAGGCAGATCCTTGTTCAAATTGCCTTTGATTTGGATGATAGACTAAACTTACTATTGTGGGGTAAACGAGAAAATAATTCTCCACTGAAAAGAACATCTCTTTTTCAATCAATCCAAAGAGATCTCCTGTTCTAATACGAATCGTGGAAAAATGGTGCTCTCCCCGAGGCATTTGATTTAGAGCGTAACTAAAAGAAATCCTTCTTTTAAACCACGGGAAAAAGATTTTTTTTGGTCCTTCCACCATTTCACTAGCCTGGAGCTTTTCAGAAAGTTCATCCTCAACTAACAAATAAAATAACGGAAATGGTAACTTTCTTTTTATCGTAATCGTACCGATCAGTGTTTGACCAACAGTAAATTGCTCTTGATTAACGGTTCGGGTAACCTGGAATGAACGAACAGGATACAGCATTAACAATAGTGAATAAATCGCAAAGGGTAAAAAACTATAGAAGAGAAACCAGCTAACAAATCCACCTTGAAACATCGCATAGCTAAATGCTGCTAACGTGAGAAATATGAGGGAAACAAGCTTCCAACCTGTACTGAATTTCTTGAAGTAGTTTAACATTAACGACTTAACGACCTTTGAACCGGCACAGTTGTCCTAATGATAATATCACTTACGATTTCTTCAGCAGTTTTCCCCTCAAATTTTGCTTCAGACCTTAAAATAATCCGATGTGGCAACACATACTGTGCTAAAAATTGAATATCATCTGGGATGATATAATCTCTTCCAGTAATAAAAGCATATGCTTGCGCTGCCTTCATTAGTGCAATTGAAGCACGAGGACTTGCTCCTAAATAAATTGATGGATGCTTTCTTGTTTTCCCAGTAATATCTATAATATAATGCTTAATCGTTTCATCTACGAACACATGCTGAATTTCGTTTTGAAGTTCAACTAATTCCTCTTTTGTAATAACACTATCAATTTTATGAATTGGTCTTTCCTTTTCCGCTAGTGTCAGTACCTCAAATTCTTCGGACTTGGATGGGTAACCCATTCTTAGCTTAAACAAAAATCGATCAAGCTGTGCCTCAGGTAGTGGATACGTACCCTCGTAATCTACTGGGTTTTGTGTTGCCATAACAAAGAAAGGCTTAGCAAGGACTCTTGTTATACCATCTACCGTGATACTCCCCTCTTCCATCCCTTCAAGTAATGCAGATTGCGTTTTTGGCGACGTACGATTGATTTCATCCGCTAGAATCACATTACCAAAAATAGGCCCCTCTCGAAACTCAAATCTTAATTCCTTAGGATTATAGATCGACACACCTGTTACATCTGATGGGAGTAAATCTGGAGTAAACTGAATTCGTTTAAATTCTACCCCTACCGATTTTGCAAGTGCACGAACCATCATCGTTTTCCCAACACCAGGCACATCTTCAAGTAAAACATGACCATTTGCAAGTAACGCCACAAGACTTAATACACTAACATCTCTCTTTCCAATCATAACGTTTTCAATATTTTCAATAACTCGTCTGAGTTTTGGATGCATTTCTTCAATATGAGACATGATTTTCCTCCTAGGATGAGTATCTACCTTACTTCCTATTATAGTATTCTGAGAAACTTATCAAAACCCTTTTGCAATTTACAATACTTTCTAATTTTATTATAAGGTAATACTTCTTCTGAGGTTCTTTGCCCCATCCCCTCTGAATGGTAGCGAAACTACACTTAACGCCAAAGCCTGTTCTCCTGTTTAGGATGTCCAGTCCTTTGCTGGATTAGAAGTTAACATCTTTTACGAGAATTTACCGTTTTTCCCTAGTTGGCGTTAGCAAAAGTTAGCATTTTGTTGGTACACTTAGGAGTAGAGTCAGTTTGATCAAAAAGTACATATTTTTTATAAGTTATCAATGTTTACACCCCTGCAACACATTTCCTTCACATATAAATTCACCTAAGTATATAAAATAATTTATGTTAAAATAAATGATACTTCAAACTCAAAAGGTGGAGGTAAATCAAGTGAGCTAATGATTTACTCTCCACCTTCTAATTTACATATCAGTATAGCTTAGGAGTGTATTTAATCATGAACAAAAAAGACATAGCACAGATTAGAAAACAATTCAAAATAAATAATGATTTACTCAAGATCTCCGACATTTTTAATGTATATATTATGAAGGAATCAAGTGACATTTATCATCACCAAAGTCAACCTTTTGAAATGCTTGACCAAGATCAACAAGAGTTATTTTTGAATAACTTTAAAAAATTACTTGCCGGCCAATTGGATGAAAAGCTCTTTGAATTAAAGTTTCAACGTGATGCTGAAAATAACAGTCAGCTAATTTTGCATCAAGGATTACTCAGCGATGTGGAAGGCTGGAAAGAGCAAATGCTAAAAATCGTAGGAAAAATGCTTGTAAATCAACAATACGAGATGGATATTGTCATTACATTCATTCGTGGCGAATATTTAAAGCCAACGAAACGACGAAATGAAGAGGCTGAGATAAGCGAACGAGATACCGTTTACTCCCATCCCTTTATTCTGTGCAGTCTAAATAATACACAAGAACCAAAAAAAGAATTGCTTTTTGACTATGTTGAGAGAGAGTTCAAGTACAGTTTTGTTGTTGACCCAATTATCAACCTCAATGCTCCAATAGCCGGTTTTCTATTTCCTTGTTTTACCGATAATGTAGCAGATGTCAACCACATTCTGTATTCATCTGGAAAGGTGCATGAGCCCGATCATCAATTCATCGAGGAAGTTTTAAATGGCGAAGAAACGATGACTGCAAAAGATGATAAAATCGTTTTTGAGGAAATTATTAAAGAAGCAACAGGGGATCAATTAAATACATCTACTCTTTCTAATGTGTATGAAGAGATTAACCGTATGATTGAAGAAAATGAAGAGGAAGATCAACCAAAATTAGACTCCAAGGACATTGAACGTGTTTTAAAGATAAGCGGCCTTGAAGATATAAGTGAGGAAAAGGTAGAAACAGCCTTCCAAAAAGTAATTGATGATGACAAATATGAGATAAAAGCAAGTAGCGTCGTCCCGAAGTATACTTCAAAATCAATTAAAATCAACACGAAAATAGCTAACATTTCTATTAGTCCACAAGATTTAAGGTACGTCAAACAAGTTCATTTAAGTGGTAAACGCTACCTAATGATTGAAGTGGAAGAAGATACTGTCATCGAAGGCTTCACGATGATTCCAGAAGCTTTTGGCGGGAACTAATAAATAAGAAGTGTTGTTTACCAAATACTAACAAAAGAATAACCACGGTTCTGAAGCTATTTCGCTTGGTTAAAGGAAGAAGCTTTAGAACCTGCCCTATTAATAAAAGTGAACGCAAACCTTATTTCGGAATTGCGCCCTTTTCTTTAATAACTAATAAACTCGTCTAGACTTCGTTATGATTAATGATCTGTCGCTGTTTTATATTCTTTTTCTAATTCATGTAATGTTAACTCATATAACTGACGATCATCTGATGCTTTATAAAATTCCCATTCTAACAACTGCTGAATCATTTGTTCTTTTTGGTTCATGATCGCTTTGTTTGAAGTTTTTTTCATTTTTATTCACATCCCTATGACTCAATTAAATTAGCTGGTTTTCCTCTATATAATTTATATAGTTGTCCAACTTCATCTTAAGGCCATTTAATCCTTTTAAAAACTTTGTATGATATTTAAATGATATTTCGTCCCCTTCATCAAGGGAAAGATTAATCCGAAAATTTAAATAATTAAGCTTTAACTCTATGTCTAATCTAGATAAAATATATTCCTTCTTAAAAAATTGATCTAATGCGTCTAGTGACATATAGAAGCTATAATAATTATTAATGATTACCCAGCAATACCATCCGTGATCGATAACATATTTACGTTCTTTTGAAACTTCAAAGATATCTCCATTTTTTATAATTATTTCACCTGAATGGTCTCCATCAGGGCAAAAACATTCTATATGATGTTCAAAAGTTTTTATTGCAATAAAATGTTGGTTCATTCTTTTTTCTCCTTTACTTAGTTTTAAGCACAATATGATAACTGTTACCTATACTCCCCCTTTAGAGCTAATGCTTTTTCAACTAATTAGTGCAAAAAATTTAGAGTTGAGTTTTTGATCTCTTTGGAGATTTTATAATCGTCCTTACATTGTTGGGTAAATGGACAACTCATACATTCTCTCATTGAAGCTGTTCTTTTATAATCACGAGGTTGTTGGAGAAGACTTTTCATATAGTTCAGATAAAATATTCCTTGAGAAGCATCTTCCTCTGATGGTGAATAGGTATAAATTTCCCCAGTAAAAAGCTGAATGATTTCAATTTTTTCTGGAAGTTTTCCAAATGCTTTATCTGAAAAAACAACGATCAAATAATTGTATAATTTGATCAACTCATCATCTGCTTCGACAAGGAATTTTTTTATTGTAAATGAATGGGTAGACCATTCTACTAATTCGAAGGTCACTGACAGATGTGTTTCCAATTCTCTAGTATACGTCTTAAGTTTTTCATATAAGAATAAAGGTGGATGTTGGTTTTTCCTGGATGTTAAAAATTGAAGCAAATGATCCGTTATTTTTGCCAACGTCATATAATAATGTGATCTCGCCTCAAATAACTGTGGACTTATGTAGCTTGAATATGGATCAAATAGTTTCAAAATACTTAATTTGTTTTGTTCTTGAAATGGAAGTTGGTAATATTTTTGAACCACCTGATTAATGATATATTGTACAATCTCTCTCCATTTAATTTCGCCATCATTTAACGAAAGGACATGGTGATAATAAAATTTATATGGGCACCGTATAAACGATTCCAAATGATAATCAGTAATGGTTTTAATTGAAACTGGATGATTCCAAGTTTCCATTCGTATTCCTTCCTTTCACATACTTGGAGTCTTTAAAAAAGTAACGAATTTCTTTCCAAAGGTACGGCATTCTTCTATTTCTTTTACACCGGGAGTTAATTCGATTTTTAGCTCCTTAGAAAATACCTCTGCTCCTCGTTCTTTCAGTTTTTTTATTAATATGTCAACTGCTGCTCCAAATTCAGGGTATGCTGAATCACAAGAACCGAATACTGCCGCCTTCTTACCTATCAATTGAATACTGTCCATCTCGTCATAAAAGTCTAAAAAATCATCAGGTAATTCACCATCTCCCCATGTATAAGCACCTAACAATATTCCATCAACACTTTCTAAATCAATGACATCTGGACCGTCAAATACATCTATTACTTCTATTTGCTCTCCCATTTCTTTTACACCTTTAGCAATAGCCTGTGCCATCATTTCTGTATTACCGCTCATACTAGCAAAAATAAGAGTGATTTTTGCCATTTAGACCCCTCCAACAAATGATAATAATTCTCAATTAAAGGCACAAAAAATGAATCCACTATCATCGACTTCACAACAGGGACATTGAATCTGTACATTTTCATATTCCACATTTAAATCCTTTTCTTGTATATAACCACACCACTCACAAATGATCATTTTATATCTGAACCTTCCCTAATTATTATAAATATCGCTGTTTATATTCGATCTTCTTTAGTGAGAGTATTTCATCTGAATTTTTTTATCTGTTTTAATAGTGAGTTATTCAAATTGATGATTCACATGATAATGATTATCATTATCGTATATTAGTTAGTTTAATTGAAAATCATTCTCATTGTCAAGTATATGTATAAAATATCGAGGCTATATTTTGTTAATAAAAATAAATTTCATTGGGTATTTCATGTGGGTGAAATATGTCTAAGCATACAAAAAGAGCTTGGTGACCAGCCAAGCTCTTCACTATAAAAGGGGTGGGGAAAATCAGAGATTTAAGACTAATCAAATTCCTCACTTATAATGATAATGATTATCAATATCATTGTCAACTGTATTTATTATATTTTATATATTTTTTTTATAAAAAAAGCATTGTTACTTGTAATCTGTAAAGGGAGTCATTTCTTTCAGTTTATCCACTCATTAAACTCTGTTAATAGCCATATATTTAGTTTATTAAAACGTTTAGTGAAAAAGGAGGAGGAATACTTCATGAATACAAAAGAAGTGCGTTTACGACGTATTCAACAACTCGCACATGAAATTATGGATAAAATGAATATCAAAGAGGAACAAAAACAACATGAGTCCTTACGACTTGTGATAGATAACCTCTCTCGGGCAATCGGTGATTTAGCAGACCCATTTGGTGATTATTCGATCGACTATATTGAAGAAAAATTAGGAAATGCGCATTACTTATTATTTAAAAATAAAAAAAAGGTTCAGTTCATTAGTAACCGGTAACCAGGCCAAGCTGATCTAATTATGTTTTCCTTTTTTAAGGTTCTAAAAAAAATTGAATATTCACGAATGAAAATGATAGTTATTATCAATACTATAGAAAGAACGAGGAAGACTCTAACCCAATTTGAGTCTCCCTCTTATGTACGATTAATGTTCTGGCTTGAATGTTTTGCAATCCGTTTCTTCACTACTTAATGCTTCTTTCCCTTTATGACTAACAACATAGATAGCATCAGCATTACACTTATTGCCCGAACCCCAATACGTACAGTTATTCACTTCACAAAGTACATCTTGTGCCATAGTATCACACCTCCTCTTTTGTATTATTAACAAATTAGGACTGGCTGATACTATTTCATGTCTAATTGCGGAATTAATTTCACTTAAATGGAATGATTTTGATGAGGAAAAGGTAAACCGTTTATTAAAAAAACTGGTATAGATAAAATATTACTCCTCATTCAGACAAACGAACTAGATAATGATGGTAAAGTTTGTGAGTGAATTGGATGGAGAATATTATGAAAACACTCTCAGAAATTGAAGAGAGTACTCTTTATATTGATTCTTTGTTTAAATCTTCAAGGAAAACGTAGGATACTATTCCAAGTCTACTAATTCATATATGGGAGTCCCATATCCAGAATCTCCAACTTCTTTACCCAGCTTCCATTCTTCCTCACCGATCAATTGGAAAAAGCTATAATTGTACCATTCAGTAGTTTCAATTCCTTTTGTAGAAGTTACCTTCACTTCAACCTCTATCTCTATCATATTTACATCATCCTGCGGTAGACCCATTGTAGTAGCATTAATGATATTCATATTACTTAGAACAGCTACATTAAGAATTTTATACTTATCTATCTCTCGATTAGCCCTTATTTCCTCTTTGGCTTTCTGTTCAGCAATCTTTTCAAGGTCTCCCTCTTCAATTGTGCCACCTGTAAACAATCTTACTACAACTAATATAGCTAATATAGAACCAATCATTTTTAAAGCTTTCATTTTCTCTCTCCCAATCATTATATCTATCGTTGATGACATGGAAATGGACACCTCGTGTAGTGAAGTGTCCTTATAACTGCAATTCAACAATTCTAATATTATGTACATTACTAATATAGAAAATAAATGAAGGTGCTTATACTAATATTTTCGAAAGTAGCCTCCGCCTTCTTCCAGACTACGATCCACGCTGGTGTCCCCGTCACCATCTCGGGTGTAACCAGCAACTTGAGTTCCATCAGAACGTACGTAACCACTCACTTCATGGGGATCGACCCACGTTTGATTTGAAGATGAGTCATCGCCGCCATACTCATCCCCATCATCAAATGCTGAGTCAAAACCATCAGAGACATTGAAAATAACGAGCCCCAAAGTTGCCACAGATAAGACAAAAATAAACGGGGTGACAAATGCTCTCGATCTCCCACATAAAAATACCCAAATAAAGAAGCACATTGCCCCGGCAACTATTATCGCGACCAATTCTATATCTTCTAAAGTAAAAAAATCTGTATAGGTGTAAATATAATAGCTTAACGTTTCCTTTATAGTGGGAAAATATTTATATACCACATAAAAGAAAACAGCATTCATCAACAACCCGATCCAGAACCTCAACGAGAAAAATATCCGGATGATCTTTTTAATACGGAAATAAAGTATGATTGCAATTAATATCCCAATTATTACTGTCATGTTAACCTCCCGAAGACTAGGATAGTATCTATAGTCATACAAAATAGTAACATTTTCCTAAAAGAAAGAAAATACTAATCTTAAAGACTTATATCAATTCAGATACAATAGTTCTTTCGACTTATTGAACATCCATTAGAATGCAGCTGTTTATATATAAGAACTTTACAAATTTAACTGCGCATCGAATACACATCAAACGAGAAAAATAATAGAGTGCAATAATGGCTATCGTCCCCCATTGACAATTTGCCACCCAGTTAATCCTTTTACACGAAATAAATTCACACTATCACCTTTTTCAATGTTACTAAAACAAGATACAGTAGATATTCAATTGACGATGCGCTTAATCTTTTAATGTATCTCTAATTCCTTTGTTAGTTCTAACACGTGCTTGAAGAAATGACCTCACATTACGTTCAACTAATTTAGGTCCCAAGTCTTCATATAATTTAGCGAGTAATGTGGCTGGTATAAATCCTATATAACAATCGAAAGCAATTTACCATAAGGAAGCTGAAAATATATGTATGAGGGATGTTAAGATGGGAAAATATCATAATACTTGGCTTATTGTAGGTATTTTATAATGCAAAAAGCTTGCATAGGTAACTCTCTTACTAAAAATAGTACTATTAATAGTAAAACACATATACTTTAAGATACAGTCTTTGTAAATAATTTTTAAATCAAGTTCTATAAAAATCTCTTAATATCTTCCTAATATGATCAAGTTTTTACAAGGCAAGCACCTTATAGTTAAACATGGTTAATTACTTGAAAAGGCTCTCGCTCCACTCATTATCAATTTTATAATAGTGTTAAAATTAATTACTCTATTCTACTTTTTTATTCTAAAAATAGGCAATTAATTAATTCCAAAATTTATATTACTGAATAATATACTAGTAAGATTTAAAAATTTATTTTGAAAGGAGCTAAAAACTATGAGTAAGTCCAATGAGCAGAGAAATTCAAAAATAAGTCCAACATCTAGTAGTCTTACAATTGCAGATTTATTAATATCTGACGTTTTTAAAAAAAATAACATCAATCTAAACAAGGTGAAAACTGAGTTATCTAATGAGAAGAAACAGATGATTAGAAATGTAGTAAATGATTTAACGAAACAGGTTAATGATTATGTTGAAAATACAAAAAAAAAAGATAGTAAATAAAAATCTATTCTATCTGTTACCAACTGGTTTGGTACAGATAGTTTTTTACTTTGGAGAATAAAAAACTAGTAAAAACTATTTATCGCTTTTATCATTTATAAAAAAAGATAGTTTAATAGGGAAACATATCCATACCAAAGTAAAAAATTTACATATAAATAAAGTAAGTTACTAGGAAAGGAGTGAACTCTAAAATGGAGACAAACAAAACAGATACTCTAGATGCTATTTTTTCCCAAGATGGTGACCAATTTTCTTTTTCTGAACAAGACTCAGATGAAATTATTTTCATCAAAGATTCTTGTCATATTGATGTTCATACCACAGACACACAGGCTTCAGTTTCTCTTCAAGTAGGTTTACAGTTAGCAATTGCATTAATTGTTAGTGTCACCGTTGGAGATACTGACCGGTCTAGAATTGTAACACAAGATATCTTCCAAAAGGTACTAGCCCAGCAAACAAATCAACAAAAATTAATAATTGACAATTCAAAAGATGTTTCTATTACAACTACTGACACTGATATTTCTTTAAATATTCAAGCTTTACTACAGGTTTTAATAGCTTTAGTAGTAAGATTAGACGTTCTATAATCCTAAAATATAATGTTGATAATAATAATTTACTAGTCTTAAAAATTATTGTAATAGCCTAATTAAAAATACAACAAAAGTGAGGTGATAAAGATGGCAGAGGAACAAAAGGAATGGAGAGCATTAGATCATTGTTATTCAAATAGACTAGATAATTCAGCTATTTTTCAAGATGGTGATCAATCTATTTTTACTAAGCAAAAATCAAAAGAATTAATTGTTGTAAAAGATTCAGAAGATATCACTGTTCACACTACGGACACTCAGGCTGCTGTAAACCTACAAGTAGGATTACAGGCTGCAATTGTTGCAGTATTAAGTATTACTATTGGCGATACTGACCGCGCAAATTTCGTTGCACAGGATATTTTTCAATTAATCGGAACAAAACAAACAAACAATCAAAAGACAATTATTGTAAACTCTAAACATGTGAATGTGACAACTACTGATACTGACCTTTCTGTTAATATTCAAGCCCTTTTACAAATCTTAATAGTGATCATTGCTAGACTAGATATTCTTTAGAGTTTTACCGTAGAAGAAAGGAGGAATAAAAGTGAATAATAATCAGAGACTTCTTGAACAACTACAAAGAATGAACCAATTATCGATGGACAATATGATAAATCAGCTAAGACAAAAGATGCTTAATAGAAGGTTAAGAAATGAGACAAGAAATATGTTGACTGGACTACAAAACCAGCTTTCAACAGGTACAGAAATCAATCCTAGCTCTAGTAGCCCTAGTAACACTAGTAGCTCCCTTGATGATTTAATGGGACTACTCAATAAGCTAACAAATTAAAGGCAAGAGAGTTTTCTATAATCCCTTTTTTTAAGAAACTCCTATCCTAGGATTTGTAATCCTAGGGTAGGTTTTAATTTAATTAAGTTAGGAAAACAAAGTATTGACTCATTTAATATGTTGTATTCTCCGGCTAATCATTTGAAAACTGAGGCTTTCAAAAAACCGATATTTATCTTACAGTAACAGGAACATGAAGTAATGAAACATAAATACCAAGGACATAAAATTATCATTTAGTAAAAATTTTGAACATACTTATATGAAAGACATGTTGGAGATAGGTTATTGTTTGCTCCAACAATAACCTAATTGCTTATACTCAAAGTAAAAAGAAAGACGATTCTATTTTGCTATTATAGAAAGCAGGGAAAAATTATGAGTAAGACCTATAATGTTCAGAGTATATATACCATATTATGAAGTAGAACTTAATGAACTAACATATAATCCTACATGAATTTTTTGACAAATAGTAACACCAAAGACAAGAAAGTCAAGACGTAAAATTATTGTGGATGAAGATGTAATAAGGGCTTTAGAGGACTACAAAGTAGCTCACAATAAATGGTTAACCTATCGTCATCAAGACCGTTCAAACCAGAATGGCCAGACTGCTTTCTATATCAGAATTGAATACAAACTTAACACCACACTTCCTTGCGACATACACACACGTCGCTTCTAGGAGAAGCTGGTGTAGCATTGAACAAATTATGGATAGACTCGGCCATTCAGATGATCAAATAACCAAAAATGGCTATGTGTTACGCAAGAAATGAAAAAAGAAGCTTCCCACAAGTTTGGTCAACTCATGGAAAGCCTCTGAAAATATCTTCAATGTTAGCAAAATGTTAGCATTTCACTCTCACCTTACCAACAAATCCTTATATATCAAGGGATTTAGGGGCATATTGCATCATGCCGCCCCTCAGGTGAGAGTGTGTAATATCTTTAACGATGTGTACGAAAAGTGCGATATATTAAGGTTTTAGCAAATCAGAATTGTAACATCTTTAACGTGAATTTATTGTTTTTCATTTGATTGCGTTAGCAAAATGTTAGCATAGTTTCAGTTTGATTATTTGCTAATAATTTATCTTAGTGTTTTTAATGCTCCGCTCCAAGCAACAACTTCTTCCAGCATCGTATTTACATTACCCAGATGTAACTCTTGTGGTTTAAACTCAGATCCATTAACAAAATCGGTAAATAGACTTAAAGTTGGATGTGTACGAACATCCGCCACTTTTTGTTCCGCAAGAATTCCCCTTAAATGTTCAGCTGCACGAGCTCCGCCAGTTGAACCATAACTTACGATACCAGCTGCCTTGTTATACCACACTTCACGGGCAAGATCGATAGCGTTCTTTAATGCACCCGTAATACTGTGATTGTACTCTTGAACGATGAATACGAATCCATCGAGGCTTGCAAGCTTTTCATTCCATGCTGCAATTCCTGGTTCTGTTCCATTGGTTGTTCCTAAAAACGGAAGATTAAAGTCAGCAATATCGACAATTTCATAATTGGCATCTCCGCGTTTGTCAGCAATTCCTTTAACCCATTTCCCTACTTGCGGGCTAACACGTCCTTGGCGTGTACTGCCTAGAATGATTCCAATGTTTAATTTTTCTGTTGTCATAGATTCTTCCTCCTTCGATTGTTTCCCAAATAATTTGTCTAAAAAAGCCATTATTTACACCACCTGTACGTTTTTTACTTTATTTGTTTCACTCTGAACGATTGGAGCTACCTCCGTCGCTAACAATTCAATTCCCTCTGCTATTTTCTAAAATGGGACTCTGCCTATATCGATCTGTTCCATAAAACGCTGATGTAATCCTACAATCTACAATCATTCTTAAGCAGCTTTTCTTAATTCATTTGAATCCTTTTTAGAAAATAGTTGATCGATAGATAAAAACTTGCTACCGCTGATTACAAGATATACTGCCATTGCCAAAAATCCTAAATCTAATTCATATCCTGCCATTTGACCATTTCCTAATAATCCAACTGAAAGTTTTACCTTTAATATTGCACCAATCATTAGTAAAGAAAATAAAGTAGAAACAATCCTTGTTCCCAACCCAATAATTAATGCGATGCCACCAATAATTTCAAGCAATGCAACTCCATAAGCCATAAATCCTGGTAATTCAATACTGCTGAACCAGCCTACGATATTTTCAATTCCCCCCTGGAATTTTACAACTCCATGAACTAAAAATAATGCGCCTAATGTTACTCGTAAAATAAGTGCTCCGATTTCGTTTTTTAACAACATTGTGTATTTCCTCCCTAATATGGTATTTAAAATTTTGATTATTTATTTTAATTATAAGAATTATGAATTCAAAGTAATTTAGAACAAAATTAGCACTAATTCTTATTAGTCCACGACCAATTGATGTAATCTATTCCTTAAGTTTTACTTATTTCTTTCCGAACGGCAGGAGCAATCTCGGTAGCCAACAACTCAATACCCTCAGCCACTTTCTTAAACGGCATGCCACCTATATCAGTGGGTCAACAGTGCTTAACACGGTGGTTGCGCTTGTTAATCTAATTCGTTTGGTTATTTAAGCAATAGCAGCTAAAACTACCGGGGGTGCGGAAGTAGCATAGTCTAATCGATGATGTTCTCCTACACCAAAACACATCTAGTCTAGCTTCATCAGCGAGTTTTGCCGCTTCAATTATTTCCTTCATTCTTTGCTGGGCACTAATTGTCCTGCTAGTATGGGGATCGGACCTATATCCCCAAGTGTATAGAGCCCGATTTCTATTCCTGTATTTTTAACTCCCTCTTCTTTTCTCATAGCAGTATATTACCTCCAGCAAAGGCGTAAAATAAATCTCAAAACTGATTATTATTAATTTGAGATAAATGAGAAAAATATATATAATTGTTACTTAATTATCTCGTCTATTACTCATTGGCAAACCAGCTACACCCCAATTTTCATGTGGTACGTCATGTAATAATACTCTGATTGTTTCAGGTGAGTTACCTAACGTCCGGCTAACTACTGCCGTAATCTCTGAAATCAATTGCTGTTTTAATTCTTTCGATCTGCCCTCAAGCAAGTGTACCTGAACAATTGGCATTTTAAACCTCTCAATTATTAAATGACAGTTAAATCAATTTTATCCAACTCAACAAATTCAACCTCAATGGAATCCCCACTAAAAACATGAACTGCTTCTGTTATTCCACCGGTTAGTACAATCATCCCAGGTTCAATACAAAGCCCAGAGGAATGTAACATTCTGACCAATTCAATCACCGAACGAACAGGATTTCCCAAAACGGCTGAACCTTCTCCTTCTTGAACTACTCTACCGTTTAACTTCATTCGAACCTTCGCTTTTTCCCATTGAAACTTATTAGGTATATATATTTGTTCGGAAAGAAAAAATTTTGCACTAGAAGCATTATCTGCAATGACATCAATGAGGTTAAATGAAAAATCTTTATACCGACTGTCAATTACCTCAATTGCAGTCATTATACCCTCAGTCGCCTGCCAAACCTCTTGCTCAGTCACATTATTTCCTTTGAGTTTTTTATTTATTAAGAAAGCAAATTCCGGCTCCAATCGCGGATGAATCAAACCCTCTAAAGAAAGTTCCTTATTGGCCATCTCCATTGACTTTAGCAATCTTCCATAAATGGGCTGATTTACTCCTACTGATTGTTGCTTCGCGAAACTGGTTAACCCCATTTTCCAGCCAACAAAACGATCGCCAGCTTGTAATTCTTTTTCCGTGTTAATTTCTTGAATTTTATAAGCATCTTCAAGAGTAATAGAGGGGAACCGTAATGAGATTTTTTCCATTTCAAGTGCACTTTTTTGATGGCGGTGAATTTCATTAGCTATGAGATGTAGGTTCATTCTTTTTTTCTCCATTTTTATTAAATATTATCCAAATTGCCAAATACTGTGACTAAGATTTCCATATCGAAAACTACGATGAAGTGAAGTAGCTTTTGGATTATTGTCAGCTGTACCCATTGCATAAAAGATTGGAATAAAATGCTCATTTCCGAATGGTGGTACCGCAAATGATGCATGAGGAGCAAGGGAATCATAATGAAATAGTGATTGTAAATCCCAGTTTTCAAGATTTCTTGCTAACCAATCATCAAATTCAAGTGCCCATGAATCAACCTCTCCATTGTCAGCCCACTTTAAGGCTCTTAAATTATGAACGGTTCCCCCACTGGCGATGATTAAAATATCCTTTTCTCTTAACTCAGATAGAGATTTACCGATTTTATATTGCTCATCAGGTGTAAGATTTGGATTCACTGACATAGAAATAACCGGAATATCAGCATTCGGAAAAAGCAGACGAAGAACTACCCATGCCCCGTGATCTAAACCACGAGTTGTGTCATTTTTAAAAGAAATATCATTTTTAATAAAAAGGTCTTCAATTTCGTTCGCAATGTCCCAATTCCCGCGAGCAGGATACTGGATTGTAAATAAGGATGGATCAAAATTGCCGAAATCATATATCGTACTATATTGTTCAACTCTGCTTACCTGTTGAACCTTGGATTCCCAATGGGCTGAAAACAAAACAACAGCTTTTGGGCGAGGAAGGTTTTGACCTAATGTATTTAAAAATTTTGTATAATCGTTATTTTCAATCGCAAGTAATGGTGCACCGTGAGCAATAAATAATGATGGCATCATCTTTTATTTATCTCCCTATTTTTTGTATTTTGGATTAATTATCTTAGTAAATCATTTAAAATCCAAGATTGAAAATCCTGAAAATTTTTTTCGGATACTGTGTGCCCTTCCGGATAAGATTTAAAAGTCACGGGCACCCCAAGCTTAGTAAAATAATCGACATTTTCTTTACCCCACTCATATGGCAGGACCTGATCATATTCCCCGTGTGAGATAAACACTGATAAATGCTTCCCTAGGTTGATCGTGTATTCCTCCTTTACAAATTGAGGAATATAACCACTTAGCGCTACTACACCCTTAATTTTGTTTCCAAGGGTGAGTGCTAATGTCATGGAAACAATGGCTCCTTGGCTAAAGCCCATCAAATATAATTGCTCTGGGTCGATTTCATAATTTATTGAGGCATAATCAATAAACTTAGCTAATTTATTGATTCCGTCATCAAATACTTCTCGATGTGGTTTTCCATACCCCTGGATTGTAAAGTAAGCAAATCCCGGTCCTTGAGTCAAATGTCCCCTTACACTAAAAATAAAGAAGGAATCCTCTAGACCATTAACAAATGAAAGCATATTTTTTTCATTGCTTCCTATACCATGCATAACAAACAATGCGGGATACTTTTTCCCTGGAATCATATTCTTAGGACGGCGAAGTTCATAAATCATTTCAGTTTCCAATAGCAAAACCTCCTCGTATATAACATGATTTGATATAAAAAAATAATACATAATAAAATGTTTGTCTTTTTAAAGTTTTCCTATATGAATTTTTGTTCTCTTATAAAATACCAAAAACAAAAATGGATTGTCAACGGATTTTTTGTTAATATGAAATAAAGTTTACTATTAGGAAACAATCTGAGGTGATTAACATGGATATCGGCTCTAAAATACGTGCCATTAGAAATAGAAAAAAAATAACGATTGCACAAATGTGTGAGGAAACTGGTCTTTCGAAGGGGTTTATAAGTAATGTTGAAAATAATAACACTTCACCATCAATCACTACCTTACAAACAATCGCAGCTTTTTTAAAGGTTCCTTTACCCTACCTTCTTTTAGAAAAAGATGAACACATGACGGTTATACGAAAAAATGAACGAGAAGTAACAACTTCTAAGGAGTCCAATTTAAAGGTAGAGCATTTAGCTTCAAGAGGTGGATTAAGCATTAGATTGGTGGAAATCCCCTCCGGTGCATCTACAGGGGAAAAAAATGCACATGAAGGGGAAGAATGCCACTTGGTCCTAAAGGGGAAAATTCTCGCAGAACAAGGAGAAGACTCCTATATTTTACAACAGGGAGACACTTTCAGCTGGTGCGCAAGTGTCCCTCACTACGTTAAAAATATTGGAGATGACACCGCCGAAATTTTAATCGCTATCTATACCGAAGACTTAGAACTTTAAAAAAAGTTTAACCTAAAGCTAGGATTTTTTTCTAATAATCCTGGCTCTTTATATTGTCATCAGGAAATGTACGAATACTTATTAACAAAACCATCTTCAACAATTAAAACTAAAGGTTTAAATTCTGATTTTGATAAGATAAGTAGGTTTTGCAATGAGACTTGGATTTAACATTGATGATACAGAGGATAATCTATATGTTTGGGAATAACTCCGTAATATTATTAGTAAAGACGCAAAGAAAGACAGTTACTGATACCACTCAAATTACGGAAAAACAGACTTATCGCTAATGGACAAGCCTGTTACTCTCATACCAATTCAATTTTCTCCATAGCCTCACAATGTGCAGAATGTAAGTGGCAACACAAGGGTGCTGGTGGGTTTATTACATTCTTGAGACCTTTTTTCCTCTAACTTTTTTTAGAGTTACATCATTTCACTGTCCCCGTCCCATCAACATTTTTTTCAAAGTTATCAAGCAATGCACGCACTTCATCTGTTGATTTCGTGTTCATCAATTGATTTCTTAATTCACCAGCTCCACGGAATCCTTTGACATAAATTTTAAAAAAGCGATGAAGCCCTGTGATTGAACGTGGCAGTGCTTCCGCATATTGATCTTGAAGATCAAGCTGCAGTCTTAAAAGATCAAGGTATTCTTTACTGCTATGCTCTTTTGGCTCTTTTTCAAAAGCAAAAGGATTTTTAAAAATACCTCGCCCGATCATAACGCCATCAATACCATATTGTTCAGCAAGCTGCAGCCCAGTTTGACGGTCAGGAATGTCTCCATTGATTGTTAGTAGCGTATTTGGTGCGATGCGGTCACGTAATTTTTTGATTTCCGGAATTAGCTCCCAATGCGCATCTACTTGGCTCATTTCCTTTCTTGTACGTAAATGAATAGAAAGGTTCGCAATATCCTGTTTTAAAATATGCGTTAGCCACTCCTCCCACTCCTGAACCTCCTTATCGCCAAGTCGTGTTTTCACGCTGACAGGCAGTCCACCCGCTTTTGCTGCTTGAATAAGTTCTGCCGCAACGTCTGGACGCAGAATAAGGCCACTACCTTTCCCTCTTGATGCCACATTCGGTACAGGGCAGCCCATATTAATATCGATGCCTTTAAATCCTAGCTCTGCCATGCCAATACTCATTTGACGGAAATATTCGGGATTATCCCCCCAAATATGTGCCACCATTGGCTGTTCATCTTCTGTAAAAATCAAACGGCCACGCACACTTTTCATGCCCTCAGGATGACAATAGCTATCCGAGTTTGTAAACTCTGTGAAAAATACATCCGGTCGACCGGCTTCACTTACTACGTGACGAAAAACAACATCTGTCACATCTTCCATTGGTGCAAGTACAAAAAATGGTCGTGGTAAATCACGCCAAAAATTATCTATCATTTCAAACTCAAATCCTCTCACTATGGATACAACTTCAAACTCTCGGTCAAAAAATATAAAGCCAAATGTTCCACTTCTTTTACACTTATATCATGCTTAATAACTTATTATCAAACACACTCCAGTTTCATTTCCTTAAATCCATAACTGCATTCATACTTTTATCCCCTATCTTCATTTTAAATATTAGGTTTAGTATTACAGTACTAAAAATGCAAAGTATTTAAAAAATCCCGGATTAATTACACTATTATACAGTATAACTTATAAAAGAAATCAAGAGATTGAAAGAACATTTAAAGATTGATTAGGCAGTATTTTATAATGAACTCAATGAAAGTAAAACGTATCATTGAAAACACGTAAACAACGAAAAGACCCCGAAATCGCAAAAGTATTTTTTCACGAAATCAGGGTCGGACTAGCAAATTATTTATTTTATTAAAAGTTTTTTGGGGTTACAAATGCAGTGAATCAAGAGAAGTTCATTCAACAATTAGGTGATACTTACAATAATCAGGACTTCATCTTTGCCAAAACAAAGCGACAACCAGGATATCTGATACTCATTAAAATGGTATAACTCAGGATGGCAAGGCTACTTTCTCTTGCAAATTTAAATCTTGAATTAACTCCACATCCACACTCTTTACTTTTCTCTTACCATTACTCTTTATGAAGTAAATTCCACATGAGATATGCATAGGTATACAAGTCATATCAAATGGCTATCTTATTTATTATTCACTTTTTCCCAATCTGCCGCAAATTTTTCCATGCCTTGATCGGTTAGTGGGTGCTTAGAAAGCTGCTCAATGACACTATAAGGAACAGTTGCAATGTGAGCACCAGCCATAGCTACACGAGTTACATGATCAGGATGCCGAACAGATGCTGCAATAATTTGTGAGTCTAAGTTTTGAATGCGAAATAGTTCAGCAATCTTGGTTACTAATTGTACACCATCTTCAGAAATATCATCCAATCGTCCTAAAAATGGGGAAACATATGTAGCCCCAGCACGTGCAGCCAAAAGCGCCTGGTTTACAGTAAAAATAAGTGTAACATTCGTTTTAACACCTTTATCTGCAAGATAACGGCAAGCTTCTAAACCAGCTAATGTCATAGGAAGTTTAATAGTAACTTTTTCATCCCCGCCATTAATTTTGATTAATTCTTCAGCTTGAGCAATCATGTCCACAGCTGTAAGTGCATCTGGAGTTACTTCAGCTGATACAGATTCTACACGTGGAACTGCTTGACAGATTTCAGCAATCCGATCTTCAAATTTCACACCTTCTTTAGCTACTAAAGAAGGATTGGTTGTTACACCAGCTAAAATACCAACTTTATATGCCTTTTTGATATCTTCAAGATTTGCAGTATCAATAAAAAATTTCATATTTGCCTCCATATTTAACTATTTTATTTGTCTTTTTATAAAGGAAATTCGATGGCAACCAAACAAGATGTCTTGTTAAAGTAATTTCGCTAGAAGAACCTGAAATTACTTAACGATCATTTTAAACGTCTCTATAATATTTTCTACTGTAAATCCATATTCTTGCAGTAATTTGTTTGCTGGGGCAGATGCGCCAAAATGATCAATGGTAATCGTTTTTCCAGTCTGTCCGACATATTCTCTCCAGCCAAATTTAGAGCCTAATTCGATCGCAACACGTGCAGTTACATGACTTGGAATCACGCTTTCCTTATATTCTACAGATTGTTGTTCGAAAAGATCCCAGCTTGGCATACTGACAACAGAAACATATACGCCTTCATTTTCCAACACTTGCTGTGCTTCAAGAGCAAGTGTTACTTCTGAACCAGTTGCAAGTAAAAGACCCGCTACTTCTCCTTTTGCTTGTGACACCACATAAGCACCCTTCTTTACACCTTCATACACTTGTTCTTGATCAATCTTAAGAGTTGGAAGATCTTGACGAGTTAATACTAAAGCAGTAGGGTGATCTTGACTTTCAAGTGCTAAACGCCATGCCGCAGCTGTTTCCTTCGCCTCTGCTGGTCTTATGACTGAAATACCAGGCATTGCACGTAATGCCGCTAAGTGCTCGATTGGCTGGTGAGTTGGTCCATCTTCCCCAACAGCAATACTGTCATGAGTAAATACATAAGTGACCGGCAACTTCATTAATGCGGCTAGACGAATCGCTGGGCGTAAGTAATCAGAAAAAACAAAGAAGGTTGCCCCAAATACTTTCACACCGCCGTGAAGAACCATCCCGTTTAATGCTGAACCCATCGCAAATTCACGAACACCAAACCAAATATTGCGTGCTGCATAACCGTCTAACGCAAAGTTCTTTTCTGACGTAATCAATGTTTTATTTGACCCTGCAAGGTCAGCAGAACCGCCGATCATTTGAGGAATCGCATTTGCTGCTGCATTTAATACTTTTCCTGAAGATGCTCTCGTTGCTATTTTTGAACCTGATTCAAAAACAGGCAGGACTTCTTTCCAATTCACAAGAAGTTCACCTTTTATAGCACACTCAAATTGCGCTGCAAGTTCAGGATAGGCTGCTTTGTATCCTTCAAATAGTTCATTCCAAGCTTGTTCTGTAGCTTTTCCTTTTTCTACGATACTTGCAAAATGCTTTTCTACTTCTTCTGGTACAAAGAATGGTTCTTCTGCTTCCCATTGATAGGCTGCTTTTGTTAGTTTAACTTCCTCTTCTCCAAGAGGTGCACCATGACTCGCTGCAGAACCTGACTTATTAGGAGAACCGAAGCCAATTGTTGTTTTAACCTCAATTAAAGTAGGGCGTTCTGTATCTGCCTTTGCTTCTTGAATCGCTTTTTGTATGGCTTCAATATCATTGCCGTCTTCTACACGCAGGACTTGCCATCTGTATGCTTTGAATCGATCTTCTACACTTTCAGAGAAAGATAGATTTAGGTCACCATCTAGTGAAATGTCATTTGAATCATATAATACAACTAATCGACCTAACTTTAAGTGACCTGCTAGTGAAGCTGCTTCAGCAGATACGCCTTCCATTAAATCACCATCACCACAAAGGCTGTATGTATAATGGTTTATAACATTGAATTTTTCTTTGTTGTAAGTTTCAGCAAGATGACATTCTGCCATAGCCATACCAACAGCCATCCCGATACCTTGACCAAGTGGGCCTGTTGTTGCATCTACACCTGCTGTATGTCCAAATTCAGGATGTCCAGGTGTTTTACTTCCCCATTGTCGAAAATTTTTCAAATCATCAATCGTTAAGCCATATCCGAATAAATGAAGCATACTATATAAAAGGGCTGATCCGTGACCAGCTGACAGGATAAATCGATCACGGTTAATCCATTCTGGATTTGTAGGATTTATATTCATTTCCTTCGCCCACAATATATAAGCCATTGGAGCAGCTCCCATCGTAATTCCTGGGTGACCAGAGTTTGCTTTTTCAATTGTGTCAATGGATAATGTTCTAATGGTATTGATAGCTAATTGGGCAATAGCTTGTTTCGTTTGTAATGTTGTCAATCTATTACGCTCCTTTATTATTTTCTTTAAAGTGATTTTATTGGGCGTTTGCTTCAATTTTTGTACCATCAATAAAAATGGCTACTTGATCGATTTGTTTTTCTTGTACGAGTTGGACACAAAACTGCACAAAACATTTACGACTTACTTTTATCAGAAGGTGTCTTTTTTTATAAAAAATAATAAAAGAGGTGGGTTTTGTCCCAGCCCCTTTAAATTTTTATGATACTACTTTCCCAGTCATGTCCTCATAATCTTTACACATGATTTCCCATGAATTTTCGATATCTTCATCTAATCCAAATAAACCGCTACGACCTATGATATAAATATCAGGACCGGCTGCATCAATTCTTTTAAATGTTTTCCGACTAGATGATCCATCCATTTCAATAACATACTGATATCCCTTTTCGTCTCGTAATTCTCTTAATGCTACAATTTTATCTAGGGTACTTTCAATAAAACGTTGCCCAGCGAACCCTGGATCCACTGTCATAATTGTAATTTTATCTACTAATTCAATATAAGGGAAAATCGTTTCAATAGGCGTTTCTGGATTTAATACTACCCCTGCTTTTAAACCAGCATCATGTATTTGATCAATTAATCGAAAGGCCAAACCATCAAGTACTTCTGCATGCATGCAAATCCATTCACACTTTAAATCAACTAATTGTTGAACCCAGAAACTTGGATTCGTTACCATAAGATGGGCGGACATAGGTAAATCACTTATTTTTCGCACTTCTTGGATAAACCATGGGGATAATGTAATATTGGGAACATAATGCCCATCCATAATATCAATATGATAAGAATCTACATGATTGTTTAAAAAAGAGATTTGTTCTTTAAACTTATCTAAGTCCATTGTCATCAATGATGGTGAAAATTCTACTTTTTTCATACTCTATTTCTCCTCCACAAAATCTCTTTTCTTTAGAAATAATTGTAGGGTTTGTAGTCACCCCATCCACTAGCCCTAAAGTATCTATACGTTTAACACTTTCAGCATTTGCTGTCTCTTAAAAAAAACCTCATTTAATGCACTTACATTTTTCTTAAATAATTTTAATATCATCTAAATCAATATCATCTTCTTCAATTTCTACTTCCTCGTCTTCTTTCACTTTTTTCTTAAGCAAAGCCAAGGCCAACCCTGTTACAAGAACATTCACTAAAATGGCTACAGCTCCTGTCCATGGTTGCGACATAGTAGGTAACATCAATACGCCACCAAATGGTACAGTTGCATCTGCTCCTAACACCATCGTCGTTGCTCCACCAGCCGCTCCACCAATCGCTACTGCCGTTACACAACGAACAATATCATTCATAACAATCGGAATGACACCTTCAACAATATTAATAACACCCATTGGAACTGCCGATTTCAAAGTCTCAATTTCTGATCGTGTATATATATTTTTCCTAAACATTTTTGCAATAAAGTAAGCTAACCCAAATCCAATTGGTGTTGCTGTATTTACTAATTGTAATGCTGTAATGGGTCCATTAATTCCTTCTGCCTGCATGGTCAATACGAAGGCAAATACAGTCTTGTTAATTGGGCCACCAAAGTCAACTCCACTCAATAAGCCTACAACTCCACCAAATACTAACAATGAAGAAGTCCCTAAACTGTTTAATGCATTTGTTAATAATGATGTAAAAGCAGCGATAGGGATACCAATAATGTAAACCATGATGAGCCCGCCAATAATGGAGGTGAAAAATGGAACAATTAAAGTTGGCATTAATCCCCTAGCCCAGTTAGGAACTTTAAGATGTTTAATAATAGCTACGACAAGATAGCCCGCTAAAAATCCTCCTAAAATCCCACCAATGAATCCAGCACCAATTGCATTAGCAGTTAAACCAATAATAAAACCTGGAGCGACCCCTGGTTTTCCTGCAATTGAAGCAGAAATCCCTGTTGAAATAACTGCAGGTAGTAAACCTAAAGCAAGGGCTCCCATCTTAGCTAAAGAATCCCAGAAGGTAAAAGGTTGTGTTAAGTCAGCACCACCATTACCTCCAAAACCCATACCAATTGCGATTAAAAAACCTGCTTCACAAACAATTGGAATCAAATATGAAATTGCCGTCAATAAATGACCTTTAAGATTTAAATTTTTTATTCCACTCATTTTTACCCCTCCTATTACTACTAGTCTTTTTAATTACATAAAGCATCTTTCACATCTTCAGCATTTTTCGACTGTAGCATTTTCTCAACTATTTCATCATTACCTAATTTCCTTGCAAATAGAGATAATAATTTTAGATGTTGTTGTGCTCCATCATTGTCTTTTCCAACAGCAAAAAGAATGATTCCCTTTACACCTTTCCCGTCGAGTGTCTCCCAAGGGATTTCTTTTTGCGTAATCCCAATCGCTACTCCAATTTTTTTTACAGAATGACTATTACCATGAGGAATAGCAATATAATTTCCGATTCCAGTTTGTCCAACTGCTTCCCTAGCATAAATATCTTTTAAAAACGCATTAATATCTGTAATGTATTCATTTTGTAGCAACACCTCTGCTAGTTCTTGGATGGCTTCTTCCTTACTATTAACATTTATGTTGGTTTTGATTGAATTTATATCGACAATATCTTTTACTTCCATCATTTTCCCCTCCTATTCGATAGCTTAAATTATTTCTTTTGACTTACAACCTCTGCCGCTTTTTCAATTAATTTATTTGGTGATTTAACAGCGATTTCTGTCGTAACTTGGATGATTCTCTTTCCTTCAAAACGTTCTCTTCCTGCGATTTTAACATCTGCAGCTAAGATCACGATGTCTGCTTCAGCTATTTGTTCTTGAGTCAATTCATTCTCTGTTCCAATCGTTCCTTGTGTTTCAATATGAATAACATGGCCTGCTTTCTTTCCAGCATTCTCTAATTTCTCCTGTGCGATATAAGTGTGGGCAATCCCAACTGTGCATGCTGCAACTCCTACTATTTTCATGATTATTCCTCCTAATTTTTTGAAATTTCTTTAATAAAATTTTCTTTTTCATCACTATTCAATAATCGGTTTAAATACTCTTCATCTGCTAAAGATCGGGTGAATAAGGATATTTCCCTCTTCATTTGAACGCTTTCATTTTCCTTTAATAAAATAACAATCAATAAACGGATATCCTTTATCTGGAAACCCCATGACTGGATTGGATTTGCTAAACGGATAAATAGTATTTGACTCTTCTTTACTAGATTGCTTTCGATATGAGGCAACATTACATGTTCAGCGATTAATGTGCTGCCTACTTTTTCTCTTTCATTTAATTGATTGATGACTTCCTCTTTTTGCGAAAGATTATCCTGACATACGATTTCAGAAATAAAAGAGTGTACTTCTTCTTTTGTTTTTAACTCACAATTAAAATAAATTTGATAGATTGAATTAATCTCCATGATAAATTTCCTCTATCTTTCCCTGAAGTCTCTTCTGGTCATCAATTGTAAACATCGCACTCACTAATAAATAAGGAATGGGTACTTCTTCCTTAATATGAACAGTACTCAGGATCAATTCAGCATCTGAGTATTTCTCTTTTAACATTTGTGTATTTCGTGATGCTACTACATCAACAATTTCTAACTCGGGAAATTTCTTTGAAACTTTTGCTTTTAATAGTTCTGAAGTTCCAATTCCTGTCGTACACATGATTAGTATTTTTATAGGGCGTTGATGTCTGCCCGTTTCAATAGCTTTTGCAAAATAGAGGGTGATAAACCCATTTTCATCGTCATTTATGGCTGGTAAGTTAAATTTTTCACTTACCAATTCGGATACGTTTGTTACGCCCAAAAATACTTCTTCATACGTTACCTTAATCTGACTTAACAAGCTGTTTTTAATTCGAATTTTATGCACTAATCGGTTAAGCATCGGTTTAATATGGTTGGCTAACTCAGTAAAAATAGACTGATTGTCTATATCAATTCCTAAGCTAGTACTCATTCCTTCAATATATGCTTTAGTCACTTGTATAACTTCTGATGAATAAGCAGAAGTTTTAGCAAGAGATCCCTGCATTCTTGATGACACTAAATACTGATATAGAAAATAAATCTCACTATCTGGCAAAGAACTGTTTAAATATTTTTCAATATTATGGACAATAGCTCTTGCGACCGGATACAATATATCTTTTTTCATATTTTCCATTTCTTCATTAGAAACCTTATCAGTAAACAGTCTGGTAGGAACTTTTCTTGAGCGACTTAGTAGTATATATAAATGCGAGAAAATGTTTACATTATATGGATAGGGAATCGTTATATCTAAATCTTCTTCGATCTTTCTTAATTGATCCGATATAAGCAAAACATCATACTGATTAAAATTAAGTTCTTGATTCCTTTTTAAATCATCAATATCAATAGTATTAAAGATTTCAATAATATCTTTAATGGCCTTCCGAATATTAACTTCTTCCCCTATTATGGCTAGTGTTCTGTTTTTTCGCTCTAGAACTAAATTGTACTTTTTAAGCTCTTCGCTCATTATTTGTTCGTCATTAAAAGTAACGGAGTCTCCTACATTATAGTGACTAAATAAATGGTAAACATTTATAGGTTTAGGCGAAGACAACAATAATTCTTCCATAATTCGTTTACGTCTCTCGTTAGGAGAAAATTGTATTTCTTTGTATTTATTATTGCTTTTTTGATAATTAATAAATTTTTCGTAATCTAGTTTATACCCTCTCCCTCTTTCAGAAATAATTAAAGGGCCATCCTCGTACTCGTACTCGTTGTTAATTTTATTTATTAAACGATATACTGTTTTTTGAGAAACATTTAGTACTTCTAGGAGATCCTTCGAAGTAACATAATCTTGATTTTTCGAAAGAAACAGTAACAGATCTTGTTCATGGTTACTTTTTGAACTCATCTCCTTGCCTCCCTGATATTATATTAACCTATAATATTGTAAACGGTTCGCTAAAAAATGACCGTTGCAACGGTCACTTTTTTTGACATTCTATAAGCTTTTTCTAAAGTTACCTCTATTAAAACGTTAATAGAGGCAAGAAACAGTATCCTTGCCTTTCTAAAAGTCCGTAAGCGCCATAATTAACTTGACATTTATTTATATCAGATAGGAAAATCACTGTTAAAACGATAGCTAAATAAACAAATCATAATGTATTAAAATATCCCGAGGAATCAAAAAAATACGCTGGCTTTCCAACTTATCCAAAGAAATTTGAAAACAGAATGACCCGCATTTTAATAATGACTGATTTAAATCATGAACTGCAGCCTCACTCACTCCGCCACAGTCATACATCTATATTAGCCGTACTTGGATTTGATTTAATAGAAATTATGGACCGCTTAGGTCATACCATAGAGGAAACAACTGTGAATGTGTATCTCCATGTAACAAAAGGAAAGAAAAAGAGACCCCCAACAAGTTCAGTGAACTCATTAGGGGTCTCCGTTAGACAAATGTTAAATTTTAAGTTTTAAGGACTAACAGAAACTTAGAGCCTAAAGGGCTGGGGGGCGATTATTACATCATGCCGCCCATTCAACATGACATAGAATAACCAAAAACAGACCTAAAAAACTGTTGATATGTTAGGGGTTTACTTATTAATTATTAATAAATAAAAACAGAATCTAAAAATACTATGAGCAAAATTATGAGCAATTTATCATTAGTAGTGGCTATCCTTTTTACCCGTAACCGCCAAAAATCTCCACTAAACTTTTACTTTACTACCATCTTCAATGATCTTTTTTAGCTGTGTAATAAGGTGGTCATTTCCAGTAGTACTTAAGAAACCTAACTGCTCAGCAAGGTCGCGTCTTAATTTTAGAAAAGCTTCGTCATTCAGTTTGCTTTTGTCATCAATAAACCCAATAATGAGTTGCTTTACATCATTTACACTATTAAAATAGTGAGCATTATCTTTATACAGCCTTTGGATATATTCATCTGGATAGGAAATCCTTTTTGTAATCATTTCCTTTACTTGCCCTCGATGGTAATTATATAACGTTTCAATTTTAAAGATATCGATATGTTTCATTATTTCTGGATTGGTACCGAGGATTTTAATTGTAATCTCGTAGTTACGTATATTTGCTCTGAATTTGAAGTAATCACTGATATGATCCTCATAAGGACTAATGCTGTCAAAGCTAAATTCTCTATCACCTTTTAAAGATTGGTTACACGACTTACATACTGGTACTAAATTATATAGTGACATTGAGAAATAAGGAAATTTGCTCTTGGGTAAAAAGTGGTCAATGTCCGCCCGCATCTTTCCGTTATCCGAATAAATCGGCGTAATATACTGGCGGTTACAATAAGGACATACCCTTAACCCGCTCTCCATAATAAACGCATAGTCGTTCCATTCCTTACCGAATATTTTATGCTGTTTAAAATTATCCATTGTAATGTCACATCGTCGCAGCTCACGGAATGCTGCCTTACACTCACTAGCCTTAAGATGCCGATCTTTCGGAAATACCTCATTAATTTCCTTCTTTCGTTTTGGATAATTGGTCTTTAATATCCTAACCATCTCATAGTAGACCTTCTCATTATATCTTTCCTCATCTACAATAATCTGAGCCTTTAGTTTAATATAGTGATACAAATCTTTAACTTTGAACTTTTCATAGCCGAACAACTGATAAAGATAGTCTTTATATGACTGTTTAAGAGATGGATGGTTCAACTCAATCATTCTCTTAATTAACGGAAATTTTTTCTGTATCTCTTCATTTAATTCTTCTAATTTATATTTTCTGCCTATTGCAAAGTGTTTATATCTATTTTTGACAAAGCCGATAAATTGAAAATGCTGTTTTTGGAACTTCTTCTTAAAGACATTTGGGTCTTCCTTCAATAATCTTATTTCCTTTGTCTTATATTCATAATGTTTTCTTCGACTTTTGAGTAGATCATTTAGAATATTTTCTTCAAAATACTTCAGATGCTTTTTCTCTATCTCATGTGAGAGTTCAATTTTCCTCATTATTCGGTATCCTTCTCGCTTAAACTGATTATATGTTGAATTAGAAGATTTCTTTCCTCAGATGTCAAACCATTATACAAGTTGATTGCCTCTTTAAGTGTCTCCGTTTGGTAAGCCATTTCAACTTCTTTCAGTTTAAATTCAAAAGCCTTTCTAATAATAGGTTCACCAATTATGCTAATAATTGACTTGTAATACTCCAAGTTATGCTTGTTTCTGCTTTTTGGATCTTTATTTTGTGCTTGTTTAGCCAGTACATCTAAATCGTTACCCACATCTTGTATAATCCGGTTTGAAAAGTGACCCGTTGCTTTATCTAAAAAGAATGCGTCGGTAAATAAGGTATGGATGTTCTGACCGAACGTTTCTTGATGGTTGTTGGCAGAGTCATTTATACCTTTTTTTAGATAGATGACATTGCTTTTAGGAACATCCGATAAGAGAATTGGTGAATGTGTTGTCAAAATAACCTGCACCCGACAACTCCGAAACAAATCCGAAACCAATTTTAATAAAACGTCCACGTACATTATTTGCCATTTAGGATGGAATGATAAATCAGCTTCGTCGATCAAAAGTAACACATTATCGCATTTTACTTTTCTTGTAAAGTAGTTATAAATCCTGCCTTCCCCCCTAATATTAACATCCAGGACAGAATACAACCTAGCAAACAGACTCAACATGTTGCTTTCTCCTGTACTTAATCCCCATGAGAAATTCAAAAAGTAAAAGGGTTGGCAAGTTTTATTGTAATGGGCAAAGAATTCCTGAAAATATTCTTTATTAGAATCATTAAGTTTAATATATATTGTGTCAGTCTCTATATCACTTATTTCAAATTCAAACAAATTATTGTCATCTAGCCACTTAAGGAAATCTTGGTACGGAGCTACCCTGTTTGCATGATTTGATATCCTCTCTAGGCTATCTCTTAACCTAATTAAATAATTACTAATATATAAGAGCAGAGAACCTCCTTGATATGGCTGATATGCTGCAATTAAACAATCTAACTCATGTAGCCGTGTATCTTTTGTAGTATTCGGTTTAGCCACTTCTATTAATGCATTTAAAAATAAGTGTTGAACCATATTAAAGACCCTTACTTGTTTTGGATCCAACTGCTTTATCCATTCTGGCTGATGAGTCATATTCACTACAGAAGTGATTGCTTTCTCTATTGACTTGTTCCTTTGTGAGTTCCCTTTGGAATCTTTAACATGATTAATTAATAAATCTCCTATAACATCATTTAACCGATCCCCAATTAGTAAAGTTTTTACTTTTAAAATATCGGGTAACTTAAACGGAATAATTGTACCCATATTTTTATGATTATATCCATATAAGAATTTTAATTGTCTATATACTTCATTATTGAAATAATTGAGAAGAGGATTCTCATCAGATTTGATATAGTTCATTTCACCATTCCGGAGAAAATCATCTCTTATTAGTCCGCCTAGGGAGGCATCCTTCACATTTCCAACCTTTCGATATGAATAATCATTAAGATCCAGTACATTATTCATATATATTAGTTTAGTTCGTTTCATTACTTGCCGAAATTCACTTTTGCTCACAGGGCTTACCTTGACAGTTTTGCATTCCTTAGTAGTCATGTTTAGCTTGTTCATATTATAGCTAAAAACTTTCAACTCCGAATTATGATAATCATAAAATGCCCCTAGAAACTTTCCAAGGTGGCCATAATCTTCATATGTACCCAAAAATTCAATAATACCTCTTAAAAGTGAGGTTTTACCTGCCCCATTATCACCAACAACAACACTCAAGTTTGAAATGTTCTTACTATAGAGGACAGGGTTCATAATTTTTGTATGCGAGTCAGAAATAGCTAGATTACTAGTTTCTTTGTTGTATTTAAATTCAAACATATTACTAAAGTGAAATCCTGTATCTTTAAAGTACCCATATTTTTCAACCCACAAATATACAAGCTCCAATATTTTTCTCTCCTTAAAACACTATTTTAACGCTAAAACCAACAATCTTGGCTCAAGAAATTAAACATTTCAATTTTATAATTACAAAACTAGAACTGGAAAAGCCAGTGTATTGAAAGCCTATATTTTTAGGCTTTCTTTCATACCTTTAAGAATGGATATTATCTACTAATATCTATTTGGTGGTCAAAAACGAATGCTATACCGATTATTTTTCACCATGAATAAACTAGATTACTGAAGGGTGAAAGTTCTTACTTCCCTATTACTTTCAAACTACCCTCTATATCCAAATTCACACCGTCCTTATAGCCCCCATGTCTTTCGACTTTAATTTACCGGAGGCATGCAAAATCACCATCCATCCTTGGACATTTGTAGTTCCTTTCAGCTATCTAGGCATGGTAAAGTAAAAGATGGAATAAAGAATGGGGGAACCACTCGGTGCACGTAAATAGAACATTATTAGACAGACTAAAAAAAGATGTATCAGTTAAAAGAACTTTATCACACGGACATTCAAACATAACAGGCGAATTGGGAAAAATCATCCCACTAATAGAAAACCATGTAAAGCAAAGTAGTGTCGAAAAATCCTCAAACTGGATGCTTTACAAAGACCTCTGGTTGCAAAATGAATCTGGACATTTAAGAAGTTCAGCCAGACACAGAAATTACACTAGAGGCAGTATTATCATGTCTATTGACTGGGGCACAATTAACATTGGCACCGAAATTAGATATCCGCACCCCGGAGTTGTTTTATATGACCAAGGTGAAGATTGGGTTATAGCAGCACCGATAACAGCTGCAAAGATTAACCATCAAACTCAACAACCAGTGATTCACCCTCCTTTTGAGGTACTGGCATTCAAATAAAACATTCAACCTGAAGACCAAAACGAATACTGGTTTAGAAAACACTCCGTAATACAGGTAGACCAAATACAACGCATAAGTAAATATCGTGCAGTGAATAAAAACAGCTACAGAATTAAGCAAAATTTACTGAACCAAATCGACAACCTAATATTAGAATATTATATACCTGGTAAACATGCCCTTTTGGAAAAGTTGAAGACCACGTTACTTAATAAAAACGAGGAATTAAAAGCAGCCAAAGCTGAAATACAAAGGATAAAAGGCGAAGCTTGATTATTAGAAAGTTCTCCAAAATTGCGAAAAACATCAAAAAATATGCAAAATTGGACCAAAATGACGATAAATAAAAGATTCAACTTGTTGACAGTTGTTCACGGTTGTCTTTATAATTACATTAAGGTTGGTAGTTTTGAACAACTAGTTTTGTTTAAAACCCATTATTTGAAGATTGGTTCTTGTAACCAATAGTAAGCACCCTGCACTCTCACAAGGAATGCAGGTTTTTCATTTTTTCAGGTTTTAATTTTCTCTTGTCGGGCATATTTATTACTAAGGTTGGCTAATAGCCAGTATGGAAAGGAAGCTGGGGACTCACAAGGTGCCCAGCTTCATTACTTACAACAGCAAAATCTCACATAAGGCTCATTTTTTGCAGAGCTAGATTCCTCTACAAGTTTGCCTCTTGCCATCCATTTTTTTCAAAACCCCTCCTAAACACGCTTGAGTTCTAAAGCTGACCCTAGTCAAGTAAGCGTCTTGCTACACCCGCCAACTGATCCTCCCTAATAGCTTCGTCGTGATAGGATTTCGCAACTTTTCTTAAGGTAACTGCGACCTGTGGGTAACTAAATTCCAAGGCCTTCGCCCATTTTTCATACATTCCAGCCAGCTCTCTCTCTTGATCACCACCTTCTCCGCGCCATTGGACACCGCGAGAGTTATAAACCCCCACTATTATGCCCCTAGAAATTTTATCATTTAAGACAGAATCAAGGGCTTTACGAACTGGTTCACATGGCCAAACGCCATCCTCACCGATTGGTGCTTTGGAAAATAAATTTCCAATACAAATATCGCATACATCTCCGCGGGAAAGTTCTATCGAAGCCTCACGAACCTTTTTAACCCAGTGCTCAATTCTTTTCGAGTCTAGCTCACCTTCGCTATTATGCCCAGGAATGGATGATAACTTTTCTAAAAGTCTGTGTGATGCAGTTGCAAGCTGTTCCCTCACCTGCTGGTTTGGAACACGGAGCTCTTCTGGATCCTCTCCTCCATCAGCCCTCTTGTACGCCATCGCTACAGCTTGAACATAGAGTTCTGGATGTTCCTCTATATGCTTTTCAAGATTAGGAATATTAGACCCTTCATCCGAAAACGCATCAATAAATTGAAATTCTAACCCTGCCATTTGGTCAACAGGGATTTCTCCACTTTTTGTTAGAAGTTTAAATGCTTCTTTAACATGATAACTGTCAAGCATGTAGGTTCCCTTAGGTTCAGTAGAGCAGGTTGTTATTGCAGAAATCAGCCTGAATAAGAGCTTCGGCGGGATTGCTTTCAAGTTATACTGAACGTTTCTAAAAGCAGCTCTAGGTCGATTTACACTAATGAGTTGGTCAATGGCATATTGCATGTTTTCTTGTCCTAAATTTCCAATTCCATTGGGGATAATATCTTTCCAATATCGCTCCTGCACCGGGGCTTCTAGAGTTTCAATAATATCCCAAGTCTCTTTAATGAATGGTGCCTGTATTAACAGAGATACAGTGTCAGTAGACTCATATTGCTTAACCATTTGTGGGATGAGTTCGAAGTCACCTTGACTGACTAATGCTTCCATCACTCCCGAAATAATTGATTGCCGGACGGGCGACTCTCCCAATGGGCCAATTCCTATAATATTCTCGACAGCTTTTAGTAACTCACTTCTGTCTGTAAGGATATTGGACAGTAGACGCCCAATAATAGTTGAACATTCTCCACGACTTGCTAAATCCAGAACACCTTGTATTCCTTTTTCAGACATTATTTCCGAGAGAGCCTCAAGTCTGAGAGCCTCAGTTTTTGCGGAACGTGACTTATAATCTAGGTTTTCCTCTTCCAACTCTTCATAGGATTCTTCGACCCACGGACTTTTAAACAGCCAAACATAGTGTAAAATAGTATCGGTTGGCTCTAAAAGCTCATAAGTTCTTTGAGCATGCCCCTTAAGCTCTATATGTTTATTTTTAGAGCTGGCCCGGAGCGAGAAGATACTAGTTCGTATCCTTTCACGAAGAATAGATTTTTCAGTATCATCTGCTGTGTAGCTCCACGTTTCAATAAGATCCCAAATACGTTTATGGTATTCCTCAGGAAGTTCCCCTATGCACGAGACCAAATCACCAAGTGTACCAGCATTATGGGTTCGCCAGTTTAACGCAAGTTCAAGTGCCTTCCTTGCAAAGATACCTGTTTCTTGTCTACTCACCAGCTCGCCTGCCCCATGAGCTTCAGTCCGCCAACGAGGCTTATAACTATAGGAACCGATTCTTGAATGCCCATTAAACTGTTCAACACACAAGGACCACCCTATTTTTGGGTACCTTCTTACTAAATATTCAAGAGCAGCAGTTCGTTCCTCTAAAGATGCCGTTGTTTGGGGCATCCAGCAGCGAAAAATAGCACTTAGACTTTCTATCGGCTTATTTACCCAATTATCGTTAATTTCAGGCTTGGCAAGTTCAGCAAGAATTTTTATCACTCTCATAAGATATTCTGATGACCAAGCAATACTCTCCAAGGCCCAAAGTAAACCCGTTCTAGGATTCCGTCCAAAAAATCCCGCTTGAACAGATCTCATAAGACCAAGAGATTGAGGTTGACTAGAATTCAAATCTTCAACCAGGATTTGAAGAAACACATCCGGAGTAGCCTCTGCGTACAAGGGCAAATTATCTGATTGGGCTTCTAATTTACGGGTTGTCAAAGGACAAAGAAGTGATTTCACCAAAACCTCAATCTTATACTGAACATTCCCCATTCTCTCTTGAAAGAGTGCATTCCCATAAACCGCGAGGAGAACTAACGTTTCACCAATACCTTTTCTTAGAGCTGAGGAAATTTCTCTCGTTTTACCATAGATACTAGCTGCCCACCGGTTTTCTTCTGGAAGATCCAACGAAGGATCATCCTCGGACAACACAAGCTCCGCCACATCGAGGAAGCGGTCAATGTCTTCACTTGTCAGCCGCCTGTAAATAGCATAAAGAGCGTCAATTTTAGAGACTAATCCCCGC
Source organism: Metabacillus bambusae (assembly GCF_017497975.1). Classification (GTDB taxonomy): domain Bacteria; phylum Bacillota; class Bacilli; order Bacillales; family Bacillaceae; genus Metabacillus; species Metabacillus bambusae. The sequence continues at coordinate 15,098 of NZ_JAGDEL010000032.1, read as the reverse complement.
GTATAGCCAATAGACCAAACAGGACTATCTTCTAAATGAAGTAATTCGATAAACTTGCTTTCTAATTTCTCGTATTCTATTTCACCGGATAGAAGTGAAAGTATTTCCTTGTCCCCTTCGTTATTAGCCTCCCAGGTCCCTGCAAAAAGAATCCCGGAGAGAGTATTTGCTATTTCCTTATCAGACACCCATTTCGGAGTACGGATTGCAACTAAACTGGACAGCCTTCGTCTTAAAACTGTAAGTGACCTACCAGACTCGTGGCCCAACCTATGAATTTGATCACGATTGTATCCCATTTTCTCGAGCGCCTTACTAAAAGCCTCTTGACCAATCGGCTCAAGAACTATGTCTGCCTCTGCATTAGTCGCATTACGTGGATATAAAATTATGGATCGTATGTCTTTTTTATAGGGTGCAAACTCCTGTTCTACCTGCCGATTTGTTATAACAGCGATGAAATCCGAGTGTTTTGTTGCCAATTTCGATAATGCTCCCGGTTGAGTAAACACCGCTATTCGATCACGAAAAATTGCAAGTTCTGAGTCTTCGGTCGTAAATAAACTGGAAAGAAACGCTAATGCCTCTTCCTTTGAATCACTTGCAATGATTATCGGTTCTAACTTAGCCAACTTTTTAAGCGTGATATTTTTAGCCTTCTCAACAAAAGTATCAAATAGTCTCTCTGAGAGCGTCGGTTCAGTGTCTGCCACCCACCTTTTCCAACAATCATCAAGCGAAATAACACCTTGCGCAGGTATACCTATCTCACCTGCAAGCCATGCCTGGCCTGGAATCGACTGTTCAAGCCATTGTTCAAGATCACTCGCATCGAAGACTAATACTTCTTTCCAATTCTCTTCTGCTTGTCTTTCTTTTCTCCATGCTTCCTTACCCGACCAGCGCATTGGTGTCACGAAAACGAAAGTCATCTCCATTCGAATAGAAGATGTATTCTGTTCGACACTCTTTTTGTAGTCCTTATCCGCCTTTTTCTTTGGGTCATTATTAGTACCAAATTCCCACCCAGATAAGCCAACAGGAACCCACGGCATTCCTTCCTCAGTTTCTAAATATCCATCCCACCCCGGACGCTCAGCATCGTCATTACCAGGAAAGTCTATTTTCTTTATTTTCAACCCAGTCGAATTTATTAATGTCCGTAGAAAAACAGCAAAGCGGGTTCGAGCTTTGATTGTGCACGCCCAATTTTCTATATCATTAGCTTTAAATTGCATAAATGGTGGGATATAGGCCCTTGTTGAAGCTGCCACCCCTTTCTCTTTGGCAAGTTTTGCATTATAAGTTGCCTGCATGTCCAGCAAATGATGCGCACTGATTCCAAATGCTCGTTCCAAACGCGCCGCCATATCAGACGACAGCGAGGAATGTCCATTAAGAAGGTTTGAAAGAGCCGGACGCCCTACCCCCAGCAATTCAGCAGCAGCTTTTACTGATATCTTTTTCGGTATAACATTTTCCCTAATATAGGCACCTATTTTATTTATCGGTTTATTCATCCCTTACCCTCCACCTTGGTTATATTATCCATATTATCGTATCGTGTAGCGTTACGCAATACACATTGTGAATTTTTCCATTTTTTCCAATTGAAAACATCATTCTGAAAACGGCATTCAAGTTTTTTTGAGAAAGCATATATTTTTAGGACTCTTTTATTTTCTTAAAAAGAGAGAATAGAAGTGGGAAAGAAAAATGAGATTTTCGGTTTGAAGGAATTATGTTGGTCATTAAAAATAATTATATTGTTAGTTAAATTGTTTATGTAACCAAAGTGCCTTCCGAGAAGAGATGCTTTTTTCACACCGTAAAGGCAGAAAAAAAGGGTGTATAACACACCCTTACTCTCTAGCCTATTCCGCGTTGTGCTTTTCTTGATATTTTTCAATATAAAAAAGGCAGGTATTGATAAAAACATTACCCCTCATTCATTCAGACATACACATACATCTCTTAATTGAAGCGGGTGTGGGAGTAAAGGAGATCCAGCAGCGTTTAGGCCACACTGACATAAACACTACAATGAATATTTACGCTCATATGACAGCGAATATGGAAGAAAAGGCCTCCCACCAGTTCAGTAAACTGATGAAAGACCTTCTCTGATAAGATGGTTTTTGTGAAAAAAGTGAGCATTTTTTGCTTACTATGAGCAAAAGTATGAGCATTTACCTTTATTCTACTTAAAAACCCCTATATATCAAGGCTTTATGATGTTGATTACATCATGCCGCCCATTCCACCCATGCCGCCCATGCCGCTCATATCAGGCATGCCGCCACCTTCTTCAGGCTTGTCAGCGATAACAGCTTCAGTTGTTAAGAACATTGCTGCTACAGAAGCTGCGTTTTGTAATGCAGAACGAGTTACCTTAGTTGGGTCAACGATACCAGCTTCAAACATGTTTACCCACTGGCCGTTTGCAGCGTTGAAGCCAATTCCAACTTCTTCTTTCTTTAAGCGCTCAACAACAACAGATCCTTCAAGTCCTGCATTGTGTGCGATTTGACGAACCGGCTCTTCAAGTGCACGAAGAATGATGTTGATACCTGTTTGAGTATCTCCTTCTTCTTGAAGTGCAGCTACTTTGTTATATACATTTACTAGAGCTGTACCACCACCAGAAACGATACCTTCTTCTACTGCAGCACGAGTAGAGTTTAGAGCATCTTCGATACGTAATTTACGCTCTTTTAATTCAGTTTCAGTTGCAGCACCAACTTTGATTACTGCTACACCGCCAGCTAATTTAGCTAAACGTTCTTGTAATTTTTCCTTATCAAATTCAGAAGTAGTTTCTTCTAATTGAGCACGGATTTGGCTTACACGGCCTGCAATTTGATCAGCTTCTCCAGCACCTTCAACGATTGTTGTATTTTCTTTTGATACAACAATTTTAGAAGCGCGGCCTAATTGACTAATATTAGCAGATTTAAGATCTAAACCTAATTCTTCAGTGATAACTTCACCACCAGTTAAGATCGCAATGTCTTCAAGCATTGCTTTACGGCGATCACCGAAGCCAGGTGCTTTTACTGCTACTGCATTGAATGTACCGCGAAGTTTATTAACTACTAGAGTAGCTAATGCTTCACCTTCTACATCTTCTGCAATTAATAATAGAGGCTTACCTTGTTGAACAACTTGCTCTAATACAGGTAAGATTTCTTGAATGTTTGTAATTTTTTTATCAGTGATTAATACATATGGGTTTTCAAGAACTGCTTCCATTTTATCAGAATCAGTTACCATGTATGGAGATGCATAACCACGGTCAAATTGCATACCTTCTACTACTTCTAATTCAGTAGAGAAACCTTTAGATTCTTCAATTGTGATAACACCGTCGTTACCAACGCGTTCCATTGCTTCTGCGATTAATTGCCCTACTTCTTCATCGGCTGAAGAGATTGCAGCAACTTGTGCAATAGATTCTTTACCTTCGATTGGTTTAGAAATAGCTTGTAGCTCTTCTAAAGCAACTGCAACAGCTTTTTCAATTCCCTTACGAACAACCATTGGATTTGCTCCAGCAGTTACGTTCTTTAATCCTTCACGGATCATCGCTTGAGCTAAAACAGTTGCAGTTGTTGTACCGTCACCAGCAACATCGTTTGTTTTGCTTGCAACTTCAGCAACAAGTTTAGCACCCATGTTTTCGAAAGCATCTTCTAATTCGATTTCTTTCGCAATTGTAACACCATCATTTGTAATTAAAGGAGAACCGTATTTCTTTTCTAATACGACGTTACGTCCTTTAGGTCCTAATGTAACTTTAACAGCATCTGCCAATGCATCAACACCACGAAGCATTGAACGTCGAGCATCTTCACTGAATTTAATATCTTTAGCCATTTTTACAAGACCTCCTCAAAGTTTTAAATGTTTTCTATGATATGTGTGCTGTTTCTATTAACCGATAACAGCTAAAATGTCGTTTTCACGTAAAATTAAGTATTCTGTACCTTCATATTTCACTTCAGTACCAGCATATTTTGAGAAGATAATACGATCGCCTTCTGCTACTTCAAGGGCTACTTTTTCTCCACTATCTAAAACACGACCTGTACCAACAGCTACTACTTTACCTTCTTGTGGCTTCTCTTTCGCACTATCTGGAAGGACGATACCACTAGCAGTTTTTTCTTCTGATTCAACTAACTCGATAATAACGCGATCACCTAATGGCTTTAACAAGTGAAACAACCTCCTCAAATTCGTTAAAAAATGATTATTTTTCCTTTTTATTAGCACTCGTTGTCCTTGAGTGCTAACACAATTATTATATTATATAAGATCTCTTCTAATTTCAAGTATGAAGTTAAAATTTTTTAAAAGAACTTGCCTAATAGATTTTGTCTAAATTGTAAATTGAATAAACATCTTTTGATTAATTCAACATAGTTATCATACATATGATAATAGAAAGGTATGATACAATAAGGTTTGATTAATTTTACCCATGTTCAATTCCATGATCAGATGTTTCTGTCAAATATCTCATCATTAGTCAAATGAAGGAGGCCTCTATGAAAAAGCATTATTGGTTTATTTTATTAACATATATGCTCATGCAGCTTTCAGGGATAGCTGGGATCAGCTTATTTCATTTTTTAGATATAGGTGCTACACAAGTTGAAAGATTTGCTTATTGGACAATCTTTAGCTTTACCCTTGCGTTTATCATTATTCTCTTTTTATTAAGAAAAGAACGTAAGAATGAGAGTTTACTTCGCGGCGAACCATCATCTGTTTCCGCTTCTGTCGGTTGGGCAATTGGCGGATTCTTTTTAGCTATTTTCGCCCAATACTTTGCAGCAAACATTGAAATCAACCTATTTGGTGTAGAGCCTGGATCAGAAAACACAGAAATGATTGTTAGTGTCATTGAAGTAACACCCTTAGTCATTATTGTCACTTCAATTATCGGACCGATACTAGAAGAGATCATTTTCCGAAAAATAATCTTTGGTGTGTTATATAAAAGGACGAACTTTATTATTGCTGGACTTATCAGTTCACTTCTTTTTTCCCTTTTGCATGGTGAGCCTCAGCATCTTCTTTTATATGCATCGATGGGTTTTACCTTTGCCTTTTTATATGTAAAAACAAAGCGGATCATTGTACCTATCTTTGCCCATGTGGCGATGAATACGATGGTAGTCATAGTTCAAACTGTATTTCGTGAGGACATTGAAAAAATGATGAAGCAAGTTGAAGAAATGCAGCAAGTGCAAGTTATTATTGGAGGCCTTTTAACATGAGAACAAACCCTATATCCATGGGATTCTTTTATTTAACGATGGGGTTGATGTTTACGTATTTAGCAATTAACAGTGCTGAAAATGGGATTTTTTCTTTCCCGACAATCGTTTTAATGCTAATTGCAACCTTCGATATCGGAGTGGCAATTAGAATGTTTATCCTATCTAGTAAAATCAAAAAAATGAACAAAAAAAAATGAGACTTTATTGAGTCTCATTTTTTGCATTCTCTTCCTCGAACCTTAGCTTCTGAGCTTTCCTATATGTAATACGGGATACCCATATACTAATTTCATATAAAATAAACAACGGTATCGAAACCAGTAAATGTGATGTTAATTCTGGTGGTGTAATCAGTGCAGCAATGACAAGTAGAACAAAGTATGCATATTTTCGCACCTGAGATAAGAACATCGGCGTAACAATTCCAAGTCTAGTAAGAAACATAATAACTACAGGTAACTGAAACAACAGTCCAAACGGAACGGTTAGCTGCAATAAAAAAGTAAAATACTCATGAATTCCAATTACTTGATTAACTTCTAGATCGTTCGAGATCCTTTCCATAAAATCTACGACAAATGGAAACAAGATAAAATATGAAAAGGAAACACCTACAAAAAACAACCCTAGTGACATTGGGATATAACTTAAAGTCACGCGCCTTTCTTTCTCATATAAGCCTGGACTAACGAACGACCATAGCTGATACAAAATAACAGGTGACGTTATGACAAATGCAATAAGAAACGCAAATTGCATGTAAACCATTAATGGATCAGTTAAATTAAACGAATTTAGTGTTAAATCCTTCGCTTCTTCTGTTTGCTGTAAATATACGATAATCGGTCTTGAAAGTAAAAAGCCAGCAATAATAGCTATGAAAAAGAAAACGACAACAATAACAAGTCGTTTTCTAAGCTCTGTTATATGTTCAATGACCGACATTTCATTATGTTTCATATCGGTTTCATCCTATCTTACTTGACTTCGTCCTTCTTTTCTATCTTTTTCACATCATCTTCTTCATCATCTGCTAAACCTTTTGTTGCATTTTTAAACTCACGTAACGAATTACCGACCGCTTTACCAAGATCAGGTAACTTTTTTGGGCCAAAAATTAGTAATGCAACAAATGCAATTAATAATAGGCTTCCGAATCCAAGTGTTGGCATCGAAATCCACCTCCTTTGCCTTTATTATTTATCTTCATTAGGATAATGTTTTAAAAAATATACCAGCGACTGAAGCTCAACCGCTAAATCAATATGATGGATCCGTATTTCATCTGGAACATTTAATCTGGCCGGCGTAAAGTTCAAGATCCCTTTAATTCCCTTGACAATAAGTCTGTCAGTAATAGACTGAGCGACTGTTGCAGGTACTGTTAAAATTGCAACAGTTACATCCTCTGGAATAATTTCTTCGAGATGGTTTAAATCATAGACATGAACTCCACCAATTTCTGTTCCAATTTTCTTATTATCCACATCAAATGCAAGTGAAATAACTGTATTATTATTCTTGGTAAAATTATAATGTAAAAAAGCTGTCCCTAAATTACCGACACCTATTAAACATACCTTCGTTGTTTCATCTTGATCTAATGTTTTTCTAAAAAAGGATAACAAATAATTCACATTATAACCATACCCTTTTTTACCTAGCGCACCAAAATATGAGAAATCTCTCCGAATAGTGGCAGAATCTACCTTTACAGCATCACTTAGCTCGGCAGAAGAAACACGCTGCTTACCAGATGAGTGTAAATTTTTTAAAAACCGGTAATATAAAGGCAAACGCTTAGCAGTTGCCTGCGGTATTTTAGATTGTTCTATATTCACTCTTTATCCCTCACATTCATACAAAACGTGCTATGACGTACCAACGTCACCATCCAAAATGAAGGGAAGAACTGTGTATAACTACAAGCCCAACACCAATATGGCGGCGTGAACGGAGCAAGCTCTATAAATATTTATTGCAAAGAACTAGTCTATTTTTTAACTAATATGTTTAATAATGAAAAATAGCTCGGTTTTCTATCCTCATTTCCTTCATACAAAGCCTCTATGACGTAAATTCATGAAGAACAGTCTAGTGAAACTAAAAAGCTAAATCCACTATTGGAAACCAGTAGCTTATATATCTTTCCTGATGAAATCTCCACTTTTTCCACCAGTTTTTTCTACTAGATAGGTTGGTCCAATAACCATCCCTTTATCCACAGCTTTACACATATCATAAATTGTAAGAGCTGAAATGCTTGCAGAGGTTAACGCTTCCATTTCGACACCTGTACTGCCTTTTGTTTTTACAGTTGAACTTATCAAAAGTACATATGTACTATCACTATTTTCCCATTCAAACTCAATATCTACACCTTTAATTGGAATAGGGTGACACATAGGGATGACATTTGCTGTTTGTTTAGCTGCCATTATCCCAGCAACCTGTGCAACTGATAAAACATCACCTTTTCCAATTTCATGATTGGTGATCTTTTGATATACCTCTTTCGTCACTTGAATGCTTGTCTTTGCACGTGCTGTTCTAACTGTTATTTCTTTTGCAGAGATATCAACCATTTTTGCTCTGCCTTGTTCATTAAAATGGGTAAATTCTGACATATCCATATCTCCTTATACGTAGACTATACACTATTTTTTAAAATCTGTCTGTTTGTTATTGTGACAATTGTATGGCTAGAACAAAAGCGCAAGCGCCTTGATCAGCCCCGACAAGCATAAGATGATTTAGAATAGAAGGCGTTCTTTGCCTTCAATTCTAAATTAGCTTATGACCTCGAGGGGCTAGGCGCTGGAGCTGGATGTCGTGCGCTTATCCACAGTTCAAGAATTTTATAATTTCCTAAACGAGAACAAAAGCGCAAGCGCCTTGATCAGCGCCGTAGAAAAAAGAGCACTCCGTCCATCATTATAGATATCTATTGTATCTTTGTTGCCCATAAGTCGCTATTAAGCTACACTTAAAGCATTAGTAGAGGTGAAAACAATGATATTGTTACAAATAAATCAACTTAATAAATATTTTGGCGCTGATCCTATTTTATCGAATATTAAGCTAGAAGTACAAACAAGAGACAAAGTTGCCATTGTGGGGCGTAATGGGGCTGGAAAATCTACCCTTTTAAAAATAATTGCTGGAGTCATGTCACATGATTCAGGTGATATCATAAAACCAAAAGATGTATCAATAGGCTACTTAGCTCAAGATACGGGATTAGAATCTCAATTATCAATTTGGGAAGAAATGAATTTAGTATTTAAAGAGCTTCAATTAATGGAAAAGGAAATGAGACTTGTTGAGCAAAGAATGGCAACAGTTGACCCTGCCCATGAATCACTTAAATTTGAGAAACTCCTCAAAGAATATGACACCTTACAAGTGAAATTTAAAGAAAATGGCGGCTATCAATATGAAGCTGATATTCGATCTATCCTCCATGGACTCGGTTTTAGCGAGTTTGATCCAGGTACAAAAATATCTTCGTTGAGTGGCGGTCAAAAAACCCGCCTCGCACTAGGGAAACTACTATTAACAAGCCCTGATCTTTTAATATTAGATGAACCAACAAACCACTTAGATATTGAAACCTTGACATGGCTTGAACAATACTTGCAGAACTACCCTGGAGCGATTTTAATTGTCTCTCATGACAGGTATTTTTTGGACAAAATTGTCACACAGGTGTACGAAATTAGTCGTCATACAAGTACAAAATATCTCGGTAATTACAGCAGCTACTTAAAGTATAAAGCAGAAAACTACGAAAAAGAGCTTAAAACCTTTGAAAGACAACAGGAAGAAGTAGCTAAGTTAAAAGACTTTATCCAACGTAATCTGGCCCGTGCTTCGACAACTAAGCTCGCCCAAAGCAGAAGAAAAAAGTTAGAGAAAATGGATTTAATAAATCGGCCACTTGGTGATGAAAAATCGGCTAACTTTCAATTTGATATCGAAAGACAAAGTGGAAATGATGTATTAAAGGCAAAAGACATCTCTGTCTCATATGACTCAGTTCATCCTGTCATTTCAAACATATCCTTTTCTATTTCACGTGGTGATAGTATCGCCCTAGTTGGCCCAAATGGTATTGGTAAATCTACATTACTCAAATCTATTGTTCAAAAGCTTGACTCATTAACTGGATCATTTGCCCTTGGCTCCCATGTACAAATTGGCTATTACGATCAGCAGCAGGCAGATCTAACTTCTAATAAGCGTGTACTGGACGAGCTTTGGGATGAATATCCACAGAAGACGGAAAAAGAAATTCGTACAGTTCTAGGAAACTTTCTATTTTCTGGTGACGATGTTTTAAAGCCTGTTTCAACTCTTAGTGGTGGAGAAAAAGCGAGACTTGCTCTATCAAAACTAATGCTTCAAAACGCGAACTTTCTTATTTTAGATGAACCGACAAACCATCTTGATCTAGACAGTAAAGAAATTTTAGAAAACGCATTAATTGATTACCCTGGAACAATTTTGTTTGTTTCACATGATCGGTATTTTATCAACAGAATTGCTACAAAGATATTTGAACTCTCACCTAATCATTTGAGAGAGTATTTAGGAGACTATGATTATTTCCTAACAAAAAAAGAAGAACAATTAGAGCTAGAACGGTTAGAACAAGAGGCTACGGGAAAATCAACTTCTCAAAAGGTGATGACAACACAGCCAGAAGGTAAGCTTTCCTATCAACAAGAAAAAGAATTAAAAAAGCTTGAAAGACAGAAGCAACGAAGAATAGAAGAGATCGAGGCTGAGATAGGTCATTTAGAAGAACAAATAGAAAAAAATGAAGCTCTTCTCTGTGATCCAAACATCTATCAAAATCATGAAGAAGTGCAAAGAATTAATTCTGAGAACGAACTTCTTCAATTAAAGCTAGAAAATTTAATGAATGAATGGGAAGAGTTACACTAAGAAAAGCGCAAGCGCCTTGATCAGCGACGTATGAACTGGAGCAATCCGTATGAGATAAAGCGAGACTTCCATCAGTGGGTTTTCTGATGGATAGCGAGACTTATCGGACTTTTACGGACAGTTTTTATTTACTGCCCGTTAATGTGCGGCAAAGGAAACACGAAGAGCGATAGCGATTCGATGTTGACTTATCGTAAGGAGGAGTGTGAAGTTCACTAGTCGCTAGGCGCTGGAGCTAGACACCAAAACTAAGTATAAAAATTTATACTTCTTTACTTCTAAAAAACAGCGAAGCAATTTCGCTGTTTTTTACTTCCTTCATCTTTAAATGTCGGTTGCATACATCTTTCGACATTTTTTTATCTCTTAGATAATAATAGAGAGATCAGAAAGTTTCCCTTGATTTTTATCCACACTACAATTCCTTTATTTCCAACATATCAACAGACTTATACACATTATCCACAAAAATTCTAAATATTATCCTAGTTATACACAGCCTAAACAAAGCTGATATGACAGGATTTTTACTTGTTTTACACAATTCTACAAATATCGTGCATATTCTGTGGATAACTATGTTCATAACTATCATTTACATATAAAAAAGGTGACTCAAATACCAAGGATCATACCTTCCAGCTCAATATATAGATCAATTCAAGTTAAAAGATCTATATATAAGTAAATAGGGAAGGTTATGACCCAATTGAGTCACCTCTTAATAAGATGTTAATTCAAGTCCAGGATTTGCATTTAGAGCTAAATCACTTCTAATTCCTTTATCATATAGAACGCTACCAATAGCAGCAATCATTGCTGCATTATCTGTACAGAGGGACAAGGGTGGAATAATTAACTCTAACCCATCCCTTGAAGAAAACTCTTTTTCTAAAGCTGTACGCAAGCCTTTATTTGCTGCAACACCACCAGCTAGTAACAGTTGTTTCACAGGATATTTATCCACAGCTTGTGATGTTTTTTTCACCAACACATCAATGACACTTGCTTGAAAACTAGCAGCAACATCTTTAGCTTCCAATGTTATTCCCTTTTGCTTAGCATTATGAAGCGTATTTATAACTGCTGATTTGAGGCCACTAAAGCTAAAATCAAATGATCCTTCACCTAACCAAGCTCTTGGTAAATCAATTGTTGGTTTTCCCTCATGTGCTAATCGGTCAATATGTGGACCACCAGGATACGGGAGCCCTAAAGTTCTTGCAACCTTATCATATGCTTCCCCTGCTGCATCATCCAATGTTTCACCAATTACTTCAAAATTAGCATGCTCTTTCATATAAACAAGCTCAGTATGCCCACCTGATACCACTAAAGCTAATAACGGGAACTCTAACTCTTTAATAAGACGATTTGCATAAATATGGCCAGCTATATGATGAACACCTATAAGTGGTATACCATGGGAAAATGCTAACGCTTTTGCGGCATTAATCCCTGTTAATAAGGCACCAACTAGACCTGGTCCTTCAGTTACAGAAATTGCTGATATTTCATTAAAGTCAAGGTTCGCTTGTTTCATTGCTTCCTCAAAAACGATCGTTAATTGTTCAACATGGTGTCTAGAAGCAATCTCTGGGACTACACCTCCAAATCGCTTATGACTCTCAATTTGCGAGGCTACTACATTTGCTACGATTTCACGTCCGTTTTTAATAATAGCTACAGCTGTTTCATCACAGCTTGTTTCTACACCTAATATATATTGATCTGATTGATTCATACTAAATTCACCCACATTACTAAAGCATCTTCTTGATTATCTGTATAATATCTCTTTCTTATTCCGCCTGATAAAAACCCGACCTTTTTATATAAAGACTGTGCGATATGATTAGAAACTCGTACCTCTAAAGATAACCGTTTTGCATTCATTTCTTTACTTAGCTGGATTGAAAACCTTAGAAGAGCTTCACCAATCTTCATATTTCGATAATCAGGGTGTACTGCTATATTTGTAATTTGTGCATCATCCATAATCACCCATAAGCCGCAGTAGCCAATCACTTTTCCCTCAAATTCCACTACTAAATACTTTGCAAATAAATTTTGCTCGAGTTCATAAAATAATGACTCTTTCGACCAAGGTGCTGAAAATGACAGTAATTCGATTTGATAAACCTCTTCAATATCTTCTCTTTGCATCTTTCTTATCGTAAACCTATTATCCAAGTTCTCCACCATCTTATTTTTGCTGTTCTAGCCATTTTGCTTCTGCTTCAGCTAGTCGGATATAATTTGGAACAAGGGAATGGACATCTGACGCTTCTTTTGTTAAGCCAATTAGCCCTAGCTCACTTGGTCTCGGGTTATTTAACGTAACTTGTCCAATTTCACCCATATCTCCTAACGTGCTAACGATTGTTTCTTTATGAATTTCAACATCATTACCTACAAATAAAACACGTTCCTTTTTAGCTTCAAGCATTTTTAGCCAATCAGCAAGTAAAAGGTTTTGATCCTTTTCAATTGTTACTAATTCTCCATTAGCATATTGATATAAGCCTGTATAAACTTGGCCTCTTCTCGCATCAAATATAGGAGAAATGAATCCATTAAAAAATCTTCCGTTTGCTGCTAACACCTCTAGGCTAGAGACGCCTACTATTGGAATTTTCAAAGACCATGCCATTGTTTTCGCGATCGATACTCCGATACGAACCCCAGTATATGATCCGGGACCAGTAGCTACCACTATTTTATCAAGTTGCTTTGGGGCTACTTCACAATCACCTAATAGGCTTTCTATAGCTGGCATTGCACGTACAGAATGGTTCTTTTTCAAATTTGTAATATACTCACCAATCACTTTTTCTTCATCGACTAACGATATTCCGAGCACATAATTAGTTGTATCAATTGCTAATACTTTCATTGCTTAACTCCTTACATATTTCAACATAATGAGAACCATATGGAGTCATCATGATTTTCCTTGTTGAATCATTTACATATAAGATTTTTATATCCAAACGCTCACTTGGTAATTGGTCTTCTATCAGATGTGCCCACTCTACCACTGTAATGCCATCTCCATGAAAGTACTCATCAAATCCTAAATCTTCATCAGCATCCTCTAGACGATAAACATCCATGTGATATAAAGGCAATCTTCCACCTTTATATTCTTTAATAATTGTAAAAGTTGGACTGTTTACATTGCGCTTTATTCCTAAACCTTTTGCTAGTCCTTTTGTAAATGTTGTTTTTCCTGCACCTAAATCACCTTCAAGCGTTACAACATCACTTTTTATTACTTTTTCAGAAAGTCTTTTTGCAATTTCTAATGTTTCTTCAGAGCTTTTTGTACTAAATTCAAATTCTTCCACTCTTACTCACCTTACTTATCTATTGAAGTGGTTGTAACCAGACTTTTCAAGCTTTATCACTTCTTGATTTTCACTATTTAGTAAAACGCCAGAATGGCTACAAGTAACCAAGCCAATCTTAGTGATTTTAATCATTTGCTCATCACATGCTTGTTTTAATTCATCCCATGATTCTTTTGAGGTAGTACCAACTAACTCAAAATCCTCACCACCAAAAAGTATCCACTTGTTTATATCATAAACAGTTTTTAAAAAGAACAATTCATTACTAACTGGAAGATCAATTTCATTAATTGCTATTCCTAACTGACTTGCTTCAGCAATTTCATGAAGCTCACTTGCTAATCCATCACTAATATCATTTAAAGAAGCTCTTTCCAGTTTTGCGATAAGCCTACCCGCTTTAACCTGTGGATTTGGCTTCTTATGACGATTAATAAGATAATTCTTATACGTTTTATCTTCAATTGCTACTTGGTTTAATAACAGCGCTAATCCAGCAGAAGAGTCTCCAATATTCCCTGTAACAAAAACGATATCTCCGTCTCTAGCATTATTTCTAAGTGTCTGTACATGGGTTTCTACTTCACCAATAACCGTAACTGTTACAATCAGCTTGTCAGTAGTAGAAACAGTGTCACCACCTAATAAATCCATTTGATACATTTCCGCAAGCTCTTGCATTCCCTTAAATATCTCTAAAAGCTCATGTTCTTCCCAACTAGATGGAATAGCAATAGATACCAAATAATAGATAGGAATTGCTCCCATTGCTGCAATATCGCTTATATTCACAGCTAACGACTTATATCCAATTTCTCGCGGAGAAGACAAAGTTTTCAGAAAATGTACACCTTCTACCATTGAATCAACACATACTACTTGATTTTTATGAGCTGAAGGCTCATAAACAGCAGCATCATCACCAATTCCTACTTTTACATTTTCTTGAAATATACGATTGGGCTTTATTTTACTGATAAAATCAAATTCATCCATGTCTTTCTCCTAAATTATGAAAAAACCTTAGGAATTGTTTCCTAAGGAATGATCTCTTTTTAGTTTAGCTAATAGTTGTAGTTTATCCAAGTTATTCACATTCTATCGTATCACATTTATCTTTTTGTTGGCATTAAAAAAAGACATAAAAAAAACGAAACATCTATGTTTCGTAAACAATCAAAAAATGGCGGTCCGGACGGGACTCGAACCCGCGACCTCCTGCGTGACAGGCAGGCATTCTAACCAACTGAACTACCGGACCATTTGGTTGCGGGGACAGGATTTGAACCTGCGACCTTCGGGTTATGAGCCCGACGAGCTACCAGACTGCTCCACCCCGCGATAATAAAAAGTATTTAGTTATTAATAAACTTAAGAAAATACCTGGCAACGTCCTACTCTCACAGGGGGAAACCCCCAACTACCATCGGCGCTGAAGAGCTTAACTTCCGTGTTCGGCATGGGAACGGGTGTGGCCTCTTCGCCATCATTACCAGATAATTTATTA
>NZ_JAGDEL010000031.1 GCF_017497975.1 Metabacillus bambusae | reverse complement strand
AGCCAGGATCAAACTCTCCAATAAAGTGTTTGATATAGCTCATAAGTTTGTACTATATAGTACGTTGTTTTGTTAATTAAAAATTAACGTTGGCACGCTTGGTTTTGTTTAGTTTTCAAAGATCATCATTTATAGCAACTTTATTATAATACCAAATTCTTTAACTTAAAGTCAAGAAGTTTTTTGTATTTTTTTATAAAGTTTGTTGCCTGTTTCGCAGCAACGTATTCAAATATACCACCTACTTTAACCTTTAGCAAGCTTTTTTTTAAAAGTTTCAGAAAAACAAAAGCGTAAGCGTACATTTAGCTACGTAGAAAAATGAGCACCCAAAATCTAGTTGCGGCTCCTAGCTCTTCGAGTCATAAGACAATCCGCTGCCTGAGAAGAAAACCACAACAATCAATCATCCGCTCGTCTTAAGGGATAAAGCGAGACTTACATCATTGGGTTATCTGATGAATAGCGAAACTTATCGGACTTTTGTAAATGTGCGGCAAAGGAAACACGAAGAGCACGTGCGTTCGATGTTGACTTAGCGTATAAAGAGTGTGGAGTTCGCTTCTGCTTTGCGCTGGAGCTGGATGCCTAGCGCTTATCCACAGTACTAGAATTTTATAATTTCCTAGACAAAGGAAAAACTCCTGCAATTTGCAGGAGCCCTTTTTAACGGTGTCTCATTTGTGGAAATAATAGTACATCACGAATTGATGGAGAATTAGTTAAAAGCATAACTAAACGGTCTATACCGATACCTAAACCACCCGTAGGAGGCATACCGTATTCTAATGCTTCAATAAAATCTTCATCCATCATATGAGCCTCATCATTACCTTGCTCTCGCTCTTTAAGTTGCGCTTCAAATCTTTCTTTTTGATCAATTGGATCATTTAACTCGGTAAATGCATTAGCATGTTCACGAGCAACAATAAACAATTCAAAACGGTCTGTAAAACGTGGATCTTCATCATTTTTCTTAGCTAAAGGAGAAATTTCCACCGGATGACCATAGATAAACGTAGGTTGAATTAATTTCTCTTCTACTTTTTGTTCAAAGAATTCATTTACTATATGGCCATATTGCATATGATCATTAATCTCAACATTATGTTCTTGTGCAAGGTTGCGCGCCTCTTCAATAGACATCTCTTTCCAGAAGTCTGCACCTGTGTATTCTTTAATAGCATCTACCATATGAAGTCTAGTCCATTCAGGTGCAAGATTTACTTCGTAGTCACCATATTGAACAGTTGTTGTTCCTAATACCTCTTTCGCTATATGTGCAATTACATTTTCCGTTAATGTCATAATGTCCTGATAATCCGCATATGCTTCATAAAGTTCAATCATTGTGAACTCAGGGTTATGTCTTGTGGAAATACCTTCATTTCTAAATACGCGACCAATTTCATATACTTTTTCTAATCCACCGACAATTAAACGTTTCAAGTGAAGTTCAATAGCTATACGCATGTATAAAGGCATATCCAATGCATTATGGTGAGTAATAAACGGACGAGCAGAAGCACCACCAGGAATTGCATGCATAGTAGGTGTTTCAACTTCCAAATATCCTTGGTCATCTAAATAGCGACGCATCGCTTGAATAATTTTACTACGAGTAATAAAAGTCTTTTTACTTTCAGGACTCATAATTAGATCAACGTATCTTTGACGATAACGTTGCTCAATATCTTTTAAACCATGGAATTTATCTGGTAATGGTCTTAGAGATTTCGTTAACAGTTCAAAAGTTTTAACTTTAATTGATAGCTCTCCTACTTGTGTCTTAAACACAACACCAGTTACACCGATAATATCACCAAGATCTGCTGTATTAAAAATTTCATAGGCCTCTTCACCAATCGCGTCCTTACGAACATAGATTTGAATTTGACCAGATAAATCTTGGATATGTGCGAAACCCGCTTTTCCTTTTCCACGCTTAGTCATAATACGACCTGCTATCGTAACAGAAACAGCCTTTTCTTCTAGTACTTCTTTATCGAATTCGTTATATGAAGCAAGAATATCAGCTGTTTGATGAGATCTTTCAAAGCGTTTACCAAATGGGTCTAATCCTTTTTCCTTTAAAGTATGTAGTTTCTCACGTCTAACCTTTAACTGGTCAGTTAATTCTTCTTGATTCAATTCATCGTGACTCATAATTAACAACTCCTATTGTTTACTAAATAAAAAGCAGAAAACTGCCAGGGGATACTGGCAGTAAAACAACATAACGTTAACCAATAAAGTGAGAATTCATTTAGTGGGGTTTCCCACTGAATCTCGCCTAATACTTATCCAACTTGACTAGCACTTTCTTGTTTCGCTTCAATTTCTAAAACAAACTCATCTAATAGTGTAACAAGTTCGTCTCTTGTATTCATTAAATTAATTTCATTTCTTACTTTCGCATTACCTCTAATACCTTTAATGTACCAAGCAGCATGCTTTCTCATTTCTCGGACTGCTATATTCTCATTTTTAAGAGCTATTAAACGGTCTAGGTGGAGTTTGCAAATCTCCATTTTCTCGCGTACACCTGGCTCATCCATTAATTCACCAGTTTCTAGATACTTAACTGTACGATAAATCATCCAAGGGTTTCCTAATGCAGCACGACCAATCATGACACCATCTACACCTGTTTCGTCAAGCATACGCTTAGCGTCCATCGGTGTCGTGACATCACCGTTCCCAATAACTGGAATATTTACAGATTCCTTTACCTCTTTAATGATATCCCAATTTGCAGTTCCTTCATACATTTGTACTCGTGTACGTCCATGTACTGCTACTGCCTTACCGCCTGCTCGCTCAACTGCTTGGGCATTTCTAACAGCATAAATATGCTCATCATCCCAGCCCATGCGCATTTTTACTGTTACTGGCTTCTCTACAGCTTCCACCACAGCAGAAACCATATCATAGATTTTATTCGGATCTAATAGCCATTTTGCACCTGCATCACATTTCGTTATCTTCGGGACTGGACACCCCATATTTATGTCTATAATATCAGCCGTTGTATTTTTATCAACAAATCTAGCTGCCTCTACTAATGTTTCTTTCTCGCCACCAAAGATTTGTAGGCTTAAAGGTTTTTCACGCTCATCAATATAAAGCATACCCATTGTTTTTGCATTATTATATAAAATTGCTTTATCACTAACCATTTCTGCACAAACTAAGCCAGCACCAAATTCTTTAACCGTTAGACGGAAGGCTGCGTTACATACACCAGCCATTGGAGCTAATACGACTCTATTTTTCAATTCGATATCACCAATGTTAAACATACTTCTACCCTCCTATCCTTTTGTTGTTTAATTCGGAGTTAGCTCTTCTACTGATACATTAAGAGCTTTAGCTACTTCTTCAATAAATTTTTTGTTGGGTTCACGATTGCCTCTTTCTATTTCACCTAGAACAGAAACAGAAACACCAAGATCCTTCGCAAAACTCTCTTGGGTAAAGCCTTTTAACTTTCTAAAAGCGCGAATACGTCTACCCCATTTTTCTGCTTCCATATTCGTACTCCTTCTTTATCTTGTAATTGATCTATGATAGATGAAAGTGGTTCTTCTATAGTAGGAATGCAGATGTTCTTGTTTAGTTCAAACAATGGAATTAAAACAAAGGCACGTTCATACATTCTTGGGTGTGGAACAATAAGATGCTCTGCTTCAATATTTTCATGATTATAAAGCAAAATGTCAAGGTCTAATGTTCGAGGACCCCATTTTACCTCACGTTTTCGATCAAGAAATATTTCGGTTTCTTGCAACACATTTAATAGTTCAAATGCTGAAAGATCAGTGTTTATCTTAATCACCATATTTAAAAATTGATCTTGATCTGTATAGCCAATTGGATCTGTTTCATAAATTGAGGAAATATCTTCTACATGTATCGAAGGGTGAAGATGCAACTTTCGAATGGCCATTTTTAAATATTCTTCACGGTTTCCCATATTTGATCCAAGTGCAACATACGCTTCTATCTTCATGTCCTACCCCTTTTGATTTCAACAGCTACTTCTTTATAATGACCTGGTATCGGCGGATCAGGTTTTATCATTTTTACCGTACAATATTGAACAATGTTAAAATCAGCGAATATTTCCTTGGCAATTTGTTCAGCAACTGCTTCCACAAGCTTGTATGGTTTACCCTCTACAATTTTTTTACAACAATTATAGAGTGATGCATAATTTACAGTATGCTCTAAATCGTCTGATTCCCCTGCATTTTTCAAATCTAATTCTACAGTTAAATCAACTCGAAATCTTTGACCAAGTTTATTCTCTTCCTTAAAAACTCCATGATACCCATAGAACTCCATACCATTTACATGAATTTTATCGATGACCTTGTCCCCCTTTTCCAAGCATTGCATCCATCATTTTAGCCATTCTTGACATCTCTAACACATCATGAATTCGTATAATTTGGCATCCTTTTTCAATTCCTAAGCAAATGGTTGCTCCGGTTCCTTCAAGTCGTTCAATTGGAGGTAAATCTAAAACATGTCCGATAAAAGATTTTCTTGATGTACCTAATAATACAGGATAACCTAACTGAACAAAAGAATCTAAATGTCTCATCACCAGTAAATTATCTTCCATCGTTTTTGCAAAACCTACGCCCGGGTCTAGAATGATTTTTTCATCCTTTACTCCAGCATCCTTTACAAGTTTAACGGACTCCATTAAATCAACAATCATATCTGGAATTAATTGATCATAGTCACGATTATTACGGTTATGCATAAGGATAATTGGTACATCATAAGTTGCAGCTACATTACCCATATCAGGATCTGCCTTTGCACCCCAAATATCATTGATGATTGTTGCACCTGCTTCAATGGCTTGCTTAGCAACCTCAGCTTTATACGTATCAATAGAGATCGGTACATCTATTTCCTTGGCCAGCATACGAATTACCGGTATGGTTCGTTCTATTTCCTGTTCAACTGATACTGGATCAAAACCAGGCCTTGTTGATTCTCCCCCGATATCAATAATATCAGCACCATTTTTAATCATTTGCTTAGCATGAAAAATAGCCTTATCTATATCGACATACTTACCACCATCAGAAAAGGAATCAGGTGTTGTATTTAAAATCCCCATTATTTGAGTTTTTCCACTGTAATCAAGTGTATATTTTCCACATTGAATTGTTTGTTGTTTCGTTGCAAATTTCATTTTTCATCCAGTCCTTTATAACTGATCTATACTTAATAGTTTCGACCGATAATGACAATATAACTCACTGATCTTCTGTACAATTATTCCATTATAGCCCTCGAAAACATATTCATCCACTTTCTTTACTGGAACAACCTCTTGGGAGGAATTTGTGATCATCACTTCGGTTGCATCTAATAATTCTCTTTTCGAGTAAAAACCTTCGCGAATCGGAATCCCAAGCTTATTTAAGCATTTAATGACAAATTGTCTAGTAATACCGTTTAATATACCTGTTTCTATAGAAGGGGTGTACACAATATCTTCCTTCACCCAAAAAATATTTGAAACAATCCCTTCTGCAACATACCCTTGCTCAGTTAAAAAAATCCCTTCCATATCAGGAGATTCTCGTAATTCACGCTTTCCCAATATATTATTTAAATAGTGATGGGATTTTAATCTTTGTGTCCCTTCAGGTGTATTTCTACGCAGCTGTAAAATAGCAGTATTTTTTTCTGCATTCTGAATCGGGGGTGCCTTACGTAAGAAACAAAGAACAGTTGGATGATTATACGGTTGCAAAAGCTTACCTACCTCGCCATTTCCTGCAGAAATATTTAAACGGACAGTAACATCCTCTTCCTCTAGATGATTTAACCGGAGCAGTTGCTGAAGCATTTCATACACATACTCAGCGTCAACCCTATAAGAGATTTCTAACTCATCCAAGGCATGTTGCAGTCTAGTTAAATGGTCATTAAGAAGAAAAGGGAAACCTTTGTACATCCTGAAGGTTTCAAAGGCTCCTAAGCCATAAAGAAAGCCATGATCGAATGGAGAAATCGTGGCTTCAGTATCTTTAATAAACTGTGAGTTGTAATATATATACACGTTACGAACTCTTTTCTACTAATTTATATTGATTGATAAAGTTCTTTAATAAATCTTTACCAAATGACGTCATAATTGATTCAGGATGAAATTGAACACCTTCGATAGGCAATGTTTTATGACGGATCGCCATAATTTCATTTTCATCTGTCCAAGCTGTTACCTCTAAGCAATCCGGCAAGGTCTCATTCTTCACAATTAACGAGTGATAGCGAGTTGCTGTAAATGGATTGTCCATATCCTTGAATAATGTTTCTCCATTGTGGTTTATCTCTGATGTTTTTCCATGCATTAGTCGTTCTGCACGCACAACGTCCCCACCAAATACTTGAGCAATGGACTGATGTCCGAGACACACACCAAATATAGGAATTTTTCCAGCAAAATACTCAATTGCTTCCATGCTAATTCCTGCTTCATTTGGACTACATGGTCCTGGAGAAATCATAAGAAATTGCGGATTTAGCTCTTCAATTTCCGAAATGGTGATTTCGTCGTTACGCTTTACAACCAACTCTTCTCCAAGCTCACCCAAATATTGCACTAAATTAAACGTAAAAGAATCATAATTATCAATCATTAAAATCACTATACTCACCTCAGCCTAATATTTTCTCTTCTTTACTCAACTCAATTGCCTTAATCATAGCTCTTGCCTTTTTTAAAGACTCTTTATATTCATACTCTGGATTGGAATCAATAACAATACCTGCTCCAGATTGTACATACCCATAACCATCTTTAGCCAGTAACGTACGAATGACGATATTTAGCTCCATGTTTTCATCAAAGCCAATCCAACCTATGGAACCAGTATAAATCCCTCGCCTTGTAGGCTCTAGCTCCTCGATTATTTCCATGGTTCTCACTTTAGGTGCTCCTGTTATTGTACCACCAGGAAAGGTCGCTTTGATAACATCTGCATAATTTGCTTCTTTTTTTAAATTCCCTTTTACATTTGAAACGATATGCATTACATGTGAATACTTCTCAATAACCATAAATTCATCAACATGGACAGATCCATACTCACAAACTCTTCCTAAGTCATTTCTCTCTAAATCAACAAGCATGACATGCTCGGCTCTTTCCTTCTCATTTTCAATTAATTCATTTGCAAGTCTCGTATCCTCTTCTTCATTCTTGCCTCTAGACCTTGTCCCAGCAATTGGCCGGGTACTTACGGAGCTACCTTGTTTTTTCACCAATAGCTCAGGTGATCCACTCACAATTTGAAACTCGGGAAAATGCAAATATCCCATATAAGGAGAAGGATTAAGCTTTCGTAATACTTCATAGATCTCGAGTGGATGATTATCTTCTAATTGAAAGTGCTGTCTAATAGACAAATTCACTTGAAACACATCGCCTTGAGAAATATATTGTTTAATTTTTTCAACTGCTTTCATGAATGAGGCTTTAGTGAAGGTAATTGGATCTTTAGTAGCTGCTCTGTGCACTTCATTTACATGTTCGTGTATATTCGGCTCATTGGTCCAATTTTCCTTCATCTTTTGCAACTTTGCTCGTGCAGTCTGTTCTTCCTGCTTATCGTAATAATGTGTTATTAACCAAAGCTTGGATGTGTGATGGTCAAAAACAGCGACATCATCAAAAAGCAAAAAATACAGATCAGGCGTTTCTAAATCGTCAATTGCCACACTAGGTAGCTTTTCAAAATACCTAACACAGTCATAACTCATAAAGCCAATCGCTCCACCTTGAAAATCTGGTAAGCTTGGATCTGTTACAGTTTGAAATTGACGAAACCAATTATGAAAAAGATCAAGTGGCTCCCCTTCTAAAACATTCATACCTTGTTTATCGGTGATGAAAAGTTGATGGTTTTTACCCTTTACAGTAGCAATCGGTCTTATACCAGCAATGCTGTATCTACCACCTCGACCGCTTTCCAAAAATGCATGCTGATCTTCATCTCTTGTTAAATACTTATATTGGTCAAAAAAGTTGCCCTTATAATCAAAACTTATGCTTAAAGATGCCCTTCGTTGCTGCATGACAAATCTCTCCTTTAAAACTCTTACTTACATTTTACATAAATGTGCGGGAGAAACCATAATGATTTTATTATTTTATTTAAAAAGTAGGCTCTGTTAAATTTGGTTGTTGATTTCCGCTGTAGGCGTTCGCTTTCTGCGGATGGTCTGGGGGCCTCCTCGGTGCTTTGCACCTGCGTGAGTCTCCCTTGGACTCGCTCTCCCACAGGAGTCTCACATATCCGCAACAATTCAACAAAGTGCCAATATCAACAGTGAGCTTTAACAGAGCCAAAAAGTAAGACCTAGTGCTTTTAGTATGCTGCAATCCTTAATGCATATAATGATATAAAGAAAAGAGGTTGACCTTTTTAGTCAAACCTCTTTCCAAGCTATTTTACGGGTATTAAACCGATATTAATCGAATTGGTATAATGGAGTACTTAAGTAACGCTCTCCATTACTAGGAAGCACTGCAAGAACCTTCTTACCTTTTCCAAGCTCTTTTGCTACCTTTAACGCAGCGAAAATTGCCGCACCTGATGAAATCCCACCTAGAATTCCTTCTTCTTTAGCTGCTCTTCTAGCTGTTTCAAACGCTTCTTCATTTTTAACAGTAATAACTTCATCATAAATATTTGTATTTAAAGTATCTGGAACAAATCCTGTACCGATACCTTGGATTTTATGCGGACCTGGTTTTCCACCCGAAAGGATTGCAGAATCTGCAGGTTCTAATCCATAAATTTTTATTGATGGATAGTTCTCTTTAAGGACTGAGCCTACTCCTGTAATTGTTCCACCTGTACCAATTCCAGAGATGAAGGCATCTAATTGCTCACCCATTTGTGACACAACTTCCTTACCTGTTGTTAAGCGGTGAATTTCAGGATTTGCTTCATTTTTGAATTGTTGAGGCATAAAGTAGCCGTACTTTTTTGATAGCTCTTCTGCTTTGCGAATCGATCCTGATATACCTTCAGAACCTGGAGTTAGAACAAGTTCAGCTCCATAAGCACGCAACAAGTTTCTACGCTCCATACTCATTGTGTCAGGCATAACGATAATAGCTTTTAGACCTTTAGCAGCTGCTACCATCGCAAGTCCAATACCAGTGTTTCCACTAGTTGGCTCAATGATTGTATCTCCATCTTTTAAATCACCGCTTTTCTCAGCAGCTTCAATCATAGCAAGAGCAATACGATCTTTGACACTACTACCTGGATTCATAAATTCAAGCTTTAAGTAAACATCAGCACTATTATCATCTACAAGTCTATTTAACTTTACAATTGGTGTTTCCCCGATTAATTCATGTATAGAATTTGCTACGCGTGCCATATTCTTCCTCCTCTATCCCGAGTAAATTTATTGGATTTATATGTAATATAACAATTATTTTCATAATTGTCAAAACCTTTTATGCTATTTGAACTATTTTTTGCTACTTACTTTCCATAAAACCAAGTAACATTCAATTCTTCCCACAATGGTTCAACTGTCACAGAACCATCCATCTGCTCTAGAGCAATTTGTCTCCGGATTTGTCCCTTTACATCCTCATAGCTGTAGGATTTCCCTTCAAGCCTTTCATGAAGTAAAATAACTGCATATCCTGTTTCGACCTCGAATGGTTCGCTCCATTCTCCTTCACTTAACTTAGGCGCTATTTCGAGGTACTCACTAGAAATAAACTCATTATCGTTCGAAACAAATCCAATATCACCACCTGAATTAGCAGTAAATTCATCAAGTGATTTTTCCAGGGCTAGCGCTTCAAAGCTAGAACCACCATTAAGCTCCTCAACGATTAAGTCTGCTTCATTTTCTGTTTTCACAATTATATGTGATAAATGATAGGATTCATCTATATTATATAAATCTTTATTCGTTTCATAAAAAGCCTTCATTTCCTTTTCAGGAATAGATACATCTCTAGTAAGGATCTCCTCTAACAAGATGCTATACCGTATCTGATCTCTCCAAGTGCCTTCGTCCAAGGAATTATACATTGATTTATAGACAGCTAACTCTCGTTCAATTACCTCATCAGAAACGGTAATTTTATATTTATCTGCTAGCTCTTCCACTACTCGATTATTAATTAATTCCTTTAATGTATCCTTCCCAAAACGAGACTCAAGCTCTGCCATCCATTGTTCTCTTGTAATGGAGGTTTCCCCAATAGTAGCAATTGTTTCACTTGTCTGGTCATTACTCGAAACAGGAATAACATTCCTTTCCTTCGATAGAAAGTAGCCAACTGTAAAGCAATTTATGATAACCAAACAAAAGATAATACTCCATAACGTTTTTCCGTTCAATTTCTCCACTCCTAGTAATTCACCAGATCATTTATTTCGCTTCTTTCTTTAGTTCCTCTAGATCCTCTCTAGTTAGCTTATAGATCTCATTGCAAAAATGACATTGTGCCTCAGCTTTACCTTCCTCATTAATCATGGACTGTATTTCTTCCTCACCTAAACTTACAATGGCATTCTCAATACGTTCCTTAGAACACTGACACTTAAATTTTACTGGTTGCTTTTCTAAAATTTTGACATTGCTTTGTCCAAGAACCTCTTCTAAAATTTCTTCTGGAGTTAGCCCGCGTTGTATTAACTTTGAAATAGGATCAATTTTGCTAAGCCTTTCTTCTATTTTTGTAATTGTTTCGTCATCTGTCCCAGGTAGTAGCTGAATGATAAATCCACCTGAAGCTAAAATTGTATTATCAGGATTTACTAGGACTCCAACTCCAACTGATGATGGAATTTGTTCAGATGTAACCAAATAATAAGTGAAATCCTCACCAAGCTCTCCTGATACAATTGGTACTTGTCCAGAGAAATGATCCTTTAGGCCGAGATCCTTTACAATTGTTAGATTTCCCTCTGTACCTACAGCTCTAGCAACGTCAAGCTTTCCTTTATTATTTAACTCAAAATGAGTTTGAGGGTTCGTTACATATCCACGTACCTCTCCTTTAGAGTTACTATCTACTAAAATTACCCCTATTGGTCCGCCGCCCTCAACTTTAATGGTAAGCTTAGCGTTCCCTTTTAACATTGAACCCATCATAACCCCTGCCGTCATAGCTCGTCCTAAGGCAGCAGATGCAGTTGGCCATGTTTGATGTCTTTTTTGAGCCTCAGAGATTGTCTCAGTTGTCCTTGCCGCATAAGCTCTTACTTGGTCATTATATGCTAATGCCTTTATCAAATAATCCATGATGTTAGACTCCCTTCAATTTCAAGACCAATATAACGCCTTCAAGTAATGTTTCGTACAAAAGCCCGGTAATATTCTATTTAAAAACTACTTATAACAGTAGTTTTAACCAGAGCCAAATTTCATAAACTGTGTTCTGTTCCCAATTCCTTTAATGTGTTTCGTTCATAAATTAGCTGTAAACCTCTTAGTGTTAAAAATGGGTCAACAATATCAATACAATCTGATTCTTTAGCGATTAATGACGCTAGACCACCTGTTGCAATAACTTTTGGTACTTCCTTTGATTGTTCTTTAATTCTTTTAACAATTCCCTCTACTTGTCCTACATATCCATATAAAATTCCAGCTTGCATCGCACTCACAGTATTCTTACCGATTATGTTATTCGGTCTCGTAATTTCTATTCTTGGTAGTTTTGCAGCTCTAGAATAGAGGGCTTCAGTAGAAATATTGATACCAGGTGCAATTGCCCCACCCATATATTGCTTATGTTCATTGATGTAACAATATGTAGTAGCTGTACCAAAATCAACAATAATTAGTGGACTGCCATAATCTTGTATACCAGCAACAGCATTCACGATACGATCTGCCCCAACTTCACGAGGATTTTCGTATTTAATATCCAAGCCTGTTTTTATTCCTGGCCCTACAACCAATGGTTTAACATCAAAATACTTCATGCACATTCTTTCAAGCGCAAACATAATTGGCGGTACAACAGAAGAAATGATAATCCCCTCTATTTGTTTAAATGGAAGACCTTCGTGTTCAAATAACCCCTTTATTACCATACCAAACTCGTCTTCCGTTTTATTACGACTTGTTTCTATTCTCCAATGATGCTTTAACACATCCTGATCATATACCCCTAATACAGTATTAGTATTTCCTACATCCAATACAAGAATCATCAGTATCACCACTTTATAATATTTCTTTTTACTAGTTTACATATTCCTTTTCATTTTATCAAAAAAAAGATCGATGACATATTAGTTTGCCATCGATCTTTCATCTTTATTATGATTTTTCAGAAGAATCCTCTTCATCTTTTTTCGTTTGAATATTTACTTTCACATTATCTGATTTTGCATCCTGATTTTGGCTTTCGTTCACAACTACCGGACGGTCAGGAAGCTTCCCATGCTCAACAAGGCTTGCTATTTGAGCTGCATCAAGGGTTTCAATTTCTAATAATGTTTGTGCCACCAATTCTAGCTTTTCACGATTTTCAGTTAAAATTTGGCGAGCACGCTCATAGCTTTCTTTAATAAAGCGTTGAATTTCCATATCAATTTCATGTGCAATTGCATCACTATAGTTTTGCTCATTATGAAGGTCACGTCCTAAAAACACTTGACCACCTTGTGATTGACCGAATTGCAACGGACCAAGCTTTTCACTCATACCGTATTCAGTAACCATTTTCCTTGCTATACCTGTTGCTCTTTGGAAATCATTATGTGCCCCAGTACTAACTTCTCCGAAGACAATTTCCTCTGCAACACGACCACCAAGCAAACCAGTAATTTTATCTAAAAGCTCTGGTTTTGTCATAAAGTATCGATCTTCTTTTGGAAGCATGACAGCATATCCACCAGCTTGGCCACGAGGAACAATTGTAACCTTATGTACCATATCAGCTTCATCGAGTACAACCCCAATAATGGTATGTCCAGCTTCATGATAAGCAACAATATTTCGTTCTTTCTTAGAGATAACACGACTCTTTTTAGCAGGACCAGCAATAACGCGATCTGTTGCTTCGTCAAGATCTGTATTATCAATTTTCTTTTTATCCCGTCTAGCAGCAACTAGAGCTGCTTCATTTAAAAGGTTTTCTAAATCAGCACCAGAAAAACCTGGAGTCCGAGCAGCAATTGCTTTTAAATCAACAGATTCATCTAAAGGCTTATTACGAGAATGTACCTTTAAGACAGCTTCACGACCTGTTACATCTGGTCGATCTACAGTAATTTGACGGTCAAAACGTCCCGGACGTAATAATGCTGGGTCAAGAATATCTGGTCTATTAGTTGCTGCAACAATGATAATACCTTCGTTTGCACCAAAACCATCCATTTCAACTAGTAACTGATTAAGTGTTTGTTCACGCTCATCGTGACCTCCACCTAAACCTGCACCACGTTGACGTCCAACTGCATCAATTTCATCAATGAAAATGATACATGGGGCATTCTTTTTCGCATTCTCAAATAAATCACGAACACGGGATGCACCGACACCGACAAACATTTCAACGAAATCAGAACCACTGATTGAGAAGAATGGCACTCCTGCTTCACCGGCAACAGCTCTTGCAAGTAAGGTCTTACCAGTACCTGGAGGTCCAACTAATAGGACACCCTTTGGAATTCTTGCACCTAACTCTGCAAATTTACGAGGATCTTTTAAGAATTCAACTACCTCAACAAGCTCTTGCTTTTCTTCATCTGCACCAGCTACATCTTTAAACCTAACCTTCTTCTTTTCTTCGCTATATAGCTTAGCTTTACTTTTACCAAAATTCATTACACGACTGCCGCCGCCTTGAGCTTGGTTAAGCAAGAAGAAGAATAAAATAAAGATAATAATGAATGGGATAATGGATGTGAAAAATGTAACCCATCCACTTGTTTCCTCAGCAGGAGCAACATCAAGTTCTTTGACGTTATTTGCCTCAGCTGCTTTGTCAACTCGATCTAGCCCTTGTTCTGTTGGTATATATGTTAAAAAGGTTTCGTCTTCATCATAGCCCTTCATTTTACCTCTAAC
The DNA here is from genome assembly GCF_017497975.1 of Metabacillus bambusae. GTDB lineage: Bacteria > Bacillota > Bacilli > Bacillales > Bacillaceae > Metabacillus > Metabacillus bambusae. The sequence goes on along the minus strand of NZ_JAGDEL010000031.1, from coordinate 44,992 downwards.
TTCAAATACACCACGAACCGGCTGTACCGTCATCTCTGTTACATTCCCATTATTTAAGTCAGAAATGAAAGTATTATACGTTATTTGTTCCGTTTTAGGATTAGCACCAGTAAAGAAGCTTACAACCCCAATAATGACTAAAAATATTAATAAATAAAATATGGTATTACGGAAGATCCGATTCATTCCTTACCTCCTCCCACAGTAGACACGACTATATTAAATAGTATCATAGAAAATCATGGTAACACAACAATTTAGACTACAGAGAACCTGTGTTTCAATTAATAGGTTTTATTGATAAATTTCAGGCTTTAAAACTCCGATATAAGGAAGATTTCTGTATTTCTCAATGTAATCAAGTCCATAGCCAACAACGAATGCATCTGGAACAGCAAATCCTACATAATCAGCCTCAATATCCGCTTTTCTACCAGTTGGTTTATCAAGCAATGTAACAATTTTAATTGACTTTGCTTTTCGATAGCGAAATAACTTAACTAAATAGCTTAAAGTTAAACCACTATCAATAATATCTTCAATAATTAATATATCTCTTCCTTCAACAGAAGTATCTAAATCCTTAATGATCTTTACTTCTCCTGATGAAACTGTGGATGTGCCATAGCTTGAAACATCCATAAAATCCATTTCCAAATATGTATCAATGTTCTTTAAAAGATCACCCATAAAAGGCATTGCGCCCTTTAGTACACCTATAGCAAGTGGAAAGCGATCTTTATACTCTTCAGTTAGGGCCTTTCCTAACTCCTTCACCTTATCTTGAATTTGTTCTTCAGTCACTAAAATTTCTTCAATATCTTGTCTCATAAAAGTGTGCCCCCTAGAAGATCATTGCTCCTTATAATGTAATACTACGTATTCATCCCCGCTTCCATTTTCAGCTTCAAAAATTGATTTTTTTAAGCCTGGTAACCAAAGGATGTTCCCATCTCCATCTTCTACTATCGGCCATGAATATCGGCTATGTAATGGTATTTTTTCATCAATAAATATATCTTTTACCTTTTTCCGACCGTTCATGCCCTTCAATTTGATTTTATCTCCCTGTTCCCTTGTTCGAACAATAAGCGGTCCAACTAACGTTTTGGGATTTAAAAGGAATGATTCATTTCCTATAGGCTCAATAGAATCATTCTTTATTAATTCACACGTTATTTTATACCCATTTGGAAGTATGACAACGGAAGGGATTTCAAGATCAAAACAGTACTTCTTTACTTCATCTTGTTCAAAAGTAAACAAACAATTTTGATATGATTTAATCACTTTTAGACCGCCTGGGTAATCAAGTGAACCTGAAGGGTGATCTTGTGAGAGTAACGTCAGTAAACTCTCGATATGTATTGAAGATAGAGAAGTTGGAATATTTTCGTATAGATAGTTTAATATTAGTTGAATACCTCTTCTTTGTAAAGGCAAAGGTAGGCTTTTAAACCTATCGATGTCTATCTCGACAGCTGACGTTTCTTTTCTTTTCAATACTGTATTCATATGTTGCTTCGTTAATACCTGTAAATACGTTTCATCCTCTAATAAGGTTTCACTAAAATACTGAAATCTTTCATGTGCCAATGGATTTTCTTTTTTCAGAAAGGGTAGCACATATTTTCTAAAACGATTTCTAGTATAATCAGTCTTTTCATTACTAGGGTCAAACCTCGGCATTAATTGTTGATCCCTACAATACCTTAGGATTTGTTCCTTTGTATACCCAAGCAAAGGCCTAATGATGTATCCATTATGGAATTTACGCTTTAACTGAATACCTGCAAGTGCCTTTCCTGTACTACCTCTTACCATTCTCATTAAGATCGTTTCGATTTGATCATCACCGTGATGACCAAGTGCTAAGTAACTTGACTCATACTTATCTAAAACCTCTTTAAAAAAACCATATCTGCATTCTCTCGAAGCTACTTGAGAACTTAATTTATGCTGAGTGGCGTATGCAGTTACATCAATTTGCTTTGCTTCACATGTAATTTGATGTTCCCTACAGAAATCGAGTACAAACTGCATTTCCTCTTTTGATTGCACACCTCTAAACATGTGATCAACATGTGCAGCAACTAGCTTTAGGTTCCATTTTTCCTTTATTTGAATTAGTAAATGGAGTAATGCTAAAGAATCAGGTCCTCCCGAAACACCAACAACGACTGTTGAATCCTTATCAAATAATTGGTGCTTTTGAATAAGGGTATAAAATTTTTCCACCTTTTCTTCCCTCTTTTGCACAAAATACCTTTTTTATTCCCTCTCTATCCTAACATTATTTCTAAAGGAACAACAAAGGAGAAGAATGCGTTCACATATTCATCATATTTAATGAACAAATTTACATTCATTTCTACATCAAATAGTGATAAGCATATAAAGAATAAATAATAAATACTCCCAAGATAATGATAATTGTTTCAAGAATACCACTCGTTTTTTTTCTTCTTTTTGTTTTCTTTGCTTGTTTTCTTGTTTGATTAGCTTGAGAGTTTGCACTTTTTGGTGACTGACTCTTTGCCTTGTTAGCTGTAGCCATTTGAGTTTTATACGTTTGTGTTCTTGGCTTTGCTTTGTTTGTTTCTACAGAAAGCAGGTGAACAAAGTCTGTTTTCATTTCTAATGCACTTGTATATTTCCCTAAAAGTGCTTTTTGTAAAACTTGCTTATGTTTAAGCAAGTATGGATGCTGCTCAATTCGTTCAAACAATTGAGTTTTCCCATCCACATCCACCTTTTTTGTAAAACGTTTAGGAAATGATGCATTTATAAGAACCATCGCTACTGAAAAAAGATCGTAAGACGGCTCAGCCTTTCGCGTACCTAACCCCCAATATCCTCGGTCAAAAAACTCTGTGAACTCTTTAATAGACCTTCCTTGCTGTGTTGTACCACCAACATCGATACATCTTATTTTTGGGGGCGGACCTGATATTAACAAGTTTTCTGGCTTCAAGTCTCCAAAAACCCACCCTTGTTGATGAAGCTTTTCTAGATTGGATAGTAACTGAAGGATCAAAACATCTGCCCACACTATTCCTCGTTCTTGAATAAATTCAAGGAAATTATTACCTTGTACATATTCCATCACATAAAAAGGAAGGATTTTTTGCGAATCTACTTTCCAATCATCTACATCAAGCAAAGAAGGTCCAAGCGAAGTACCTTGGACCTTAGAAAAACGCTTAAGCACATTTACCTCTGAAGTAATCGCCATACTATTTTCACTCAACTTAAGAGCGACTTTCCCTTTTTTACTATCAGCTAAGTATACGTTGCCTGTTGCACCTTTTCCAAGCAGCCTTATAACGGTGTAATTCTCACCGTTCCACTTACCATTTACTATAGTACCCGAAGAAAGATTACATACCTGATTCATCGTAGTATTCTTCTTCATTTCTTAATAAACCCCTTAAGGAACGTTTATTCTTAAAATGTTGGATTGCATCTCTTATTGCAGGACCAGTAGGTGTAATACCTCCTGTTGAAAGCTTTGGAAAAATGGATGATAGTGATTCAAGCTTAGGCGTCCAATCAAGGACCTGTTCTACCTCATCCTTTTTCCCAGGAAATACTGATACTGAATATTGATTTTCTCCAATTCTTGAATTAAGGCTTATTGAAAGGTCTAGAAGTGCTTCCTTTACTGTGGGAAGCTTCGGCTTCATGCTTGCACTTGTATCAACTAATACGAGGATTTCTAAACTCACAGTTTCCCCTAGTTCATCTACAACCTCCATTACCTCTCCTCTTTTTTCAGGTGGTAACTCTTCCATTGATGTATGCTTCCCAAGAATATGCTGGAGCTCCTTATTAACAACTCCTTGAAGTGTTTGTGTCATAGCCTTTCTTGTTACCATTTGTACAGTTTGAGATAACTGATGCGCATATACGATTTGGTGAACACCACCACCTGACATTGCGATTCCTTCAATTTCCTGAATCGCTTTTTGGTCGATTACGTTCTCTTCTATGACACCAATTACATTTATTGTTATTCCTTGCTCCTGAGCTAATGCAGCCATTGCGATTGGATCTTCCCCATGGTTTGAGCAACCGTCAGTAATTAATAAAATTTGCTTTAAATGACCCTTTGCCATATACACCCTCCTAGAGAGACGCCTAATTTTTCAAATTCAATATTCACACGTGACTTATATGAATTTTCATTAGTATCATCCTCGCCAGAAGGTAGGGTTTTTATACTCTAGTTTATTCTTAACCTATTTTTTTCTTTGTTACAGGAATACTAGCCCATTTCGGGGTATTGTGCTCAATAGATGATACAACCACCGTCATATCGTCTTCGATTTTCCCAGATCTTGTTCTGATAACTTCCTCCATAATAAGATCTGCGACCTCCTGAGGATCAGTTGTCTTAATCTCATTAATTTTCCGCTTCATCCATAAGTCGTAATTCTCAACATGTTTTGGTCCCTCAAAAATACCATCACTCATCATGATAAGCAGATCTCCCGCTTTTAGCTTTTCTCCCACAACATCCACGTCAAATTCATCAATAATCCCCATTGGTAGATTGCTAGCCTGAATTTGAATTATTTTATCTCCTCGTTTTACAAAGCTTGGAGTCGATCCAATTTTCAAAAATTTACTACTTCCATCTTGAAGATCCACAATTGCGAGATCAAGTGTTGAAAAAATTTCATCTGTCGTCCTAAGAGATAGAATCGAATTAATCGTTTTAATCGCAACTTTTTCTTCGATCCCCGATTGTAAAATCTTTTGCAGAAGCTTAATGGTTTCATTGCTTTCAAAATGGGCTCTTACACCATTACCCATTCCATCACTAATCGCAACAGCGTATTTCCCTACCCCTAAATCAATCATAGAATAGCTGTCACCAGATACTAAGCCACCACCCTTTGCTGCATGTGCTACACCTGTTTCAATTCGGAATTTTTTAGCCGATCCAAATGATACATGACAATACCCATTAGGATAATTAGCACATTCCTCACTTTTCACAATAACAGACTCCTCTAAAATATCAGACAACATCGGCGCAATAATTTTTTCACATTCTCCATGACCATTACAGAATGGGATACTCATTTCAATATCTACATTCCCTTGATCTAGGCTATATATATCTACATTTACAATTTCAATTCCGAAGTTTTGTAATGCATCTAGAATTTGTTCTTCCTGTACAAAGTGATTTTCTCGTTCTCTTTTAATTTCCTTCGAAAGATCCTCCATAACATGTGAAACACCTAATAATTGTTCTGCAACCAATCGTCTACTTTCTTGAACTTCTTTTTTAAGCTTCTGATTTGCTTGAAAATAATTAATTTCCTGCTCTATCGCCTCTTCCACTTTATTTGCCTTTGAACAATGACGTGCAAATTCTTTTTTTACTTTTATATTGTTTTGGTACGTATGTTGTTTCGTTTCATGCATAATTGTCTGCATAAAATCATAAGTTTTATCAAAGTTCTCAACCCAGCACTTCTCTTTCTTAAAACAATGCTGACAAGTACTTTCAGTTATACTACTTAGGAATAAATCAGTTTCCCTTTGTTCATCATCCGTTTCTTCTTTATCATAAAAGGTCGCAAAGCTCTCAGATAATGCATGAAAAACTTGAGAAAATTGATCCACACGATGAGCTGTTACATCACGTATTTTCCGAACATATTGCTGTTGTTCCTGGGCATGTTCATTCGTTCCAGGGATATGTCTTGCAAGTCTCCCTGTTATTGCTTTCGGTGTAATCAAGAATAATAAAATAGCGATCATCGACTCAAGTAAAGTTGTCATTAAGTCCGCTGATCCTTGTCCATATAATGATATCAGTACAGAGCCAATTAGCAGCCCAATAGCTGTTCCTATCTTTTGACCTTCTCGCAAAAGGCCACCTAATAGACCTGAAAAAGCCAGTAGACTCATATGATATAAATTTCCTACATTAGCTAAGCTTAAAATCAATCCAGTAACGACCCCTACTGTACTGCCTATACTTGAGCCTCCTATGAATGCAAACAAGAGAACAATATATCGAGAAAATATATGCTCCGCCTGGAGATTTTGATAAGAAACCCCAACAAGGCCTGTCATTACGGATGCTAGTAAAATCATGATGCAAATAATTTCTTCAACCTTTAGTGATTGTTTGTATTTCCGAGCTGATATGAGTGGGATACTTTGAAGAAAAATTAACGTTAGTATAAATGATAAACCAGATTCAACTCCTGCCATCATATAATCATATAATGTTAATGAGGATTTCATCGCCAATGAATAGACAATCCTTGTTATAGCCACAGTCCCAAAAATAACAAAAGGGAGAATTTTTAATTGATCTTTAAACACATACGCCGATAGTCTCTTGATTACAAGAAAGCCTATTATGGACATCGTAATGATTAAGGAAACCTCAAAGGAAACCGTAGACCCACCCGCAATTAACGATAGACCTGCTAAAAGTGCCTTATCCTTTTTCATGAGCAAGACTGCTCCGAAGAATGGTAATGCGAATGGCAATACCTCCGATAAAATAATAGCTCGTCCTAATAAAAACCCAATTAAAACATACACAAGTCCTTTATGTAAGAGGAAGACCTGTAGTTTAGAAGAAAATCGATGAAAGAATCGATTGACCACTTGGTGGGTTTTTGCCATGCCCAAATCCGAAATCGGCTCCATTAACCTTCTTTCCACTTTTTCCATCGCTCATTCCCCCACTAGTTCATTGTTGCTTGTAATTATATCGAAGGTTTGAACAGGATTTTGTCAAATGAAGGTAGTATATTCCAAAAACAGTTCGACTGTTTTTGAAAAATGCGACAAATATCCAAGTGTTTTGAAGTTTTTTATTATGTCTTTCGTCAAAAAGTTATGAATCAAGTCTTGGCTAGTTAGGATTATGTAAGTTAAAGGAGAAAAACAAAAAAAGTTGCTAGCATTAGCAACTTTTTGGATGACCCGTACGGGATTCGAACCCGTGTTACCGCCGTGAAAGGGCGGTGTCTTAACCGCTTGACCAACGGGCCGATTTAGAGATTTAGATGTTTGAGGATAGATATGAGTTGTTAGAGGTTTTTGTATGGCATCGAAGCAATACATCCATCTAACTTTTAACCTCAAATTTCTATTTTTAGAATGGTAGCGGCGGAGGGAGTCGAACCCACGACCTCACGGGTATGAACCGTACGCTCTAGCCAGCTGAGCTACACCGCCATAACTTATCTCAACGTCCTCTTCTGAGGCACAAGATATATAATACAATCGAATTGAATATTCGTCAATACAAAAATTAATTTTTAGGATTTTTCTAAACTAACAGAACAAAAGCGCAAGCGCCTTGATCAGCCTAAGGCAAATAAGATGATTTAGAATAGAAGGCGTTCTTTGCCTTCAATTCTAAATTAGCTTATGACCTCGATGGGCTAGGCGCTGGAGCTAGATGTCGTGCGCTTATCCACAGTTCAAGAATTTTATAATTTCCTAAACGATAAAAAAAGGAAAACATCTAGATGATGTTTTCCTTTTACGCAAAATGTATATGAAAGCAGCAAGCTTAACCTCTTCTAGCTCCACGACCACCGCGTTTAGATTCAGTATTGCGCTTCAATGAAGACAAACGATCTTCACTATCTTTTAAGAAACGACTCATTTTTTGTTCAAAGTTTTCTTTGTTATTACTACGGAAATCATTTCCTCTTTGTCTTGGGCGATCTGAATTCCTTGGACGATCTGTGTTTCTTGGACGTTCTGGACGTTCTGAACGCTCTGGGCGCTCTGGACGATCTATTGCTTTTTTAATAGATAGACCAATTTTACCATCGTTCTCAACATTAATAACCTTTACTGTAACCTCGTCCCCGACTTTTAAGTGATCATTAATATCCTTCACATAATTATCGGCAACTTCACTAATGTGTACGAGTCCTGTTGAACCTCCTGGTAGCTCCACAAACGCTCCAAAATTAGTAATTCCCGTCACTTTACCCTGTAACTTGCTGCCAACTTCAATCGACATAAAAATAATGCTCCTCCTTAAACAGATAAAAAATCATTCGAATCTTTATTATATTATACATAAATAAAAAATCGAGTGTCAACAAGGCTAATCTTTTATATTAAAGATGATCTCATTATCATCCGATAAGAAATAGTCTCTTCTTGCTATCTTGGCAATATACTCATCATCATTAAGCTTAACGATTTCTTCTCTTAATAGTTTTTCTTCTTTTTCTAATCCGGTCAGTTGTTTTTCAAGCTTTTTTTGTTCTTCACGCTTTTCCTCTATCGCACTTGATTGGTTGAAAATGGTGGTTACCATAATAGCAGAAGAAATAATTACCAAAATTCCGATCATTACTAACCTTCTAAACAAGCCTCTTTTGCGCCTTTTTGAAAGCTGTAGTTGTCTCTCCTGCTGCTGCATATATTGTGATTGTAATTCCGTAATTTTCCTTGATCTTTCGAGACTCATACATATCCTCCTTACTTCTTCTTTATCCGTAGCCACCACGCTTTTATTTTACTAGCTATATTCTTGATTTTTTTACTATATCCTGCTAAACGCACAATATTTTTTGTAAGAAAGTTCCTAATTGTAAACGGGACAAGCTTCCATAAAATTTGTAAAAGGAATCTAACTGGTGCTAATAAAATTTTAACCAATGAATATAGAATTTGAAAAGCCCATTTTATTAATCTCCATAAAAAGTTTAATGTACCTAGTATAATTACAATGATTAACTGCACGAGGCCTACTATTGGTTTCACGATCATAATATGAAAAACCTTTAGCATAAAGCGGTAGATGCTGAGGCTTGTCTGTATTAATCGTTCAAGAATACGTATATAAATTCCTTTAAGGAGACTTTGATAGGCTGCATATCCACATAACACAGCTAGGAAGATATAAATTCGTAGTTCTCCTTCATTCACGATCAGCAATAGATAGAAAAGGATAAGTCCTTGAACAACCCAAAACATAAAATCATTGATAAAGACCACCCATCTAGCTCTCAATGGTCGCTTTAAAAAGCGACCATATGTATCGAGAGCTACTCCGATCCAGCCTCCCATACCGACCATTGCTAACATTGTGTAAAACTGTGTTGTAAGCGTCATTTAAATAACTTGCTAAAGAGCCCTTTAGCTTTCTCCCCATGCTGTTCATCTAAGTAAATAAGATCAAAAATTCTGCTTCCTTTTATTGAAACAATTCCCTTATCTACATCGAGGTTTTTCATTTGAAGATTTTGCCCACGAATAGCTAAAGCTCCCATAACTGTATCCAGTAGAAATTCCTCACTGTCAAAGCTTTCTACTTGTTTTACACCCGTGATCTCTAACAATTTTCTCCCTCTCATGATCACATCATGCTCTTGAATTGTACCTTTATGGACAGACGAATTGTTATCATAATATTGATTCATGTTTTACCCCCGCATTCTAATAAAGGATTTTCCTCTACATTTGTATGTAAAAAGAATGCGGTTTAGAACAAGCTATATCGAAAAGCGGAAGCGCCTTGGTCAGCTCCGACAAGCATAAGACGATCAGGAATAGAAGGTGTTCTTTACCTTCAATTCCTGATTGGCTTATGTCTCGAGGAGCTAGGCGCTGGACACTTAGAAAAGCGGAAGTGCCTTGGTCATTACCGACAAGATAAGACGATCCATAATAGAGGGCGTTCTTTCCCTTCAATTATGGAGTGGCTTATAACTCGAGGAGCTAGGTGCTGGAGCTGAACACCTCGAAAAGCGGAGGCTCCTTACTCTTGATTTACCCTCTCTTCCTTAACGACTCGGTAAAGCTCGGATGCTTCTTCTTTTCTTGTTGTTTCCTTCAAGTCAATAATTTCTACTGTCATTAATCTTTGACCAAACCGAATTAAGAGCTCATCACCAATTTTTACATTTGAACTAGCCTTACCCGGTGTTCCATTAATTGAAATTCTCCCTTGATCTGCAATTTCTTTTGCTAACGTTCTTCTTTTGATTATTCTTGATACTTTTAAAAATTTATCTAGTCTCATACTTACCCCTCTTTATCCTAGTTTCTTTTCTTTGCTTCATTCCAATATTCATCCATTTCTTCTAAGGACATGTCTTTTAACTCTTTTTGATTTTCCATCGCTTTTTTTTCTATGTAACGAAAGCGATCATAAAACTTATTATTAGTTGAAGATAAAGCTTCTTCTGGTTCAATCTTGTAATGCCTTGCCACATTTACGAGTGCAAATAGGATGTCACCAAACTCCTTCATCATTAGGAGCTCATCTCTATTTAATTTAAGTTCTTCCTCAAATTCACTTATTTCTTCTTTTACCTTTTCCCAAGCACCATAGGTAGTTGGCCAATCAAAACCGATCTTTGCGGCCTTTTTCTGCAAGTGGTAGGCTTTAGAAAGTGCAGGAAGAGCTATTGATACAGAATCAAGAATTGACTCTTTATCCGAAGTATCCTTTTCTTTGCGCTTAATAGCATCCCAATTAGTTAAAACCTCATCGCTATCTTGAACAATTGTTTCTCCAAAAACATGTGGATGTCTACGGACCATTTTATCTGAAATTCCTTTAATCACGTCATTAATTGAAAACATCCCATCATCTTCCCCAATTTGAGCATGAAGAACAACTTGTAAAAGGACATCACCTAATTCTTCAATAATATGATCAATATCTTCTTTCTCAATTGCCTCAAGTAATTCATAGCACTCCTCAATTAAATACTTTTTTAATGAGTGATGTGTTTGTTCTTTATCCCATGGGCAACCATTTGGTCCGCGTAACTGAGCAATAATTTGACGTAAGGATGTAAATTGATGATGCAACATTTCCACATTTTTGACTGGTGGTATGTAAACACTTGTTAAATTATTTACACTAGTTTCACGATCAAGTTCATAAAGCGCAACCTCTTTAATTAGCTGTTGACTACTTCCTGCTGCAGTTACGACCACAACTTTATAATCATCAGGAAGTTGTTCCATTAACGTTAGCTTTACTTCTGATGCTACCATTTGATCATAGACCTGAGTAATGATAACATGCCCGTTTAATTGAAGTTGTTCACTTTTTAATGTTAATGCATCGACAAGCTGAAATCCTTCAATTGGATCAATTTCTAGTGCTTGGAATGTCGAATCCAGAAAGCTCTGCCCTCCTTGTACAACAATTGTATAACCCTTCTGTCTTCCCTCAGTCAGTAGAAGCTGGACAGTTTTCTCTGCTACAAGTGGATGACCTGGTACGGCATAAACAATGTCAATTTCGGTAGCTTTAGTTAGTAATGTTTCGACAATTTTCCTATACACTTCACCAAAATCATCATTCTCTTCATAAATAAAATCAAAAGCTTCATAGGTTATTTCGCTATTTAATTCTTCAATAATCGGGTGCTCTTTTGTTCTTAAAAACAAATGTTCACTTTTCGTAATTAATTGATATACACCAAAAGGCAATTGGTTTAAGTCACCTGCTCCTAAACCAACAATTGTGATTTGCTTAGCCATCTATGGACCCCATTTCTCTCATTTTACAAGTTTTTTTACTATTGGAATGTATTGAAGCTCATTACGTGAAAATACGTTTAGCCTTAAAATAGCCCATCCATAAAAACTTCCGCCAATCAATACCCCACTAAAGGACGCAATGCTTGCATATAGACGAGTATCCAAGTCAACAAACAAACCTGTAACCTTTATAAACATCATTAATATACTGATCATCAAAATAGTTGCGAGACTAATCTTAATCAAACTCTTACTTTGCTTAAATGCATAGCCCTTTATTACCATAAACAAAATGGTCATTACCGCTATTAAGCTATATGAAAACACCGTCGAAATAGCCGCTCCCACTACACCATACTCTGGTACAAGCCAGATATTCATCATATATTTAACCCCAACACCCACTAAAACGGACAGAGCTGGAAAAAAGGTATAACCTAACCCCTGTAGAATAGCAAACATTGTTAAGCATAGTGAAGTAAACAAAATCGATGCACTTAAAATCATTAATACGATAGAACCTGAGGCATTTGTGAACAGCATAACATTCGTTGGTTTCATGATTGCGATTAACCCTGCTGATGCACCTACACTAATGACAATACAAATCTTTAGAGATAGATTGAGCTTCTCTTGAATTAATTTAAAATTATTTTGAACCTTTGCACTTGCAATAACAGGAACAAGTGACAATGCTAAAGATGTAGCAACAACAGTCCCTAATTGAATAAGAGGTTGTCCACGATCATATACTCCCTTTGTTTCTTTCGCTAAAACCTCTCCCATTCCTTCTCCAATTAAAAGAGAATATAGATTGAGTGCATCAATGAGTTGAATAAAAATAAGCAGTAAACTACTTAAACCAATTGTCAAACTATACTTTATTAAGGAGGCTAGGATTTTCCATGTGTGAATAGGTGCTGAAATATTCCATCTCATTAGCTCCTGCTGTTCTTTTCTCCAAAAAATTAGCAACATCATGAAAGCCGCAAGACTGCCAACAATTGATCCTACTAATGCTCCCAAACCCGCTTCATAAAGATTATAGCCAGCCCTTATCATTAAATAAGAGCTTATTAAAATACACGATACCCTAATTCCTTGCTCAATAACCTGTGATACAGCAGTTGGATGCATATTTTGCTCTGACTGAAAGTACCCTCTAAATAACGAGACGAAGGGCACAATAATAAATGAAATTGATGTTACTTTAATGAGCGCTGTTAAGTGTGAATCCCCCATAATAGCAGCTATTTCATCAGAAGATATGTATAAAAAGATAGATAAAATAATACCAAATATTGTTAAATATAAAAAGGTTATTGTCATAATTTTCGATCGGATTTGCACAGACTTTCCATACCCATAATCTGTCATTACCTTCGAAATCATTACCGGAAATCCTGATGTTGCTAAGATCACACTCATACCATAAAAGGGGTAAACTTGTTGGTAAATATAAAAGCCGATATCCCCTACTATATTTTGATATGGAACACGATATGCAGCGCTTAATATTTTTGTAATTAATCCTGCAATGGTTAGGATAACTGCACCCTGCATAGCCAGATTAATACCATTCTTTTGGACGTTCATGTCCATCTCCTCTCAAAAATCCTCTAGAAGTATTATATAAAAGCGCAAGCGCCTTGAACAGACCCGACAAGCATAAGAGGCTCATGAATAGAAGGTGTTTTTTACCTTCAATTCATGAGTGGCTGTAGACCCAAGAGGGGCTAGGCGCTGGAGCTGGATGCCTAGCGCTTAACCACAGTACTAGAATTTTATAATTTCCTAGACATAAAAAAGGGTAGCGAATTCGCTACCCCCTTTAATTTGGGATCACTGTTCCATTTGACGTGCTAAAAACCCTGCGGCGGTCTCGACAGCCTTATGTTCAACTTCACCAATTGATTGATCTTTGGAAAAGATAATGACAGCGCCAATCGGATCACCGTTTGCGACAATTGGCCCAATTGTATATGATTTAATCTCTTCATTCAGTCCATCGATAATCTGGGTTTCTCCACCATCTGTTTGTAGCACGGAATTTCTGTCTTCCATTACCTTCTCGATTACATCACTTATGTTCTTATTTAAATATTCCTTTTTAGAACCACCAGATACTGCAATAAATGTGTCTCTATCACAGATTAAAACTGGATGACCTAAACTATCGTAAAGGGCATCTGCGTATTCCTTAGAAAAGTCACTTAGTTCGCTAATAGGTGAATATTTTTTTAAAATTACCTCACCATCTCGATCCACGAAAATCTCTAAAGGATCTCCTTCACGAATTCGAAGTGTTCTCCGAATTTCCTTTGGAATAACTACGCGACCTAAATCATCAATGCGACGAACAATACCAGTTGCTTTCATCTTATGTTGCCTCACTTTCATCGGATGATAGGAAAAAAGATGATTGTTTTATTTCCTGTTCATTGGCAAATTGAGTTGTGATCAACTCTTACCTTCTGATTAAATGTTTTTATTAAAAAACTTTCTGACAGGAGCTTTCTTTTTATGTAACAATCACCATTTGTTGAAATTAGTATCCTTCACAAGAGATGTAATATACATCATGAAAGTGATTTTTTAACATTTTAAATGAAGTAGCAACTAATAAGCCTTTCCTTAAACTATTCCTACTAAACCTACTAAACCTCAATTTAGGGTCATTTCCTCTTTTTTCACTTGTGCTAAGCCATTAAGTAACTCAGTAATAATGTCTAACCATTTTGGGACAGTAAGTCCTTTCGTAGCGACAGTTAGCTTCAGTCTGCTACCATCCATACCTAGTCCTACGATTCGGTTATATTTATTGCTTAATTCAAAAAGCCTATGACCATCTATTTTATTACTTGCTTCCTCTTCGATGAGTATATTAATAACATCTTTATCTTGTTTAATAAGCTCCACTCTTTCTTGAATAGCAAATACCTTTATTTTCGCTATTTGGAACAAATAAGAAACCTCAACTGGATATTCTCCGAATCTGTCAATGATTTCCTCTTGGAGCTCTTCTAATTCTTCAAGAGATGTAATAGCTCTAAAGCGCTTATACATATCAATTTTTTGACGACCATCTGTAATATACTCTTGTGGTAAATAAGCATCCACCTGCAGGTCAATTTCAACCTCAATTGCTTTTTCTTTCGTTGTATCTGTTTGTCTTTCTTCAATTGCTTCTTTTAGCATTTGTGAATAAAGATCAAATCCAACTGAATCGATAAATCCGTGCTGTTGGGCTCCTAACAAATTACCTGCCCCCCTAATAGATAGGTCACGCATCGCAATTTTGAATCCAGAGCCTAGTTCTGTAAATTCTTTAATAGCTTGAAGCCTTTTTTCAGCAACTTCTGTTAGAACCTTATCTTTTCTATGTGTGAAATAAGCATAAGCAACACGATTTGAACGTCCAACCCTACCTCTAAGCTGATAAAGCTGTGATAACCCCATCTTATCTGCATCATTAACAATTAATGTATTTACATTTGGAATATCTACACCAGTCTCAATAATTGTTGTACTGACGAGAACATCAAACTCACCTTCAAGGAAATTGAGCATAACAGATTCTAGTTCATTTTCTGTCATTTTACCATGTGCATATGTAACCCTTGCATCAGGTACAAGCATAGAAATTTCTTCAGCCTTTCTTTCAATATCCTCAACCCTGTTATATAAAAAGAAAACTTGTCCGCCACGTGCCATTTCTCGTTCAATTGATTCTCTTACTAGAGCACCGTTGTATTCAACAACATATGTTTGCACTGGAAAACGATTTTCAGGCGGTGTTTCAATAACAGATAAATCTCGAACCCCTAGCATTGACATATGTAAGGTTCTAGGAATTGGAGTAGCTGTTAATGTAAGTACATCAACATTTGACTTTAACTGCTTTATCTTCTCTTTGTGTGTTACACCAAAACGTTGCTCTTCATCTATAATAAGTAAACCTAAATCTTTATATAAAACATCTTTTGATAATAGTCTATGCGTACCTATAACCATATCTACTGTTCCATTACTAAGCCCTTTTTTCGTTTCGTTAATTTCTTTCCTCGATCTAAAGCGACTTAGTAGACCTACCTTTATTGGGTACTCATGAAACCGCTCACGAACTGTCTCAAAATGCTGTTGTGCCAGGATTGTTGTTGGAACTAATAAAGCGACCTGTTTTCCATCAGCAATAGCTTTAAATGCTGCTCTTATTGCCACTTCTGTTTTCCCATAACCTACATCTCCACATAGAAGTCGATCCATTGGACGTAGGCGCTCCATATCCTTCTTAATTTCTTGAATAGATCGAATCTGGTCCTCTGTTTCTTGATATGGGAAGGCTAACTCAAATTCCTTCTGCATTTCTCCATCAGGTGAAAACGCATACCCTTCACTCGCCTCACGCTCTGCATATAGCTTAATTAAATCATCGGCTATATCTTGTACAGATGATTCTACTTTCTTCTTTACTCTACGCCAGTCACTTCCACCAAGCTTATAAATCTTTGGTTCCTTACCTTCTGATCCTACATACTTTTGTACTTGGTCTATTTGCTCAACCGGTACATATAATTGATCGCTACCTTGATATCTAATATTTAAATAATCCTTATGAATTCCATTAATCTCAAGTGTTTCAATACCGAGATATTTACCGATCCCATGATTAACATGTACGACATAATCACCAATCTCTAATTCGGAATAGCTCTTTATTCGTTCAGCATTAGAAAGCTTCTGTCTTCTAACCTGCTTTTTAACTCTTTTTTTGAAAAGTTCTTCTTCAGTGATAACAGCAAGCTTTTGCATAGGTAGCTCGAAACCAGTCTGAAGGTCTCCTTCAATAATGCAAACTTTCCCGCTAACTAATGCTTCCTTATCGCCTAGAATAGTTGCATTTATTTCATAGTCCTCTAAAACTTGTTCTAGTTTTTTAGTACGTTCCTCGTTAACCCCTAAAAATACCACAGCATAATTTGATTTTTTCCAACGATCAAGTTCATTTTTTAATACATGCATTTGACCGTGAAAATTTTGCATTTGCTTACATGATAAATTTAAGATATTTTGAGGACTTGTATAAGGGACATGCCTCAAGAATAATGATAGATAGATTAAAGGATGCTTGGATTTTGTCACAACATCCACATAGGAATGTGACATTTTAACATCTTGAAAAATCTTGCCATCTTCAAGTAAACTCGTATACCATTCAGCCTCTTCCCTATCTAACTGGTCATATGTTTCATGAATTCTACTTATTTCATCAAGGATTACAATAATGTTATCTGAAAAATAATCTAGTAAACTAGTAGGCTTATCATAGATAAGTGAGGAATATTTAAAGATATCTTGGCTAAATTGTCCATTACGTAAGCGTTCTAAATCATATTGAATATTTTCAATAAGTAATTCCTTTTGCTGTTCGTTTTTCATTTTTTTAAGACTTTTTGCTAAACCGGCTTCGACTGCTTGTATGCTTCGATTTTTAGCATCTTCATTTACAATCATTTCAATCGCAGGTCCAATAGAAATCTCATTCAGCATATGTATCGAACGCTGATCATCAATATTAAATGAACGAATGGAGTCAATCTCCGTATCAAACAGTTCTATACGAATTGCATTTTCTTCGGTAAGAGGGTAAATATCAATTATGCCACCTCGAACACTAAATTCCCCCGGTGAGCTAACCATATCAGTTCTTTCGTAGCCTAGTGAAATAAACTGTTGAATATATTCCTCTAGGTCAATATCTTGTCCTAGTGTCATTTTCAACTGCTTATCCTTCCAAATCTCTTTAGGTGGAAGCAAGCGTCTAACTCCTGCCACTGGTGCGACAATGATTGATCGTTTTCCTTCAGCAAGTCTATTAAGAACCTCAATTCTTTGAGCCTTTAGCTCTGGACTAGCAATGGCAATTTCAGAAGCAATTAAATCATTCACAGGATAAAGATAAACATCTTCCACTATTAAATGGACTAAATCCTCATATATTTTTTGAGCCTGGTAAAGGTTATGTGTAACAATTAACACTGATTTCTTTAAATCATTATAAAGAGCTGCAGTAAAAACAGTTCTTGCTGAGCCAGACAAACCAGCTACAAGCTGTTCCTTTAACCCCTCTTCAATTCCTGAAACGATCGTTTTAAAATCGTCCGTATCATAAAAGTATTGTTGCAAACTATTCAAGCTAAAGCCCCTCCTCTCAAAATAAATTCATAGATTCATCTATTATCAGGTAATGTTGGTTTTAAAAATTCGTAACCATATTTGTATCTATACATTCTTATTCCATAATGAAAAGTCAAAACAGAAAAATGCTTTGGGGTTGTACCCAAAGCTCTTACTGAATAAAACTCTCATATTGGTGTAAATCTGGATTTCTATTTAGAGCATCCTGACAATCCTCACAAATTGTTTTTATGTGAATATCACCATTTTGCTGGTATGTGATCATCTCTTGGCGTTCATCATTTGTTAAATGATCAAACCCTAGCTGTTCGCTTGAAACAGAGATGTTATCAATGCTTCCTACATTCACACCACAGTGTCTACAATGATAATGCAGAGCCATAATTGCCTCCCCTAAAAAGGTTTGTTTTAGTGATAGTATGTACCTTTTAGAGGCTCAATATACATGCATTAAATGCGCTCTTTAGCTTTTCTTAATTATATTCATTCATAACTTGGGTAAAAGAGGTTGATAACCATTTTTCACATGCATTTGCTGAACGTTCAATTGCTTCATTTATCCCCTGTTCTTCATCCGAAGAAAACCGGCTTAATACATAATCTGAAATTTTCATTCCATTTGTCGGACGATCAATACCAACACGAATTCGATTAAATTCTTGTGTCGCTAAGTGTAGTATCATTGATTTAATCCCATTATGACCTCCAGCACTACCTTTTGTTCTTAATCGAATTTTTCCAACAGGTAGATCAAGGTCATCGTAAATAACGACTAGTTCGTCATCATTTATTTCATAATAATCCATTAAAGGTCGAATGCATTCCCCTGACAAATTCATGTATGTAAGTGGTTTTAATAATATGACTTTTTCTCCAGAAATATGTCCTATTCCGTATAGCCCATTAAACTTGTGACTATCAAGAGGGATAGATAACTCTTCTGAAAGCTTATCTATTATCATAAAACCTACATTGTGTCTTGTTTGATCATACTCTCTCCCAGGATTACCTAACCCGACTATGAGTTTCATAACTTGAAACCCTCCCAACACAAATCATCTTAGAAAAGCGCAAGCACCCGTTTAGCGACGTAGAAAAAAGAGCACTCCTTATGAGATACAGCGAGACTTCCATCAGTGGTTTTCTGATGGATAGCGAGACTTATCGGACATTTATGGGCAGTTATCATTTACTGCCCGTTAACGTGCGGCAAAGGAAACACGAAGAGCACGAGCGTTCGATGTTGACTTAGCGTATAAGGAGTGTGAAATTCACTAGGCGCTGGGCGCTGGAGCTAGCCACCATAAGTAAAAAGATTTTATTACCTTATTATCAACTTAAAAATGCATCTGACTTTATTATATACTTATCATTAAACTTTTACATTTTATTTTCTATTATTGAGACTATTTATATAACAATAGCACAAAAGTTGCTTCCTCAAAAGTAAAGTGTCAGCCCTCACCAATGGCATTTTTAAAGAAAAATGAGTTTTCTCTAAAAACAATTGGTTACAGGCTGACACTATATATTAAATATGATCTTTCCCTCTTGTATTACTCAGCGTTATGCTCACGACCCTCTTCATTTTCAGGAGTTCCAGCTTCTTGCTCTTCTCCACTATCAATTTCTTCTTCTTGTTGAGGAGGGAGAACGGATGCAATTACCTGTTCCTCATCTTGAACAAATGAATAGTTCTCATTATTCGGAATATCCTTTATCAATAGTGTCTCATTTACTCCAAGGTTCGTAATATCAACATCAATCGTCTGTGGAATATTCCCTGGTTTCGAAGTGATTGTTACTTCATGAAGTGGTTGCTGTAAAACACCACCATCCTTCACTCCTAGTGCTTCACCTGTTAAGTGAATCGGTACTTCAACTTGTACATCTGATTTCATGTCCACTATATGAAAATCTGCATGGACAATTTCATTTTTTAATGGGTCTTTTTGCATATCATAGAGCATGACTGCATGTGATGATCCATTAACATCTAGAGTAATAATTGAATTCTTACCTTCTTCTCTTAATGTCTTAATTAGTTCAATACTATCTAACGCTACTGATTTATTTTCCGAAGCCTTTCCGTAAATAACTGCGGGTATTTTACCTGATTCACGAATCTTTCTTTTAGCCGAGTTTGTGAATTCCGTTCTTTCTATTGCTTGTAATGTTGTCATATTAACACCTTCCTAACGAATTTTACCTATATCTATTGTTTGCCCATAACTAGGAAGGTATAAACATTTTTTTAAGAAAGGCATAACAAAAGCGCAAGCGCCTTGAACAGCCTAAGGCAAGCATAAGGCGCTTAAGAATAGAAGGTGTTCTTTACCTTCAATTCTTAAGTGGCTGTAGACCCAAGAGGGGCTAGGCGCTAGAGCTGGATCCCAAGCGCTTATCCACAGTACAAGAATTTTATAATTTCCTAGACGATAAGAAAAGCGCAAGCGCCTCGATCATCGCCGTACAAACTGGAGGAGCATCGACTGAGATAAAGGAAACATGGTAAGCGTAGCGAACCGATGTTGACTTATCGTAGGGAGATGATCTGAAGTTTGATAGGCGATAGGCACTGGAGCTGGATCTCAAAGTCCTATCTACGGTAGAAGAATTTTTTTCGAAAAACAAAAAAGCCTAACCTTAAACAAAACTTCTCAGGTGAATTGTATGGTTCACTCACCGGAAAAATGTTTAAAATTAAGCTTTAATTATATCAATCGAAAAGTAAACTTACTGATTGCTTTTCATGTACACGTATAATAGCTTCACCCATTAATGGAGCCACAGATAATTCAACTAATTTATCAATACGCTTCTCTTCAGGTAATGCAATTGAATTTGTAACAACTAGTTCTTTAATTTTAGAATTTTGAATACGCTCAATAGCTGGACCAGATAAAACTGGATGTGTGCAACAAGCATATACCTCTTTAGCACCATTTTCAACAAGCGCGTTAGCTGCTAGGGTAATCGTTCCTGCAGTGTCGATAATATCATCGATTAGGATTGCTGTTTTCCCTTCGATATTACCAACAATATTCATCACTTCTACAACATTAGGTCTTGGGCGTCTTTTGTCAATAATCGCAATAGGAGCTTTTAGCTTATCTGCCAATTTACGAGCACGTGTAACACCACCATGATCAGGGGAAACAATGACAATATCATCTAATTTCTTACCCAGGAAATATTCCCCTAAAATTGGAACTCCCATAAGATGATCAATTGGTATATCAAAGAATCCTTGAATTTGTGGTGCATGTAAATCAAGCGTGATAACACGAGTTGACCCTGCTGTTTCTATAAGGTTCGCCACAAGCTTTGCTGTGATTGGTTCTCTAGCTCTTGCTTTACGATCTTGTCTAGCATAACCATAGTAAGGAATAACGAGGTTAATCGTTTTAGCTGATGCACGCTTTAAAGCATCTATCATAATTAATAGCTCCATTAAGTGTTCGTTGACAGGACCACTTGTTGATTGGATAATATATACATCACAACCACGAATACTTTCTTCGATATTAATTTGAATTTCTCCATCACTAAAGCGAGTTACAGAACTCTTCCCTAAATCAACCCCAACAATTTCAGCGATTTCTTGTGCTAAAGCAGGATTAGAGTTTAGCGTAAATATTTTTAAATTAGAATCTCCATAGCGATTAGACATGGTAAAGTGAAAACCTCCATTAGGAATTTTTATTATTTAAACGATCGACATAATTCTCTTTATTTACTTGTCTTGATCGCGCAACCGATAACGCCTTTTCTGGTACATCATCTGTAACTGTTGATCCAGCAGCAACATATGCTCCTTTACCAATCGTTACAGGTGCAACTAAGTTAGAATTACAGCCTATAAAAGCACCATCTTCAATCTTTGTTAAAAACTTATTCTTACCATCATAATTAACAGTAATAGATCCACATCCAAGGTTTACATCTGCACCGACCTCAGCATCTCCAATGTAGCTTAAATGAGATGCTTTACTTCCTTTACCCATTGTCGACTTTTTGATTTCAACGAAGTTCCCAATTTTCACTTCATCAGAAATAGTAGATAAAGGACGAATATGAGCAAATGGCCCAATTGCAACACTGTTACCAATATGACTATCATGGGCAACAGATTGTCGGATTGTCGTTTCATTTTGTACTGTGCAATTTTTTATTTCTGAATTTGGGCCAATAATGCAATTTTCACCGATTACAGTTTCACCAATAATCATTGTTCCTGGATAGATAACTGTATCACGTCCAATAACGGCATCTGCTGAGATATACGTGTGATCAGGATCAATTAACGATACACCATTTCTCATATGCTCTTTATTGATGCGTTGCTTCATAATTTTTTCTGCCTGTGATAACGCAATTCGGTCGTTTACTCCCAAAGTTTCATCAAAAGAAGCAGTTTGATAAGCTGAAACGATCTTGCCTTCTTTTTGGAGGATTTCAATTACATCTGGTAGGTAATATTCTCCTTGAACATTATCATTCGATACATTTGATAATGCTTTAAATAATTCCTTATTATCAAAGCAATATGTACCTGTATTAATTTCCGGAATACCTCGTTCTAATTCAGTAGCGTCTTTATGCTCAACTATTTTTTCTACCGTTCCCATTTCATTACGAACGATGCGACCATAGCCAGTAGGATCATCGGCTTTTGCAGTTAAGATCGTTGCCATTGCATTTGTTTCTTGGTGATGAGTTAATAAAGAATTAAGAGTGTCTGGCGTGATAAGGGGAGTATCACCGCAAATAACAATCGTTGTTCCTTCTTCATTCTCTAAGTATGATGCAGCTTGCATAACAGCATGAGCAGTCCCTAACTGTTCACTTTGCAAAGCATACTCACTAACATCTCCAAGTTCTGATTTTACTATTTCAGCACCATGACCAACAACAGTAACAATCTTTGCTAAGTCTAATTTAGATACATGATCTAAAACATGCTGTACCATTGGTTTTCCACATACAGGATGTAGAACTTTATATAGTGAAGATTTCATCCGTGTGCCTTGACCTGCAGCTAAAATAACTGCGAACCGATTATCCATTTACTAGGCCTCCATTTTAATATTTAACCTTTTTCAAAAAACATTTATACGTAAATACCTATTTATCCATAAAAAAATATATCCTAAAACAACGAGCATTTCAAGATAGCATTTAAAAGTACATGATATTTCTAATTTTATCATAGTTTTATTTTTTAGTACGAAACTACAGAACTTTAACAAATACTGAGGAAAGAGTAGCACCCGTTTAGCGACGTATAAACTAGAAAGAGACTTAAAAGGAAACACGAAGACGATGTTGACTTAGAGAATAAAGAGTGTGAAGTTCACTTCCCTTTAGCACTGGCGCTGGATAACATAGTGTTATCCACAGTACAAGAATTTTATAATTTCTTGAACAAGAACAAAAGCGCAAGCGCCTTGAACAGCCTCGGGCAAATAAGACGCTTAAGAATAGAAGGTGTTCTTTACCTTCAATTCTTAAGTGGCTTATGACCTCGAGGGGCTAGGCGCTGGAGCTGGATGCCAAGCGCTTATCCACAGTACTAGAATTTTATAATTTCCTAGACGACAAAAAAAGGACTCTGCACACTATATGCAAAGTCCCTTTTCATATTTTATGAAGCACCTGCTTCTTCAAATTCTACTTCTAGCTCACCTAAACGATGATATTCAGCTAATACAGCATCTTGAATCTTTCCGCGTGTATTAGAGTTAATAGGGTGTGCAATATCTCTGAACTCTCCATCAGGAGTACGCTTACTTGGCATCGCAACAAAGAGACCGTTATTTCCATCAATAACACGAATATCATGAACAACAAATTCATGATCTAGTGTGATAGATGCAATCGCTCTCATACGACCTTCGGTATTTACGCGGCGTAATCTAACGTCTGTAACTTCCATTCTGTTCACCACCTTTTCCCCCATATGAAAAACTTTAGTTACTAAATTCAACGTTTTTTTGTTTATTCCTGCATTATTTGAAAATTTTTTTAATTTAGCCTAATAAATTTTAGACGATTCATAATAAAATACATTACTTCCCTTACATAATGGAGTGGAAATCAAAAAGCTAGACACAAAGGCAAAGTAAAATTACATATAATTTTTAGCAAACAAAAAACCAACCGCATATTATACGATTGGTAATTAAAAGGATATTTATTTAATTAATGCTATAACTTCAATTTCTACAAGAACATCCTTCGGAAGACGTGCAACCTCAACACAAGAACGTGCCGGCTTATGCTCTGCAAAATAATGGCCGTAAACATCATTAAATGCAGCAAACGAATTCATATCCTTAAGAAATACTGTAGCTTTAACAACTGATTCAAGTGAAGCTCCTGCCTCTTCTAGTACTGCTTTTAAATTTTTAAAAACTTGGTGTGTTTGTTCAGCGATATCTCCTGTAACCAACTCGCCCTCAGCAGTTAAGGGAATCTGACCTGAGCTATAAAATAGGTTACCTGCAATAATACCTTGAGAATATGGACCAATAGCAGCTGGTGCCTGATTTGTACTTACAATTTTCATACTAATCCTCTCCAATCTCCTTATCCTTCACAAACTGTAAATATGTTCCTGCCATAACCTGAATGTGTTTTTCACGAGTATCTACATCAGTTAATTTCACGAGAGAGACGTATTCGTCTACCAATCTCTCTTCTACTCCCTCAGTTTCTACAAGAACACCGATACCTGCCACATTAGCCTTGAACTCTTCCAATAGGCTAATCATGCCATTAATTGTACCCCCAGCTTTCATGAAGTCATCAATAATTAATACATTTGAACCTTCTTTTAAACTTCTTTTTGCTAAGAGCATCGTTTGTATACGCTTAGATGAACCAGAAACATAATTAATACTTACTGTAGAGCCCTCTGTTACCTTACTATCTTTTCTTACCATAACAACTGGCACACCAAGCTGTCCTGCGACTGCATAGGCGAGTGGTATACCCTTAGTTGCTACTGTCATAACCACATCAATTTTACGGTTACTAAAAACCGTTGCAAATAATCTTCCCAACTTGTTTACAATAGAAGGGTTACCTAGGATATCCGTTAAATACAAATAACCTCCTGGAAGTAACCTTTCTGGTTTAGCCATTAATTCACAAAGCTCGTCAATGAACTGTAATGCTTCATTTGCCTCGACTTGTGGGATAAACTTCACTCCACCAGCAGCACCAGGTACGGTTAGTAAAGTTCCAATTCCGTGTTGCTCAAAAGTCTCTTTAATAATCGTCAAGTCTTCGCTTATGGAAGATTTAGCTGATTTATATTTCTCAGAAAAGAATGTTAATGGCACTAACGAATGTGGATGATGAAGCATGTAGTTTGTCATATCCACAAGACGACCACTACGACGAAATTTCATGAAATGGTAACCTCCAAAATCCGAATATTATTAAAGTAAATATAACTTAATATCCGTATTTAATCAAGGCTGTTTCGTTCTCCAAGCATTCTTACTGCAAAAACTTGGTCACAAAATCCCCTTAAGCCATTATAAACTCTTGGCAAGCGTGATTCATATTGCACAAGACCAAAAACTGTTGGTCCGCTACCACTCATTAATACTGCGTCAGCGCCAAATCGTTTCATTTGGTCTTTGATATTTGCGACTTCAGGATACATATGTAATGTTACACTCTCTAATACATTTCCCATAAGATTGCATATTTGATCATAATCACCGATTTTTAACGCTTCGATCATCCCCTCTACATTAGGATGTTGAATAGAGTTGATGTTTAAGTTCTTATATACGTCAGCTGTAGAAACACCAATTGTTGGCTTTGCAAGTACGATCCAACAATGTGGTGGTGGAGTAATATGATGAATGATTTCACCTCTACCAGTAGCTAACGCAGTCCCTCCATATACACAAAAAGATACATCTGATCCGATTTCTGCTCCTAGATTTGCTAATTCATCTAGAGTTAAACCTAAATTCCATAACCGATTTAGCCCTCGTAAAGTTGCAGCCGCATCACTACTTCCTCCTGCTAAGCCTGCAGCTACTGGAATTGTCTTTGTAATTGAAATAGATATCCCTTTTCTAATCTTAAATCGGTCTTTTAATAATTTTGCTGCCTGATATGCTAAGTTCCGTTGATCATCTGGAACAAATCGATTATGAGAAATAATCCGTATTTCATCATATGGTAAATCAACTAGCTCAACACGGTCGGCTAGATCTATTGTTGTCATAATCATTTTCACTTCATGAAAGCCATCCTTACGTTTGTGAAGGACATCTAATGATAAATTTATCTTCGCTGGTGCTTTTTCTAAAACACGCATTGTATTCACCTACTTTGACGATCTGAAATTTTATCAACATTGTACCACAAAAGCAGGTAAAGTATTTCCTTTTTCGACAATCTTAGAAAAGTGGACACGCCTTGCTTTGCTACGTAGTAAAAAGAGCACTCCTTATGAGATAAAGGAAACATGAAGAGCACGAGCGTTCAACTTTGTCTTAGCGTATAAGGAGTGTGAAGTTCACAAGGCGCTAGGCGCTGGAATTAGATACAGAAACTTAGTCCTGATATTTAAATTCTGAATTTGTAATGTTTTAAAACTCATTAACATATGTTTAAATCCCTATAGAAAGAAAGGGCTGACTACAAGAACAGTCCTCAAAATGAGAATACTGAACTTACTAGTCAACCCTGCCGCTTTTTATTTATTCCTACTGTTCTGTTTAGCAAGCTGTGATTGAGCTAATTCAACTGCGCGCTTAACCATATTACCAGCATCACGTGACCGAATTGCTCCCCAGCCTTCTTCTTTAACTGTATCGTAAAAACCTAAGTCTTTTGCCAATTCATATTTAAAGCTTTCAGACATAATTCCACGACGTCTGCCCATGCTAAAACACATCCTTTCAAAGGATAAGCTTGGATTTGAAAGAAGAAATTGCACTACGGCATTTTATATCATTTGTATTAAAACAACATATTATGAAGATAATTAATTGTTAAATTCTGCCTTTTATGCATAAAAAATGGCATAAGCTTATTAAATCTATGGCTCTGTTAAACTTGATTGTTGATTTCCGCTGCAGGCATTTGCATTCCGCGGGCGGTCCAAAAGCCTCGTCGGTGCTTTGCACCTGCATGAGTCTCACGCCTTACGCTCCAAAAATCAACAGCGAGCTTTAACGAAGCCAAATCTATAGTAATATTCCTTTTTTTCCAAAAGAAAAAACAGTAAACAATTCGCTGTCTACTGTCCACTAACTGCAAATGAACCTGTTGTATCTTCAAAAAATGTTAATTGTACTGTTTCAGTTAAAACATCAGCATAGCTGTAAGATACACGTTCAAAAGAATTTTCATCTTGATCAAGCTCAATAACAAAGACAGATGGATAGGTTTCTGCAAGTACACCACAGCGTTCTATCGTTTTTCTACGACCACCGTTTGCTTTAAGAGTTAATCGTCTGCCAAGATTACCATCCAAGGACTTTTTAATATCCGTTAGAGTTTTTCCCATTGCATCCACCTCACTAGTATAATTATACATCTTAAGCCTATGTAATGTCAAATAAAATTTAAATTATATCAATAACTTTTCCCTACTGTCAATAAATTATTTTCAACAAAATTCTCACTCTACCTACATGTAGTTTGATCAAAGTCGGGCACTTTTATGTGTAAAAATGAATGTTTTTTTTATTTCTTAACTAATTGTTCATTTTTTGACTGAAAACAACTTAAATCATAGGGTTTTTTGGGATTATTAATAAGAAATAAACATTTGGAATAGACACTCCTCTAAGAATAAATAACCATGATTTTTATCAAAAAAAATAGATTTTTTTTTAGAATTACCTCGAAGTTCTTGCTCTTACACAAAAAAAGCCACTTACATTACTTAAATGATAAGCGGCAAAATATTATTGAAGATCATGTTTTCTATATGGCATACCTGTTCGAAGTACGCCCTTTGTTTCTACACCACCAAGTCCTTTTTCTCTTGTTAGGGTATTTCTAAGAACATCCCACACATTAATTCTCTCAACAAAAGGTGTAAAACTTATTTTTGCAACAATGTATACCGGGTCTAATGCATGAATATTAACTCTTGAAGGCGAGCTGGCAAAATTAGCACCTGCACGAATTAAAGATTCAAAGTGAGACTGACATGCTCCTGCAAATATGACTAGCTGGTCAAGGTGTGGAACTTTATTACGGGCATTTCTTACTGTTTGAACAAACTGTTTAGAATGCCGATATGCATTTAAATCATCTATATTTCCTTTATGTTTTGAATAAGCATCATGGCCCGTCACCACTAATATATCTGGACGGTATTTATCTAACAGCCCGATTATTTTTTCTGGCATCTCTTTTTCACTTACATGTATTCCATTTACTGGGACCCCGATCTTTTCATATAAGGATAAACACTTCTGTAAATAAAGTGGATCTCCATCAACATGAAGAACTCTTCCTGGTATATGAAAAAACTCTTCATTATGACTATAGCTAGATGTTGCGTAATATTCCTGTTTTTCTCGCAATAGTTGATAATCCTGCCTAAATAAATAATACGATTGATCAATGATTTCCTTTTCCTTTTGCTTACGGCTATTTTTTTCCTTTTCATCAACAACAACTAGGTCATTACATTGTGCATCTGCTATTAGCCTAAATTCATCACCATATAAAATTGCAACCTGCTCACCATTAGCAGATGTTTTTACATCAATCACTCTAAATAACAGGTCAAGCTTATAGGATTTTCTTGCTACTACATCTCCAATTTTCACCTGCATGTTTATCACTCCAATGTTTAAAAAGCGCTAACGGCTTGCTCAGCCTAGAGAGAAAGACGCTCATGATTAGAAGGTGTTCTTTTTACCTTCAATTTATGAAGGGCTTAGCGCTGCAGCTATATACAAAAACTCCGTTCAAAATCTAATTCCCTCTAATAAGGTATCCTCCTCTAGCCTATGTTGATTTTATTAATTTGTGATATCACATCGTAAAAAACATAAAGGTGTCACTAACTCCCTAAATTTCTGATTCAACTAAACGGCAAAAAATCTAGACTTAGTCAAAAATAGACTACATCTAGATTTCTATACTTTTTATTTATGCTGTTATCTTAAAATTTACTAAGGTGAAACACTAAGCATTTGTGAGCATTTTATCTAATGCATCACTTAGCTTAGCAAACTCTTCAATGGAAAGAGACTCTCCTCTTCGTCTTCCATCGATATTTACTTGTGACAATGTTTCTTCTATCACCGTTTTTAATTCTTTTCCATTTGGTAAGAAATGAACCAAATTATTTAGCAGTGTTTTCCTTCTCTGTGCAAAGCTAGCTCGGACAATTTTGAAAAAGAATGATTCATTTTCCAATTCAACAATTGGCTTATCTCTTACTAATAAGCGTATAATTGCTGAATCAACATTAGGCTGAGGAACAAATACTGTTTTAGGAACAGTCATAACTGTTTTTGCATCCGTATAATACTGTACAGCAATAGATAACGAACCATATTCTTTTGTAGATGGTTTAGCTGAAATTCGATCTGCCACCTCTTTTTGAAGCATTACAACGATCCCTTTAAGTGGTAATTGATCTTCTAATAGCTTCATTATGATTGGCGTTGTTACGTAATAAGGTAAGTTTGCTACAACCATAATTTCTTCACAGTCGCTAAAGTTATCCTTTACCGCTCCTTTTAAATCTGCTTCTAAAACATCTTGGTGAATAATTGATACATTAGGATATGGAGCTAATGTTTCATTTAAGATTGGGAGCAATCTTTGGTCGATCTCATAAGCGACAACCTTTTTTGCCCTTCTAGCAAGCTGTTCTGTTAACGCACCTATTCCTGGTCCAATTTCAATAACACCCGTTTTATCAGTTACATCAGCATGATCAACAATTCTTGATAATATATTTGGTTCTATAAGAAAATTTTGACCTAAACTTTTTTTAAAGGAAAAGCCGTACTTTTCTAATATTGCCTTAGTTCTAACTGGTGTTGCAATATCCTTTATCATTAATTATTCTCCTCCTGTAAGATCGTGGTTACTGCTTTTATGTATTCTTCTCTACTTATTTGAAACATTTGCAGTCTTTTATGAAGTTGTTTTCCATTTGTATAGCCGATTTTTAATAAAGTGCCTAATTTTTCACGTCTAGCCCTTGCTCGATTTCCACCCACTAGACCAGCTTCTAATAAATCATCCAAAAATATTTCACTAATGAATTCATCCATTTCTTCTTTTACTGACTGTAAAGCAGTACGTATTGATTCAACAGACGCGTGTTCAACCCCTATACCCCTGCCATTTTTCGGTCTTGCTTCCTCTTTAGGCAAGAAAGCATGTTTACAGCCAGGGACTTTCTCTGAAATTGTATTTCTTATCTTTTCACCAGGAAAATCCGGATCAGTAAATAAAATGACACCTCTTGTTTGTTGAGCAAGCTTAACTTGCTCTATAACTGACTCACCAATTGATGATCCATTCGTTTCAATTGTATCTGCATCAACAGCTCGTTTAATAGCTGTTGTATCATCTTTTCCCTCAACAACAATAATTTCTTTTATTTTCATTTTTTCCTCCAAATGATGAAACTTTTTACAGAGTTGAATCGTCTACTATATAGAAACTAATTAAATATCCTAGTTAGTTTTGTATCTAGCTACAGCGCCTATACTCTCGAATCTGAAGCCACTTTTACTTTCAGGTAAATAAACATCTTCAATTCAAAAGCATCTTATGTTTGTCGTACCTGTTCATTGCGCTTTTCTATTATAACGCAAAAAAACAGAGGGATAAAAACCCTCTGCCAGTTCTAATCTAATATTTTTATTTTTACTTTTTTCGAACCCCATCGATAGGCAGCTGATTTTGATGGTATGAACACGTCGATTTTGTTTCCCTTTATTGCTGAACCTGTGTCAGCAGCAACTGCATATCCATAGCCCTCGACATACACTTTTGTACCTAGTGGGATCACATTCGGATCAACTGCAATCACCTTAGCATTAGGATTTGCCCGTAAATTGACTCCTGTAGCTGTTGTTCCTGAACAACCATTACAATTTGCCGTATAAGCTGTTGAGCTAACATAAAATTCTTTTGCAACAGAATCATTTCCGCGTGAAACAGTAGCAGTACTTACTGGGCTGGCAACCTTTGTACCTAAAGCGACAACACGATCTTTACTTTCTTCAACAGTTTCTGTTTTAAGTAGTTTCCTAGAAATCTCTTTCCCATTTTCAACAACAACTTCATAGTGCTTCTTTTGTTTACCTTCTTTTCCAGAATCAATAACTTTCTGCTTCCCTTTATCAATGCTGCTATCGTTTTTCGTAACAACATCAAAGGCAATTGGTTCTTCCACTACATCGGTGACTTTTTCTATACGTGTAACCGTTATGGCGCTCTTTTCATTGATTTTTGCTGTAAGAGCCGGTTGAACTTCATCTAATTTGTTTAATTTAACGTTGTGTTCTTTTAAAAAGTCAGCGACAGTAGTCGAAGTAGTCCAAACTTGTTGTTTTTCTTCGCCAACATTTAGTGTAAGCTTGAATGCTTTATCAATGGTTAGTGACAAATCTTTTTCAATCTTTGTGTCTAATGCTGGTTCAATCTTATCATGCTCTGTAACATCTAGGTTCTCTTGCTGTATTAATTCTTTCACTGTATCCGCTGTCGTCCAGATTGTCCTTCGCTTCTCGCCTATTGCAACATTTATTGGTTTAGAAGCTTCATAGACTATTTCCATGTGATCTTCTATCTTTTTACCTGCTGCAGGTGAGATGCTATCTTCTTTTCTTGTATCTATTTCTATTTCTTTTAGTAATGCACTCACTGTATCCGCATGAGTCCGTATCTTCTCTTCTTTACCGTTTACAGTCAATGATACAGTATCCTTCGTTCCCTCATATGTACCATAAGCGGTACCTGACCCTAATACTAGTAAACTAGCAGCAGAAAGGACAACCTTATTTTTTATTACTTTTTCGGAAAACAGCTTTTTCATGTTTTGAATGAAAATGAAAAACGCCTCCTTCTTCCTCGTGGATTATATAGAGTATCTGTCATCTTGTCAACCCTCTCGACGTTGTCTCAATTTTCCAACGTATTCATAATTATGCGCAATAATAAGACAAAAGTGAAGAAAGAGTTATCGACAAATATATCCTATGAAGGAGATGAGACATGTAGAACTTTTAGATATTGTAACCAG
Source organism: Metabacillus bambusae (assembly GCF_017497975.1). Lineage (GTDB taxonomy): Bacteria > Bacillota > Bacilli > Bacillales > Bacillaceae > Metabacillus > Metabacillus bambusae. The sequence continues at coordinate 13,014 of NZ_JAGDEL010000031.1, read as the reverse complement.
CAGGACAAGCTATTCCAAAACTCGACATGTTTCCTTATCGAGTTATGCCGAATAATTTCCTCGCATTGTCGGAAGTTTTTGTTGCTACTTCCTCCAAAGTAACTCCTCTTAACTCTGCAATTTGTTCAGCAACATACTTCACATAGCTTGGCTCATTGCGCTTTCCTCTAAAAGGATGTGGGGTCAAATACGGGCAATCGGTCTCAATTAAAAGCCGATCCATCGGTATTTCTTTGACGACTTCCTTTGGTTTTTTCGCATTTTTAAAGGTTACAGGTCCCCCAAAAGATATATAGAAGTTCATATCCATACACTGCTTAGCTACCTCGAGGCTACCTGTAAAGCAATGCATAATACCGCCTACTTCACTTGCATTCTCTTCCTGCAGAATTCTTACAACATCTTCTGTAGCATCACGGTTATGAATAATAATTGGAAGCTTAACCTCTTTTGCTAATTTGATTTGTTTACGAAAAACTTCCTTCTGTATATCTTTAGGGGATTTATCCCAATAATAATCCAGTCCCATCTCACCTATTGCAACAACCTTCGGATGTGAAGCTAACTGTTTAATCCAATTTAGATCTTCATCCGTCATATCAATTGCATCAACTGGATGCCATCCTACAGCTGCATAGATCATGTCATATTGATCAGTTAATTCCATTGCTTTACTAATCGTATCCCTATCAAAACCTACCACCACAATATGTGTTACTTTTTCATCTTTTGCTCGCTGAATGACCTCTACTATATCTTCTTCGTATTGAATCGCATTTAAATGAGCGTGGCTATCAAATAGCATTATTTACCTCTTCCTTTCCATTCGACAAATCAAAGAGGTGTTCTACAAAATGTTACACGTGGAACACCCCTTTTTTATTTTGTTATTTTACTCTTGAACCATTAGGTAGACTAGCATCAACCGTAGCAACTGACAGGACATCATCCTGTGAACCTGCTAAAATCATCCCTTGAGAAAGCTCACCGCGAAGTTTTACTGGTTTAAGATTAACAACACAAATGACTTTCTTACCGATTAATTCTTCAGGTTTATAAAATTTTGCAATTCCAGAAACTACCTGTCTTTTTTCGTAACCTAAGTCTAATTGGATTTTCAATAGGCGATCTGCCTTTTTAACTGGCTCTGCATGGATTACCTCTGCTACACGTAAATCAACCTTCATAAAATCATCGATTGTAATTTCTTCTTCTATTGATGGAGCTTCTACTTGCTTCTCTTCTTGTACAGGGACAGACCCCTTCATTTGCTCTTTAATATATTGGACTTCTTCCTCAACTTCTAGACGTGGGAAAATTGGCGCCTGTTTATTCACCTGTGTTTTATTAATTTGACCAAAGCTTGTAATACTATCCCAAGCTTTAAGACTTTCATCTTCAATCCCTAACTGATTAAAAATATGATTTGGTGTTTCTGTTAGAAATGGCTTTAATAATACAGCCGTAATACGTAATGACTCTGCCAAATGGACCATAACTGAGGCTAACTTATCACGATTAGCTTCATCTTTTGCTAACACCCATGGCTGTGTCTCATCAATATATTTGTTTGTTCTGCTAATAAATTGCCATAAAGAAGAAAGAGCAATTGAAAATTCCATTTTATCCATAGCATCCTCGTACTTTTTCACAGTATTTTGTGAAACTGTCACAAGTTGCTCATCAAATTCTGTTTGGACTCCATTATACTCAGGTACTTGTCCATTAAAGTATTTATCAATCATTGCTACAGTTCGATTTAATAAATTCCCTAAGTCATTTGCTAAGTCATAATTTACACGGTCAATAAAGCCTTCAGGTGTAAAGACTCCATCTGAACCGAATGGAACCTCTCTAAGTAAATAATAACGAAGGGCATCTAATCCATATTTATCAATTAATGTGACTGGATCAACAACATTGCCTTTAGATTTTGACATTTTGCCATCTTTCATTAAAAGCCAGCCATGTGCAAATACTTTCTTAGGTAGAGGTAAATCTAAAGCCATTAACATAATTGGCCAGTAAATAGTGTGGAAACGAACGATCTCCTTTCCTACAATATGAACATCTGCAGGCCAATACTTTTTATATTTCTCATCATGATCAGTCCCAAACCCTAGTGCTGTAATATAGTTAGAAAGTGCATCAATCCAAACATAAATAACATGCTTTGGATCTCCTGGGACTTTTACTCCCCAATCAAATGTTGTACGTGAAACAGCTAAATCCTCAAGACCTGGCTTAATAAAATTATTAATCATTTCGTTTTTTCTTGATTCTGGCTGAATAAATTCAGGATTTTCATCATAGTAGGCTAAAAGACGATCAACATATTTCCCCATTTTAAAGAAATAGGATTCTTCTTTTACCAATTCAACAGGGTGGCCACTATCAGGGCTTTTCCCACCAACTATTTTCCCATTCTCTTTTATAGGATCTACAAGTTGAAGCTCTGTATAATAGGTTTCATCTGGGACAGAGTACCAGCCCTCATATTCATCTAAATAAATATCGCCTTGTTCAACAAGCTGTGTAAAAATTTTCTCTACAACCACCTTATGTCGGTCTTGTGTTGTTCTTATAAAATCATCATAAGAAATATCCATCTTACCCCATAAAGTTTCAATACCTGAAACAATATTATCAACATATTGTTGCGGAGTAACATTGCTTTCCTCAGCTTTACGTTGAATTTTTTGACCATGTTCATCAGTACCAGTTAAATACATAACATCGTATCCACGCATCCGTTTATACCGAGCCATTGCATCCCCAGCTACTGTCGTATAGGCATGTCCAATATGTAACTTTCCACTTGGATAATAAATTGGAGTAGTAATATAAAATGTTTTTTGACTATTCTCCATTATGTAACCTCCTCAATATTCGAAAAGCGCAAGCGCATGTTTAGCGACATATGAACTAAGAGCACTCCCTATGAGATAAAAGAAACACGTAGAGCACGAGCGTTCGATGTTGACTTAGCGTTTAAGGAGTGTAAAGTTCACTTCTGCTTTAGCGCTGAAGCTAGTCACTAAAACTTTGTCTATAACCTTATACTTGGCTTTTCATTTCAAAAAACGCTCTCGCCCCTAAGGACGAGAGCGTTATGAAAAAACTAATATTCAAATCGATCAAATTAAATAGTGACCTAGCATTACGAACCTATCCATCCTTGATCATTTCATACTCTTTATGATACCATCTTGGCCCCTAATATCAAGAATATATACATAAAGATTTTTGATTTCTACAATTCGACATCTATTTCGACACAAACATAGAAGATTTGTCGAAAATTCTGTAGTTCATTTAGAAAAATATAAAGGTATTTAACAATATAAAATTTCCATTTTCAGGTTTAGATTCCATGTTTTGAGGGTATATATTCAATAAAACCTTATACCTACAAGGATAAAAAACCTCCACCTATTTTTTTACATGGGAAAATAAATAAAATGATTGACGATTATTGGAAACATTGATATGCTTAAAAAGCAAATCAGTTTTTGTCGAATATTGACGAAGTTTAATTTAAAAACATAGAGAATGTCAAAATTGAGAGGAGATTTATCATTATGAAATCTACTGGTATTGTACGTAAAGTTGATGAGTTAGGCCGTGTGGTTATTCCAATCGAACTACGACGCACATTAGGTATTGCTGAAAAGGATGCTTTAGAAATTTATGTGGATGATGAAAAAATCATTTTAAAAAAATATAAGCCAAACATGACTTGTCAAGTTACTGGAGAAGTTTCTGACGACAATCTTGCATTAGCTAATGGTAAGTTAGTTCTTAGCCGTGAAGGTGCAGAACAAATTTTAGCAGAAATTCAAAACCAACTAGTTCAAAAGTAATTAGTTAAAAAAGAGGGTTCTGACACTCATATTTTGAGTAATCAGAACCCTCTTTTCATTAGGCTCTTTTCTAAAAGATTGTTGTTCTTTAAATCGCTTCTTGAACAAAACCGTTTTAGGTTGAATAGAACAGATATTCAAGACTCCTACGGAAGCAGCGGGACAGGTGAGACTCATGCAGTCAACCATTCCCAAATACTTATAGCAACAAAGTTGGCGGAAACAGTCTTTCATTAAGACATTTAATCAATATGATATGCTTGATAAACTTCTCTCTTTTGGATGCCTCTTTCAATTGATACTCGTTTAATTGCCTCTTTAGAAGGTACATCTTGCTCAATGTAATGTTCCACATGATCCATTATGGTTAATTCACTCCACCACATATTTTCATCAGTTGAAAACTCATCTTCATCTGTTCCTTCAACTATAATACAAAATTCACCTCGTATCTCATTTTCTTCAGACCACTTAATTACCTCATCAATATTTCCTCGTATAAATTCTTCAAATTTCTTTGTTAATTCTCTTGATAAACAAATCGAACGATTTCCTAAATACTCTTTCATGAGCTGTAACGTTTCTTTTAATCGATGAGGAGATTCATAAAGGATTATTGTTTCAATCCTTCCTCGTAAAGATTCAAGCTGATTTTTCTTTTCCTTTTTTTGACGATCTAAAAAGCCAAAAAAGTAAAAGGGCTGTGGACTAATTCCTGAGGCAATTAATGCTGTTAATGCAGCATTTGCACCAGGTAGAGGGATAACACTCCCCCCTAATGCAAGTACTTGTTTAACTAATTCACTACCTGGATCAGAAATTGTTGGCATTCCCGCATCACTAATAAGAGCAATATTTTTCTTTTGTTGTAACAATTCCAGCACTCTGTTACCACTTGTCTCCTTATTATGCTCATGATAACTAAAAATCGATGTTTCTATTTCAAAATAATTACATAATTTTCTAGATTGACGAGTGTCTTCAGCAGCAATTAAATCGACTTCCTTGAGGATTTTTATTGCACGGAATGTCATATCCTCTAAATTTCCAATTGGAGTGGGAACTAAATATAAATCTCCTATTTCCTTCTCTCCATTATGAAAGCTTTTTTGCCTTTTTAGCATGTTCCCTTCACCCTTCTATTTCATATGTTTCACTGCTTATGTATTTTTCTTTAGCCTTTCTTGGTAGCTTTTTAAAGGATATTTCCATTTTTAAAGCTTCACTTTTTGTTTTAAATTCTTCTGAATACAATAACTTAACCGGAGTTCTTCCTCTTGTATATTTAGCACCTTTACCATTATTGTGTTTTTTTAATCTTTCGCTTATATCGACTGTATATCCTGCATAATAACTCCCATCACTACATTCAAGTACATAAAAATAATGATTTGTTTGTTCCATATAAACTCCTTATGGCCTATTCCACGCAAGCATTTAGCATATAATAATGTCACTCGTTAATTAGCGAGTATCGTCCTCTTTATCTCCATATAATATCGTCCGGATCTCATTTGTATATTCATTTTCTCCATTATAAACAAATATTGGGGGCAGCATTTTTAAATCTGAATTGCCTCCCTTGATCCCTTCAATTAACAATGTATTTGCATCTTTCCCCAGTTTAGGAAAAACAAATTGAATTCGTTTTGGTTCAACTCCATATTTCCTCATTAATTCTACAATATCAACAAGCCTACCAGGTCGATGTACAAGTGCAATCTTCCCACCTTGCTTCACAAGCTGACTACTAGCTCTAATAACATCCTCTAATGTACAAAGGATCTCATGCCTGGCAATTGCAAGATGCTCATTTAAATTTTGTTTATCCCTCTGAGGGGTAGCGAAATAAGGAGGATTACATGTGACAACATCGAATTTCCCAAACCCTAGCTCCTTCGGCATATCTTTAAGATCACCATGAATCATTTCTAACTGATGTTCTAGTTTATTATAAGCAATACTTCTTACTGCCATATCATACAGTCTCTCCTGAATCTCCACTCCAATTACTTTACCCTTTGTTCTTGTACTTAGTATTAATGGAATGATCCCATTCCCTGTACACAAATCAATAATATTCCCTTTTTGAATGGGCATATAGGTAAACCTAGAAAGTAAGACTGCATCTAAAGAAAAAGAAAAGACTGTTGGACTCTGAATAATCCTAAGATCCTCAGCTAATAAATAATCTAATCTTTCATCACCTATTAATTTCACCATAAATGTATGACTCCTTTTAGAAATAAAGAACAAAAGCGCAAGAGACGGTTAGTGACGCGAAAACGGAATACTCCGTATCTAGCTGTGGCTCCTAGCAATAATCCTGAAACGATAAAAAAAGACTGACACATATCAAAGGGTTTTGTCCCTCCATGGTTCTTCTAGAGGGCAAACCATCATGAGTCAGCCGCATTACTTCTTATTTAGGAATGATAAGCAAAATAAACAATCTCCATCTTTACGAATACTGCCATAATGTAAGTTACAAATATGAAAACCTTCTTGATACAATCTTGCTAAGTTATCATACCCTTCACCTATATCAATTTGATTATGTTTCGTTTGTTGCTTTTCCTTTGATTTTTTTTCCTTTGTTTTCACACTAGTTGGGTTAATTAATGTTGAATCTAATCTACGGCGTAAATTCTCATTTTCGATTATTAAATGGTGATTTTCTTCAATGAGTTCACCTAGATATTGCTTCAACTCACCCAATTGAGTGTATAAAGATCCTATTTGTTGTTCCATGCTGTTTATAGATTCAAATATCTCTTTTTTATCCACTTGTTCCACCTCATCAATCTGTGGATTGCATTGGAACTACGCCTTCTTTCTGCAATTCATCCCAAGTGTATTCTACCACGCGTTCCTGTTCTACTAGATTTACCTGTATAATTTGCTCTAATATATTTAGGCCAATAACCTTACCTAGTCCATTAGGAGTACCAATCATTTCGCCTAAATCCGGTAAAAGTTCTTTAGCAGATTCATACTCATCGTTTTCATACTTTAAACAGCACATTAAACGACCACATAAGCCCGAAATTTTTGTTGGATTTAAAGACAAGTTTTGATCTTTAGCCATTTTAATCGAAACAGGCTCAAAATCACCTAAAAATGTAGAACAACATAACATGCGGCCACAAGGTCCAATTCCACCTAACATTTTTGCTTCATCTCGAACACCAATTTGTCTAAGCTCAATTCGTGTTTTAAAAATAGCCGCCAAATCCTTGACAAGCTCACGGAAGTCAACGCGACCATCTGCTGTGAAATAAAAAATCACTTTATTACGGTCAAATGTATATTCGACATCGACTAATTTCATATCTAAACCGTGTTCAGAAACCTTCTTTTGACACACATCATAAGCTTCTTCTGCTGCATCTTGATTTTCCTGAACCATCAGTCTGTCTTTATCATCTGCAAGTCGGATGACCTTTTTTAAGGGGAGTACTACGTCATTCTCCTCAACCCTTTTATTATTTAATACGACTTTACCGTATTCAATACCACGAATTGTTTCTACAATTACAAAGTCGTCATCCTCTATATGAAGACCATTAGGGTCGAAATAATATATTTTGCCCGCCTTTTTGAAACGAACACCTACAACATCATACAAACTTATCCCTCCTGCAATGTTAAAACCAATTTTTCCATCAATAATTGTGGATTTACATTGGCATGAAGCCTTTTTTTAGCCTCTAAAATAGAAGTAATCTTCTCAGTCACACTTCTTTGTGTCATTTGAAGGGCATGCTGCTTTATTTGCTGAATCAAGTCTTGATAAATGACTTGTTCCTCGTTTCCTAATTGGACCGATAAAACATCTTTATATATATATAATAACAAGTCTAACCCTGTTTCTTGCTTATCTTTATCATTAAAGTGGCTCATCCAATCTGTATGAACATAGATTGGTGCCTGTCCTTTTCGATTAACGACTATTTCATATAATTTTATCACTTTCAATCTTCCTTGCGCAAACCAATCATCTTGTGCAATCTCAATTGCTGCTTCCGTATCATTCGTTAGCTGTGAGACGAGAGCTGCTAAATGCTTAGGAATGCTTGATTCAATAAGTGCTTCTTCGATAAATTTTGGTTGTAAAGGTTGAAAAGATAATAGCTGACAACGAGATAGGATCGTATTCAAGATTTTATGATACTGCTCAGTCATTAGAATTGCAATTGTATTTGCATTCGGTTCCTCTAAAAACTTCAATAAACTGTTTGCAGCATTTACCGTCATTTTATCAGCGTGAATGATCATATAGAGCTTTCTATTAGATTCAACACCTGATTTTGAAAATTCCTCTTGTAGCGCTTGAATCTGTCCTTTCTTTATAGAAAGACCATCAGGCTCAACAATATGAACATCTGGATGGTTACCAGATTGTATCCTCTTACAATTTTTACAACTATCACACGGCTTATAATCTTGGAGATTTTCACAAAAGAAACTTTTTGCTAGAAGGATCCCTATGTCCTTTTTCCCTGTACCCTTCTTCCCCTCAAATAGATAGGCATGCGCTAACCGATGCTTTTGAATACTGTTCGCTAGTAACTTAATAACACGCGGTTGATATGACGCTAATTCTTGCCAATTTTTCGCCATTCCTATTCTCACTCCCTACGTATATAGGTTGATAAGCAATCCCTTAACTTCACCTATTTTTGCAAGGATATCGATTGTTGAGCTTTCCTTGTTCACAATTTCGTCGGCTAATTCAACAAGTGATTTATCTACCTGTTCAATAATTTTTAAAGACCGACTATTTCCATTGTAATCCCAACTTCTTGACTGTTTCATTGTCATGCCATATTCAACAGCCTCATGTATAAATTTCTTAACCAATAATTTATATTTTGAGAGATCACTAAAATTCCTTGATTTAGAAACGCGACGTCCTGCATCTTCAATATTTACTAACAACTTATTTAATTGTTCCATCTGAAGCTTGTTCCCTTGCTTCGAAATTAAATCTTGAAACCCTTTAGAAGTTGTTTGTGCAGCTTTTTGCTCTAAACCTCGTTTATCCATTGTTGAACGAATATCTTGACTAATTTTCATAAAAACCCCCATGGCGTTGTATCGCCACCATCTGTTATGAAAAAGATTATTAATCCATCTATATCACATTAAAATTGATGAAACTGCTCCACAGGAATAACAAAAACTGTTGCACCGCCAACCTCTACTTCTACAGGATATGGGATAAAGGAATCAGCATTTCCTCCCATAGGTGAAACTGGTGCAACTAGTTGATCTCTCGATTTACAATTATCCCTAATGATTTGTAAGGCTTTATCAACTCTTATATCTTCTGTCCCTATCATAAATGTCGTATTACCAGACTTTAGGAATCCACCTGAACTAGATAATTTTGTTACACGGAAATTATGCTCCATCAACGCATTCAATAGTTTATTACTATCTTGATCTTGTACAACGACAATAACTAATTTCATAATGAAAGGCCTCCTTATATTGTAACATGTTCATCTATGTGATTCATTGCTTGTTTAATAGTAATTTAATGCCAACTGGAGATTAAAATTGAAAATGCTTTTTCAAAGCATTTCTTACGTCAGAAACTACTTCTTCAATTGGTTGCTCAGCATCAATTACAATAATTCTTTCTTTAAACCTAGTAATAACCTTCTCATAACCCTCCTGAACTTTTTTATGGAATGAAAGGTCTTCTAAATCGAGACGATTTTTCTCTCTTTCCTCACTTTTTGCAATTCTTTTAAGTCCATTTTCAGGATCAATCTTAAAATAAAAGGTTAAGTCAGGCATGAACCCATTAATGGCAAATTCATTTATTGAAAGGACTTCATCAATACCTAACCCTCTTGCATACCCTTGATATGCTAAGGAACTATCGATAAATCTATCACAAAATACAGTTTTTCCTTTGTTTATTGAAGGTATAACCTTCTCGACAAGATGCTGTCTTCTAGCAGCAGCATAAAGAAGTGCTTCTGTTCTTGAATCCATCTCTGTATGTTCTTTATTTAATATCACTTCACGAATCTTTTCTGATATGCTAATACCTCCAGGCTCTCTAGTAAAGATAGCATCAATGCCAGATTGCTGTAATTCTACCATTAGCAATTCTAAAACCGTCGTCTTACCAGCTCCTTCTGGCCCTTCAAACGTTATAAATTTCCCTTTCAAAATGCTCACCTTCTTTTCATAAATATAGCTAGTTTTCCTTGTTGTATATTACGATCACCTTGAATACTTACTCCAGATTTTATTAGTTCTGTTAATTGTTCAATTAATATAGTAGTTATTGTCTCACCAATCATAATAAATGGTATTCCAGGTGGATATGGAATAATTGATTCTGCTGAATAATAGCCAATTGCCTCATCAAATGCTACCAGCTTCCTTTCACATTCATTCAAATATGAATATGGCTTTTCTAATGGTTGGATACTATTAGATTGACTAATTTTAGAATGGACTAGTTGTCTGTTAAATGTAGAGTGAGAGGGATTAGGAAACTTTCCTTTTATTTTTTCTAGTTCGTCTATTCTTACTATCGTGTTAGCGAGTGGTAAGATAAACAGCAAGTTAGTAGGATCAGCTAGTTCCGCAAAAATATTTTGTGATTCAAAGTAGTCTTGAAGTTCAAATCCTGTTAAACCATTTGTTGAACGTATCGTAACCTTTAATGGATCAGTCCTCACTAATTTATCAGTAGATCGGACGATGTCTATTTCATCAATAGAATGTATTTGCTGCTTCACAGACTCTATTGCTTGTAATATTTCGCCCTGTTTTTTATCTTCCTTTATACCTTTAAGATAAGCTCTAGCTAGATCTAATGATGCCATTATCGGATATGATGGACTACTACTTTGCAGAACTGATAAATAAAAATCAAGCTTTTCCTTATCAATTAACTTACTATTAAAATGAAGGAATGAACCCATTGTCATTGCAGGTAATGTTTTATGGGCAGAATGAACAACAATATCTGCACCTGATTCTATTGCTGAAGTAGGAAATTCATTCCCTGCTATAAAATGAGCTCCATGTGCCTCATCCACTAGTACAGGGATCCTGTGTTTGTGAGCAAGCTGAATAATTGCAGTTAAATCTATTGTTAAGCCGTAATAATTTGGATTTGTTAAAATTAATGCTTTTGCCTTTGGATAACGTCTTATTGCTTCCTTTATAGTCTCTATCTCAACATATGAAGGTACTTGATACTCATTATCCACTTTAGGTGACAAAAAAATCGGACTAGCCCCAGCTAATTGAATTCCATTGATGATTGATTTATGAGAATTTCTTTGGACTAGAACCTCATCATTTTTACTACTGGAAGCTAAAATCATCGCTAAGTTTCCAACCGTTGACCCGTTCACTAAGAAGTATGTATTCTGCACACCGTATAATGTTGCCGTTAGCTGTTGCGCCTTTGCTATCGCTTCTTTAGGATGGTGCAAATCATCCAATCCAGTTAGCTCTGTAACATCGAAAGGTAAAATTCCTCTATAGATCTGTTCTGCTTGATTCATAAAGATAGTCCCATTTTTATGTCCAGGAACATGTAAGGACAGAGGGTTCCTCTTCGTATGTTGCATTAATGCTGTAAAGAGGGGTGTTTCCATGCATATATCAGCGTCCTTTATTTTATATAAAATAATTATAACAATACTTCACTTGATGAGTATATACTTAGTCTCAATATAAAAATTTATGTATGACTTATTAACTTAAGTAAACATAAAAAAGACTGATTGAAGTCAGTCCTTTTTAATAGGTTTTAGTTTTTTATTATGAGTATAGTGGCGGGTTTTTTACCCTTCTTAATTTTTCTAAGTAATATTGGTATTTAGGATCAGATGTTTGTGTACTAGTCATTTTTTTTTCACAATCTACACAAATAAAACTCGTATAGAGATGAATTCCTGCCATTTTTTCTATATCACATATTATACAAGTTTCCCCTTTAGAACTTTGTAAACTATTAGAATTCATTTTCTCCACCTCCATACTTTATAGTTTGCCCAAACCTCTACATTGTATACACAATTTAGAATTTAATTAATATTGTTTTCTTTACTCTATGTACGGATAACTTCTTTTGTGTTTGTCTTGAATAAAAACTTAAAAAACGTCATGTATTTTATTTTTATACTTCTTCCCTAGCCTTAGGTTAGTAGTTCAAATTTGCTCATTTCAGAATTTAAGCATTTCACTTTTAAAATACACCGACAAAAAAGACCAGTATCTCTACTGATCTTTTTCTCTCTTACCTACTCTCACAGGACTTGAACAGGATGTGCTGACTTCTGCGTTGCCACAGGACGTGGCGCTTTTAGCAGAAGATCCTTATTATGTATCCATCGGCGCAGAGAGCTTAACTTCCGTGTTCGGATATCGGCTTGCGATAAGCGGCGAATCTCTTCGTCAGCTTGTTCATTCAGATCCTCATGTGCCAAGAACGCACATTCCGGTCTTCACTCTCTGCGCTTCCTTACTTGCACAGGATGTGCTGACTTCTACGTTGCCACAGGACGTGGCGTTCTTAGTAGAAGTTCCTTTATATGCTTCTCCCAAGCCTCAGGCTAGTAATTTAAATTTGTCTTCATTTCTAAATTATTAAACCTTGCGGTTTATAAAAAAATCTACAAAAAAGACCAGTATCTCTACTGATCTTCTCTCTCTTATCCGGCAACGTCCTACTCTCACAGGGGGAAACCCCCAACTACCATCGGCGCTGAAGAGCTTAACTTCCGTGTTCGGCATGGGAACGGGTGTGGCCTCTTCGCCATCATTACCAGATAATTTATTAAGTTGAAGGGATATTCCTTCAAAACTAGATAACGATTCACAATTCAATTCACTTAACTGAGTTTACGCTCTTACTTTGTCCAGCTACAGAAGCCAAATCCTACGGTAATTTCACTCTCTCGTACGAAGTCAAAGAACGACTTCTTCTAAGGTCGCTCCAATTCCCTATGGATAAAAGCTAAGCTTCTTCCGCTTTTCTATTTAGGTTAAGTCCTCGATCGATTAGTATCTGTCAGCTCCACACGTCACCGCGCTTCCACCTCAGACCTATCAACCTGATCATCTTTCAGGGATCTTACTAGCTTACGCTATGGGAAATCTCATCTTG
>NZ_JAGDEL010000030.1 GCF_017497975.1 Metabacillus bambusae | reverse complement strand
AAGGGATTACACAAAGCATGTCTCGAAAAGGTAATTGTTTAGATAACGCAGTCATGGAGAGTTTCTTTGGCTTATTAAAGAGTGAGTTACTTTATCTTAAAGAATTTGAGAGTATGGAACATTTCAATCAAGAATTAGAGGATAATATTTACTATTACAATCACAAACGAATTAAGGAAAAATTAAAAGGCATGAGTCCGGTTCAATACCGAACTCATGCCCAGGAAGCTGCTTAATATTCATGTCTAACTTTTTGGGTTCAGATCAAATAGTCAGCCTCTTTATTTATGATGTGTAACTTTCGATAATTTTCCACGCTTCATCTTTACCTTGTCCTGTTTCAGATGAAAATAAAACAAATGAGTCTGACTTTTCCATGTTTAATGAATCTTTAATGACCTTCACATGCTTTTGCCATTTGCTTTTTGGAATTTTATCTGCTTTTGTAGCGACAATAATTGTTGGAATTTCATAATGCTTTAAAAATCCGTACATTAAGACATCATCTTTTGATGGTGGATGACGAACGTCTATTAACAGCACAACAGCTCGAAGCTGTTCACGAGTTGTTATATACGTTTCAATCATTTTCCCCCATGCTTCACGCTCTTTTTTACTTACCTTTGCATATCCATAACCCGGAACATCAACAAAATGCAAAATTTCATTAATGATATAAAAATTTAAAGTTTGTGTTTTTCCAGGTTTTGAAGATGTTCTTGCAAGGCTTTTTCTTGCAAGCATTTTATTAATAAATGATGACTTCCCAACATTTGAACGTCCTGCCAATGCAATCTCGGGAAGATCCACAGCTGGATATTGGTCTGGCTTTACTGCACTTATTACGATTTCTGAACTAGTTACTTTCATTGCTTCTCCTCTGCTAATGCATGTTTTAATACTTCATCTAGATGTGACACAAGCACAAAGGTAAGCTCATTACGAACACTTTCTGGAATGTCATCTAAATCTTTTTCATTATCCCTTGGAGCGATTATTTTCGTCAAGCCGGCACGGTGGGCACTTAGTGTTTTTTCTTTTAAACCACCAATCGGTAGAACTCTTCCTCGCAAGGTGATTTCTCCTGTCATTCCAACCTCTTTCCTAACCGGTCTTCCTGTTAATGCTGAGATTAACGCTGTTGCCATTGTAATACCAGCTGACGGTCCATCTTTCGGAACAGCACCCTCAGGTACGTGAATATGAATGTCATTTTTTTCATGGAACTCTCGATCAATTTGAAGCTCTTCTGCACGTGATCGTATGTAACTAAACGCAGCTTGTGCAGACTCCTTCATAACATCGCCTAGTTTACCAGTTAGAATAAGCTTACCTTTACCTGGTGATACAGATACTTCAATTGATAAAGTATCTCCACCAACAGTCGTATAGGCTAATCCTGTTGCAACACCAATTTGATCTTCGAGTTCCGCTTGACCATATCTAAAACGGTTTTTACCAAGATAATCTTCAAGGTTTTTATCAGTTATGATAATCTTTTTACGTTCTTCTTTTACAATGAGCTTTGCAGCTTTTCGACATACTGTAGCTAGCTGACGTTCTAGACCACGCACACCAGCTTCTCTCGTGTAAAAACGAATAATGCTTAGAATTGCGTCATCTCGAATTTGCAAATGAGATTTTTTAAGACCATGCTCTTTCAGTTGCTTTGGTAGTAAATGATCCTTCCCAATATGAACTTTTTCAAGCTCTGTATAGCCCGCGATATTAATAATTTCCATACGATCACGAAGCGGTCCTGGAATTGTAGCTAAGTTGTTTGCTGTCGCAATAAACATTACCTTTGATAGATCGTATGTTTCTTCAACATAATGATCACTGAAGCTATGATTTTGCTCAGGATCTAACACTTCAAGCAATGCTGAAGATGGATCTCCTCTAAAATCATTTGACATTTTATCAATTTCATCTAAAAGAATCACTGGATTAATCGTTCCAGCCTTTTTCATTCCCTGAATAATTCTACCTGGCATGGCGCCTACATATGTACGGCGATGTCCACGAATTTCAGATTCGTCCCTAACACCACCAAGTGAAATACGGACGAAATGGCGATTTAACGACTTTGCGACTGAACGTGCTAACGAAGTTTTTCCAACACCTGGAGGGCCAGCTAAGCAAAGAATCGGTCCTTTTAAAGAGTTTGTTAGTTGTTGAACAGCTAAGTACTCTAAAACACGTTCTTTCACTTTATCAAGGCCGTAATGATCCTCATTGAGTATTTCTTCTGCTATATTGATATCTAAACGATCTTCTGTTGCATTTGTCCAAGGTAATGATAGAAGCCATTCAATATAGTTTCGGATAACAGCACTTTCAGCAGAGCTTGAAGGAACTTTTTCATAACGATCCAATTCCTTGAAAGCGACTGATTTTATATGATCAGGCATACCTGCTTGTTCAATTCGCTCAGTTAGTGATGATACTTCACCAACCTTACCTTCTTTTTCACCAAGCTCTTTTTGAATAGCTTTCATTTGCTCACGAAGATAATATTCTTTTTGTGTACGTTCCATAGAACGTTTCACACGCTGGCCGATCTTCTTCTCAAGCTGTAGGACTTCCTTCTCATTATGAATGATTGAAATTACTTTATTCAGTCTTTCTCTTAAATCAAGTGTTTCAAGTACCTCTTGCTTTTCTTTTAGCTTTAGAGGTAAATGTGAGGCAATAATATCTGCCATTCTTCCAGGCTCATTTATATCTGATACAGTAGCATATGTTTCAGCCGATACCTTTTTTGAAAGCTTTATGTATTGCTCAAAATATTCTAGCATTGTTCTCATTAAGGCTTCTTCTTCAACACTCTTAACATCTGGGTCCTGATAGATAGAAACTTCAACAGAATAATATTCATCTTCTGTAACAAAGCGTTTAATTTCGCCACGCTCTAAACCTTCAACAAGTACTCGAATGGTTCCATTCGGTAATTTTAACATTTGTTTTATTTTCGTTAATGTTCCTATTTCGTAAATATCTTCTTTTTTTGGCTCATCTATCGCAATCTCTTTTTGTGTCGTTAAAAAGATGATATGATCATCCATCATTGCTTTTTCTAACGCCTGAACAGATTTATCTCTCCCTACATCAAGGTGTAGTACCATCGTTGGATATACTAGCAAGCCTCGTAACGGTAGGAGGGGGACGATTTGAGTATTTGATTTCGCCATGCGCTTACACCTCCATGACATAATAGTTAGTTCTTTGTACAATTCTATCCTATTCTTTTACTAGTGTCTATTTGTAACCACTTTTCTCATTTAGGTAGTATACCCTATTCACTTTGAGTTGAAAAAGAAAATTTCTAGAAAAAGGGTCTGACCCCTATAAGGCTGTTCACTAAATACTTAGTAAAAGCTCTATAAAGGGGTCAGACCCCTACAAAGTTTTTCACTAAATAAATAGCAATTAACTCTATAGGGGTCTGACCCCGGTTTTCACTAAGTAATTAGCAATTAACTCTATAGGAGTCTGACCCCGATTTTTAATTAGACAGATTCCTGATGTGGATATGCTTGTAGGCTATTTTGAAGCAAAGGATTGGCTTTTTCTGTTGGTGGATTTACAAGGGCTAAGTCAAATACTTCTTGTAAATTTGTAACAGGGACAATGTCAATTCCTTCAATACCTTTTATGATCGATTCCATATTTTCCTGCGGAATGATTACTGTTTTTGCTCCAGCTTTTTTAGCAGCTTTTATTTTCGGAATGACTCCACCAATAGGCTTAACATTGCCATGTATACTAATTTCACCTGTCATAGCTACCTTATTATCAATAGCAATTTTATGAATAGCTGAAAAGATTCCAGTTGCCATTGCAATACCTGCAGATGGACCGTCTATTGGTGTACCACCTGGGAAATTTACGTGAATATCATAATCTCCTGCTTTAATCCCCATAGAGCGGAGTACAGTTATCACATTTTCAATTGATCCTTTTGCCATACTTTTTCTTCTAATCGATTTTGATCGGTCACCAATACTCTCTTCCTCGACAATACCGGTAATATTAATGGTACCTTTATCTTTCTCAGCTGGGATAACTGTCACTTCTATTTCTAAAAGTGCACCTGTATTAGGGCCATAGACAGCTAATCCATTTACTAAACCGACCTTCGCCTTTTTATTAATCTTTTTCTCATGTCTAGGTGTTAATTGGCTTGAATGGATAACCCACTTAATGTCCTCTAAAGTTATTTCATTTCGTTCCTCAGACATTGCCATACCTGTAGCAATTTGCATTAAATTTACTACTTCACGGCCATTACGGACATATGAAGTTAGCATATCTATTCCTTCATCACTTACGATCATATCAACCTTAGTCGCTGCCTTTTTCGCGACAATTGAAAGCTCATCTTGCTCAAGATCTCTAAAGAATACCTCAAGACATCTTGATCGTATTGCAGGTGGAATTTCATTTGGTGTTCTAGTCGTTGCACCAATTAAACGAAAATCAGCCGGCAAACCATTTTTAAAAATATCATGGATATGTGTTGGGATTTGTGTATTTTCTTCATTATAGTATGCACTTTCTAAAAACACTTTCCGATCTTCTAATACTTTTAATAGCTTATTCATTTGGATTGGGTGCAATTCGCCAATTTCATCAATAAATAAGACTCCACCATGTGCATTTGTTACTGCACCTTGCTTTGGCTGCGGGATACCTGCTTGCCCCATTGCACCTGCTCCTTGATAAATTGGATCATGCACAGAGCCAATTAAAGGATCAGCAATTCCTCTTTCATCAAACCTAGCTGTTGTTGCATCCAATTCAACAAAGACAGCATTTTCTTTGAAGGGTGATTTCACATTTCTTTTTGCTTCCTCTAACACAAGTCTAGCAGCAGCAGTTTTCCCTACTCCTGGTGGTCCATAAATAATCACATGCTGTGGATTTGAACCACAAAGGGCTGCTCGTAATGAACGAATTCCATCCTCTTGTCCAACTATATCCTGAAAACTTTTTGGTCTTACTTTTTCAGCTAAAGGTTCTGTTAAACGAATCGCCCTCATCTTCCGTAATTGTTCCATTTCTTTTTTAGATTCACGGTCAATCGAGATTTTTTGAGTTCTTTGGTTTTTTAATAAATTCCAGAAATACATCCCGATAATAATCCCAAAAAACAACTGAATAAACAAAGCGATACTTGTCCAACTCATTGTAGTCCCTCCTGCTAAGGTGTCTTGATTACCGCTACAAGTTGAAAAATAGACGGATTATACTTAGATCATATAAAAAAAGTATACTCTCCGGCCTTGTAGGTTATTTTTTTATCTTGTCCTATGTCTACTTAGTAGATCAGTCATTAAACAAAGCAAACCATAAAGAAAATGAAAGTGCCTATTATGTACTATGGATTCCCTTTTTACTTAAAGCTGACAAAAGACAAGCTTTTGCTTGCCTTTTTGCTTAGGCAAAATATTTGTAGGTGCTTTTTGTATGAAGCGGTTATTTATAGCTAGTATCTCCGAGGTTTTGCAGGAATAAACATGTTTTTCTTTTAAAACGTCTATTGCATATTACAAGTACTTTCTAAATTTGAAGGGATAGCTGATGTTATAAGTAAGTATAATATGTCGGGGCTAGAGACCCTTTTTTTGAATACAACGAAAAAGGAAGCTGATATATATCAGCTTCCTTTCTATCATTAAACAATTGCTAACTTAAGCAGATGTTTTTTATCATCTTGTATAACTGTCCCATCATTTAAGACAAGCTTTGGCGAGATGTTACCAGTAACAGTCTCAGCTGTTATAATTGTTTTCGTAATATCGTCTCTAGACGGTAGGTCAAACATCATATCAAGCATAATACCCTCGATAATTGAACGAAGACCGCGGGCACCAGTTTTTCTTTCAATTGCCTTTTTAGCAATTTCCATCAGTGCTCCCTCTTCAAACTCAAGTTCAACTCCATCTAGATCAAGCATTTTCTGATATTGTTTTACTAGAGCATTTTTTGGTTTCGTTAGGATTTCAACTAGTGCATCTTCATCAAGTGGCTCTAAGCTCGCAATGACAGGTAATCGACCAATAAATTCTGGTATTAAACCAAATTTTAATAAATCTTCTGGTAATACTTGTGAAAGTAGAGCTTTTTTATCTAAATCTGCATTTTTGTTGTCTGAACCAAATCCAATAACTTTTTTACCAAGACGGCGTTTAATTATTTGTTCAATGCCATCAAACGCTCCACCACAAATGAATAGAATGTTGGTTGTATCAATTTGAATAAATTCTTGGTGTGGATGTTTTCTTCCACCTTGTGGAGGAACACTTGCTACCGTACCTTCAAGAATTTTAAGCAATGCTTGCTGAACACCTTCTCCTGATACATCACGTGTAATGGAAGGATTCTCAGATTTACGAGCAACCTTATCGATTTCATCGATATAAATAATGCCCTTTTCTGCTTTTTCAACATCATAGTCAGCTGCTTGAATTAGTTTTAACAAAATGTTTTCAACATCTTCACCTACATAACCTGCTTCTGTTAATGATGTTGCATCAGCAATAGCAAAAGGAACATTTAATATACGTGCTAATGTTTGAGCAAGCAATGTTTTACCACTTCCAGTAGGACCGATCATTGCAATGTTACTTTTAGAAAGCTCAACATCATCAATCTTACTGTTAGAATTAATTCGTTTATAATGATTATATACGGCAACAGCTAGAGATTTCTTAGCTTGGTCTTGACCAATAACATATTCATCTAAAATTTCATCAATTTCTTTCGGTTTTGGAACATCTTTAAATTCAACTTCTTCTTCAGTGCCTAGCTCTTCTTCAACGATTTCAGTGCAAAGCTCAATACACTCATCACATATGTATACTCCAGGTCCAGCTACTAACTTTCGAACCTGATCTTGGGTTTTACCACAAAATGAACATTTCAATTGTCCTTTTTCGTCGTTAAATTTAAACATTGTTTCACCCCTTATATCTTTATCTCATTCTTTAATAATTCTACCCAACCCTAATTTAATGTCTATCTTTCCCAACCATGTCAGGCAATAGCAGGTGGATGCTTTTCTTTACACATATGTAAAGAAACTAATTTTAAAACAGGTATGTATTGCATTTTACCATAAGTAACACGTTGACAGGTAATGATACTACTTCAACTTTGAAAAAGGTTACAAAGTTGAAAAATAGAAAAAAGTGTCATTGTACTGTATTTCCATTTCCCTATTTGTTAGCATGTTAACCCTTTTCGAATTATTACTTATTATATTACTTCATGTGTATGTATGTATTGGCTTTCTTATATCATTCCCAAAGGAATATAAATAAAACATAATTGTACAAAACAAGGCACGATCCACTCGCGCCTTGTTCTTTAATTATTATTATGCAACAACTTTGCTATTTTCCACAAGAAAATCGATCGCTTTACGAACTTTTAAATCTTCTTTAAGACCATCAGCTGATCCGCCTAATGCTTGTTTGATATTTTCAATTGGCATATTGTACATTTCAGCCATTTTAGTTAATTCTGCTTCAACATCCTCATCAGAAACTTCAATGTTCTCTGCTTTAACAATTGCTTCAAGTGTTAAGTTGTATTTTACACGTTTCTCTGCATCAACTTTCATTTGAGCTTTTAATGCTTCTTCATCTTGACCTGAGAATTGGAAGTATAAGTCAAGATTCATACCTTGCATTTGAAGACGTTGCTCAAACTCTTGCATCATACGTGAAATTTCGTTTTCAATTAATGCATTTGGAATATCAACTTCTACACTTTCAGCAGCTTTTTCAACTAAAGTGTCTCTTAGTTGATTTTCAGCTTCAGTCTTTTTAGCTTCTTCAAGACGAGTTCTTGTTTGAGCTTTAAGTTCTTCAAGTGTTTCAACTTCTTCGTTAACATCTTTAGCAAATTCATCGTCTAATGCTGGAAGTTCTTTTGCTTTAATTTCATGAATCTTCACTTTAAAAACAGCTTGCTTTCCTGCAAGATTCTCAGCGTGATATTCTTCAGGGAATGTTACTTCAACATCCTTCTCAGCTCCAGCTTCTAAACCGATAAGTTGCTCTTCAAATCCAGGGATGAATGAACCTGAACCAATTTCTAGTGAGTAATTTTCTGCTGCTCCACCTTCAAAAGCTTCACCATCAACATACCCATCAAAGTCAAGAACAGCAGTATCACCGTTTTCAATCGCGCCTTCTTCTTTAACAGCTAATTCTGCATGACGTTCTTGAAGTTGTTTTAATTCATTCTCCACATCTTCATCTGTTACAGTGTCGTCTAATTTTTCAACTTCTAGACCTTTATATTCACCTAATTTAACTTCTGGTTTAACTGTAACCTTTGCAGTGAAAATTAAGCTTTTACCTTTTTCAACTTGTTCAACATCAATTTCAGGACGATCAACTGGTTCAATTCCAGCTTCATCAACTGCATTAGGATATGCTGTAGGTAAGATAATATCTAATGCATCTTGATAAAGAGATTCTACACCGAAGCGTTGTTCGAACATACCACGTGGAATTTTACCTTTACGGAATCCAGGAATAGAAACCTGCTTAACTACCTTTTTAAATGCTTCATCAAGTGCTTTTGTGAAGTCCTCTGCAGAAACTTCAACCGTAAGAACGCCATCGTTCCCCTCTAATTTTTCCCATTTTACTGACATGTGTTGTTCCCTCCAAAAATCTATAATGATTGTGCGAATAAGTGATAGGTAAATGGTGGTTGCTTGTCCAGTTTAAACAATCAAACACTATGATATACCTGTTTTATGTACGGTAAAAATAACCGAATACTAACCATGCTTAAGGATTTCGCATTATTGAAACTCCCAGACGTGAGATTCTCCTCATCCCCACCGATGTTCGTTTCACTACCTTTGTTCCTATTGTCAACCGCTTATATGACAGGTTGGAACTAGATAAAAAAGAAGGCCCATTTTTTGCCCACACTAAAAAGACCTTGTATACGATGATCACTATTTTGCAACCATTTTATTATAACATAGAAAACATTCCTTTCAACATATAGCCTCATATTTGCATATAAGAAATTTCTTCTATTTGATATATTTTTTTACATACTTCTTGTAATGTCGGTAGAGATAGCTCGTACATTTGCTGAACTTCCACTTGATCTATTGTTATTCCATGCATCTCATATCCAACAATATGAAGAGCAGCAGCCCATAAATTAGCATTTGTCGGTTGAGGAAGAAGTGGGAAAAGAACATATAAATGTCTAATCCAAAGCTCTTTTACCGCCTCAAAAAGAGTGGGATTTTCTTGCCCTAACGTGTCATCTAATATATTTAGGACTTTCTTCGTAAATGGTAAATCGGCAATATCATTGAGCTTTGCAGGTATGACCGTGACGGTTTCGCCAAATTTGTACACTGTCACTTCTTTTTCAACTTCATTTTCTATCATTAGATGTAAAATCATAGATTTAATCATCGGATGACTATTTGGATTTTCTAATAGGACCTTTAGAGATGAGTAATGTTTACTTAAATTTCGATCTTGTAATGATTGGATATAAGCCATTTGCTTATTTGTGTTTTCAAGGATGTCTTCAATATATGTCGTACCCTCATCATTATCATCTTCAAAAATATCTTCATCGTTTTGAGTCATTTTCCGACTGAATTCTAATAATTTATAAAAATGCTCCGCACTTTCTGCAGGAAGATGATTCTCTTCTAAAACAGCTTCAATTGTTGTTTGAACTTCATGGTATTCTCGAAGCTGGATTAAAATCGTTAAATAAATTTGTAATACCGTGAAGTAGTGACCGATATCCTCCAAGAGCATTTTCTTACAAATGTCTTTCGCCTCTGTTAGTTCTCCAAGCTCCATAAAACAAATTGCCATTCCTAAATAGAGCTCTGCTTTATCTTCATTTAATTTTTTAGCCTCAGAAAACATATCAAGTGCCTCATGATACTTTTTCTCTTTTAATAAAGCCATTCCCTTATCTATGTAACGTTCTTGCAAATTAGGGAAGGGTATGATCTTTGAACGCTTTTTCTCATTCATATGTTGGTCAACTCCAGCAGCAAATCTTTGCTTACAAGTTTATCAATCCAACTCTTGGAAAACAAGCGGTATCTATATGAAAAAAGTTTTGAGCAAAAAAAAGAGCTGGCATTATAGAAATGCAGCTCTACTTTCTTCAAATTTTTGAATTTTTTCGTTATAGTTTAGTGTTAAGTCAATTTCGTCTTTCCCATATAACAGCATATCCTTCCAGTATGGATCAACTGCAAATGATTCTGAAAGATTATCGCTATCTGTAAGCTTTTGCTCTTCTAAGTCTATTTTTAGTTCGTATCCTTCAGCGTTTGACTTTTGTCGGATAACATCTAAAACAGATTGATCTAAAGTAATTGGCAACAACCCATTTTTCAGACAGTTTTGATGGAAAATATCTGCATAGGAAGGTGCTAAAATAACTTGAAATCCGTAATCTGACAAAGCCCATGGAGCATGCTCCCGAGAAGATCCACAACCGAAATTTTCACCAGCTAGTAAAATAGAGGCTCCCTTACTTTTCTCTTGATTTAATTCAAATTCTGGATTATCAGATCCATCAGGAAGGTATCTCCAATCGAAAAAGGCAAATCGACCATAGCCTGTTTTTTCGATTCTTTTAAGAAATTGCTTTGGAATAATTTGGTCTGTGTCAACATTTGCTCTATTTAAAACTGCTATTTTCCCAGTATGAGTAGTAAAAGGTTTCATTTTGCCCCTCCTTATTATGCGTGAATTTTCTCCTTCTGAATGTGTCGAACATCAACAAATTTACCGTGTAATGCTGCTGCTGCTGCCATAGCAGGACTTACTAGATGTGTTCTCGCACCTTTACCCTGTCTTCCTTCAAAGTTACGATTCGAAGTGGAAGCACAGCGTTCTCCTTCTGGAACAACATCATTATTCATGCTTAAACACATACTACAGCCAGACTCTCTCCATTCAAAGCCAGCTTCTTTAAAAATGACATCTAAGCCTTCTGCTTCTGCTACCTTTTTAACTGTTTGAGAACCAGGTACAACGATTGCTCTGACAGCAGGAGCAACTTTTTGCCCTTTTAGACCTTTAATAACTTCTGCTGCTTGGCGTAGATCTGTTAAACGTGAATTTGTACAAGACCCAATAAAGACATGATCAATTTTAATATCCTCAATCTTCATATTTGGTTGTAATCCCATATAATCAAAGGCACGCTTTGCTTCATCCACTTCTTCTTCATTTTGAAAACCGTTTAGATCAGGTGTCTTTTCGTCAACACCAACTGCCATTCCAGGGTTTGTTCCCCATGTTACCATTGGTGCAATGTCTTCACCTTGTAACGTAATGACTTCATCATATTCTGCGCCTTCATCAGTTTTTAACGTTTTCCAATATTCTACTGCCTGATCGAACTCTTCACCCTTTGGTGCATATTTTCTACCTTTAATATAAGAGAAGGTTGTTTCATCCGGTGCGATAAGCCCTGCTCTTGCCCCAGCTTCAATCGACATATTACAGATTGTCATTCGCTCATCCATTGATAAGCTCTCAATAACCTCACCTGTAAACTCAATAATAAAACCTGTACCAAAACGAACTCCGTATTTACCAATTACAGCTAAAATGACATCCTTTGCTGTAACCCCATTTTGTAGCTTTCCTGGAACATGTATGTTTAACGTTTTTGGACGTTGTCTCCATAATGTCTGTGTTGCTAGAACATGTTCTACTTCGCTTGTACCAATTCCAAAGGCAATCGCTCCAAAGGCTCCATGTGTTGATGTATGACTATCACCACATACGATTGTTTTACCTGGAAGTGTTAAGCCTAATTCTGGGCCAATAACATGGACGATTCCTTGATCTTCACTTTCAAGGTCAGCTAAACGAATTCCAAATTCTTTACAGTTTCTTTCTAACGCTCCAATTTGAAGTTTTGCAACCTCATCATTAATCACAAAGCGGTTTACCGTAGGGATGTTATGATCCATCGTAGCAAATGTTCTGTCTGGTCTTCTTACTTTACGATTTTTTTCACGCAATCCTTCAAACGCCTGTGGTGATGTAACTTCATGTATTAAGTGTAAGTCAATATAAATTAGATCAGGCTTACCTTGTTCTTGCTGAACTATATGCTCATCATATATCTTTTCAATTATCGTTCTTGGCTTCATGGTCATAAACCTCCTTTTATAGATGGAAAAATGAGGGGCTGACGAATGCACGTGTCAGACCCCTCAAACTCAGGTATCGTTTATTATCAAGTAGATAACATAGTATATTAGTCTATTGTTAGCTCTGACTCTCCAATGACTTACAGATCAGTCTTTTAACATTACGATTTAAGAATAAGCTTCCATAATATTTAAGATTGCATGGTCATCTCCAAGTGCATTTTTAATCTCTTCACCTATTTGCTTTGTGGAAACAGCCTTTCCATCTTCAGCAAGGTCAGCTGTTCTGTTACCAGCATTCAATACATTATCAACAGCCTTTTCAATTGCTTTTGCTTCTTCTTCTAAACCAAATGATTGGCGTAGCATCATTGCTGCTGAAAGAATAGTTGCAATCGGATTCGCAATGTTTTTCCCAGCAATGTCTGGAGCTGAACCATGTACTGGCTCAAACAAATGCAATCCACTTGAAGATAAGCTTGCCGATGATAGCATTCCAAGTGAACCTGTAATCATCGATGCTTCGTCACTTAATATATCACCAAACATATTCTCTGTAACAATAACATCGAACTGTTTAGGTGAGCGGATAAGCTGCATAGCTGCATTATCAACAAGCATATGCTCTAGGGTAACATCTGGATATCTTGCAGCTACCTCTTCTGCCACTTCCCTCCACACTCGGCTTGATTCTAATACGTTCGCCTTATCAACAGATGTGACATGTTTGCGACGCTTAGAAGCAATTTCAAATGCTGAAACAAGGATTCGTTCGATTTCATAACGCTTATAAAGTAAAGTATCTACTACAGCATCATCACCCTCATGAACAATACGTTCACTTGGCTTGCCGAAATATAAACCGCCTGTTAGCTCTCGAACGATTACAAAATCTACTCCATCAACATACTCTTTCTTTAAAGGGGAAGAGTCTAACAAACTTTCAAATGTTTTAATTGGGCGTAGATTTGCAAATAAATCAAGTTCTTTCCTTAATCCTAATAGTCCGCGCTCTGGTCTAAGTTCCATAGGATTTTGATCCCATTTCGGTCCACCAACAGCACCTAAAATAATTGCATCGGAATCCTTACAAATAGCAATAGTTTCTTCTGGCAGTGGATTGCCTTTTTGATCTATTGCGTCTCCACCGATAAGTCCATAATTAAATTGAAATTGATGATGAAAATGTTCTGCAATAGCTTTTAAGATATCAACTGTTACATCAACAACTTCTTTACCAATTCCATCCCCTGGTAATAATGCAATTGTTTTTTTCATGTTCTATCCCCCTTCTAGTGATTTAATTTAGTAGACTTGCTTCCAAGGAGCTAGCCCGGTTACTGAGCTGTTTTTGACTGTCTTTGCGATTTCTTGAACTGCTAATAAATCACCTTTTAATGAAGCAGGAAAACCTGCTTCATTAACGACCATTCCGAGTTTTTCTAGCTGTTTTTGCAATCTCAAGCTTTTATCTAACATTAAGATTAACGCCTGGAGATTGTTCGCCATCACGGAGCGTTGTATCAAAAAGGTTAATTTTTCGCACTCACACTTACAGCTTCTTTCTTATTTTGTTTAGATTTTACAAACGGCATCATTGCACGAAGTTTTTTACCTACAACTTCAATTTGGTGTTCATTTTCATTGTTATTAATTGCATTAAACTGTGGACGATTAGCTTGGTTTTCTAAGATCCACTCTTTTGCAAATTTACCTGTTTGGATATCTTTAAGTACTTCTTTCATCGCTTCTTTAGAACTGCTGTCTACTACGCGTGGTCCTGAAACGAAGTCACCCCATTGTGCTGTATCAGAAATTGAATATCTCATGCCAGCCATACCATCTTCATACATTAGGTCAACGATTAATTTTAATTCATGTAAACATTCGAAGTAAGCAACCTCAGGTTGGTATCCAGCTTCTACTAATGTTTCGAAACCAGCTTTTACTAATGAAGTTAAACCACCACATAGTACTGCTTGCTCTCCAAATAAATCTGTTTCAGTTTCTTCTTTAAATGTTGTTTCTAATACACCCGCACGTGCTGAGCCAACACCTTTTGCATATGCTAAAGCAGTTTCTTTTGCGTTACCAGTTACATCTTGGTAGATAGCGAATAATGCAGGTACACCAGCACCTTCTTCATATGTTCTTCTTACTAAATGTCCTGGACCTTTTGGTGCAACTAAGAATACGTCAACATCTGTAGGAGGTACGATTTGGCTGAAATGTACGTTAAAGCCGTGAGCAAATACTAAAGAGTTTCCAGCTTCTAAGCCTGGTTTAATTTCTTCTTGATATACTTTCGCTTGTTGCTCATCTGGTAGTAATACCATTACTAAATCGCCTTGCTCTGCTGCCTCAGCAACTGATACTACTGTATGACCATCTTCAACAGCTTTATTGAAAGAACCACCTTGACGAACACCTACAATTACATTAACTCCACTTTCTTTTAAGTTTAATGCGTGTGCATGCCCTTGTGAACCATATCCAATGATTGCAACTGTTTTCCCTTGTAATGCTGCTTCGTTTACGTCTCCGTTATAATATACCTTTGTCATGTATAATCTCTCCCTTAAAATAGTAGTAAGAATTAAATAAGATAATTGCTTTATATATGAATCTTAAAACCTGTGTTATTCAGGTAAGATCACTAACCTTTATACAATTGATATTGGAACTTCTTTTACAGATCTTTGAGTTCCACGAGTGAAAGCTGTTGTTCCAGTTCGTGCAATTTCTTTGATACCATAAGGTTTTAATAAATCTATTAAGACTTCAATTTTCTCAGGTTCTCCTGTTACTTGAACAACAACACTTTCTCGGCTAACATCAATGACTGAAGCACGGAAAGGTTGAATGAGTCCTTGAAGCTCCATTCTTGTCGCTGGAGTGGACATTACTTTAATTAACGCCAGCTCTCTTGATACAATTGATTGTGATGTAATATCAGTAACCTTAATAACATCAATTTGCTTATTCAATTGCTTTGTAATCTGCTCGACTTCTTTTTCTTCTTGAACATTTACAACAAGTGTCATCCGTGAAACACCTTCTGTTTCAGCATGACCTACTGTTATGCTCTCAATATTGAAATGTCTTTTTGAAAATAAACCTGTAATTCTATTTAAAACTCCAGTTTGATTAAGAACTGTTAATGAGATGATTCTTTTCATAGCTTAACACCTACCATTTCATGCAACCCTTTTCCAGAGGCTACCATAGGATAGACATTTTCATTCTTACATACATGTATATCTAAAAGTACTGGTTCATTTGAAGTGATAGCTTCTTTCAATTTCTCTTCCCAGCCCTCATCACTTTTCTCAATACGAGCACTTTTAATACCGTAAGCTTCAGATAGTTTAACGAAATCTGGTTGAGAAACAAATTTCGAATGAGAGTATCTTTCTTCGTAAAATAATTCTTGCCACTGTCTCACCATACCTAAAGCTCCGTTATTTAAAATAACAACTTTAATAGGTAAGTTTAATTCATGAATGACTGAAAGCTCTTGAAGTGTCATTTGGAAACCACCGTCACCTAAAATGGCAACTACAGTTGATTCTCGATCAGCTAATTGTGCTCCAATTGCTGCTGGTAGGCCAAAGCCCATTGTTCCAAGTCCACCTGATGTTACCCATTTATTAGGATTATTAAAGTTATAATATTGGGCTGCCCACATTTGATGCTGACCTACATCAGTAGTAACGATTGCTTCACCTTTTGTCCACTTGTGAATAAGCTCTAAGATATTTTGCGGTTTTAACTCTGTATCACTTTCGTTATAAACCAATGGATATTCTTGCTTATTATTAGCGAGTTGTTCATTCCATTCCTTATTATCGCCTTGTTTTCCGTCTTGTTTTATTAATTGCTCTAAAACAAGCTTTGCATCACCAACGATAGGGATTTGAGTTGGAACATTCTTCCCAATCTCTGCAGGATCAATATCAATATGAGCAACTATTGCTTTTTTCGCGAAATGCTCTAAGTTACCAGTAACTCGGTCATCAAACCTTGCTCCAATACTGATCAGTAAGTCACAGTCATAAAGCGCCATGTTAGCTGTATAAGTACCATGCATACCAGCCATCCCTAAAAATAAAGAATGATCTGCTGGGAATCCTCCTAAGCCTAGTAACGTGTTTGCAACAGGTATTTGCTGTTGTTCTACGTATTTTATTAGCTCTTCAGATCCATTTGCATGTAAAACACCTGCTCCAGCTAAAATGACTGGTTTTTTCGCTCTACTTACTGCTTCCACTAGTTTGCGAATTTGTAAATAATTCGGTTCACTTGTTGGTTGATATCCTGGTAGGTTAACAGGCATATCATAGCTAAATTCCCCTTCAAAAATCGCAATATCTTTAGGAATATCAATTAATACTGGACCAGGTCTACCTGTTGTCGCAATATGAAATGCTTCTTTAATAATTCTTGGAAGTTCACTTACTTCACGAACTTGATAGTTATGTTTAGTAATTGGAGTTGTGATCCCCAAAATATCAGCTTCTTGGAAAGCGTCTGAACCAATTACACTAGAAGCAACCTGCCCTGTAAAAACTACTAATGGTAATGAGTCAATCATCGCATCTGTTAATCCAGTAACTAAATTTGTAGCACCTGGACCAGATGTAGCAATCACAACGCCAGGCTTACCAGAGATGCGTGCATAACCTTCTGCTGCGTGTATCCCACCTTGTTCATGTCGAGTTAATACGTGGTTCATACCTGAATCGTATAAACTATCATAGATAGGTAATACTGCACCACCAGGATATCCGAAAATTACTTCAACTTTTTCCTGTTTAAGTGCTTCAATCAGCATTAATGACCCTGACATTGTGTTTGTACATTTGGCAGTTGAGCTGTTCAACTGTACATTTGTACTCATTTTCTTTCCTCCCTTAGCAGGCTACTAGCCTTCGTGTTATTTTATTGTTGACAAAACAGCATATAAAAAACCTTCCCACCCCTCATAAGACTCCACATAACTTTGTGTGTCAAAGGGGCAAAAAGGTTAATAAACTTTTTCGCGGTACCACCCTTCTTCATGGTCAAAAGCGACCACCTTACGAACAGATTTACTGTTCACTTTGATAACGAGTACCGAAGAATGGGACTCGGTTAATCTTACTAATGTTCAGATTAACACTCAGAGGCGAGTTCATCATATGGGAGTATCACCGGCTTCCAGCTACCCCGGTTCTCTGTTGAATACTTTTCCAAAGACTACTTATCCTCTTCACTGCTTTACGATATAAATTTTGTTAGTCAGAATAAAGGAATATCACATTATGAGTTGAAATATAGCCAGGGGGTAAGAACCTCCCGTTTCTCATAATCACATTATTATCAGAGGATCATTTTTTAAAGAAATTGATCATCTAATGATGTAATTTTATAAAGTGAACATTTTATGTCGAATAGAAAACTCTGAGACCTTTGATAGAATTTTCTACACTTTTTTAAATGTTCGTGTAACTTTATTTGAACTTATATTACGCTCTATAAATGCAAGTGTCAACAGTGTTTTACGAATTATTTGATAATTTAGATTTATCATTTTTGTTGTATCCGCTTTCATTATTGATTTTATTGGAAAGGCTAATTTTAAATTTTTTTGAGGAAAATAAAAATCCGCAGCTGTGGAGTTTATTCTAAAATCGGTTATTCTATAACATTTTAAATAATATGAGGTTCGTGAGATCATTGATGAACTTTAGTTATGGATTATGTTACATGGTAAATGTTACATCGTGTACTAACATGTAAGGTATTCTCCCATATTTTTTAGATATTTGATATTGAATTTTGGAATTTAAAAGTGCTTTGTATTTAAGAAAGGCTGTTTTCGCAAACTTTGTTGCTATTTACCAAGTAATGCGGTGTGGTTGGTTTCCGCTCCAATTAACCTGAATTAGTTTTTGTTTTAAAAGCAACAATCTTTTAGAAAAGAGCCTTAAGAAAACAAAAAAACCTTTCATCTTGTAATGAAAGGTTGAGTATGTAATAAGTGGCGTCCCAGGAGAGATTCGAACTCCCGACCGTACGCTTAGAAGGCGTATGCTCTATCCAGCTGAGCTACTGGGACACATTATCAAAGTAAAAATGTTGTCTAAGTACTTTATCCATCTCACTGTATTGTTTGTTATTTCCACAATAATCATCAGCGACATTTATTATTATATTTTTAAATGATATAAAAGTCAACAACTTTTATTAACTTTTTTGAAATTATCTTTAAGAGGGATATGATCCCCCTCATATTTACTATTCAAGCGTAAACTGCCGAGAAAGTTCTTCAACTTCCCGTCCATTCACTTCATAAAATGTAACCTTTGCTAATGTATTTTCCACATCAAGTATAGCATATGTTTTCTGTCTTCGCAGTACTGGAAGTCTGATACTACCAGGATTAATAAATAGAACGCCATCAATGATCTCAGCACCTGCAATATGTGAGTGTCCATAACAAGCAATTTTCGCATTTATCTCTAATGCTCGGTATTTTAAATTCATTAATGTTGCTTTTACGTTATATAAATGACCATGTGTCATATACAGAGTATAATCACCAAGTTCTTCAATTATCTCGTCAGGCAAATTTGAACCATAATCACAATTGCCTTTAACACCTTTAAATGCTATTAACTCCGAACTCTCACCTGATAATTCAGAGTCCCCACAATGAAGCATAAAATCAACTTCATTAATATGACGGTTTTTAATGTCATCTATTTCAGTTGTTAAGCCATGGCTATCACTCATTATTAAAACTTTCATGATACACGTCGCCCCATTTTAAGATTGTTTGATGACTTCTAATAATTTTTTTAATGCATCTGCACGATGACTAATCCGGTTTTTTTCCTCTTTTGTCAAGTTTGCCATTGTTTGATTTCTATTTTTCAAAATAAAGATCGGATCATAACCAAACCCATTCTCACCTTGTGGTTCTGTTGCGATATACCCTTCACATGTACCTACAACTGTTTTTGTTTTTTCACCTGGTATCGATAGAGCTAATCCACAAATGAAACTTGCTGAACGATCCAAAAGAGAGTGTACATCTGATAAGTCTTCAAGTACTCTATTGATATTTGCTTGATCATCTTTTTCTGGTCCTGCGTAGCGTGCAGAAAATATCCCCGGCTTACCACCTAGATAATCGATCGCTAAACCTGAATCATCAGCAATTGTCATTCTCTGATACTGCATTGCAATTGCCTCTGCTTTTAATATTGCATTTTCTTCAAATGACTTTCCTGTTTCTTCAACATCTATTGAATCCGGGTAATCTAGAAGTGAATGAACTCGGAAACCAATCGGAGCTAATAATGCTTCAAATTCTTTTACTTTCCCTTGATTTTTTGTTGCGATAATTATTTCTTTCACTTTGTACCAACCTGCTTTTTCATATTTTCCGACACAATAAGTGATAGATCTCCTAGCGCTTCTTTTTGATGCTCAACAAGTGATTGAATCCCCTGTTCAGCGAGATCAAGCATACTGTTCAATTGTTGCCTTGTGAATGTAGCTTCTTCCCCTGTTCCCTGTAACTCAACAAGATTACCTTGTGAAGTCATGATGACATTCATGTCTACTTGGGCTCTTGAGTCTTCAATATAATTTAAATCTAAGATTTCTCCATGCTCTTTGTCAACCCCAACTGAAACGGCAGCAAGATAATCTGTAATAGGTAATACCTTTAGTTTACCGTCATTCACTAATTTTCCAAGAGCTAATGTCATAGCAATAAATGCACCTGTAATCGATGCCGTTCTTGTTCCACCATCAGCTTGTATGACATCACAGTCGATCCAAATCGTTCTTTCACCTAATTCTTTCAGGTCGACAACAGCACGTAATGCCCTACCAATTAACCGTTGTATTTCCATTGTCCGGCCACTGATTTTCCCTTTTGAGGATTCTCTAATCGTGCGTTGATTTGTTGCTCTCGGGAGCATAGAGTACTCAGCTGTAATCCAGCCTTTGCCTTCACCACGCATAAACGGAGGCACTCTGTCTTCGATACTTGCGTTACATATCACCTTCGTATCACCAAAGGTAATTAATACAGAACCCTCTGGGTGAATGACAAAATCCTTTACTATATCTATTTTTCTTAATTGATTAACTTTTCGACCATCATGTCTCATTCTAAATTCCCTCCAATGAAAGTCCACTATTTTATGTATAAACAAGAAAGAAGAGGCAGCTTTTAAAAGCATACCTCTTTTTACCCTTTTTATAGTATATCAAAAACTTATTATTAAAAACTACCTGTGTTCACTTTGGCAGGTCTTGTAACAGGTTCTGTTAGCTTTTCTCCATTTTCATTAATTAATTCCGCTTTTCCATTGACAGTTACAGCAACACTTTCAATTCCTTGTTGCTCAGTTAATGTCAATACAAGAGATTGAAGTACATTAGAAGATATTATTTTTTGTTCTTCATCAGAGCTTCCATAAATTGATTCATTAAAATCTAATGTTACTTTTCCATCTTCATATTTTGGTGCACTTAATAATTCAACACCATTTTGGAAGTCACTTATTAGACCTGTTGAAGCAGTCGGACCATCGACAAGTTCTTCTACAGCAGAAACAATTGAATCTGTTTCAGTATTGCTAACACGCTTTGTTACTGGTACAAAGTACTGTTGTCCATCTGATTCAGCTGTGTAATAAACTGTTAGCGGATGAGTATTTGTAATATCAACTACATCACTTGAATCAAGGTTGATTCCACTTTCACGGGTAACACCATCTTGAATTGGTGTGCCATTTACAGGCATTTCCTTTTGTTCATGGCCATTCACCCATATTTTCACTTTTTCTACAGAGTCAAACTGAGTTAATGTCCATGTAATAGCTTGTAAAATCTTTGCTTCATCCTCTTTTTTATAAGCATTAAATTCCTTAGAGAAGTCAGCTACTGCTACACCATTTTTAATATCCACTCCTAAAACCTGTGTGTCCTGAGGAAGGACTGCTTTGAATCCATTAGGAAGAATATTAGAAACTGGTCCACCTTCTACTAAATATTCTAAAGCTTGTTTTGCAACACTCTTCGTTTCAGGGAGATTCATCGAATAAGGGACAACAAATCCATTTTTATCAATTAAGTATAATTGACTCGTCACCTTTTTAGCTGCTTCTTCACCTTTCACATCTACTACTTTACCCTTTGAATCCAACTGTTCCCCCTCTTCTTTAAACGTCACATCTTGAGGTGGATCAATTTCTTTTGTAGCTTGTTCTGCATTGAATAAACCACAACCAGAGAGTAGCATGGATGACGCAATTACAGTGATTGCAATCTGTTTGTTGAATTTAGACATTAAAATCCCTCCAAAGGCAGTTTGTACTACTATGTATACGAGCTATTATGTGTTTTAGACCGATTATTTGTACAAACTTTCTAAAAGGTGGAAGAGGTATGTTTTGTTCAGCAAAAAAGCAGTAAATATAAATTGATACAAAATAAAACACGATGTCCATAAACACCGTGTTTCCATAGTTTTTTAAGCTTTTAAATTCTCTAGATTATCCAATGAAATTGTGCGAACATTTTCAATAGGATGTTCAAACCATTTTGTAGCAATTTTCTCAAATAATTTTTGAGGTCCTGTTGTTAAAAACAAATGCTCACGTTTACCAGAAGATTGATTTAGAGCCTTTTTAAACGATAGAATCGTACTAACCTCTCTAGCAGTTTCATCACCGGAACAAATAATTCTTACCGCTTGTCCCATAAATTCCTCGATATGATGCTGAAGAATTGGATAATGTGTGCATCCGAGAATTAACGTGTCAATTTTAAGATCTTTAAAAGAAGCTAAAGATTCTTCAATAATTAACTCTGCTTCTTCCCCTTCATATTCACCACTTTCAACTAATGGCACAAATTTAGGGCACGCTAAGCTCTCTACAGTTAAATTATTATTTAAGGTTTTAAGAGCT
The DNA here is from genome assembly GCF_017497975.1 of Metabacillus bambusae. Taxonomy (GTDB): domain Bacteria; phylum Bacillota; class Bacilli; order Bacillales; family Bacillaceae; genus Metabacillus; species Metabacillus bambusae. Next base: position 41,865 of record NZ_JAGDEL010000030.1, on the reverse strand, counting down.
GTTTCATAAGCAGCACTCTTAATGGTATTCAATGTTCCAATAACACCGATTTGTTCATTTTTCGTTACTTTAACAGCTGTTCTAGCTCCTGGAAAAATAACTCCTATAACAGGTATGTTAATTTTTTCTTGAATTTCATGTAGAGCGATAGCTGTGGCTGTATTGCAAGCAATAACTAGCATTTTTATATGATGATTTTCTAATAAGTAATTTGTTAACTCCCATGTGAAACGACGTACCTCTTCAGCAGGCCTTGGTCCATAAGGACACCGAGCTGTATCGCCTAAATAGATAATTTCTTCTTTTGGTAATTGTCTCATTATTTCTTTTGCGACTGTTAAACCGCCGACGCCAGAATCAATGACACCGATTGGACTTTTCAAATAATCGCCTCATTCTTCTCTCATTTCATGTTGTAGCTTAATTAACGATTTTTCCAAAATGGATAATTCTTTTTCTTCAAATGTAACGAGCATATCTTTTAAGTAATGTTGACGTTTAGCGATTACTTCTTCAATAATACGTTCGCCCTCTTGTAATAAATGTATTCGTACGACTCTTCGATCTTTTGGGTCTTTCACTCTTAAGATTAATTGGTTTTTTTCCATACGATCAACTAAATCTGTCGTTGTACTGCATGCCAAATACATTTTATTAGAAAGCTCACCAATTGTTAAGTCTCCATTTTCCCAAAGCCATTGTAAGGCAATAAATTGAGGGGGAGTGATGGTATAATCATTTAATATTTCCCGGCCCTTTTGCTTAATAATAGCTGATATGTGACGTAGCGCCTTTTCTAGATCAGCTACGGTTTGTTCGTTAACACTTGCATTATTTGTCATCACTTAAAATCCTCACTAATTAGTTATGATATGCTTCTTATTAAGACACCCGAGCTTATCAATTCATATTTTCCATGTTTTCTTTTAAAAATGCAAGTTACATATTTTATCATTCAGCTAGTTTTTATGTATTACATTACTAATTTTTACTGAAAATAATAATAACCGGCTTCCTTACTGAAAAGGTTAGCCGGTATTGGTTAGAGCTCTAGTTCACCCATTCTAAGGAGCTCAACAACCGCTTGAGAACGTCCCTTAACACCAAGCTTTTGCATCGCATTTGCGATGTGGTACTTTTGCGCACCATCTATACAGAATTATGGTTATTTACCTTTAAACTCAAAGGTGTACTTAATATCTACATTACCTTCTGGATGTATATTAATTTCTTCAATTAATATCTCAAAAGCATGGCGTAAGTCCTCTTCTGTGTTTTCAAGTTGTTGAAATGCCTCTTGGATATTACTTATATCAATTTTCACTTCTTCATCTTGTTGCAATACAAACATACGGTCTTTCATTCTTAGGATATTTTCTTCATATTCTTTACGCTTAACTAGGAATTCGGCTTTTGTTATTAACTTTTCTTCGATATACAAATCAATGAGCTCTTTTCTGTTTTCTTCTATTATATTTATCTCTTTTTCAAGATGCTTAATCTCTGCTTTTTTCTGGTCATGAAAGTTCGAACCAAAATCAACTGAAATCTTCTTCCCTTTACGTTTTAGGCGTTTCAAAACGAATTCTCTAAAATCCTCGTATTGAATAGGCGTATGATTTACACATGCATGTTCACCACTACGACGGTATGCACTACATTTTAAGTATTTCCATTCTGTTCTTGTTCCATCTTTTTTCTTTTTATATGATTGGACAATTACCATGTTAGAACCACATTCACTACATTTTGAAATACCTCGAAATTCATTCCACGCTGTGATTCTCGTTTTATTGCTGGTGTATTCCTTATTGTTAGCTTTTTCCCAATCCTCAATAGATATGATTTTTGGATGATGATCTTTAAAGGTAACCCATTTCTCTGGAGGATTTTCTATCTGCTTTTTTCGCCCACCTACTTTTATCTTAGTGTATCTGTTTAATACGAACACACCACAATATGTTGGATTTCTTAAGATACGTTGTACAGTAGTAACTTGCCATTTATCTTTTGACTGTGGCCCTAGCACTTCTCCCTTTCGTAGGCCTTCGTTAAGAATGTTAGTAATCTTTTTAAATCCATAACCAAAATTATTATAGAGGTCATAAATGTATCTAATTACCTCAGCTTCCTCTTCGTGGATCACCATTTTTTTATCCTTACCTCTAAATCCGTATGGTAATTTACCGCCTATATGCTCTCCACGTCTTACTTTGGCTGCCAAAACCGCACTAATGGATACAGATAAGCTTTTTGGATATTGGGCAGCAAACATTGAGAACATCTCGAACTTCATGTCATTTTTACCTTCGTATAAACTGTCATAACCTTCTTCAATAGTTACAACACGAACTCCATGTGCCAATAATACTTCTTTAATTTCAAGAGAATCCTTCATATCACGAGCAAGACGATGGATGGACTTGAATAGAACCATTTTTATTTCTCTTTTTCTAGCTTTCTCTAAAATTAACTGCATCGCAGCACGAGCTAATAGAACTGTTCCACTTATCCCGTTGTCAATAACAATAGCTTTCTCGTTCCATTCAAAGTTATTTCTTTCTAACCAGTTTCTACATATATCTACCTGGTTCTCTAAAGAAGATACCTGTTCATCTTTTTCAGTTGAAACACGACCGTAAACTAAATAAGGGTATTCATTAAAAGAAATCAAATTTGCACTGTCAGATGCTTTTTCCCACCACATATAATCCCCTCACTTTGCAATTGGTATATGTATATATTGTACACGTAAATGATTGCAAAATGGACATAATATTCGAACATTCGTTTCCTTTTTTTTCGTAACTAAATACGAAAATTAATGCCCTCTGTTGAATTAGAACAGAGGGCATAGTATTGGCTCATCGCTTTTGTAATAAAGCATATACAGGAGCCCTTAAAAAGATGACACTTTTAATTTATTTTTGAAAAACTATCTATTTCATCAATAACTCTTGAATTTTTATCACTTTCCTTCCCTCTTGAACTCATTATGAATAACCTTTCTGTTTTTCCAAATAAATCTGACTAATTCATCTTCATTAATTTCAACTTCTTTATCTTCGCAATAATTTTCTCCTTTAGAATGGAGAGTAAAAATGCCATTACTGTATTTCATTAAGGTGTATATTCCGCCCTTTTCGGTATCATCGAAGCAGAAATATTGTTTTTCTCCATCATAATCATAAGATGTTTTATATTCGAAAATTTTTAACCACTCTCTTATGTCTCTATAATTTAAAAATATAAAATTCATTTTGAAATTACCTCCTTAAATCGCCCCTCCAACCTCTTTTAAGACATTTAATAATAATGGCATAACTTGAATTAATACGTATCCTAATCCACAGTTCATTATCGTACTCCAAGCCCTCTCCGATTTACCGAGCATAAAGAAGAAACAAGCACCCATAATGATGACAGATGCAACCGGAAAACTAAGAGCAACCATAATATCTACAAGTGGATCTAAAGCATGAGCAATAGTTTGTAACGCTTTTTCGCTCATCCATTCTGTAGCACCAGCTGGTACTACTTCTGGTGTTACTGTTTGAGCTGATGCAAATGTCGGAAGTAAAGAAAGGGGCAGGACTGATGCTGCAGCTGTCTTCATTTGCGAAAAACTTCTCTTTTTCACCTTATATTCACCAGACATAAATTCACTAATAGTCATTGATTGTGTTCTCATGATGATCACCCTTTCTTTCTATTAGTCTTACGTTTTTTATTCGTCTTTCTCTTTTTACGCTTTTTTAATCCGTAATCGAGTGCCATCAAACCAACTTGAAACGCTGCCTTTTTCCACATGGTAATTCCCCCTATTTGATGTCATCCCAATGATACACTTGGACATTTAAACCTTCACATAGAGATAGAATCTTTTTCTTTTTATAAGGTGTTGTTGTGATCCAAATAAGAACAAAATTAGGATTAAATTCATACAATTGACGGTACCTTTTAATTTTTGCGGTATTTTTTGTCATTGATTGCTTAAAATCAACTTCTACAAAGTGGTGTATTTTATTTGAGACGAATATAGAGTCTGAAATAATGGAGATTTTTGTATGGGGTATAGTGATTTTCATTTCATTTTTCCATGTAGAAGGTCTGCCAAGTGCAATATATAAATCGTTCCTCATAAGATAATGATTGATCATAGCAGTTTTTTTCCTAACCTTTGTAGCACCAACCTTTTCACGACCTGTTTTATTAAGGTAATATACATGTTTTCTATCGTTTGTAAATGAAGAAACTCCTTCCATGTTACTTAGTACCTTTTGAGCATTTCGTTTTTTCCCTAAATCGTGAAGATTTTGCAACTGTTCTCTCGTCAAATAATCAAGTTTCTTCAAAAATAAAAGAATTGCTTCTTCCCTCTTCTCCTTTTCTAGATTCAACGTTGTCACTCTCCTTTTCTTTTCGAGGTTTTATGACAATGTGAGGTTCAATACGCTTTTGAATTTCTTTATTATTAATGTACGGTGTTTGAACGACCTTACTTTTCACATTTTTATAGATTCCTCTGCCTGGTATTAACGGAAGCTCCTCAGCTCCCGTTTGACCAAGTGCAGTATTAGAAGCTGTTGCATCGTCTAGTACAAAACATAATCGAGTAGGTATGTTTCTTTTAGTTTGCTGAGGGATGGATTGACTTGAAGGGTACTGAGTGGCATAGATCAAATAATAACCGGCCCCCCTTCCCCTTCTTGCTATATCTGTTACAACATCCATGCATGCTTGATTGTCTGCAATGTCAGCTGCTTCATCAATAATTATGAAATGACGCTCTTTGCGGCCGGATTCTTTAACATCCTCATAACCTTGATCAACTATGTCTGTATAAGCTTTATTCATTTCTTCTTGAATTTCTTTCAAAATATCCTTAGTTTCCTCAGGTTCACGAGTATAGTTTTTTACTTGTTTTATATCTTTAAACCTTTGGAAGGCCGAACCGCCCTTTAGATCAATCAGATGTAAATTCGCATTGTCTGGTTGCTGTAATACTAAAGAAGTAACTACGAGCTTTAAAAGGGCACTTTTTCCATACCCTGAAGCACCAGCAATGATTAAATGCTTATATTCGTCAAAATCATGTCTTACAATCCCTTGTCGAGTGTTGCCGATAGAAACGGACCATGTACCCTTCTTTAAATAACTTTCATCCCAGTCATACTGATCTTGCATTTTTTCGTTATAAACCTTTATTCGTAGCATTCCATCGAATAAAAGCTCAATTTCTTTTCTCTTAATCTTTTGATTTGTGAGTATCTTCTTTATTTGCTGCAGAACAGTTTTATCAAATTTAATCTTTAATAGTTCCGAGGGATCAATCTCAAAGTATTTGTGACGAATGTTCAAACCATCCTCTAATATGTGTTTGTCAGCTTCGATTTTCTTACGGTCAAATCCTAAAGGTATCTGATACGCATATTCAACACCACCTTTAAATTTTGATTTTCTTTGAAGTCGGATCATCTCGCCGTTTCGACCGTTCCAACCTGAGTTAGCAAAAATTCTTTGAATTTTATCAGCATCGTTTGAAGGTGATCCACTTGTTTTTAAGTAAGCATAACCAGCAACACCACCCATGATAATTGTTGTTCCTATTTCGAATAACATCACACCACCTCCAATTTTGGATATTACGTAGTAATAGTTGCTACGAAAACGAATTTTGAAAAGATGACTGGACCATTGGTACTATTAGGTTTAATTAATTCACTATAGCGTTCGCCGCACGCACTTATAAACGTACTACTCAAACGCACTATAAAACGTCCTTGTCTCCGTATTGTTTAGCGCCCATGATAATGTATATGGCCGCGTATTGAATTTTTGCATGTCCTCATGAACTTTTTTAAGTTGAACTTGTACTTTTTTTGAAGGGATAAAGAATTGAATGGAGAAATGAACTACATGAGGTGAATAACATGAAGTTTAAGTGTAGGCTAAAGATTATTTTCGCAGAGAAGAAAATGGAGGATAAGAACTTTACCCAAGGTAAGTTTGCAGATGATATTGGAATTAGTCTTGGGGCTCTAAGTTCACTAGCTAATGAACATTCTTTACCTTCTTTTCCAGTAGCTTATGCTATCTGTGAAAAGCTAGGAAAGAATTTCAATGAAGTTTGGGTGAAAATTGAGGATTAAATAAACCGCCCCTTAAAAGGCGGTTTTTGCATACCGCCGTACTTTAGCAGCTGACAGAATGTTTGATCGTTTGAATAAACGAGGTTGTTGTTTAGTTAAACAAAACGCTTTAATGTAATCATCCTGAATATCCCTCACAATTACAGTTCTGTGTGTAATATCCCCTTTTCCAGATATGTACATTAATTCAATTGGCATTTGATCCTCTTTTGATGTAAACAATAGACCCGTCATATTCTCAGCTCCTTCTCTATGTAAATGATTATATACAAACAAACGTTCGATTTCAATTAGAAAATAGAACATATTTTCGTATAATAAGGAGAACTAATAATAAAAGGATGATAATCGTGATTAAAGACAGAGGATCAATCAAGTGGACCGCAATGATGCTCCCAGAGCACGTTAAGTTACTCAGGGAATATAACGAGAGCTTAGATAAAGTAGAAATGCCTACATTGGACGAAGATCAATTAGAGGAAATCAACCAAAAAATTTATGAAGCTATGGAGTATAATAAAGAACTTGTTTTTACGTATTTTGATCGTGGAGACATAAAGCTATTTATTGGCCATGTTCATTTTATTGATGGATTAAAAAAAGAACTTAGAATATTCAATAGCCATGGTGATAAGTTTTTCATTAAATTCGAAGATATTTTGAGAGTAGATAACAATGGGTGATCGTTACAACATCATGCATGTTTATTTGAATGGACCACATAAAATGATCAAAGTCATGGATTGGAGAGATGGAAGGATAATAGGTTTCACGATCGATGAGATTGATAAAGATAATTTAGATCAAGAATTGAGGGAGTATATTCGTTCAATCAAGGGAGATATTGAGGGTGGAAAGTATAATTATAAGATTTAATTACAAATAATTTACATTTTTATAATATTAATTTTAACCTTCTGTGATCTAATTGTCTTAGGACAAAACACATAGGAGGTTTAAGTATGCATTTCTATAAGTCGGAAAACAAACATGTTATCGGAATTTCCGGTGGAAAATTTGGAGAGTTCAATGAAGAAGCTTGTGCAATTATTTTAGATGAAAAACCAATTCCAACAAGAAAATGGGAATCTCCATTTATGAAATATCAAACACATAATGAAATTTTGGAAGCGCAATGTTTTTTTCGGGAATTTTCGTCAGGCGACAAACGGGTGTATGTTTTTGAAATTGAAGAATACAGGCTGGAACCTGGATATATACGTAGTAAAATGGAGTTTTTCGTAGATAAAGAATATTTAGATATGAAAGTGGACCAACTTCGACAAATAAATCAGCTTGCTGTATTTGATTGGGATATAGCAAATACAACATGGGTTGAGATCGAGAGAAACTTCGAGTATGAAGATATGGAAGACCAGTTAATTTTTAATACAATGCAGCCCCTCCATTAGGAAGGGTTTATATGATATATTCATCCTATGAATGTATTTAAGTTTAATAAAGGGGATTTATTATGGTAGGTCAAATTTCATTTTTCTTCTTACTTTCGCTAATATTCGGTGGATTTTCTTATATATTGATTAAAAACACTGAATCTTTATTAGAATTAGCATGGATAAAATCATCATGGAAAAAGAATAAGATTTTAATAAAGTTCTTTAAATTTATTGGTTGGTGGTTTGTAATTATATTAGTTTTAATGTGGATATCATTTTTGGTTAGTTTGTAATAGAAACAAAGCCCCTCCAATAGGAAGGGCTTTGTTTCTAACTAAGATGTTTGCATGCATTGAATGCCCGAAATATACATTATGATATTGATGAAAGTAAAGGTTTGATTATCATTTATGTAGAGCAGTAGAAATTATATTATTATTTGCTGGTTATTTTAAATATCAATATGGTTGAAATTTGGCATGGTCTGCTATATTTGACGTAATTATGTTTCCAATGATTTTTTCGTACTACAAAAACCCTTAATTGCTTATATAGTTTCAATTCCATTATCTATTTACTTTATCTGGTGGTTCGATTTTCCTGTACATATTCCTGTGGAGAATAGATAACCAATAAAAATCTTTGTCATACAAATTTTTTAATGTTTTTTATAAACCAATAAGTACCATGATAAGCGATTTGAAGAGTTACTAACATTGTAAGCCAACTCCAATACCAATCCCATTTTAAATATTCGATATTATCGGTATATCTTTCTAAAATAAATTCTGCAGCCGTTAAAACGGAAACAATTAAAAATGAATAAAAAACCTTCTTAATTTTAGAAGAATTTTTTGGATAATACACCGTATATAAAGCAGCAACTACAGGAAAAATAAAATATTCAAAGGTAAAACTTGATCTACTCGCATATTCAAAAAAACGGACTGGATATGATATTAACTTCATTTCAGCTACTACAAAACCCAGAGGCCATGTAATAAATTGCATAAAAAGAAAACTAAGTATAGCTTCACGATATTTTGTTCTTAAACCATAAAAATAAAATAACAAAATTGCAATAATCCATGATAATGTTTCAATAATCAATTCAATCACAATAAATCCCCCACCCCATCATTAATATACAAAGGTGTCTAGTCATAGTTGTTTCTGAATAATATGAAAATTTGAATGTTACAAAACAATAGTACTTTAAAACTACATTACAGTCTATAAATTTCGACAAATATTTACAGAATTCAACATTAAATGTCTATTTTGTCGATTTTAATAGACCTTTGTCATATTTTTCTATATAATTCTAATTAGATTTAGAAAGTCTATTTCGATAATGGCAAACTTATTGAAAAATAAGGACGCAAAGCTACGAACCTAAGGCATATGCTATGGTAGTCGAGCCGCCGAAAAATGGAGAAAAAAGAGATGATTCCCCGTTTTTTTCGGAGAACCATCTCTTTTTTTTGAACATTTAATTTGACTGGAGTTGATGCTTAAGTGTCTATTGAAGAACTTATAAAGAATAATGATTATTTTCATAATTATCAACCTATATATAACATTAGTAATTGGAAAATAGCTGGGTATGAAGGACTCTTAAGAACTAAAAAATTCCCAAATCCGGAATTCGCCTTTTTAACTGCAAAAAAAGAAAAGCAACTTTATGAATTAGATTCGCGGTCAATTCATAAAGCTGTTATTACTTACAATGCTGCAGGATTTACTAAAACAGATGGGTATTTGTTTTTGAATGTTTTTCCCTCAACAATTCTTCATGCAAATTTCCCATTATTTTATAAAAAAATTATTACTGATGATAACTTATCATGTCAACAAATTGTTTTTGAAATTAGTGATTTGGAAAGTATTACAGATCTTACTACTTTAAAACAAAAAATTATTGAACTTAAAATACAAGGATTTTTAATTGCAATTGACGATATTGGTAAGGGAAATTCAGATTTAAGAGCTATCATTGAACTCGAGCCAGAATATATTAAATTAGATCGCTATTTTTCAGATAACCTACTAGAGTCAAAACAAAAACAAGACTTTATTCAGATGTTTATTAATTACTCAGAGAATTATAATACAAAGCTTATTCTTGAGGGGCTTGAAAATGAAAAGGATCTTGCTGTTGCAAAATCACTTGGTATTACGTATGCACAAGGATACATTTTAGGAAAACCTAAAAAACTTACAAAATTTTAGTCTGATAAGGAGCTTATTAATGGCTCTACAAGAATTAATTAAGATGATTAATCTTAGTGTTGACTGTTTTGAATTATCAATTGCTCAAAATTATATTAATGAAAATATAGATCAAATATCAGACAATAAACATCTTTTAAAAAGGAAGTCCAGAGAATTATTAGAGTATTTAATTAATCAAAGTTCTAGCATTGAACCACTCAACAGATATGATTTTTCTCTAATTAATTCAATAAATTCTTATGAGTATAAGTTTGATCGGCACGGATTAAAAGTCTCTGTCAAAAATAACATTAAGCTATTATTGAGACCTGATATTATACAATACTTAAGTAAAGTTGCCATAATACTTCTTGAAGGGATGAAAGTAATAAACACTAAGAAAAATTAATGAACTTTAAAGGAGTAAGTTATAAATGAATGAAGACTGGAACAAGCTCATAAATGATTTGGAGAAAGAAGGTATCACACCCATTTAAGCTAACAAGATGATACGAGGGTATCAAATGGTGAAGATTGTCATGGAGACCGTTAAAGAAATGGATAAGACTGAATAGGTTTACAAACCCGAGTAATTCAGATTTTGATATAGTCTCTCCAATAAGGGAGGGCTTTTTCAAATAAATAAAAGAGTGTACCCACTGGAATGGTACACTCTTGAGCTGGAACATTTGTATTATGTCATTAAAACAACTTATTCCATGTCTCTCTACCCACTAAACCATCTACTTTTAGACCATGCCGTTTTTGATATGCTTTTACAGCAACTTCTGTTTTAGTACCAAATACTCCGTCTGGTGAAACACTAACAGCCCTTTGTACACGTTCTACATCTTTTCCTCGTGATCCTTTTTTAATAAGGTGTCCTGGATAGGCTACAATTGACTTGCTTTTATTTTTTGGCTTTTTATATGTTTCAAGTTTAGAAAAAGTCACAGGACCAGCAATACCATCAACCGTAATTCCAACTGCTTTCTGGAATACTTTTACTGCTGAAACTGTCTCATAACCATAATCTCCATCAGCACCATACTTAGGTAATTTAAACCCTGCAGCAATCAACTTCTTTTGTAAATTAGTTACCGGAGTTCCGTTATCGCCTTTACGTAATGCTCGTTCAGGATTTGATACAACAACTGCTTTTACCTTTTGTTCTGGAGCTTCAACTTTAACAGTTGTCTCCTCCCCATCCCACGCATCGTAATAAGCTTTAACATCATTAATAAATTTAGACCAAGTAACACCATTAGGTTTTAACCAGCTTTCTGGATCTGAACGTCTACGTGGATCAAGAGTCTTATGTGCAACAATTCTCTTAAATACATCTAACTCAAACTTTCTGCATAAATAAGCATGATACCAAACATAACGGTCATATGCTTTCTTAAAGTCTCCTGTACGGCAAAGCTCAACCCCAATAGCTGCATCGTTTGCATCTTCGCCAAACATACGATTATCTTCAGGGTTTCCATATCTGTTATGCCAAGCCTTTTCATCAAGTGGTATGATCTCCAAAATCTTTGTATCATCTATAAAAGTATGTGCTGATGCATTTGGTTGCTGACCATCGAAATATTTATAATGGTCATCTGCATCAGCTGTGTTATTTGCAGTCTCATGAGAGACAACAAATTTTGGACATATTAGCTTTTCTCCTGAACGTGCATCTCCATACGAAATAAAACGTTGTTCGATTTGATATTTGTTTGATATTGCCATTACTTACACTCCCCTTTTAGATAAAATAAAAAGCCACCAAATGGCAGCTTATTTTTTGATGATTCCTTGAGCTTTTAATGCATTTTTCTTGAATTGTTGTGCCCTTTTAGAAACGTAGGTATTTTTCCAAATCGCAAAACCGTTTATAATCAAAGCAATAAATGCAGTGACCAGTACTACAAATGCATTGATACTATCCATGGTGAACCACTCAAAAGAAATACCAACAGTTCCAAAAAACATAAGTAAAGCTGTTAAAAATCCACCTAATAATGTTGCAATATCTTTTGCCAAATTAAACTCCTCCTTTTTGTTGTAAAACTGCATAAAAAATAGCGATTGCTCCGCCAATAACTCCGGTGCAAATCGCTGTTATAATTGCACCAGTAATAGTGCGTTTTATCCAAGTCGTATTATCATCAATCTTATTTAACTTCTCGTTCATATTAATTATTTGTTGATCGTGACGATCTGAAGTTCTTTCAAGTGTAGACACTCGTTGTTCTAAGTTCTTCACATCAGCCTTTAATTCAGATATTGTGTTCATATCTTGTTGACCCTCCACAGCTTGCGACATTGCCCTCGCCCCCTTATATATATTTCAAGATTGGTCACCTCCTTAAAGGCAAAATAAAAAGCCCTGTAAGATAGGACTTTATTTGTTAATCATTTGTAAATTCTTAGTTAATTCTTTGTTAATATTCTAAGATAAACTTCTCCTTTTTGGTAATAATAATATCCTATGAAAATAAATAGGGGTGAATGCTATGAGCAACAAAAGAGATTACAATCATTGGTCCACCTCTGAAGAGCGTCAATTATTCGAACTTCGTAAATCAGGATTAAAATTTGAAATTGGCCAAAGACTTGGTAGGACCGCAATTAGTGTTGAAAAAAGATACAGAAAAATAATGAATGGAAATGATGATAAGTAGTAGATTCTTTTCTACTCCTTAACCCTAAGGCATAATAAAAAGCACCCTTTCGGATGCTCACATCTTCTTATTTATATAATTTTCTCAACACGTTTTCATACGTTTTTTATCATCGTCATTACTAACATATACTTTCGTATCTACTGCGCTACCTGTATTCGGATGCTGAGTTGTTAGCCATGAATTACAATTAGATTTAATATCAGGTAGAAGAATTATCAAAATTGAATTTTTTGCGAATAAATGCGATTCCAAGCAATAAAATCGGGAAAATTATTTGTAATGGAACATGGAAATATGGAACAAAATAATCTAATCCAATTTCTAAATGTTCACCAAAATCCGTTGCAATTAGTAGTGATAAAGGGGTAATAATTGTTCCCAAGGCAAGAACTACCGATTTAGTTTGATTTAACTTTAATAATTGAGATATTCCAATAACAGCACCGAATGTCCAACCTCCAACCTTAAAAAATACTCCAGCTACCATCATTAAAATAATCAATGCATCGAATCGTTCAAGAAAATCTGCAATAGAAACCATCCGAGTAGCTGTAAGAAAGGGGAACCAATCCTTGCCATAAATTTCAGGTCCTAAGACAGACAAAACAAAAATTGAATTAAGTGTAAGCAATAATCCACCAACTAAAATTACTGACATGCCCACCTTTCTAATTATTCTTTTATTTTTTAAAAAAGGAAAAAACATCATGATGATAATGGATTCTCCAAATGGAAAGTTTATGATACCAGGAAATGTCTCTTTTAATATTGGCTTTACTCCATTTCCCATTACAGGTGAAAGGTTTTTAAAATTAAAATCTTCCATACTTAATAATAAAATCCAAATCACAATCATTGAAATAAAATAAATAGGAAATACCATTTCTCCCATTCTACCTAAAGTCTCAACTCCGCCTCGAAGACAATAAATTATTAACAACATAAAACTTCCGATCACAACTAATACTGGAGTTTGGACTAAGATTGTTGAGGTAATTAATTCACCGAAATCACGACATGCTCTTGCCGCAGAGTAGATAAAATGAAAAATATAAATAATCATTACTGGATAAGAAAGGTATTTCCCGATAATTTTTGGAAGCATAGATACTAATGTATCATTTGGATAAAAAAGTGATAATTGTGTAAAAACACCCATTAAAATTAGACTACTTAACATACTAATCATAATAGCCAGCCAAGCATCCTGCTTCGCTCCCGCTCCTACACCTAGAATAATTGCAGTTCCAAATTCAAATCCCACTAAGACATAAAAGATTTGGAGTCCACTTATTTTTTGCTGCTCCATTTTTGTGTCCCCTCAAAATAAAAAAATATCAATTTTATTATCATTTCCAGAACTAAAAAAGTTATTCATTCTTTAAGCGATAAGGAATTCGTTTTAAGACTGATTCACTCTTTTCTCCTAATCTTCATTAAACACATAGTGAAAGACAAAATAAAAAGCCCTTATTCAGCGCTTTGAACTTCCATATTATTTGGTTTGGTCAAATCTTCAAGTGTATCCTCAAGTATTTTGTTTCTATCCTTTTCTTCCTGTAATTGCTGTTTGATTGATCCAATTTCATTTATAAGGGAAGAATTTTGAGATTGTAATGAGCTATTTTCTGTCTCTTTTTCACTTGCCAAAGCAAAATAAATTGCTCTTTCCTCACTTAATCTAGAAATCTGATTCTTTAAGTCTTGAATCATTAAATTAGCTTGTGCCATTTCATTTTTCTCCTCTCTTTATACAACGCCTTCAGCATTTCCATATACCGCATCCATATCAGTAAAATAAGTTCCTTCGTAGCCGAGACGTTCACCAATGACAAAGAAATCAGTTTTACAGTCTTTTGAAGCAACCACAGTGAAAGATCCATCTAATTTAGTGATAACTTCTACATTAGGATTAGAAGGGAAAATCGCAATATTTGCTGTTGCTTTATAAAATCTCTCTTCATATGCAATTGTTGTTTCAATTCCCTCTGTAAGTTCTATATCTGTTAATAAAAGACTAATCTTGACCTGAGGACTATCAATTGGAGACATCCCCCATACCTTACCTTCGATTTCAATAGATCCACCTATTTTACTCCCATCAGGTTTAAATAAATGTCGATAAGATCCATTTTGATAAAGTGCAAATTCGCCATTGCTTGCAAAGCGCATCTGATTTGCTCCTCCATTTGGTGATAATACTCTAAAGTAAGAACTATCAGAGGTCATTCTTGATTGACCATTGATACCTAATCCATTTGGTGCTGAAAATTCAAAACCTTGGATGTATGGATCAAATTCCATTGAATATGAATGATTTACCAAGGTTGTTTCATTTCTGGCTACACCATTAAAACCGTTTTTCTCATAATGAGTATACGTGCCGTAAAGACCTTCAAACTCTAATTGATTACTTTTTAAATATGCTGCACTTCTAAGTAAAGCTAGATCAGCTGACGTTTCTCTTACTGATACAATCACACTTGTTAGCCTCGAGCTTGATTTATCAGTAGACCCAGATAAAGTTTTAACACTATGAACGAAATCATTTCTTATATCAATTGTTCCTTCAGTACCTGTAGTAGTAAATGATGAACCAGTGATTTCCCCAGCATTTACTTTTCCTAAATTAGCTGATAAAGCAGCTAGGCTAGTAACGTTGATCTTATCAGCAGTAACAGCACCATCAACGATAAGTTCCCCTGCTGATTTTCTGTTAATGCGAATATTGTCAACATAAAACTTATTCGTTGTCTCAGCGTTGTTAGCAAAAGTGATAAATATTTGTAAGTATCCAACTCCTGATGGCACAGTGTATGAACCACTTTTCTTAGTGAAAACAGTCGTTTTTGCACTACCGAATGTTGCTACTTGAACCCATGTACTTTGAGCCACACGTTTCTCGTCATAAGTCCTAAAACCTACTCCTGTAGAACCCGTACCAACAGTATTTAAATGCCTACCCTCAAACTCCACATAGAATTGTTGTCCTGCTTGAACAGGAATTAAATTAGAACTATATGCGTCTGCATTAGCACCGTTTCTAGAGTCAATCTCTAAAGCACGATTAGAGCCATTCCCACCTGAGAATGCAGAAATATCGGCAACTCTACCATAAACATTCGTATAGCCTCTTGGCGAAGAACCAACATTATCGAGTTCAAAATCAGGGTTTTCACAAAGATTAGTCCAGTCCGATAAGACCATTGAAGTAGCAAAGACGGAATTGGTTGCAAGCATACCGCCATTAATAAGTGTCGTTCCTGACTTCCAACTATTTAATAGTGATTCTGCATTATTCCATTTTGTAGCACTAGCGACTTGTGAATCAGAAACAGTACCAGATAATTTAGAAGTATTAAATGTTCCATTACTGTTGATATTGCTTGCTCTATCCCACGTTGATTTACTCCCTGAAATGGTTACATCATTTTCATATGAAGCAATTTCTTGTTCTGTTGATGGTCTAGTTTTAACAGAATCGAATTGAATTGTTTTTGCGGTAATAGTTCCAATGAACGATGTCCAACCACCCATAGGGAAAATGGTGTATCCTGTAAATCCAGAAGGTGTTGTTGCTTGTTTGATAATTTTTGATACTGTATACCATTTATTTAAAGTTGGAGATGCTATTAAATCCTTCAAATGAATTTTATGGTCAGAGTTTGCAGTTGCATTATATCTAAATAAAACCCCTGCACCATCAATTGTTCCACTTTCCAACATGAATGTTGTTTCTACCGTTACATATTGATAGTAAGGTTGATTAGTAATTTGATTTGGACTTAGGTAACTATTCGTATTTAATGCAACTACATACTTAACAGCATTTCCCATACCGTTGCCTGATGAAACTTTACTCATGCCTGTACCACTCAAACCACTATATCCACTAGGATAAGTTCCTGTCCAATCTAGGAAATTTGGATTCGCATTGATTATACTTGCATCAGCATTTGATAAAACACCCTTGGTCGTTGAATCAAAACTACTGAAAGTAACTGCACCATTAATGTCTATTTTACTTGCTGCTATTTTAATAGTTTCAGCAGTTTGATTAATAGATGAAATAACTCCATCCTTACTAACTTTAAGATTGATGTTGTTAGCATTTTGAGTTATAGAACTTTCCGCTGAAGACATTCTAGCTTTAAGTCCACCTGAATTATTAATATCCGTGTCGTAGGTTGATTTTGTAACTCTAAGCTGAATTTGTTCGGCATTGGAGGTTATAGAACTTTCAGCAGTAGTTATTCTTCCGTCAAGACCTGAAATATCAGAATCAATATCTTCAGGTGCAGGTGAAAATCCAGTACATTTAGTACCATTTTCTAGTTTGACCTCTTTAAGGTAGAGAGTTCCAACATTTGTTTTTGCAAAGAAATCTATAAACCCATAATAAGTTGCACCCAAATACCCACTTGTGACATTTTTGTTTTCCATCTTAAAATACTGCCATTCAGTAGTAAGGTTAAAATCTGTATTGTAACCATCACAAATATCAACCATTATTGTTCCTGCAGTTGCAACCTTAGCCCAAAAGCTTAGAGAATATATTCCTTTTTCCCTTTGTGTGAATTCACTGATTCTCCAATTACCACTTGCTAGAGGTTTATAAAATGCATATTCTCCATCAGTTGTCATAGGAGTTCCTTCTACATCAATTCTACTTTTTCTGATTAAGTTTCTTCCACCAATTTGCAGATTATCAAATTCAGTTTTTGTAACACGGAGAGATATTTGTTCTGCATTAGTTTGAATAGAAGCTACAGCACTGGTTAACCTACTATCAATTCCCTCAACAACTGTCTTTTCTGCTCTCAACAAGATGTCACTTGCATTCTGTTCAATTAACGTTAGTTGATGTGTAATTTCTTCGTCCAATTGTGATACTTGAGTATTTGTATATGCAATCGCATTTTCTTCTGCTTGGACTGCTCTTGAATCGTCAGTATACTTACTCGCCTTTATCCAATTAGCTGAACTAAATGTTTGCCCCTGCGCTTTTGCAGTTTGACATTTCATGATTTCCCCATTTGTACCTTGCACCCACAGATCTCCAACATCATAAGGTGACACAGGTTGATTTACAAAAGTACGTCTTTTTGAGTCAGCTGTATCCTGTGCTTTAGCTGCATCCGCAAGAGCCTTCTGTACGTCTGAATCTTTAAGGAGAATCCACGTATATACACCATTTTCAAGAGAAAATCTGTAAGAATAACCGTTTGACGTATTATAAAAAAGATCGCCTAAATGGTTATTTTTTATTTCATTTGTAGTCCACAATGAAACAGGCTCATTTGATAAAGTAGGTTCATAATTATAAAACCAAGATGTAATATTCCCATCAATTTGACTTTGGATATCACTTATTTCTTGGTTATACGTAATAGCACTTACATAGTTAGTAAGTTGCTGTCGTGTGTATAATTCAGCCGCACCTTGTGCATCTGCAGCTTTTTGCTCAGCATGACTTTTAGCAACAGCTAGTTTTTCATTAGCATCATTAATCCTTGCTTGTTCTTCTGCAGATACAATGCCGTCTGCATATGCTTCAGCTTTTATTCGCTCAGCTTCAGCTTTTGCAAATGCATATTCCTCAGCAGCTTGCTGTGCTGCATTTGCTTTACTGGTTGCATCCAAGGAAGCAGTATCTATGGCAATGACCTTAGCATTGTCAGCTTTCTTTTGAGCACCTAAAACAGTTTCATAGTTAAGTAGCCTTTTTTGAATTGATTCTATTATAGGAGATTTTTTTAAGGCAATTCGTTTATAATCACCTAAGATCATCTCCCCAGCTAATGGATTCGATTTACTCCTTTTCAGCTCAATTACTCTCGCCTGAATAGCCGTACTATCATCAATCCCATAATGGTAGACAGTAATTGTATCCCCCATTCTTACCTTCTCATGACTATAATCTTCTCCATCACCAGCGATGACATTTTCAAGATCAGCAAATTTAATCTCAAACGTCTCGACAGGCTCAATGCTTTTCTTTAATTGCTCATAAGTTAATTCTAGAAGTTTAATAGGGGTAATATCAGAGCTACCACTGTACACATACTCTCCAGTAATATGCACGCCCTCTATGCCCCACTTTTCAAGTGCGTCTGGATCTCCTAGCCATGCTTGCCCTAGAGGTTTATCAAGTGGATCACCATTTGCGATAGACCACTCAACATCAGCAAAAGTCATTGGTGTTCCATCATCTTGTTGTGGGCCAACACCAACTAATGCAGTGTAGAGATCGTTGCTATGTTCTTTTATGCGGACTTCTATTAGATCTTTTGCATTTTCAATTCTTTTTCCTGTGAAATTCCCAATCCGTTCAACTAAATCAACATAACGGTCAGAAATCTTACCGTTCTTTAATTCAACTCGATATTGGAGTTCTAAATCAAAAAGGCTTCTTAGGTCATGGATTGACTTAACAGCTGTTTGTACTTGTTCAATCACAACTGTTCGTGTACCAGCCCAATCCGTTCTACCCCTTTTCCATCTCGTTCCATCAAGGTATCTATCCAAGATGTCATTAACATCAGTGGCTTGAATCGTTTGGGGCATGATGCGTTTACCTAATAGTTCCAGACCAGAATTCAATGTCTGAACATGTTTCAGGTTTGAGTTGGTATCGATTTCCGTATCTTTGATGGTGAACATAAGAGAATTACCATCAAGATCTTGTATGACCACTTTATTTTCTCTTACTAGAAACTTGGCATCATCATGATAAAGTGGAACTGAAAAGGGATAGGTTGAATAACTATCATTTAATTTCTCATGATGGATATCATCTTTATATGGACATGCATCTGAGTTATCGTTCTCTAATACACATAAAAATGTTTCTTCTTTCGAAAGTACAAGAATCATAAGTACCTCTCCCTATACTCTGCAGATACAATTGCTACATTTTTTGGATATACTTCTAATGCGTTATTACCATTCTTTAATGCAAAAAAGCGACTCGACAAATCGATATCGCTAAACAGTTCACCATTTTTTCTTACTTTTTTCACAATATGATCAATCTCAAAAATGTCTCCTGGTTGCCCTATATAAGGAATTTGAGTTGATGAAAGATCATTAATCTTGTATCCATTTATATCCCTTACTCTTAATGTTGTAGGGGTATAGGTTTGATATTGACCAAAATGAACCTGAATTTGAGCAAGTCGAGCAGTGTAAAAATTTTTAGAGTCTCTAAAACTTTTAGACCACTCTACAAAATGATTTCCGTTAGCATCGATTCTTGCAACATAAACTGTCCACAAGGTACCTACTCTTTCAATTCGTAAGTAACCATAAAAATCATTGTAATTTGTCTTCTTACTTCCATAGCCATTTAGAATGTATGTGCCGTTATTTAATGAACCTGCACGAAAATATACAGTATTAGTCTTTTCGTTTTTCCAAGAATCCTTAACACCCATTACACCAATAACCTGACTATTTTCATCCAATAAATAAAGCTCCACTCTGCCAAGCGAAGCAACGGGACTGTTATCATTATCCATAACAGCTTCAACCATGAAATCTTGAACAGGAGTAGTTAAAGATTTCTTTGCAGCTGGACCATGCCATGAATTTCCGGTACCAAAACCATTTGGAATAAAGTTCTGGCCATCTGTAGTAAATGTTCCTCCAACAGTTCCTTCATCCACACTAGAACCATTTGTCCACCCAGTTGTTGAGCTCATCGTTTCGTTGAATACTCTTTCCCTTGGAGGTACAGGAGTGCTATCTACGTTATCAGGTGAACCTAATGTAACGTGATATTCAGAACTTACAATAGATAAAGAGGTTGTTAGTTGAGTAATCTCAGCAATGAATTTTGGGAAAGTTTCGGCTGTACCGTTATTCGCAATTATCCCATCAATAGAAGGATCGCTGGTATCATTAATAGTTATTCCTTTAAGTGGACCTTGTCCATCTGGATTGGGACATACAAAGGTAAGTACCCCTTCTCCTAAAGTAACTATCTCATTAAGATCAGTACTACCTTCTAAGACAGCATAATATTTTATGCTGGGATCTTTAGCAATGATAAATTCTTCTGCTTTTTTACTAAAAAGCCAACCCGCAAGATCACGAATTAAAGTGTTATATTCTTCAACATCTTCATGATGAATTGTAATTTCGACTTTAAAAGCGTTCAGACCTCTTTTAGTATTTTGAAGGAAAGCACCTGGTCGAGCAGGTATTTCTAAAAAGTCTCTGGAGATGGGAGATAAAATTCCACGTATAATTCGATTAACAATAATAGGATATTCATTGCTCCATTTTCCTTTAAAGTAAAACATTTACCCACCTCCAAACATATTTTCTACTTTATCTTTACGAGCTTGCAAATCAGTTATGTCATCTACGATTTCTTCAGCAACTAAACGTCTATTTAAAAAGGTCTGAAAGACAAGTGGTCCAAGATTAAGACCTGATGATTTAGTTGACTCAGCTTTTGAATTACCAGATTTATCAAAAGACCCTTCATCGATCATCTTAAATAAATTAGCCTGTTGCGTCTCGGTAAGAACCATCTCATTACGCAATAAACGAACGTCAATTTCATTGTGATTTGGGACATTAGTTAGCCAATCTGGTACACCACCTACGTGTAATTTTGGTAACGTCCCACCACTATGACGCATTTCTCTTGGACCAGTTGCTGATTCATAACCTCTTTCGATAATTTGACGCGTACGGTTCGTGGTAGTAATGTTTACTTGTTTTTGTATATTCACTCCTAGAACGCTATTCATTGTACTAGCTTCTCCTGTGATTTCTTGAACACGTGATTTTACAGTGCTTAGATTAGAAATTTGACTATCAATCGCTGCTACAGCATTTTTGTATTCCTGAGTGTTTCTCTGACTAACAGGTACCTTTTCTTGAAGCTTTTTCTTTTCTGCTTCCAGTTTAGAAATAGCTGCATCGATTTGTTGGATTTCTTGTCCTTTTTTTGCATTGATGCCGACTTGTTGTAACTCTAAAGCAATTAGAGAGTTCTTTACTTTGTCTAATTTACCTATTTGTTGATCTACTTTTGTTAATTCTTCATTTTTTGCCTTAATGTTATCCATGTTAGCAGCATGTTGTTCTCTTAGCTCTTGAAGCTTGATATGTTCTCTACCTATAATAACTTCTGCTTTATAAATAGCTTCATCATCACCACTTGCTTTAGCAGTTTGCAATTCAGATTCTAGTTCACCCACAACCCTAGTTTGAGCCTCTAGTTCTTTTTCTGTAGTATTACGTTTTTCGGCTAACCCATTTATATCCTCTAAAAGACTTTTTCGCTCTTTTATATTTTCATTTAGTGTAGATTCTAAGTTAGCTTGTTCAGTTTCTAAATCAATCCGTAATTGCTTAGCTTTTTCCTCAGTTAATTTCTTTGCAGCCTCGGAATTCGCTAACATAATATTACCTTGTTCAGAAAGAACAACATTTGATTCAGGAACTTTTTCAATTATTTTATCGTTCAATCCTAAAAATTCTTCAAATTCAGCGTTTGTGAGACCAGATTCCTTTTTGAGTTTTATCTGTTCATCTTTAAGCTTTTCAATGACTTTAGGATCAGATGTACGTGTTATTTCATCATTTATATCTAAAAATCTACCAAGTTCATCAGTGGTGAGATTTAACTTTCCTTTCAGTTCATCATATCTAGCTGTCATTGTACTAAGAGAATCAATTTCTTTTTGTGCTGCATCAACATGTTCGAGGGTAACTTCATTCATATCACTGTAAGCAATATTGGCTCCAGCAACTAAACCACCAATTAAAGATAAACCGGTTATTAACCAACCAGCCGGACCCATAGATAAACTTAAGGTTCTAAGAGCAACAATTAATTTACCAATACTCGTGACTGTCAAACCAATACCTGCAGCTGTTCCAGCGAAGGCCAGTCCAGCTTTAACTGTTGTTGGATCTAATTCTCCAATCATTTCGACAACATCTGTACCCGTTTGAATAATCTCCTTAAACATAGGTAAAAACTCATTACCTACCTGAATTCCAAGTGTTTCTAAAGCACCTTGGAATTCTTGAAATGCACCTTTCAGATTATCCTTCATAATGTCGGCTGCATCTTTTGATGCACCAGATGAATTTTCAAGTGCGTCAGTGAATTCGTTAAGTTGATCGACTCCACCTTCCATTACAGCAATCATTCCTGATGAAGCTTCAGTCCCAACAAGTTTTGCTATGGTTGCCACTTTTTCGGCATCTGTCATATCTTTTGTAACTTCGGTTAAATCTGCAAAGATTTCTGAAAGATCTTTCGCTTCACCATTCCTATCTCGCATTGAAAACCCAAGTTTTTTCATTATCTCTTCTTGTTCATTTGCTGGATTGTTAAGTGCGAGTAACGCAGCCCTTAGAGCAGTACCAGCACTACTACCATCGATACCTGCGTTAGTCATTATTCCAATTGCAGCTGAAACTTCCTCTATACTAATCCCTAATGTATTCGCAACAGGAGATACATATTTAAATGCATAGCCCATATCATCCATGCTTGCTGCAGAAATATTAGCAGTCTTAGCAAGAATATCAGCGATTCTTGATGCTTCTGAAGCTTCTAATTGAAATCCATTTAGAGCTGAAGAAACAACGTCAGCAGTTAATGCTAAATCACTTCCTGATGCTTCAGCAGCAGCGATAACCCCAGGCATAGCAGCCATAATTTCATTTGCATTGAAACCTTTTGCAGCCATATCTTCAAATGCTATCGCTACTTCGCTAGCTGATTTTGAAGTTGATGCACCTAATTCAAGTGCAGAAGCTTCTAATTTCTTAAATTCTTCATCAGTTGCACCAGATATAGCCTTAACACGGCTCATTTGAGCTTCAAAGTCTACAGCAACTTTTACACTTGATCCAATTCCTGCTGCTACTGCAGCACCCACTGCTAAAGATGCGTTTTGAATAAGTTGCAAATCATTACTAGCTTGTCTAGCTGAAAAACCAGTGTTCTTCATTTCTTCTCTCGCTTGCTGCATACCTTGTTTGAAGTTATTAGCTTCAAGTAACAGACGTGCTCTTAATGCTCCTAAATCCTGCAATTAGTAAACCTCCCTCCTATAACTTGTTAGCACCAGAATTTGTTAAGAATCTAAGGTGTTCAAATTTTTCTCGATCAAATTGATCAACTGGATTAATATCCAATTGCTTAGTAATATTTTTCATGAACTCTTCGTATTTCTCTTCATTTAAGGAACGGTTATTTGTGGCTAACAAGACCATTATTTGTTTAAATATCTTTTCATTACGTTCTTTTGCCTTAGCTTCAAGTAGCTTAGGAATATCCGTCATGTAAAACTCATTTTCAATCGTTACTTGAGATACATCCAATATTAATGAGGCTTGGATTAAAAAATCTTCTGAAGAAATAAAATCGCCCTCTACCGATCTTTTTTGGATAGAAGGCTTTTGAGGTTTTTTGCTACTTCACCTAGGTTGTTCCTTTTAATTATTCGAATCAAAAAAGTAATAATTTCGTCTAAGCCAACTTTGTCATCAATGTATTCCTTTTCCAGTCCAGTTAACAAAGAGACAATTTCTATAAATTCATCCATAGCTATCTGACAAACCGAAACCATATAAGAATAAAATTCTTCTTTCGGAGCAAGTAAAACTTGCACAATAAGACCAGGCAATTTATCAATAGTTTCAAAGAGTTGCCTCCAAAGATTAGGAGTAAGTTTTTTAATTTCAACTCTCTTCTCGCCTAGATACATAGTGTTTTCACCAAGTAATGATTCTTTTAACTTCTTAATCATGTAAAAACCTCCAATAAAAAAGAGAGCATTAAGCCCTCCCCAATGTAGTTATGCAATTACAACTGACTCATCACCTAAGAAATACAATAAACCTGTATCATCTGGATATCCGACAAATGTAATATTACATACACGTTCATTTTCTGTATTAAACGTCCACTGAACATCGGCCATTGCTCCTGCAGTTGGAATTGTAATATAATCATTTGCAGTTGTTCCAGGTGAAGTAGGTTTAATCACCATTTTTTTTGCTTCTTTAAGTAAGTCGTATCCTGCCTGAGCATATACATCTAAACGTTTCTTAACTGCCTCTGGATTTGTAACATCCTCACCATACTTGCTATTAGGAGTAACTGAACTTAGTTTTTTTAAATCTTTAAGCGCAAATGGAACTATAGCTTGGCATGTACGACCTTTTATGATTGATTTAACTGGTGTATCCCCAAATTGATCTACAGTTACATCTTGCTTCGTTGTATTTACCTGAAATTGAATACCACCTTTTGTGATATCAAATATTGTAGGTGATGATTCTCCATATTCAACTTTAGCAGGTCCGATAGGAACATCGATTACTGGCATGCGTATCATCCTTTCTATTAAATGTTTGGTTGTAATTTAAATCTAAAATTCGTTGAAAATGTAGGTCTGTCGTGTATATCTAATCCGATAGGGATGGGATTACTCTGCATAGATTTACTAAGATAAATAAAATTACTTCCTACAGTGTAATGACCTCGATCATCAAGAAGTTTGATTAAATCCTTTGTAAGTTTTTCAGTAAGATCCATCTGCTGTATATCATTTTTGTAACTTTTACCCTTAATAATGATCTGGAATGTCGGATACTCAATAGGTAAATCAGAATCTGATTCACTTCCACCAGTACCAAAAACAAAAAGAGCCGGCAATTGGCTCTCTTCTACATCAGGCATGAAATTGGCATCAGGATAAACATTGAATCCTTCAGTTGTCAGGTAATCTATTAATTCTTTTCCACGCATTTCGATCACCTAAAATCTAAGAGCAGCTGTCAGTTCTTCAATGATCAACTTCTCATTTATTTTTATGGCATTTTCTAAATATTTCTTACCAGGCATATAGCCTTTATACGCACCTTTACTATCAGTTTTAGGACCAGGGGACATATAAACTACTTTACCGGTCTTTGTTTTTCTGAATCCTTCATGCTGAACCATTGCATAGTCATCTACTTCAGGACTAGTACCAAAGTCAATGAATTTGCTTTTTAACATATTTCGCACTTCACCAACAATTAAGGCTGCCTCTAAATCTCCTGAATCTAAGGGCGCGAGTTTTTTTGCATCGGTTATTACCTTTTGAGCTAATTTGATTAAAACTCTATCAATTTTTTGATCTACTTCTCGTTCAATCTTGTCTAATTCAGATATCATTGCTCCGATACCTTCAACGGAAAAAACCTCACGATTAGCCATAGATAATCACTTTCTTTACATCATCAGTACCCATCGTTTTTTTTATTTCTATGTGACGGACAGTGTATCTTACTTCCTGACCTAGTACATTTGTATACAAAAAGTAATCGTTAGTACTAATGGAATGACTTCCTTCGAGATGGACTTCTGCAATTGAATGAACCTCTTC
The DNA here is from genome assembly GCF_017497975.1 of Metabacillus bambusae. Classification (GTDB taxonomy): domain Bacteria; phylum Bacillota; class Bacilli; order Bacillales; family Bacillaceae; genus Metabacillus; species Metabacillus bambusae. The sequence goes on along the minus strand of NZ_JAGDEL010000030.1, from coordinate 16,015 downwards.
ACCCTCAGCATTACGAATTAGCTTTTGTTCCTCAACCACTTTAGCTTTCTTCGCGACAGGATTGTAACCAGTAATACGATTCCAAGTATCGAGAATAGCTACATTGTGAACGATGTCCGCAGGGTACCCAAAGAGGCTCATAGTAAAGTACCACCTTCAAGTACAAATGCTACTTCCTCATCCTGTTCGAATAGAGGTGAACCTAAAATCTCTCGTACTTCAGGAGCCACAACATCCCTGATATTGTATTCAATACGTTCCCCAGATTCGCTGATATGCTTTAATCCTTGCTTCTGATATTTTAAGACAGGGTCAAGAGCTTGAAGTTCCCATATTACTTGATAGGAAACAATTTCATCTGTTAATTCAATATCAGGATACCAACGATTAATATTACGTGAAGCCTGTGTAACTGCAATACTTTGCTTTGTCGATTCATCCCAGGCTTTTGTATCAAGAACATTTGATTGTATCCATAAGTCAATGGTTTCAATTGTAGGCATTTATCGCCACCTACTTCTTCTCATTTTCACTATTTGCTACAGCATCGGCTTTCGCCTTTGCTTCTGCGTCTTTTTTGGCTTGTTCCTCAGCTTTCTTTTTAGCTGCTTCCTCTTCAACCTTTAGCTTTTCAGATACTTCATCAATTTTAGCTACACCCATATCGACCAGACGCTCTCCATCTTCTTTCTTTACCTTTTTCATTGAATCTCCTGAATTAAACCATTTGCCATTGTGTTTCACATTACCAAGTGCCACTAAATCCATAACTTTCACCCTTTCATAAAAATCTAAAGGGCATCAGTAAAACTGACACCCATACAATTAAATTACTGTAGCAGATACAACTGAATCGTTATAACCGAAGCTAGGGAAGGCTAAATTTACACCAATTGTTTCAACACGAATCGGATGCTCATTTACTTTACGGAAAACATAAATTCCATTGCTATCCGTTTTCTCAACTTGAATATCCGCCAACATTTCTTCAGTAGATTCAGCCCATAAGTAATGACCCAATGGACCTTCTGGAAGCATAACAAAACGATTTTGAGGAGCCATACGAACGTTTGAGAATGAAACCTTTCCAACTACTAATGCACGATTCTCTACACGAGCTTGAGTATCATATGCCACAATTTTAGGTAAACCCAATGATTCGAATAAGCTATCCAACTGGGCCTTTGTTAACTGAGGTGGGTTAGCTGAGCCTGATGGATCACCGTGATAAGCAATACGTACATTTTTATTCTGCAACAAGTAATTAATAACCTGACGAGATGCTAATGCACGAGGTAAGGTAATACCTTTATCGCCCATTGTATTTACCCAACCTTGAATATCTTCAATTGGATTAGAGTTTGCTGTATCGCTCCAAAGGTCCGTTCCAGAAAGAACAGGCTTCTGGTCATTTGTGTAACCAAAATCTACAGAAATCTGAACACCACCCTCGGAATAGGTGATGCCTCCTGTAGAAATGGACTGCATTGCAATCCATTCTTTACGAGCTTTAATGGCATCAACTGCATAATCTGCGTCATTTAATTGAGTGCGTCGAAGTTCAGCAAATTCATTACTTCTTAGGTTTCCTTGAAGTAATAAACGAACTAATTTCTCTTCCATTGCTCGACCACGTTGAATTTTAGGTATTTCAATACGTTTACCTGTCATACTTTCACGGCTGCCATACTCAACTTGTGTTCCTAGTTCAGCAATTTGCGCCATTACAGGAAGTCGAGAACCTTCACGAACAACATCAACAGTTAATTCAGATGTTTCACGTGCTGGAAATAGTAGATCATGTAAGTAGTTAGTAGGTGTTGCTAGATTACGTGAATAAACAATTAATTCTTGACCCGATAATGCTTGTTCTAAAGACACTAATTCTGGAGGCATTTAGATCATCCTTTCAATTTTGAGTTAAAATAAAAAACCATCCTGCTGAATTAAACAAAATGGTTTAAGCAAATGTGATATTAGGCATTTTACCTTTTAACGTTGCATCTACAGTTACTGGAATACGTTCTGTAATAACTTTTGCCATTTCATAACCCCCAGCAATGTGATCTCCATCAGTTACATCGTAAGTATGCTTAAGAATCACTGAAGGATTTTCACTTCCATCAGCACCTGTAGCATTATAAGGAACATACTTTCCACTTGCCATTTTTGACATTGGCTGTCCTTTTTTTACAATCTTTTTGCCATCTGCTGCAGTAACTGCAGATGAATCTATAGTAATTCCATTAACTACTTCACGAATTACTTCATAGCTTGCTAAGATTTCATATTCGTCTTGTGTTTCAAACTTTGTAATTGTTTGTAAACGCATAAATTATTCCTCCTTTTAAAATTATGCCCACGGATTATTCGCGGACGTTTGTTTACTACCACGACTAGCAGCAAGTTTTTTAATATCTTCAAGATCCTTTTGAGAACCTCCAGCACCGCCATTATTAGGTACAGTAACACCAAAAGCCCCATTTGTAGTTTGTTTCAAAAGGTGAGGTTTTTTCTTTGCTAATGCTTCAAGAGCCTCTTTTACGCCAACAATATTACCTTTATCATCCTCTTTTACTTCTGTTAGATCAGAGAGAGCTAAAGCATCTTCCCAATCAGCGAACCCGAGTTCATTCGCAAGTAACTTAACCTCGGAATTTACTAATCTTTTAAACGTCTTATCACGTTCTTCTCTCAATTTTGATTCTAGTAAAGCATCAACATCGATAGGATCATCTTTCTTGTCCTTATCTTTTTCCTTTTTGTCTTTATCCTTATCATTATCTGGATTTAGGGAAGCAAGCATTTCCTCAACAGAATCATAACCTAGCTGTGTCGCTAGTTCTTTTTGACCTTTCTTTTCCGCACGACCAAGGCGTTTGTTTAGATCTTCTTTAGATTTAAATGTAGCAAATGGTTCATCTTCACCTGATCCAGCACCTTCACCACCTTCTCCTCCGTCTCCACCTTCTGAGAAGAATTGTAGATTTAAAGGTAATAAGGTCGGTGTTTGTTTAACCTCTTTTTCCTTGGTAAAGAGTAACCATATAAACATAAATAAAGCTTTTAAATACTTCATAATTAACCTCCTAGTTTTAAGCCTTAGTTGGCTAGTTCCTCTTGTTCTTTATCGTGTCTACAATGAGTAAAAAGACAACCTATAACACTCAAAATTGAGTGCTATAGGTTAATTGTTAATCATTACACCTCAAAGCTTGGCATATATATTATTAAAAATTAAAGGAGAGATGAATATTGCCTATAGTAACTTTATTGGAACACTTAAAAAACACACAAAAAAGATGTAACATTGGCACTAATTCTGTAACACTAAAAAATGTCGCAGTTGATTTGTACGATATCAGTGAAAATTCACTTTTAATTTTCACTGATCAGAATCACGAAATTCAGATCGACATATCTGACTTTAAAGAAATCGCATTTGATGCAATTGTATCGAGGCCTACCTCAAGTATTGATATGCAGAGATGCTTACGTAAGCTTTCAGATAAGGGGAAATATAATGCTTACCTGAGAAATAACAAAGAAAAATATATTTTGGATTTTTATCATATACCAGCCGATTATTGAAGAGTATCCTTATACGGATCCTCTTTTCTTTACCTCTCCACCTATTATACGGAAGTCAACAAGCCATTCTCGGTACTTTTTAGTTTTCCTAGCCTTATGACTAGCAAAGGTCCTTAAATCGGGTAAATGGGGCATTCTAGCCTTATAACGAATCCACTGTTTACGAGTCTCATTCCTCTTCGATTTATCACGCTGAATTTCTTCATACTTCTGAATGTTCTTTTCTGTTCGATTGTCGGTGAAAGTTCGATTAGAATCCTTTAAGGCATCCTCAATATCTTCTTCATCCTGATATTCTTCTACCCAAGCAGAAGTACTGTGAACACAATGCCCATGGTAAGGAGGTCTTACAGTAAGTGCTGGGAATCGTTTGTCTTTGCCACTAATACTGTAAACTCTACCTTGATACTTAGCACACATTTCACAGGTGATCCCCACTAAATTCACATAAACAAGATCTTGATCGTTCTCAATCATCCGATTAATTGAACCATCTACATGTGCTTTTCGTTGATTATACTGAATTACGTTAGCCATATAAGCTTCAGCAGGCATAACAGCACCGTTTTTGTAAACCATTCCGGTTATCCCTTGTTTAGCTAGGTCAGCTATAGCATCTTTAGTTGCCTGTCTACGTGATATACCCTGCAACAATGACTTCTCATTTGCTATCTGTACAACTTCCTCAATGCGCTCTTTAACATCTGTTGACATGTAATCAGTCGCTTCAAGAATACGGTAAAAAGTCTCGTTAACAATCTCTTGGACTGCATGTTCATGTATTGCTGATTTCAAAGAAGATTCAACCTCTGTAATTCCTTGTTCAATTAGTTGATTAATAACTTCGTTTGAACCCTCTTCATATGATTCAGTTACAATTTCATTAGAAAGACTAGAACTTTCTTCTTGAAGCTTCATTAAAATTTCCTGTACATGGTATAAGATTTGCTGTACGCGACGTTTAGCAATACCATTTTCTAACTGGCGAATTTGCGATAAGAGATCCTCATTAGCTTTGGTATACATCTGAATAAGTTTCTCTGTCTTTGTCATTATGACTCACCGACATTAGCTTTAGGTGGTTGAGTAAATGTTGGAGAAAAGCTGTCAGTTGCTTGCTCCTCTTGAATCTTTTCAACCTCAGCTGCTATTGCTTTCTCAGACCATGAAGGGTGAAGATTACGAACAGTGGTTTCAAGTGACTGCACGCCTTCTGAATACTTCTTAATTTCTTCATCAGCAACTTCACTTTCTGCTTTTGGTAACATATCTTGCCACTCAATTACTGGGTCAGAAGCTGAATAATTAGTACCACCTAAAGCATTTTCAAGTATGATGCACTTTCGTAATGCATCTTTAATTGCTATATCAAACTTATCCCTAATGGCTTCAGACTTGATAACTGATTGAATCCACTCATATAAAATAGCAATTGCTGAACGCCCACCAGTATCATTATCCATACCAGCTGCTTGTAAGGAAGTTTTAGAAATTGCTAACATTCTATCTATTAAACTCTTAACGTGGTTAAATGACTGTTCTGTCTTGGCGTCCCACGTAATGTACATTGGTACAGCACCGTTTTTCTCGTCATAACTAACAACCTCAAGATCAGCATTACGAACAAAGCGTTCACCATAATACTTTTGATTCTTGTTGGCCACATTATCCCAAAGTGCTCTAGGGATAGCTAATTTTGGTTTTCCATGCATCTCAAATACAATCGAATCACGTGTAATGGTCCAGTTTATTTCTTCCTGAATCACGTCGATATTACGAAGGCCCGAACGGCCACGGGGGATTAATAACGTCTCGTCGTTAGGAACAAAACCACACATCAGCTCACCAATACTTTCAAAGGTCTGATTATCTGGAATAGCAAGGTTAAACTGTACAGCGTAATCCTTGATATCAATTTCTTCTTTTATTGAATCCTCTGACATTGAAAAAACTAATTGTTGAATAGATAATTGATTATCTTCTATCCGTTGGCGCTCAACTCGTAAATAATTTTCTTTTCCTCGGATTTCAATCCATGCAATATCTGCTCCAGGTCCATCTTCATGTTCAAAGTAAAGATCAGCTGGCTTCCATTCAAACCAGGTACCTTTAACATCACGCCTAATACGATAAGCTACACCACCGTCTACTTGATGTTGAACAACAGCCGACCATATTTTTTGATTAAGTTTAGATTTATAAGAGACATTTTGGACAAATGTAAGCAGTTCCTTGTCATTCTCAGTATCTGCAGATACATTTCCCAATGAACGATTAATTAAATCAGCTGGTAGTTCTGCAATTACAGAAGCAAAATTGATAATGACGTAATGATGAACTGCATGTTTTTGAGCTAATTTATCTGCATTATATTTGTAATACTTGCGTCTAGATTTTCGCAAATCGCTTTTAGTTATCTGCCCTTGCTTAGCTAACTCTTGAGCTCGAGGGAAAATATTCTCATGGTTTCCTTCATAAAGATCACGAAAGTACTGCATTTGCTCTACTTCAACGTCAAATGGTGGTGGTGGGAATTTCTCTTTTAAATAAACGATTGTCATGATATCACCTCACTCTATCTACTTACCATCCAGATGGACGTTCGTTACTATAATTCAACTCAGGACGTCTTAATGGTTCAGCTGAATATCTAAGAGCAGCCATGGCATCATCAAACACTTCTACCGGTTCATCTAGATACAATCCAGTTTTCTTATCCTTTTTCCATGACCATTGCTGGATTTCTTTCGCTGTATTTACACAGGATGGATGGATGTATATTTTTCTCTGTTTCAGGTAATCAATTTGCGCTTGAACACTGCCAGGTTCTTTGACAACTGCAGACGCATTATAGCCAGCATTCTGCCACATTTGAATACGGTCAGGTTCAGCAGAATCACAATACATTCTTAGATATTTATCTAATCCGTATCTATCAGCCATTTCAATAATCTCACTAGTATCTTTTTCGTGAACATATATTTCATCACAGATATAAAAATTACCATCCCTCACACCTACTGTAAGAATGGCGTTTGCATGATTAAATCCAAAATCCTGTGAATGATGCATAGTATCAAACATTGAAAAGTCAGTATCAAACTCTTGAACAATGAAGTTCTTAAGAATAAGTCCTCCAGTTTCTCCCCAATTACCAAGGCCGTAAATTTCATAGCCTTCTGGATCCTGTTCTTTCCTCAACATCATCCTACGGTGATAAGCATCATCAATAAAACGATTTTGTAAGTACGTTGAATGATGTGTAAGAACATCAGGGTTTACGATATCGAAATACTTTCTTTTAATCCAATGTGTTGCAGATACCGGGTTGAATGTAAAAGTGATTTGGTAGTAAAGATTTGGATTAAGAAGAATTCCCCGTAAACGGTCATCGAGTATATCAATATCCGATTCTTGTAACTCTGTAGCTTCCTCCACCCATATCCAAACCAATTTACCATTCGCGAAGTTGATTGATTTTAGTTTCTCTCTATCTCGAGCATCATTTACACCACGAAAAATAACCTCGTTACCTGTAACGCGGCTTTTCAGGGATAAAGGAGATTGACGCATTTCCCAAAATTCTTCTGCTCGTTCTCCGTATATTCGGTTAATTGCTCCAGTTAATTCAGCGTAAGTGCTATTTCTATTCGTTTCATTTACTTTTCGGACACACAACATATTAGCGCCACTATATTTTGGATCACTAAGTTTTAAGATGAAACCTTGAGCAATGTTTACAGATTTCCCAGAACCAGCGCTTCCTCGTAAGGCACGGTAACGACGCTTAGTTTGATTCACTTCTTTAAAGTGCCTGTTGAACTGAACTTTTACAACGGTCATGAATCATCACCATAATCAATTTCTATTCGGAGAGTTTCTTTGCCTTGACCATTACTCAGTGATTGCACTTCTTTCTTAGCCTTCTCAATATTAAGGTTCATTTGCTCCAACTTAAGTCGTCTTTCGTCTTCAATGTGCGCAAGTTCATCAAATTGTTTTATTAAGCTCCTAAGCTCACTCATAGCTCTAGATTGTGCATTTAAGAAAGTAGCATGACGATCCCAAGCAAACTGTATTTCAAATTCCTCTTCTGTGGGAATTTGTTTCCACTGACCTTTTTTATCTGGATCAGGGACAACATCATACTTAGATTTCTTAAGCTCTTTAACCAGTTCATCTTTACCAGTAACAAACATAATCTGTTGCGCTCGAATGATAGCAGCATATTGAATCTGTATCTGATCATAAATTAAATCAGCTGCTGTTCTCTCTTGCATAGCTTCCATGATCTCTAATGTTTCAGATGGAATGAACTTAGAAAAGAAACCATGCTTTTCAGCTGCCTTGTTCCGTTTTGTAAATTGATTCTGAGGATTAGGATTGCCACTTCTCTTTCTAGTTGCATCCTCTTTTGGTAGGGTTGCAACCTTTTCTATTTTGGTTGCATCCTTTTTAGTGGGATCTCTTGACCATCCTTCACGACTTTTCCGGCTCTTTAACGTGCCTAATTTAATATCATGTTTCTCAGCTAATGCAGCAAGTGTAATTTTCGATGTTTCGAATTCTTTTCTTATTTCATCCCAATTCGGCATATCACATTCACCTGCCACCTCCGGATTTCGTTTATGTTTTGAAAGTATAAAATTAACTGGATAAGAGAAAATATAAACAATTAATAAATATATGAGGTGTTGTTTCATGACTATAAACATTTTTGCTGATTTTGATATTGAGTCTTTAATCTCAATTAAACCTGTAATAACTATATATTTTGTCATTAAGTTGCTGCTAGTTTTTAAGCGACTATATAAAAAAACGCTTTATACAAGTAAACTTAATATAAATCAGCTATTTACCACATAAAAAAAGCACCCACTAAGGATGCTTTGGTTTAAGCCTTTTTCAAGACTTCATATATAGTTCATATATAGTTTTAATTTTTTCTTTTAATTTACTCGACCAAGTGTTATTTGTATCCTTCTCGCTATCTAGACTAATTTGTTGTCCATCTTTTAAAGTGATTTCCAATCTAAGATAGAAGCGATCAGGAACAATTAATTTTACACTTCTTACCTCGTTATAAGCCCATGTTTGAACTTCTAAACTGTCATCAAGAATAGTAACTCTGTTAATGTGAGAATTAGTAAAGAAAAGTAAATTAAGTTTTTCATCTGTAAAAATTCCCTCTGGATAAAATACTTCATGATCATTTGAGAACGAAAGATCACTAATGATTGGTAAAGTATCTTCAATTAAGTTTTCGATTGGTTTTTGATTAACTTTCAAGTCACGATAGTGATTACAAAATGTTTTAAAATCCATATCCACAATTAACACTCCCTTTCCGTCTACTAATTTCGACAAAAGGGGATATTTTCCTCTTTGTTGAATAAAATAAAACCGAAGGTTATTGAACGAAGCTAGATCATCGGCCGTGTAACTAATCCGCGCCGACCTCCCTCCCATCTTACACCGCAACTTTTACAGATTTCAACTTTTGCAGAAACTGGTCTTTTTGGACTTTTTGGACTACTATATCAATTATTTCATCACGCATTTTTCTTATGGTGTCACGAGACATAGCTAAGTGTGCTGCTATCGCTCTGTAACTCATTCCTTCGATCATGCAATCGTATAAGATCCTGTGCTTATCATATTTAAACGAGTCTAAGGTATCTTCTAAGTAATGAATAACCATTTCGTATTTATACAATCGTCTCTCTCTAATATCCATCTGTCTTAACTCAGCCTGACTAATTCCACCGTTACCCTTAGGCATTGCTGATTCAATGCCATAGGTCGCTGTAAGTTTTTCCCCTCGACTTGCAGAGTTTAATAACCTATCCAAACGCGCTATTTCTCTAAGCATAAAATTATAATCTCTGATCCATTCCTCTACTTGCCATTTAATCATTTGCTCTGTCATTTATAAGCCCCACCTTTACCGCGTCTTAAAGTTTGCATGCTTGAACCCATCAAAAACCGCAAATCACTTTCAGAAAGCTTTTCCTGATTCTTAGCAGGTGGTTTTTTCTTAGTTTGTTTACGTTGCTCTTTCACTTCCATATGGTCCTTCTTCCACTCTTTCAACTGTTCCTGAAATGATTTCTGCATAAGCTTGTCCCCTCCTGAATAAAATAAAAAGAGGGTACAAATCACCACTACGAATTAATCGCAATGAATGAAATGTGCCCTCGGTTTTTCCGATAAGCTTATTTAATTTTCATCAATTTTTTTAATCAATTGATTTAGTTCTTCTAATACAAACCTTTTAAACTGTACATCCAAGTCTGTTCTCCCAACTAAATAATCTAAACTAACACAAAAAAAATCAGATAATTTAATTAAACTTTCGATACTAGGTTCTTTTTTCCCTAATTCATTGTAAGAAATGGTTGATTGATCAAATTCTAAAAGTGACGCTAATGCACTTTGTGTTAAACGATTTTTTTCTCTTAATTCTTTTAAGCGATTAGCAAAATTGTGCATAATTTCACCTACAGAGTTTTTTTATATAGTTATTCATATTTTATTTCAAAATTTAATGTCTGTCTCTAATTTACCGTGACATGGCTTACCACCTTGCCAATTAATAATTTGCTTTCCGTATCCAGCTGCAGGTGTAGGGACTACTTTAATTTCTCCATCTTTTACGATGTACGTTGCATTTTTCATAAGGTCAATTTCAACAGTCATTTTATTAATGTTTGTTTTCATCCAAACACCCCAATGGTAAAATATTATTTGCTTTTATGAATCTTTTTGATTTTTTTATCGTATATACTAATATCGAATCGAATCGAATCGAATAAGATTAGCATTCTATGAAAGTCAGGTTGCCGCCTGGCTTTTATTTTGTTTAAACCATATTTTGTTCAATCTTTGAATTTCCTCTTTATCACCATTCTTAAAGGCTCTTACTAACCGCCATTCTAAAGCATGTGGCATAGGTTATTACCTCCTTCTGTTTTCACGTGATAAATCTCTTGGCAAATCGTAACTGTTGCTCGATATAAGGATCGTGTTCATTACCTCCACTCGCAAGCCAATCACCAATGCGTTTATCAACATCTTTAAGAACTTCTAATGGAAGTTGATGTGCAATGTTATTTAATTCTTCTAAATAACTCAATTTATCTGGGCTCCTTCCATTTTTATGTGAATTGTGCATTAAACAATTTTTAATTAATGTATAAATTCGTTATGTTTTTCCAAAAATAAATTTAATTTCTTAGATTTTGTACATAACGAAATCAGTTATCATTTATTCCATAACTAGGAGACTTACATTGGTCTACATTTTTACTATTTCTTCATTAGTTATTAACATACTAATAATTCTGTTAGTACCCATTAAACTAACACGACAAGATATTTATATAACATGGATGTTTGTTACACTCAATGTACTTGCAGCTGATCTATTTTTTGGCGATGTATTTGATTTATACGATTTAATTGACCCTGGACCTCAAACATATGATTTATTTGTACAGATGACCTTGCCAGCTACATTTGGCATTCTATATTTAAACTTCATGCCAAAAAACAAAAAAAGTTTTATCTATTATCTATTGTTTTGGGTGATCTTTTCATCATTATATGAACTTTTATCCAGCTATTTTGGGTACGTTGTGTATAAGGGCTGGAAGCTTTGGTGGACTCCTATCTATTTCTTAATTACTTGTCTAATTACTCGTTGGCACTTTTATTTTGCTCGAAATAAAAATACTGGACATTAAATTTCGAATAATTTATTTACTCATTATGGCTCTGAATTTTGGCGAAGCCCGCGAAATGGACACTTTAACTTTTAAGGTACAGGGTCAAGATTCCAACTTCACCTTGGTTTTCACTTCCATGACCTTGTGCCGTTTTTTCTGCGAATTTCTACAATACAAGTGATTTTAAATAGCAATTAGACTTATTCATATAGTTATAACTAAATAACTTTAAACTAATATTTTTTTATAACATTACCCAGAATATAACTATCCTATTTCCCTTGCATCAAATAATTGTTTTTCTAAAATAGCACTGAAAACATTCAATTTTCTAACATATCTAATAAATATTGCCTAATACCTTAGACTTAGTTAATATCTTGTAGGGGCAGAGCTAAATTCAACCGTGTTTACAACTACTTCCTAAATTTATTAACTGAATTGGAGATAGAATAAAAATGTTTTTTTCAGTTTCAAATGCTTATGAAAAAAAAAGAAAAGAATTAAACAAATTTGCTACCTTAAGCACTCCTTTGACCTCAGAAGAAACTATACATTGTAGTAAACAACTTGATCACTTTATTAACCATTATCAGAATCGAAAAATTTCTAAGTTGAATATCCATGGAAGTCTAGAAGGTTACACTCTAACTCTTCAAATCGAAGGCGATTTAGATATGGTTACATCAGAAGTGTTATCGTCATATATAGAAACTAATAAGCATAAATGGAAAAGCGTCCAAGAATTAAATATTGATCTGGGTAAACTTAATTTCTTTGATACGTCTGGTATTCACTCATTGATTTTATTAATACTTGAAGTTAGAGATAGAAACATTTCAATAGAAAAAATCTGCACAACCAAAACTTCATTTGAAGTATTAAATCTTATGGGAATCCCTAATGCATTAAAAGAAATTAATTGTGGGAATTTTATTGCTATATAATATCGCTAAACGGGAGTCTCTTATCTTCCCGTTTTTTGATTTTTACTACAGTTTGTTCCTGAACGCACTTTCTATCAAAAGTCACTATTTGTGCGAATTGTGCATTAATGTTTTTGATGTTAATCTAGAAATAATTACATTAAAATTAAATATATATTTCTTATCTTACAAATAAATTAAAAGTCATACTCCAAGAACTTCACAAATTCAAAACTAATTGGAGGACAAATATGCTTGATTCAATTGAATTTTTCCTTTTTACAAGGGAAATTAATCGGTTAGTTGATGATCTAAGCCGATGTAATGATCAATCTATAAAAGATCAAATAAGAAAAGAAATTTACTTTTTAAACTCCATATTAGAGCAGCAAACTGTATAGTGTTAGTAAAATAATTACTTTAAAATGCTATAATAGAAATGGTTGGGAGTTTATAGCTCCTGGCTGGCTTTTTTTAACTGTTTATCTAGTGTTTATTAAAATAAACCATCCTCGTTACGTCGCAATTTATGTTGAGACAGACTTAATAAAATCGAAAATCTCTTTTTTGGTCTTAAATATGCAATAATTGAATATCATTAACTTGTAAAAAATAATAGCATATCACTGATCCATCTTGTGACTGTTATCGAATGATAACAGTTTTTTTAATTACTCAAATTTAGCGAATTGCGCAATAAATTTTTTATAACTTGTCCACTTTAACTTGTCCACTTTCGCCGAATAAGAAGTGTCCAAAATTATACTATAAACATTTGCAGTATAACTGGTGCTCCTTTTATTGGTACGTCCACTGTTTTTAACTTTATTACTCCTCTCCCCACTTCATAGCTTTCTTTAGGTTGCAATACTCCGTTTATAAAAAGGTTCATGTATGATACCTTTTTAGGGTCAAGGATTATTTGTTTTCCAATTTCTTTTACTCCGTCGTTTTCTTTATAAATTCTGCTAAATCCATTTGATATTGTATAAAATTCGAAAACCTTTACTTTTTTAGGCGAACGGTTATGCATTATTATTGAGGGTAATGTAGGGATATTTATTAATGGCCTTGGCGTCAATAAGTTTGTTTCTTTATTTTTCATTTACCATTCACCTCGTTAATTAATTGCATATCCTTACATTTTATAAATTTGACTTTAAAATTGTGCATAAATAATTTGATTTATATTCTTTTGGTCTAATCAACAAGTTGTTATTTTACATAATCTATATAAGGCGATCAATAAAGGTGGTGAAATTTAATTGGCACTTCAAATTATGAAACTTGCTATTACTGCTAGTTCTACTGTCGACACAGTTCCAACTGTTGAAAGATTCTTTAATGAAGCAGCTTCAACAGTTACAGGTCCAGGAACTTTAACAATTGCTGTTGAAGACTTCTTTACTGATACTGGAGCTGCTGCAACTACATTACCAGCTTTAGCTACTGATAATAGCTACTTTAATGTTTATGTTAATGGCGTATTACAGATGGATGATGTATCAGCCTATACCTCTGGTGGTACAGGAGTCGGGCAGCTAGTAATTACAGTTCCTGCTGGTTCAACAATAGAACAAAATTCTCCAGTGGTTCTAGTTGTTACAAACTTTGCACCAACATCAAACACTACAATTGTCACTTAATACCAGAGCCTCTGAATCTGGATTCAGGGGTTTTTACATATATGTTTTATGTCGCTTTTTCTTTCTAGATCGACTTTACATATGGCAGATCAACACCAGCTTTTTTCAACGAATAATAGGCTTTTTTATATTCCAAAAGCTCTTCGAATGTTTTCTTTAAGTACTCCGATTCGTGGTGGTAGGAATATAAATCTAGAATCGTGATTATTTCTTGCAATTTATCGTTCATTTCCTAACCGCCTTGCTATAAACGATGCATTTATGAGTGTAGATGTTGTATCTATGTTTCTTGTAAAATCTACATTGAAACCAGTGTTTAACCTTCTTCATGCTCTTACCTCCACTTAAATCGGTTACGCCAATCATGTTCGAATGTAAGAACCAAACCAATCAAAGTGACAATAGCGATAACAGTAAGTATTGGATCCATCATTGATTCCTCCTAAAACAGCAGCAGCTGTCCGTTTTCAGCACTTCTAAATTCAATTCCCTCGACAATATGATCGTTTTCATTGGTTTCAGTAACAATTTCCTCAAAATCAGTGAACCATTCAAGGGGAAAGCAGCCTTTAAATCGTGTTAATGCCTGATCTTCATACAAGTTACAATGAGTCTTTCTTGGCTTGATGTAATATTCTTTTAGCTCAAAGCTTGGATAGCCAACTTTACAATACATTTGAGCAAAATACACCTTGTCTCGATCGATGCCAGGCATGGCTTTTTCTTCTTCATCGATCAACTCAAAATGCTTTACTTGAAAACAACCAGTATGAGCACCTTCATTTGGAAACCTTGATACATAATAATGATCCGGTCCGTTAGGGAAAAGATAGTAACTTTCTCCTTTTTGTAAGACCACAGTGTTTTCGGTGTCTACACAAATACCTTGTAGCATTAACTCACCTTCCTCCACCCTGCACGTAAACGACTATTAAGATCATGCCTTTGTAAAGGTTCATAAAGGTGAACGGCTTGTCCATTTTCAAAACGAAAGAGTAAATACCATTTGCGCTTACGTTTTCGGCTTGCCAATCTTTTTCGCCCTCACTTTCTTTTGTGGCTTCCGTTTTAATTTCTTTAGCTCTTCTAGATCGATCCAGCCTCCAAATGCAAGCTCGTAGGTAATCAGAGATAGTTTATAAGGGTATTTCATTTCAAACAGCTTACGTTTAATTTTGAAAGCCTCAGTCTCTACTCCATTTACGTCCACTACCTCAATCGAGCCATCTAGGTTATGAATCTCAAAATCTGCGATATATTCAATCTTTCGGAAAGTCTTACCGTTCTTTTTGAATGCTTCCTGCAGTAAATATTTTGGTTGAAGCTTGAATGATTTAATTTGTTTGGCTTGTAGTAGCCATTTTAGCTGATCATAATACTTAGCCTCTTCTTTGCTATCGAATTTATGATTATCTACAACGACGATCTTGTTCCCATATTTTCTAGCAGGCATTATTCTTCAATTCCATTTTCAATTGATCTTCATCTGCATTGTCTTTTAATTTTTCAAGCTTTCTTTCGCAAACAGGAACAATACCTCTCACAATGCTTTTCTTGCTCTTTAACGGACGATTACAGATTGGACAGTTCATTCATCCTCACCCTTATACAATTCTTTATCGAACTGAGCCTTAACATTGATATATATCTGCTCCAAGTCGCTAAGGTTCAATTGGTACATCTGCTTATTATCAGGAGTTTTGAAATACCCCATTTTTAGCAATTCATTTTTCAGAAAATCTTTTCTTTGCTCAACTGCTTGTGAAAGCCTAGTTGATTGTGTATTCATCAGGTCACCCACTTTTCTGTTCTTTATAATCTTTAATACGGCCGAATAGCTTACGTTTTTCTTCTTCAAAGGCTGCAATCTCTTCTGGTGTAGCTTCACGTTTAAGTTGTTGATCTTCTTTACCAAGCCATTCAGGTTGTTGTTCAGTACGAATTGCTTTACCAAATCGATTAGGCGGACTAGCAATTGGTTTATTTTCAAGGTTAATTGCATCTGAAACGCTCTTAACCCCTTGTTTACGCCAAAAATTCAATTTGTTAAATACAAACCGCCAGGTTCTACCGTTACCACGAGCTGATAATGTTATAGCTTCTAAGATTACTTTTTGAGGTTCGT
>NZ_JAGDEL010000003.1 GCF_017497975.1 Metabacillus bambusae | reverse complement strand
TTAAACTAGTAGCTGATACAGTAAAAGAAGCCATAAAAAAAAGAGATGTGAAAGGACTCCTATTACATAGCGATCAAGGATTCCAGTACACCTCAAAAAGATATAACAAACTATTAAATAGATACAACATTAAGCAAAGTATGTCTAGGAAAGGAAATTGTTTAGATAACGCATGTATGGAGAGTTTTTTTAGCCACTTTAAAGCTGAATGTTTTTACCGATACCAATTTGAGAGTTCAAATGAGGTTAAGGAAGCAGTAAAAAATTATATTAAGTTTTATAACAATAAACGTTTTCAAAAAAAATTAAATAACCTTAGCCCTACTGAATATAGAGCTAAGGCTGCCTAATAAGTGAACCTTTTATTAATTGTCTACTTGACGGGGATAAGACCATTTGAGAGATCCCTTATTGTTCTTCTATATTATATTTCTTCATCAGTTTCTTGGCTTGTTCGATTCCTTTTTCTGTTAGATACACTGATTTTGATTGCTTGCTGCCACGAATGTAATCATTCTGTGTTAATTCATTTAGTGACTCAAAAGGATAACCTTTCCAACTTCTTTGAGCACTACCTAATCTATAATCTTCTGTAAAAGATGTTAAATGCAATAATAATAGCGTTAATTCATCAATCTGATCTTTCATTCTATGCATTCCTTTACTTTTTACCCACATTATAACTAAAACAATGTTTTATTTTCAAAGGTAGAAAATAAGGCGTATAACAAAGGATATTATTTAGTTAGCATAAAGTTTGGTTTATCTTGTTCAATTAATGGGACAAGTCAGTGTAAGAAAAGATATAATTAGCATAGCTGTAATAATAAACAATTGAATAAGGAGAAATTTCATCGTATGTTTGGTTTCTTAAATAGAGCAAAATTAAAAAAAGATGATTTAAATGGCATTGCAAAATTAATGTATCAGGATGTATCAGATGATTCCTGGGATAAAGAGAACCTTACTAAAAGAAATTTAGATTTCACTATTGAAAGCGTTCGTTATATTGATATATATACAAAAAGATTAATGAATACGGAATTTGGTATTGAACTGTTGAATAAGCATTTTGATAATTTTGTGGTTCGTATAGGTGCTTATATTGGAGAGGTTATCAAAAGTAATATTAAGCATGACTTTTACTGGTATGAGTCTGATTCTGTACACAATTATTCTCCCAATCTTGATGATCGAGTGTATAGTAATACCAAAACACAGAGTGTTCTCTATTCTAAAAAGTGGGATATAGTGATATTACCTTTGGATGTGGTATCGCAGTTCTTGAAAGGAAACTCCCCATACAGTAATTTTCTCATTTACGTAGAAGAAACGATTAGGCAAAATTCTTAAATAAAAGTTGTATCGCCATATTTTTCTTTGCAAGAGTGTTAAAATGTTATTCAACTTATGGTTATGGAAAGTTCTACAAATTTGAAATGTACTCCTCGTTATGGCATATAAATAAAGCTTTAATTATATGGGCAAAAGAAAATATAAAAAACTAGCTCGTCACAAGAAAAAGGCAGAACATTTCTTGGTTAGAATTGTGAAACAGAATCCCAAACTCTTTAAACTCTGGGATATAGGTATTAAGACTTCGGCTGAATAATGGGATCCGGATAAGCAGAGAGGATCACGTCTGGTTCTGATAGAGACTACTGGGGAGGTTCCAGTGGTCTACTTGCCTTGTTTATTGTTTTCAACATAAAAGTGAAGCTCAGCAATTCTTCCATTCATTAAAGTCGAGATTAAAGGGACAGTCCTACCAAAAGTGCATCAATAGGTGAAGTTCCAAGGTTTGATTGTATAGTGAAATAAATACCAAGGGTTAATATTTAAATTCCAAATACATAAAAAAGATATTTCACTTTACTAGACCTTTTTATCATTATTTTTTGTTGCAAATGCAACAAAGCTAGGTTAAATTTAATATATGCCATTTTTGTTGCATTTACAATAAAAAAATGTTCTAAGGAGTTAATTATGAAGGAAATTCTTCGTGAAATTGGAATGATAGCAAGGGCATTAGATTCTATAAGTAATATAGAATTTAAAGAATATGACCTTACAAAAGGGCAGTATTTGTACCTGGTGCGAATATGTGAAAACCCAGGAATCATACAAGAAAAGTTAGCTGAGATGATAAAAGTAGATCGAACAACAGCAGCTCGTGCTATAAAAAAACTTTAAATTAATGGCTTTATTGAAAAGAAAGAAGATAAATATAACAAAAAAATTAAAAAACTCTTTCCAACAGAGCAAGGGAAAAATGTTTATCCTTTTATAAAAAGAGAAAATGATTATTCCAATATCGTTGCATTAGAGGGATTTTCCGAAAGAGAAGTAGAAGCCATTTTCAATCTTCTTCAAAGAGTAAGAAAAAATATAGAAAAAGACTGGGAATTTGTAAAAAAGGGAAACAAGAGAAATTATTGATTATATAAAGGAGCGACATATTTATATGACTATAAATATAAAAAAGTGTACCCTTGAAGATTCACGCAAACTTCAAGAAATTAGTTATGAAACATTTAATGAAACATTTAAGCAGCAGAATTCTCCCGAAAATATGAATGCCTATTTGGAAAGGGCATTTAACTTAAAACAATTAGAAAAAGAATTATCCAATATTTTTTCGCAATTCTTTTTTGTTTATTTTAATAATGAAGTCGCTGGATATTTAAAGGTCAATACCAATGATGTTCAGTCTGAAGAAATGGAATCACTTGAAATTGAGAGGATTTATATAAAGAACAAATATCAAAAACATGGGCTTGGTAAATATCTGCTAAATAAAGCTATGGAAATTGCGATGGAACGTAATAAAAAGAAAATCTGGCTAGGCGTATGGGAAAATAATGAAAATGCTATTGCTTTTTATAAGAAAATGGGGTTTGTTCAAACTGGAGCCCACTCTTTTTATATGGGTGATGAAGAACAAATGGACTTTATAATGACCAAAACACTCATATAACTTTTTTTGAAAGGTGGATTATTATGTATATACCTAAACATTTTAAAATTGATGATGAAGTAGTAATTTATGATTTTATCGAAAAATATGGCTTTGCAACCTTATTTTCTCAGCATAAAGGAGAACCCTACGCTACTCATCTTCCACTGATGTTAAATAAATCTGATAATGCTTTATATGGTCATTTTGCACGTCCGAACGAACAATGGAAGGATGCTGAAAACCAACAAGTCCTTGCGGTTTTTCAAGGTCCCCACTGCTATATTTCACCTACTTGGTACGAAACAACTAAAGCAGTACCTACTTGGAATTATGTTTCTATCCATTTATATGGAAAGATGGAGATTGTCGAAGATAGAAAAGTAATATTCGATTCTTTAAATGACTCGGTAAATAAATATGAAAGTCCTGATAGTCCATACAATTTAAATGATGTTGAACCTAGTTTTATCGAAGGAATGAGTAAAGGAATTGTAGCGTTCAGAATAAAAATCACAAAAATTGAAGCAAAAGCTAAATTAAGTCAAAATCATCCTGTGGAACGACAAGAATTAATTATTAAGCATCTAGAAAACACTTCTCAACAAGATAATATACAAGTAGCTTCTCTTATGAAGAAAAATCTACAAAAATGCAAATAAAAGTCATTAGTAAACCACAAAGCTGTCAAAACCGTAAATGTGAGTCCGAACAAAAGGAATTGGAAGAAATGACTTTGATCGCTCACAATAAATTGAGGTAGAAAACTAAGGGAAAATACAGTTGTTTTTGTATTTAAGATAGCAGTGATAAATCCTTGTCTAAAACTTTAATCGTTCCAGTACCCTTAATTCCGGCAAAAATTAAGACCCTTCGATTTAGGGAAATCAGGGGTCTAAAAATAATCTAATTATGAGTCTTCTCAAGAGCTAGTTTGATACCAAAACCTATCAGTATTGTACCAGTGATTCCTTCAATAATATTTTGTGTTTTAGGTTTTTTCATAAAAGCACTAATCTGATTAATTAAATAAACATAAAGTAAAAACCACACGGCAGTCAGTACAGTATAAGTGATACCCATTATAAGAAACGGTAAAAAGGTATTGATTCCAGAGTCCACGAATTGAGGCAAAAAGGTTAAGAAAAAGACAGCAACTTTGGGATTTAGGATATTTGTAAGAAACCCTTGCTTAAAACAAGATGTGTTTACAAACTGGCTTTTTGTCATCACCTTAACGCTTGCTGCTTCTTCCTTTTTCTTCAAAGACCATAATGTCTTAACACCCAGATAAATTAAGTAAACAGCACCTACGTATTTGAAGACAGAAAATAATAACGCTGATTTCACAATGATGGCTGAAAGTCCTAATACAGCAGCAGAAGTATGGATAAGAAGGGCACAACAAGTACCTAAAGCTGTTTTAAGCCCCCCGATTTTCCCAACGGTGACAGTATTTTTTGTAGTAATTGCAGTATCGGGACCGGGTAAAATAATTAGAAAAATGCACATAAGAACAAACAAATAAAAGTTTTCCATTTTATTATCACCTTTCTGATTATGATAAGTTCTGAACATGTTATTCTTACATTGTATTATATATAAATCATGTTATTAATTGAACATAAACCTTATTTGTTTGATGTCATTGTTCAACTAACGGATGCTTTAGTTTAAAAAGGATTGCTTAGTGCAATCCTTTTTTCTTCTTCAATTAAAGTATCAGAATTGTTTAATAAAGGATTTCCAAAAAGGGATTGGTTTTCAAAAAAAGAAATCAATACAATCCGTTTATTAGCCAGTGATAATGCAAAAAAAATATACAAATCAATAGGATTTAAAGAAACAGACCAGATTATTTTACATAGATAGATTGGTTTTGTTGTTCCACTAACGGGTGCAAGAGGTTAATATGAGGGTTGCCGCGGTAACCTCTTTTTTATTGAGCTAACGGCAGTTTAGTTGAAGAAGAGATGACATTTATTTTATTGAATAAATAAAGGGTTTTTATTAATAAATATCGAAAATACTCATAGTTAATTTGCAATTAAGTATTTGCAATTAAGTATGTCATAATAATCCGAAAGTATCATGGAGGAAGAAATGAAGAAAGTAATAAACATGATTAATTCGAGTTCGAAAGTGGCTGGTGTGTCGTTACTCGATTTAAAAAAAACAGAAAAAGCACTTGGTGCTATTTTTCCAGATGAATACAAGGAACTTTTTTTAGAAACGAATGGAGCAAAATTTGGTGATTGGATTTTGTTCCCTATTCTAACTAATAAACAATCAACTTTAACAATTGATATTATAAAACAAAATCGAGATAACAGACCGAAAGACGTACCAAATGAAATGATTTGTATAGGTGAAAACATCAATGGTGATAAACTTTGCTACCGCATTAGAAAAAGATTTATGCAGGAACTAATCTTTCTTTGGAATGAAAAAACGGGGATAAGTGATTGTAAAGCATCAACATTAAGCCAATTTATTGATTGGTATGTGCCGAAAGTGAATACTAATAAGCCCAAAACAGTTGGTACTTTCACAGTTGAAAGTGGAAAGGTAATCGTTACTGATCCATGTTATCAGGTGGATGAAGAAGAAGACCTGCAAATTATACTTTCAAATGTGAAAAATGGAAATTGGACGGCATCTATCACTTACTCTGATGAAGAAGTGGTGGAAAGTTTACTTGTATTTTACGGAGAAAAGAAACCAAGTGGAAAATGGCATGTTTGCGATAAACCGATTGCCGTTGACTCTGCACAAGCTGGAATCTTTGATCTTGCAGGATTCGGTAGAGATGAAGTCATCCAATATGAAGTGAAAAATGTTTATGACATAGAGATTGAAGAAGTTGGATTAAAATATTATGTTGCATGTTGTGATATGGTTGCTTCAGATGCACAAGGGGGAGTTGTTCCAGGTGGTGCGATTTCAATGTCTGGTTATGGCGACGGAATGTATGAGGTGAAAGTAAAATATAACATTTCTAAAGAGGTTGTTGGTGTGATGATTGACTTTGGAGATAAGGACTAATACTTTTCACAAACGGATAATGTAATCCATTTGTTCTTATTCGACTACCGGGAACTTTAGCTTAACAATGGGGGTAGCTGCTGCACCTCCTTTTCTTATTGAACAAACTGGGCAGTTTAGTTGTAGAAGGAATAGCTGAATTTGATATTGAATTTATCAAAGTGGAATAATTCATGATTTACTTTGTTTAGAAGGATTATTGAAAAAATAACTATAAGAGGTAATTTATTACAAGGGAGTTACTTATGCGATTTTTGATTGAATATAAAGATTTTAGTACCAAGGAAGAGATAAATAAATCATTAAGTATACTGGATACATTTCTAAATGAACATTTAATTGGAGATTTTCATGGACAAACATTTGAAAGCATATTAATTCGTTTTATAAACAATGCACCACCAAAGAAGAAGTTTAAATTAAAATCACTTTATAAAATCATTGCAGAAGTTGAAATTAAGGGGAATTTTACTAACAATATGAAGTTAAACATTACCGATTTTCAACATGGATTATTGAAAGTTATAGATGTTATAAACATGGTTTCACAAATAGAGGTTAAAGAAGAAATGGATTTTAATAAAGATAAATTATTGAATAGCATTAATACTATTATTAGTAAGGCTCCACAAACTAATGAAGAGTTAAAAAGTTATGCGAAAAAAGAAAACAAGATTAAATATGTGAATACTGTCAAGCGTGTTGATAGCTTGATATATTTTTCCAAGATAAACCGAAGACCACTGTTGAAACGAATAATTGGTGTTAGATTATATGACCATTTTGAAAAGAATACATTAGCACCTTACGATTATATATACTCTCAACTTTTTAGTAATTTATTAAGAAGAGCCGAAGTAAAATCCCCTGACTACGAAGAGATTTATTTCAGTATTGGTGAAACAATGGAACAAGCAAAACAATCAATAGCAATTGATGAATTTTTTAAATACACATACTCTACGTTGAATTTATCTGAGTATAATCAAGCAGATGACAAAGGTAAAGCTAATATGGTGTTTCATTCAATGTGTGAAGGACTAAGAATGATTGCTGATTTTGACCATTTAGAATTAGAAAAAATTGAGAGTGTAATAGAGTATATAGATAAAAATGGTATTGATATAGAACTAATTTATTCAACTGCCCAAAACAATAATTATCTTGCCGAAGTCATGTACAAGGTACCGCAAAGTTATCTTACTAAAGCTGAATTTAAACTAAGACTAACAGATTTTAAAACAAATTCAACTGGAATTAGGACTATAGATAAGTTGGACATTTATTATGCACCTTATAGTATCGGTAAAATACAATTAAAGAAAAATGAAATTGTTATAAAGGGTAGAAATAGTCTAAGGGCAGAGGTTTCCCGTGAAATAGATAAATTACCATCAGAATATCGTTTTAATATAAATGAAATTTTATACGGTCATGATACTTAATGAACGCTAACGGGTAGCTTTAGTTTAAGAAGATACTAAAGATATACATTAGAAAAAAGCTCAATTTAAAGAAATGTACTTTTTTTGTTGGTAAATACAAAAAGCAACTCAAAATACGGTGCAATTAGTTATACATATTTTTAAGTAAATTAAGGTTTTGTGACAGGTATCAATACCCGTTAAAATATATGGGCTGTTCTTTCTGTTTTCCTGATTTCAGATACAGAACAAAGTGTCGTTCTCAGTAATGAATATTTATTACTCGTTCAAAAACCTTAAGAAGTTTTATTGGGATCAGGTTTAATAGTACCAAGAGTACACAGTGAATTATCTTCTCTGGAATGGCAAGCTGCTATTTATCTTTTTCATCAAGTTATAAATCATTGCTCGATAAAGAATATAAACAAGTTGGTAATAATTTAGTGGTATGATTATAAAAAAAGGAAGTGAAAAAGTTGGAGTTCGAAATGGTTATGCAGGAACTGGAAGCGCTCGGAAAGGAACGACTGAAAAAGACTTACATAAGCAATGGAGCACACGAGCCGCTTTTTGGAGTGGCTACTGGAGCAATGAAGCCGCTGTCAAAGAAAATCAAGAAAAATCAGCCTTTAGCCGATAAGCTTTACGCCACTGGGAACTACGATGCTATGTATTTTGCCGGCATCATCGCGGACCCAAAGACAATGACTGAAGTGGATTTTGAGCGTTGGATGGATGCTGCGTATTTTTATATGCTGTCAGATTTTGTGGTTGCAGTAACTTTGGCAGAAACCGATTTTGGGCAAAGCGTTGCCGATAAATGGATCGCAAGCGGTGAAGAACTTAGAATGTCGGCAGGCTGGAGCTGTTACTACTGGCTTTTGGGTAATCGCCCAGACGTTGAATTTAGTGAAAGCAAAATTGCCAGTATGCTCGATCGGGTGGAAAATACGATTCACGATTCTCCTGATCGAACGAAATCAGCTATGAATAATTTTATTTACACAGTCGGAATTTCATATTTGCCGCTCCATAATAAGGCGGTTGAAACAGCTAAGGCAGTAGGCCCAGTCGAAATCAGACGAGGCAAGAAAAAAAGCAGTATCTTGCTTGCGTCTGAAAATATTCAAAAGGAATTAGACAGAGGGAAGCTTGGTTTCAAACGCAAATATGTAAGGTGTTAGCATAGTCTGTATTGTAAAGTAAAAAATAGGAATGAGAGTTCAATACATCATTCGAAGGTTACTGACAAGTAAGGATCGGTGGTTATTCAGTAATCAGGTGCCTAAATGGGAATATGCTTAATAATGTAAAAGCTCAGAGATAGGTTCTCTGAGCTTATTGCTTTGCCTATTATCAAAAAATTAATGGAGGTATCATGTATGAATAAGGGATGCTTGGAAATGGATATGAAGGATTACTCACACGATTGAAAAAATGAGGACGGTAATGTAAAAGGTATTAAGGAAATCAGGAATAAAAAATAAAGAGATACATAATGAGTTTATGGAAATAGATTAGTTACCCGAGAGGAAGAAATAGATAAAGAATTGAAGATATTACCATTTATTGATAAACTTAAAATGGTAAGTGGGAGTCCAATGAATGACATATTCTCATTAATTGGTTGTGTAGGAGTAGTAATTTATTTTATATTAAAACACAGTGAAACCCTCCGCAAAACTTAACAAAATGCGAAAAATGGGTGTTTTAATGTCCTTTTTAGCTACTATACTTATTGCTGGAATTTGTATGTTTTACAGTGGTGCATTATTGACTGAACGTTTTCAAAATGAATTTTAAATTTTATCATTCGATACGCAGTAGTCATTATAACATTGTGGTTCGCTATATTAACTTTAAATCGTATATTAGAAAAAATCACAAAGGGCATTTTCCCGAAAATTACATAAGTAAATTTATTCAGTGTTATGTAAGGGTGGCGTTTCTACTATGAGTGGAAACGCTTTTTTGATAAAAGTCAAAATAGTCGGTATTTCGTAGATAGATAGTGAAACATCATTTAAGGGGAGATGACATTGAAAGCTTTATATTCTTTGCTTTCGCTTTTAGGTTTAATTTTTCTAGTAGGTTGTCAAAACAATCAAGAACATATGATTCTTTTAGATGAAAAGGTTAAAGAAATAATCATAGCCAAATCAAGTGGTGTTGGTGAGATGAATCAAGATATTTTCCTTTCCATTAATGATAGACAATCAATTAATGTGTTTGAGAAAGCGATAAAAACTGCAATGAAACAGAAATCAGATGTGAATAAAGCGAATCCTGACTATGATGTAATGGTTGAATATGAAGGGGCACTTCCTACTCATGCGATCCATTTATGGTTAGGAGAGGAGAACGAAGAAAGTATCCTAATGTATATGGTTGGAGAAGGAGAAACTTACCTAACATCTTCTAAAACGACAAATCAAATAAGGAAATTAATACTATCGGAACCATAAGATAATGTTAAATAGGATTGAGGTGAGCATGCTTGAATTGTTGCTGTGATATCGGAGAAATATACGATCTAAAATTAGAAGCAGATCCGCTTTGGTGTAATAGATGTGGTTGCAATCTTGATATAGAAGTCGTTCCGATTTCAGATGAATTAGCAGAGGAATTATCGTCTTGGACAAGGAAGTATGGGAAATGGATTGATTGGGATAAAGATAAATTACTTCCTAATGGGATTGAAATGGAAGATGATTTTAATCAAAAGGGAGTCACATTAGTGGAAAAGCTAAAACAAGAGATTGAAGGAAACTATAAAATTAAGTTCATACCATCTACCAGTGCGAGATTTTATGCAAAAAAACAAAATGGTTTTAGATAACTACTATACTTATAAATAGGAGTGAAGTACATGAATGATCAAATGTATTTTGATACGGTAAATTATACTGGAAATCATTTGCATGTAGATAATTATAAGGATGAATACACTCGATTTGTTGAAGGGATAGCTTGGGTAAGACAGGATGATTCGATGGATTTGTTTTTTGATGATTATGAAACTGATCGTGAAAGGCAGGAGCTGTTTGTTGATAGGGGTTATTATTGCGAAAAGTTTAAAGGCGGATATATAGGCAATGTGAAAACAAATGAAGAAGCATATGACATGTTCCAGAAATGGGTTGATGAAGTATTATATCCTTATCGAAATAAGGATAAAACTTCGAGTGAGGGAGCAGAGTGAATAATTTATAAGTGAGGTAATATCTATGAATTCAAGGATAGAGGAATTAATTGAGTTTACAAAGACAAAATTTGGATTAGCTAATTACTACTTAGAGCGTCATAGTCTTTATCGAAATGTGAATATCTTCAATGATACGGTTTATACACTTTGTATGGAGTGGTTTCCTAATCATGTAACTGAGCCAAAGGATGATGAAAACCCTGAAGGTACAGCAGTAATTGAGATAAATGTAAATACTCATAAGTTTGAGAGTGCTATTTTTGTAATGGGTGAGACATATGCAATAGATGGGATTACGTTTGCTAATTTGGATACAAAAACAATAATAAAATGGATTGAACGTGAAACAGGACTGACATATGGGATGCAATTTCAATTACATAAAGAAACAGAGGGAGAACTTCAATTTAAAGAATGCTTTGAAGGTGTAGCGGTGTCTCCTTCTGGATTTATCGACGTTAAATTTAATCAGGAAGGGAAACTCACCTCATTCTCTGTCCATGGACAATTTCCTTCAAAAGAAATGGTTAAGGAAGGGAATTATAGCCTTATCTTTGAAGCGGTGGAGAATTTGGCAAAGGAACAATTGAAATTGATTGAATTTCCTTCCTATGAACAGAAAAAATTAGTCAATGTTTATGCGGTAGAAGAGGTATATGTTACGAATGATGGAACGTCAACGATTCCATTTGAATTTATTGCGGATGTAAGGTCATATTTGAAAATAAATAAAGTCATCTTTTGGGACGAGCCAATTAATAAACCGTTTGATAGGAAAGAGATTAGTTGGGTTGAAGATATAACTGCAGAACAAGCACTTTCAGCAGAGCCATCTCCTGTTTCATTTCCAATCACAATGGAAGAGGAAGAGAAATGTGTGATGGCAGTCGAGGAATTATTACGTCAGGAATATCCGAATGACACTGGAAAATGGAAGCTTAAAACCCTCCATCGTGACAAAGGGTATATTCATGCAATAGTAAGGGCCAACCACCAGGACAATCGTGTCTTTCAAAGAAAACTGATGATTATGATTGATACGAAGAGCCTTCAAGCAGTAAATTACATGGATAACAAACCAATGTTGGAGATTTATGATCAATTTCAAGAACCTGATAAAGTAAAGTTAACGAAAAAAGAAGCGTTTGAAAAAATCAAAGAATTGTTTGAGCTAAAACCTTACTATGTATATGACTTTGTACAAAGGAAATATGTTTTATGCGGAAAATTAGACTGTCAATACGGAGTGAATGCGGGAAGCGGTGAAGTCATTTCGTTAGATGATTTGTAGTTTTATTATTCCAAAAGGAGAGATAAGTCATTGTATTCTTGGAGAGTAACAAAATATGATCCATTAATTAGAGATGTAGATGGGAGTTATCTGAATGATGAAGAATGGACTTGTTTTTCAGAGCTAGGGACAAAGATTAGTATAGAAGAATATCTAAAAATGAACAAAAATACATAAATGCAATTTGTTCATTTATGGCTGTAATGGGTTTAAATAGGGTTTATGTAATTTCTTTAGAGCAATGGTCAGACGAGGTTAAAAGTTATAAAACTAATGAATTCTTAACAAATATTTGGATTGGAAAGGCTATATCTGGATTAGGGGCAATAGCTATGGAGGGGATTAAATGAAGCCTATAATAAATAGAAAAGATTTATTAAACAAGGATGATATATGGAATGCTGTTATTGCTGTGTTAAGTGAATATGACTATTCAACAGAAAATAGAATGGCAAAAGAAGCATATACTGTTTTTCAATACTATGCTGAAATGGAAAGTGGAGGGCACGAAAGTTTATTTATTTGGGCTTCAGACTATATAAAAGAAGTAGGAATAGCTCTTTATTTGGAAGAACTAATCGGTGTCCTTGAGAAAATAGATGCCCATGAGTATACCAAGATTGAAAAAATATACGGAGAGGAAATGTGGAGATTGCACATGGCTTTAGAAAATAACGAGATAGATGAAAGTGAGTTTTATAGAGTCATTGAAAAAGCGGATCATGATTATTACAAACTTAATGATCAGTTAGGAAAATTATTAGAAGACTATTTTGTAAATATTCATACTGATTTAATTGAAGTGGTTGATGAATAATTCTTTAATAAAAATTAAGTTCCCAATCCGAAGGTTTTTCCGATATATCTACGGAATGCCTTCGTTTTTTTTTTATAAAAGCAGCAAAATAGGATGAAAATATCCTCATTAAGTTGCAATTCAGGGCTATTCAGTTTAGCTATATTCTTTCACGAAAAAAGGATAGATGTAAGCAGCTATGGTCAATAATGTGATTAAACTGGTGTCTGTCATTATCGAATTCGGTAAATGACAGGCACTTTTTTCTTTATTCTATGGATAAATCTTTGCTGGAACTAGACTTATAAACGTTCAAAGGTCGCTTTGTTAGTTAAATAATAGAGTTTATGAAATAATAAAAATACATTCATAGCTTCTACTCCTGCTTGTCTGGCTAAGTCCATCAAGCTATTTGTTCATTTCTAGTAGGCTAGAAAATTCAACTTACCAACGATAACTCAACTAGTTTATAATATTAATATAACGATGTGTAAATTGGGTAGTAAGATCTATTCAAATGAACTTAGAGAATGTAAGTAGGTGGGTACAATCGATATTATTGAAACAAGGGTAAGAGGTTTTATTGGAGATATTCAACACCCTAATCAAAAAAAGAAAATAAATATTAACGACTTAGAACATCAGTTGCGCAAGCTTTTGGATGATTATTATGAAATGGACGGATATTCGTTGTTTTATCATGCAATTGAAACATTGCAAGCTGAAGGACAACTGATCCCAATTCTAAATCATCAATACAATGGAAGAACTCCTGCACTTGCCTTATATTATTGGGTCAATATTAAAGTTCAGGAAGCTAAATGGGATCGTCTCGAGATGATGAAATTGAGTGATCAGTTTGATTTTTCCTATTATGAACGTCATCCTGGGTGGCAAACGAAAGAAGAATGGATTCGAATTCAAAATGTATATACGTTTCTCCAGTCAAATCAGGAACGGGAAATCGTGTCTGTCGAAGAAAGATGCCTAGAGCTCTTTGGGCATGAAAAGTTCTTACTAGATAGTGATCACTTTCCTGATGGAAAAGGATTTTTAGCTAGAATTAAGATATCAGAAGATAAACTTAAAATGGTGAACTATGGGGAGCCTTTTGTATTTTGGATGAAACAAGGGAAAGAAGTAAGTGATATACAGCGGGTCCTGATCGTTGAAAATCTATCTTTCTTCCATACTTCTATTAAACTATTGCAAGCAAATCAACTAGATTATGAACCTGATCTGATTATTTATGGTGAAGGGACAAAAATTGAACAGAGCTTTTCCTTTTTCTTCAGTATGTTTCCGCCAAAATCCTATCTTTTCTATTATGTAGGAGATCTAGATGCCGCAGGATATGGTATCCTCATTCGACTTATCGAAAAATACCCGGATTGCTCTATTCAACCTGCCTTAAAAATATACCGCAAAATGCTTGAATGTATGGAGCAAATGAATGATCAGAAAATCGGTCAAACACAAAACATCAAATACCGTGATTTATTCTTTCAATGGTTTACTGAAGATGAGCAAGCACTATTACTGCAATTGTGGCAGGAAAATAAGCGGATTCCACAAGAGGTCTTAACAATCGAAACATGGAGGAGATGGATGTGAACGAATCATGGGAAGGATTTGCCCAGCGAATTCAACGATTAAATCCACTGTTTGAGCTTGGGCGGGGAATGGAAGTCGGTGAACTGAAACCACATATCCAAACCATTCTCATGCAAGTGCTCCTCACAATCTTTTATAGAGAATTAAATGATGATGATCATAGACACAAATCCGATATTAGGTATATGGTAGAGGATTCCATTAAGCAAATGAAGCTTTTAGCAGACGACAAGCAAGTTGAACGTATTACTAGTGGGCTTTTATATCAAGGAAAAGAAGAGTTTAGTAAACCGTTTGAAGCCTTATATTACGATGAAATCAGCCAATCCTGGGAGACTCAGGTCTTCCGATATGTCACAATGGATGAATTATATACGAATTTAGAAATGGGTGGGTCCATTGTTTATAAACTCACAGATGTTGCTCAGGAAATGATTTTTATGAGCAGGGAAATGGCTGAGGAATTCTCGATAACGATTGAACAACTCTATAGTATGCAGTTGATTAAAAATGGTAATTTTAGAAAAGCTATTCGAAACCTCGATCACCTCATTTCACGAGTAAACCGCTTAATGGCAAATGAATTCACCTTTCAAAAGGAAATGATCAATAATCCCAAAATCTTATTGATTGAAGAGGAATGGCAAAGGGCCGACAATCGTGTTGAAATTGAAAAGCAATTTGATGAAGAAAAAAATCACTTCCGTACAATCACTAGTATGATTGAAAAAACGAAACGAAGAAATGAAGAAGATGATTATATTCAGAAAGAATTGTTGCTTCTCCAAGAAAAAATTGGTCATACAAGGCAATTGCATGATCGGTTTGCTAAGCTAGTCATTCAAAATATTTCATATGAGATGAAATTAAAAGCGGAAAACCCTTCATTGTTTTGGGAAAATAGCCTAGTTTCATTTCGAGAGCATTTTTATGAAAATTGGTTTATGAAGGAAGGAGTTCATCGTATTACAGAAATAGAAAGAGTCCTTTCTCCATTATTTTCACCGAAGAATGAATTTATTTTACCGCTTGATTGGATTTGGGGAGAGCAAGAATTCGATGAAAAACAACAAATGAATCTTGAGATGGAAGAAGAGGCAGAAGAAGAATTAACTACTCAGCGAGTAACGAATTGGGAATCAGTTATTAAGGCATGGAGTTACGTTTTTCAATATTTACAAACATACAATGAGTTTTCGTTAGCTGATTTAGCGGACCTGCCATTGGAAGTGCAGGATTTATGGCTTGAGGAATATGAAACGATTGATTTATGGATGATGTTTGATAAAAAACCACTTAAGGTTCAAGTGCTACACCGGAAGGAAGAAACATTAAGCGATGAGAGGGAAATTCTTCTTCATAAATTAATGAAGGAATATCCGCAATTTCAAGTCTTTGAAGGGATGAAGATCTTTACAGAGTTTGATCATCGAGCGGAGCCTTTTCTATGGCAACGAATGAAAATGACTCCTTTTAAAATATGTGTACAGGAGGAGAAAAGATGAATGCAGAAACGATCAAAAATGCATCAGCTGTCTATTTTTCCTTATTAAAGGATAAAGTAATCGACGAAAATAGTGAACACTTCCAGACGTATTTTGATCCGGAAGTGAGACAGACCGTTCTTTTATTAGCAGACGAATCAGGTACATATATCATTGAATCACCTAAACGCATTCAATTAGTTGTTCAGCCAACCGGCTCCGTCTTTGCTACGAATTTTACCCACATGAAAGAAAAGCATCGGCAAATTGAAACAAAAAAACACTTTCATCTTATTAGCGTTGTCATTATGTCTTTTTTAGCAACAATAGACCGTAATCAGGCTGCTAAAGTCCGCACAAAGCGGGAGGGGATTAGTTTTTATGCATTAGAACGGCAAATCAACGACCTCATTTTGAATTGGGAAAGCATTCTTAAAGCGAAACCTACCTATGGAGAAGAAGAACGAATTGATATGAAGGATGTTGTGACAACATGGAAATTCATGGAGGTTGACACAGAGGACTATGGGGTTAAAAAAGGCAATCGACGTACTAGAATCGGTTTAATTGCGGGGGCAATGCGATTATTAGAGACGGAGGGACTGATCGTTATTCTTGATCGGGACGATATTCCCAAGGTGATTCCTAAGAATGAGCTGTTTGAGCGAATTGAATACCTATATCACGACTATGACCGCTATGAAATGTTTAAAAAAATGATAACAACAGAGGAGGATGAGCGTGCCGAAAATCCATCGAATTAGAATTGTTGGCCTGAAATATGATGGCATGCAAAAGCAATATAAAGATACAACGTTTAATTTCCATAATGATGAAACATCAACCAATGGTCTCATTGCGATGATGAATGGTGGGGGGAAAGGTGTGTTCCTTCAAACGATCTTCCAAATCCTCAAACCTGGAACTTCGTGGGGAAAACAAAACAATCGCTATTACCAGCAGTTCTTTTTTAATAATAAAGAGCAATTTATTCCCTATACCTTCCATGTTGTTATCCAATGGGAATTGGACGGCGCTGACCGCAGGCATCTGATTACTGGAGGGATGTTCTCAGCCGAACAGCGGATTTCAATGAGTGAAGAGAATGGAAATGAAAGCAAAACACTGGAGCAGGAAGCAAAGATTCTCCCTAATATTTCCTTTTATACTAGAGAATATGAACGGAATGAAGAGGCAGCACTTGAACATATTCCACTTTATGAAAATGATGAAGTTGCTGATACGGAAGGCTTAAAGGACTATTTAAAATGGAATGGATATGATGTTTACCGAGATACGAAGAAACATTATCGAATCCTTGATACATACGGAATTAATCGTAAAGACTGGGACATTATGAAGGACATAAATAAAGATGAAGGCGGAGTTGGAAAATACTTTGAGGGTGCAGAGGATGACCATTCCCTGTTCCAAAAACGAATCATTCCTACTGTAAGTCAAGTCTTGCATCGAACCGAACATCAAAAGAATGATTTAGTGGAGATTTTTAAGAGCCAGGCAAGTATTGCGAAGGACCTGCCAGTACTATTAAAAAGAGAGCAAGCACATAAAGAGTTTTTAGAAGACATAGTTCCATTTGAAGAGCACTTAGCAAAAGGAATAGAACATAAAGAAATTGTTGAAGAAAGTATTAAGGTAGGAAGACAATTTCTTGGTGCTTTAGAGCATTTAAAGCAATCGGAAGCAGAATCGCTCCTCAGTTTAGAAAAAGATATTGACAAATTAACCTTAAAGCAAGCGGATTTACGATATCAAAAAGACAATTTAGAGTATGCAAAAGCCCACAGAGAGGTATTGAATTGGAAAAAGAAATTAATAGAGGAAAAGAAGAAACATACTTCTTTAGAAGAAGTCGTTCAAGAAAAACTGGAACGAAAAGATGAACTTGCTTTTTTGCTATTATTGAAAGAGTGGAGTGAAAACGAACAAACCATCCGTTCTCTTTCACAGCAGATTGAGAAGCTAGAACAAAATAGTGGCTTAGAGCAAGTGAATCAAAGAATGGATGAAATTAAATTGGAAGCAGTAACTCAGTGGGAGCATGCCTTTCAATCTATACAAGAAGCTGTTAAGCAGTACTCCGGGTATCAAAAGTTCATAAAGAAAAAAGGAACTGAGCTGTCCCGCCAGGATAAACAAAAGACAAAAGACATCGCTCAGCTTAGTACAGAAATTGACTTTTTATATACACAAATGCATGGCTTTGAATCTGAGGAAGCGGCGCTCATCAAAGAGTTTGGTGACCGCCTAACCTATGACTTAAAAGGATTTATTGAGAGTCTTTCTAAACAAATTGAAGATAAAAAGGCCCAGTTAGAAGAACTGCAAGTAAAAGATAAACAATCTAGCGAACACCTAAATCAACTGGCGAATTCACGTGGTACACTCGGCCAATCGATTCAGTTTTCAGAGGAAAAGTGTGAAGAACTAAAGACAGCAAATGATGAGCAAAAGCGAAGAGAAGCAAAACTAGTAGATAAGCTTCATGGTTTATTAGATGATGTCACTGTGCCATTTACTCACTCCCTTTTATCGAAGTACTCACTACAGATAGAAGAAATATTGGGGCAAAACCTGCAACAAGGTGAACAAGTTAAAAAAGACCTGTGGGAAACACAACTCGACCTCTCTTTAAATGATGAACATTTCTGGGTTCCAAATAAAGATGTGAAAGAATTAAAGGAATTGATCGATGAAAAGACTGGTATTGATGTGTTTTACGGAAGCCAATTTCTCCAATCATTAAGTACAGAGGAAATGGCCGATTACCTTATGACCTATCCGCTCCTTCCATATGGGTTAGTTGTAAGCCAGCATCAATGGCAAAAAATTAATCAACAGATTCTTTCTGGGAGAATGTTTAAAAGTCCTGTTCCGATTTTCTTGCGTGAGGATATGAACAAGGAAAATCAGCAACCATCCTTTGTGATTATTCACGGAACAGAGAAAGACCTATTAACTGCTAAAAATCAATTTACCAACTGGAAAATACAGATTGCTAAACAAATAGAAGAAAAGAAAGATACTTTGATTGAAATTGAAAAAACAGAAACCTCATTACGTCGTATTTTAAAAGAACTCGATCGATTTTTATTAAGCGAGCTTTCTAGTGATATCGAAAAAGCTTTCAATCAGGAACAGAACGTCCTTCTTTCTAAGAAAACAAAATTACAGGAAATGATCATACAAGAGGAAAAAGAAAAAGAATTACAGCTTCAGCTAAAAAATCAGTTAGAGATTACGAAGCAAAAGATTGAAAAGCTTTCAAAGGATGTAGAAACTTTAGAAGATTTTGAGCGAAATAAAACTCTTCATCAAGAAAATAAACGGGTGAAACTGGAGAAAGAGAAACAAAAGGAAGCCTTAAGCATTGAGCAGCAGGAAATAACCATAGAGCACCAAAATATCGTTGACATGCAAACCAAGTGGAGTCAAACGTATGTAGAATGGAAGCTTACAATCGAACAAAATATAAAAGAAATTGCCTTCTTTATTGAAGAAGCGACTTTTCCTACTGTTGAAAAAGCAGATCAATATGAAGAGGTTCCGCGTTTATCCTTACATGTAATAGAAGAGATAAATGGAAGCATTGATGAGCTAAAACAGCTCCAAAAATCAAAAGAAGAACAGTCTAAGGAATTACTCGTTATCCAGGCAAAAAAAGAAGCCGAACAAAAACAGCAAAAGAAATTAGAGAAAAAACTCACTATTCATAATAAGGACTGGAATCAAGCACAAGAACCAGTTGAACCAATAAGTATTTTAGAAAATATGCTACAAACCGCACATAAGGAAGCAAAGACAGCAGAAAAAGAAGAACGAGAACAAGGAACGGCTGTAACGGTAGCTGAAACGTCCTTCCAGCATGCGACTGAACAGCGTGAAAAGTTAGGAAAGAAAGTTGCCAAGCATGAAAAACAGCCCGATGAATGGGAGTCCCTTGACTTAGAAGTAAAGGCCGTAGAAATTAAAGACGTAACGAAAATAACGAAAGAGGAAATAAAGAATTCTGAGAAACGCCTAAAAGAAACTGAAACGAATATTACTGGATATGAGGGAGATTTGTTAACCTTGTCTGTAATCCTAAAGGAGGAAGCATCGGCATTTACTGAGCAGGATATAGAAAAAATTAAGAGCCAAGGTAAAGCCTGTATCCTATCCTGGTGTGAAGAACATCAAGCTATTCAGGTAGAGGGACAAGAGAAACACGCGAAAATTGAGCAATCTCTGCGTAATGTAAAGCTCACAATTGAAGGGAAAGATTGGGAGATTCGTTTTAAAAATGAAGTATTAACAACACTAGATCATATGGATACAAGGCATTATACGCATATCCAAAGTGTTGTTAAAAATATGAAACGTTTTTCGCAAAGTGGTTTAGAACAATTAGAACGCGACAAAGAAAGGGCAGAAAAGGCGCAAAACTTCTGGGCTAGCCGTGCAAGTATGAAGGTGATGAGCATTTCAGAAGCGATTCGTTCAATGATTGCGAAAATGAAGGTGAAAAATGAGCGTGGATCCTTTCCACTCGTCCAGCTAAAAGAGGATATTTTACCTAAAAAGGCTGAGGATATAGAGCCACTACTGAAGCAACATTTTGTTACGGCCATTAACAAAATAACCAAACAATTTGATTTAATTGATGATCATAATCGAGCCCTTGACCAAGAAATAAACCAACTCATAAGTGATGAGCAAATTCTATTTGTCTCACTTCGAAACCGATATCCTGAGTTACTTGTTTATAATATGCGTACAGATAATGCATTCATGTACGGGAAACCGCAACGAGAGCATTATTCAACCTGGCAGACAATTAATCAAGGCTCTAAGACAAAATCTGATGGGAGTGGAGGACAAAAGCTATCAGCTCGAATGGTGATGATGATGATGTTATTATCGGTAAAAAGTGAAACAGATCAAAGCTGGGTTCCATTAGTCTGTGATAATCCGTTCGGACAAGCTGCATCGGCACATGTCCTTGACCCGATATTCGCAGTTGCCGAAAAACTGAAGTTTCAATTCATTGTCGTCACTCCGCCAGAATTAGTGAAAACGGAAATCAGCCAAAGGTTTGATTCCTATTATAAATTGGACTTCATTCGTGAAAAAGGAAAAGAAATTGTTTCGGACACAATTGTTCCCGCATTTCGGATTTACCAAGGAGAGGAATTCGTTCAATAAGGGAATTCACAGAAAAGAAGAGGAATTATACATAAAAAATCTCACTTTCAAATAGAAGTGGGATTTTTTTTATGTTTAAGGTTAAGGTTTGATTTCGCATTTATTGCTAGTATTTAAAAGCCGAAAACTGTAAGAATTGTAGATATTTCTTTCTTGTATATGTACATGTACGTACATAATGTTGTTGTTGATTCCACTTTTATTATTCAAAAAATGTTAATGGGATGATGAGGAATCTCACTCTTGTTAAGCGGCATGAACTTTGATGAAGCAGGGCTTTCGGTCAATGTCCGAAAATCTATGAAATCTGATGGAAATTAAACTAGTTAGCTATTATAATAGTTGTAAGTATATGTTTTGAATATATTTACTGCGTTATCCATATAAGTTGATTAGCGATGGTGAAAAGTAGTACGTACATTATTGTTTTGGCAAAGGAGAACTTTCATGAAACGAAATAACGAAAACATTTCATTTAAAGACCGCATTATTGCTCATTATTATTTTGATAATCCCGACAATGTCGGAAAAGACAGTTCTGGTAGTGGCAAGGATGCAACAACAGAGGGGAAAACACAACCTATAGTAGAAACAGTAGGCGGCAGAACAGCTGTTTCACTTGCAGGAGGAAAAAACGGCACTTCTTATATGAAGCTTCCTTCTGGTTTACTCAAGGATATCAACGATCATACCGGTATTACTGTTAGTACGTGGGTGTACTTGAAAAAGGGTTTGAATGTATGGGAAAGAATTTTCGATTTTGGTAAAGGTTCAACAGGTCCATATCTATTCTTGACAAGAAATATGCGCGGCACTTGTTTTGCAGGAGATGACCTCGTTGCCGATGCCGGAAGAACTTACTCTTCGGGAGAATGGATCCATGTCACCATGTCGGTTAGAGGAACAAAAGGTGGTACGTTAAGTAGCGCGGGTCCTGTCGTTTATGTGAATGGTGAAGTTGTGGCAGATGGTTTGATAAGCCAGACTTCAAGTGGGACCTATGCGAAACTACGTAATTGGTTTGGAACGTTCTCGGATCAGTCAAATTATAGTAATAATTACATAGGAAAATCACAACATGAATTGGATGAGGATTTTAACGGTTCCCTATCCGACTTCCGTGTTTACAAAGCAGGTTTAACACAAGACGAAGTCATCGAGGTGATGTGCGAATCTCTTACAGATGCGGAGATCGTTCAACTTGCCAAAGACAAATATTTAACGTTTCCCATAACCATTGTATCGAAGGATCTTTCCTTGCCTTCTTCTCTCATGGGCGGAAAGGTGACGGTTGCCTGGAAATCCAGTGATTTGGAAGCGTTATCGAATGATGGAGTAGTAGGGGAAATCTACACACCAAAAGGCGTAACCTTAACTGCCTTCTTAAGCAAGGGGAATGAAACAATCGAAAAAGAATTTACAGTGTCGGTTCTTCCGAATGGGATCCCATCCCATCTATTAACGATTGAAGGAAGCCAAGAAGTATTAGATATCAGTAAGACGTTATATGGCCTATTTTATGAAGACATCAACAACGCAGCGGATGGAGGTATTTATGCGGAACTCGTACAAAACCGTTCCTTCGAATCTTTCGTCTTCGATACCTATTCACTCGCTTCCGGAGAGTGCGGCTGCTCTTCAGGTAGAAACCATCAACCACTGCATGCCTGGTTTGGAGATGTTGATGAAGTATCTGTAAAGAATACGGGAGGATTGAACGAGTTTTTTGGAATTTCAGATAAAGACGTCAATTCTCATTATATTACTGCACCGGACGGCAGTACGATTCGAAATAAAGGTTTTACCGATTCCAATCATCATTGTGCCATGTATATTAAACAAGGTGATCAATATGTGTTTACGGTATGGGCCAAAGCGGAATCCGCAGGAAGCATCACATTGCAGCTCCTAGATCAAGACGGAGAGGAGCCAATTAGCGACACAGTAACGATTCAGGTTGAAGGTGGTAACACTTGGCAAAAGTACGGGGTTGATCCTAAGATTGTGTTGACCGGTTCAAAAACCTTACTAGGTCAGTTTGCTTTAACCTTTAATGGCGAAATTTCTATAGACATGGTTTCTTTGATGCCTCAAGATGTCTGGGGTGCCGGTAAGGAAGAGAGATCAATAACCGCTCATTCAAATTATAAAGGGAATCCGAACTATCGTTTGCGAAAAGATTTGGTGAATGCACTGGTTGACCTGCACCCTACATTCCTGCGTTTCCCTGGTGGATGTATTTCAGAAGGCTCCTATATTTGGGAGAATGTATATGAATGGAAAGACTCTGTGGGCGATATCGAGCTACGTAAAGAAAACTTTAATGTTTGGGGTTACATGATGACCATGGGGTTAGGCTACATGGAATATTTCCAATTAGCCGAAGACCTGAATGCTATACCTCTTCCTGTCATGGCTTGCGGTGTACTCTGCCAGGCTCGTTCGAATTATGTCCATCCGGCAGGTGGAGAACTGAGAGATCATTTTGTTAAGAGCTTTACAGACTTAATCGATTTTGCAATTAGCACAGATTTTAAACATAATGAGTGGGCAGCTTTACGCAAGAAGATGGGTCATGAAGCACCGTTCGACCTACACTATTTAGGCGTCGGTAATGAAAACTGGGGCACAGAGTTTTTTGCGAACTTCGAATACTTTAAAGCAGCTATTGATGAATACATGGACAAACAATATCCAGGTTATGAATTACACATCATTTCAACTGTCGGTGCGCAAGCAGACGATGACGCATACCAGGAAGGCTGGAAGTTCCTAAGCGGTAATATGACAGGAACAGCAACTGTAAACTTTACTGATGGCAAGACAAGTATGGAAGAAACGGTCACTTGGTATGAAAAACAACCGAATTACATGGATACCATAGCCGACGAGCATTATTACCGCTCAAACGAGTATTTGTTAAACAATGCTGATAGATACAACTATTATTACAGAGCGTATCAGCCGGACGGAAGCATAAATGAAACGGAAATCTCGAAGGTTTTCGTTGGCGAATTTGCCTCCTCTGATAAAAATACATTAGCCGGTGCCATTGCGGAAGCAGCTGTGATGACCGGTTTTGAAAAAAATTCTGATGTCGTCAGATTAGCAGCATATGCGCCATTATTTAACAAAGTATTGACGGACGGAACTTATCGATGGACACCGGATTTAATCTGGTTTGACGATGAAACGGTTTGGTATACACCAAATTACTACGTTCAGCATCTATTTGCGAAATACCTTGGCACAAAATTGTTGAGTACTTCGTTCTCGACTTACCGAAATGGAAATCTGACAGAACTCTCTCCACGTGGGGGAATTGAAATTGCTGCTGGCAATGCCGAAATTCAGGTGAAGAATGTGAAAGTAATCGATAATATAAGTGGTAATGTGCTACTTGACCAGGACTTCACAAAAGAACTGAGTCCTGAATGGGGGATCATTCCAGGTTCGGCTGGATACACAATTGATCCGGAAAAAGGTCTGATTTTACAGGCGCAAAACGGAGGATTAAACGGACTATATATCATAAACGAGAGCTGGACCAACTATAAGGTTGAGGTGCAAGCGACAAAACCATCTGGCGCAGACGGTTTTTATGTAGGCGTGGGCTTGAAGGATATTTCACCGGAGAAAAAGGATGTTCTTGAATACGCTGTAGCATATAACGGAAATGCCACAGGTGTAAAAGTTTACAAGCAGGGCATTCAAGGATACATGTTAGGAGACTATTCATCAAGTACAGCAGCAGGTAA
Source organism: Metabacillus bambusae (assembly GCF_017497975.1). Lineage (GTDB taxonomy): Bacteria > Bacillota > Bacilli > Bacillales > Bacillaceae > Metabacillus > Metabacillus bambusae. The sequence goes on along the minus strand of NZ_JAGDEL010000003.1, from coordinate 387,712 downwards.
CTTAAGAGCAAGCTGCTATGAAGAGCTGGCAGATCATACCCCATACACTATTTCAGTGAATTATGGCGGAGGTACAGGGGATCGTCTCATCTGCTCTTACACTGACGGTACGTCTACAAGCAAGGTTTTGGATTACAAGTTAGAAGCTTATAACCGAGACATTTTCAACTCGGTAACCAAAGACGATCAACACATCTATGTAAAGCTAGTCAATGCAGATCCATTTGATAAAACAACCAAAATCTCCTTAAAGGATCTGGGTGTGGATACAACAGGTAGAATGATCACAGTGACTGGGAATGAATCACTTGTCCATACACCGAATGTTAATAAAAAGAATGCTGAGCAAGTTGTTCCTTCCGAATCGGAAATCAAGCTGGATGACAATTGTGCAATCGTTACTTTAGCCGCGAATTCAGTGAATGTTATTGTTTTAGATTTAGAATAAAAGGTATCAAGGACATGTTTGTGAAAGCAGGCATGTCCATTAGTAGTGTCCTAGGGGCAGATCCCAGGTAGTGGATGACCGAGCTGAACATTGTGCAGGAACTACAGGAAGGAAACAAACGATAAAGCACTAGATAATGTGACAGAGTTCGTTTTATTTGATTTAGACGATAAAAATACTTAAACTGCTAATGAAAGTTAAAATTTGTATAAAGGTGGATACTCATGAGTGAAATACAAATAAAACAATTTCGTCAAGCTGATCATGACATTGATCAAGTTTATTTGGATCGGTGGTCTCCTCGTTCTTTCCAAGAAAAAGAGGTGCCAGAAGAGGTACTAATGCGTATATTTGAAGCTGCGCGTTGGGCTCCTTCCGCGAATAATTTCCAACCATCGCGGTTCATCATCGCCCGAAACAAAGAAGATAGAGAACTATTTCATACCTTTATTAATGAGGGGAATCGTCTATGGTGTGAAAAAGCTCCAGTATTAGCTGTTCTTATCTCAAATAAAGAAAACCCTGTACATACATTTGATGCTGGTACGGCATGGGGATACCTATCTTTACAAGCTACAAAAGAAGGGTTAATTACTCATGCAATGGGCGGATTCCAAAGAGAAAAAGCACGAGAAGTATTAAATATCCCAGACAACTATGATGTTCAAATAGTTATAGCGATCGGATACCAAGGAGAGAAAGAAGCACTGCCAGAAAACTTTCTAACTCGTGAGCAACCATCAAACCGTAGACCATTAAAAGAATCGATTTTTGAAGCAAAGTTTAAATAAGAACGAGAAAACTTCCATCCAAAATTGATGGGAGTTTTCATTTTGTTTTCTGCATGATAGTTTGGTAGTAATGGAACACAAATGAATAAATCAAGATCACAAATTTTGATGGAGCCTCAGCGATATAAAATGTTTCAGAGGCATACAATGAATTTCTCGGATAAGTAACATGGAGTTTGAGGTATATATAAAAGTAGATTAATTGTTAAGGATAAAGAAGAAACTCTCTTAGTTGACAGTAGCTTTATAATGAAAATGAATTTCATGGTGAATGGATATTACCCTCGATTTCCCGAAATGACAAGGCTTATCCAGATCAGGAATATTGGAGAGGAACAGATTTTCTCACACTCGTCATATCCGTAAGTTTCTTTGATGCTATATTGATTAGAAGAATGTAGTTTTAAAGCACGTTCCTCCAACTAAAGATCCATTTAAGGTCTTCCACCGTTCCGACCTCTCATCATTGTTCTGAAGAAAAAGCGTCCCATAGCTGTTGATGTGGCAATACTATCCTATATAGAAATAAAATTGACTTTTTTTCTTCAAAGGCTTCAGCCAACTCATTAAGGTGTTTTGTGGATCAGAAATAAAGTCCAATTTATAAATTATCTGGATTAAGATGAGTCTGCTATTATTCGGATTAAAATCTCGAGATTTATCTGGGATTGGGTTTTACAGCTTTTGAAATCGCACAGGTATTGAACTCCAAAATAATTACCTTAATGTTTTTATTAAAGTGACCCATTGTTTAAGATTTGGTTAAAATTTACAAAAAAGTGTTTAATAAACTATTACAATAATGATATATTTATAAACGTTAAAATACACTTTTAAGGAGAATTTGTGATGAACAATCCGAGAATGAAACAAAGTGAGTTAGAACTTGTGGCGGAGGTGAGGACGTGACAGTTAAGACAGAGAGGCAGGCCTCAAGATTGATGAAGTTGCGTAGAATCTGCGGTTATGGAGCCGCCATAGCAGTAACGCCTTATCTGCTGATCAAAATCGTATGGACTTTCGGTCTCTTCCTTCCAACCGAGCAAATGGGTGACACCAGTTGGCGCATGATAAACGCAGTTACCGCGGTTCTCGCTGTGATTGGTATCCTTCTTGCAATGGCGTTCTGCAGACCGTGGGGAGAGCGGCTACCCGCGTGGATGGTTGCTCTGCCCGTTTGGGTTGGTACCGGGTTGCTCATTCCAATGCTCTTGTTAGCACCGATTCTAGGCCCTGCAGCTATGATCCGGGATCAAGAGGCAGGTGCCGCCGATTTCTGGGTATACGAACAAATTTTCGTCATGATCTCGCTTTTCGGGATAGGCATCTTCCTGCCGATTGCATTGGCGGGGTATGCAAAGGCACGTTGGCCAGAGGCGCTGAGTGGCACAACCGAGTACAAAGAGTTGCCGGGCAACACTCGACAACTGCAGATCATCTTGGCTAGAATCGTCGCTGTCGGCTGCATCCTGCTCGGTGTCATCAAGGTGTATTGGGCGGTAGGCGGTACTTTCGGCATCGACTCGGAAACAATGGATGAACGCGATGTATGGTGGCATCTGCTATCATTGAGTACAGGCGTGTGGTCCTTTGCTGGTGCATGGGGCATACTAGTGATAGCATCCCGACGTGGGTCGAGGTGGTTTCTGCCCCCAATGGCAGCGGCATGGATTTCATCGGGAATGCTGTTCTCCAACAACCTATATTCAGCTTTATCTTCCGTTCGACTCGATGCGCCACCCTCCCCAGAGTACCCATTGGCATGGTTGTTGACCACCGAGGCCGGCATAGTCTTAGGTGTGATAATGGGGATGATTATCCTTCTGGTCCTGCACGAACGCCGTCGAGCCCTTCGAGATGAGTCCTATCGAAGTTGATTACACAGTAAATGGTCTTTTAAGCTGTTAAAACGCTTCGTTATGACGAATCAGTGGTACCCTTACTATGAAAAGAATGTATCTGAGTTTCTTTCGTCCTTTTAGAGATATGTTTTTGCCCCTTGTGTTGACCAGACGAGTTTTCACGTAATGTTAATCCCGCTAGTTTCGACTCTTCTTGTGGCAATAAAGTAAATTGCTGACGAATATCCGCTACGGTGACTGAAAATTCAGTCACATAAAAATAGTTTCGTTCCAAATCTGATAAAAACTCATGCTGTCTGCTCGTCTTAATGCCTTTTAGTCTCGTTGTCCTACCTAATAAGGATACTTCTTGAAACTTTAACCTAACTATGACTGGTTGGCTTTTACCAGTATTAATTAATTGGGATGCAGAAATTATTCCTTTTTGGGATAAGTGTAAAAAGCGCTACATAAAAAGTTTGGTAGAATCAATTGAGGTTCAATTTTTTATTCAACTATAGTGTGCATTGCTTCAAAAAAGAGTAATGCACTTTGTTATATTAGAATCAAAAAGCGACAAAAAAATATATAAAAACCCCTGAATCCAGATTCAGAGGCACCCGTTATTAAGTGACTATTGTAGTATTTGATGTTGGTGCGAAGTTAGTAACAACTAGAACCACTGGAGAATTTTGTTCTATTGTTGAGCCAGCAGGAACTGTAATTACTAGCTGCCCGACTCCTGTACCACCAGCTGTATAAGCCGATACATCTTCCATCTGTAGTACACCATTAATATAAACGTCAAAATAGCTATTATTAGTTGCTAAGGCTGGTAATGTAGTTGCGGTTGCTCCAGTATCAGTAAAGAAGTCTTCAACAGCAATTGTTAAAGTTCCTGGACCTGTAACTGTTGAAGCTGCTTCATTAAAGAATCTTTCAACAGTTGGAACTGTGTCGACAGTAGAACTAGCAGTAATAGCAAGTTTCATAATTTGAAGTGCCAATTAAATTTCACCACCTTTTACTGAACGCCTTATTTAGATTATGTAAAATAACAACCTGTTGATTAGACCAAAAGAATATAAATCAAATTATTTAAGCACAATTTTAAAATCAAATTTATAAAATGTAAGGATATGCAATTAATTAACGAGGTGAATGGTAATTGAAAAATAAAGAAACAAACTTATTGACGCCAAGGCCATTAATAAATATCCCTACATTACCCTCAATAATTGTGCATAACCGTTCGCCTAAAAAAGTAAAGGTTTTCGAATTTTATGCAATATCAAATGGATGTAGCAGAATTTATAAAGAAAACGACGGAGTAAAAGAAATTGGAAAACAAATAATCCTTGACCCTAAAAAGCTATCATACATGAACCTTTTTATAAACGGAGTATTGCAACCTAAAGAAAGCTATGAAGTGGGGAGAGGAGTAATAAAGTTAAAAACAGTGGACGTACCAATAAAAGGAGCGCCAGTTATACTGCAAATGTTTATAGTGTAATTTTGGATACTTCTTATTGGGCGAAAGTAGACAAGTTATAAAAAATTTATTGCACACTTCGTAAAAAAATTGAAGGAAAAAGTGACACAATGAATTAATAAAAAATGTAAGGAGGGAGTACACACATTGTTCATACATATCACAAAAATGTAGAAATGCGGCAATAATGTGCTAAAGTTTCTAAATATTCTGTAGTGCAGGACTTTTTCATCTTTTGAATTGGTACTAAAGTCTCGTTCAAAAAAGTGCAATAGACATACTCCTTTTTAAGATGCTAGTATCTAGTATGAAATGGCTGATCATTCAACCGAACAAAAAATATATGTTCAAATTAGGATGAAGTAACCTTATGAGGTGAGTGAACAGATGTTAGGTGAGGTAAACTAACTGTTCTTTCTATTTTGAAATGTAATCGCTTCCAATTAGATGTGATGACAATCGAGTAGTTTTTGTCCCATCGAAGGAAGAAGTTTGTTCGGAAGCAGCATTATTGAATGAAGCCTTTATAAATTATGTAGTTTAGTGGAGGGAGTGGTTTTACAACATAGGGACCTGGCGTTGGGATTTACACGTGAGTTAATTAATGTTTGATGTAGCGGATGTGACTCGCAATGTTAGAAGGTAAGATGTAGGAAAACTTTTAAACGGTGAAAAGTGGGAAACGACAAATTTCCCCAAGGAGAACTGCATCACGAAATACATCATTCCTTGGTATCACAACAGAGGGAGTGTGAATATATAGTGGGTATAAGTAAATCAAAAAAATCATTTTCTATTATTTTGGCATTAATCCTATTAATCTCAGGTATTTCACCCGCATTTGGTGAAGTAGTAAATAATGAAGAAGGCTATGAATCTGTTTATTCCTCTGAATTTAATGACCTTTGGGGATTCACTACATTCGCAGCAACACTTTCAACCAATTCTGAAGATGTTGGAGGGAATTTGACTCCAAAGCTACAATTCGACACCATTGATCAATCTGGAGGACGTGTGGCAACAAAAGAATTTGATACAGCAGTAAAGGGGGCACAGATTCTTTTTGAATTTGATTGGTATCCTGGTGAAGTAAATGATAAGGGTACACATGTTCAGGAAAATGGTGGTGATGTTAGATTCTATGACAACTCAGGCCACACTATCTTTACAATTAATAATACAAATAATGCTCCGCTAAGCTTTTACGCAGGTAGTCAAGCTCCTACTCAAACTGAGTTTACTGATACGGAAACTTGGTATCATGTAAAGGTTAATTTTGATCTTCTTAACAACGTGGTTGTGTTAAGTCTTTCAGATCAAGAGGGTATAACGGAAGAATATACAACTTCATTAGATGGTGTTGCTTTCGACGGCTCTATAGATGCATTTAAGCTAGTAGGTGTACGTACATCTGGTAACAATTTGACATGGACTACCTATCTAGATAATCTTGGAGTCTATAATGTGCCTGTTGATGACAATACACTTATTCGAGTGGACAAGCTTCCATATCACCGGTTGTATATAGGTGAGGCAACCAAGGACATCGATTCAATTGGTTTACCTGAAAAAGTAACAGTAACTCTTGCTGATAATAGTAAAGCAGAAGTACCTGTTAGCGAGTGGGCTTCAGAGGGGAAGGAATGGAACCCTAATGAAGCTGGTGTCTACGAATTTAAGGGAACGATTGGAGAAACAAATGAAGTAAACAATGGATTTAACAGAGATGTCACGATGTATGTATATAATCGTCATACTCCAGTTGATAACCCACAACAGGTAGAATGGCTTAACAGAGGAGTCATCGCTCTTAAATCTGAGGACGGTATTTTCATTAGCTGGCGTTTGCTTGCAGATGAATATGATAAAGATGTTACATTCAATGTTTATCGTAATGGCGAGAAATTAAATGATCAACCATTGGTTGTGACAAATTATGTTGATTCAGAAGGTACAACTGAAGATAATTATACGGTAGAGACACTTGTTAATGGAAAGTCTACGGAGAAAAACGATAGAGAAGTAGCACAAAAAGATTATCTATCTATTCCACTTCAAAAACCAGCAGATGGGACAACTGCTACAGGTGACTACACATATAACTCAAATGATGCTAGTGTAGGTGATTTGGACGGTGATGGAGAGTACGAAGTAATCATCACATGGAGTCCATCTAACTCTATGTATGCTCTTGAAGATGTGATCACAGGTCCGACGATTTTTGATGCGTATAAATTAGATGGAACCCTATTATGGCGTATAAATATGGGACCTAACTTAACATCTGGTCCTCAGTATCACCAATTTGTGGTAGGTGATATGGATGGAAATGGTAAATCTGAATTCCTTATAAAAACAGCGGATGGAACAACTTCATACGGTGCAACAGATGGTAAATTTGATAGCAATAAAGTTATTAGTGTAATCGGTGACCCAACTGCTGATTGGGTTAATGATGGTGGTCATGTAGTTGATGGACCAGAATTAATATCTGTTTTTAATGGTGAAACAGGCGAAGTTATTGATACGATTGATTTTGCATTTCCAGTTGAAAAAGAAGAAGGAGATATGGGTGCATCATGGGGAGATAACTTCTATAACCGTTCAGACCGATTCCTTTCTGGATTAGCTTACTTAGATGGAGTTAAACCAAGTGCAATTTATGGTAGAGGATATTATGAAAGAACTGGCTTTGCTGCATATAGTTTAGAAGATGGTCAACTTATCGAGGAATGGACATTTGATTCGGACGAAGCTGGTAGAGGTGCAAGCTTAGGGAACCATAACCTTGCGATTGGTGACCTAGATAATGATGGATTTGATGAAATCGTGGCGGGTTCATTAACACTTGATCATGACGGAACAATCCTTTATGCAATGGATGGAGAGATGGGGCGTGTTCAAGGATCTCATGGTGATGCTCTTCATGTAGGTGCATTTGATCCTACTCGTGAAGGTTTACATGTCTTTGGTGTGCGTGAGTCATCAGAGGTTGCATCTTTAGAATATCACGATGGTGCAACAGGTGAAACTTTACAAGCATTCTATGCATACAAGGATGCAGGTCGTGGAGTAGCAGCAAACATTACATCTACACCTGGATATGAATTCTGGGGAACTGGCGGTGGTACTGTCGAAACAGGAGGCGGTGTCTACAATGTCCAAGGTGGTGTTGAAGCTAATGACTTTAGAAATATTGGTCTTCCAGTTAACTTTGTTACTTACTGGGATGGAGATCTATTACATGAATTATTAGATGGTACCACGATTTCTAAGTATGACGAATCAACAGGCAAAGTTAGTGTGATGGAAAGCTTTGAAGGTGTTGTAAGTAATAATGGAACAAAAGCAAATCCAACCTTACAAGCAGATATTCTTGGGGACTGGCGTGAAGAGGTTATTTACCGTACTGAAGATAATTCAGAACTAAGAATTTTCAGCACAACAATTCCTACAGAGTACAGACTATATACTCTTATGCACGACCCAGTATATAGAATGGCGATTGCTTGGCAAAATACGACGTACAACCAACCACCACATATCAGTTTCTATCTAGGTGAGGATATTAGAGAAACTGTACTTGCTGGAGAGTTAGATGCAGAAAAAGTCGATTATACACCAAGTGTCAATTCAATGAAGCATTCAGTAAACCTTGAATTGACTAGTCTAAAGCTTTCTGTGTTAGCCAACAAGCTAAATCAGGTACAGCATAAATTAGATATAGGAAAATATGATCAAGCTGCAAAACAGATGGAAGATTTTATAAAACACCTAAATAAAAATAAGGTGGACGAACAATTAAAAACAAATTTGACCTCTGATGCTCAAAAGTTAATAGAGCTGTGGAATGGTAAAGACTCTAAATAAGAATGTAAAATGAATAAGGTTAGGCAGAACATACTCTGCCTAGCCCTATTTATGTGACTATAGATGACAATTATAAAAGTAGTATTACTTTTTTGTATTGCTAATACAGGTAGAATTTCTCCTCACTTCCTATGTCTCATTCATCCATTATTGTTCTCACAAGTGGTTTGAAATCCGCAGAATAAGTGAGCATTCGAGAGATAAACGTATCTAACTGAGGGAGTTGAACAAGGAAGTTAGTATAGTAATTCATATTTGAAGAATAAAGCGACACAAGGATAGTTAGACTTAACGGAGTAAAATTTTAGATGCTTGTTCCTTGTGCCTAAAGGTATTATGTCCAAATAAGCAACATACTAATTACATTTTTTGTAAAAAATGAGAAATCGACACAAAATGCGACATTAAGGTGAATAACTTTGTCTAAAAATAAAAAGGCAAAGTCAGTTTTCTATTTCTGAAACTTCACCTAAGATAATTACTAATAAAATTAATAAAATCCTTATTAATCGATCTTTTGTTACTGTTTTCAATAAAGCAACTAATACTATTCCGATAATAGGATCGTCCTCGATCTGAATTATAACAATAATATCAAGTAATGAAATGACAGTATCAATAATGTGATTATCATTTTCGTTATTCATTTGGTTTCCTTTCAGTTTTTAACAGTGTATTTCTTAAGGGTAAAAAGGTTTACTTTAGTTTATGCTGAAAATACCGACTGGAACTGGACTATAGTTGATTTCGTTAATTCGTACTTCGCTAAAAGAGCCACCGTTTCGGTAGCTCAAAATAGATAGTGGTTTTATTTATACTGTGTCGGATTGCTTGGTACAAAACTAGTTTGAGATTGTTGTTCTCCTTCTACAAAAGTACCATGAAGTTTCTCAATATCTTCACTTTTTTGTAATTGAACATGGTGATAAGGTTTACTTCTTTCATCAACTGATGCTATCCATCTAAAGAATTCTGTTTTTCTTATATATCCTGCACGCAGATCAAAAAATGTCCCTGGACATCCATATGGCACAACAGTTGGTAACAACAGTGTAACAAACATAACATTCTCCTCTCATTTGTTTTCAATATTATATGTATTGACCTTAATAGTGAGTTCTTATGAGTTTAAGGTATTTAGAATTGTTATGGCGCAATTCACGGTATTAGTTCCTTCCAAATCACATATGGAAGGATATTTCTCTTCTTCCCTGGCTAGAACATCCTCCTAGTATGGAGGATCGAAATAATTTAAGTGAAAAATAAACCTCTCCTCAAAGAAGGGGTTTATTTTTTGTTTACATTGGTAAATATTTTTAAAAATTTCTATACAGTAATTTTGCAGATAATAAAAACAAAATCAATCATAAGTTTTCTAATATTGTTAAGTATAAGAAGCATGAAAAAAAATTTCATTATAAAAGTAGCACTTTCTATACTTATTTAATACTTTTGAGTGAAATCCGTGTTTATTAAAAAAATTCAAATAGCTCCCTTCATTTCTTATGTACTTTCCTTTATCATGTGTCGCCATATACCAATTACTAATCGATTTATGATCTGTAAAGCAAGGCTCCATCACAATAATTGCCCCTGAATTTGGTGTGAGAATTCTTTGAAATTCTTTCATGTATATATTGATTTGTTCACAAGGGATATGATGTAGAACTGCTATGATTAAAATAACATCAACCGAATGATCTTCTAAAGGGATTCGATCACCTGTAAAGACATCAAAGGAATATTCGGGGTATACTCTTTTGGCATAGTGAACTCTTTTTTCATCAGGATCTATTCCAAAATAGTGACTAGGTTTACACAAGGTACAATTGGCTCCCGTACCAGCCCCGAAATCAAGTAGCACTTTATTATCAAGCTCAAAATGTTCTTTTACATGTCGGTGGATATATTTATTTGTACTCCATTTTGGCCTAACTAACCATTGGTATAACGAAGGGGATAGTTCCATGATACTGACGCTCCTTTAATAATTTTACTAATAGTTTGCATCACATTAGAATCTACTCTCATGTTTATTAATGGTAATTACAGTTGGACTGTGAAATTATATGTATAGATAAAAAAGGAGCTTTGATCAGCTCCTTTTTCATTAGATTACATTTGTTTTTTCTTTTATATTAGCCTTTAGTGGTAATTCATGAATCGTAATTTCTGGACGACTACCTACACGGATATTAACAGACGTTTGTCCTAATCCTTCATTGATATAAAAAGGTTTTCCATCCTGATAATGAAGTCCCTTAATAATATTCATTCTAGCTAACTTACCCATTTTCACAAGATGATAAGCTTTTGGGTAACAAATCTGACCACCATGGAAATGTCCTGATAACAAATAGTCAAAATAATAATCTTTCATATGAAGAACTATATTAGGATCATGTGTTAATACTAAATTAATCCCTGGTTTAATTCCTTTGTATGAAGCTGATAAATCACTTCGTTTTGTACTAAAGTCATCAATTCCAATAATATTTAGAAGCTTCCCATGAACAGTAATCATTTCGTTTGTGTTCTTCAAAACCTTACAATTATATTTTTCAAGGGTATCAATTAATGTTGAAATATTCTTACGTAACAGATAATCATGGTTACCTAGGATTGCATAAATACCATATTTTGCATTTAACTTATTTAATACTTCTAGATAAGGAATAAGCTTTGGAATCGTTCGTTTACGATCGAGAAAATCACCAGTTAAAGCAATTAGGTCAATTCGTTCCTTCCTTAACTTTTCATAAAGCTGTTCAGGAGAAATTGATATATTTTCAAGGTGTAGATCAGAAAGTTGGAGGATTTTTAATGTCGGTACAAATCGTTCTGAATGATCTGGATCTATTTTTATTTTATTTATTACGACATCATGTGTATTTTTGTATGCCTTTTTAAACAAATAAATAAGAATGAAAGCTAATAATGTAATTAAGATGTAACTCAATCTTATCACTCTCCTTCAAGATTAGATTATACTTGTTTTACCTTCAAATTGTTAAGGGAATTGATGGTAAACAATTAACCCAAAGCAGCAATGATAAATCAAAAAACAGTAATTTCACGAACCAATTTTTTATTATGGTAAAATAAGTCTATATTAAGACCGGGGGAATCATTATGGATAAACATACATACTTTTATCAATTTTTAGAACCAATTTCTAAAGAACTAGCACTGGTTGCCAAGGAGCTCGAAAATAGTATTTTTACTAGTCCAAGGACGATGCTAACTCATGCTAGAGTTTTTGTTGAAAACATTTTGCAGCAGGTAATCCGAGCGGAACAGTTACCTGACGATCCGCGGACAAACTTAAAAGATCGTCTCGATATGCTGGATGAAAAGGGTTATTTGATTCCAGAAATACGAGATTCGCTTCATTTTGTACGACAAATAGGAAATCAAGCTGCACATAATGCGCGGGCGTTCCGTTTTTCGGAAGCATTGTTGTCTTGGGAAGCCTTGTACAGTATCGTTAAATGGTATGTTGAGGTGTACGGACCCATCGATATTACCGTTCCTGATTATCAAGATCCATTACCACGTGTGGAGCAAAGCTTTGATATGACAGAGCTTGAATTGAGACTAAAATCACTTGAGGAGCTTCTTCGTAATCCAGTTTTAAAGCAAGTAGATTCAGCAGATAAGGAGATTGCGGCAACTGCTGAATATGTAAGCGAAGGACAGGACGTTCCAGGGTTCACTACCATTCGGACTCTTATCTATAAAGGACGAAAACTTGAAGTCCCATATTTTCTCCGTGATGCCTTTCTATTGCCACAACGCTTTGATAAATCGGAAATATATCTTATAAGATTAGGAGCAGAGCAGCAGGCGCGAATCATGAGTGAGTTACCGAATAACCTTGAGGGGCTTCATAAGCATGTAAAACGATTTAGCGATAAAAATGATGAAATCTTTTTCGAAGAATTAAACACCTATATAGAAGAGGAAAAAACTAGAAGGAAGCTAACATTGGAACGACCAGGTGAGCTGTTCTTCTTTTATAAAGCCAACCACATTGTCGTTACTGAGGAACTATCCAAAGTGCCCCTTACTGCACAAGAATTTAATGGTAGTCCAAGTCTTTTAAGACAATTAAATGAAGACCAAATTGAAACGGTGGGGCAGTTGCCAAAGGAGCTTGTCGTTCTCGCTAAGTATGAAAATGTTGGGATTGGAACAATGGAAAAGCTGTTTGAACAGCTAAAACAGAAAGTGACAGAAAAAACAGCTGCAGAGGAAAAAGCGGCTTTGAACAACGATACTCGTAACGGATATAAAAAATGGGAATCTCTTTTTGTTCATGTAAAGCTAGGGGAAGAGAAGACTGTCATCCGTGGTGAAAGTGTACCTTCCCTTTGGAAAGAGGGCTTAAAATGGATTGAATCTCGTCATTTACCACTGCATCAGCTTGTAAAAGAGGGCATTGTACTTGGCTCAACTAATTCAGGAAAACGCTATGCCATCGCCCTAGAACCCATTCATAAAGATAAAAGGGACTTCACTCAAAAGCATATCTATGAATCTACTTTAACAGGTGAGACCTATTATCTTGAAACTAAAATTAATCCTAAATCAGGGCTTGAAACACTTGCGAAAATACTTACCATGTTAGGCGCTGAAGTTAAAATCCCATTGTTAGATACGGAGTAATAACGTAAAGGTAGCCTGATTAAAGTTTACATTTAACAACCTATATTTTGTGTAAAACTTTTTCGATTTTAACTACATGTATTAAGTAATATAATAAATAGTTTAAAAGTAAATAGGTTTTTGTGGGGGAATATATATTTATGGAAGAGGATCTACAAACAGCAATCCCTGCTTATGAGGGGGATGAACCGTTTATCTTTATTAGTTACTCTCATGCAGATAGGGAGAAGGTAATGTATTTTATCCGTTGTATGAATGAATCGGGTTATAGGGTTTGGTACGATGAAGGTATAAAAATAAATGATGATTACCAGAATACAATTCAGAGGAAAATTAGGGAATCGTCCTATTTTATAGCCTTTATTACGAAGCGATATTTATCTAGAGAAGATCCATTACAGGAAATGCTTATTGCGATGGACTTACGTAATAAGAAAAAGTTAAAAATCATCCCCATCGTTCTTGAGGAATATAATCTTGAACAGCTTCATGAAAACGCGATGCTTTTTGACACGATAAATGTGGAAGAGGCGCTTGGTAAACTTATCTATCAAAATTTTAAGGATATTCAGGGTTTCATCGCCTATGAGAATAATTTTAACAATAATGTGGTTACAAAAGTTATGGCTCAAATAGATGATTCTTGTAGAACAGCATCTGATGAAGAGTTTTGGCAGAAGACGCTTGAAGAAGACACACTAGATGCCTATTTGAAATTTCTTGATGAATGTAATAATTACGCACTTAAAGAGCTTGCCAGAAAAAGAGTTAAAGAAATTATTTATGAAAATAAATCCAAGCAAGATACAAACGAGAAAAATGAACAAAAAAGGAAAGTAGACCATGATAATGATAAAGATTCCGATAGAATTGGAATTGGCGAGATTCTCGATAAAAGATATAAAATAGTAAAGATTCTCGGTCGAGGTGGTATGGGTACCGTTTATCTAGCATCTGATAGTCGATTAAGTACAAGTTGGGCAATAAAGGAAATTAAGCTACACAACAATCATTTCCTATTAAAGGATATGGCTACTGTGGAAGTAAATCTTATGAAACAATTTAATCACCATTCAATACCAAGGGTTGTTGACCTAATTACTAAGGATGACGCATTTTATATTGTCATGGATTATATTGAAGGCAGGTCACTAGATAGTATTATAGCTGAACGGGGAGCGCTGTCTGAGAAAATTGTTATAAAATGGGCAAATGAGTTATGCAATGTGTTGAGTTATTTGCATTCGAGAAAGCCCGCAATCATTTTTAGAGATGTGAAACCAGCAAATATCGCGATTAAAACAGATGGGCGTATTACGCTCATGGATTTCGGTATAGCGCGAGAATATAAACCTGGTAATGTGAATGATACAGTTATGCTTGGTACAAGGGGTTATGCTGCACCAGAACAATATCTCGGTAATGCCCAGACAGATGAGAGAACGGATATCTATAGTCTCGGGGTTACCCTTTATTACTTAGTAACAGCTTTAAGTCCAAATAATCAGCCATATGAAATGGTCCCGATAAGGAAAATTAATCCTAACCTATCTAGAGGGCTAGAAAAAATCATATTAAAATGTACAAAACAAAACCCAGATGAGCGCTACCAATCCTGTAAGGAGCTTATGAACGATTTAAAAATAATAAATTATCACCCTTTGACAAAGATCTTCCTTAAAATTACTGGAAGGAAAATCGAGGTTGAGGAATTGGAATTTAACGAATCTCACTTTATGGATGGAAAAATTAAAAAAGAAGCATTTAAGAATGAAACAGAGGATACTACAATATTAACAGATTTTGCAAAATGAACCGTAGGGATAAATTAATTCGTCAAACATTCAAAAATCACCTTGGATTTTGTTACTGTGTAAATGTATTGATATGGAGTCTACTTAAAAATCTTTTGTGCTTTATAGCATGCAGTATTTCTATGCAGCAGAGATAACTTTTCAAGACATTACCTTTAATATGTAAAAATAAGTCCTCCATCACAAGGAGGGCTTTTATTTTTGTCTAGGAAATTATAAAATTCTAGTACTTAGGATAAGTGCTAGGCATCTAGCTCCAGCCCCTAGCCCATCTTGGGTCTACAGCCACTCATGAATTGAAGGTAAAAAACACCTTCTATTCATGAGTGGTTTATTTGCCCGAGGCTGTTCAAGGCGCTTGCGCTTTTGTTCTTAAGTCGTTACCATCTCAAAAAGAACTCAATATTTTAAATCTAATCTTCTTTCAACCTCGTGTATCAATTCCATTAAATTTTAAGAAGTTGTTTTTTTAAAAGCAGGGGACATGCACAGATCCTCTCTAAACCTTCATACATTAAGTCACTGGTTCATTCATTTATTGTTGTATAAAGTCAGTTTTTGCGCTTGCCCAGGAAATTTTTATCATGAAAAGTATTCAATTTAGTTTAATATATTTATTCATTTAACATTAACGTTTATTAAGAAATAGATGTTTAGTTGGAATACACCAAAATTTTTAGAATCGCGAAGATTAATATGATTAATTAGAGGTACCATTTGAATTTGTAGGGTTTATAAACAAACGTTTAATTAATACTGATAAATATACAATCAAAGATTGATCCTTATTCTACAAATTAGTATTAAATACATGAAGCTGTTAAAGATGGTGCCTAAGGAGAATAATTTTCCAAAAAACACTTTACATAGGGTGGGGGGGTATGGTAAATTAGGTTTATAAAGGAGGTCAAATAGATGGCTGAAAATCATGAAGACATGGTAGAATTTGAACATTGTGGCACAAGTCACTCTGAAAGGCAAAGTCATCACTCAGAAAAAGTCAAGCAGGCCCTAACAAGTCGATTAAATAGAATTGAAGGTCAAATTCGCGGGATCAAAGGTCTCATTGAGAAGGATACTTACTGTGATGATGTCATTACGCAGATCTCAGCTGTTCAATCGGCATTAAATAGCTTTTCGAAAGTGTTATTAGAAGTGCATCTTAAAAGTTGTGTAACCGAAAGAATTCAAGATGGTGATTTAGAAGTAGTAGATGAACTACTTATTACGATTCAAAGATTAATGAAAAAGTAAAAATTAAAGGAGAGAATCAATTATGGAAAAGGTAACATTAACAGTAAATGGAATGTCTTGTGGTCACTGTGTAAATGCAATTGAAGGAAATGTCGGCAAACTAAATGGGGTTTCAGATGTGAAGGTTCATCTATCTGAAGGGAAAGTAGATGTAGCATTCGATTCAGCTGTTATTTCATTAGATGCGATTAAAGAAACAATTGATGACCAAGGATATGATGTAGCTTAGGAATAAGATCACTGAATATAGTGAATGAAACAAGTATACTAAAATGAAACGTGCAGTTCGTTATGCACGTTTCATTTTGAAAACAAATATACCACTACTGGGTATATAGGAGGTCATGATTATGACACAAGGTGCAAAAGAAACCGTTCTGCCTATTACAGGAATGACATGTGCAGCATGTGCGGTTCGAATCGAGAAAGGACTTAAAAAACTCGACGGAGTAGAAGAAGCAACCGTTAACTTTGCTCTAGAAAGAACGTCCATTAAATACAACCCAAGTGTTGCTGACATAGATGATTTTAAAAAGAAGATTCATGATTTGGGGTATGAGGTTACGGGTGAAAAGGTAGAACTGAATATTATCGGCATGACATGTGCGGCCTGTGCAACTCGAATTGAAAAAGGGCTAAATAAATTAGAAGGTGTAACAAAAGCATCGGTTAATTTAGCCTTAGAAAATGCAACTATTGAGTATAACCCTGCACAAACTGGAACAAGTGAAATGATGAAACAGGTTGAAAAGCTAGGCTATCAAGCGAATTTAAAGGATGAACAAAAAGTGAGTCTGTCTGAGATGAAGGCCAAGGAGCTAGAAACCCAGCAAGGCAAGTTTATCTTTTCTCTTATTCTATCTGTTCCACTTCTTTGGGCAATGGTAAGTCACTTTAGCTTCACATCCTTTATTTATCTACCTGACATGTTCATGAATCCCTGGGTGCAATTAGCATTGGCTACACCTGTTCAATTTATCGTAGGAAAGCAGTTTTATGTAGGAGCTTTTAAGGCACTGCGAAACAAAAGTGCCAATATGGATGTTCTCGTTGCATTAGGTACATCTGCAGCCTACTTTTATAGTTTATATTTATCGATTGTCTCAATTGGTAATGACACCCATATGCTTGAACTATATTATGAAACAAGTGCGGTTCTAATTAC
Source organism: Metabacillus bambusae (assembly GCF_017497975.1). GTDB lineage: Bacteria > Bacillota > Bacilli > Bacillales > Bacillaceae > Metabacillus > Metabacillus bambusae. The sequence goes on along the minus strand of NZ_JAGDEL010000003.1, from coordinate 370,369 downwards.
ATTAATTATTTTAGGTAAATTGTTTGAGGTGAGAGCAAAGGGGCGTTCATCTGAGGCTATTAAGAAGTTAATCGGTCTCCAAGCGAAGACAGCTACTGTCATTCGTGATGAAATTGAAAAAGAGGTCCCATTAGAGGATGTGTTAGTGGGTGATATCCTTATTGTAAAGCCTGGAGAAAAAATACCAGTGGACGGTGAAATCATTGAAGGGCGTTCTGCTTTGGATGAATCGATGTTAACTGGTGAAAGTTTTCCAATAGATAAAACAGTAGGTGACTCCGTAATTGGAGCAACGATAAATAAGAATGGATTTTTAAAAGTAAAAGCGACAAAGGTAGGTCGTGATACAGCTCTTGCCCAGATTATTAAAGTCGTAGAAGAGGCCCAAGGCTCAAAAGCTCCGATTCAACGCTTAGCAGATCAAATATCAGGGATTTTTGTTCCAATAGTTGTAGGGATTGCGATCATTACATTTTTCGTTTGGTTCATCTGGGTTACACCTGGTGATTTTGCTGAAGCACTGGAAAAATTAATTGCCGTTCTTGTTATTGCATGTCCTTGTGCCTTAGGGTTAGCAACACCAACGTCGATTATGGCGGGATCAGGAAGAGCTGCAGAATTTGGCGTGTTATTTAAAGGCGGAGAACATCTTGAAAGGACTCATCGATTAACAACGATCCTGTTAGATAAAACAGGAACAGTTACAAATGGAGCACCGATTTTAACAGATGTTTTTGTAGAAGTAGGGTATGTTGAGAAGCAATTTCTACAATTAGTAGGCTCGGCAGAAAAGCAATCAGAACACCCGCTTGCCCAGGCGATTGTAGCTGGAATTAAAGAGAAGAACATTGAGCTTTTCGATGTAGAAGAGTTTGAAGCGATTCCAGGCTATGGAATCCAAGCAAAAGTGAATGATCAACTTGTTCTAGCCGGTACAAGAAGATTAATGCAACAAAATGACATCAAGTTTGATCATGCTCTTCGGACAATGGAAGAACTTGAAGAAAAAGGGAAAACTGCTATGCTTATTGCCATCAACAATCAATATACTGGCTTAGTAGCAGTGGCAGATACCATTAAAAATACATCAAGAGAAGCTGTAAAACGCCTACAAAAAATGGGTCTAGAGGTTGTAATGATTACAGGAGACAACAAACGTACAGCTGAGGCGATTGCAAAAGAGGCTGGAATTAATTCAGTAGTAGCAGAAGTTCTGCCAGAGGGAAAAGCAGAGGAAGTGAAAAAGCTTCAAGAGCAAGGGGAAATTGTCGCCATGGTTGGTGATGGCATTAATGATGCACCTGCATTAGCTACCGCCGATATCGGAATGGCGATCGGAACGGGTACAGATGTTGCTATTGAAGCAGCTGACATTACACTGATTCGTGGAGATCTTACTAGTATTGCGGATGCGATCTTTATGAGTAAAAAGACGATCCGAAACATTAAACAAAATCTCTTCTGGGCATTTGCGTACAATGCTCTTGGGATCCCAATCGCAGCACTAGGCTTCCTTGCACCTTGGTTGGCTGGGGCAGCAATGGCATTTAGTTCAGTATCTGTTGTCCTTAATGCGCTTCGGTTACAGAGGGTAAAACTTAACGTAAAAGGAGATACAAACCTATGAAAAAATGGATGCTTTCAGCCATAGTCTATCTTGCTATTGTCATTGTAGGATACTTTACCTACGAGGCAGTTTTTATAGAAGAACAGAGTGTTGATACTCATGGTTCAGACCATGATGCTTCAGTAGACGTAACGGATAAGAATTCAGAAGATCATGCTTCACATTCATCAGCAGCAAACGATGATCATTCAGAAAATGCACACGAACATGATGAACAAGCAAATTCAGAAAGTGCTGTGAATGTGACAGTAAAAGAAGAGAATAAGACATTAGTTTTGACCCTAGAAGACCTTTCAGGTAATCCAGTCACAGATTTAGAAGTAAATCATGAAAAACGTCTTCATTTAATTGTAGTAGATGAACACTTAGATCAGTATTTTCACTTACATCCTGAAGAAACAGCACCAGGTCAATTTGAAATCTCAAGCAAATTAGAAGAGGGAACATACAAGGCCTTTGTTGATATTAAACCAAAGAACCTGGAATATGAAGTTCAACCAATTACATTTACAGTTGGAAATTCCGATACAGATAAGCATAGTCATGGATCATTGGAAGTGGACCAACAACTAGAAAAAACAATAGGTGGAAACAAAGTAACGATGTCGACAACCCCATTGGTCATAGATGAGACTGTCACTTTAACATTTGATGTTCACGGAGCTAAATTAGAACAATATTTAGGTGCTTTGGGCCATGTAGTCATTCTAGATGAACAGGGTGAAGAATACCTGCATGTTCATCCGTTAGAAGAGGAAAACCCAGTTTTTGAAACGCAATTTTCTCAGCCTGGGATTTATAAAATTTGGGCAGAATTTCAAGAAAACGGCAAGGTTACGGCCTATCCATTTGTTGTGGAAGTTAAATAAGTTGGGTTAGGAGTTATTCTTTAAAGGGAATAGCTCCTTATTTTTATAAGATATTATTTGAGTCTTGAAGGTTCACTTGATTTTTCTAATAGTAAATCTAATATCGGTTTCCATAAAATTGTACAATTCTATCCTGAAAATCGGGTAGGATTTTTTCACAAAAACAATTATAGCTCCATTTTATTAAAAGATGAAAAGTCGATTGTTATACAATATTTTCAATTTAATAGTATAATAATTATTAATTTTATGACAATTAAAACCTTTTCACTTATTGGAGATTGTATAGGTTCATGGACAAAACAATGTTAAAGGAGAATGTTTATGCAAAATATTGTAAGTAGCGATTGGCTTGCTGGTGAAATTGAAAGAAATAATAAAAATCTAGTCATTGTAGATACACGATTTAATTTAGGCAATCCTGACGAAGGGTACCAACAGTATTTAGAGGGACATTTACCTGGTGCCATTTATGTTGACCTCGAAAAACATCTTTCAGCGCCAATTGATAAACATGGGGGACGTCACCCTTTACCTCAAGCAGACATCTTGGCGAAAACGCTTGGAGACCTAGGAATAAGCAATGATTCGAATGCAGTGATCTATGACGATCAAGGAGGAATGAATGCTTCAAGGCTTTGGTGGTTGCTAAACTACATAGGAGTTTCTGATGCAGCAGTATTAGATGGAGGCTGGAAAAAATGGACAAGCGAAAACAAACCAATAACGACTGTTGTTCCAAATCCTTCACCAAAATCTTTACTCCCGCATTTAAATAATGAATGGAAATGGGTAAATCACTTTGATGTTCAGAAAAAGCTTAATCAAACAGACACAATCTTAATCGACTCAAGAGAAAATCCACGCTATCTTGGCGAATTCGAACCGATTGATGCTGTAGCTGGACACATACCAGGTGCTAAAAATTATTTTTGGAAGGACGTCTTGAACGAAAAGGGTACTTGGAGAGAAAGAGAAGAGCTGATCACTCATTTTTCCGACATTCCTTTATCTAAAGAAATAATCGTTTATTGTGGATCCGGTGTTTCAGCATGTCCGAACATTTTAGCTCTAAAAGAAGCAGGTTACTCAAACGTAAAGCTGTACGCAGGGAGCTGGAGCGATTGGATTTCATATTCAGATAATCCAATTGCAGTAGGGAATGAAAGAGTGGGAGATAAGTAGAATAACGAACGAATCAGGCGCATTCCTTTCAACATGGAATTGCGCTTTTTTATGGAAATCAATGAAATGATGAAAAAGCATATATATTAATTCTATATATTTATCTAATAATTTACGTATTTTTTGCAGGATATATACTACATTATTTTTATCATAAACTTATCTTTAAAGATCGTTGAAGGCGTGTTCAAAATACTATTAGAAAATTAAAAATATTCATTGACACTAAGTAATTATAGGTTTAGAATAAAACCAATTAATAAACGCGTGTTCACGGAAGAGGGAAGATACATTGAAGAGAAATAAAATGAACAGCACACAAATTGCCCAGCTTGCTGGTGTGTCTAGAAGCACAGTAAGCAGAGTGATCAACAATTATCCGAGTGTTCCGCCAGAAACTAGAGAAAAGGTAATGAAGGTCATCAAAGAACACAATTACTTCCCGGATATGTCTGCGCAAGTTCTCGCTGGGAAAAATATGAGGAATATTGGGCTATTTATCATTGATAAAGGTAGTGTTTCAAGTGACCCAACAAGCAATATGCTGATCGCTAGTGTTATAGAAGCAGCTTCATCTCATGATTATTATGTGTTAACAAATATTATTCGAGATTGTAAATCTCCTAAAAATATTGAACGCGTGAAAACTGTTTTTTACCAAAATAGAATTGATGCCGGTATTTTTATGGGGGCAGATAATCACGAACCTTTCATCGAAGAACTCATTGCAGAAGGTTTTATCATCGGTATTGTTGACCAGGATCTACCTGGGCGTAATGAACCTAATCGAATTGTTTATAGCTTTGACAATGAAAATGGGGCCATGAAAGCCATCGATTATCTAGTTAGTCTAAATCATCAAAGAATTGGAATCATCAATGGTGATATAAAAAGACATGCTGGATCAGCTAGATTAGAAGGCTATCTTAAAGCCATGAAACATCATTGTTTACCCGTTCGAAAAGAATGGATTCTACAATCAGATTTTAGTAGCATGAATGGATATAATTCGATGAACAGTTTCTTAAAAACAAATGTTGAATTACCAACAGCCTTTTTTGCTGCAAATGATAGTATTGCATTTGGTGCAATTCGTGCTCTAAATGAAAAACAAATTCGAGTTCCAGATGATATATCGATTATTGGTATAGATGATCACGTGTTAAGTAGTTTATTTCATCCACCTTTAACGACTTTTAAAGCCAATTTTAGCAAAATGATGCAAAGCTTAACCTTTGATGTGATCAAAACAATTGAACAAACGAATAATAAGGGGATTAAGCTTACAATGGATTCTGAATTGATTATAAGAGAATCTTGTCTTTCTCTTTAATCTCCTTTTTTTTTGCTCTATATTTTTAGAATACTCAGAAATGTATACGTTTACTTAATGTGTTTTAGTCTGCGATGTTAAACATTCGTCAACTATACCCTGAAATAAACGCGCGTTCACGCGTTTATTATAAATCACTTTAATTAAAGGAGGTGTTTAGTAAAAAGGGGATTCTTTAAACCATTAACTTTACTTTTTTTATCCGGGGGAAATTTTTCATTTAAATTAGGGGGTTTTGTAGTGAAGAAAATCGTCTCAATGAGTTTGATTTCGTTCTTAGTCATTATTGTAGTCCTTTCAGGTTGTTCGAGTTCCGATTCCTCATCCTCATCAACATCTAATGAAAACTCCAAAGAATTTACATATTGGTATCCATGGGGTGGAGATTCTGAAAAATGGGATAAAGAAAGAATTGCTGATTATGAAGAAAAAGAAGGAACAAAGATTAATGCAGTATACGTTCCTGATGGTATAACAAATGGAAAGCTTTTATCTGCGATTACTGGGGGGAATCCGCCAGATTTAGTATTAGGAGATGGAAATGACTATCAACTTGCATATAGCCTAGCTTCCCAAGGTGCTTTAGAACCTCTTGATCAGTATTTAGAAAAAGCAGGTTTTGATGAGAATACGGTTCTAGATGGTTTTCGCTCTTTAATGAAACAGCCTGATGGAAAAACATATATTCTTCCACAGGATTCCAACGTCAACCTGCTCTACTATAATGTCGACATGTTTGAGGCTGCTGGATTAGATCCGGAAAATCCGCCAACGACAATTGAAGAACTAGATCAAGCAGCTGAAGCTTTAACGAAATTAAATAATGATGGATCGATTGAAACATTAGGTTTTATTCCTTGGATTGATGCAGGTGAGGATCCATATACATGGCCATGGGCCTTTGGAGCAACTATGTATGACCCAGAAACGAAAAAGGTGTCATTAAATGAGAAATCGATGATTGATGCATTTAAATGGATGGATAGCTATGCCGTGAGATATAATCCCGAGAAAATTAAATCCTTTACATCAGGATTTGGTGGAGCCTTTTCTCCAGATCACCCATTTATGACTGGAAAAGTAGCAATGACTGTTAGTGGGAACTGGTTTGCTAATGCCCTTAAAATCTACTCTCCAGACACCAAATATAAAGTAGCAGCGATTCCTAGCCCTCCAGAGGGAAGAAAAGATTCATCTGTATTTGGAACAAACGTATTTTTTGTTCCAAAAGGGGCAAAAAATCCACAAGCAGCCATAAATTTTGCTTTATTCGGTAACCAAGACAAGGTGCTAGCGGATAACATTAATATTTGGCGATCCATTTCGATTTGGAAGGAAAAATCAGATGCCATTCAATGGGAGAACGACCAAGTTTATGAAACCGTGTTAAAAGTGGCGGAGTCACCAGATTCAGGTCACCCTGCATTAACCTCTGTAGCCAGCGAAATGGGTGATGAACTTACAAGTATTCGTGATAAAGTGATTTATAATCATGAAGACCCATCACAGCTTCTTCAAAAATCTCAGGATAAATTACAAGAAAAGCTAGACAAAAAATAAACCTTTACAACCGGATTTTGCCTTGCGGTAAAATCCGGACCATGAAAAAAGGTAAGGAGGGAGCCTTATATGAAGATGACACTCCCAGTCGAGCAATCAAAACATCAACGAAACATTCTTCCCAATCAAAGGCAAACGACAACACTGAGAAAAGTAAACAAAAATATGAGTAAGCTTTTCGTCTACATGATTTTAATCTTATTTTCATTAGCATTTGTAGTACCATTTCTTTGGCTGATATCTGGTTCGTTAAAAGATAGTTCGGAGCTCTTTGCTAATCCACCCGTTTGGATTCCTGAAGCGCTAAATTGGTCAAATTATAAGGAAGCTTTCTCGGCATTTCCGTTCTTTTTATATTTAAAGAACACACTCATCGTTGTTGTTTTTACATGCATTGGGGCGGTACTTTCTAACTCTTTAATAGCTTACGGTTTTTCGAGAATTGAATGGAAATATCGCGATGGTATTTTCATCATTGTTTTGGCAACATTGATGCTTCCTTTTCAAGTAATTATGATTCCTTTATTTCTCTTATTTAAAGAAATTGGCTGGATTGGAAGCTTCTATCCTTTGATTATTCCGCACTTTTTCGGAAATGCTTTCTTTATTTTCCTATTAAGACAGTTTTTCAAAGGGATACCGAAAGAATTATCCGAAGCAGCGAAAATGGATGGAGCCAGTGAATTTATCGTTTTTTGGAAAGTTATTTTACCATTATCAAAGCCTATATTAGCAACCGTCGTTATCTTTCAATTTATCGAAGCATGGCGAGACTTCCTAGGACCTCTTATCTTCTTAAGTGATAATAGCCATTACACACTATCCTTAGGTGTTCAGCAAATTATGTCACAAAATGATCCAAGGTGGGGCTTACTCATGGCGATCGGTGTGGCCATGACACTACCAATTATTATTATCTTTTTCTTTCTGCAGAGATATTTCATTGAAGGCATCACATTCACAGGCTCGAAAGGATAAAGCCATCGTTTGAATTCCGAAGCAATGATAACTACTCTCTTTAAAAAACAGGGGTGTAATGAATATGAACATACAAAAAAGAAATTTGAGAAATGGTCTGCTTTTCATTTCTCCTTGGATTTTCGGTTTTCTCTGTTTTACAGCTTATCCAATGTTTAGTTCTCTTTACTATTCCTTGACTGAGTATAACTTAATTGCTGAACCTAAATATATTGGATTTGCTAACTATAAGCAGCTTCTATTTGAAGATGAATTGTTTTTTACCGTGCTCGGTAATACCTTATACATGATTTTTGTTGGTTTAACGATCACGACTGTTGTTACGATCTTCATTGCTATTCTATTAAATACAAAGAATATTAAAGGAATTTCCTTTTTTAGAGTTGTTTTCTTCATTCCAACACTTGTTCCTTTTGTCGTCCTGGCTATTTTATGGATTTGGGTATTACAGCCTGATTCTGGTGTCGTAAACTCGATTCTTGGTATTGTTGGAATTGATGGACCTGGATGGTTTTCAAGTCCAACATGGGCAAAGCCGGGATTCATCTTAATGTCAATTTGGATGTCTGGAAATATGATTTTGATTTATTTAGCTGCTTTAGGTGATATCCCTAAATCCTTGTATGAAGCAGCTTCCATTGATGGTGCCAATGTGATTCAAAAAGTCTTTCACATTACATTGCCAGGGCTACGACCCGCGATTCTTTTTAACTCCATTACTGGAATGATCGCGGTTTTTCAATCCTTCGCAGAAGCCTTTATCATCACCGATGGGGGTCCGGACAACTCCACGTTGTTCTATTCTCTCTATCTCTATCGAAATGCTTTTCAGTACTTTGATATGGGGTATGCTTCTGCACAAGCATGGATTCTCTTGATCATTGCCTTACTCATGACAACGGCCTTTTTCAAGCTGTCGAAAAGATGGGGATTTGAAGATTAATATGTTTAATTATGAACGACAATGGATCATCCATTGTAAATATATAATTTACCTTCAAAAAGGAGAGGAAGTATTTTGACTAATAAAACTCAATCTAAAAATGGTGTGTTAGGTACAAATGTTATTGCGCAAATCGGTATTTTAGTTCATGATATCGAAACGGTTTCACAAGCTTATGCAGAATTCTTTGGCGTTGAAAAGCCTAAGTGGAATTGGACAGACACAGTAGATGTTGCCCAAACAGAATTCCAAGGGGCCTCTTCTGAAGCTCGTTCAAAATTAGCCTTTTTCGATATGGGTTCCCTTCAATTGGAATTAATTGAACCTGATCAACATCCTAGCACTTGGAGGAATCATCTCAATGAACATGGCGAAGGACCGCACCATATTGCCTTTATTATCAATGGGATGAAAGAAAAAGTTGCTTTAATGGAAGCAAAAAATATGCCTTTGGTACAAAAAGGGGAATATACAGGTGGACGCTATGCTTATATGGACACCTTCAAAGACTTAAAGATTATGTTAGAGCTTCTTGAAAATGATAAATAGGGGGGGAAGCGTTCATGAATAAAATTGATAACAACAATCTTATTAAAGTAGGATTAGTCGTTAATGACATAAATATTGCTGCTAAAAACTTTTCAGAACTATTTGGTATTGAAATGCCCGAGATCATTTTACCACCTGAAGAGTACACCCCAGATCGAACAGGTGAAACCTATACTGTTTTCCGCGGGGAACAAGTACCGGCGCGGGTGAAAATAGCGAACCTTCAAATGGGACCTGTGACAGTGGAGCTATTAGAGCCACTTAATGAAGTGAGTCCGTATACTGAGTTCAAGCAAAAGCATGGGCAAGGGGTTCAGTTTATTACATTTACAGTGAATGGTTTTGAAGAGCATATTAACTTTGTTGAAGAAAAAGGGATTCCTTTAGTACATAAAGGAGAATACGGAGTTGGTAGGTATTGCTTCTTTAACTCCGTTCCTCAGCTGGGTGTTATGTTAGGTTTACAAGAATTAGGACATAAATCGTAATGAATGAAATGAGGATGTTTATATGAAACTATTAATCACAGGTGCTAATCGTGGTCTAGGTCTTGCGCTTACGATCGAGGCGGTCAAAAGGGGACACACTGTTTTTGCTGGGATCAGAAACCCTGAAAAACAAATGGATCAATTAGCACAACTACGTTCTCTTTTTCTAAATCAGGTTTCTCTTCTATCCCTAGATGTTGCCGAGGAAGCAACCTGTCAAGCAGCTTCAGAAAAGCTAGAAGAGGAAAACATTACTCTCGATGTGATCATTAACAATGCAGGAATTTTAAATGAACGTTCAAAAACAATTGAAGAAATAGATATTACTAAGGTGGAGCAGACGTTTAATATTAACCTTTTTGGACCGATGCGTGTCATTAAACATTTCTTGCCACTACTGTCCAAAGGACCTAATTCATCGATCATTAATATCTCATCTGAAGCAGGAAGCTTTCAAAATGCATACGGAGGGGATTATCCTTACGCACTTTCTAAAGCATCGTTAAACATGTTTTCACAACAACTTAGAAAATATCTAGCAGATGATCAGGTATCTGTATTTGCTGTTCATCCTGGCTGGATCAAAACAGACATGGGTGGAGAGAAAGCCCCGGGTACACCAGAGGAATCAGCAAAAGGGATTATAGATATTATCGAGAAAAAACAGAAAATTACTGGTACCTCTTCGTTTATTAATACACAGGGAGAACCAATGCCACTATAAATCTACTGACCCTCAAACCATTGTTTGGGGGTGAAATATTAATCGAGTCCCAAGGATCCAACCAGAAGGTTACATAGTAGTAGTAAAAATTAGAAACGTGGAGTGATTGATGTGAAAAAAATCGTGGCCCTTTTAGGTGATTACTATCACTCGGAAGAAGGGATTCAAGCTTCCTTAAATCGAGCGTTAACCTTACTAAACGAAAACGAAAAGGTTGAATGTATCGAAATTCAAACGAGCCAGTTAATTGAAGAATTGAAGAAAAAACCAGATGCCGTTATCTTATTTAAAGAGGATCGGGTCAATCCAACCGACGAAAAGGTAGATACTTGGATGACTGATGAGATTGGTGAAACGATTGCTCAGTACGTCGACCAAGGTGGCGGTTGGTTAGGCTGGCATTCAGGACTTGCCTCTTATGCCGACGAGAGTAGCTATACTAAAATGTTAAAAGGCTATTTTGAATACCATCCTGAACTTCATTCTCAAGTAAAATATACAAGTGTAAAAGGAAACGATGTATTTGGACCAGTATCTTTTGAAATAATAGATGAGCATTATTTTGTTAAAATAAATCAAGAGGAAACAAATATCTTTTTAAAATCAGAGTCAGAAGAGGGTCAATCCATCGCAGGATGGTTTCATGACTATGGAAAAGGACGGGTATGCTGTCTTACTCCGGCCCATAATAAAGAAGGGCTTTTAGATCCTCGCTTTACTGAACTGCTTTCGAAGACGATTAAGTGGGTGAGTAGCTAAGTAGGGATAATGTTCGGGGCCATATGCGATTAAAAATGATCAAATATTTACTTGATCCAATTTTACCAGCATACCTATTAAATAACTTGAAAATTTTTATTAAGGATAAGTTAAATGATTATCCATTTGAATATAATAGTAAACACTTACTTTTTAAAATATAAAGGGGAGGAAAGTAAGTTGACACTTAGCTTTTATTTATCCTTCATAACATTGGTGCAAACTTATTTGAACATAAAATAAGGCAGCTGTTATTTTGCTGCCTTTTCTACAATCAAAATCAGCTTTAAACTTTTATACAAGTTCAAAAAACAAACAGTAGTTCCATATCTAATGATTGTGAGATTGCATGTTTAAAAATCGTCTGCTGAATACATCTTTATAATTTAATATCAACAATTAGGTGTTTAATAGTTTTAATTTATTATTTTGTTTCACATGGACAATTAAGGCGATTATTGGTAAAGCTGTTCCAATGAGTAAAGTTATTACAATATTAAATTTATAGTAAGTATAACTTCCAATCCATGAACCAAAGGCTCCCCCTAAAAAGAAAATAGTCATATATAAACCATTAAGTCTGTTTCTTATCTCGGGATTCAAACCAAAGATAACTTTTTGGCCTAATAATAAATTTCCTGATACACCGATATCAATGCTAATGCCGGAGATAAGGATTAAAATTACACTAAATAGTGAATGATCTTGAACAAAAAATAATAGTAAGATAGATAATAGTACGAGAACCATTGATACATTAGTCATTATAAAAATATAACCTTTATCTGCTATTTTACCAATAGTAGGAGTTAATAAAGCTCCAGCTATTGCAGCAAAGCCAATTAATGCAATTTCATTATTTGAAAAATGTAATGGCTCAGACCTTAATAAAATTGGGATAACTGTCCAATAAAGACTAAATGTTGCAAATAAACATGCGTGATAAAAAGCTCTTTGTTGTAAAGGAGATGTATTTATTAATAGCTTCACCATAGAAGCTATTAAATTTGGATATGACATGTTACTAGTCGATACTACTTCATAGTTGGGCAAAAACTTTATACTTAACAGTAATACGGCAACAAGCGTTATTAATGAAAAAAGAAATACCATTCTCCAGCCGAACCAGTCAGCTATTCCGATAGATAATGGGCGAGCAATCATAATCCCAATCAATAAACCACTCATCACTTTACCCACATATTTACCTGTCTCTTCAATGGGTACAATCCTCATTGTTAATGGAACTAACATTTGAGCCGCACAGGCTCCCATGCCAATCATGGTTGTGAATATTAAAAAAACAATTCCATTTGTCGAAATAAGCGTACCAATTAATGCAATAATAGTTAGCCCGATAAGGATTCCTATTATTTTTTTACTTTTAAATAAGTCAGCCATTGGTACGATAAAAAATAATCCTAATCCATACCCAATTTGTGTCAAGGTTGTGAGCAATCCAGATAAATCAGAAGAAATGTTAAGATCTTTTGCAATGAATTGTACGATTGGTTGTGAATAATAAATATTAGCAGCAAGGGATCCACAACTAATTGCCAATATAAATATTAGAAAATTTGTTTTTTTAGTCATCATAATCATTCCTTTTGTTTATTTTTATTATTATTTTGATTATTTCGGAACGTCCGTTCCAAAATAATCAAAAAAGAAAGACTATAGGTCCCCAATAGTCTTGTCCACTAATTTATAAGCTAGATTTTCCTCCTTTTTATATCTAGACATTAAACTAATGCTATGATTTAAGCTTAGTAAAGAATATGCAACTAATTCAGGGTCGGCCTCTTGTGAAATTTCTCCTTTCCTTTGTCCTTCATCTATGACTTGCTTAAAAACTTTTTCAAGTTCATTAAAATACTCTAGAAGAATTTCTTCTATTGAAGGATCAATATGTCCAATAAGCAGTGAAGAATTAGTTATAATACAACTTTTTGGAATGTCATCTGAATAGCATTCTTCAATATGTTTATAAAAAAAGGATTTAAGTGATTCTTTAGCGTTTATACCACTAAAAAGTAAATTTCTCTTTCGATAGCGGTAGTTTTTATAATGCTCTAAAACTATTTTAAATAATGCATCTTTATCTCCAAAACTATCGTAAAGAGTAGAGCGACTTATTCCCATCGTTTCAATAAGTTCAGAGATATATGTAGCGTCATATCCTTTCTCCCAAAATAAATACATAGCTTTATTTAAAGCATGTTCTTTGTTAAAACTGATATTTCTTCCCAAATTACAACACCTCCATTTACAAAATTTATTATAACTATTCTGGAACGATGAGTCCAGAAAAATATTTCCATTTTCTACATTTTAGGGAAAATTGGAGTGTTTGTTATTCTATCTTTTGTGAATTCTGGGGTACTCTACGTTATTTTGGTAATTTCTATTGCAGATAATCTTCAACAATAGGGCGCGCGCGACAAGTTCTGTAATAAACACTTAAGATGTGAAAATAACGGAGGATGGGAATGATGGAACCATGTTTTTTGAATCCCGTCAATACTTGCATTATGTATGACAGTCCATAGTGTGTGAAGGACAGGTAGATTCGGCAGAACAAAGGATGAAGCCCATTCTAAGATAGAAAAGGTATGCCAGCGGATATGCCGCATGGCTTAAAAACTAGATAAGGTGAGAATCGTTCTTTGAGATAGGAACTGACGAACTTCCGAAGGTAAGGGGTAAAGATTGAACATAGGTAAACCTATGACCCATCGGTCGATGGGGAGAGTGGTGTAGTGTAAAACTGCACATTATGAAACAATGGCGGTATCCAGATCTCAGGCTTAAAAAAACATCTACGTCTAGTAAGGAAAGCTATGTTGTAAGGTACTTGGAAAGTTAGGAACGTTGAAACGCTGTCACTAAAAACGGATGTTATAAGGTCAAGCTGAAAAGCATTCATCCTTGAGAGAGTAGGGATTTGACGGAAGAACCTCCTGTAATGGGAGTAGAGGAATAGTCCCAAGTCTAGCGAATTGAACGATTATATTCCTAACGTAAATGGCACCGATCGGGTAGGGATGTGGGAACATTCACTTCTACAAGGAGGGATGCCACAGTGCCAACGCTACGATCCTTGGTATTATTGGGTTTTAGACGTTTTTTTATAACCAGTACTCACAATAAGAAAAATTATCCGAACTACCTAGATCTTTCATTACGTTTAGCCAATCTTAGTGTACTGATTGTTGTGGATAATGTGTTACAAGGTGGACGTGTATATGACAGCTTTCATGTTGAAGAATCAAGTCACTCGCTTCACTTTGCTCCATGATAAAAAAAAGGTCAACAATTAGAAACTTTGGTTCTATTAATCTTTACAAATGTAAGCGTTTCCAGTTATAATATTAATGGAGTGGATGGCACGCGTGCCGTCATAGTATTTGGCGTAGGTGGGGCCGATACAAAGGGTAGTTCAATATTTTTTATTATATGTCATTCTTCTCTTATGAGATGTTTTAATTGATTAAATTGCTACAATTTTACATTTAGAACATTAAACTAATATTTACATTGTCATATAATTAGTTGAGAGAGAAAAGATTTGGGGAATTGATTTCCTATGGAAAAGACTTTACTTATATAACAAAACAACTTGAGATAAAAAGACAACAGAATAGAGAATTGTTTTTAAGTTTCATCTATACACAAAACAAATGTTTTCATTAGAGGATATGACTTTTTTAATTTTGTAAAACTAGCATTTTTATGAAATTGTAAGTCTTCTTTAGGAGATGAAAATGTTGATTTTTCAACGAATTATGTGTAAAGGAGGTTTTTACATGAATGAAACAATTGAAAAAACAGCACAATCGAATTTAAAATTTTGCCCTCAATGTGATAAAAATAGACCATATGTAATAATTTATGTAACAGGCTCTATTCGTTGCGCTAATTGCGACTATTATCATCTAAAGCAATACTAATAAAAAAGATGTACATATAAAAGCGACAGCTGGGTTTAAATAGTGTATACAGGTTTTTGAATTAATTAAATTTTGGACAATTGAGAAATCGATCAGTCGTTACAGGTTTGAGATAAAGGAAAATTCCACTTATTAGCAGAGGAATTATTATTTATTTCTTAAAATTGTTTGTATTAGAGTGATTTTAAGATAAAAAATGGATAAAATGATAGGGAAGAGGTAAACACTTCTTCTTTTTTAATTTGGTTTAGATTATCCATTAATTCCATGATCAAATGTTTAATTTCTAACTTCTCAATGGGAAAATAAAATATTAATAAATTAAAAATGTTTTAATATTCATTTTATGTAGCATTCTTTGACGAAAAGAATGTTTTTTTACTGTCTAGGAAATTATAAAATTCTTGTACTGTGAATAAGCGCTTAGCATCCAGCTCCAGCGCCTAGCCCCTCTTGGGTCTAAGCCACTTAAGAATTGAAGGTAAAGAACACCTTCTATTCTTAAGCGTCTTATTTGCCCGAGGCTGTTCAAGGCGCTTGCGCTTTTGTTCTTGCCATGAAGATTTATCTATATGTTAGAAAAAGACACTTTTCGATAAAAGTGCCTTTTTCTTCTATAGGAAATGAAAAATCTAGTGTATAGATCTCAAAAGGTTCAACTAAAATATAAATTTGCTAATTTTTCAGCTGTTCGTGTAGCTAACGCTTGAGTGGTCAACGTAGGATTGGGTCCTCCAATCCCATTAAAATGAACGCTATTGTCAGCGATAAAAAGCCGTTTAACTTGATAAGCTTCACAATTACTATCCACGACAAAACCCATGCGCATCGTAGATTCAATATGGGCAAATAAGTGAGATGGCCAATCTGTGCGAATAATCTTCTTTGCCCCACCTTTGTGCAAAATATCGGCAGCAATTTTCACTAACTTGTTTCTCTTTTGTTTATCTTCCTTACTAGCTGTATACCGTACTACCGGAATTGGTCCATGTTCATCTTTTACAAAAGGATCAATGGTTACACCATTCCTTTTATGGGGCTGATCATCAGCAAGGACCAATATGCTATATGTATTTTTGTAATTGTACATCCATTCTTTTAACTCATTTCCTACTACTCGTCCTTGTAAATCCCAAGGTTCTGAAGAAGATGCATTCTGTGTAAAATGATAGCCACTTTCGGTAAACCCAAAGGTTAAAGAGGCAAATAATCCTGGGCTGACTCCAGATGGTTGGATACATCCTAATCCCGGATAATCTAATCGTCCACCTGATGTAGGGCCAACAAATGGATTCACGTTGGGTTGTCCTAATATACCCATAAGATCTTTTTCTTCAAATACTCCTGTTACCCAATCCCAATAATGGTGTGTTAATCCCCGTCCAACCCACGAATTCTGTGGTAATTCAGAGTTTAGCCAGAGTCTTGGGCTTTCTATACAACCTGCTGCCATAACAATCACTTTCGCATATAATTCTCCAGACTCACCTGTCCAAGTATCTCTATACTCAACTCCAGTTGCATGAAGTCCTTCTTTCGGATGATTTTCCGTTAAAATCTTGGTTGTATATGTATTAGGTCGAACTTCTACATTTTTGGTTTTTAAGGCAAGAGGAATATAACTTATGTTGGTCGGGCGTTTAGCCACTTTATCAACCGATGGTCCATGTGGACAACCATTAATACAATGACCGCAAAGCGTACATCCCTCCAATTTTGATACTTCTTCCAAACTGGTCTCGGAATCCATCAGCCGTTCATTTGGGTGTAGGATTGCATTTGGATTAGGACGGTAGCCAGGAGAAGTTGGATTTAAAGTATTCAGCATTGACCAACCGGCTTTTTTTGCTCCGTAATAAAACAATTCCTCTTTTGCAGTGGTAGGGGCAGGGCGAACGGGCAATATATCTTCTACCTTTTCATAATAGGGGATCAACTCCCGGTAAGAAATTGGCCAGACATCATCAATTGCCATTGAATAAGCTCGTGGTGAGTTTGCCCAGTAATGTTGTGTTGTCCCACCTACGCCAGTGGCTTGCCAAATAAGCCCATTTTTAGGGACATTCCGGTACCACGGTGGACGTCGGCGATCAGCAGGTCCCCATCGTAAACGACCAAATTCATAAGAATTCATCGTATGTTCATTCTTTGTATATTGTTGCCGTAAGAGGTTAATATCCAAGTCTGCTTCACTGGAACTACTAACAGATCCACGTTCTCGATTAGGATTGTCCCATTTTTTATTCCCATACCAAGGACCTGCTTCAAGGATAATGACTTTGATCCCTAATTCCCCCAACTCCTTGGCTGCAACTGCCCCACCTCCACCAGCACCAATAATGATTACGTCCGCATCTAAACTCATTGTTCATTTCCCTTCTTCTGAAAATTTATCAACTAAAAATCCTCGAACTGCCCGGTAGCCAAATGATGGACCGGGATAATCCAGTCTTTCCCACAAAAATCGTTGTCTTTCCTGACGGTGATCCTCTGGGTAAGCTAATCGTGTTGATCCAAGCGAAAACCATTCTGAATAATAGCCAAACATAACCATTTGATGGAGGGAAGTTACGACATTCTTAACCAAACCAGCATTGTTTTGAAATGGAGAGGGGAGGACTTCCATATCAACTTGAAGGTTATCTAATAAACTGATCGCTTCAAACCGATCCTCAGGGGAAAGAGCTGCAAATGGGCCTCCATCCGGATAAGTAGAAAAATCAGGAGGTATTTTCATTTTTCCGGTAACAATCAGTTGATAAGCTGATATATCAAGTATTTTCGCAGTTTGAGAAGATAACTGGCCATTTTTTACTCCCCATTCTCCTTGGATAGATACATAATGATCTAATGTCCAAACAATATAATCGTCTAATCGTAAATCCAATGCCCCTAAGGTTGAGGGAATTACTGCATCCGCAAAAGCCATAAATGTAGCTTTTGTATGAGGAATGCTTACAGTTTCGCTCATTTGGAACGGTAAATTGATCGCTTTGGATACAGATGAGGAGGATTGTTCTGGAGAAACCAGGTTAGTCATCATATTTTTTATTTGTTCAAAAAAATGTCCTCCATGTGGTTGATTGGATTGGGAATCTCCATCTAATTTATCCATAATGATACTTTCCTCCTATAACTAAAGGTGATTTTTAAAAATAAATTCTAATTATTGTTGGATTTTTTCGAAGTATCTTTATTACTATTTCTTTATTTTGCTATTTTTAGACATTGTAACTATAAATGTGTTTCTGCTTATAATTTGGAATAATCAAGAGGAAGTTTCTCGTTAGATATACTTTAAAAAGGAAACTTTTAAACCAAAAAAGAAATACTCTGAATCTACAAATGATTAAAATAAACTGGAATCGATCCCTAGGGAGGCGGCCACTGTAATTCATACTTTACCTTCCATTTTGGTTTCTTTAAAGATGGTATAGAACAAATTGGGATTCTAGTTAAGTAGAACTTTGATATTGGTATATTATATAAAGTTGCAAAATAATCCAAATGATCTGAAGCAGTAAAATATCCATGAACTTTCATATTTATTGGTAATAATATCTAGAATTATGGAAAATATAAGGTCAGTGTAAAATTTGTCAGTATACTATTTAAACTAAAAACTGTATATATGTGAGGTAAGCTAAAGTGGAAAATATTATGATTGGGATTGATGTTGGATCCACCACAGTTAAAGCAACCGTAGTAGATCCGAATACGAAAGAGATTCTTTGGTCGGATTATCAGCGCCACAATACGAAACAGGCTGAAAATGTGTTGGAATTTTTGGTTCGTATCGGAAATGAATTTTTTGAAATACCGAAAGAAAAGATTCGAGTGTTTATTACGGGATCCGGTGGCGGTCCAATTGCCGAGCATATTGGTGCCAAGTTTGTTCAGGAAGTGAATGCTGTTACGATGTCAGTTGAACAATTGCATCCTGATGTAGGTAGTGTGATTGAACTCGGAGGACAAGATGCGAAGATCATTATTTTTAAAGAAAACGCGGAGACAGGTGATAAGCAGGCCATTACTTCTATGAATGACAAATGTGCCTCAGGTACTGGTGCTACGATTGATAAGTGCATCATTAAGGTAGGTATGCCGGAAGCAGAAGTAGCCAAGCTCGCTTTTGATGACACCAAACTGCATCATGTTGCAGCAAAATGCGGTGTTTTTGCAGAAACGGATATCGTGAACCTCGTGAAAAGCAGTATTCCTTCTTCAGAAGTCATGTGTTCTTTGGCGGATGCTATTGTTATGCAGAACCTTTCTGTACTGACCCGTGGAAATACATTGCGGCATAAGGTTCTCTTGTTGGGCGGGCCTAATACATACTTGCCTTTTCTTCAGCAATGTTGGCGCAAGCGAATTCCTGAATCGTGGGAACAGCGAGGATACAACTATCCGAAAGATATACCGATTGACGAACTAATTTTTGTTCCGGAAAATTCCCAGTACTATGCTGCATATGGTGCTGTTATTTATGGACTTCATGAACCGAATGAAGTTGGCCGTTACAAAGGGTTAGAAGAATTGAAGCAATTTATTACCCATGGCCGAAAGGCAAAGCTAGGTGAAAAAGCAGGTGCTCCATTAGTAAAAAGCGTAGAGGAATTAGACGAATTTCGCCGTCAGTACAGTATCCCGAAATTTGAGCCAGCTTCCTTTGAACCGGGACAAACAGTTAAGGCAGTAATTGGTCTTGACGGAGGTTCCACTTCATCAAAGGCCGTGGTGGTTGATGAAAATGGAACGATTCTCCTTAAGGAATATCAGCTTTCTAAAGGGAATCCAATTCAAGATACGAAGGAGCTTCTTGGGCGTATTTATGAAAAAGTACAAGCATCTGGTGCCAGACTTGAAATTATCGGCTTTGGGGCGACTGGATATGCTGCAGATGTCTTAGAAAAGACATTAAAAGCGGATGTCAATATTGTGGAAACAGTTGCACATATGATGAGTGCCGTCCATTTTTTCGAGGACATTGACGTTATTTGCGACATTGGCGGTCAAGACATAAAAGTCCTTTTTCTGAAAAATGGGGATATCCGCAACTTCCGCTTGTCAAACCAATGCTCAGCTGGAAACGGAATGCTGTTGCAGGCGATGGCTGACCAATTTGGAATCCCTGTTCAAGAGTATGCTGAAACCGCATTTAAAGCTGATCTGAGTCCGAAATTCTCTTATGGCTGTGCGGTATTTCTTGATTCTGACCGGGTAAATTTCCAGAAGGAAGGCTATGCAAAGGAGGAGTTGTTGGCTGGACTGGCCTTAGTGCTGCCGAAAAATGTATGGCAGTATGTGGTGCAAATTCCTCGCATGGCGGAACTTGGCCGCAAGTTTGTGTTGCAAGGAGGGACACAGCATAATTTGGCTGCTGTGAAAGCGCAAGTTGACTATATTAAAGAGCGGGTTCCGGATGCTCAAGTTTATGTCCATCCGCATACGGGTGAAGCCGGAGCAATTGGAGCTGCCATGGAAACCCTTCGTGTAGTAAAGCGACGGGGATACTCAACTTTTCTTGGGCTTGATGCAGCGATCGGCTTAAGTTACTTATCCCGCAATGATGAATCAACTCGCTGCAACTTTTGTCCGAATAACTGTAGCCGTACTTTTATCGATACTACTGCACCTGATGGAGAAACAGCTCGCTATATCTCAGGTTTTAGCTGTGAAAAGGGAACGGTGGAAAACAAAGAAGCGATGATTCAGTTGACTCAAGACCGCAACAAGCTGAAAAAACAATACCCTAACCTGGTAGATTATGAATCCCGGCGAATGTATAAACATTTCTACGATCCCGATCCCATGCCTGAGTCAGATCAAACGATTGAGGATGTCAAAATCAAAACTGCTTTGCTAAGTTTTGGGAAACGAAAAAGCAAATTTATTCGTCCGTTCGAACGTTCTTCTATAGAGGCGATGGAACGGCGGAAACAGCTGCGTATCGGCATCCCAAAAGTATTGAATATTTGGTCTACAGCCCCTTTTTGGCGAACTTATTTTGAAACGCTGGGCATCGACCAAAAGAATATCGTATTCAGTGACGATACGAGTGAGGAAATGTGGCAGGAGGGTGGAAAGTATGGTTCCATCGATCCTTGTTACCCGTCAAAAGTAGCACAAGCTCATATTCATAATTTATTGTTCAAACATCATTCAGAACGCAAAGCTTTAAATGCGATCGTGTTCCCATGCATTACCCATATTCCGACTCATCTGCAGAATGTGGTGGATTCCACCAGCTGTCCGATTGTTGCCGGGGCTCCGAATGTCATTAAAGCAGCTTTTACAAAAGAAACAGACTTTTTCAAGGAAAGAGGGATCACTTATTTTGATCCGGCGGTGACGTTTACAGAACAGAATATGCTGAAAAAACAATTATATGAGGCGTTTACTGATTTTTTACAAATAACAGAAGACGAAAGTAATTTTGCGTCAGATGAAGCATGGAAGGCTTTGGAGCTTTTTGATCATGAAATGCAGGAAAAAGGAAGGATGATCCTTGAGCAAGTCGAAGAGGAAAATCGCATTGCCATTCTTATGATCGGACGTCCATATCATTCGGATCCAGGACTTAACCATAGTGTATTGGATGAGTTTCAGGTGTTAGGCTATCCGATTCTATCGATGCGCTCGATTCCGAAAGATGAAGCTTGGCTGCGTCGCTTTTTCAAAGGTGATTTAGAAAGTGGGAGAGTGGATCATGCTTTGGAAGTGACCGATGTTTGGCCGGAAAATTTTAGTTCAAATAGTGTTCAGAAGGTTTGGGCTGCTAAGTTTGCAGCTAGGCATCAAAATGTGGCGGTATTGGATCTTTCAAACTTTAAATGCGGCCATGATGCCCCTACCTATGGGCTGATTGACTCAATTATTTCTACAGCCGGAACTCCTTATTCTGCTCTTCATGATATTGATGCTAATAAGCCGAGCGGTTCCATTAAGATCCGAGTCAAAACCTATGCCCATAGTCTAGGACTGCATGAGGAGCGGCTTCAGGATTTAGCGCAGAGGAAGATGGAATTACAGCAACTTATCGAACAAAAGCGCCGTGAATTACTAAGTCAACCGAACCAAGAGAAAAAAGCGATATCTGAATAATACAACAAGGAGCTGATTTGAAAGTGCGTACAACAAAAGAACGCGATGTTGTCAAGGATAGCCAACAGCCGAATTATCTTCGTAACTTTGAGGAAGAATTAAACCGGTATCAGGTTGAACAAGAAGCAGAATTGGGACTACAATCAAAAGCACAATGGTTTGATCCGGTTCCCCGCCAATTTTTTGCAAAGGACAAAGATTCCACAACCATTCTTTTCGGCGGCCTTACTATGGCCCATGACTACTTAATGGAGGGAGCGCTCCAAGGATTGGGATATACTGTAAAACAAATGGATTGCCCTGATACGGAGTCTCTCCGCTTTGGTAAGGAATTTGGAAATCGCGGCCAATGTAATCCAACGTATTTTACTGTAGGGAATTTAATCAAATATCTTACTTATCTTCGCGATGTTGAAGGCAAATCAAAGGAAGAAATTGTGAGCAAGTATCTTTTCATTACGAGCGGTTCCTGCGGACCTTGTCGTTTTGGTACCTATGTAACTGAGTATCGGAAGGCACTCAGAGATGCCGGATTTGATGGGTTTCGAGTGTTGCTCTTTCAGCAGCAGAGTGGCTTAAAACAGGCAACAGGTGAAGAGTCCGCGCTCAAATTAGATAGTTCATTTTTCCTTACATTTTTAAAGGCTGTGTTGATCGGAGATATTTTGAATGCACTAGGTTATCGCATCCGTCCTTATGAAGTAGAAGAGGGATCCACCAATGCTGCACTTGAACGCTGCAAGCAGCACTTATACAAAGCTTTCTGCGAGCGTAAGCAACTTATACCAGCTTTATACCGATGTCGAAAAGAACTGCAAATGGTAAAAGTCGACAGAACCAGAGTAAAGCCAAAAGTAAGCATTATCGGGGAGTTCTGGGCGATGACAACAGAAGGAGAAGGAAACTATCAGCTGCAAAAGTTTTTGGAAAGTGAGGGCGCTGAAGTAGAAGTGCAGTCTGTTACGGCATGGATCTTATTTTTGATTTGGGAAGGGCAATATGATACTCGTAAACGGATGAATTTGCGTGAAGCAGATTCCGGCAGTAAGGGTTTAAAAGGAAAAAATCCTTTAAAACGACTACTAGTCTTAGGATTAGCAGATCGTACCGTCCGTGGGATGTTCCATGCTTATGCCAAAGCGATCGGTCTGCGCGGATATCACTTACCTGATATGGATGAAATAGCTGGGGTGGCCAACAAACATTATAACAATCACTTAAGGGGTGGTGAAGGACATATGGAAGTTGGCAAGCTTATCCTTAATGTAAAGAAACGGAAAGTAAATATGACCATTTCTGTAAAGCCATTCGGATGCATGCCTTCATCCGGTGTTTCCGACGGTGTTCAGTCACTCATTACTGAGATTCACCCTGAAGCGATTTTTCTTCCTATTGAAACGACGGGAGATGGGGCAATTAATGTTTATAGCAGAATACAAATGATGTTGTTTAAGGCTAAACAGGCTGCACAAAAAGAATTTGATGAAGCTTTAACCAAAAAGGGCGTATCCATAGAACAGCTTCAGAAAAATAGTTTCTGCAGTTCGCATTTAACGGAACCTTTGAAGGTAAGCAAACATTCTGTTGCTTGTACATCAGCAAATGTTGTTAATCATTTTAGCGGGATTCCAAACAAGTTTTTTATTCGTAATAAAGTAAAAGAAGCATAATAGTATTGGGGAAAATAGGATAGTAGGACACGTTAACATTTTGACGTTTATCTATACTAAGGAAAAAAAGCTTGTGATAAGGGTTTTTATTTGAAGACATGTAAACATCGTCTTCACCTTAACAACGAATTCTTTATTGCCTTCAAGGCAACTAAAACACCTTAAGGCTTTCTCAAGTGGTTTTGTACGCTAAACAAATTCAACCTAAAAAGTCGATTTTATACATAGGGAATCGACTTTTTAAGTGTCTTGTTCACGAACTTCACTTAACCGAAATCCCTGAAAGATGATATTTAATATTGGAACTTTGATTAACTTATTTTTATAACATACCTCTTTAGTTTTAACAACCTTAATAGAGGGGGAAGTCTCTTGGAAATTAAAGTTATGACGTTTAACATTCATCATGGTAAAGGAATCGATAATCAAGTAGATCTTCAAAGAATAGCTCAAGTAATTAAAGATAGTGATGCTGATATCATCGGTCTAAATGAGGTTGATAAGCATTTTTCTAAGCGCAGTCACTATAAAAATCAGATTGGTTGGCTTGCAAAACAATTAAATTTTGAGCATACTTTCAGTCCGTCTCTCTCTCTGAAGTCTAAAAATTCTGGCAACTTCATGCGGCAATATGGGAATGCACTTTTGTCTCGATACCCAATCGTAACAAAAAAGAGCCATTCTTTTAATTATATAACCGGATTAGTTGAAGGAAGGTCGTTACTTGACGCAACAATTCAAATAAATGAACAGTTATATCAAATCATGGTCACTCATTTAAGTCTAAGTCCTTATCTTCATAGGAAGCAAACAGAATATATTTTAAATCAACTTCATAAGTATCCGCATCCCACGATTATCATGGGTGATTGGAATATGAAGCCTGGATCAAGGCAATGGAGAAAATTAACTGAAAAGGTTCAAGATACTTGGCAGACTGTTGGTATAGGAACAGGCCAGACTTATCCATCCATTCGCCCTAGGGCAAGGCTAGATTATATATTTGTCAGTCCCGAATTACAGGCTGTTAAAGCAGAAGTGATCATAAAATCAGCAAAAGCTTCTGATCATTTGCCTTTAAAAGTAACAATAACTTGCCATAAATAAAGATAATAATACCCTCTTTTAGAGTTTTGCTAAATATGTGATGTGATTTTTTTAAATCTCCCCTAAACATTCCTCTATAAAATATCATTACAAAAAAACAATTCACTTACCTCTATTTTCCCAGATATATATCTAAATAAAATTGACAAAATATAATTGGAAATTAAGGAGGTAAGCAAAATGCGTAGTTATTTTCTTTCATTTTGGAATGTTCTCGATCCTTTATATTACTTATTAACAAGATTGGAATACATTGATCGTCACTCAAGCGTTTTCCGGAAGATTTCCAGTTTGATTATCTTTTATCAGGACATTTCCATGGTGGACAAATTCATTGGCCTAAACCATATCATTTAATCAAAATGGGAAAATTGGTTCAAATGAAGATAGTAAAAGGGTTACACTATCACAATGGTAAACCATTCATTATTGAAGGCTTAGGTCAGACAGGTGTAAATATTCGAATTGGTAGTCGTCCTGAAATTACCTTACATCAAATATCGTGAATTTAACCCCACTTTACACTAGGTAAGAGTGGGGTACTTAGTATAATTAGTTGGTTCTTAATCGTTATCTTCAAATATCGACAAGGATAACAAATATTGAAGCTACATGATAGCAGTCCAAGTAAAAGAGAGTAGCCTATAATTTCTAAATGGATATGGCACCACTTTCACCAGAAGCACAGACACCAGGAATGGATGAAGAAGAACAAAATTTAGATGGTAAAAACATAGATCCTCAATTACATAATCACTCTTGGGAAAATCATTCAGTAATATTTCTCTTAATTGAGTAAATACTTTAATTGTAACTTTCCGACAGATGATGGAGGTTGACAGCGATGAGAAAAGGATTAATTTTTGCAATAATATATGGAATTACCCTCCTTATTGCATTTAATTATAGAGATTTTTTATTAAATTGGCTAAATGACAGTGATTTAGAACAAATTCCTTTTTTATTTTTTCTTTCGATAGTTATTAGTGTGTTTCCTATTATTCCATTTTCAGTATTTGCTGGAATGATGGGTGCAAAATATGGGATCTGGATTGGTAGTATAATTAACTGGTTTGGCTCGGTAGGAGCAGCAATAATCTTTTTTTTTCTTGCACGTCGTTTTTTTGTTTGTGAATTAAAAAACTATGTGAGTCGCTTTAAAGGTTTTAAAAATTTGAATAATACTATTAATCAAAGTCCTTTTACTACTGTATTATTGGCTCGGGCTATTTATATCATCCCTCCTCCGGTAATCAATGTTTATTCTGGGCTAAGTTCTATGTCATTTAAAATATATTTTTTTGCAACTGCCATTGGTCAAGTTCCTGCAATGATTGTTTACGCATTTTTAGGAAATCAATTATTTACTTCAGTTCAAACATTTTTGCAAGTTCTTGTAATTTACATAGGATTTATTCTTATAGTTTTGTTCATTTATCGAAGATGGCTTAAAGAAAAGTCAAGGATTGCTCATGATTAATTAATTCATTACGTAGTTGTTACATGATCGAATGATAATGCTTTCTTAAAATTCTTTTCGAACACATTTTTATGATTAGTGTGAATATATTTACATCTGATTGTTATTTTCTGAGGATATCGCCAAAAAATCTAAAGATTTAGCTTGTGATAATTATATGGCTATAATTTACGATTTAAATAAAGGTTGTGATACGAACGAATGTAAAACAAAAGCAAAACAATATAGAATAAAATCATTAAATCTTTAAATGTAACAGGAATAGACAAATAATTAACTATTGAAACAAGGGTGATTTCACCCCTTGTTTTTGGTGTGCTTGTAGGTACTCAATTTAGGTAGGAGCGTCCAAAAAAGTGCGAAGAGTGGTTGAACCACTGTTTGAACAGAATTTCTATTATCATTTTGTATTAAAAGTTAATACCCAGTAATTCACAATATTGAATTTTACATAAACACCATCTAAAAAGAAACAATACAATCGTAAGCTATTCAATTAAAAGAAAGAAGGAAATTAAATGACAGTAATAAATGACGTTAAGACAGCTCTAGCAGGATTGAAAAGTGCACAGGCAAGTTTTGAAACATTTGCTCTTGGTACAGAGAATCAACAAGCAAAGCAGCTTTACCAAGATGCTGCTAAACAAACACAATCCGTTGTAAACAGCATTGAACCACGTGTTCAACAAATCGAACAAGAAGAACCCCAATACAAACAACAATAATTAGTCAAAGGCAAAAGGTTGGTTACTTAAATTAACCTTTTTATACTTCGTTTTTTCGATAGAAACGGTTAGTTGATTTTAAAAAAATAAGGGAAGGATAGTAACATTAGTCTTTTTTTAATGGTGATTATCGGATTTAGCTCAAGGATGTGCGGAAATCCGAATTAGTTTGCGAATACTAACGATCATACAAATGTTGTAAAGGTACATACAAGCAAGTCAATTGATCAATTTATTGCTAACTAAGCAATAGAAAAGGACTGTAGATGATTCATCGTGAAGGCAAGTTCTTGCAGGTACAAGTGGTGCGGGATGTTCTGCCTCAGCTGTTTATGGCCATTTGCTCAATCGAATGAAAAATGGAGAATTTAAAAAGGTTGTTAGTTGTAGCTAGCTACAGGTGTATTACTATCACCTCTTACTTTTAAACAGAATGACACAATCCCTTGTATTGCATATGCAGTTTCAATTAAATTTGAAGGCCAAGAAGTATGATCTTTTTATGGGCATTTGTCATTGGCGCTTCATTTGGTTAAGGAATAGCTCAAAAAAGACACCCTGAAGGATGCCTTTTTCTTTGAGGAGGTGGAGGGGTGCGCTATAACAAATTTAGCAATCGATACATCTTCTTAATTAAGAAATTAATCGAATACTGTCGAAACTCCGTGTGAAATACAATTTATCCAAACTAAATGGTAATAAATGAAACGTCTTAAATCCTTGATATTATTGGGTTTAGGCGTTTTTTTATTATACCAATAAATCACGATAAGGAAAATTATCCGAACTAACTAGATTTTTCATTACGTTTAGCCAATCCAGGTGCAATGATTGTTGGGGAAAATATTTTACAAGGTGGGAGGGTTTATGACAATTCCTATATTGATTTCCAGTCTGAAAAAATGCTGTTTTTTAATCAACGTATTGCGAATGATCCTAATTTGGAATCTATCATTTTACCAGTTGGGCAGGGTTTATCTATTTGACGTGTAAAGGAATCAGTACAATATGGGAAGGGTTACCTATTGGTTTATCGCGATGGTATCCTTTTTTATTTTAGGCTCTTTTTCTAAGAGATTGTTGCTTTTAAAACAAAAACTAATTCAGGTTGATTGGAGCGGAAATCATCCACACCGCTTTACTTGTTTAATAGCAACAAAGTTTGCGAAAACAGCCTATTTTTATAATATAAATAAAAGAATGCAGGAACAGTTATTAATAAATTTCAAAAGAATCCGATAATTATAATGACAAGAAAATAATATTACATGAGGGAATAGAGTGAAATCTTTTAGCAGAAAAACTTTAAGAATATTATTAGTAACTTCAATTACATTGTTTATTAGTCTAATAATGCTTATTATTTATCTCCAAGAAAAAATGCCTAATGAAATAACAAATAAACAGGTTATATATTATAACAATCACGAAAAGGACATTAAAGGTTTAACGAAATCCATTTCAGATAATAAGACCTCAAAAGCAGAAATTGCTTCAGAAGAGATAGCTACAAAGGAAATAAATCCAGATAAAGCAGCACTGCAAAAGGACGCGGTACTTGACCGAAGAAAAATTGATGCATTTGATAGAAATAAAATAAAAGTGCCTAATATAGGTAAAGAAAAGTTTCATAGCACGTTTGGTCGTAAAGTAGCTTTTATTTACTTTTCTCATAATCGCGAATCCTTCTTACCTTATTTTAAAAATGGAACAACTCCTGAGAAAGCATACCATTCAGAGCTAAATGTAGCATTAATAGGTGAACGCTTAGGAAATACCTTAAAGAGTAATGGCATCTGGAATAGAGTAAGTAACGTGGATATAGTAACAATGCTTAATGAACGAAATTTAAAATTTGGCAGTTCTTATCAAATGTCTAGAGAAGTTGTAATAAATGAAAAACGAATAAATCCAGATCTAGAAATGACATTTGATATTCATCGCGATGCATTACCAAGAAGTTTAACAACAATAAATATTAACGGAGAATCATTTGCAAAGATATCTTTTGTCATCGGAAGTGCACATGAAAATTATAAGGATAACTTAAATTTCACTAATGGTATTAATGAGATAATTGAAAAAAATTATCCGGGACTTTCTAGAGGGATCATAATTAAAGATAATAAACAAGGTAATGGTGTTTATAATCAGGATTTATTACCTAGTAGTGTAATCATTGAAATTGGTGGGGTAGAAAACAATTTAGAAGAACTTTATCGTTCTGCTGACGTTTTGGGAAATGTCATAAGTCAATATTATTGGGAAAATAAACATTAACTTGAATAAGAAAACTTACAGTATATATATTAATCATTACTGTAAGTTTTTTTGTAATAAATGAAATATTTTTATAGCCATACCCCCTCTTACTTTTTCATAGTATGTGAAAAAGGGGGTTGTCCAAAACTGAAAAGACAAAAAGATCCACCAAGATTTCTATTCTTCACGTTATTAGGAATTGTTATCATTTACTTATTAATTGGTACTATACTCATCACTAATCTGAAGGTGAATTCCAATTTTATACAAAACACTATTGTTAACTTAAGTAGTAAAGATGTTTTTGCCCATTTCCTTAGAGCAGAAAATCATTATTTTTATCAAAAAGATGAGGAAGAAATAATCACTTTATCTGATACATCTAAATTAGCTATTCAAATAGCGACAAATGTTAAACCGACAGATGCTCGAACATTTTTGGGTAACGAATTACCAGGTTTAAGGAATTATGATACTGAAATTGTAGTTGCTGGAGAGGGTACAGACTTAACGACTCTTCCTCATGAATCTGCACCACCAACTGAGGTCTTGTTACAAGAACGAAAAGTAGCTGAGGAGAAATTAAAAGAAAGAGAAGATAATTCAACAGATAATGAAGTTGTTCAAGTAAACCCTCCAAAGAACAAAACAGTATATATATATCAAACACACAGTTGGGAATCTTTTCTCCCTTTGCTAAAAGACGCTAACATTCCAGATGAAGCAACAAGTAATGACGCAAGGGCAAATGTAATAGGTCTGGGACAAAAGATGAGTGAAAATTTAATAAATAAAGGAATTGGCGTAGTTCATGACACAACAAATATGACTCAAACCTTACACGAAAAAGGTTTAAGGTCTACTAAAGCGTATACAGTTTCTGGGGATATAGTTCAAGAAGCTATTTCTAATAAAAAGAATGATTTAACTTATTTTATTGATATACATCGTGATTCTGCTCGAAGAAGCATTACAACCAAAAAAATTAACGGAAAAGACTATGCGAGACTATACTTTGTAGTAGGAAAAGAACACAAAAACTATTTAGAAAATCTTGAAACAGCAAAACAATTGCATAATGAATTAGAGAAAAAGTACCCTGGCATTAGCAGGGGAGTATTTCTTAAAACGAAAAGTGAAGGAAATGGTGTCTATAATCAGGATATTTCAAATAAGGCGATGTTAGTTGAAATAGGTGGTGTTGATAATAATCTGGATGAACTTTACAGAACAGTTGATGCATTTACAGATGTTTTTGCAGATTATTATTGGAATTCAAGCGAAGCAAAAGAGGTAAACGGAAATGGTTAGTAACTTACCAACATCATTAAAATGGTTATTATTCACTTTCATTACAACCTTAACATCAAGTTATCTAACAGGTATTCCGATATTTACTTTATCTTTGTTTGTTACAGGTTTAATATTTACAATCGGATATTTTTATAAGGCTCTTTTCTAAGAGATTGTTGCTTTTAAAACAAAAATTATTTCAGGTTGATTGGAACGGATTGCGAGACTCCTGCGGGAGCAGCGGACAGGTGAGACTCATGCAGGCGTTTTACGCCGAGGAGGCTCACCGTCCGCCTCGCGGAAAGCGAGCAACTCTCGCTGCAATCAACCACACCGCATTACTTGGTAAATAGCAACAAAGTTTGCGAAAACAGCCTTTTATAAAGAACATTTATTAAATTAGACTTTTATAAGTATAAGGGACTTTCTATTTCGGAAGTCCCTTTATGTTTATACAATAAAGACAACCATATATTAATAACCGAAGAGTTTATATAGCCATTGATCCTACATAATTTCTGCACAATTATATAATAATCTATAGTCAATAAACACAATTAGGGAGGTCCAATGTGTATATTTTCTTTAGTAAATTAAGCTCATGGTTAAGTCAACCATTTTTTAATATGGCAAATACCTTAGAAGGATTTCCAATCGCATTTGCGTTTGTTTTGGGAATAGTAGGGGCTCTTGCACCTTGTCAATTTGTAGGGAATATTAGTGCAATAACACTGTATGGTAATCGTTCACTCCAAAGGGAAATTGTTTGGAAAGATGTATTTAGTTTTATTTTTGGTAAGGTCGTTGCTTTTACTTTATTAGGATTATTAATATGGGTGTTGGGAAGAGAAATTGAAGGATATTTCACTATCTATTTTCCGTGGATGCGTAAATTGATGGGTCTCATATTAATTGTAGTGGGCTCAGTTATGCTTGGATTAATCAAACCAAAATGGTCTTTCAAATTATTTAATCTGACAAAGAATGATAAGCCAGAAAATCCTATTGGTTCTTTTCTACTTGGGCTTAGTTTTTCTCTCGCTTTCTGCCCAACAATGTTTGTTTTATATTTTGTATCCTTAATGCCAGTCGTTTTATCCAGCACATATGGATTTATTCTACCAACCTTGTTTGCTTTAGGAACAGTTCTTCCATTACTCGTAACGATTTTTCTTATTTGGTACCTAGGAGGAAGTGGGGTCTTAATGAAAAAAGGTAGAAAGCTAGGTTTAGTTATTCAAAGAATTGCAGGTGTCTTCATGATCCTTGTAGGAATACTTGATTCAATAACCTATTGGTTATAAATTAAATAATTTTTTATCCTTTAAATGCTACACCTTCAAAAAATTAAGTTGTAAAGAGTATTAACAACAAAATCTCTATACTAAGAGGGGCTTATTGTTATTAAATAAGGAACAGTGAATCTTTTTGTATTAGGAACTTGTAAAATTTAGAAACTTAAAAAAGATAATATGCATATTTTCTGCAAATTCTTTTGTTAATCTTTTGTTATACCCATTAGAAGCGATAGAAAAGGGTATGTTAACTTTAAAGAAGCATGTAAAAGAGTAACTAATTAGTTAAAAATGTTTTTTTATAAGTAGATAGGAGGATAAAATGATTAAAAAAATTGGAATGGGAATTGTTTCAATGATTTTAGCATTAGCGTTATCAGCGTGTGCAAGTGATAGTGAGGAAAATGAACCTGATAAAAACAATGACATGAATTCAAATTCTGAAGAAAGTATGGAAATAGACCATTCTAAAATGAACCATTCTGGCTCAGACGAAGTTCCAGAAAGTTTGAAAGAGGCAGAAAATCCTACCTATAAAGTCGGAAGTCAAGCTATCCTTGAAACAGACCATATGGAAGGGATGAAGGGTGCTGAAGCAACAATTGTAGGAGCCTATGAAACTACAGCATATGTTGTTTCCTATACCCCAACAACTGGTGGAGAAAGAGTAGAAAATCATAAATGGGTTATTCACGAGGAAATTGAAGATGCTGGGGATGAAACATTCAAGCCAGGAACAGAAGCTATTATAAATGCAGATCATATGGAAGGGATGAAAGGTGCAACAGCTGAAATTGATTCAGCTGAAGCAACAACTGTGTATATGGTCGATTACACTCCGACAAACGGAGGAGAAGAAGTTAAAAATCACAAATGGGTAACAGAAAGTGAACTGTCAACTAAATAAATGTAAATTAATAGAAAATCTAAAAAGGGCTTATCAAAAATAGATAAGCTCTTTTCCCTTTTAAATTAAAGTACCTCAAAAAAAAAGTATTCAAACAAAGTTTTGACTACATTGACACATTCTCCATCGTCGAATTTCACGTTGTTCATTGATTTAAGATTTAGTATCACTTTTGGACTTATTGAAATCGTTGTTGGACCTTTCTACTATATTATTTAATTCCCCTGTGTCTCCTTTTGCATTAAGTATTTCTAATATTTGATTTAACCCTTCACTAATTTGATCACCATTAACTTTCATTATTTAACCTCCTTATAAATTACCATTATCATTTTCCACTTTACCATTAAGTATGTTTCTTTTTAGGTAAAAATATAAGGCTATATCCATTCGACTGAACTACCTAATACAAGTAAGTATGGTAATATATTAAAAATATGAGAAATACACTTTCCATTAACTTACCCTTTTAATACATTAAGAAAAATGCTCTACTCCTTAAGAAGTAAAGCATTGATAGTAAAATATTTATATATTACAAAAAACTGAGTTACTGTCTCTGCGGCTGTAACTCAGTTTTTTGTTTATTTTGCTTACGCCACCCATAGCGTGTCATGCCTCTAGGTTTGTACACAGAAAGAGTTGTAACCACAAGTAACACCAGGAGACCACCACTAGCGTGGAGAACGAGGGAAAGTCTTGTGTCTCGTAAATTGACATTGGATAATGTCGTCTCTGCAGCTATACCCGAAATATAACTTATTGGCTCCAGTTGTAAAAGCAAGACGATGGTGGAAAGGAGAGTTAGCAGGAATTTTACTAAAACCCAATAATGACGGAATAAGCCCCATTTAGTTCCAAATGATTGGACAAGTCCACTTAGCAATGAGACCAGACTTAACGGAACGATGACAAACTTGGCTGTCAGCTCCATCGAGAGATAGGAGGCACGCACCATCTGATCATCTTGGCTGGTTAGACCAGCAATAGCAAGAGCTAGGAAGACAGCAACGGCACCTATCCAGCCGACTGTGGAAGTAATATGCACCAATAATGCGAACCTTCTGAGACTGGGTTTCATGATCATGTTAGTTGTACCTCGTTTTCTGCGGTTGGAGTGAAGGTAGTAAACCGCTCAGACGAAAAGTGACGACTAGGACCGTGATCACCACCAATGCCAGTAATTTTTATGATAACAAACAACAGAATCAGTACAGTAGCAATTATAATAAAGACTTTCACCCAGCGTGGTGTGCCAGGAGGCAATTCCCGATCAGACATTTTCCTGTCCTCCTCTATCGTGTAAGGTACTAATACTTTTCTCATATTTTCTCATCGATTTATTCTCCTCTTAAATTCAAATTCTCTTAGTTAGATTCTGTTTTTTGAAAAGTGTATCACACTTATTAGTTTTTTAAACTAACTCCTTATATACTATAATCCACTGTAAAACAGAACCTGTTTGTCCTATATCTCCATAATAACTTATTTAATTTCCCCATGGGTCATTAATGCTTGCCAAGTGGTGCCGTTATCTTTGGTTTGATATATGTCACTTTTAAAGGTAACCAATGTAATCTCGTTTCTATTTTTTGGATTTGAAGCGATAAACATAACTGGATTTTCTTGATTAACCTTTGCTGGTATGGGAAGGTTGACCTCTTCTTGAGTCGTAAGTTCTTGCTTAATAAGAGCAGAATTATTTCCATTCAAACTAAAATAGAGTATTGAGTTCTCTTGGAACTGTAAAGTAGTAACTGGAGTAGATTTTGAAAATACATTGAATTGACCACCATAATCATCTGAAATAAATAAGCCATTATCAGTTGAAATCCCAATCATATTTGACTTTGTCGGATGTGTTGCGATATTACCAATCGAGTTAAAAGATACTCCTTGCATGTGACTTTTTGTCCAATTCTTGCCTTCGTCTTCTGAGTAATATAAACCAGTACCTATCTCTGAATTTTGCATTTCATTAATGACGTAGATCGTATGGCTAGAGTAACCTGCTGCTAAATAATGAATATCTATTTCACCATAAAAAGCAAGTTTTTTAAAAGAACTTCCAGCATCTGTACTTTTAATTAATCCAAGTGGGTTTTTTAAATTAGATCCTTTCTCAGGATGTCCACTAGAGTAAAATCCCTCATCGATAGCTTGGAATCCCATATAATCATGATTGTTTTCGCTGATTTTATACCATTTATTATTTGAAAATCGTACTAATCCATCATGAGTTGCGAGATACAAATTATTGTTGTTTCCTGCATACCCCATCCCGTGAATATGTTCTATTTTTACATCTTTAATTTCTTTAAAAATGTCTGAACTGTTAGTTGCGTTTTTTGTCTCTTCTTCTGTACATGCTGTTAGAAAAATACTTATGAAAAGTAGAGAGATAATCCCTTTTTTAAACTTCACTTTGTTACCTCCAGGCTATTTATTAGATCATTTTAATTTTTTATTAATTGTCGGAGTCACTAGTATGCATCTGAACTCCATTTATATCCGACACCCCAAACGGTTTTCAAATGTTTATCAACTGGAAATCGTGCATGACGTAGTTTTTCTCTGATGTTTCTAATATGAGAATCAATTGTTCTGTCTTCTGTTTCGGCTCTTAGTCCCCATAAAGTTGTAAGGAGATGCTCCCGAGAGAAAACCTTATTAGGGTAGTTCAAAAATAATTCTAATAGGGCAAATTCTTTTGGTGTCAATGTAATTCCTTCATTAAGATATCTCAATTCAAAGGTTGATTTATTTAAAGTTAAACCTTTAAAAGTAATGTGCCTTTCTTCATTTTTATGCCCACTAATCCGACGAATCACAGCTTCGATTCTTGCTAGCAATTCCTGTTCGTTAAAAGGTTTTGATAAATAATCGTCTGCACCAGTTTTCAATCCCTTAACGATATCTTCTTTAGCACTTCTAGCCGTTAACAT
Source organism: Metabacillus bambusae (assembly GCF_017497975.1). Lineage (GTDB taxonomy): Bacteria > Bacillota > Bacilli > Bacillales > Bacillaceae > Metabacillus > Metabacillus bambusae. Next base: position 334,616 of record NZ_JAGDEL010000003.1, on the reverse strand, counting down.
AATGATGGGAACATTCGAAAAATCTCTTATTTTTTTACAGGTTGTCCAACCATCCATATCGGGCATCATGACATCAAGAATGACAATATCGACATCTTCCTTCTCCAAAAACTGTATGCCATCATTTCCTGAGACTTTCTTTATACACTTGTAACCATAAGGAGATAAGTATAAAGATAATAAATCAAGCATTCTTTGTTCATCATCGATCAGTAAAACGGTTTTCATTTTATTGCTCCTTTAATACGATTTTAAAGCATGTTCCTTTACCATCTTGACTATCAGCTGAAATTTCACCACTATGAGCTTCCACTATTTCTTTTACAATAGCCAAGCCCAATCCATAACCACCAGTCAATCTGGATCGAGATTTGTCAACACGGTATAAGCGGTCAAAGATATAAGGTAAATCATCATAAGGAATTCCTTTTCCTTGGTCCTTGATAAAAATAATTATATTTTTGTTTTCCTGCAATACTTCAATCGTAGTAGTTGAATTTTCTTTAGAGTATTTTAGAGCGTTGTCTAATAGGTTTAAAAAGACTTGTTCAAAGCGTATAGGATCAATTTTAACGAAAAAATCTTCCTTACAATTTAACTCCAAATGAATTCCTTTACTTTTAAATGCAGGTAGTACCTTTCCAAAAATAGATTGAAGGAATAAACAAATGTGGGTCCGTTCTTTAGAAATGGAAAAGGCATTTTGGTCCATCTTTGCAAGTTCAAATAATTCTTTTAATAAATCACTTACATGATCTGCTTCTTCATGAATGATGTTTAAGTAATTAATTCTTTCTGTTTCATCTAAAGCTTTTCTTCTTCCAATATCGGCATAACCTTTTATATAGGTTAAAGGAGTGCGAAGTTCGTGAGAGATACTTGCTAAAAATTCATTTCTCTCCTTTTTTAAATAATTCAAGTCATTAGCCAATGTTTGAATAGATTTTGATAATTCACCAATCTCATCATTTGAAGTAACAGGAAGGGAAACAGAAAAATCTCCATTACTTAGTTTTCTAGTTGCTTCTTTCATCGAAACAAGGGGTTTTGTTAAAGCTCTAGATAAAAAGAAAATCGTTATCAACATAAAAAATAGAATCAGTAACGCGGCAAGTAAGAAATGGTTATTTAATTGTGAAATAAAATTATGAATATGATCTTTGCTTTTGAACATGTAAACATATCCTTGATTTTCTTTTCCTCCATCAAAAGATGAAACCGTTGCAATGTACTTTTCATTTTGCAAGTCTGATTGTAATATCAGTCCATTTCTTGGTATATCATTAATCGTTTTACTTAATATTTTTTCCATACCATCATCGATCACCTTAGATGTTTCTAATACATCACCGTCTGTATTTGTGATCACGACTTCTGTATCTGTTTGGGATTCCATCAATCCAATGTGATGAAGAGTAGCATTATCAGATGACATTTCTAGAACATCACGATGGCTATTTCCTCTTGCCTTTAATGATGATAGTTCTTCATTGACAAGAGAATGCACGACATTACGATGTAAATATATCATTGAACAAGTTTCAATGATGAAAATGCAAATAAAAAACCATAAGCCTAATTTAATTGAGATTTTCATAATCATTCACCTTTACGAGTATAGAGATATTTTACTGCGAAAATGTTGAGAAATTATGCAGATTGAATATTATTTATCGCTTCTTTTCAGTATTAACATAATATCATTCAAATTCTTATTGCTTGAAAAATGCATATTTTCTTCACACTTTTTAATTATTCTATTCAAATAACCATTAATCAAGAGGTGATTGAACTGAATAAGCTAACATTAACCAAGACTGGACAGGTATATATACCAAGTTGTATAAGAAATGAAATAAATCTCGAACCTGGTGATATTATTAATATTTTTTTAGAGGATAAAGAAATTGTCATGACAAATAGGGAGGAGTATATTATTGAAAATCAATGTGTATTCAGTCAAAACGGCACTGTTCATATACCTATAGAGATTAGAAGATTATGTAATATCGACTCAGAAGCTATTTTTAGATTCACCTTAAATAAAGAAGAACAGAAAATCAGCTTAATTTATGACAGTAAAGGATATTGTTAAAGATAATATTGAGTAAAAAGAAAGGTTAAAACCTACTTTATCTAAAAATAATGGCAAAAAATAGGAACTTTTGTCTTGATTAATTTAGAATTCATTATAGCAACAAGATTAACTAAGTTGAGTTAGTGATATATTATATCTGTATTCAAAAATACACAGGTGTTTTTTGAAAAGTGTTATTTAAATTAAACTGCCTATTTATTGTGGAAAGAAAATCCGCCCAAAAAAATCCCTATTGCAGGGTAAAAGTTTAGATATAAATCTATTTTCTCATAGTAAATACCTATTTCTAAAATTTCTTTTCAAAACACTTTACATACCATATGGGGGTATAGTATCATTTTATTAAGGAGGTGAGGCAGTCAATGTCGATAAATTCAGAAAGTCTTGATAATATTGTTGAAATCGAACAATGCTGCTCATCAGATGATGAAAGAAAAAGCCACCACTCAGATAAAGTGAAAAATAATTTAGTAACAAGATTAAATCGAATTGAGGGACAAATTCGAGGAATAAAAGGATTAATTGAAAAAGATACGTACTGTGATGATGTTATTACTCAAATATCTGCAACTCAATCTGCTTTAAATAGTGTTGCTCGAATTTTACTTGAAGGGCATATGAAGACTTGTGTTCTAGAGAAAATTCAAGAAGGAAATACGGAGATTTTAGATGAGGTAATGGTAACCTTTCAAAAATTAATGAAAAAATAAAAGGAGACTATACGATATGGAAAAAATGACTCTAAACGTAAAAGGGATGTCTTGTGGGCATTGTATTAATTCAATTGAAGGAAATGTAGGAGAATTAACTGGAGTTACCAATGTTAAAGTAAACTTGGATTCAGGAACGGTTAATGTGGAATTTAACCCAAATGAAGTTACTCTTGATAAGATCAAAGAAACAATTGACGATCAAGGTTATGATGTTCAATAAATTCGAGTAAAGAACGTGCAAATAAAGCACGATTTCTTTTTAATATTATATATACTATACCTACGTATAGTATATACAATAAAGGGAGTAAATAATGGATAATGTAAATTTAAAGATTAAAGAAATGTCATGTGGACATTGTATTAATTTAATTGAAGGAAACATAGGAAATTAAATTGTGTTCAGTCTGTAAAGATTTACTTAAATGAAGAAAAAGTAGATGTTTCATTTGATACAGCAGTGTTTTCCTTTAAAGAAATTACAGACGTAATAGAAAATCAAGGTTACAATGTAGCGCTTTTGTAAAACGTCTAAAGATCAAAATTGTCATTAAGGAGTTGAAAAACGTGCTGTCCCGACGGCACGTTTTATTCCCATCAAAATATACACCACTATAGTATGTGGTGATAGGAGTGTAAGGCTATGAGCGATAAAAAAGAAACAACACTTCAAATAGCTGGCATGACTTGTGCTGCTTGTGCAGTGAGAATAGAAAAAGGTCTCAAAAAAATAGATGGAGTAGAGGATGCGAACGTAAATTTCGCATTAGAAAAATCAAAAGTAACATTTGACCCTTCTAAAGCAAATGTAAATCAATTGAAAGAAAAAGTACAGTCTTTAGGATATAAAGTAGTAAGTGAAAAAGTTGAATTTGATATAACCGGCATGACGTGTGCAGCGTGTGCTAATAAAATTGAAAAACGTTTAAATAAGTTAAATGGTGTCCAAACCGCAACTGTAAACTTCGCCCTAGAATCAGCCCTAGTAGAATACAATCCTGATGAAGTTTCGATCGTAGATATGAAGGAAGTCATCAAAAAATTAGGCTATCGTTTAGATCAAAAACAAGAAGCTAAAGGTGAAAAGGTTGATCATAGACAGAAGGAAATTGAAAAACAAAAAGGAAAATTTATTTTCTCTTCTATTTTATCTATCCCTTTACTTTGGGCGATGGTCAGTCATTTTGAATTTACTTCTTTTATTTGGCTACCAGAGATGTTCATGAACCCTTGGGTTCAACTAGCACTTGCGACTCCAGTTCAATTTTTAGTTGGCGGTCAATTTTACGTAGGTGCCTATAAAGCATTAAGGAATAAAAGTGCAAACATGGATGTTTTGGTTGCGCTTGGCACCTCTGCAGCTTATTTCTACAGTATCTACCTGAGCATTTTATCAATAGGCTCTAATTCACATATGGTGGAATTATATTTTGAAACAAGTGCTGTGTTAATTACGCTAATTATATTAGGTAAACTGTTTGAAGCAAAAGCAAAGGGACGTTCATCTGAAGCCATTAAGAAGCTTATGGGATTACAGGCTAAAACGGCCACAGTATTAAGAGACGGGCAAGAAATGAATTTACCAATTGAAGAGGTAATCACTGGTGATATCGTATATGTGAAACCAGGTGAAAAGGTACCTGTAGATGGAGAGATTTTTGAAGGAAGATCTGCTCTTGATGAGTCTATGATTACAGGTGAAAGTATTCCTGTTGATAAAACAGTTGGAGATGTAGTAATAGGATCAACCATTAACAAGAACGGATTTTTAAAGGTAAAAGCAACAAAGGTAGGAAAGGATACTGCCTTAGCTCAGATCATCAAAGTAGTCGAAGAAGCTCAAGGATCAAAAGCACCAATCCAACGTTTAGCAGATGTTATCTCAGGAATTTTTGTCCCAATAGTAGTTGGAATAGCTATTGTAACATTTCTAGTTTGGTACTTTGTTGTAAGTCCTGGAGAGTTTGCAGTAGCTCTTGAAAAGTTAATTGCCGTATTAGTTATCGCATGTCCATGTGCACTAGGTCTAGCTACTCCTACGTCCATTATGGCAGGGTCAGGGCGAGCTGCGGAATATGGAATTTTGTTTAAAGGCGGGGAGCATCTTGAAACGACTCATCGATTGGATACAGTTATCCTTGATAAAACGGGAACTGTAACAAATGGAAAACCAACACTTACAGATGTTATTCTCTCAAATGGATTTGAAGAAAGGGAATTTTTAAAGTTAGTCGGTTCTGCAGAAAGAAACTCTGAACATCCGTTAGCTGAGGCAATTGTTGAGGGCATTAAAGAAAAGGGGATTGATCTCGGCAGCTCTGAACATTTCGAAGCCATTCCTGGTTTTGGAATCGAATCTAAAGTTGAAAGCAAATCATTGTTTATTGGTACGAGACGACTTATGGAGAAAAATAACATTGATGTTGGAGACATATTACCTAAGATGGAAAACTTAGAAAAGCAAGGTAAAACGGTGATGCTAGTCGCAATTGATCTTCAATTTGCTGGAGTGATTGCTGTCGCAGATACAATTAAAGAAACCTCTCAGAAAGCGATTGAAAGGTTAAAAAATATGGGTCTTGAGGTCGTTATGATTACAGGAGATAACAAGCAGACAGCTCAAGCAATTGCAAATCAAGTTGGAATTGACCATATTTTAGCAGAAGTACTTCCTGAAGGAAAAGCAGAGGAAGTAAAAAAGCTACAAAAAGCTGGAAAGAAAGTAGCAATGGTCGGTGACGGTATTAACGATGCACCAGCTTTAGCTACTGCAGATATTGGCATGGCAATCGGTACTGGTACAGATGTAGCAATGGAAGCAGCTGATATTACCTTAATCAGAGGAGACTTAAATAGTATTGCCGATGCAATCTTTATGAGTAAAATGACGATTCGAAATATCAAGCAAAATCTATTTTGGGCCTTTGCTTATAATGTTATAGGAGTTCCAATTGCAGCACTAGGATTTCTGGCACCATGGCTTGCAGGAGTAGCAATGGCATTTAGTTCAGTTTCAGTTGTTTTAAACGCACTCAGATTACAAAGGATTAAATTAAAAGGATAATCTATCTATTAATAAGAGAGGAGTGTTTTTATGAAACAAAAAAACACTTTGACCTGGGCGATTTCAGCCGTTATTTATCTCGGGTTAGTAATTGGCGGATATACCGTATATGCAAGCTTGGACAGTAATGATGATCACATTAATACCCATACAGCAACAACAAATGTTAACGAGGAAAAAGAATCTATTAATGAGCAAACACATAACTATAATCATACTAGCCAACGAAATGATGGTAAGGATTCAGCGCATTCAGAGGTTAAATAAAAAGGAAGAACATAGGGGGATTTTTATGAAATTAGATGGGATTAGCAAACATTTATTAATTTGCAACGGAAAAACATGCACGAAAAATGGAGCAGAAACAGTAACAGAGACCATTCGGGGAGAATTGAAGAACTTAGAGCTGCAAAAGGAGATTCACACAACAAAAACATTATGTAATGGCCAATGCAAGCATGGTCCGATCGCTGTTCTATATCCAAATGGAACTTGGTATAAAAAAATGAATAAAACAAAAAGTAAAGAACTTATTCGTCAACTGAAAGAAAACGAAAACGTACATTTAGGCTCCGAACTTTATTACCATGATGGGAAAACATTTAAGAACCATGATAGTGAACTATAACATCTTATCTCTATATCAAAAAGGTGTCGAATAATTGTATATGTATTTTACAGTGAAACCCCGCTAACAATAACGTTTATGCAGTATCCTATACATTGGCGAAGTTAACGAAAATGGCGGAACATTTATTTGGAGCATAGATAAAACGGCATCAGGTTTGGATTGAAATTCAATATCAGGAATGGCAGCTAAATTTTAGCCCATATTAACAACCATAGTTTGTCCTTTTGAAAGGGTAATACCTCCATCAAATGGATTTTCTCCATCATAATAACGAGCGACTTCTATTTCTCCGCCTTCATAAGAAGAATTTGCTTTCTTTCCTGTATATAGCGTAACTGTTTTAGGAGTTTGTTCAAATGCATCTACAATATGACCTGACTCACCACGTTGTGCTAAAATCTTACCTTGATATGAAGTTGTTGGTAATTTCTCTGAAGTAAATAATCTATTTTTTACTTCACTAGTGTCATAGTCCTTTATAATATCCTTCCAAGTTTTTCCGTCATCAGAAATTTGAATGGAATAAACTCGAAGAACCGGTAACGATAGATTTTACTTTTATAGTTTAGTTGAATAAACACAGCAATATTGATGAGAAATACCAAACCCCATTTTAAAGAAAATGGGGTTTTATTTTTTTAGCTCCACAACCAATCAACTTGGACTTTAATCAAAAATGTGGCGAGCTATCCTGTTTTATTTTTAACTCAATTGCGGATTGAAGGAGGTTACAAATGGTTGTCACACCTTGTGTTAATTGTTGTTCATTCATATAAGAAAAGCTTAATCGTAAATGATGATTTTCTTGTTCTGTCGGGTAACAAGCTGATCCAGGTAAAAATGTGATTTGTTCTTTCTTAGCTTCAATTAAGAGGTGGTCAGTATTAATCCAGGAAGGAAGAGTAAGCCATACGTTTAATCCTCCTTTTGGTATGAACCAAGAAACTTCTTCAGGTGAATGTTCTGACAGAATCTCCAGAACAAGGTCGCGTCTTATCTTTAGAGCTGTTCTTAATTTTTTTAGATGATCCATCATTCTTTTTGAAGTAATAAATGGAAGGATGGCTTTCTGTGTAAGTAAAGGAGTCCCTAAGTCGGTGTTGGCTTTTGCTGCTAATAGACGTTTGAATATAGAACCAGAAGCAGCTAATATGCCTATTCTACATCCTGGTGCTAATATTTTGCTTAAACCTTTCAGGTATATGACATGACCGTCTTGGTCAAGACTTTTCATTGATGCAGGAGGTTTTCTTTCAAAATAGATTTCACTACATGGATCATCCTCAATTACTAAACACTGCGTACTTTTTGCAATCTCAAGAATTTGTCTTCGTCGTTTTATCGGCATCACAGAGCCGGTTGGATTGTGAAACGTAGGAACGGTATATATGATTTTCGGTTTATACTTATCACATAAATTCTGAAGTAAATCTACTCTCATTCCATCGCAGTCAACAGGAACGGTAAGAATGGTAGCACCTCTCCCACGAAACACATCAATAGCTCCTGGATAAGTGGGAGCTTCCATGACTACTACATCACCTGGTCCAACAAAAGTACGAGCAATTAGATCAATTCCTTGTTGTGAACCACTTGTAACTAAAATATTATCAGGAGAAGTTGTCAGGTCCATTCTTTGTAAATACTCAATCATTGCCTGCCTAAGCGCTTTATCTCCTTGGATCTCTCCATACTGTGAGAGAACTTTTGGGTTTTCAGAAAGCATCCTGTGAATTTCTTGCTCTAAGTATCGATTAGGTAGAAGTCCAGGATCTATCATAGAAGATGAAAGATGAATTTTTTCAGGAACTTGATGAAAACGAGCAAATTGAGACCTCGGTAAATAATCTTGAACGGAAAGTTGCCAATCGTATGAACTGGTTCCTTCTTTCCTTTCTGTTTCTTCCATTTTTGTCTTTCTTATAAACGTTCCTTTCCCTTGAACAGACGTGATAAATCCCTCTTGTTCTAGCTTTTGATAGGCCTTTACTACAGTAACTAAACTTACCCCAAGCTGTTTTGAGAGCTCGCGTACAGAAGGTAATTGTAATTCTTCTTCTAAGAGATCGGAACGGATATGATCGAGAATGGAATGGTATATTTGCTTAATTATTGAAATGTCAGCATTACGTTGAATCTCTATGTGCATGACCTTATCTCCTTTAAGTGTTATACATAGGTATTGAGTGTTATACACAAACAGATGTAAACTACCAATAAATTGTTTAACACATTATAACACTGGAGGAAATGAGATGAAATATTTTGTAGTTGATGCTTTTGCAGAAAAGGTTTTTGAAGGAAATCCAGGGGGAGTATGTATCATGAAAGATTGGATTTCAGATGAACTCATGCAGAAAATAGCCATTGAAAATAATTTATCGGAAACATCTTTTGCAGTAAAAGAAGCAGGTCATTATCGACTGAGATGGTTTACACCTGGAGGAGAGATTAATCTTTGTGGGCACGGAACGTTAGCAGCGGCATTTATCATTCTAAATTATTATGAAAAGCAATTGGATACCGTCAAGTTTAATTCAAATAGTGGAGAGTTAACTGTAAATAAACAAGATGACTTGTATGAACTGGAGTTCCCTTCTGTTCCTTCAGAAGAAATTTCTGTTACTGATCAAATGATCAAAGCTTTGGGAATTGTGCCAAAAGAAACGTACATAAATAGAGATCTTGTTTTTGTACTAGAGTCCGAGGAAGATGTGAGAAACGTAAGCCCTGACTTTGCCAAATTAGAAACATTGCCAGAAGGACTGGGTGTTTGTGTGACGGCCCAAGGAAGCGAATATGATTTTGTCTCCCGAGGGTTTTTCCCTAAACTAAAAGTAAATGAAGATCCCGTAACAGGTTCCTTACACTGTAGCTTAATTCCGTTTTGGGCAAATAGACTAGGAAAAAAGGAAATGGTGGCTAGACAATTATCAAGTAGAGGTGGAACGCTTTATTGTAAACATGAGGATACACGAGTAAAGATGGCTGGAAGAGCGGTTTTATATTCAGTAGCCGAATTAAATATTGAGGTTTAATATGGAAAACATTAAATATAGCTCAATAAATGAAATACCCAAAGTAAAGGAATAAATCAGCATTTTTTTTCGCTTTCCCATACACTATTTCAATGCTGACCAGTATTACTATCTTTGGCATGATCTATGGAGTTCTTGTGTAATCCAATGGGTATAGGGTTTTTTGGTCAACTTTTATTGTGCTATTGCTTTTTGAGGGAGTATGCAATTATCCCATTATTAACCATAGGATTTGTACAACTACAATATATTTTGATTTTAATAAATGAGGGGTGAAGGCTTGAAACGCATTCATTATAGTTGGGTTATTTTATTTATTGCGTTTTTTTCTATTATAATAGCAGGGATTGTACGATCATCATCAGGAGTGTTAATTGTCCCTTTTGAAAATGACTTCGGATGGGAACGCTCAACAATCTCGTTTGCCTTTGCGATTAGCCTTCTTCTTTACGGACTCTCTGGTCCTTTTATGGCTGCTCTAATAGAGGTAATAGGCTTAAAGAAAATGATGATTTTAGCAATGACAACGCTATTGGTCGGGGTTTTGCTCACCTTTTTTATGGTGAAACCTTGGCAATTAGTTTTGATTTGGGGGATTATAATAGGTTTGGGTTCTGGTTTGTTCTTAACGGTACTAAGCCCATATATTGCAAATAAATGGTTTGAAAAAAGGAGAGGACTTGCGCTTGGTATTTTAACTGCGAGCACAGCTACAGGACAGTTAATTCTCCTACCATTGCTAGCGATGATTGTAGAGACACATTCCTGGAACTGGGCGATGGGCCTAATTCTTATCCTTAGTGTCATTATGCTGGCTATTATACTATTATTTATGAAAAACTCGCCAAAAGAACTTGGGCTCCTTCCGTATGGACTTGAAGAAGAATCACCCTTAGTGCAAAAAGCTCAAAAGAAAAACCCTATAAGTATAGCTTTTAACGCCTTATTTGAAGCCGTAAAAATGAAGGAATTTTGGTTATTAGCAGGTAGCTTTTTTATCTGCGGACTTTCGACTAGTGGATTAATCGGTACTCATTTTATTTCCTACTGTATAGGATTGGGTTTTGCAGCTGTTACAGCTGCATCCATGATTTCATTAATGGGGGTGTTTGATTTAATAGGAACAACTCTTTCTGGTTGGTTATCTGATCGATTTGATAATCGGTGGTTATTGTTTTGGTATTACAGTTTAAGAGGAGCCTCACTTTTGTTTCTCCCATTTGCGCTTTCTGAAGGTTCTATTACTTTTCTAATTATATTCTCTGTGTTTTACGGGTTAGATTGGATAGCTACCGTACCTCCAACGGTTAACATATCAAGACAGATCTTTGGAATAGAGAAAAGTGTTGTTGTGTATGGATGGATCTTTGCAGCCCACCAATTAGGCGCAGCCGTGGCAGCAGGGGGAGCTGGAATGATATACAAGTTGTTCGACTCCTATTCATGGGCATTTTCTTTAGCAGGAATGTTTTGTTTATTAGCAAGTCTATTCGTAATAGTGATAAAAAAGCAAAGTTTTGTAGTTAAGGAAAATGAAACTTATATAGCTAAATGAGGTAAGTATTAAGAAAGCTGTAGATTGATGATGGAAGGTAGCAACTATAATGTCTATGAATAGTATGATTTCTTTGCTAAGAAACCATGCTGAAAATTTGGTCTCATGAGTTGTAAGGAAATAAGGGATAACATCAATGATTTATTAGATTTTCTACTTTAAGGTTGAAATCATTAATAAATAAGATGTATCCCTTCTAGGGTTCAACCAACTTATTTTTCGTTAATTAACACTTCTACACTATCTCTTCCCTATCTAAACATAAATATCTAATTCAAATTCCAAAAGCAAGCACAGAGTACTAATCATCACTTTATCTTTGTGAATTTCTGATATACCTTATACTATATAACTAATCAATTTTAAATAGGTGATCACATGCTACCCGAAATAAAGCTCTCTGTACGTTCATTAGTTGAATATTTGTTTCGAAGTGGAAGTATTGATAATCGATTTCGAACTTCGACAACCCTTACAGAAGGGACAAAAGCCCATAAGGCCATACAAAATAAGTATCAAGAAACAGATCAAAAGGAAGTTTTTCTTAAATCGGAAATTGAATATAAAAAGATGATGTTCATGATTGAAGGTCGATGTGATGGGGTGCTTTTTCGTGATGATGAAATACTTATTGATGAAATTAAGTCAACCTCAAAAGACTTGAGTGGAATAGAAGAGGAAACATACCCTGTACATTGGGCACAGGCGAAGGTGTATGCGTATATGTATGCAAAAGATCATGAACAGAAAGAAATGATTGTTCAATTAACTTACATTCATTCTGTTACAGAAGAGCAAAAGAAATTTCAAAGACTTTTTATTTTTGAGGACCTCGAACAGTTTGTAAACAAGCTAGTGAAGGAGTATTTTCCCTATGCATCTCTCATGCAGAAGCATCAAATAAGAAGAGATCATAGCATTAATAAATTAACATTTCCGTTTGAAACATTTCGAGAGGGTCAACGTAAATTCGCAGGTGCCATTTATAAAACCATATCAGAGGAAAAAAATATTTTTGCAAATGCACCCACTGGTATTGGAAAAACCATTTCTACAATATTCCCAACAGTGAAGGCGATTGGCGAAGGTAAGCTTGAACGAATGTTTTATTTAACGGCAAAAACAATTACAAGACAAACCGCCGAAGAGGCTTTTACACTTATGAAAAATAAAGGTTTGTGTATGAGTGCTGTTACAATTACTGCAAAGGATAAAGTATGTTTTAAAGAAGAAACCCTTTGTCAGAAGGAGTATTGCGAGTTTGCGAATGGATATTACGATCGTATAAATGAGGCTGTTTTAGATATTTTCTCTCATGAAACCTTTATTAATCGACCGAAAATCGAGGAATATGCGAGAAAGCATACGCTTTGTCCATTTGAATTTTCCTTAGACTTAGCATTTGTGGCAGATGCCATTATTTGTGATTACAACTATATCTTTGATCCGAAAGTGTCACTAAAGCGATTTTTTGATGAACATAAAAGACAGTCTGCATTATTAATCGATGAAGCTCATAATCTAGTTGACCGGGCTCGAGAGATGTTTTCAGCTGAATTACAAAAGTCAGATTTTCTTACTTTAAAACGTGCATATAAAGGGTCCAATTTGTATGAATCTGTTAATAAAATAAATAAATATATTATTGAAATGAAGAAAAAGTGTTCCGAGAAAGGGCATCTTGTGTTGAAGGAATTACATGCCGACCTAATCAACATGCTTGAAGAATTTGTACGTACCGCTGAGATCGAATTATTGCAACCAACAAAATCAGTCGACCAAACATCGCTATTAGATACATATTTTGCTGCAACGGGATTTGTTCGAATCTCAAAGCTCTATGATGAACGGTATGTTACCTATGTGGAAACGGAGAAAAATGAGGTACAAATTAAAATGTTTTGTTTGGATCCTTCACATAACTTGCAACAGATTAGTAAAAAGTTTCGAACAACTGTCTATTTTTCTGCCACACTAATGCCACTTCAGTATTTTTTGGATATGCTAGGGGGTACGTCAGAGGATTATACCATTTCGATTCCTTCACCATTTGCAAAAGAACAAACAGAGGTCTTCCTTAAACCATTATCGACTAGATACCATGACAGAGACCATACAAAAAAGCAGATCATTGATATGCTCTCAAAGCTTTTGATAGAACGAAGTGGAAACTATCTGATTTTCTTTCCATCCTATCAGTATATGAAAAGTGTATATGAAGACTTTTCCGCAAGCTATCCTGAAATCCGCATCATCATACAAACTAACAGGCAAGATGAGGATGAACGGGAACAATTTTTACAAGAGTTTAAAGAAGAAAGTACTGATACACTTATTGGCTTTGCTGTATTAGGTGGTATTTTCTCTGAAGGTGTTGACTTAAAAGGGAATAGGCTGAATGGTGTCATCGTTGTTGGAGTAGGCTTACCACAGCTTTGTCTAGAGCGAAATATTATAAAAAACTATTTTCAAACAACAGGAAAAAACGGATATGATTACGCCTATACCTTCCCTGGCATGAACAAGGTGCTACAGGCAGGAGGCCGATTAATCAGGTCTGAGACAGATACAGGAGTGATTGTACTAGTTGACGATCGTTTTCTTACTCAGAAATATCAAGGACTTTTACCGAGGGAATGGAGGGACTTTAAGAGGATCTAAAGAGCCTATTTTAGTGAATTTTTAAGATTAATTTTATAAAAGAAGCTTTGAGAAATAATAAATTTGAAAAATTATCACCTAAAGAGACAGCTAAGCATAGGAGCAAAATCAGAATATTCCTTTAGATGTTATACGGGATAGGTGTAAATAAAACTTTTGATTTAGAGAAATACCATGAAGAATTCGAAGAAGATTTGTTACCAAAAAGTTTGATAATCGGAGATGATCCCGGTTCAGGTTTAATTGTTTTAATAACTGATAAGGAAAATTATGGTGTTTATTATTGGGACCATTCCACAATCAAATGAAGATGATAATACATATAAAATCTCTAATAGTTTTAGTGAATTTATTCAAAAATTAAGTAATCCAACCTAAAAAATTAAGATGAAAATCCTTAATTATAAGGAAATCTATAAAATATATATAAAATATATGAAGGAAACTAAATAGCTTTTAAATTGGCAGATGATTGATTATCTGTCTTTTTTGTGTCATTAAGTAGAAGTCTTTTTTTAAGTTACTTTGTTGATTAACCTATGGTCTCCCTCTTTACTTTTCTTTAAAGATTTCATTACAAACAAATTTATTTATTGCATCTAATTGTACATCAAAAGAAGATCGTCAGTACTAACTATTGTAAACCCAATTATATAAAATTTTATCCTATTTAATTTGGATAACCTTAACAACCATGGTCTTTCGAATTGACCTAAAAGTATTCTCTTGTCAATGTCTTGTATAACTCAAATTTTAATACTTTTAGCTATTATTTTTAGGTAGTTAACAGTGATAAAAGTTATTTTGTCTGATAATAAGATAATCTCTATTCTATTTTTTGATCTTAAAAAATGATTAATATTGTTCCCTTTTTTTAAAAAATGGTTTACAACGATTCATTTCGATGGTAGTATTTAACTTAACAAATGATTCAAAAAATTTAGTTAGTTGCTATTTTAAATATTTAAAGGAGAGGTGTATGAATTGAAAGTAAGCGATTACAAATTAATGCCTAAAGTAAAAGAATTTTTGGAAGAATCTATAGGTCTTTATATTAATGGAGAATATGTACCAGCGGTTAGCGGAAAAACATTCGATGTCATTAACCCTTCTAATGAAGAAGTAATTGCAAAAGTTAGCGAAGCACAACCTGAAGATATCGATATTGCCGTAAGAGCTGCAAGAAAAGCATTTGATGAAGGTGAATGGTCAGAAATGGAAGCGGCTACACGATCACATCTTATTTATAAGTTTGCAAATCTTATGGAAGAAAATCGTGAAGAGCTTGCGCAGCTAGAGTCCTTGGATAACGGTAAACCATATAAAATCGCATTAACAGATGATGTTGATGGGTCAATCCAACATTTCAGATATTATTCAGGTTTCGCAACTAAAATACAAGGTAAAACAACACAAGTATCACCAGATTATGTGAATTATACAGTACATGAACCTGTCGGGGTTGTAGGTCAAATTATTCCATGGAATTTTCCACTATTGATGGCTGCTTGGAAGCTTGGATCGGCTCTAGCTGTTGGCTGTACAGTTGTCATTAAACCTGCAACTGAAACGCCGCTTTCTCTACTTTATGTAGCAAAACTGTTCAAGGAAGCTGGTTTTCCAGACGGCGTTGTTAATATAACGCCTGGCTCCGGTCGAAGTGCTGGAGAAGCAATAGTTACCCATAAAATGGTGGATAGAGTGTCGTTCACTGGATCAACAGCTGTTGGAAAAGAGGTCATGAAGAAATCTGCAGAGCAAATCAAAGGAGTAACACTCGAATTAGGTGGTAAATCACCCTCAATCATCCTAGAGGACGCCAACCTAGAAGAAGCAATTGAAGGGGCATTTAACGGTACGATGTACAACCATGGACAAAACTGCAGTGCTTGTACACGAGTCTACGTTCATCGAAAACATTATGAACAGGTATTACAAGCTATGGCAGAACGTGTGAATACGTTGAAACTAGGCCCAGGATTGGATCCGGAAACAGATATGGGTCCACTCGTCTCAGCAAAACAGAAACATACTGTTCTTGACTATATCGAACAAGGAAAAAGAGAAGGTGCACGTCTTATTGCGGGAGGGGAACAAGTATTTAATGAAGGCTATTTTGTACAACCAACGATTTTTGCGGATGTAACAGATGATATGACGATTGCACGTGAAGAAATCTTTGGTCCAGTAATGTCAGTTTTCGTTTTTGATACTGTTGAAGAAGTAATTAAAAGGGCAAATGACAGCGATTATGGTTTGGCAGCTAGTATTTGGACAGAAAATATAAAATCTGGTCATTATATTGCCCGTAAACTACAAGCAGGGACAGTCTGGATTAATGATGTTGGTCTTGAGTGGGAGACAATGCCATTCGGCGGATACAAACAATCTGGTATTGGACGTGAAATGGGCGGAGAGTATGGCTTAGAAAATTACACTGAAGTGAAAAGTGTATATGTGAATATTAAACAAATAAAGACTGGAAATTTCTGATAACATCAAATCTAATAAAGAATTAAAATATATTTTGATAATTATTTTTTAACAAGCTGAAAATTACCTTTTGTTTAGTTGATTAAATATATACGGTAGAAAATCTGTTTAATTTTACATTTATGAGGAGGATAACTATGTATAAACCTTTTGGAATGATCCCAGCTTTACCTACACCTATGAAAGTGGATAACAGTATTGACTATAAGGGGCTTGAACAACTAATAGAACATTTGATAGATGGAGGAATGAACTGTCTTTTAGTGGGAGGAAGTACTGGAGAATACTCACTAATGAGTATGGAAGAACGAAAAGAAGTCATTAAATTTGTGTGTGAAACATCAAACGGTAGATTACCTGTTATGGCTGGTACAGGATGTCATCGGACAGAAGATACAATTGAACTTACTAAATACGCAGCTGAAGTTGGTGCAGATTGTGCCTTGGTCATTAATCCTTATTATATGACAACTAGTAGACAAGGAATTATTGATCATTATAAGGCAGTAGCCGAAAACTCTAGCATTGGAATTGTAATCTATCATTATCCAGATGCTACAGGTGTTGAACTTGATCCAGAATTAATTAATGAAATTAGTCAAATAGATGGAATTGTTGGTATTAAAAATACTGCTGATGGACAGCATACTTCTAAACTTATTGCATTGACAAAAGACAATCCAAACTTCGCGGTACTTACTGGATTTGAACATTTAATCTTACCTACATTAGCATTAGGGGGACATGGTGCTGTTGGAGTAGCCCACAACTTGGCTCCGAAAAAAATAGCAAAACTATATGATTTAATCGTAAATGAAAACAATGTAAAAGAAGCAACGAAATTAAATCAAGAATTGCTAGATTTATATAATGTTATTGAAGAAGAAACGATTCCAGGAACAGTAAAGGCAGGCTTGGAAGCACTAGGATTATCAGGAGGACCAAGTAGATTACCACTAGTTCCTGCTTCCGAACAGTTCAAATCAAAGATTGAAACAATATTAAATGAATTAGGGGAACTAAGATTGAAACAACATTAATAGAATGATAAACACAGAAGGGATGGGAGGAAATCCAATGAAAGATGTTATTATCATAGGCGGTGGACTTGCTGGTTTGTCTGCTGCCTGGCGCCTTAAACACCATGATATTTTACTTTTAGAATCTGATGATCGTATTGGTGGGCGTGTACGATCTGAACGCCGAGGAGATTATTGGTTAAATTGGGGCGGACATCTATATGCTGGAGCTGGTTCAGCTACAGATGAATTATTTAAATCTGTAGGAGTAACTGCATTACCTGTACCTGGCATTTTAACTGCAATGTCTTTGAATGGGAAGTTGCTTTTAGATGGTCCAGTTGAACTATACCCATTTAGGGTCCCTATGTCATGGAAATCTAGATTTGCTATGATACGTGCAGGTGCTAAAGTGCGTGCAGCTGTTATCAAATATGGCAAAGTAGCAAAAAAACGTCCGGGAGAGGACTATAGAATTCAACAACAACGAATTTTAGAATTTATGGATGATCGAACTTTTGCTGACTTTACTGGTAAATTACCACCAGATGCAGATGCAATTTTTAGACCTACAGTTAGCCGTTCGACTGGCAGTCCTGAGACAATGACTGCAGGATCAGGTGTAGGATATTTCCACACTGTATGGAACAAAGATGATGGGTTAGGGAGAAATATTTTTGGAGGAGCATCAACGCTTACGAACACGATTGCAACAACATTAGGTGAACGGGTTCACCTAAATGCGAAAGTTTCAGAAGTTCTTCAGAAAGAAGACTCTGTTGTCGTAAGCTATATTCAAGATGGCGTGAAGCATGTGGTGGAAGCACGTTATGCAGTCCTTGCAACTCCTGCCCCAATTACAAAAAAAATAGCGGTAAACATTGACCCAGAAATCGCCAACGCTCTTGATCAGGTTACCTATGGTCCACATGTTAGTGCAGCATTTTTAACAAATGAAACAGGACCTCAAGTTTGGGATAATGTATATTCTTTTGCTACGCCTAAAAGGTCATTTGACATTATTCTTCATCAATCTAATCTAGTCCGTTCAATGGAAACTAAGAGGCAGCCAGGTAGTAGTTTTATGACATTTTCACCGGGGGAAAGTGGTCGTCGGTTACTTGATAAATCTGATGAGGAAATTATTCAAATATATTTGAAAGATTTAAATGAAATATTTCCTGGTTTTAGTGACCATGTAGTTGAGGCTCACGTAAACAAATTCCCATTAGGATCAGCTTATGTTTTCCCAGGTCGGGCAGAGATACAACCAATGTTAACAAAATCTGCGGGTCGATTGTTCTTAGCAGGTGATTATTTAGGCTCCTATTATACGGAAACAGCTATTCAAACAGGATTCACTGCAGCACAAAATATAAATAGCTTCCTGGAATTCGGGCTTCTTGAATCTCAAAAAGAGAAGAAATTCAAGACTGTAGTTTCTAATTAATTACCATGATTTTGCCTTAGAGAATCAGTTAAACTCATTTTGAAATTATCCTAAGACTTATATAGATAGAATAACCCTCATTAAACCCAATCATTAACAATCAATGGTGTGAGTTTATGAGGGAATTCCAAAAACTTTTTAGGTGATAGTATATGAAAAGTCCTCAGTCTATTTATAATACAGTCTTATACTATTCAATCAATAATCTTATCTACAACTTTAATAAATATAATACAGGCGAAAGTGAGGGAGAAATTCTTCAACTGCAAAATAATGCAAACGCTTACTCGAAAACAGTGATTATCAGTTCTACCAATTTCCTCATTTTGTAAACTGGGAAATGTTTTCCTATGCTGGTGGGAGTTATTGAAAACGTTTATGATCTAATTATACTAGGACGTCAATGTTTAATATTTCGCCTGAACCTTAATGTTTTTTCTAATAGAAATAAGAAGGTAAGGGGGGAGAAACTTTATCTACAAGAATATATTGAATATAGGGAGGGAGAAGAAATATATGAGAGAAAATGCAAAAACATATAGACTTTATAAGGCAGTATTTATCCCAGCTATAATTATTCTTACGGTAGAAATTCTTTTCGGTATGTTTTTTACAGAAAAGCTTGGTACGGTCCTTAATAATACTATTTATTGGGTAGGAGATAATTTTGGTTGGTGGATTAATATTTTATCTGTGTTGTCCATTATTTTTGCAATTTGTTTCGTGATATTTAAGTATGGGGACGTTCGTATCGGAGGTGAGGATGCAAAGCCGGAGTACACTACCTGGCAATGGATTTCCATCACCATCTGTGGAGGCGTTGGTGTTGGCCTGCTGTTCTGGGCCATGGGAGAGCCAATCTACCACTTTATGACACCGCCTGTAGCTGCCGGTGTAGAGGCCGGTTCCCGGGAGGCTGCAATTTTCGCAGTCAGTCAGGCAATGTTTAATTGGTCCTTCGTTCAGTACGCCATGTATGCTTTATGCGGTCTCGCATTCGCTCTGCTGACTTATAATTATAAGAAAAGTCTTTCCTTTGGTTCACTTGTAGAGCATAGTTTTAATCGTAAGATTTTTTGGCTGACCACCGTGGTACAGGTATTTGCTGTTTATGCTCTTGCCAGTGGAGTTTCTAACTCCATGGGTGCTGGTCTTCTTCAGATAGGTGCCGGTATTCAAAGTGTATTTCATATAACACAAGGGAATATGGTCTGGTTGCTCATCTCGATATTTGTTGGTGCATTTTTTATCATCTCCTGTGTTACTGGTATCTCTAAGGGACTGACGAAAATTTCATCCATCACCATGATGCTGTTCTTTTTCTTATTAGGATATGTGTTGATTTTTGGAGACGCCCAGTTTATCGGTAAAATCAGCACTGAAGCTTTTGGTAATATCATGGATAATTTCTGGAGCAAGATTACTTATAATAATACGATGGTGCCCGAGGATCAGTGGCCGAATGAGTGGACGATTACTTACTGGAATGCCTTTATAATCTATGCTCCTGTTATAGGAATGTTTTTGGCTCGCCTGGGAAAAGGGCGAACTGTTCGCCAATTTTTGTTGTTTAACATACTTGTGCCATCTATCTTTTGTATCATCTGGATTGGGATTTTTGCCGGTATGATTATGAAGGTGCAGTCTTCTGGTCTAGTAGATGTCTGGGCTGCTGTACAGGAGTTCGGAATGCAGACTACAATTTACCAGGTTCTTGGTAATATGCCCGGCGGTACTTTCATTCAAATAGTTTTCCTTGTAACCGTTATCTTTTCCTTTGTAACTCTGGCCGATCCCATGAGCTCTGTACTCGCTACTCTATGTGTTCGTGACCAGCAGATTGATGATGAACCACCTACAAAGATTAAAATTTTAATGGGAATTATTGTGACTACAGTCTCTTACCTTCTAGTGGTTTCTGGAGGTTCTGATTCCGTTAAGGGTCTGTTGAATCTGGGAGGATTGCTGATGTCGATTCCAATGCTGTGGTTGTTCCTTGAAAACTTTCGCATTGGTGGCAATCTGCTGAAGAAAAAGAATTACCTTTTGAGTTCTGATAAAGGAAAAAATACTGCTCTAAAAAAGGAGGCGTGATAGAAATTAATGCTGCCTTAGAAAAGGAAGTGGCGGAATAATAGTTTCTTCTGTTTTTAAGGAGGCCTGCTCTCAGTTAGCTACGTTATGTTATTCAATATTTCGGTGTTTTAACATACCGGTCATATATTCGACTGAATAAGTAGGAGGATTTTAATGGGGAATACGTTTTATTTTTCTGTATACAATGAATGCTGTGGCCGGCATGTTCATGACTATCCGCAGTGTAGTACGCTATAATCTAAATACCAACTATCTGTTGGTATTTAAGCGGGGAGGAATAGACCGTTGGAAAACAAATTTGCGATACTATATATAGGCGCAGGGGCAGCTTTATGGGGGATTATTAGTATTTTTGTCACATATTTTTATGAACTAGGTTTTACACCAACACAGGTTGTAGCCATTCGTGCTTTGTCTGCATCTATATTTTTGGTGTTTTATGTAATAATAAAGAATCGACAGCTATTTAGAATTAAAGTATCTGATAGTAAATATTTTATCGGAACTGGGATTTTTAGTATTGTTCTATTTAATTGGTGTTTGTTTAGTGCAATTGAAGAAACATCTATTTCCATTGCATCAATTCTACTTTACACAGCACCTGCATTTGTAACGATTTTCTCGAGACTAATTTTTAAAGAATCTCTGTCATCACAAAAGGTCATAGCTTTAGTTACAACATTTATCGGTTGTTCATTTGTTATTGGCATACTGCCAAATAATAATGAAACAATTTCATTATATGGATTAATTCTCGGACTTGGATCAGGTCTCTTTTATGCGCTTTACAGTATATTTGGCAAATTTGCACTAAAAAAATATCACTCTTTAACTATTACTGTCTATACTTTTTTGTTCGCAGCAATTGCAGTAACTCCTTTTAGTGGAATCTGGAACGTAATACCTTTGTTTTCAGATATCAAAGTCTGGTTCTATGTAATAGGTCTTGGTTTTCTCTCAACAATGCTACCCTTCCTTTTGTATACAAAAGGTCTAAACAAAATAGAATCAAGTACAGCATCAATAATTGCCACGATAGAACCTGTAGTTGCATCCCTAATTGGATTTATGATTTTTCAGGAAAAGTTAAATTTGTGGCAATACATGGGGATCATTCTTGTTATTGCAGCTGTCATTATTACATCCAAAAAGTCTACAAAGAAAACATTGGTTCCTGATGAATTGTCCATTGAAATCAAAGGATGATATTTGTATAAATCAACAGGATTTATACAGGATGAAAGTATTAAATCAACTATTGTGACAAAGGTGAAAGCTGATAAAGGAAATGAGGAGCAAATTGCGCAACAATGCCTGGAACTGTTATTAAGGTCCTTGTAGAGAAAGGGGAAAAGGTAAATAAAGGTGACCACCTAAAATGGAAACAACTGTTCAAGTACCATTTAGCGGTGCCGTGAAGGAAATCCATGTTTCTAATGGAGAAAGCATCCAAACAGGAGATTTGTTAATAGTATTAGTAAATGGATAGAAGATTACAGCACAAAAGGCTGACTCATCAGGTCGTTGAATGACAACGATTTCGAGTCAGCTTTTTTTTCATAGCTTAAACTCCTTCTTCAACTTGGATAAAAAAATGTGTTTTTCTAGTTTTAATAGGAGAACGTTATATTCTTTTCTTTAAGTGTTTTTTCAAGTCTCTTCAACTTTTTAATCGATTCTTCTGATGTCCGTTTACCAATTTCAATTACTAATGAGTCTATCAATGCAATAATTGGAATTACTGAAAATTGTTTTTTACTAACTTCTACTTTCAACGTTACAGACGCATATGAAATAATTGGACATGAGATATGGTCTGTTATTAAGATAATGCTATTGCCAAGTTCATAGGTCACCTTAACTGCTTCGATAATTCGATTAGTGTATGGTTCAAATGCAAAAACAACTAAAATTTCATCCTTTTCAAGTTGCAAAATCCTGTCATAAATCACTTCCGTATCATGACTTAGTTGCCTTATCCTAGGATAGAATTCTCCAAGCAACTGTTCAAAATATAAGGCGGTTGCTTTATACGGTCTAGTACCCAAAACATTGATATAACTTGATTTTAAAATGACATCAATCGCTTCTTCAAAATTTTCCATTAAATTAGAATCTAATGATTTGTTTAATAAATTAACTGATTCTTTCCAAGTTTGCACTAAAGTTGAACTTTTCCCTCCTTCATTTTGAATGTCAGTTAAAGAATTCTTTAATGTCCATTTTGAGACGGAAGGAACCGATTCATCATAGATATCTTTTCGTAAGTCATTAAAATTTTCATACCCTAAGGCATTTATCGTACGCATCACAGTTGAAATTCCAACTTTGGCATTACTGGAAAGCTCTTTAATTGTGATCAATCCTATTGACTGATGATTTTTTAGAATATAATCGCATAACTGTCTTTGTTTTTTCGGTAAAGAATCTTTAATAGCAACTATTTTATCAATTGTTGTTGTTTCATTATATAAACTCAATTAAATCCCCCTTATCACCTTTAAATGATTTACCTTTTGTACTGATATTTACCTATTTTTTAAACAAGAGTCAATCTCTCATTTTGTAATAATTTCAGTTACTAATGAATACGTGACCATTCTTCCATTTAAAATGTTATATTAATGTTAAGAAAATTGTATACATACAGAAGGGTCCTATAAAAAATTGAATCTTTCCCTCTATCTATTTTAAATAAATATTGAATTTTTTGCACACGTTAAAATTTGTCCACGCTAATTCCTATTATTATAGCAAACCTCATCTAGACGGATTAGAAGAAGCAGCTAATATCCTTTTCGACATGGCCGAGTTTAAAACACCAGGAATTTTACTGTGTTGAATAGATGGTGAAAGTGATGAAATTCCCTGCTGCTGAGTAGGGGATTTTTTTATTTGGGGGTAGTCATAGCGGTGTTGATAGTTGTCTATGGCGTGCTGGCTTCATTCGAGAGAGATATGCATTACAAGTTAACCGTATATAATCCATTTGGTTGGAACTATGAAGAGTCTTCCATAGGATTTTTAATAGATCATCTATCCATCATGGGAATATATATCAGTGGGGCATATTATGTCTTGAAATTTGTTCAAAAGCATGATAGAGCTGCTAGGACATTTAAAGAACAGTAAAAAAATGCATTAATCCGATTCTGGATTAATGCATTTTTTTATACATATATCGCTTTCAGGCGGTTAATATCTTCTTTTGGTGGTAAACCAAACATACGGGAATATTCACGGCTGAATTGCGAGGGGCTTTCGTAGCCTATCCGGAATGCTGCTTCAGTGGCATCCATTGACTCGGATAATAACAGTTTTCTAGCTTCCTGCAGCCTCAGTTGTTTTTGAAACTGAATTGGGCTCATTGCTGTTACCTCTTTAAAGTGCCGATGAAGCGAGGAAACACTCATATTTGCAATTTCCGCAAGCTCCTCAATTCGAAGTGACTGAGCATAGTTATTTATAATATGTTCGATCACGTCACTGATTTGATTGGCAGAGCTTCCCTTTATTGCGATTTGTTTTAGCATCTCTCCATGATCTCCTTGCAGAACCCTGTAGATGATTTCTTTCATAATGAGAGGAGCAAGTACCGGGATATCCTTCGGATAATCTTGGAGTCGCGCTAACCTTGTCACTGCGTCAAGCAGAGGCGGTTCTATTTTGCTAACATACATTCCTCGTTTGGGATTTTTCTTCTTGTCCTCGTCCATTTCAAATTCACGTAACACCTCTAAAATTTGACTTGGTGTAAGTTCAAGTTTTAGAGCCAGATAAGGAACTTCGGAAGAGGCTTCAGTGACTTGTCCGGTAATTGGCAAGTTAACCGATGCAACAAGGTAATCGGCAGGACCATACTGAAAACGCTCCTGTGACAAAAATATCTCCTTCATCCCTTGCACGACAATACATAAGGAAGGCTTGTAAACTCCGTATTTTGGTCCAGTATCATTCGAATAACGAGAGAAAAATAAAGACGGAATATCAGTGACATGAGTGCCGTCCTTTCCTATGTTACGCTCTATGATTTTGGTGAGCTCAAGTCTTTGTTTATATAATTGTTCAAACATATTATCCTCCTTTGGTTTCTTTATCATTGATGGTCTCATTATAATGCGAGTCACTTTTTGAGTAAATGGTTGTGAGAGGATTAGGCAATCATCTGGCACTATTGTTATACCAGTAGTGATTTCAATTGTTGCATAATAAGGAAGCAAGCCTTTGCACATCTTTGCTTTCAACATAGAACTATCAAATTATAGATAAGGGAGTTGATAAATCACCATGAATAACACATGGAAAATTTACATGCTAACTCTCATCAGCTTGCCCCATTAGCAGGAAAACGTGTTTATTTATTAATTCAAGGCACGAAATCTGAACATGCGATTCCTTATATTACAAATGTAATACGCCGTCTTTGTCGTCGATTCCAAATGAAATATATGGGATTAGCTACTAATTCTAGTGAAGCAACTAAGTTGCACCATCTAATAGTTAAAAAAAGGGAGGAAGAAAAAAATGAAAAAGCGTAAATTTGGGAAAAGTGGTCTAGAAGTTTCTGCAATTGGGCTAGGTTGTATGGGAATGAGCCAGAGTTTTGGTCCGCTACCAGAAAAGAAAGATGCGATTTCTTTAATCCATGCTGCGGTTGAACGCGGTGTTAATTTCTTCGACACTGCTGAAGTTTATGGGAAGAATCATCACAATGAGGAATTGGTAGGTGAAGCACTTGCTCCATTCAAAGGGAAAGTACTCATCGCTACTAAATTTGGAATAAAGATGGTGGATGGTAAGCAGGTGCTTGATAGCAAACCAGAGGTTATAAGAAAATCGGTTGAAGGCTCGCTCAAACGGCTAAAAATCGAAACGATTGACCTCTATTATCAGCATCGCGTTGACCCAAATGTGCCAATAGAAGAAGTGGCTGGAGTCGTACAAGACCTAATCAAGGAAGGTAAAATCAGACATTGGGGACTTTCTGAAGCAGGGGTGGAATCGATTCGCCGTGCACATGCGGTTCAACCACTTACTGCAGTTGAAAGTGAATACTCAATGATGTGGAGAAGCCCTGAAGTTGAATTGCTCCCTACTCTTGAAGAACTAGGAATTGGCTTTGTTCCATTTGCTCCATTGGGCAAAGGTTTCCTAACTGGAACCATTGATAAAAATACAACATTCGGAAGCGACGACTTTCGCAGCAAGCAGCCTCGCTTCCAATCGGAGAATCTTGAGGCGAATCAGGTTTTAGTTGACCTTATTAAAAATGTTGCTGCAGAGAAGGACGCAACACCGGCTCAAATTGCGCTTGCATGGGTACTTGCCAAGAATTCATGGATTGTTCCGATTCCTGGTACTCGTAAATTGGAGAGACTGGAAGAAAATATTGGCGCTGTAGACGTTGACCTAACGACCGAGGAACTGAGTGATTTGAACAATGCGCTCAAGGAGATAAACGTTTTAGGAGATCGATATCCTTCAGGTTCTGATTACGCAAAAAGAGTGAGCAAATAACATACACTTTATTTTCAAAAATTAGGAGGGATTTTTTATGCAAAAGGTTATTTTGAACAATGGTGTTGAAATGCCGATACTCGGTTTTGGAGTTTTTCAAATCCGAGATGACAATGAATGTGAACAAGCCGTTTACGATGCGATTATGTCAGGCTATCGATTAATTGATACCGCCGCCTCTTATCTAAATGAAGAAGCGGTCGGAAGAGCCATCAAACGAAGCGGAGTGCCCAGAGAGGAATTGTTTATTACGACGAAATTATGGGTTCAGGATACAGGCTATGAACGAACAAAGAAAGCATATGAAAAATCTCTGGAAAGACTGCAACTGGATTATTTAGATTTGTATTTAATACATCAGCCATTTGGCGATGTGTATGGTTCTTGGCGTGCGATGGAGGAATTGTATCGTGAGGGAAAAATTAGGGCAATCGGAGTGAGTAACTTCCAGAACGATCGTCTGATTGATTTAATTATTCACAATGAAGTAACTCCTGCCGTAAACCAAGTTGAAACACATCCTTTCTGCCAGCAAATTGAAAGTGCTAATTTCATGAAAGAAAACAATGTTCAGATCGAATCCTGGGGTCCATTTGCCGAAGGAAGAAACAACATGTTCCAGAACGAAACTTTAGTATCAATAGCCGAGAAATATAATAAATCCGTTGCCCAGGTGGTTTTACGTTGGTTAACGCAAAGAGGAGTCGTTGTGATTCCAAAGTCTGTTCGCAAAGAAAGAATGATTGAAAACTTCAATATCTTTGACTTTGAATTATATCAAGAGGATATGGAAAGAATTGCATCGTTAGACACGAAAGAAAGCCTGTTCTTTTCACATAGGGATCCTGAAATGGTGAAAGCGCTGGGTACACGTAAACTAGATATTTAACGCTCTTATAAAAAATTTCAAGAGAGGAATGTTTTACAGTATATCTAATATTCAAGATTATTACCGGTGCATCTAGTGGTAGGACCAAGCTTCCAAAATAAAATTAGTAAAGCCCAATTCATATGCGAATTGGACTCCTAATTATATTGTGCTCTTGGAATAGCAGTTGGTAACATTCTTTTAAGTGTATTTGTAGATACATTTTTTATTAAAGTAATTGGTGCGTTCAACAAGACACAGTACATAAGATCTTCAACAATAGGGCGCGATTGTGAAGTAATAAAATCCTAATTTCTCCTTTAAAACATTGAGAAATTAGGATTTTTTAATATTTGGGCTAGTTATATCTTAGTAAATACGCATTTTTCTGACGGTACTCATTTAGGGGAACTACCACATACCCATCAAGCTAATGCAAATTATTACCCTAAAACGAAAATAGACCCAAGTAACCTCACTTGGGTGGGTGCTTTTGATCATAAGGAAGACGTGGTACTTTTTTAGGAATATAGTTATGACATCTGAAGAATATATATCAATGGTTAACTTGTTCTCTAAGGTTTTTGCTTGAAATTGGTTGATTGTATATATTTTTAAAAACAAAATCAGGTCCATTCCAATTAACGGTGGCATCCGCCCAGGTGGAATGTATGTAACCTTCCTGCTGGAAAACGCTGAATAACTTTTAAACCCGCATTATCTACTGCATTAAAACTATATTATTTTATAAATATATAAAAAGCTAACTTTATGTTTGTTTTTTCTAGTTGATCTCTTCACCAAATCCCTCTTTATTATTTACTTTACTAGCAGAATTTGCTTATCATACATGATATAATCTTTATAGGTAACCGCTTTCATATGATAAGGTGAATATTCAGAAAAATAAGTCTTTTGAGGAGCAGATAAAAGATGATTCTAGATAATACATCTTTAATGACCAAAGAACAAACGATTTTTAAACATTCGGGGAGCAAAATTAAATTAGAAGATAGAGAGATTGATATTGTCATCCGTTTAGAAAATCCTCTCGTTCTAGTTTTAGGGAATGTCTTAAGTAACGAAGAATGTGACGAACTCATACAACTATCAAAAGATAAAATGCAACGCTCAAAAATCGGCGCTGTACGTGAAGAAAACAACATTAGAACGAGCAGCGGCATGTTTTTTGAAGAAAGCGAAAACGAACTTGTACATCAAATTGAAATAAGAATATCTGATATAATGGGTCCATCCATTGAATATGCTGAAGGACTTCAAATTTTAAAATACTTACCTGGCCAAGAATATAAAGCACATCACGATTATTTTGCTTCTACCAGCAAAGCATCTAAAAATAATCGCATTAGTACATTAATTATGTACTTAAATGATGTCGAAGAAGGTGGAGAAACTTATTTTCCTAAGTTAGGTTTTTCCGTATCTCCCAAAAAAGGAATGGCCGTGTACTTTGAATATTTTTATAATAATACCGAACTTAACGACCTTACCCTTCACGGTGGAGCTCCAGTTGTTAAAGGAGAAAAATGGGTCGCTACTCAGTGGATGCGTAAACAAAAAGTTCGATAAAAAAATCACGCAGAGCGTGATTTTTTATTTTGCTAAGCTTATATTACGATCGGGCGCTATTCCTGAATAAGGATAAGTGCCCGTTTTGCATATAAGGGCAGCCTGACAATAAATTACTTTATCTTTAATGGACAATTCAATCAATAAACCGAAGTCTTAACTTCAATCTAAAGTTGCAGGGAACTTCATTCCAATTATCGATTTCTGAATCTATTTTAATCGTTACAATAGAGAGACAAAGCAAGAAGTCTACATCTAGCTTTGTAAAGCTGTTTTGAAAAGTTATTGCTAAGAAAAGGAAGTGTACCTTATGAAACTAAACCATATCAATCTTACGGTCACTGACGTTAATGCTGCTCGAGAGTTCTTGGAGAAATATTTCGAATTGCAAACCAAGAGTATAAATAGCAATTCATTTGCTGTAATGACTGATGATGACGGATTATTACTAGCTTTGATGAAAGATACCCGGGCCAACTACCCCAAGTCCTTTCATATTGGCTTCTTTCAAGAGAGTAAAGAACGAGTAAACGAGATCAATCAACGATTGAAGGATGATGGATTTGATGTGAAACCGCCCAAAATGGCTCATCGATGGACATTCTATGTTAAAGCCCCAGGCGGATTTACTGTAGAGGTACTCAGTTGAGTAAGGCAAACATTCAATCTCGGGTGATTTAATGGAATAAGGGCCACAGAAATGATCAAACAAAAAAATTCAATTTGTTTGTTTATATGAGGTTATTAGAATTTGATAAAATTTAATTCTTAAACAACATAGACATGAGACATGTTTTAAAAGCTAAGTTACAACCTAATTGAAAGTTGAAACTTAGCTTTTATTTATCCTTCAAAACATTGGTGTAGACTTATGTGAATATGTTAAAATGCAGCATTTTTAGCTTCCTTTTTTAACATTATAATAAAGCTATTTAAAAAGTAACGTTATTCCATTAAAGGGCCAGATTGTTGAAGAACGCATGATTAAAAGTTTTATAATAAAGACAGTGAAAATTTTCACTTAAACAAAAACTGATAGTTTAGCCTAACAAGATTTTCTGTTCGGTTAATAAAGAAATAGTTAACTGAAGGGATTGTATTTAAGTTTAAAGAATATAACTATATTCTTTATAAAAAATTATTGGAGCGCACAATGATATTCATGCCGAAAGATTGAATTACAAGTAAAGGTGGCGACGATTATGAGTGATAGCATCATACTGATAGAGGAGTTCAACAATGCAGAAATAGATAAAAATTTAGAATGGTTATCCCCACCTAAAGAGTGGAAACTTAATTACAAAGGCTCGAACCTAATTATTAAAACTGACAAGCAAACAGATTTTTGGCAAAAAACACATTATGGTTTTCAAGCTGATAATGGACATTTTTTGTACTATGAAGTAAACGGAGACTTTAGATTAACTACTAAGGTAAAATCTAAACCAGAGAATAGATACGACCAAGCTGGTTTAATGGTACGATTTTCAAGTGATACTTGGTTAAAGACTTCTGTTGAATATATACCAGATGGCATTAGTAAATTAGGTGTTGTTGTAACAAATCAAGGTTATTCTGATTGGTCTAGTCAGGAATTTTCAGAAGACCAGACTTCACTTTTTTATCGAATAACTAGAAGAGAAAACAATTACTATGTTGATTACTCATTAGATGGTATTTCGTGGAGTCAAATAAGAATGACTCACTTAGTTGAAGAGATAGATAATATTAAAGTTGGCATCTATGCTTGCAGTCCGCAAGGAGAAGGCTACGAAGCAGCGTTCGATTTTATTAAAATTGAAAATATAAATAATGATACAAAAGTTTATTAATAATTTAGGATTAGCTTTAATTCTTCTTAAACTATTGGTGCGTTAGTTAAAGAAGAATTAATTGATATTATGATTAAGGTTAGATTTTAGTTGTTCAATTAAAGGGCTCTTTCCTGAAACAAGGATCAGCGCTTATTTTCATTTTAGGGCCATATTCTTGAATAACAAAAGCAAGCATTATATCGAATTTTTTACATATAATTCCATGTTGGTATTTGAATATGGGGAGGAAATATGTAGAATGATTTGTAAACAAATACAAAATGAAGTCATTGTTGTTGGTGGAGGACCAGCGGGCATGATGCTGGGCTTATTACTAGCTAAGGTTGGTGTTCAAGTAATCGTGTTGGAGAGCCACGATAATTTTGATCGTGAATACCGTGGAGAAGTGCTTCAGCCCCGTTTTATTCAATTGCTTAATCAATTGAAATTACGTGAGTATATCGAACAATTGCCTCATTCTAAGCTAAAGAAAGGTGCTTTTTATCATTATGATAAAAAGAAAGGTGACTTTGAATTTACTTCCATGATTGCAGAAGCCCCTTATGCTCTCTGGATTCCTCAGCCTATTTTACTTCAAGCACTGTACAAAAAAGCAAAGGAATATCCAACGTTTGATATGATGTTTCATGCCCCGGTAAAAAAACTGCTCGAGAAGGATGGAACTGTGACAGGAGTGGTTGTTGAGCGGGAAAATAAAGAGCTGCTTGAAATTCAGGCGAAAATAGTAGTCGGAGCTGATGGACGGTTTTCCACGATTCGTCGTTTAGGTGGTTTTGAATTAGAATATCAACATTATCCTGGTGATCTAATCTGGTTCAGTGTAAAACGGCCTTCTGATTGGGAAGAAGAATTACGATTTAAAATTACAGAGGGACACAGCTATATAACATTGCCGAAATACCCTGATTTACTTCAAGTAGGCATTGCTTTACCACGGGGTGAATGGAAAGAATCACAGCGTCAAGGGATAGAAAATTTTCGTCAAGAAATTATGCATGCTAACAAAGGATTTTATGAATTTGCTGAATCTTTGGTTGACTTTAAACCATTCGTACCACTTCAAGCTAAAAATCATATGGTTAAAACGTGGGCAAAGAATGGCTGCTTGCTGATCGGTGATGCTGCTCATTGTTCATCTCCTGTAGGAGCAATAGGAGTTTCATTAGCAGTAACGACAGCAGTTGTGGCGGCTGATGTTATTTGGGATGCACTGCAAAAACGTGATGTCTCAGCTAAAGTTCTATGTAGAGTCCAAGAAATTCGAAGTGAGGAGATTGAGGAAATTCACCAAATTCAAGAGCGAATGGGAAATTTGTTTTTTACTTCGTCAAAATTTGTGAAAGGGATCCGACCATACATCGTATCTGTTGCTTTCAAGACTCCCCTTTTTTCGATGATCCAGAAGAAGCTATTTGTCATGAAAAATCCTGTAACCATTAATCCTGAATTTGTATTCGATAAATAACAAGATGACGATCATCTTTGTTTATTGTAAAAATGGCTTTTTGTTCTTACTGTCTTATTAAAATAAAGTATTAGAAATACATGGACTGACTTATGTTAATAAGGCAGAAAAAGAAATAAGTTTTTCTTGTTCCACAATCGGGCGCTTTATTTGAAGAAAGATCTCAGAAATGATGAAGCTTTTTTATAAAAGAATGATTCAATTGAATCTATTATTTCAAAACATGCTTTTTCTTTTTGCTCTTTTATCAAGGTTTATAGAGTGAATTTAATCAAATTATATTTCAAGGTTACACTTAATGTTACCTAATCCATCTATATTCATGGTATATTATGGAAGTGTCGATATTTCGAAAGGGGAGAAAGGTATGACTAACTTAGTGTTTAAACAATTTGGGATGACAAGAGGTTATTTTATTAAAAATGTAGAATCAGTTTCGAAGGAAATAGTAAATGTACAACCAGACTGTTTTAACAACACGATTCAATGGCATGTCGGCCATGTATTAACGGTTACTGAACAGTTTATGTTCGGCTTCCCCCACAAAACGACCCATCTTCCGGTAAACTATATCGAATTATTTGGGAACGGCACAAAGCCGGCTGATTGGAAAGGCGATGTACCTACCGTAGGTGAGCTAGTTATACAGTTGAAAGATCAATTAGTTCGTCTTCAACAAATTCCTGCTGAACGGTTAAATGAAACGCTGGAAAAACCATTTATGGGACTTGAAACCTTTGGAGAATTAGCCGGTATGGCATTACTGCACGAAGCAAATCATTTGGGACGAATTCAAACGATGAAGCGCGTCATTGAAAATACAGGAGTAAAGAATTAAATATGCTTCTTCAACAAAAGGGCGCTTTCCTAGAACAAGGATAAGCGCTCATTTTTCATTTAAGTGCCATATTCTTGATTTTACAAAATGAGGGTATCATTAACGCCAATGATTTCTGTGTAGCTTGTATGGTCGCTTTTGGATATCGGCAAGAGGATCCTAAACGTCCAAAAACAAGACAAAATCTCGATGAGATTGTTGAGTGGCGATAAACTTAAGATTATATTTCTCAGCATCAGAGGGCATGTTTCGCTAATGGGTTGCTTGAGTTTAAGAATGGAGGTTGCTGCGGCAACTCCTTTTTTTATGGTGCTAACGACGATGTATGTTTAATAAGAAACAATTTAAAGATGAAAGTTACCCCTTCGAGATAAAGAAATTCAAGGACATGCTCGTTCACAAGTATTGTTGAGGTTAAGAATTAATCATTGCTTTAGCTAAACAGGGGCTTTAGTTCAAGAAGAAATATTACTGAAATATTGATTCTTTAATATTAAGATCTTTAACAATCGGGCGCTTTTCTGTAACAAGAATTAGTGCTTCTTTTCATTTAAGGACTAGATTGTTGAGTAACTCATTTTCAAAATAAATGAAAAAACTCTCCTTCTAAATTATTCCAAAAAATATAGTTAAGTTTATATCTACAATAATCGTCTAGGAGCATTATTATGCAACTAATTACAGGGAAATTAATTATAATATCTTTATTTTTATTGATAATTACAATGGTTGAGAGCTATAGAAATTAAATCAGGTGTAATGTATCTGTACTATTAATTGCTCTTTATTTATTTTTTTGGGTATTTTCGTTTTCTCTTCGTAGACTAAGGTATGTTCTTATGTCTAGTAAGCTGACCCCCATTTGGAAAATGCATCACTGCTTGGGGGTCAGAGTCTGATCTATTTTCGTTTAGGATCCTGGATCGATACATGCTTGGGCCGTTTTGGATATAATGCCTTGCCTGAATCGTCAGGTCCAGTAAGGTCATTTCGTTGATCTAGAACCTTCCCAGTATACTTAATAGGATTTTGATTTGTCATGATTACCACCTCCATTAATAGGATTGGTAAAAATTAAGCTCCAATGACAGGTAATTTTTCCATGGTGGGTTAAACTTAATTTTCTTCTGTCGATTACGTTTTATTATAGTGAAAAGGAACAGAACATTTGAATTGAAAGGTAGATTAAGGAACTGTTAAGTGACAATAGAGTTGTTCCGTTATATACACTATGGCTTGGTGTGATGCATGAAAAAAGTATAAATGAAGCTTTCATCGCTCAGGCACGAGAGTAAACAAAGAATAAGGGTTTTGAGGAAATGGAAATGTTGTTTCATCATTTGTCATAAGAGTATCAAGAATTTCTTAACAATGAAAGTGATTTGGATAAAGAAGTTTTCCCTGAACATCCTAAATTCGAACGTTTAGATACTCATCTTTCCGAATTGGTTCATCATGTAGTCAACTACGGAACGTATCATCGAGGAAATCTTACTGCGATGATATGTCAACAGGGTTACCCAAGTGTACCTACTGATTATGTTTTCTATCTTTATGAAATCAGCTCAACAAAATAGTTTTTTGTTTAAATTCAGTCTGAAGATGATAAACAAAATATTTTTTAGCAAACGGGCGCTATTATGGAATTAAACTTAGATTTTCAAACGACTTTATTGTTTGTTATGACGATACCCCAAATGGACTTTTCACAGACCAAAAATGGGTAGATCTAGCTCCTAGCTTCTTTAATATAGGCCAAACCTTTGAACCATAAGGGTTTGGCTTTTTGGCATACTTCTGATAGTGCTTCATTATGTTAACTAGATTTGTATAGAGTATACAAATAATAGAGTAGCTAAGTTGCATTTTCTCCTATAACTATACACAAAAAAGTTTTTAATCTTGTATATGATAGAAACACGACTTTTAACCGCTTACAAAATAAACCATAAGTCTGATGATTATATTTTTTTACAAATTATACTTTATTTGTAAAAAAAAGATTTATTTCACCAAAAAAACAAAGAGGTATTTATTTGAAAAAAATATTATCCAGCATTTGATACTGGTTCTTAGTTTTGAAGGAGGGTTTTCTTTAGGAACTCACAATACCAGTATATAACTTATTAATAAGTACCGACCGACAAGTTTATGTTTAAAAATTACATTTATAAAGGAGTTGATTCAATGACAATATCTCAAGGATTTTGACAAAATCTCTTTGGATGGGAACCAAGATATCGTATGCTTCGATCATTAAACCAAATAAAATTGCGTTATAAAAGTCAACAACAGTTTTATAAGTATCTACCAGAGTAAATACATGTCACTTCACTCTATATAGTTATATTTTTATAGGTTAAATTAATATTTTTATAGAGGAGATTTTCATTATGAAAAATAAAGTGAAAAGTATGTTGAGTTTTTTATTGACCTTTGCAATAGTTTTCGGCGGATCTGGGCAAGCAGTGGTTGCCAAGGGTAATAACCAAGCTAATCAAGGACAACAAAAGAATTCTAGTGAGCAAAATGTAAAACAGTGGTTAAGTGAATATGAATTCTATGAGGATACCAGAGATGGAATAATCTATGAGAAGGTTGCAATAAATGAATTAAAGCGTTTCGCAACCGTCATAAAAGATACGAATGCTAAGTTTGATTCTAATGCACTAGATAATCTGATTGTAGAATTTGATAAAATCGGAAACTTTAAGCAAAAAGATATGAATGAACTTGATATGTTTGAACAATTGATTAACCAATATGAACAAGCAGTTCAAGAGGAGTATATAAAAGGAGTGGTTCTAAAAAGTGATCTGCTCTTGGAAATCAAACATAAGTTAACAATATGTCTGTGGGGGTATGTATCAAAAAACGATTTTAATGAACCAACTGAAGTATTAATTGCAGATATACTCTTTAATTTTTATTTATCGGATAAAATTGTCAATAAAAATGCTATCGGCATCTTAACGGATATCTCTGATCAAACGGATAACAAAGGAAATCAACTAAAAGCTCATTTGAATAACGCTGTGAAAATGTCTGAAAAAGCTAATGAGTTTCTAGAAAAAGATCTAGCTATCCCTGCATCAAAATCCTATCAAAATGCATATAAACAAGTATTATTCGGAATTGAAAAATCAGGCTATACATTTAACACAGAACTCTTTGAATCTACCTCTGACACGGATGGTGACACTATAACAGATGGAATAGAATTCCTAGAGGGAATGAATCCATTTAAAACGGATACAGATGGTGATGGATTGCAGGACAATATTGAATATGAGATAAATTCATTTATTTCACCGACAAAATATGATACAGATCATAACGGCATAAGTGATGCAGATGAAGATAGCGATGAAGACAGCCTGAATAATAAAGACGAGCAGGCATATCAAACAAATTTAATTAAGAAAGATTCAGACCAAGATAGTTTAATTGATGGATTTGAAGTACATCAGTTTGATTCATTACCTAATAAGTATGATACGGATAGCGATGGGTTAAGTGATGGAGATGAATATGCTTTAAAGACAAATCCGAATGCTGCAGACAGCGATGATGACGAGATCAAGGATTCACAAGAACTCTATAAACAATCTATTAGTAAATCATTGATTCTGCCTGATAAATTAGAAATTAAAAGTGTAGAAGTTAAGTTTAGTGCAAAGGATAATATTAATAAATCGACTAGAATTAGCAGCACAAACAAAGTAAATATTAAAACAACTAATTTACACGGTATTATTGGTTCTCCTGTAAGTATCAATACGCAATCAGAATTTGAGAAAGCAAGCATTAAGTTTACTTATGATGAATCGAAGCTAGGAGACACGTTGGAAGATGATCTAGCCATCATTTGGTATAATGAAGATGAGGAAATGTTTGAAGGCTTTAACGCTGTGTTAGATACTAGTAAGAATACAATAAGTGTAGAAACTACTCACTTTGGTGAATATCTTGTTGTTGATAAGACAAAATGGTTGGAGCTTTGGAGTAGGGAAATAGACTACTCAAGGACGCATGGTGTAAATGAGCTTCACAATATTGCAATAAGAACAGGTGGAGAGTACGATCAAGCTTCAATTGATATCGAAGAAGATACATTAGGTGATGTAGGAATTGATATAACAGATTCAGATGGGGATGGCTTATACGATACTTATGAAATTGTAGGAATGAAAACACCATACGGTATAATCTACTCAAATCCCGACAAGAAAGATACTGACGGAGATGGATTAACCGATGGGCAAGAAATGGGTCAATTTAAAACTTTCACGAGAGAGATTTTCGGAATTACTATTCATTTTGAAGGTTTCTTTCCAACCAGTTTTCCTGACCGAAAAGATAGTGATGGAGATGGAAAGTTTGATAATGAGGATTTGAGACCGTTGTACTCTGATTTATCCAATTTAGTAATTCATCAATCAGATAGACCAGAAGGCCATGATGAATATGGAAATGTAGCTAATGATATGAAAACTAATGATTATACAGAAGATGAAATAAAAGACATTAACTGGATGTTCAGATTCCAATTACTTGAATCTTATTTCCCAAGTATTCTCTTTGATGAGTTCGAGATAATGTCAACAAGCTTATATTCTACGGGAGATATGGAAGATGTTGTTTTAGATATGATTGATCATTTTGAAGAGGGAACTGGTAAAGAGTATAGTAACCAGACTTTAACTAAAGAAGCGAGTGAGCATGAGACAACGAAAGCCTATGTTGAATTAGTCAAAAATGCATTAGTTGATGAGCTAGAGAAAAATGGAGGTAATTTGGCAGCACTTAAGTTTGATGAAAATACAAAGGAAACAAATGAATTTTATAACTATATACAGCAGGAAGCTTCTTACCCGACGTTTAGCACTTGGAGTGATAGAATAGGTGGACTTACAATTACTGTAAATGATACTTGGGGGAATACGGTATCCGTAAAAGATTTTTCAGTAGAACAGAATCACTTTAAAGGAGTCATGCATGTTCGTTTATATGATCATTTTGGGTTGGATCAGCCAGATGTTGAGAAGGTGTACGTCAACTTAGCAGGATTTCGTGCCTGGTTTGTCTTACAGCATTATGATGAATATGATGGGGAATATAAGCCCTTTGTTACTTTAATGGAAATGGATATACCATTCGAGGGGGAATTGAGTGATTAAAGTTAATTTGAAAATTCTAGTTTTGATGATTGGTATATTCTTAATTCCATTATACTTAATTGGATGTACAAAGAATGAGGAATCAAGTGGGGAAACAAAGATTTTCGAAATTGACAATACAGAAGAGGTCTTTGGTAAAAAGGATGAAGAAGTAGTGACTGTTAGAAAGCACTATTTGATTCTAAATCCACCGAAAGATTTAATACAATTGAAAGAATTAGTTGGAAAATACAGTAAGGATCATCCAGTTGAAGGCGAAATTAAAGTAATAGAAGGTAAAAACAGGATTTTTTATATGTACTTCTATAGGGAAAGTGACGATTTGCCAAAAGACTGGCAGCCTGATGAAAGTTACATGAATACAGATCGGATAGAGCATCATAAGCATGATCTGATTGCATCAATAATTTGGTCAGATGCCGACCCACAAAAAGAATACTATAGTTATGACAAAAGTAAGGAAGGGAAGGTAATTAAGAGAATGCATTTTATTGAGGATCAGCTTGTTGAGTGATACACTGTCCAAACACTAAAATATAAAACAGATATGCAGCAGGTTATATTTTATATCGTGATGGCCGACTGAAATATTAAATTGTAACCTTATCAAGGTGACTAAAAGAAATTCGGAATTTAGTTGAATGATTTTCGAATGTTAAAATCAAAATAAATAGTGATTTGGTGCTTTCACACCGACTTTACGTTATATGGGACGTACAATAACACGAGAATATGCGATAATATCAAGCGTTTTCTACTTCGGTAGAAGGCGCTTTTTTTTCTTTATTAATTCGTTTATTAGCAATTTCCTGTAGAAGCATTTATAGATGAAGACTTAGCAAATGGGATATTTGCAAGATTTGTCCTTTATGCGGACGATAGACGTTTAGTCGGTGATTAGTATAGTGATCTTGCTACAATCCTAAGATTCCAGATGAACTTCCTGAAAGAATAAAGTGGATTGAATACCGTAATGTTGACAAGAATGGTATAAAACAAGAAGAGATTCTTGAAATAGAGTTGGAGTGGAATAAGCAGCAGCACAAGGTACCATACATATATTCAGGAACTATTAACAATAATTCTATTTCTTAAGTTATATGTGGTGAAAAACCAGCAAAAATCATTGAGGTTGAAGGCGACAAAAGGTTTTGGTATGCCATCAGTAATAAATACCTTTTCCCCATCCACTATATACATGGAGATGCATCTAGGACACGAGGACATTGTCCTAAAAAAAATTCGGAAATGAGGGATGAGAATGCAGGGGAAAATAGGTAGTGAAAAGTTATGAAGTAGAGAGACTTGGGAATATTGGGAAACAAGCTTCAAGTTATGTATTAATTTGTGAATCTATACTAACAAAAATAAGAAAGCTCTTGCGGATAGTGAAACAATTAATAAGTCCAAGAGATGAATTGATTAAGAGATATTTTTTGAATGTTGATCAATATTTTTGAAATGACCTAATCACAGGGGGGATGTTGCAGACCACAATGATACAAAGTTACCACTACGAGCGAATTTTGTATGAATGTATTGATAAGACTCACCAAAACCACTATTTTTGGGGGTTAAAGGATGTAAAGTGTTTCAACTCAAAAAGAGCATTTATTGCCTTAGAGGAAAGTTAATTGAAGACAGTAGTTCGCCAAGATACTAACGAACTTGAAAGCATATTAGCGGAAGTTTTTTTTGAATATGGGAGTTC
Organism: Metabacillus bambusae; assembly: GCF_017497975.1. GTDB lineage: Bacteria > Bacillota > Bacilli > Bacillales > Bacillaceae > Metabacillus > Metabacillus bambusae. Next base: position 294,793 of record NZ_JAGDEL010000003.1, on the reverse strand, counting down.
AGGGTATGTGTGGTGAAGAGAGGATTGTCTGAAAGATTGCGTGGTTAGTAGTAGGGAAAAATACCTTTATGAATTTAAGCTACATACCTAATCAGAAGATGTGGTCCTATCTACATATCGTGTAAATGATAATACTAGAAATCAGCATTCACAGCATAGTTTTATTTGGAAATTAATAAATGGAAGATGGCATTTGTTTTTCCACCAAGGAACAATCACGAAGTATTTGGACGGCTTTACCGTAATCGGGGTTTTTCGGCAATATCTTAAATATTTAAAAAGGTCTTAATATCGTCGAATGATATTTCGTTAAAGGGCGCAATTGGCAGGGAGAATTGCGCTTTTTTCTTTATGTTAAAGTACATTTTGTGTGATATTAATCATCTTGAGCAGAAAATACAAAGTATATCTTAAAATAAGATAAGTATTTATAAGCGCTTTCAAATACAATGAAATCAGTTAATTCAAATAAATGTTAAAGAAGGCGTGATGAAAATGACTACCTTAACTCAAGAAAGTGTTAAGTACTATCAAGAAAATGGTTACTGGTTGCAGAAAAAGCAATTGTTTTCGGAAGACAAAATGAATACGTTGAGAAATATTTTTGAAGATCAACTTGAAGTAAAAGGAAGCAAACTTTCCGATGAATTAGATACACCGCATTTTCGTGATGAAAGATTGTTGGATTTTTTATTAAGTGATGAAGTGCTAGATCTTGTTGAACCGATTCTTGGACCAAATATTGGGCTGTGGTCGAGTCACTTTATTTGTAAAGATCCTTATGTTGGACGTGCAACACCTTGGCATGAAGACTCTGCATATTGGAAAGGAAGAGTCGATCGCTATGATAAAATTGTTACAGTTTGGCTTGCTCTTGACCGGAGTACAAAAGAAAATGGAGCTATGTACGTAATTCCGGGTACACATGTTAATGGTTTTTCTGAATACGAAGAAGTCGATAAGTCAACAAACTTATTTGATACCCAAATTAAAAACGTAGATACAACAAATGCTGTATGTTTTGAATTAGAACCTGGTGAATGTTCTCTTCATGATTCACGCATTATTCATGGCGCTTCAGAAAATAAAAGTCCTTATCGTCGCTGTGGGTATACAATGCGTTATTTTTCGACAGAAACTAAGGTCGATCTTGAGAAAAATAAAAGTCATAAAATTTGGTTAGCACGGGGAAAAGATATTGCTGGAAATCCATTTGTAAATGTGTAAACACTCGGGAGGGAATAATTTGGAATTAAAATTAGTTAAAGCATTATGGGGAATGACAGAGCCTTTGGAAACATGCTTTAAAAAGATAAAAGAGGCAGGATATTAAGGAGTAGAATCTCCTCTACCAGATCAAGATGTTGAAAATCAATTTAAAGAGCTTCTTGAGAAATATGAATTAGATTACGTACCACAAGTAGTAACTAGAGGAGACTATTTAGCCTCGTTTGAATCACAAGTGGAACGTGCACTAGGATTCAGTCCACTCCTTATTAATTCTCATAGTGCAAAAGATGACATGTTTTATGATGATCAATTACATTTTTTTGAAAGTGCTGTCAAAATTGAAAAAGAAGCAAATGTTACAATTGTTCATGAAACACATCGAGGGAGATCTATGTTCACTCCATGGAACACGGCGAGACTTCTAAATGATATTAATGATCTAAAAATAAATGCGGACTTTAGCCACTGGTGTTCTGTATGTGAATCATTATTAGAAGATCAATCCGAAAATTTAGAAATTGTAATAAAAAGGGCGTATCAAATTCATCTTCGTGTAGGATACCCTGGTGGTCCTCAAGTGCCTGATCCTAGGGCTCCTGAGTATATAAATGAATTGATAACACATGAAAATTGGTGGAAACAAATCTATTTAAAACGTAAAGAAGATGGTCATTCTTTTTTAACTGTTGTTCCTGAATTTGGTCCTCCTCCATTTTATATGCACACATTACCTTACACTAATCAACCTTTAAGTGATTTGTGGACTATTAATCTTTGGATGGCAAGCAGATTTAAAGAAGAAATTGAAAAGCTTAGTGCCAAGGCAATAAACCAGGTTAAATGTAATTGTGTATACAGGTATTCCCAAAATATTTGATTAAAAATGTTTTAGGAACAGCCTTTTGTTTAAACAAATAGCTTCTATTCTTTTTGTGAATAATTGGATAAAAGGGGAAGAGTAAATTGAACTATAAACAACCAGAACGTCTTACTAACCAACATTATATGGTACCTTCTTCCCCATTTCGTATATTTTATCATACAATTCAAGAACATATAGAATTACATTGGCATGAATTTTATGAGCTCAGTTTTGTTGTTTCAGGCGAGGGAAAGCAAATTTTAAATGGTATTTCCTACACAATGAAACGAGGTGATTTATTTTTGTTATCTCCTGCTGATTTTCATGAAATATATGTTGAAAATGGGTCAAAAGTGGAATTGTATAATGTGATATTTTCTGAAGAAATGTTAAGAGACGGCTTACAAGAGATGTTATTCAGTAGAATGGTAGAGAATGTTGCTGTAATAAAATTAGAAGATATACTCTATATTGAGAGTGAGTTTCAAAGGTTATGGGCTGAGGAACACAGCTTGAATATAGGGAACCAATTGATGAACAAAAATATTTTGGAACGTATAATAATAGAATTTATTCGACGATCTGGTGAAAAAAAAGGTTTCATCAAACAAAAGTCTATTAATTTTGAAAACAAACATATCACCAAAACACTTTCATATATTCAGCATCATTTTCGTGAGAGACTAACTTTGGAACAGGTTGCAAAGGAAGCACAGCTTTCCCCAACTTATTTTAGCAAATATTTTAGTAAGGCAACTGGAATATCATTTCAAAGTTATTTACAAGAATTAAGACTTCAGTTTGCAAAATCCCTAATAAAGAGTTCTGAATTGCCAATTACTGAAATTTGTTATGCTTGTGGATTCAATACGTTAACCCATTTTAATAGAAGTTTTAAACAAAAGTAGGGAAAATCTCCAAGAACTTATCGAAAGAATAGAGACTAAATGACAATATTCTTCTCATACAATAGGATTACTTAAAATCCTGGAAGGTAGTTAAAAATTCCTTATTTATAACTTTCTTTACAATGTTGAAGTAGATTGACGAATTATCAGTTAGTAGGAATAAGGATATTTTTCTCTTTTGACCAGGATTTTTGTTTGCAGAAATTTATATGCTGCTTCATGTCTTTTATTAATATTTTAATAAAGAGAGGTTGGAGTTTTTATGATATTAAAACTTAAAAAATTAACTATTTTAAATATTATAGCTGTAATGATAAGTTCGTTGTTTTTAACAGGTTGTTCTTCTGATTCATCAGGTTCAGATGGAGGAAATAGTGATGATCATACAACTGTTACATTGTGGCATAATTTAGTAGACAGTGAATTAAAGAATCTAGAAAAAACTGTACAAGCTTTTGAAGAAAAGAACCCTGATATTAAATTTAAAATGGTTTATACAGCATCAAATGAAAGTTCAGACGAAAAGCTTCTAACAGCGATCGCTGGTGGTAATTCCCCTGATGTTGCCTATTTTGATAGATTTAAAATTGCTTCCTGGGCTGCACAAGGTTCATTAACAGATTTAACAGATATGGCTGCTGAATCCGGAATTACAGAGGACATGTATTACCCATCTGCATGGGAACAATCACATTATAAAGGAAAATTATTTGGAATCCCGATTAATGTAGGTTCACGTTTACTTTTCTATAATAAAGATCATTTTAAAGAAGTGGGTTTAGATCCGGAAAATCCTCCGAAAACCATCAGTGAATTAGAAGTAGCAGCTGAAAAATTAACCCTTAAAGACGGAAATCGCTTTAAAAGGATTGGTTTTATACCTTGGTATGCACAAGGGTGGCTTTATACTTGGGGATGGGCTTTCGGCGGTGATTTTTATGAAGAGGAAACAGGTAAAGTAACCGCGAATGATCCTAAAATTGTTGAATCATTAAAATGGATGACAGATTTTGCGAATAAATATAATGTAGAGGACATTGATGGATTTACAAATTCTCAAGGTGAAGGGGGGATGGACCCATTCATTACAGGTCAGCTTAGTATGAAAGTCGATGGGAATTGGTCAGTCTCAAATATTGAAAAATTTAAGCCAGACTTAAATTATGGTGTCACACCTATTCCTACGCCAACAGGGAAAGATTTCAATACTTGGCCCGGTGGATATGCATTTATTATTCCTAAAGGTTCCAAACGTGTTGATGAAGCATGGAGATTCTTAGAGTTTACCGGTAAAGAAGAGGGACAGCGTTTATTGAATGAAAATGAACTATATTCTTCAATGCCTTCTGTCAACAAAACTTCTGATTACACTAAAGATCCTATTCAAAAAGAGTTTATAGATGCTTTGGAAAATTCTCATCATAGGCCGGCTATACCTGAAGGGCAACTATTATGGAACGAACTCGTAGATGCAGTACAAAATTCTATACGAGGAAATGGTACACCAAAAGTTAATTTAGATAAAGTTACAGATACAGTTAACAAAGCACTTGAAAAGTATAAATAAACTATCTCTAGGGAGAATATCTTCTCCCTACATTTTTTTCAAGGGTGAAAAGAGGATTTATAATGGCTCACCAAGCAATATCTTTATGTGTCAGGGAATCAGTCGTAGTGAAGAAAAAAGAAATCGTTTAGTCAAAAAAAAAACTAGATGTTAGCATAATAGGGCTAAGCAACGGAGGAAGGGTTCTTAATAAAATTTTATTTATAGGGAAGCGATTATAAAAAAAGAAAAAGACCGGGCAAGAGCCCGGTAAGTGCTTTTGTCAAATAAATGACGAAATATTGACCTCTTTACTATAACATAATGAAACAATATTCAGAATTATATAATTATATACATTTATGTTAAAATAATCTAAAAAGTTAAGTGGGAAGTATTATATGGGAAAAGAAAAAAGATTACTTATATTCTGGATTATTCGTTTTCTATCATTTTGATTGCAATATGTATTTTTTTGAAGTAACAATGAAAGGGTCTGAATTATATAATTTTTTTCTCTGGCAATTTTGGATTACCTGTGAGTCAACTTGTTTTTCAGCATAATCCGTTAGGTTTATCTATCCAAGTTGTTGTTATGATTTTTCAAAATCTTCTTACTTATACCTATGGATTATTTAATTCTGTATCTGTTGATAGTAAAGGATCTCAAGCAAGGAAGATATTCTTAAAAAACCCTGTATTCTATGCCTTTTTATTAGGGATTTTTCTCCAAGCACCATCTATAAGAATTCCAGAATTTATTTGGACACCGATAGAAAATACATCAGATGCTTTTCTGGCGATCGCTCTCATTACACTTGGGGCACAGAGTGCATTTATAAAATTTCATAGGTTATCCACTCCATTGGTACTAAGTATTCTTTGCAGACTAGTATTGGCACCTTGTATTGCGTTTGTCACAATTTTAATACTTAGTTTAGAAGGTACAATTGCACAGGCATTGTTTATTGCAAGCTCGTTCCCTACTTCAAGAAATAGTTCCCTTTTTGCCTTGGAATATGGAAATCATCCTGAATATGCTGCACAAACCGTTTTATTATCGACTTTATGTAGTATGTTTACAGTTACGGTAGTTGTTTATCTATCAAATATATTATTTTAAATAAAATATTGAGTTTCGATGTGGTTAAAGTATTAGCTTATTGATGAAGGTTCAGTTTTTTTAAAAGTCAGCTTAAAATTTAACAAAAGGAACCATTCAAGTAAAAGGTGCTTAACTTATACCATGAGGGTGTAATCGAAAAAGCATTGTTGTGAGGATAGGGATTATCATGCAAATTTCAAGTAGGACATTCATGAAAAACCCTTTGAATGTCCTGGAAAATAAAGATATTAAAATTCTTGAGTGAATCACCAGGCAATGTTGTTGATATACATAAAATATAGAAAGCATTTTTAAGAACCTTGATTGGCTGATTGTCTCTCAAGGTTTTTAATTGAGGTCAAGTGTCGAATAAATTTTGATTGCTATAGCAATTATCTATTGGCTCTGATTCCTAATTGACTATGACCACACTTTATTTATTATTGTTAAATTCAAGGAGTGAGTATTCTAGTTGACGATCGTTTTCTTACTCAGAATTATCAAGGACTTTTACCAATAGAATGGAGGGATTTTACTAGAATCTAAAGGGCATATTTTAAAAAATTTGAAATCAATCGGTTTGACTCCTACCACTGGTATCTGATTAAGATTTAAAAGCGTAAATAATCCCGTTTCTTACACATTGTAGGGAACGTTTTTTAATTATCAGCATTTGTCACTTTTTCAATATATGTTTACTTATGAGGGAATCGGGTACTTATCAAAACAGTAAGATTAATAAAAATTGGAGGGATTTATCAGTGGCTACAAAAAACCTTGCTATGCATGAAAAATTAGAAGTACATGAAGTTTTGTTATTTAAAACGTCCTGTGTAAAGAAAGGCACAGCTATGTTAGAACTTGTTGAAGATAAAGATTTAAAGAAGATATTAGAAGAAGATGTCGAAGCATCCACTAAAGCGGTCAAAGATCTATCAAAAATTTTGGAAGAAGCATAAAAGGAGGATATATATGACTACTAAAACAGAAAAGTTAAATACTCTTAAAGATATTATTGATGATCAGACAATTGCAACTGACTTGCTGCTGTCTGCCAAATCCGGTGTAAGATCATTGGCGGTGGCAATTACAGAGACAGCAACACCAGAAGTAAAGAAAGTATTAAAAAGAGAACTTGAAACTGCAATTGACCTGCATGATAAAATTGCCCAATACATGATAGAAAAAGAGATGTACCATGCATATGATATCAAAGAACAAGTTTCTCAAGACCTCAAAAATGCGAAAGAAGCTTTGGAAATAGGAAAATAACAATATTAAAAAATAGAGCAGAGTGGTCTTTCATTCGGCACTATTTTTTTCTTTTTTTGAATATCAACATCCCATTTTTTTATCATTCGGTCTTACCCTCAACTTGACGTTTTCTTGTTTTTAGGGCCAGATTGTTGAGGGAAACTCCCGAACGCAAATGGATATAGGCATCCCAGTGGATTTTAGACATTTAATTACTTGTAAAGCTTCGATATCGGATTCTTTAAACAGTCGTGTTCCGCTTCTCAAGAGATGGTGGTCCAAGAATGGACTGCCTTTTCCAGCTCGTGTTATGAATGAACAAACTGGGGCATTGTTAGAAATTGCTGAGCTGAAAAAGGAAAACAGTTTTTATTGCCTTCAAGAATGTGAACCCTAAACGATTAGCTAATAGGTAGGAAGACGACAAGTTCACTCCTATTGTTCTAGTTATGTGAATTCTACGATGTATGTTGGCCACTAGAACCTTTCTAGTGGCCATTTTTGTGATACCTCCGAAAAGGTAAAAAGCTATTGAGGCGTAATGGTCTATTAAAGAATGATAGATCATAAGGATTATAAAAGAAAATGTCATTGAAAGGTGGAAAAATGGATAAAGATGAGTAAATACTCGTAGGCAAGCTAAAAATGCAAAAGAAGGCAAAAAACAAGATTTTCGTTGTAAAGTGGTTTCGCTTGCTACTAATAAGAAGTGGCATTCATTACCGAAAGAAATTCGAAATGTGGTAGAGAGAAATGTCTGGTGTGGACCTGGTTGTTATGTCGTTCAAATTTAAAATTTCACCAATAGTGAAACAAAGTTTGGCATAACTCTGGATGGGATGTAAACGATGTAGGATTTAAGTGACAAAACGAATAGATGATTAAGATTAAACGAAAGATTAGGGTGATAAAAAATGGAAGCCATCGTCTTAGCTGCTGGATATTCAAGCCGAGCGAATGCATTTAAAATGACTTTGCAACTGGGGCAAATGAGCTTGTTGGAGCAAACGATTTCTAAATTTGAAGGATTATGCAGCAAAGTCATCATCGTAGCTGGGTTTAAAGAGGAACTCATTCAGGAGGAAATTTCAAAAATCTGCAATAAAAATACCTTTTCATTTCAGATAAAGGTTGTTTATAATGAAAACTTTAACCAGGGAATGTTTACTTCCATTCAAAGGGGCTGCAACGAAGTAAATGCCCCAACCTTCTTTATAACACCCGGAGATTGTCCGCTTGTTAAAAAAGAGACCGTTCAGCTAATAGCAGAACACAAAGGGAACGTAGTTATTCCCAGCTTTAATTATAAAGGTGGTCACCCCATCAAATTATCAAGCGAAGTGAAACTGAAAATTCTCGATACCAATCCAGAAAGTAATTTGCGTGTGGTCCTGGGGGGGTTCGAAAAGGAATACGTAAATGTAGATGACCCAGGAGTAATTATTGATGTTGATACACTGGAAGATTACCAAAAAGCCATTGATTATTATCATTCATTTTCGCTAGGTAAAATTAATTGATGAAGACTGTAATGTATGACACATACATTATGTAATTATATACTATTGCGATTATCTGAAATCACATGAAAGAGTAAACGTATTATATTAGCAACTTCGAATAAGCTCCGTTATCGGGCTTTTTTTATTTAAAGCTTTATTTACTAGAAATAATGTAAGGAATGATTCATTTCTGTTTATTTTATGCAATTTTCAAGGGCGAATCAAACCGAAATTATTAAATATAAAAGGAAATAAGGTTTAAGTGAGAACCTACAGGCGCGAATTCACACCGAATGCGCGCGGAAAGCGAAGTGCCACTTGCTGCAATCAACAGTCAAGATTAACAAAGTCTAAAAAACAAATAAAAACACCGATATTCTTGAATGAAATTAATCATAAAATATCATTCTTATTTATAAAATCGTAGGAAGAGGTTTTTATTCATAATATGTCGTCTATTAAAATGAGTCGAAGGGTGTTGTTGAATGAATCTAAAAGACATAAGCACCTCTGTGCACAAAAAGGACCATAAAGGTAAAGTATCTGGCCAGTTGGCCTATATTAGTGACGTGAAAGTAGAGAATATGGTTTATGGTGTTTTATATCGGTCGCCAATTGCTTATGGAAAAATCATATCTATTCAATTACCAAACCTTCCGGATGGATATGAAGCTGTTGGAGCAGAGCATATCCCCGGACCGAATTATGTCAAAATTATCAAAGAAGATCAGCCCATTTTTGCCAATGAGTGGATCAATTATATTGGTGAGCCGATTCTCATGCTCGTTGGAAAAGATCTGGATACCCTGTACAGTTTGTTAAATGAAGTGAAGATTGAATTTGAAGAACATCAGGCTATTTATACATTGGATGAAGCAATCAAAAATAAATCAACAACCGCGTGTTTAGCAAGCTATGAATTTGGAGAAAGCTTAGAGAACATTTCAGAGATCGAACAGGGAGCTCATCAAATCATCGAAGAAGAATATGATACGGGCTATCAGGAGCATGTCTATCTTGAGCCACAGGGAATGCTCGGGATTTATAAGGATGATGAAATTGTTGTCCAGGGATCGATGCAATGTCTTTATTATATAAAAAATGCATTGTTAAGCGCTTTAGCATGTGGTGACGATGAAGTCAGAGTTGTTCAAAGCCCTACTGGCGGAGGTTTTGGCGGCAAAGAAGATTATCCTTCGATGATGGCGTGTCACGTAGCCGTTGCTGCAAAAGTAGTCAAAAAATCGGTGATGCTCGTGTTCGACCGTTCTGAGGATATGGCGGTTACAACGAAAAGGCATCCAGCCAAACTCAAATATCGAACAGCCCTTGATAAGGAAGGAAATATTTTGAGCATGTGTGTTGATATTTTTCTTGATGGCGGAGCGAATACGGGATTGAGCTCTGTCGTTCTGCAGCGCGCATTGATTAACAGTGCGGGTGTTTATAAAATTCCGCATTTTCATGCAAAAGGCTTTTGTCTAAAAACCAATACAGTTCCGAACGGTGCCTTCAGAGGCTTTGGTGCTCCACAAAGCTTTGCCGGAATCGAAAGTCATATTGGACATCTTAGTAAACTGGCAAACATCGAACCACTTGAATATAAACGAAAATACCTCGTCAAACAAGGAGACCCTACCATCACCAAAGGGAAATTCCGCGACCCAATATTAATGGAAGAAATGATTGAGGACCTACTCAATGTGTCAGATTACAATAAGAAAAAAGGGGAGTTTCAGCGTTTCAATCAGCAAAATCAGCGCTATAAAAAAGGCATAGGAACTTCGCTGTTCCTCCACGGCTGTGGATTTACAGGTAGTGGCGAAAGAGATCATATTAAAGCAACGGTGAAGCTGGTTAAATCAAAGGACGACAAAGTATCGCTAAAAATCTCAAATTCTGATATAGGACAAGGCATTTTGACGACGCTGTGTAAAATTGTCGCCAAAGAACTAGACCTCCCGTACGAAGAAATTTTGTACCCTTATCCCGATACAAAAGAGGTTCCCGACTCCGGTCCAACAGTAGCCTCCAGGACGACAATGATCGTGGGAAAATTGCTTGAACGTGCCGCAAAAAAACTTAAATGTAAGTGGCAAATAGGGGTGGAACAGGAAATAGTTGAGAACTATGTACACCGTGAAATGATTCCTTGGGACGAGAAAACCTTCACTGGAGATGCCTACCCGGCTTATTCATGGGGCGTTAATATCGTTGAAGTAGAAGTTGATCGATTAACAGGAAATGTAAAGTTGCAAAAAGTATACTGCAATTATGAAGTTGGGAAGGTCATCGATGAACGGATTATGAAAGGCCAAATTGATGGTGGTTTAGCTCAAGGATTAGCGTACGGTTATCTAGAAAAGATGACGTCAAAGCAAGGAAAAATCCAACAAAAAAGCATATCAGATTATGGACCTCCGACTTCATTGGACGTTGTTTCAATCGAAAGCAAGGTCTTTGATAATCCCTATGCTGATGGTCCATACGGGGCGAAAGGGGCAGGTGAATTGACATTAATCGGCGGCGCTCCAGCCGTCCAAGCAGCGATTGAGGATGCACTGCAAACTTCTTTTCAGCAAATTCCAATTACACCAGAAGTCATTATTGAAAGTCTTTGGATGAGAGAAGGTGAAGAGGTTGATTAAGTTTACGCTTAATGGAAGAACGGTTGAAACTGTCGCCCCAGCCACAGAAAGATTACTAGATTTATTAAGAGATGAGTTTGAGTTAATCGGAACAAAGGAAGGCTGCGGTGAAGGAGAATGCGGAGCCTGCAGTGTTTTTGTGAACAACCTCCTGCAAAACAGCTGCCTTATTCCAATTGGCTCGATTGATGGAGCCGATATTCAAACGATAGAAGGGATCATGGAAACGGAACAATTTAAGATTTTAGATGAGAGCTATTCCATTGCCGGAGGAGTACAATGCGGATATTGCATTCCTGGAATGGTCATGGCAAGTGCAGCTTTATTATCCAAAACCCCTCATCCTTCAGAGGCTGAAATTCGTGAAGGTATTTCTGGAAATCTGTGCCGATGTACGGGCTACAATATGATTGTTGATGCGATTAAGCTTGCAGCTAAAAAAGGGGACGGCTTATGGCAGAGAAAATAACCGCGTATCGCTTCGATCGTTTAGACCAAACGTTGAGCCAATTGAATAAAGAAAACTGTTCGCTCATTGCCGGAGGCACAGATGTCATGGTCCTTCATAAAAGTCGAAGGGGAGTCCCCCCGAAAATCCCTAAACCGATTGTTTTTATTGATCACCTTTCTGAGCTAAAGCGGGTGTATCAAAATCATAAGGATCTCCACATCGGTGCCTGCTGTACCTATAGCGATTTACTTGAAGACCCGTTAACTCCAATACCATTAAAGAATGCAATCAAAACGATTGCGGCACCGGCAATTAGAAACAGAGGGACATTGGGAGGAAATATTTGCAATGCTTCTCCAGCTGGGGACTCACTGCCATTATTATATGTATACAACGCAAAACTTTTGCTGCGCTCCGTTCATGGTGATCGTGTAGTAGCTATTAGTGATTTTATTCAAGGTCCACGAAGGGTTCAACGTCATCACAATGAAATGTTGGTTGAAATTATCTTGCCATCCGTTGTAGAAGATGGTTCACATGTTGTTTTTGAGAAAGTCGGCAACCGCAACGCAGATGCAATTGCAAAAGTATCGTTTGCGGGATATATCCGGATAAATGGTGCTCGGATCGAGGATGTTCGCTTTGCATTCGGGGCGGTCGGACCTACTATGGTTCGTTCCATTGATATTGAGAAGAAGTTGTATGGAAAGACCATACCATTAGCAGATGCAGACATCGCTCAGATTGTGGCAGCCTTCGATAAAATCATTAAACCAATTGACGATCAGCGCTCCACTGCTTTATACAGAAAAACAGTCGCCTTAAATCTTTTACGTTATTTTCTTTGCATGAAGCAATATCAATCGAATTAATGTTTAAAAAAAGGGGGAGCTACTAATGCTGTTGATGGAAAAAGTGGCCATGCTGACACGTCAAAACGAAACCTTTGCTTTAGCCATGATTATTGAATCAAAAGGCTCGACTCCCAGTCATGTTGGAAAAATGATTGTATACCGTGATGGTACGATAGAAGGAACTGTCGGAGGGGGCTTGGCTGAACACTATATTATCGAAGAGAGTATAAAGGCGCTCCAAAAGGGTCAATCGAAAATCGTTGAATACAAATTGAATAAACATGCAAAAGACGGAATTCAAATGAATTGTGGCGGAACGTTGCGGGTGTTTATTGAAGTCTATAAAAGCAGGCCAGAACTCGTTCTGGCTGGAGCCGGTCATTTAGGCTATGCGTTGGCAAAGCTTGCTGATTTTCTTGAATATCCTTATTGCGTTGTCGATGATCGGATTGGTTACTGTACGAAGGAACGCTTTCCTAATGCGTCCAACCTTTTTGTAAATGAGGATATTGGAGAGGCAATGCTTGAGGCCAACCTCAATGAGCAGTCTTACGTTGTGATTGTTACAAAAGATCGTGATGATATTGCATTAAAAACTGCACTGCAATTTCCGATTGCATATGTTGGGATGGTCGCCAGCAAGCGAAAGGTCATAAACATTTTTGAAAAATTAAAAAGTGAAGGGGTCACACAAGAACAGTTGGAGCAGGTATATTCTCCAATCGGATTGGAAATTGGCTCGGAAACAACAGAAGAAATTGCAATCAGTATTATCGGGGAAATCATCAAACTAAGCAGGGAAAATAAGCCTATAAAAGTGAAACAATTAAACAGATAAGTAAAAAGAAGAAACAGCGGGATAAAACACTTGCAAATGTTGATATATCAATGTTTGTGAGTGTTTTTTTTTGTTTGGAGAAATGAACATCTTACTATTCTTTTTATAGCTTAACGAGGAAGTGTCAGATACCACAGATGAAAAAGGAAAAGTTGAAATTCCGATTGATCTCATAATCGTAAAAGTACTAGAGATAATCGGGTCTTCAAATATACCTGTTTCCCAATTTCCAGATATGATGCGAATGGTGGAAAGCGGCATGATACAGCCTGAAAAAAATGATAACAAAAACAGTCGGTTTAGAAAAAGCGGCTAATATCCTTTACGACATGGCCGAATTTAAAACACAAGGAATTACTGTATTGAATAGAAGGTGAAGTGAGATGAAATTCCCTGCTACTTAGTAGTTATTTTTTTATTTTGGGGTGTTAGAAAGGGATCCAGCAGTTGATTAAATCCAAAGGAGTAGCAGGATTTCATCTATAAGACAAATATTAGTTTTTATAACGGTTTATTAAGAGAAGTTAACAGTCTATTTACAAATAAGTGAATGTCCGATGGTTCGACATATTTTTAAGAATCACTTGTTATAATGACATTGAATTAGAAGGAAAGGAGCTGACAACAGCTAAATAGACAGAATTGAAAACGCTTTTATTGCCATGGATTTCACTTTTTGCCTAGTGCTTTTTGGATCAGCATTTAGCAGCAAGCATCCTCGCCACTTTTTGAAAAGGTAGATTGGATTAATTTTTAAAAAATCCAAGTTAAAACGATACAAGGAGGAATCATGATGGGGATTTTCCTTTATATTGGCACATATCTATCGGGAACTCTTGCTCTTGGCTGGCTAATTACAATCGCTTTTAATTTGTTTAGTGAATAGGTTCAATTGCTGGCTAAAAAGGTAGGATGATAGATGAAAACGTAGTGGAGAAGGAATGAAATTAAGTTCTATCATAAGTTTTCATTAGAGGAAGTTTTAATTATCCCATAGATAACAAACAGAGAATCTAGAAAGAGAGGAACGGTACGAATCTGTTTTTACATACTTGATACATACAGCCAGATTATACATGAAATAGCTAATTCATTTTGAATTTGGTTTCGTTCTTAAAGATTCTTCAGTTAATCTTACTATCCAGGGAGGAATTGATGTGTGGATTTTAACCCTTTTTTTACAAGACAGTATAAAAATGTTTGAGTATGACAATAAGGATGAAGCCAGAGTAGAGTTTGAAAAAGCAGATGAATGTAAGTTTCTCTCTGAGATCATCCATTATAAGGACTTTGAAAAAAGAGGAAAGTTAAAAACAGGCGAAGTCAGAAATCCTCCTTGGAAATGGTAAGTGGAAATGGTATATGAGTCATACATTGCTGTGTGAAAAAAACGATTTAATCACTGACGAAGAGATAATACAAGTGGACGAAGGCAGCTAGGGTTATGAATAATGAAATCAATAAGGGGTTGTATTTGAAAAGGGGCGTTTCTACAATAAGTGGAAATGCTTTTTTATCGTTTTAGGAAATTATAAAATTCTTGAACTGTGGATAAGCGCACGACATCCAGCTCCAGCGCCTAGCCCCTCGAGGTCATAAGCTAATTTAGAATTGAAGGCAAAGAACGCCTTCTATTCTAAATCATCTTATTTGCCTGAGGCTGATCAAGGCGCTTGCGCTTTTGTTCGTAACAAAGCAAATTAATCCAACAAACAAATCCAACTAATTCTCGAGGATCGCAAATTCAAACATGAAAACTCAATATATACTACAATTTCGATTCCGACCAACAGTATCATTCAAAACGCACAATAAAGCCTTTGTACTCGGTACAAAGGCTTTAGGCATTATTATTATCAATTTATTTTCAACTCACATATAATCGTAAACAGAATCTTCAAAATAGAGCCAGTGATAATATTCAATCTGTGGATCTGTCATTTCGGAAATTTCTTTTTGATTGAATTTTTGTTTTTCTAATAAATCATTCACTTTAGAAACTCTAGCTAATTGGCTCATAGGTAAATCCTCCTTATGGATAAGAAGTAACGTTGAAGTTACAATCTTGTAAGCGTTTGCTGTATTTTCTTGTTTTTATTATATATCTCAATTCGAGATGAAACAAATATCAATTTGAGATTATTTTTCAAAAACTCATATAGAAAAGTTATTTATTGCTTCTGGTGTTAAAATAACAGGTCTTCAAATTGATGAAACATCGATAAGACGATTTGATAAGAAAAAAAAGGAATTCTAATTGGTTGTTTTTTACATAAAATAGTAATCGGTCAGGAACAAATGGATTTTCTTGAAATTGAACCTGTGATGACTGGCATACCAATTAATGGGAGGCGACGATCGATGGCTGAAAATGATAAGAAGGTAATAAAAAGTCTCAAAACAACAATCAAAGAAACTCGCAAAGCAGCCGAATTGGCTTTGAAAGCGGCTGAAGCAGCCGAGGAAGCTCTAAAAGTATTAGAGAATAGCGACGATAACGATGATGAAGATTAAGACCATTCCTTACGCTCTAGTTTACCTTGTGGTATCCCAGTAGCTACCACACCCATCTCTTTTTACCGATAAGAAATGATTATAAAATGACAAAAAATATTTGATTTATTTTTCAAGATCAACAGCATATAAATAATTTGGAATTCATCTTCTTGACCTTTTGCAGATTCCTTTTGACTACTACTCCACCTTGGTAGTCATTTTTTATTATATTAGTTTTGGCTACAATTAATAAAAACTGTCAATTATTATTTTCTGCAGCATAAAATTAATATTAAATTCCGTGTAAAGGTGGTGTTTTTTCTGAATAAAACAAATGAAAAAATAGCACATACGAATTTAAAATTTTGTCCTCAATGCGAAAAAGAAAAGCAATATGTAAATATTTATGTAACCGGATCTATTCGCTGTGCTAAATGCGGCTATTTTCATTTAAAACAATACTAATAAAAAAGGGTGTACATAATATACTATCCGCATAATTTATTAATCAAAGCTTTTTATTTTGTAGCGAAATGTGTTATAGAAGTTAGCCTAAGGATCTTCCAGTCGAAGATCTTTTTCTGTGCCGATAACATCGCTTATGTCGACAAAATTTATATGTATACCCCTTTGAGGATCTTCTTCAACTCCCTATGCAGGTAAAAAAGGATTAAAGTGGTTTAAAATAAATTAGCCTTTTTGGGAGGGGAATTTTATGGAAGATTGTATGATTTGTAATCGTATAAAAATGATTAAAGAAGGGACAAATAAATATTTTGTAAGAGAACTTGAAACAGGGTACGTAGTAGTTGGTGACCATCAATATTTTAAAGGTTACACACTATTCCTTTGTAAGGAACATAGAAATGAGCTACACGAATTGGATTCTGATTTTAAAGTAAAGTTTCTTGTAGAAATGAGTAAAGTTTCAGAAGCAGTTTTTAGGACTTTTAAACCTATCAAACTAAATTATGAACTCTTGGGTAATGGTGATCCTCATATACATTGGCACATATTCCCTAGGAGTTTAAACGAACCCAATCCTACATATCCAGTTTGGTGGACACCAAGAGATGAAATGTATTCAGAAAGTGTTAAACCCAATGACGAAGAGATAACAGATTTAAAAAAATTGTTATTAAGTGAATTGGATAAACTCATATAAAAACTTCGTAAAAACGAAAGTTTATTCAGCTAACGGGGCATTAATTAAATCCGCAGCACAAAAGGATCTTTGTTTGAAGATCCTTTTTCAATTCCGATCTTTTAATGCTTCATTATGTCAACTAAAAATATATAAAGCATGCAATATAAAAGCTATTTTTCTTTATTATAGATATTCTTCAATTTATCTTTCTTGCCTGTTAATTAATTGCATAAGGATACGGTTAAACATCATTAGGAAAAAGATACTGATAAACGTGTGTATCCATGTCCATGTGTGGTATTCAATCAAATCAGTATATCTTTCCAAAAGAACCTCAATGATCGTTAAAGCAGAGGTATACAATGTACATCTCAAAATAATATCAGGATATCTTGAATAATAAGTTTTTTGATAAAAGTAAATACAAACAACTGGCAATAAAAGATATTCATAAAGAAGGCTGGAACTGAAATATTTACTTAAAAAACTTATTGGATATTCGAGCATTTTCTCTTCTACAACAAGAACACCAAGAAATATTGAGAAAAAAGAGGTCAATAAAAAAATTAAAATCCAATCTTTAATTGGTGGTTTTCTTAAACTAAAAAAGAATAGAGCGATTCCAATTATGAGCAGCGACCATAAAATTATTTTCTCTACCAAGATAAATTAATCCTTCCATCGTTAATTTACTCATCAATCATTATACCCAAAGTAAAAACAAACCTTTACCATTACCCATAATTGCTATTATGTTAAATAGATTTGATATTCATTTTTAGGTTCTCTTACAGACTAATTTGATATGTTACTGTGTTAGTAATGTATAAAAACACTGAATTCACAAATATTAACACGAAAACCCAAAAGGTGAACTTACATCATTGTTTAGTCGCAAAAAAGAACGCAGTACAAAGGTTTTAGAAACCATTATTCGCATTGGCGCTATTGTAGTCATCACACACACACTTACTCTTAAACAATCATTGATAGAGGAAATCAGAAGGAATCGTTAATCCTCATTTTTCTATGGCGTGGGTCAATGATTATTCCAAAAATCTAATACGTATTTTAATAGTAAATTCTAAGAATAAATACGCAAACATAATAATAATGAGCGATTTAATTAAATAACATAAAAGGATCTGTGGATTTAAAATAAAGTCGCGATGTTTATAAAAAAGATGAGATGTTTAAAATAAAGTCGCGACGTCTATAAAAATGTTGCGATGCTCTACCCCTTTGGATAATCTAAAGGGGTGTTTTTATAGTGAAAGGAAAGAACATCTAAATTAAAAGGTGGATTAAATGAACTGTTGATAGAAAATAAAGTTGTTCCGTTAAAGGACCATTTAATTGAATAAGAACTTAAACAAAATTGGATTAATAAAATCCAGTAAACCGATAACCTTGATTTTATAACAAATATAGTTTGTTTTTATTCAAATCTACTATAATATTATGGAGAACATAAACCACCATAGGAGGATTTGCTTTGACTAACGATTTACTTAATGAAGCAGAGGAATTTATCCGTTCTTGTTATAAAGAATTGAATAAAACTAATCAGGAATTAGAAAATAGATTGAATCAAATTAATAAACAGATACTAATTTATGATTTTTATGAACATACAGCTGAGGAACTAGAATATGGAGCAAAGGTAGCTTGGCGTAATAGTAATCGTTGCATAGGAAGATTATTTTGGGAACAATTAAATGTTATAGATAAGAGAAACTTAAATTCAGAAGAGGAAATTATTTCAGCCTTATTTGAGCACATCAGATATGCAACTAATAATGGGCATATTCGCCCTACAATAACAGTTTTTACACAGAAATCTCCCAATAAAACGGTACGTATATGGAATCACCAGTTAATTCGCTATGCAGGTTATAAAACTGAACGAGGTGTTTTGGGGGATCCACACTCCTTATCCTTTACAGAGACATGTATAAAACTAGGATGGGAACCAAAGTTTGGGAAATTTGATGTCTTACCTCTAGTTATTCAAATTAATGAAAATCAGCCTAAATTAGTTGAGATTCCAGAGACCCTTCTTCTTGAAGTTCCAATTCGTCATCCTCATTACAAATGGTTTGAAGATTTAAATCTGAAATGGTATGCAGTACCTATCATTTCAGATATGATGTTAGAAATTGGTGGCATTACATATACTGCGGCTCCCTTTAACGGCTGGTATATGGGGACAGAGATCGGAGCAAGAAACTTAGCAGATGAATTACGTTATAATATGCTCCCTCAAATAGCAAATTTAATGGGGTTGGATATTAAAAATAGTATATCTCTATGGAAAGATAGGGCAATCTTAGAATTGAATACTGCAGTCTTACATTCTTTTTGGACAGATGGGGTTAGTATCGTAGACCATCATACAGCTGCTAAACAATTTAAAAAATTTGAGGAAAAAGAAAGAAATAGTGAAAGGGAAGTTTCAGGCGATTGGACTTGGCTTATTCCACCCTTAGCACCAGCTACAACACATATCTTCCATAAATCATATAAAAATGAGATTAATAAGCCTAACTATTTCTATCAACCTAAACCATATTAATCCTCATCAAATAATTCTTATTCAGATAAAAGATTAATAAGTAGACATTTAAGAGGCAAATAAATACGCTTATCTATATATGGAAGTAAGTATTCTATCAACATTTTTTGCTTATTACTTTTACAGTAAATTTTTTAAAGATTGTTCCAGAGTACAATAGAAAATAAATGCTATCAATTTTATTGCAGCATTTCCTTATATAGTTAAACAAGCTAATAGAAGAAACTTATTATTTATTCCATTAAAGGGAGCGATTGTTGAACAACATAGGTAGAAAATGATTAACCTTTTTTATAAAAAACAAACTAAAATCTAATGAAGAAGAAGCCATTTTGATTAATCTTTTTTCAAAATAGCTTCTTTTTATTTATCGTAAAATAAGGGTTTACAAGGTGTTTTTGCTTAAACTTTATTTCAAAGATACAGGATCTTCAATTTAAGATCCTTTTTAAATGCCGAGAATATCTGATTGTGTTAACTAAAGATGAATAGGGTATACGTTTTGTTTCAATAAAATAGTATTAAATCATAGCAATGTTTATTATACGGGATGTTATCCATTATTTATTATATAAGTAGGTTATATACCTAACACAGGGTGAGTTTAGGTGCATAAAATGGGATTGTGATATTTAACTATATTTTGAAAGGATGTAATATTGTGTATCCTTCTTACACTACACCACACCATCTCAAACAAGAAACCTTGTCACAGGTTGGACCGTGGGTACAGTATGGTTTAAACGAAGCTCAAACAACATCTGTCCCTCATGCAATGATGGAAATTGCAGCTATTGCCTATCTGATCGGTAAAGGATATGATCCAAGGATGGCACATCAAATGGTCGAATCATGGGAAGTTAATGAAATGTTTTATTAGCGATAAGTGAATCGGAATGCAAAGATATAGAAAGAATTAAAAAAATGATTTTCCTATAAAACGACATAAGCCCTTATTTTTAGAAAATAGGGGCTTATGCATTTTATAAGGGGTAGAGACAGGGTTCGTATAATAGACCACAAAGTAAACAGCAGAAAAAGAAAGATAATATTATGGTAAAGATATTTGGTAATACTTTTGGCAATATTTTATGATGAATTTCAAATGGTTTCATTGAATATTATAGTTTTGCCGTATCATTACAATAACTGTTGTTTTTGGTAACTATTATTGGTTAAACACTAGTAAGTGTTCCACATACAGTAAACTACTTTGCGGTATATAGCAGCAACCCTGTCACTGGGCAATTAGGTAATAAAAAGTGCCCGATTACGAAAAGGAGAGCTTTCATCGGACGCTTTTGGACGGCGTTCTAATAATAAGAAAAAAAGAAAATACAGAAAGAAAACATGGCATTATCATTATTCCCACTACTCACACCAAAATTGATTTTTTATATATTTTTTATTTTTATTGTTGATTGTATTGTTGTTCTTACTGTTCAACTTGCTGAAGACGTGGAGATAGTTGTTCAATGACAAGTTGTGTTTGTTGAGCCGTATTTTGATACAGTTGTTTTGCCGCTGGTTATCAGTGTCAAGCGCAAATCCTTCTAAGCTTGCTTGCGCACTTGTTAAACCTGTATCGTTTGTTTTAGGTTTGTGATTACTGTCATTTTAAATTCCTCATTGTATGTAGCCCACATCATTTAAATTGAGCTTTATTTTTTAAATCATGTTAGGAAATATATTGAAACAATCTTACGTTTATAGATGATTGATCGCATTTTAGGCAAGTGTCTAGTCCTAGGACATTAGTAGAAACATAGTATAAAATTGTGGTCATCACAAAAATCAAAGTCACTAAAGTCGTATGTAGCTGGGAGAGGGAGATGTATGGAAATAGTAGAACAAAAACAATACCGTGAAGATTTGTTGGAATGGTGTAATAACATTTATTTTCACTGGGAAAGTATAAAACCTAGGTTTTCAAAACTCTTTGATTTAAAAAGTTTAGAAGAATGGGAAATGTCATACCTCGAATTAAAAGAAAAATTAAATACAGATTTAAAAGTGGATTTCGATGACTATCAGACAGCAAAAAACCTATATGAACAGTGGGAACTATTACACGAAGAATCACAGGGGTATCGAGAAGAAGTTGAATCTGATGTGAGAAATATAGCTGAGGTACCCTCTGATTTTGATAAGGGAACAGTAATGCTAAGTCAGAAAAACGATACAGTAGAAGAACTTGATAAAGAATGGGTTGAACTTATTCAAATGGTTATTAATTTGGGAATACCAATACAAGAAATCAGAAATTTTGTATCAGACTATAAAGGGTAGTAAATTGATGAAAAATGAGAAACCCTTATGTTGCCTATATGGTAGCCTTTTATTTTAAATACTCAATATTCTTCTTTCTGATCCTAAAAAACATACCAGAATTTATTCCAATATGTTTTGATTACCGATAATAGCTGACTATGTTAACTAAATTTGTATAAAGTATTCATTAAAAATCTCTGTTATCAAACTGTTATTTTTCATTAACTAAGCTGTAAACAATCTATGATATGGTAGATACTCCAGAGGAATTTCCCTTTTAGCCGGCAATCCTTTAATAGAGGAATGCCGGCTTTTTCATCCAAAGAAAATTAAGGTAGTTGCCATGGTTTAATCCATATATAAAAGGTAAAACAATATAACCTTAAAATTGTTTAAGATTAACAATATATATTGTTAAAAGAAAAGGGGTTTAGAGATGGGCGAAGAAAATAGTTGTAATTTAGATGGAATTAATAAGGACATTTTGAAACAAATGGAACTAAAAAGAAAAGAAATCATTGCAAACATTTCGGATTTACCTCCATCGAAAAAAGAAATTGTAATTAAAAACCTCAATGAATTAATTATATTAACAAATAAAGCCCATAAATAATTAGAAATTCTTTCAGGTTAGACTGCTGAAGGGAAAAAAATCTGGTACTAATCGACATCTAGCGCAAAAAATAAGGTAAAAAAGGAATTGCTCTATATGGGTATCCCTAAAAACAAAAACTTGCTCCTGGTAAATCCATATATGTAAACCATAAATGAACATAAAAACCATAAAATCCCGAGGTAATTGAGTTTGTGAATAAGTATTGCAGTATCATTCCTTTATTCGTTTTTGATGCAGTTGGCTGCAACGGTGTTATCAAAGCATCGTGGGTTGGTTATTGGTGAGACGAAAGTGACTTTCGAAGGTTACGAAGAAGGAGTCGGGTAGCGCCTTCACCTGTTACCACCCGAATGGCGGAAATGGTTTATTCCGTCGTTTCATTTGACGGCTTTTTTATGACATCCGCATCACCTGTAACGTCGACGTGTACTGTTTCTTTTTTTAGCTTTTCCTTTATTTGTTTTATTTCTTCTATTTGACGTTTTGTAACCGATACTTCATTCACTTGCACAGGGTGTTTGTTTATTTCAACTTCTTCTACTTTCAGAGGAATACGAAGTTCCTCCTCATTTCCTGCTTCTATTACCATTTCTTCACGCTTAATCGGAACAGTGAACGTTTTAAGTTCTTCGACGACTTCTTTATGAACCTTTACCTCACCCGTTTGTACTCGTTCTTTTTTTATGTCCAACTGCTCTTCTCGTAATTGAAGTGTTTGTTCTTGATTTTTATTTGTTTTTGCAGAGGGTTCGTCGATTTTTCTTCTCGCATTCATTGTATGACAAATGCCGCCAACGATTGCTCCTAAAACGAATCCTATTACGGCTGAAAAACCTGTTATCCAACCGATTATACTACCAAATATTGCACCAATAATAATATATTTCCCCATAGGACCTCCTGAAGTTTTTTTTATGTTAAGAGGATGGAAAGAAACCTACTTAACTAAGAAGTTAAGTAGGTGGGAACAATTAGTCCTCATTGATAATATCTGTATTACCATGTGATTCAACATCTGCAACTTCTTTACGAAGTACGTCACGTACTTGTTCTGTTTCCTGAACCGAACGTATATGAGCAGAGACTTCACCAGTGACGACCGTATGCTTTTCTACATCAATTTTTTCAGCAGTTACTGGAATGTGAACCGTTTCTTCTTCAGTAATTGGTTCATCTGTTGGTTCGTGATCAACGGCTCTTTGTTTAATAACGACTTGATCATGTGAAACAGGGACATTCACTGATTGTTCTTCCTCAACAATGTCCTTATGAAGCGTCACATCACCCGTCTCCACCCGATGTTTGTCGATGTCCAATTCTTCCTCACGGAGATCAAGATGTGCATCTTCTGCTGCAAATTCTGTATCGGCAGTGTGAGCTACATCACGTACCTCTTTTCGAGTTTCCTTTTTCGTTTTTTCTTCATTAAAAAAATCAAAAAAGCCCATGCTGAAAACCTCCTAAGGGATGTGTTTGGATGTCGTACAAATAGTAATGTTACCTTTGTGAGTGAAAATATGCGCTTGCATTTTTGGTGCCTGTTTCTAAAAAGGCTTTGTAAGTCATTTGGTGTATTTTACATTCAATGTTTTATTAGGGATTTATTTTGAACAAACTTTTATAAAAGATAACCAATTATGAAAAAAATATATATATTAAGTTAATGCTAACTGTAAAACAATGAGTGTAGTTTTAGAAAATGCATTTAACTCTTTAACCCATGCATTCCAAATAGAGACTATTCAAACAAAATAAATAAGATTTAGACTAGCAAAATAACAATAGCCAAAATTTGTACTCATTTAATTTTCATAACAAATGTACTAGTGAAAATTAAGGATAGTATTTAATAAATAAGAAAAGATTATCCGGAAACTGTAATAACGCACTTCGCAAAAATTATGTAATAGCTTATTCAAGAATCGGCGCTATTCTTCAAGATGGGGAATGGCTTTTTTTATTAAAAGGCAGGTTTATCAACTTATTTGGAGGGATTTCCCTATAAAAAGTGAATTATACCTTTTAAAACGTATTTAAAATGAGGGATATTATGTTATTCCAAAACTGTAATTTAAAAGTTCGCAAATTAGAAGAAAGGGATGCTTACCTATTAGTAAAATGGCTTTCAGACCTTTCTGTGCTTGAATTTTATGAAGGAAGGGACATAATTGGGGGGAACTTTGTATGAAAAAAGAGATTTATATTGTAAGGCATTGTGAAGCACAGGGGCAACCTTCGGAGTCACAACTAACAATAAAGGGATTTAAACAAGCGAAATATTTATCTGAATTTTTCTCCAATACTAAAATTGACCGAATCATATCAAGCCCTTTTTTACGTGCAATTCAGTCAGTAGAACCAATAAGTAAGGAAACAAACATAATAATAGAGATTGATGAACGTTTATCAGAACGCACACTTAGTACAACGGATTTACCGGACTGGCTTGAAAAACTTAAAGTAACATTCGATGATTTGGAGTTGAAATTTAAAGGAGGAGAGTCTAGTAAAGAAGCTATGAACCGAATAGTAAACGTTGTAGATGAAGTTTTTAAAAGTGAAACTGAAAAAACAATATTCGTTACTCACGGAAATCTAATGTCTCTACTGCTAAAGAATTATGATAACAGCTTTGATTTTGATTGTTGGAAAAATCTTAGTAATCCTGATGTGTTTCTATTAAGTTATACAAACAATGAAGTAAATATGGAACGTTTATGGAGAGAAGAACTAATAAAAAATAGTTAATAAGCAATTTATCTTGTTCAATTATAGGGCGCGATTCCACAAGACGTGTCCATTTTATTGGGCCATTTTGTTGAATAAGGGAAGGGGTTTTTATTTAAAAGAAGGAAATATCCATTTTTAATTGAATGTAAGCACTTTAAGAGGAGTGTGATCTCGTTGAAGAGAAAATCTTTACTGGTATCTCCGTTACCAGAATATGAAAAAGAAATTGGTCGATGGCTATGGTGTTTAGAAGATGTTCGCCGAATTCTTATATCAGAATTAACTGGAATCAGCCAAAGTACACTAGACACAAAAATTGATGAAAGACAAACGATTGGCTCGCTGTTATATCACATTGCATTGGTCGAGGCAGATTGGTTATATGTAGAAATTCTTTGTACTGAATGGGATCCTGAAATACGCTCGTTGTTTCCGTTAGAAAGCCATTCTAAAGACGGCACTTTAACCCATATTGAAGGACAAAGTTTAGAGGAACATTTTCACCGCCTTAATAAGGTACGTGAAGTATTTCTTTCCCATTTTCGTTCAATGGACTTAACGGATTGGCGTAAACTGAGAGTACTTGAACACTATGATGTCTCACCTGAATGGGTTGTATACCATTTAATTGAACATGAATCAAATCATAGGGGTCAGATTTTCCAATTACTTAGTAAACTACGAAATGTATAAAATATAAAAAAAAGGAATTCTTTTTCCCTCTTGAACTAACGAACTGGCTTCAGTTAATTATCATATTCAATAAAAGAGGGCTTGTTTAAGAACATTAAACTTATTACTCTGCAAAACCCGCTAATTCATGTAGTTATTCCATTAAAGGGCACGATAGTTGAACAATACGAGTTGCAACGGCGGCTCTTTTTTTATTAAGAAACCAGCGAATAGGATCTATTTCTGATTATCAGCAATCGAGCAGTAAGAATATGCAATACAATATTAAACATTAAAAGAGCTATTGAGCAGAGTTGAATAAGGTTTTGGTAAATCATTCAGCAGTTTGGATGTGTATGATGCCATTATAAATGCCGGTGTGTGCACTATTGATTGATTATTTATGTGGAATAAAAATAAGGAGGTAAAATCGTGTTCGATATAAAAAAATACGCAACATTTGAAAAAATCAAACCGATATACAAAGGTTGGTCGAGCGACAAAAAATACTATATTGAAACCGTGACGAACGAAAAAATGCTGCTTCGCATAGCTGATATTTCAGAGTATGACAAGAAGAAAAGCGAATTTGAAATGATGAAGCTGTTCGCCGAATGCGGTGTACCTATGTCGCAGACTGTTGATTTTGGTATTTGTAATAACGGCAAAAGTGTATATTCGCTTTTAATATGGTGTGACGGCGAAGATGCAGAGATTGTGTTACCTAAGATGACCGAAACTGAGCAATATGAACTCGGGGTGAAATCGGGGCGAATATTGAGGAAAATCCACAATATTCCTGCACCAAATGAACAAGAAGAATGGGAAACACGTTTTAACCACAAAACAGACAGCAAAATTAAACAATACAATGACTGTGGCATAAAAATAGATGGTGACGATAAAATCATCGCCTATATTGAGTCAAACAGACATCTTCTTGAAGGAAGGCCGCAATGCTTTCAGCACGGTGATTATCATGTGGGGAATATGATTATTTCGCCAGAAGGAGAACTGAGCATAATCGATTTCAACCGTAATGACTACGGTGACCCGTGGGAAGAGTTTAACCGGATTGTGTGGAGTGCTGCTGCCAGTCCGCACTTTGCCACAGGGCAGATTAACGGTTATTTTAACGGAAGACCGCCTGTGCAGTTCTTCACGCTTTTGGCTTTTTATTTAAGCAGCAATATGCTGTCGTCAATATATTGGGCAATCCCTTTCGGTGAAGATGAAGTTACCATTATGAAAAATCAGGCAAAAGATGTTCTAACTTGGTTCGACGGCATGAATAATCCTACGCCGACTTGGTATTTGGCAGATTTTTATATTCAGTACATAAATAATATTCCATACAAATTAAAATCTCCCTTTGATATCTCTTTCATTGAGCAATATGGTGAGATTTTCAAGATTTATGATGATCAAGATTCGGGCAATATCTGCTTCGGTGTAGAGAACGGTGATAAGAAATACTTTATAAAATTTGCTGGCGCACCCACAGAGCAATATTCCGGCAAACCCGAAGATGCAATAGCAAGGCTGAAATCCACCGTTCCGATTTATCAGGATTTAGCGCACCCCAATTTGATCAGATTTATCAAAGCGGAGGAAGTAGGCAAAGGGTTTGCCTCTATTTTTGAATGGTCAGACGGGGAGTGTATGGGCAGAATGTATCCATTGTCCAGAGAAAGGTTCTTGCAGATGCCGGACAGCACAAGGCTTGAATTATTTAACGACATACTGGTATTTCATATACATATTATAAAGCAAGGATATGTTGCCATTGACTTTTATGACGGCAGTATTATGTATAACTTTGGCACAAAAAAGACCCTTATTTGTGATATTGATCTCTATTCTAAAATGCCATATATAAATACGATGGGCAGAATGTGGGGATCAACACGTTTTATGTCGCCGGAGGAATTTACACTCGGTGCATCCATAGATGAAATAACTAATGTGTATTTAATGGGAGCTACAGCATTTGCTCTGTTTGGAGGAGAAAAAGACAGGTCAATCGAAAAATGGCGATTGAGCGACGAATTATACAAAGTGGCGTTAAAAGCGGTCAACGATAACAGAAGCAAACGTCAACAGTCGCTTTCGGAGTTTGGCTACGAGTGGAATAGGGCATGTCAGGAATAAGAATTACGCTCTTTCTTTGTGAATAGGGCCAGATAATGGAATAAGATTTATTAAGCTAATAGCAGGTTAATTTTATTTTTATCATTTGAAAAGGATAACTACTAAATCATATTGAATTCTCATATTTGTAAGAAAGATAAGCAATATACAATTGAAAAACGACCATAATAAAGGAGACAACTATGCTAACGACAAAACAATTACAAGCAATTAAAAAACTACAAAAAGAGTGCGAAACTCAAGATAATTTACAACTGAAACTTAACTGGGATATGCTAGAAAATCGCAAAACTAATCAACTAGACTTTCTTCATTATGAAAAAGATGAACTTGTCGCGTTTTTAGGTTTGTATTCTTTTGGATCTACTGTGGAAGTATGCGGCATGGTGAAGCCAAGTGAACGACGTAAGGGACAATTCCGCCTTTTGTTCAAAAAGGGGATAGCAACAGCTAAACAAAACGGATACAGGAAAATCTTATTGAACGCACCTGCAGGGTCACATGCAGCAAAAGCTTTTTTGAATAAACAAGGTGCTGTTTATACGTTTTCAGAACATCAAATGGTGTGGCAAGAAAGCTCCTTAGAAACAGTAGAGGGTTTAACACTGCGAAAAGCAAATGTAGATGATTTAGATATGCGTATACGTTTATCTGTTGAAGCGTTAGGTATGGCAAAAGAAGATGCCCTATCAATGGAAAGTTTGTTCGATAGTGAGGAAGACACCGACATGTTAATGATTGATGTGAACGAAAAGACGGTAGGGAAAATTCGTCTAAAACGAATAGATGGGCAAGCTTGGATATATGGTTTTTCCATTTTGCCAGAGCATCAAGGCAAAGGAATTGGCAGAAAAGTGTTGCGTCGAGTCATAAAAGATCAAAGTTCAGATGGTTATTCGGTACACTTAGAAGTTGAGACGAAAAATGACCATGCTCTAGGGTTATATGAATCAGTAGGGTTCAAAGCTGTACATTCACAAGATTACTATACATATCAACTTTAAAGGAGAGTCGATTTGACACGCTTTTTCTGGGGGTAATTTGGACTCACCCCGATCAATTAGAAAGTGAAAGTCACCGTCATACACCCTAATAAACTACTGCTAAGTCTGAATTTTTTTATTGAACGAAAGGGTGATTTAATTGAGTAACGAAAAAAGCCTAATTATGTAAACTAATTCTACTATAGTATTTACGTTAAAATCAGGGTTATTCTCATAAACCAGTCCATAAGCACAAGTGTTATTCCGTTAAAGGGCGCAAGAGTTGAAGAACAGAGGTTACTAAGGCACCCCTTTCTTCTTATGACTAGATAGCAGCATACCTGTAATAAGAAGAAATTATATTTATGATAAGAAATGACAATAGATTGAATCGAAGTAGAGAAATAGGGTGAGTAACCTCTTGAACAAGTTTATAAACGGAGTAAGAATATAGTTAACAAAGTTTTTGACGAAAATAGTTTTATCTAAATTGATACTGTATCACAGTTAAAATCTCCAAAATTATTTTATTTTGATAATTGGACATCTAAACTTTTAATTAAAAGTTCTGTAAACGAAAAAACTAATAACAATTATAATTCTTTAAGGTTATTAAAGAAAAACACTAAAAGCTAAAGAAACCCCAATTCCGGAAATAAAGTCACTTATTTTAATGGCTCTCTTAAGCCTTACTATTGACTTTTATCATTGTTCTTTCCATTCCTCAATAATTTCTTTTACTTTCTTCTTGTCAATAATATTGATAGCATAATACGCTACTCTCTGGTCTTTCATTTCCCTAACAGGATGATGGGATACTCCATATATATCACCTAACACCAATACATCTTCAATGGTAAAACCAATCAATATAATCATCGGTTTCCTGTTACCAGTCCAAGTTCCTCTTGTACCTAATACAACAGGAAGTGGATTTTTCTTCCCTTTTGTATACTCTGACACCCAGTCCTGCTCGGTTATGGTTCGTATCATTTAGACAACCCCGCACGTTTTTGCTCCTCTTATTGTTTTTCAAAAGTATGTAGCCTATTCTATTTCTAACAAAATCAACATTAAATGCTAACAGAACATTTTAATAATTGACAACACCCTAACTTATTAAAATATTCCTTTTAGAAGATTTGATTGGAAAGAAGATAATTTAGAGATATCATTCCCTATATTGTAGAAATGGTTCGGAGAAGATCTGTTAGGATAGGAAAGCACTCAAACGAGAGATTATTTATCTAAGATTTACAGTATAGCTTGGTTAGGAGAATTAATTTGAATAACAAATATAGTAAGTCACAGGCAGCACATATTGGCATATAGACGGGATTATCAGTCTTTTTAACGAATTATTTTATTCCTGAGAATAATTATAAAAGCGTAATTAATGTTCTAATTGCAACAATTACTGCCTTCTTTGTAAGTATAATTTCAAAAAATTAAAGAAACAAATGTCTAAAGCCGTATTCCTTGTTGAACTAGCGGTGTAGTTTAGTTGAAGAAGAGTTTGGTATTTTTTGAAATTTTTATGATAAAATTAGGGAGGTATTAGATAAATAAGGGAGTTTAATATGGACAAATACAAAATAATCTTATTTGATTTAGACGGAACACTTTCAGACCCCAAAGTAGGTATAACTAAATCGGTTCAATATGCATTACATAAAATGGACATTTTTGAGCCAGATATTGATAAACTCGAGTGTTTTATTGGTCCACCACTTCAAGTTTCATTTGCTGATTATTACGATTTTGATGAGGTAAATACAAAAAAAGCGATTGGTTTTTATAGGGAAAGATTTAAGGAAAAGGGGATGTTTGAGAATGAGTTATATACAGATATTCCATTATTATTAAAATCGTTAAAAGAACAACAATTTACTTTAGTGGTTGCTACTTCAAAGCCTACTGTATTTTCTGAGCAAATACTAAAATATTTTAATATTGACCAGTATTTTGACCTTGTTGTCGGAAGTAATCTTGATGGAACAAGAACATCAAAAACTGAAATTATTCAATACATACTAGATAAGTATAATGACTATAAACTAGATGACTATATTATGATCGGTGACAGGGAGCACGATATTATTGGTGCAAATAATACTGGTATTGACTCTATTGGAGTAACTTATGGATATGGTTCATTTGATGAACTAAGTCATTCTAACCCTACTTATATTGTTAAAAGTGTTAACCAATTAAAGGATATTTTGCAGGGAAGTCAAATCAAATAAAAAACATATTGTTCTTGAGCTAACTGGTACTATAGTTCAATAAGCGTAGGCCGGATAAGTTGCATTCCATAATATAATTAATCTTCAACAATCGTGCGTAAGAATTGAACAACGATAGACAGTTTTAGCTGTCCATTTTTTCTTGGTCATCACCAGCTAAAGGCAGGTTTATTGAGTAACAAGGGCTTAATTTTTGTGTTAGAACTTTATTCTTAGATATATGATATAGTGGGGATAGTACAATAAAAATTAAAGAAATTAGCATATTAACAAAAAAGGGGACAATTTAAGATGAGTGAAGCAATCAATTTACATAGAAGTGCGATAGACATGTTGATGGCGACAAGTCGGACCTTCTTTATTCCGATTAGTCATCTTCCGTCAGGATTACAAGAAGCAGTTACATCCGCCTACTTATGTATGAGAGCTATTGACGAGATTGAAGACCACCCCCAACTCGGATTGGAATCCAAACATAATCTATTACATTCAATAAGCGTCCTCTTGAAAAAGCCCTTCAATAATAAGGAGTTGATGGCTTTATTTCACCCATACAACTCCCTTTTGCCGGAGGTTACCTTACGATTTGGCGATTGGATAAAGCTCTGTCCACCGACAATTGTAGAAAACATTTCGAATTCTACATCTACTATGGCGAAGGGAATGGCGGACTGGGCTTTAAAAGAGTGGCAGATTCAGGATGAAGAAGGTTTGAATGAATACACATTCTACGTTGCAGGTTTGGTAGGAGTCATGCTCTCAGATATTTGGAAGTGGTACGATGATGTTGAAACGGACAAGGACCTAGCTATAGCCTTTGGTCGCGGCTTGCAGTCCGTCAATATTCTTCGCAATCGTGCTGAAGATTTAGAACGAGGTGTGGATTTCTTTCCCGAGGGATGGGAGTTAGAAGATATGTTTATGTACGCACGACATAACCTAGCACTGGCTGACGTCTATATGGAGGATATTAAACCCGGTCCGATCCTTAATTTTTGTAAAATCCCGATAGCTCTTGCTCATGGTACACTTGATGCTTTAACAGAGGGGAAGGAAAAAATGAGTAGAGCTACCGTAACTGAAATAGTTAGTCGAGTAGTAGATAGAAAAGAAGATTCCGCAATTTAGTGATAAATTTTATCTGGCCTTTTCATAATAACTAACCGATGGATGGAAGAATCGCATCAAATGGAAGAACGAGAGCAACTTTTAAGATGAAACTTTTGAGCAATATTTTGAGTTAATAATTTTAACAATTATGTTTTTTAATTGGAAAACTTTTTCCTTATGCAACAATCGGGCGCGTTTATTGAGGAACGCGTCTTTTCGTGTTCGGCTCATTTAGTTGACCAAATTTGCTAAGATAAAAATGGTTTATACTTAAACTAAAAATAATGGTCCTAATATTGATGGAGGTAATAGAAAGTGTTATTCCATTGATATGAACGAAACTGTCAACTCACCACACCCAAATGTTTTTAGATGGTGATTCAACCCAAAAATTAAATTGCCGGTTACCCCTAATACCTTCTTTGTAGTATCATAGCTTCGCTTGTTATACGAGATCATAGTCCCAACCAGCCACAAACATGTTTCTACAAGTAGGGGGTGAACGGTTTAATTGACGGGATCAAGTCCCACGGGCTCTTACGTTCTACCCCGGCTACAGCTATCATATATCAATATAAAAAATGGTCAACCAGAAATATTTTCTGGCTGACCTTATAATACGAAAGGGCGCTTTTCTGAAATAAGGAAAGCGCCTTTCTTCATGAAAAGGGCCATTTAATAGAATAAGGCTTATTGAACAGTGTATTACTTTAAGAAGGAGTCCTATTAAATTATAGTGTTTCCAATTGAATATGTTAATGAAAAAAGGAAAAAATTATGCTCGGATTTCTTATTAGAATTATTGTTTTTTATCTTATTGTGAACCATGATTATGTAACAGGGGAAAAATGGATAAAATAGTTGGGAAAGAGGGGGTTATTTCTTTCAGAGGTGAACGAATTATTGAAGAACAAAATATCAGTAAGACAATTTATGATAATAGTCATTTTATTTACAATTGGCACTACTATATTAGTTTATAGAACGATTGGACAAGCGGTTTCGATTGTTGGGACACTAGTAATTGGAACGGCGGCGGTCGAAGCCGGCATTGTTTCCGCAGCAATGGTCATTGTCGTGGCGATTACGGCAATTTCAAGCTTTATTGTCAGTTCTTTCAATCTTGCCATTGCGGTAAGAATGTTGCGTTTTGTCATTATGGGACTTGCTGCATCTTTTGGTTTATTCGGGATAATTGTCGGCTTGATTGCTCTTATTCTTCACTTATGCAGTTTACGGTCGTTTGGTGTGCCATATATGACTCCGTTCGCTCCGTTTATTGCAGAGGATCAAAAGGATGCTATTCTCCGTTTACCGCGTTTTGGATTATTTTCACGTCCTCGCTTAATTAGCCAGAAAAATGTCGAACGGGAAGATACTCCATCACCAAAGCCGGAGCAACGGAAACAAAAATAGGATTGTACGAAGATCAAATAAAGGGAATGAACGATTTACAGTCATGCCGGTAGAAGTAAAGGTTAATGTGAGAATACACCACTTCGTTTAGACCGGAATTCTTTCCTAGAAAAATTAAAGGAGCAATTCGTTATGTGGGTTATTGCGGGGATACTTCTCGTAGCGATTTTGATCATTGTTCTAGAAGTACCACCACTCTGGGAAAAACAGAAAAAGGAATCATGGGTGTTTTCACTGCTGCTTCTTTTTGAGGTCGGGTTAAGTATTGCAGAGAGTTTAGATTTAAATATTCCAAATCCTCTCGAATGGATCGCAATAATTTACTAGCCACTAAGTGATTTAATAATGAGTTTATTGAAATAGATGAGGAAGTAACAAAATACTCGAGAACTTAAGAAAGGGGGCTCGGAAGTGAGAAGAAAAATCGGAGTGCTTGTTATTATCATCCTTTTACTTAACCTTTTATCCGGTTGTTGGAACCGGCGGGAATTGGGTGAACTCGCTATCACGATAGGAATGGGGATTGATAAATCGGAGGATCAATATGTTATTACCACTCAGGTCGTCATTCCAGGAGCGGTTGCCGCTACAAGAGCTGGCAGTCAGAAATTACCGGTTATGACCTATCAGGAAAAAGGAAACACCGTTTTTGAAGCGATAAGAAGAATGACAACGGTTTCGGCTAGAAAACTTTATTTTCCTCATTTGCGAATTCTCGTAATTGGAGAAGAATTAGCCGAAGAAGGAATTGGTGAAGCGTTAGATTTTATATCAAGGGATCACCATTTGCGAACCGATTTTTACGTAGTGGTTGCGAAAGATATGAAAGCGGAAAACGTGTTGAAAGTATTGCCGGCTTTAGAAGATATTCCCGCAAACAAACTGTTTTCATCTCTTGAAACGTCCGAGAAAGCGTGGGCGCCTTCGATAGCCGTGACATTGGATGAACTGATATCGGAACTTGTGAGCGAGGGAATACAGCCTCACTTAAGCGGAATTCAGATAAGAGGGGATGTACAAGAGGGAGAAAAAGTAAACAATGTTCAACAAATTGATCCAGATGTTGATTTACAGTATTCAGAACTTGCCGTGTTTAAAGGGGAAAAACTAATCGGCTGGTTGAACGAAAGTGAGAGTAAAGCGGTAAATTACGTTCTAGGCAATGTAAAAAGTACGATTGGTGAAGTGCCTTGTCCAGAAGAAAAAGGGAAAGTAGCAATTGAGGTGATTCGAACGAGAACTGATCTTAAAGCCAAAGTGGAAAATGGATCACCAAAAGGAACGATTGAAATTAAGGTGGAAGGGAATGTTGGCGATGTTCAATGTAAGAAGCTTGATTTGTCAAAAACGAAAACGATAGATGATTTGGAAAAGAAATCGAATAAAGAAGTGAAAAAGTTAATTGAATCATCGATAAAGACGGTTCAGGAAGAATTTAAAGTCGATGTGTTTGGCTTTGGTGAGGCGATACACCGTTCGAATCCCGACTATTGGAAGAAGGTTAAAAAAGAATGGGATGAAAAATTTGCCGACATGCCAGTAGAAGTAAAAGCAGACGTACAGATTCGCAGGATCGGTAAAATAGGAAATTCTCCTAATGAAAAAGTAAAGGAGTAATTTCTTTTTGTTTGTAAAGTGATTGTTTGAACGCTTAAGAAGGAACAGAGAAGGTGTGGATAAAATGCTAGACAAAGGTAAAATATCGGTACACCAATTTACGGTATTATTCATCTTATTTACAATTGGCTCAGGAATTTTGGTGTTGCCGTCCCTTCTTGCTGCCGAGTTGAACCAGAATGCCTGGATAGTACCGCTATTAGGTAATTGGGCGATATATAAAGCTTTTTAATGCTTGTGGGGGTAAAATTGAAGAACTTCATTCATGGGGAAGCAATTTCATGAAAGATCGTAAAGAAAGTATAATGCAGAGTTTTCCAGTGGTGTAAGCATAGATACAAAAGGTATAAGTTCTCGATAGCTTGTTAGAGTGTATTGTGGATTCGCTGTAAATCTGTATTTCCCCAACGTTACCCAATAAATAATTCATTTAATTAAACAGGTACTTTACTTCAAGAGGCAACATAAATGATCATCTTCCACTCCTTGATCTTCCACAAAACAGGCACAATAAAGGAAGTCTGTTATTAATGTCTTTTAAGATTATCTTGAAGTCGAGTCTTCTGTTAAAGGGCGCTTTAATGGAATAACGGTCACAAAAGAAAAAAAATTCAATTTGATATCATGTTTCAAAAGCTAAGTGTAAACCTAAACGAAAGTCGACACTTAGCTTTTATTTACCCCTCAAAACATTGGTGTAGACCTATGTGAACATAATAAAAGGCAGCTATTATTATGCCTTTTTTGCTGCACAACCCTAGTAAGATGGCCAACCTTGTGAATCCCAATATAAATCATTAATTAACATTGTAGGCATTCCATTATTTTCTGCGTCATATGCATGACGAATTATTAAGTTGTTGTTATAAACATCTTGATGTCCGGGCCCAATCCATCGACTATTTCCTGCATCGAGAATAGTTCCACCACCATTTATCATGTTGACACCATTTTTATCAAGATAAGGTCCGGTAATAGATTTGGATCTCCCATATGCAATTTTGTATGTACTATTAACTCCCTGACAACAATTATCAAAAGAGACAAATAGATAATAATAGCCGTTTTTATAAGTAATATTTGGTGCTTCAATTGCATTATTTGGAGAATTAGGTCGTGAAGCTATAGAATAAATAGTACCGGTTGGCTTCATTGTAACCTTGTCTAACTTTGTTAACTTAATCCCACTCCAAAATGAACCAAAGGATAACCATGGTTCTCCATTAGCATCAATTACTAGATCTCCATCTATTGCATTGTAATTATTTGAGCTTGTTGAGCGTATAACTAAGCCATCATCTCTCCATTGCCCGGAAGATATACTGTGTGTTGAAAGAAGTCCTATCAATGAAGTATTAGATCCAAAAGAAGAAACAGAATAATACAACCAATACCGGCCGTTAAAAAAATGAATATCTGGTGCCCATTGGTTTGGTTCATGATTCGGTACATAAGTTTTCCACCAAGAGGGTGCAGTGGGAAAAATAGTCGGTGTAGTATACCAGTTAGTCCCATCATCAGATCTTAGAACCCGTATCCCATTTTTTCCAGCTTCACCTGTCCCAAATGTATACCATGTTGTGCCTTCTTTAATAATAGAAGGATCGTGAATCATTCTTTCACCTGATAGATTCCAAAAAGCTGCGCTTGCAGGGGAAAATATATTTAATAGAAGAACAACAACCAATACAAAGGATAATTTTCTGAAGTGAACCATACTTTTTACCTCCCTATAAATTTTTTTGATTACCTTTTGTATTAAAACAAACCTACCATATCACCTCCTTAAGATAGAATTGAGTTACTAAAAGTAGTACCCTTTTGAAATTTTGTTGTGTAATATTGAATTACGTGTAATGATGGCTTTTATCAAGAATAACGAATCCTTTTTTTACTATTATTGACTCTATATTAGAGGAAGTTATGTAAAAGGGAACTGATTCTAATTTCGTTGTAATCGCTTACAATCGATAGAAAATGCATGGAACTTTTATTTATACTATGGAAATAACTACATTTAAACAAAAATGTTAATTATTAATGTTTTTATTATAAATGATATTGGAGTATTTTGTAAATTGTTATTTTTGTAATTTTTCATAGCGATTTTCCATAAGATGTGTCTTGAGTTTAGTATTTTTACCTTGGATCTCTTCAGTCTTTAGGAATATAAAGAAATGATAGAAGCCTCTTGGAGTGAACGCTAAAATTAGAGAAAAGGAGTATACATATGAAGGATACCAATAAGCTACTAAGAAACCTCAAATCTTTGGAAGGACCATTTCCAAAATTTGACCCTACAAATGTTCCTTCAAATCCAAATGAGCTCTTTCAAGAATGGTTTCATATTGCTATAAAAAATGGAGTTCATGAACCTCACTCCATGACACTTTCTACCATCAATAGTTTTGGGCATCCTGATGCAAGAGTACTTATTTTAAAAGATATTGATGAAGATGGATGGTATTTTGCTTCTAGCTCAAACAGTATGAAGGGACAACAATTGAAGATGAATCCAAATGTTTCTCTAACTTTTTATTGGTCTTTGATTGGCAGGCAAGTTCGAATACGAGGAACCTCATTGAGGGTAGAAAAAGAGCTAAGTGCAAAGGATTTTTTAGAAAGAGGGGAAGTTGCACGAGCCATTGCTCTTCTAGGAAAACAAAGTAAAGTTTTGCCCGACAGTAAAGTCTTAGAGGAATCATTTATAAAGCAAATTGAGCGAATGAAAAGTGAACCTAATACAGTAGACCCTCATTGGTGTTTATATAAAGTAACAGCAAGTGAGGTAGAATTTTGGCAAGGAGATAGAGAAAGGAAGC
The DNA here is from genome assembly GCF_017497975.1 of Metabacillus bambusae. GTDB lineage: Bacteria > Bacillota > Bacilli > Bacillales > Bacillaceae > Metabacillus > Metabacillus bambusae. The sequence continues at coordinate 256,743 of NZ_JAGDEL010000003.1, read as the reverse complement.
ATATACGCTTATTGTATCGAATGGAAAATAACGAATGGATCAAAGTACTTCTGTGGCCATAGTTTACAACAACTAAAGAAGCAATATTGGAGATAAATCTTCCGAAAGTTTATTCCATAAAAGGGCGCGTTTATTGAGTAACGCGTCTTTTTAAATTGGGTCATTTAATTGCATAAGGATTCTTTATAAAATGGATACTCATGTTATATTGGTGTGAGATTGTGAAGAAATATACTTAAACTAAAGGGCAGGTTTCTTTAAGAGGAAAATATTTTAATGAATGGAATTATATATTAACTTTATAAATAGATGGGGATGAAAATGAGAAAAAAAGTACAATTATTTAACATCACCGCTGGAATTATCATAATTGGTTCAATGATACTTCATATTACGACTGGCAGTAACAATTTGCCTTATATAATCATTGTTTTATATTGTATTTCTTTTCTGCTACAAAAGCTTAATCTCAATGGGAGTAATAAATTTACTGGTTTGACGCTGACAATTTTACTACTATTTTTGTCAATAATGACTTCACTACCTCGCACTTATCCTTTTGCTCCGTAAGTAAAATGACAAGAATTGGACGACTGTAGCTGCTGAGGCAGCTTTTTTCTTGTTCCACTAATGGGGAGGTTTACTCAATAAAAAAGGAGTGTTTTTTTGCTGAAAATATTACGTTATATTTTTTCGATAGTAGCTATGTTATTTGCAGTTTATGGACTTATTAAGAGTAATTTTGAACTACAGCCTTATATGATGTTTTTCTTAGGTCTAATGGTGTTGGTAATGGGGTTAGAAGAATTTAAAAAAGAGCGAAAAGCATATGGTTGGTTATTTGTTATTGTTTGTCTATTTTCTTTATATGTGTCAATTCAAGGCTTTTTCTTAAACTAAATGGTTACGTTTGCTGAATAAGGGTAATCGCACTTATAGTAGTTATCTGAAGAAGGATTTTATCTTAATAATCAAGAATTAAAAGATAAATACTTATGACTGGCTTACATACGTAATAGTAATTCTTTTTTCTGATAGAAAAGAAGTGGAGGAAGAAAGATGAGAGAGATTGAAGAGCAGGAAAGTGAACAGATTGGTTTGGTATTTATTCAAGGTGCAGGCTTAGAAAGCTGTATTTGGGAACCAGTTGTATCAGAAATAAGAAGCCCCTATTTATTAGTTAATTTTCCTGATCGAGAAGGAGAGAATGGATTACGGCAAAGTTTGACTCTACAAGAATACAATGCATATATAAAGCGACAAATTGAAGATTGGAAAGTCAGAAAATTTGTGATCGTAGCACATTCTTTGGGTGGTGTCCTTGCTCTTAAAATTGCTAATGATCTGTCGGAGCGTCTCGTTGGTTTTATTGCAATCGGGGCGACTATTCCTAAAAATGGGGGATCATTCCTCTCAACTTTTCCATTTGCAAAACGTTTATTGATGAATGTAATTTTACGTGTATTTGGTACGCGACCACCAGAGTCTGCTATTCGTAAGGGACTATGTAATGATCTTTCACCAGAGCGTGCAACCGAAGTAGTACGCGGTTTTGTACCGGAGTCTATTCACATTTATACAGATCGAACAAAAGCAATCGTTCCAACAAATGTACCTAAGCTATATATAAAGTTAGCGAAAGATAAAGAAATGAGTCTGTCCCAACAGGATAAAATGATCTCCAATTTTGCTCCACAGAAAATCGAAGTACTTGAAACAGGTCATTTGCCTATGCTCATTAAACCCAACGAATTGAGGAATTCTCTAAATACATTTCTTACTCAATTGGAACTCTATTAAAGCGCGTAATTACTAAATAAATGGTAGTTTACTTTAGCATAAGAAATAGATTTAGAAACGAATGAGAAATTAGATGTACTTATTGAGTTAAACCTTTCAACGGAAGTTATGATTAATAAGTAGTTAAGTAGGATTTATAAAGGCTGGGAAATATTAAAAACAATAGTCAAACCATTAGAATACAACATAACTCGAAATGGAAAACCCATACTATTAAAGACAAATGCTATAACCTATGTAGTTAGAAAAAATATTGGTTAGTTATTCAATTAAAGGGCGTAATTCTGCAGCATGAATTGTGCTCTTTTTTCATGTTAAGTGCCAGATTGTTTAACATTGGTTTTTATTTTTCGAAGGGTTTTGAACCAAAAATAAAAAGGGAAATGGTTGATCGTGTAGAATATTAATTTGTGTTTGAGTAAATTTCCCGAAAGGTGTGTCCATATTTGACAATTAACCAGAAGTTATTAGGAAAAATTAAAGGTGCATCTATTATTTTTTTGGTCTCAAATTTAAAAAAGTCTTCAGAATTTTATCGGGATGTATTAGGATTTGATTACGAAGAAATTGGTTTAGAAAACATTAAACACGTCCACGTTACAAGAGATAATCTAACTTTTATTTTACATCCTGCAAGTAATTCGACAGATGTTCGTCCTTTGTCATCCCTTCATGGTGGTCCACAGTGGGATGCCTTTGCCTATTCAGATACGGTTGATTTATTGTTTGAAGAATTTAAATCAAATGGTGTAGAAATTGCGTATGGTTTAAATCAAGACACCAATTGGAATGAATTTGCGATAAAAGATGTAGATGGGTATATTATTGCATTTGGCGGAGGGGTAAGTAAGGAAAATTAATGGTCTTTCTTGTTTATGTTTTTTTAATTAGGTGTTACTTGTTGTAGTAACACCTAGAAAAATAGTCTGTTATAGAATCTGATTTTGTAGTTATTCTTTTACCAGGAAGGAAAGGAAGTCATATTTAGATAGGTAGTGCACTAGGATTAAATAAACGCTTGTATTTATCTGTTATAACTTATTAAAAACAATTTGATAACGTTTGAAATGGTAAAAAGCGCCTAAGACAGAAGCTCCTTTAAAAAAATAACTAATAGTGTGGGAAGTTAGATGGTATAATTTGACCCCTAATCTCACCTGATGGATTTTGTTCAGTATGAGCATTTACATACGTTTGTTCTTTTTCCATAAATTCTAATAAATCTGATACAGTCTCTATCCCAACGTTATTTGGTTCAATGTCTTTATCTGTAATAGTTCCTGTAACAACCCCTTTACGAGTCGAAATACCGTTTTGTTCTACAAGTGTTTCTAGGTTAGCCCCGAATAGAAATACTATTACAGGTCCATTTTCCCCACGTCCACCAAAGTGAATGTGCGCTTGAACAAAATTTTCAATATTTATAACTTCTAACGCAAACTTCATTTTTGTTCTGCTTTTATTTGCCACAAATTTCGCAATACCAAAAGCGTCAGTTTCAACGGGAGGGACTTCATTTTCTCCTTTTAATCTAGCGATAAAGAATTTTAGCATGATTATCACCTTTCTTCGTGCAATTTCTATAGTATATGTAAGGCAATATTGATTTGTATAGTTGGTCACTATAGAATTATTAGTTTAAAATATTAAGGATTAAAATTGAATTATATAGTTTCCTCGTTTTTATAAAAATTTCTTCTTAAACAAGCGAATGATTTTCTTGAATAGAGGTGTTAGCGTGAAATATACCTGTCCCTGCTGTGGGTATAAAACATTAGATGAAAAACCACCAGGAACAAAATAAGATTAGGGGAGGAGATACATTTTATGTCGGTTGATTGGAAAAACGTGGAACATCGAATTTTTACAATGTGTATGATTCAAGATGAAGATAGAGTTTTATTAATTAAACGTCCAGATCATTTAGGCTTCCCAGGATATTTGGCACCAGGAGGGAAAGTTGAATTCCCTGAAAGTATCGTAGACGCAGCAATTCGGGAAGTACGTGAGGAGACAGGTTTAATTGTTAAAGAAATAATTTATAAGGGTATAGACGAATTTTGCGAACCTAATACAAATATAAGATATATGGTGTTTAACTACTTGGTCACATCCTTTGAAGGAAATTTACTGGATGAACCACCTGAAGGTGAACTATTGTGGGTAAATATTAAGGACGCACTAAATTTACCTATGCAGGATTGGTTTGAGCGAAGATTCCCATTTTTCTTTGAACCAGGTACCTTTGAAATGCATTTTTTATGGGACGAAAAGAAAAAGGAAACATTAGAAGAAATGATTAAAATATATAAAGATCCTGTTAATATATAATATCGGTAGCGTGGAAAAAAGGTTGGGTATCTAAAAGGTATCCAACCTTTGCTGATAAATCTTATTCCTTAATCAGGGCGCAATTCTGTAGCAGGAAGCGTGCTCTTTCTTTATGTTAAGGACCAGATAATTGAACAACATTATCAAAGAAAACTGGATGTGTTCAATTATAGTTGAAATTGTGAGGAGATTAACTGTTGCAGGTTTGAGAAAGGAATTCAATCATTGTCGAACGATTATTCTAATTTATACAAGGGATTTGTAGAAAATCAGAGAATTACTTGAATTGCTATAAATAAGATCCTAGAGTAAAACTTTAATGGGAAGATAAAGTTTATTTGTCAGAAAAAAGAACATATGTTCTTTACTAGCAAACTTGGATGTGGTAAAATTTGCTTATCAAACATCGAACAGCTCAAAAAAATTCAGAATTTTCAATCACTTATTAAGTAATGAGGAGGTTTGTTTAGTGAGTACACCTATAAAAAAAACACCCATTAAAAACCGTATTGGAGGTGTATTTCTTCCAGTTCGTGATCTAGAGAAAGCAAAAAATTGGTATAGTAAAATGCTTGGTTTAGAGGGTGGCGAAATATATTTTGGACATATCTATACAGCACCAATGGACGGTACGGCAGGCTTGATTTTAGATACGATGCCAAAGTGGAGAGATAAAAACGGAAACATTTCAACTTACCAAGTTCCTTCCATTCAGTTTTTGACAGATGATATTTATGCTTCTTATCAATTTTTAAAGGAAAATAATGTTGAACTGATCACTGACATTGAGGATGAATTTTATTTTGTATTTAAAGACCCGGATGGGAACTTGCTGATGATTTGTAAGGATTTGTCTTAAAAAACATAGTCGATTACAAGATCATAAGAGGTGGAAAGAGAATGACAATGTTGGAAGTGGAGATTTTAGAAAAAAGGAAATAGGGTTAGTCGGTTTTCAGTTCAGAAGCATTTATTATTAATTTAATGAGAAAGAAGGAATTTGGAATGGGACGAGTAATTGGATTTGAGTTAAGTAGTCAAGAACCAGAAAAAGCAGCAGAATTTTATTCTAAAGTTTTTGGTTGGGAAGTTGCCGAACCTCAATGGGATTATTGGGCTGTTTCGACTGGAAAAGATGTAAAACCTGGGATTAACGGAGGAATCGGAAAAGGACCAAATGATTACCCTCACGGTACTCGTCTTCAAATTGAAGTCGATTCAATTGATGCGGCTATTTCAAAAGCTAAAGAAAATGGTGCAATGATTCTACGAGAAAAAATGGAGTTTGATGATTTTTATCTTGCCTATTTAGTGGATACTGTTGGAATTGGTTTTGGTTTAATACAAAGGAAGTAATCTAATCTATTTGGTGGTGATTATATGACTGTAAACTATTTAGGGGCAGTATTTTTAAGAGTAAGAGACTTAGAAAAATCAATGTCGTTCTATTCTGATGTACTAGGTCTTAAGCTGCGTGATGTTGAACAATGGGATAATGGCAGAGGTGCTAATTATATAATAAGCGAAAATTCACCTTTACTTACTTTAATAGAAACTGTTGAGAATTTACAGGTTCAAGAATATCCTACCTTCAACCTGAATTGTAAAAATATATTAGATCTGCATAAGAAACTGACGAATCAAGGGTTTAAAGTAGGTGAAATAAATAATTGGTCATCAAACATGAATGTACATGTTGATTTTGATATTTATGACCCTGATGGAAACGCTATAAATCTAATAGAATGGCATAAAAAAAGTATTGAAATATAAATCAAAATATTTATTAAGGGGTGTATTGAAATTGAAATTTGAAAATCAGAAAGAGACCTTAACAGTAAGTTGTTCGGACCTTGCAAACTCTAGCTTTCAATGTTGTAATCTTAGTGAAATTAAAATGAACGATGTAAATTTGACAGGGATGAATATCTCCGATGCTAATTTGAGTGAACTCGTCATTGATGGGGCCCAGTGGGGTGGGGCACATTTTCTTTACATTGGATATGGAAACCCAAGCCAGCCAGATTTAGAACACAATAATAAACCAGTACAATTTTCTAATTGCAATATTCATCAAGGGATATTTAGAGATTGCAATTTAACGAATGTAAAGTTGGAGAACTGTGATATTTCTGGTTTAGTGATAAATGGAGTTAATATTGAAAACTTAATAAAACAGTATGTTTCGATTGAACAGAAATAATAAGAATATTCCTAATATAGAGGACCCATTTTTTTACTTACCACCCATTGCCTCTTAAGACTCCACATACGATCTCAACAACAAATGTTTTCAAAAGGCTGTTTTCTAAGAGATTGTTGCTTTTAAAACAAAAACTAATTCAGGTTGATTGGAACGGATTGCGAGACTCCTGCGGGAGCAGCGGGACAGGTGAGACTCATGCAGGCGTTTACGCCGAGGAGGCTCTCCGCCCGCCCCGCGGAAAGCGAGCAACTCTCGCTGTATTCAACCACACCGCATTACTTGGTAAATAGCAACAAAGTTTGCGAAAACAGCCTTTTTAAAAAAACACCATGATAAGCGGTAAATATTGAACTATTAAAACTCGTTTGCTGCAGAACAAAAGAATTTGCTGTATTGGCTGACTCCTTCCAATCGTTTCCCGTTAAGGGGGAGCTAAAGAAAACGGTTACCGAAGCACCCGCTGTTTCCATTATCGTATCATTAATTTAGCAAATTATTTGTAAATCAACTAAAACAAGTGCACACCATTATGATATTGCCATCAGGATCTTTAAAAGAGAACTCTGCCAAATCAGGATGTGTTATAATTTCAGATGTTATCTCAGCACCCATTTCAGTGACATGTTTAAAAGCTTCGTTAATGTCTGATGCACTGAGGTTAAAGAGCGGTTGATTTGATGGAATAAATTTATAATCTTCCTCAAAACAATGGTTATCAAGGGTTATCCCAGGGCGTCCGTCCCCCATATTCAAGGTGTATACAGGTCCAGTATGTTTCCCCTCCCTAACTTCTAACCCAAGCAAATCACTGTACCATTTAATTGAACGTTCTAAATCAGATACATGAATAAAAATCGTATCAATTCTATTTTCTATTGGTTTAAACAAGTGTGTGAACCTCCTAAATATAATAGCATTTAATTCCACATAACAATTAAATAATCCTGCCCTGAGCATATTAAACATTTTGTTTTGTCTAAAACCACCATCATCAAACTGCAACTTTAAACTAGGATGGCCTTATACGTTTTATTCATTTTAAATGAGAACGAAGCAACAAGCAGATCCTTGATGTTCTGCTTGTTCTTTCATTACCACGGCTGTTAACAAACATGTTTAAGGATTAAGAAAAAATAGTCAAACTTTGGGTACATCTGATATGACTGATTAAGACTCTTAACCACCATGAGCACCAGGCATAACTAGCTATTAGTCGTGAGCAGACAATTTTTTTTATTAGTCAAATGTTCGAAAATAACGTATACAAAAGCAGGTAATTGTTGGTTGGAAGAGAAGATAGTCATGTCATAGATGCTTCTTGTACTATTGTGAAATGAGAAGGGAGAAATAAGAAAATGCAAATTAATGAAGAAATCAAATTGGAGGGAAAACTGGAAGAAGACATTACAGGCGTAACTTGTATTTACATTCCTGTGAAAGACGTTTACGAGTCCATAAAATGGTATCAAAAAAATCTAGGATGTGAACCTACAAACAATAATCCTGTTAGGCCGGGGATAGAAATATCGATCTTGAGATTTCCTGATCATAATGGAAATTTCTCTGGACCAGGTCTAAGGCAAACGGTGCCGGCTATATTCCTTATTACAGCAAAGCAAGCAACCGGGAGTTTAGGTTTTACATTTGACAGCGGTGATCGACACCCCATAGCTTGTTTCATCACTCCCCGTATCCAAGAAATGTACAATCGTTTCAAGGAAAACGGAGTAAACATCGTATCCGAAATACCGGAAAACAGGCCTTTTGGACCTAACTTTAGATTTTGCGATCCAGATGGGAATATGTTAGAAATATGGCAGCCCTAAAAACATTAAATAGAAAAACTAGGAGCCTTTCTAATCTTGGGCTCCTTTTTTGATCTACATCTAAACCAGCTAATAGAAGTTTTAGTGATCTTCAGCAATCGGGCGCGTGTGCGGCCGAAAAAGCACCGTAAGAGTAGCCAGGGTATGGGTTCTGGCATCTGTGGAAAGATTCTCAGAGATAACGACGGGAAGGTCCTACTTCAAGTTAGAAAGGTACAAATCAATAAAGACCTACCATATAAGAGGCTAATAGAAAATGGTAGGATAATTTAGGACTAGCTCATGAGGTCGTAGTAGCGATGAGGGAAGGGTATGCCTTCTTAAGTGTAAAGGAAATTACACTTCTATCAAGTTAAACGCCTATGATAGAGTGAAGGACCTCTGGGCAATTGGACAGTCAGAACATCAAAGACACTGAGCTATTATTTGTTCATTGACTAGCATACAAGTAAACCAATAATTGATGGGGGAATATATGTACCAACATTTAATCCTGCGGTTATTAGGGAAGGCGAGTATGTGATACTATCCAAGGTCAGAACCGGACTTTATCCACGAATTTATCCGACATGTCCTGATTTATCCCACCGGAAAAAGTAACCGTGGGATAAATCGAACATGTCTGCTTCATAGGGGAGCGTAAGTGAAGAGTGTCAATAAAAATAAAAATCATAGTAATCTAAAAGTTTTTAAAACTTGTTAATACCTTTCTTCAAATAAATCTCTATTTACTTTGAGATCGTTGGATGATCTGGTTTCGGTCAAAATCCTCTAGAGATGATTCAGGCGCAACATGAATAAACTCCTCATTCCTATTATATTCGGAATGTTTTTGATTCCCTAATGACTTATATCTTATATGAACTTCTTCTACAAATTCAGGTTTCTCTTCTGCTGAAGATGACTGTTTCATGCCGGATACCCACGTCTCGAGTTTATAAGTTCCTCTTTCAATGATTTGACACAGATCTTCAAGGGATTGGACCAACTCCATTAAACAATCCAATCCGTTTCTTAATACGATAAGACCTTTTCGTTTTGCTTTTTGAATTGAGTGTTCCATCCTGTACGAATTTTCATTATATTGAAATTCAATATAACAGCTAGTTCGATCCCAATTAAAATTGAATTCTTCAATATCTAAACGCTTCATAATCTTTTTAAGCTTTCTTTCACACATAATATCTTGCTCTTGATATCGGATCCATTTGAACATACCAATCACCATCCTTCTTTATTGTATCTAGTTGTGTAATACCGTTCTTCTAATACCATTGATTTCTACAAAATGTTCTAAATTCCTGTTTTAAACGTTTTGCATTTGTCGACTTTTTTTTCGAAAGAAGGACTTCATAAAAACAATATATCACTGCTCCCCAATAAGGATATAGAGGATTTTGAAGGTTAAAAGAAGATATCTGTCTAAATTTGTAACTTATGGTTGATAAAAATTTTTAGGGCTTTAAGCCAATCAAAAAAGACAAACAATGTCATTCACGTTTGTCAGTTTGATATATATTCATAGATAATCCCTAAAAATCATGGTTTTTGAGTCGGATTAAAAATAGTAAAAGTTTATATGTTTTGTTCCGTTAAAGGGCCATTTAATTGAATAAATCTAACCGTCTCGAGAGGAAACGGCCAGATTGACGAGAGAAGGTTTACTCACTCGTATTTCTTTAAAACAATAGCTGCATTATGACCTCCGAAACCAAATGAGTTAGATAGACCCGTATTTATTTTCACTTGGCGAGCAACAGATGGTATATAATCTAGATCACATAATGGATCAGGATTTTCTAAGTTAATTGTTGGAGGAACTATCCCTTCCTTTAAGCTCATTGCTAAAGCAATTGCTTCAACTCCACCAGCTGCTCCTAACATATGACCAAGCATAGATTTATTAGCTGTTACTGGAATCTGATAAGCTTGTTTTCCAAACAGCTGCTTAATAGCCATCGTTTCAGAGATGTCACCCACTTTTGTACTTGTTGCATGGGCACTAATAACATCAATTTCTTCAGGCGATATATTGGCATTTTTTAAAGCTGATCTCATTGCAAGATAGGCACCTTTACCTTCCGGATGTGTAGCTACGATATGGTGTGCGTCTGAACTTGCACCATATCCAATGACTTCTGCATAAATTTTTGCCTCTCTACGTAAAGCATGAGGTAAAGATTCTAAGATTAGAATTCCTGCTCCTTCTGACATGACAAATCCATCTCGATTTTCATCAAATGGACGACTAGCTTTAGTGGGATCATCGTTTCTTGTTGATAATGCTGTAGCATTACCAAAGCTTGCTATTGATAAGTCTGTTATAGCTGCCTCTGTTCCACCCGCAAACACAACGTCAACTTCTCCAGAACGAATTAGTCTAAAGGCTTCTCCGATAGCTGTATTTCCAATTGCACAAGCAGAAACAGGCGACATAGAAGGTCCCATCGCGTTCCAATTGATACTAATTTGTGCTGCAGCAGCATTAGAAATCATGGCAGGTACTAGTGTTGGGCTGACTCTTCTTGGCCCCTTCTGCCTAAGCGCATCAATATTTTCAATCAAGGTTTCAATTCCTCCTATACCTGAACCTACGTATACGCCTAACCTTTCTGCATCTATACGATTGAGGTCTAACTTAGAATCTGCCCATGCTTGTTCAGCTGCAGCCAAAGCAAATTGAGAAAAACGATCTAAACGTCTTGCTTCTTTCTTTCCTAAAACTTCATCTGCATCAAAATCTTGGACGATACCTGCAATTTTTGTCTTATGATTAGTCACATCAAATGAATTAATAGTGGATATACCAGATTCCCCGTTAATCAGATTGTTCCAAAATGTTTTGATGTTGTTTCCTATAGGAGAAACTACTCCCATACCGGTAATCACAACTCTTTCCACTTTTCATCCCTCCAAATCAATAATATACTTGTATTTTACAGTCCTTTTATCCTATTACAAGTGATTGTTTATCCTGGTATAAATACTAATAGGTTAAATTGATATGATGAGGAGTTTTAAAAATGAATGATAAAACTAGGCTTGAAGCTTTGTCGACATTCTTAAAAGCTAAGCGTGCCCAAATTAAGCCAGAGTCTATTGGTTTGCCTGCCGGAATCCGGAGAAGGACACCTGGGTTACGAAGAGAAGAGGTTGCACAATTAGCAGGTGTAAGTACCACTTGGTATACATGGCTAGAGCAAGGAAGAGATATAAAAGTTTCTTCAAGCGTACTTGATTGTATTTCTACAGCTTTGCAATTAAATAATGATGAAAAAGACTACTTATATGACCTGGCATTAGAAGCAAAATCGGAAATTACAAATCCAAAAAAGGATCAATCAGAGCTTAGCCCTTCTTTAAAACGAATACTAGCTGAATTAACATATTGTCCGACTATCATTACGGATCGACATTGCCATATTGTGGGCTGGAATCCTGCAGCTGCTCATGTTTTTTTAGATTTTGAACAAATACCGAATGATCAAAGAAATTTGATTCGTTTAGTGTTTACTAGAAAAGAATTAAAAGCATTGGCCGTCAATTGGGAACATTTTGCGAAAGGTTTTCTTGCTATTTTCCGTACCTATTATGGACACTATTTAGGCGATGAATGGTACAGCCAATTTATTAAAGAAATGAGTCATTCACATTCAGATTTCCAAGATCTATGGAAAGAAAGTCAAGTGAGTAAGGCTCCAGAAATGATAATTGAATTCAGACATGCTAAAGCAGGCAAAATGTTGTTTAATTTAACTTCTCTTCAAGTTCAAGGTGATATGGATTTACGGTGCAGTATCTATACGCCAGTAGAGGAAACAGATACAGAAAATAAATTAAAGCGATTAATGAAGAGGGTTTCCGTTGAAAATTAATAAAGTAATTTCATTACACTAGCGAAAAGATACTGATTACTGAACGAAGTAATTTTTCTATTTTCGTTATTCCATTATAGGCCGCAAGAGTTGAAGATCAATGTCTGGAACGATAGCACTTCTTTATTGTCTAACTGGGCAGGGATATAAAGTATCCAAGTAGAATATTAACCTAACCATTATTGGATTGGGAGGGTTTTTATGTTGAAGGCTTGTTGGAGAAATTTCCTTTATATCCTTGACCATAAACTGAATGTTCTTGTGGAATGTTGGAAAGAGGGTTTATATATCCAAGGGATTACCCACGATTTATCAAAGTTTTCACCAAAAGAATTTTTTCCGTATGCTAAGAAATTTTTTTCAGACGGAAAAATAAGTGCTTATGATGAAATGAAATGGAAGTATGCGTGGCTTAATCATCAACATAAAAATAAACATCATTGGGAATATTGGGTTGTTGATCCTAATGGTAAACATGCATTACCAATGCCTAGAAAATATCTCATTGAAATGGTTTGTGATTGGCGTTCGTTTTCTAGGAAATGGGGAAGAAAAGTAAAAGATTCTACCTTGGACCTTACAGATAAGATAGTGTTGCATCCTGATACAAAAAAAAAAGAACTTGAAATTATTATGATGAAAAAAAGTGAAGTGCATCTCAACAAAACTACTTCAATGTCATCAGACAATAAATAGGTTTTTCGCTTAAACTAGCATATAGAATCTTAGGTATTATCTGTAAAAGGCGCTTTCTTGTAGTAAGAATCGCGTCCGTTTGGCCAATTTAGTTTAATAATAGCTACCTAAATTACGAATATGTTTTTAGCATCACGAAAACATTAAAGGTGAGAATTTATGTTTTATAGAAGAAAGTTTTATATTGTAAAAAGCGAGTTTGCCGAAATTTTTAATACCCATTTCAATAACACAAACTTACCTAACCAACTTAAATACGGTTCGCGTTTAATAGGTCGTTGGATGAAGGATAATAATGATAATACCGTAGAAATTTTCGCTATCTGGGAATATGACAGTTACGAGGATTACGTAGAAATTGAATCCAAAGTTAGAAGTGATGAGGCTCACGTTAAACGTATTAAAGACTGGTACGAAAAAAATGGTGGGAAAGAGCACGTGTATAAGGAATATATATTAGAAGTAAGAAACGAAGTTTTACAGTCAACTGTAAAAAGAGACTAATAACATAATAGCAAGTAATTCCAAGTCCTCTTTATTCAACAAACTTGCCGAATATCCCCATTATAAAAACAGTAGTGGGAAGCGTATAGTAGGAAAACAATATGCAACATGGTTTGATGATAACCAAAGACAACACAGGTTGGACAAATGATTACTCCAAAGCAAAAAATCCATATTTTACAGGAAGAATGTGTTATTCTTTACGTTGTTCTTTCTTACATTATGGAACACTTCAAAAAATACAGTTGATTCGTGCTGGAGCCTACATTCTTCCACTAGTTGGTTATTTAATTGGTACAGAGAAATCTGTGACATACGCTTTTTTGACGAAAATAAAGATTTGTTATGTTGAATATTGTTTAGCGTAAGTTTTCCGCGTTTTGCTACCGGAACCCCATCAAGCACGAAGTAATTAATGGTAAAATAATGAAGGATTTTAAATTGACCAATGGGGGAATGTAATTTGAAATCCATAAAGGTTCATCATTATGATGCGTTTAGTAAAGAACCTAATAAAGGGAATCCAGCTGGTGTAGTTTTAAACGGAGATGACCTAACCGATAAAGAAATGCAAGAAATAGCTTTCAAAGTAGGGTTTAATGAGACAGCTTTTCCAGTTAAATCAGAAGTAGCTGACCTTAGAATACGTTTTTTTACACCAGGACACGAAATGAACTTATGTGGTCACGCAACAATGGCTACTGTTTATGCGCTAAAAACAAAAGGGTTATTGGGAGATAAGACGGAATTTACAATTGAAACAAAAGCAGGGATTTTGCCAATAAAAATTAATTCAGCTACTGATAGTGAAATATTTATAACAATGAAACAGGCATCACCTCAATTTGAAGAATTTAAAGGTTCAAAGGAAGATTTAGCAACTTCGATAGGATTAAAAGAATCGGATATTCGAGATGATTTACCGATATTATATGGAAGTACAGGTACTTGGACATTATTAATTCCAATAAAACAACTTGAAGCTTTTAAAAAAATGAAACCTAATAATAAGGTATTCCCTGCTATTTTGAAAGAAATGCCCAAATCATCTATACATCCTTTTTGTTTGGAAACGTATGATACTACTGTTGATATGCATGCGAGACACTTTTCTTCTCCGTTCTCTGGGACAATTGAAGATGCGGTTACGGGAACTGCTTCGGGGGTAATGGGAGCATTTTTTGCTAAATACATAAAAAACAACAATTTTGAAGAGTCTCTGAATCTTATAGTAGAGCAAGGTCATGAAATTGAAAAAGATGGTCGGGTTATGGTACATATTTCGAAAAACAGTGAATCTTATGATGTTGAAATAACTGGGAACGCAGTTTATGTTAAGGAATTCGTTGTTTGTTTAGAATCTGAATAAAGTTATTCAACTAAAGGGCGCAATTCCTGAATAAGAATTGTGCTCTTTTTAATTGTTTAAGGGTGTTATATGTTTAACAACAACTTGAGAAGAACACTAAAAACAGTTGAGAATGTTTAGAATCGTACTAACGTAAGCAGTGATTTAAAAGAACATATCCCTAAAAATATATTTTTATGATTGAATATTTATGCATGTAGTTGTATCATAATTCAATAACTGTTGGGTGGGATAAAAATGAATTATAAAATTATTGAGGAATTATCTATGAATAATTGGCAGCCATTATCTACGTTGCTTTACGATGGGTGGGTACTTCGATTTTCAAATGGTTATACAAAACGTGCAAATTCGGTAAATCCTATCCATTATTCAACTTATGATTTGAACCAAAAAATTGAAGAATGCGAAAAATTCTACTCGAATATTGATTTACACACCATATTTAAAATAACCCCCTTTGTTAAACCAGAAAATTTAGATGATATTTTAGAGGAGAAGGCTTTTTCTTTAATTGATAGTACCAGTGTCCAAGTCATTGATCTTGAAGGAATCATAGAACCAACTCTCCATTCCGTAAAATTAGATGCAAATATTAATGTCGAGTGGATTAATGATTTTTGTAGACTGAATTATGTTAATGAAAATAACAAGGATAATATGTTACAAATGTTGTCTAATATTGTAACCCAAAAATGCTTTATTTCGCTATATTATCAGGGGGATGTGGTTGCCTGTGGTCTTGGGGTCATAGAAAGAGAGTACATAGGACTTTATGATATTGTAACTGATATTAATTTTAGGAATAAAGGATTCGGCGAACAGTTGATCTTGAATTTATTAAAATGGGGGAAAGAAAATGGAGCTAAATACAGTTATCTAGCAGTTCTTTTGAATAACTCCCCAGCATTAAGATTATATTCAAAAATTGGATATTCCGAAATTTATAAATATTGGTATAGAGTTAAAGAAAAAGTTTAATAGAGATACTTAATAATTCAATTAAAAGGGGAAAGAATGGAATAACGATTATCTTTTTTAGCACAATCAAATTTTGGCCTTTATGTAGCAAAAAGGAGATTACTGAGAAAAAGCTAAAATTAGAAATAGATGACTTTGTTGGGAGAGAACAAATTTGTTAACAAATTTATATTTTGTACGACATGCTCATTCTACATATACACCCGATGAATTAGGAAGACCCTTATCCGAAAAAGGCTTTAATGATGCAGAAAAAATTACTGAGATACTTAAAAAAGAAAATATTGATATCGTAATTTCTAGTCCCTATAAAAGAGCAATTCAAACAGTTGAGGGAGTAGCCAAAATTATTGGTAAAGAAGCTTTGATTGAGAATGGTTTTAGAGAAAGAAACTTGTCTGAAAAACCAGTTGAAGACTTTTATCTAGCTGTTACAAAAGTATGGGAAGATTTCAACTTTTCTTGGGAAGGCGGAGAGTCCAATATCTCTGCCCAGGAAAGAGGCGTCAAAGTAACTTTACAGATTTTAGAGAAGTATAAGGGTAAAAACATTGTTATAGGAACTCATTGTAATATTATGGTTTTAATCATGAATTATTTTAATGGAAAATTCGGGTTTGAATTTTGGAAAGAGCTTAATATGCCAGATATATATAAATTAACCTTTGATAAATTTAAGCTGAAAGAAGTTAATAGAATATGAGTTAAATGATAAAGTAGTTTAATTTAAAACGGTGTGTTAGTAAAATTAGAGTTATTTTCAATCTTCAGCAATCGGGTGCGCGCGACAAGTTCTGTAATAAACACTTTACAGTGTGAAAATACAGGAAGTTTACTAGTTTAACTTCAACTTTACAACTGAGGATGGGAATGATGGAACCATGATTCCTGAAACCATCCCGTCAATACTCCTGCATGTGTTATGGATGACAGTCCATAGGGTGTGAAGCACAGATAGGGGTCCAGAGCAAAAAACGCCAATTTTGTAAGCTAGGCACATTTCAACATAAAGATAGCCGATATTCTATTAGCTATAAGAATATCGGCTAAGTTATTTCATTTAGAGGTAAAACTAAACTTTTAGATATTAAAACCCACTTAAGACAAAAGCAAAAATACAACAATCATAAAAATAATAGATGAACATAATTGTTTGTAGACATAACGGGGAAACACAAACTTTTTAGGAAAGGGGTAACGCCAATTGATCTGTCTTTACAATGGAGGCAAGTGTAACAGTAGGTCAAGATGGAAAAATGATTGAAGACGTACAAGCAGTGGTTAAACATCAAGCTAAACGTACAGTGACTGTTGCAGAATGGGTAAAGAAAGGGAATCAATAAATAAAAAAGAGCTAATCGAAAATATTCGATTAGTTCTTTTTAGATATAATCCTCTTCTAATTGATAACTTTAATCTTTTAAGGATAATGTTATTTGATTAGGTAATTATAATCTTATATAAATCGTTAGGGAAGGATGTTTTTTATGGAGAAAAAAATGTTAAATGGACTTATTACTTTATGCATTGTTTCCTTGCCATTTTTATTCAAAGGATCAAAAATGAGAGAAAATCTAGTTGTCTTCTTTTCAAAAGGAGTCTTGGCAACACTAGTAGATGCATATGTTGTTGGTACTAAAAGAGTTGAATATCCAGTCCGTCCTTTTACTAAAATTTTCAAAACAAACATTATTTATGACATGTTGTTTTTCCCACTATTAAGTGTTATTTGGGTTAAACAATCTTATAATGATAAATTAGGAAAAATTCTATTGAAAAGTTTGACATGGAGTATCCCTATGAGTGTCGGCCAATGGTATTTCGAAAAAAATACCAGATTATTCAAATGGAAAAAATGGTCTCCATTCCATACTTTTGGAAGTGTTAGTTTTACTTTATTTACAATAAGAGGATTTGTTGCATTGATTAGGAGATTGGATAAATTTAAGAATGCGTAGCTAAACCAAAATATAAACCGTTAAATAAAGGTTGATAATATGAAAAAGACACAGAAGTTAGAAGCAGTTCTTTGGAGCATTGCCCTACCCGGTTTTGGACAATTATTAAATGGCCAATTATTAAAAGGAATTATTTTTATTCTATTAGAATTCATGATTAATGTTATGAGTTCATTTAACCAAGCTATTATGTTTAGTTTTCTTGGGAAAATAACGGAGGCAGGTAGGGCGATTGATTACCAATGGCTTATGTTTTATCCATGTGTTTATATGTATGCAATGTATGATGCTTATAAGTTTGCAGAAGGGGAAAATCCTCAGTTATCGTTTCTCCCATTTGCTTTTGGTGCGTATTTTGTCACAATAGGTCTTATGTACTCGCCTAACTTATTTTTCGGTATATCATTCGGTCCCATTTGGCTACCAATGTTGTCTTTAATACCCGGATTAGTAATTGGATTTATTATTCGTTATTTGCTGATGAAATCTATTTCAAAGTTCAAAAACCAATGAGGATAGTTCTACTCGTGATTCAATGTTCGGTATCATTGTAGCATTTAAACCTAGTTTTCTTCCAATAAAAAAAATGAAAAGTACAATCAAGAACAATTCAAGGAGTAAATGGCTTATTTGTTAATCTTCAAGCTAAAGTGTAAAAGTTACGGTTGTGGAGTAAGTATAAAAGTCATTATTAAATTCAAGAGAGCAATCGATAATGTTTGATTGGCTCTTTTTTAGTGAATTTCTCCTTACAATGTTGTATTAAAATACGGTAGAAAAAGCTTAATTTTCTAAGCTTTTTCTCCTCTTAAAAAAGTTGATGATGTTCAACAAAAAAAACAATATTGGAATGTAACAGTATACTAAAACTAAGCCTGTAGTTGATATGAATGAATTAATGTTCTTAATACTAATTTCACTTTTTAAATTAATAACAATAAAAAAGACTATGCTGCTTGATATCCATAATGAGGTTTTAGGTTTAAGGTTTATTGTTTTCCTTAAAATTCTTGATCCACCCCACAAAAAGACACAAGAAGGAGGTAAGATGACTAAAAGCCATGCAAATATATAAATGTATTCAAATCTCTCAATGAAAGGCAACCGGATTATTTTTGATGAAATCAGGGTAGGCCATACTGTATGTTCCAACTGTTGAATATTAAAATAGACAAACGTTACAATTGTAATAATAAAGTATAGAATGGTAGTATAGGCGATTGAAATATGAGCCCATTTCTGTGAATTATTATTATTTTTAATAAAAGGAAAATAGATTAACAATAATTCGGGTCCCAAGTAATTGAAGATTGTTTGTTTCGCTGAAACGATATAGTCAACAAAGTTATGGTTAAAAAGAGGGAGTAAATTATTCCAGTTTGCATATTTTAATGGAAAGTAAAGGGTGATAAATAAAATACTAGGAAGCACTACGCCCCAAAAACACATGCCCGTAACCACTCTAAATCCTCCTGAAACAATATATGTAGTAGCCAACACAATAATTAGTGATAACTCCCATAGATGGATATATGGAAAAACCCAAACCTGTAAAATTTCTACATACGAACGTACGATTGTTGAAATCGTAACAATGATATATCCATAAAAACAAAGATTGAAAATGTTCCCAATCCATTTTCCAAACAGCTGTTTATGTAAGGAAAAAATATCTCCATTGTTTGATTTTTTTAACAAAAAATACATCAACCAAATAATGAGATGAAAACTGAAACCAACTAATAATACGGAAACCCATGCATCTTGTTCAGCACCTTTTATTATTTTGCTTTGAAAACTTAGCATGCCTACACCAGTCTGAGTGCCGTGTATAAGAAAAAATAAAAAAAAGGGAGAAACAGTTAAACTTTCCTTTACTTGTTTACTCATGATAAACCACCAAAATGTCTACTCTCCAATCCCTGATTGATGTAATTGAATGCTAAGATTAATATCGTATATTACCTTTGGATATACGGTTTCATAAAATTCTTCTTCAACCCACTTTTTGCTATGTGCCCTTACTAAATCACCGACACCTAAGGGATCAACGTCATGATCTTGGAATTTTCTCAAAAGTTTTAAAAGGTCGGAATTCATTTGCTTTTCCAACTCCCTAGTTAATAATTTATGGTTTTCCTTTTTTCTCAAATCTAACCAATCTGGATAATCTTTAACCATTCCATGTAATGTAATGGTATATGTTACCTTTGTTTCAGATTCATGTTTTGAGACAGAGTCAATCTTCTCTCCGTATAGACTTGTTAATACAGGTTGATCCTCCTGTTTTCCTTTACTTACCTTAAAAGCCATATCCCCATTCATCGATCTTCCTTGTAATATTTTATAGAGAAACATCTCTTTTTGATTTAAGACGAGTGACAAATTGTCTTTTTTAAAAACAGCATATCCTTTAACTTCAACTTTCCCATGTTCATTTAGCTTTATAAAAGGAACTGATACATCTCTTCCTTTTCCATAGTAATCAAACAAGAATAATTGCAGATTAGAAATGGGTACATTTCCTGATTTAAAATTTTGTTCGATCAATTTAGGAAGGTAGTCATTTCCTTCTTCTGTAAGATTGTTTAAAATTTTTTCTGTTGGTTCTTCTGAAACAGTAATGATCATGTTACTTCCAATCAAAGGGTCTCTACAAATCGTCTTGACAAAATCCGAGATACCATCCTTCGCTAAATTTTCACTAAACATTAA
Organism: Metabacillus bambusae; assembly: GCF_017497975.1. GTDB lineage: Bacteria > Bacillota > Bacilli > Bacillales > Bacillaceae > Metabacillus > Metabacillus bambusae. Next base: position 236,482 of record NZ_JAGDEL010000003.1, on the reverse strand, counting down.
TAGTTGTAATTTACCGATTTCAATAGGCTTTGACGATTGATTGTTCATATCTTTTAGAATCAATTTGGTTTTTTCTGCTTTTGTTTGTAAAATTTTCCCTTCCTTTTTTTCTTCTGTATAGTCGGAATAAAGAGCTGTTCCAATATATTCGTGATCTTCTTTATCGAAACCTAATATTGAAAGCATTTGTATATCATCAACAATTTTCGCACGATCACAACCCGTCAAAACAAATATGAGTAAACCAAGGCTGAAAAATATACTAATGATTTTACGTATTTGGTTACTCATTATTAAGATCCTCCTTGTCCTGATGTGGTGTATATCGTCTTAGTGAAAGAGGTTTTAAAAACTTGCTTCGAGTTGTTGTATATTGATTTGACGAACGAATAAAACTGTCTCGAAAATTCTTTATTCTGAATGGGTAAAGAGGAACCAAGTAGGGAGTTCCTAAAGATTTTAATCTTAATAGATGACCTAAAAGAAAAATAAATCCGATAACGATTCCAAAACCACCCCAAAAAGCTGAAACTACTATGAATGGAAAACGTAAGAGACGGACGGTATTAGACATTTTAAAGATAGGTGTTGTAAAAGAGGCGAGTGCCGATAAGGCAACAATTATCAGCAATATATTACTTGTTAACGCTGCCTCTACGGCTGCCTGTCCAATAACAATACCTCCTACAATACCTAACGTCTGTCCAATCTTGGTTGGTAAGCGTGCCCCAGCTTCACGCAGTAATTCAATCGTAATTTCTAAAAAAATGACCTCCAATACGGGTGGAAACGGAACATTTGCTCTGGAGCTGATAAGAGGTCCAAGTAAATCTCCTGGTATAACTTCATAATGATATGTTAATACGGCAACATATAACGGAGTGGCAAAGATTGAGAAAATCACACCAATAATTCGTATAATTCGAAAGAAAGATCCCACTATCCAGGGGAGATAATAATCTTCTGGTGAAATAAAAAAATCCATTAACGTTGACGGTCCAGTAACGACATAGGGGGAACCATTCGTCAAAATAGCAACTTGTCCGTTTATAACGGCATAAGTAACACGGTCAATTCGTTCTGTAGATAAAAAAATGGGAAAAGGTGTATTAGAATTATCCGAAATCATTTGATCAATTTGAGAGCTATCAAAAATCACATCGAAATCTATATTCATTAGCCGCTGGCGTAAGGTTTGAATGTGTTGTGGATTGGTAATTCCATCTAAATAAGCGATAACCACTTTTGTTTTAGACATAGACCCCATCGTTATCTCTTCAAAAACTAATTCAGGGATGGCAATTTGCTTTCTCAATAAATGTATGTTGGTATCAATGTTTTCTACAAATCCGATATTTGGCCCGACAACACTAAATTCATTTTCTGTATCATTGTTCTGGCGGTAGCCAAGATTACCGTTTTCAACATTTACAGTAAGATAGTTGTTGTCTAATTCCTTTAACTGGATAATGACATATCCTTTCATAAGCCTTTTTTCAAGATCTGAAGTATTACTTGTAACATTTATATCATCAAATGGTATTATATTTTTAATATCATTTAAATGTTTAATTATTTCAACGTTCTTTTGAATGGCCGGGAGGAGGAGTCGATTGATCTTCTCTGCATCTACCATGGTTTTATAATAACTGATTAGAATTTTATCCTGATTTTCAATAGGAGAGAATTGATGAAAATCGCTTGACTTACTAGCTTGTTGAAAGATAACACTAATTGGTTTTGGTTCAGAATGGTTCTTAAGCTTCTTTTTATTCAGAAGTTCTCTTAAAAATAGCACAGACATATCCTCACTTATTTATGAATCATATAGGTAACCTTTTTTAATCCAATTTTTTTGCTGAAAATTCCCACTAATATACCAGGGACAAACAAACATCATCTAGGTCCTTATAGGCCTTAACTGTTATCTACATAAGGTAATAAGAAGGATCAACCGTTCCATTGCAATATAATTCCTTGCACTAAGTTAATTGGCTATAGTTATTATGTGCATATAAAAAGAGGATATGTATTATATCCTTGCATTAAGTAGTTATAGACTATTTTGTCCATTCGGTAAATAATGATAGTTCTATAAACGACCGTTTATGGAACCGAAGATGATTACCTCAAAAACTACTAAATGTTGAGTAACTCATTTTCAAAAAAATTTTTAGAAGAGAGTAAGAAATATATAAGACTTTTATTTGTCGAACGTTCTATTCTATAAGATGCAGGTTATTTTTAAAAAATATAGAATTAGAACCAGGTAACGTAAATTACACGGAAATCAGCGGTTTCGAGCAGTGTATCCTTACCATGGAAGTTGAAAACTTCAAAGAATTACATAAAAAATGAAAATATTATAACCCGGCTGAATCAAGAACGTTTTATCTTGTCTCAGGAGTTAATAAGTTTGCAGGTAATTTAGACGACTTTATTATTCACTAGTTAAATCAAGAATTAGTATTTAATTAATTATTAAAAGATTTATAAAGAGAGTGATATTATGGAAACGAAATCAAAAATACCGAATATGCACCCAGTGATTATAGAGCATAATGATATGAAATTAGTAGGAATCCCTTGTATTGGATTGAAAAACATGAGTAATAAATACCATAATGCTAAGGAAAGCTTGTTTTTATCAACTAAATACTTACCTCAAGTTCTGAATCATCGAATACATTACGGGATGTGGGTTAATTCCGAAATACAAAAAAATCCCGAAAGGCATGTTTACATTCTTTGTGTAGAAGTAAGCACATTTGACGGAATTCCCGATTGGTATGTGAAATTAACTGTACCTGCTCAAAAGTGTGTTGTAGTTGCTAACGAGACAGGGGATTTCAACGCAGCAAGTAATGCTGTTGATGAATATGTCAAAGAAAACCATTTTAATGTAAGTTCTGAAGGTAGGGATTACATAGTATGTGAAAGGTACAGTTATGATGGTGAAGGATTTGCTCGGTATTCGTTGCCAATTGTTTGATTATTGAACTAAAAACGTGACCAAAGGGATTGTGAACAATTGGACTTCAACTTCAACTAAATGGTGTTTACTTTTAATAATGATCTTCCTCAATTGGGCGCGATCCTCGAACAAGGATAAGCGCTCATTTTCCATATTAGGGCCGTATTGTGGACAAGTTATAAATTAAATAGTTTAAAGTTATAAGCATTTCTTTGTAATGAGGAATGCTTTTTTGTCTGAAGATAACAATAAAAAAACAATAATAAAAAATAAAAGTTTATTGCAAAACGATAAATGTGTGATAAAATCAAATTGAAAATAAATAAGTGAGGTGCTTTTTATGAAACATGGTTCAACACTCTTTTTAAAGATAGCTGTTTTTCTTATTGGAATTCCAGTACTTGCTTTGTGTATATTTGGGTTGTGTTGGTTAGCTAATAATCCAGTAAGTCCAGATTATGCCCATATACTATATCCCATTTTAATAGGTATGTATGTATCAGCGATCCCGTTCTACATTGCATTGTATCAGGCTTTTAAACTTTTAAGCTATATTGACAAGAACCAAGCTTTCTCTGAATTGTCTGTTAAAGCTCTAAAGATTATCAAATTCTGTGCAATGACAATCAGTGGTTTGTATGTGGTAATTTTGCCATTTGTTTATCTCGTAGCAGAGCGAGACGATGCCCCAGGTCTCATAATAATCGGAATGGTCCCTATCTTTGCTTCAATGGTAATCGCAGTATTCGCTGCTGTTCTTCAAAGGCTTTTACAAGAAGCGATTGATATAAAATCGGAAAATGACTTAATAGTCTGAGGTGATAACAATGGCAATTATAATCAATATTGATGTGATGCTGGCTAAAAGGAAAATGAGCGTTACAGAACTTTCTGAGAGGGTTGGAATAACAATGGCTAACCTTTCTATATTGAAAAATGGCAAGGCAAAAGCGATTCGATTATCAACTTTAGAGGCGATTTGTAAGGCTTTAGATTGTCAGCCCGGAGATATTTTAGAATACCGAAGTGATGAAGACACCAACTAAACAGGACTTACATTTATTCAGAAAAAACCATTGGAGGCACAAATCATGAGAGCACTAAAACAACTCGTTCGTTTTGGTTGGGAGCAGGCACTATCATGTTTGTTTCCTGTCGTTATTTTTGCCTCTTTGGCTTTTACATAAATCATGCCACTTCCCGAACTACAACGCTATGTTACGAACTATCTTAAAAAAAGTCGGAGCTTATCGTAGTAAAGAATTTAATTTTTTCTGGACTATGAAAAAGATCTTTCTCTGGTTGAATCAAGTGACTTGCCCCAATTGATTTTTGAAGGTAGATTAAAAGATTATCAAAATAGAGTCATGAACGAAAGATTCCATATTCCTTATCCAATAGTTCCGATTGAAATGTGATTCCGTGTTTAGACTTAGCCACACCAATTACGCAAACTTTTCTGTGCTTGACATGAAAAAGAACCTTCTGATATTTCCCGATGAAATTAAATTATTTATAAATTACGACTTTTAGCAATTGGGCGCAATTCTGCAGAAAGAATTGTGCTCTTTCTCTATGTTAGGGTCATATGCTGGAATAAGTGTGTGCAACCGAACTAACCATGAAAAGAGCCTTAAACTAATTAAGAATGAACTAGATTTATATCTTAAAAGATGATTTTTAGAGGGATCAATTATTGTATGTGGAAGAATTATATCAATTCAATCTCAAAATTTTTAGACGTTTTTTCTTTAAGTAACGAAGCAGAATGGGGAAATGATCCTAATTAATGGTAAAATTATAAAGGTAGAACATTAATGTTCATTATAAGGGAATTTTCACATAACAACACAACTTATAAAAACAGGAGTTAATATGCAAACGATTACGGAATTATCTAAAAAACCATGGTTTCTTGGGAGTCTAGTTTTTGTTTTTATTGTCGTGGTCTTATTGAGCATACCGATTGAGAAAAGAAAATATGGACTCTCTCAAAGTAATTTAGCAACAGACTATTCAGGTCTTCTTCCTGAACGTGTTGAACGAGTAGTTAAAGCTAAAAATCGCACTGAATTACAAAAGATTGTAATGGAAGCAAACGAAAAAGGTCAGCAAATTTCAGTTGCTGGCTTACAGCACTCGCAAGGCGGTCATACATACTACAAAGATGGTGTCGTTCTTGATATGCGGACATTCAATGATGTGTTAGAAATTGATGAGCAGGAGAAAACAATCCGTGTAGAAGGTGGAGCAACATGGGATGATGTTCAAGAAGCGATAACACCTTATGGTTTAGCCTTAAAAGTGACCCAATCACAGTCAATTTTTTCGATAGGGGGATCCCTTTCAGTAAACGCTCACGGGCGAGATATTCGTTTTGGTCCTATGGCTGGAACGGTAAAGGAAATGACATTATTAACCCCTACAGGAGAAATCAAGAAAGTAATCCGAGATAACTCAGAGGAATGGATGAAGTACGTTTTTGGTGGCTATGGATTATTCGGTGTGATTTTAGATGTGACTTTGGAATTAACGGAAAATGACGTGTACACCATCCATACAGAAGAACTAAAAACAGAAGAGTATGAATCCTATTTTAATCATTTATTAGATCAAAAAAATACAGCAATGCACTATGCAAGGGTAAGTGTTGCTCCAAGTACCTTTTTGGACGAAATGTATGTGATTGATTACAACTATACAGGAAAACAGGATCATAATTCTCCACTCAAAGAAGAACAAGGTGTACGTCTAAGTAAGCTAGCGCTTGATCTTGGACGACAAGGTGGATTCTTAGAGAATGTTTTTTGGGAAACTCAAAAACTATATATTGATTCAATCGACGGTAATACGATTACTAGAAATAACGCTATGCGCTCGGAATCCACATTTATGGAATTTACGAAACCTGGTCGAGTCGAAGTCTTGCAAGAGTTTTTTATTCCAGTCCATTCTTACGAAGAATACATAACTGATGTAAAACAATTACTCTTACCAAACGACAAAAATGAAGATTTTAAAGTACATAATATTACGGTGCGATATGCAGCAAAAGACAACCACACAACTTTAAACTATGCCAAGGAAGATATGTTGGGTCTAGTTATTTTGATCCAACATGGATTAAAAGAAAACGAGATTGCTAATGCCGAAGCTATTATCCAAGATTGGACTAATTTAACCCTCGACCATGGAGGAACGTATTACCTCCCTTATTATCGTTATCAAACAAAAGAACAATTCATGAGGTCTTATCCTGAATGGAAAAGGTTCCAGGAAGAAAAATTACGAAGAGATCCAAATGAAGTCTTTCGAAATCTATTTTATGACTATTACATCAAGTGAAGGAGCACAACATGAAGAATAAAAGTGAACGGTATATCCCTCTTGTTGTAACAGTTGGACAGGTCGCTATATTTCCATATTATATCGTTTGGTTAAAAGAAGTATCTTTGACCTTCACCTTATTTGCATGGTTATTTGCCGCATTTTCTTTTGCGGCTGCTTGGGGATATCGTGTCTTTCAGTCGAAAAAGAATAAGAACAATTCTTATATCCCTTTTATTTACGCAGGGATGGGATTTGTCTATATACTCGTAGGCTGTATAAAAAATCCGCTTGAATTTCTTCCCTATGCTGCACTTCTATTGCAAATCATCTTAGGATTTTTACAGGGTTACTTTCGTGCATGGCATATAGAGCAGAAGACCTATCGATTACATAATGTTAATCACTATTTAATTGTCGGTGTTATTATGATTGGGTTTTCTTTTATTAAAGTAATTTCTCCTGTTGTCTTTATTACTGTTTTTGGGATCGTGTTGTGTGTTTGTAGCTTTTGGAGTTTTATTCGAAAAAAGAAAGCTGAAGTTATCTAAGAGGCAGACTACGTGAAATTTATATCTCACCGGGGTTTAGGTACCTAATTATAAGTAGTCTCTCATAATCGGGCGCAATTCTTCAATAAAGAAGGGCGCTTTTTCTTTTTGGAATAAAGGAAATTAGACCTTAAGTGAAGAAATATGTACTTTAATCAAATGGAAGTATACTTAACTGAAGGGGTATTGATAAGAATGGAAATTGAATTTCTTGGATCTGGTGGTGCAATTACAATACCACGACCACTTTGCAATTGTAAGGTTTGTTTAGAAGCAAGGGATAAAGGGGTTCCTTATAGCAGAATGGGTCCAAGCATATTTGTTCATGGTCCTAATTTATTAATTGATACACCAGAAGATATTTACCATCAAATCAATCGTTCTTCGATTGATGAGGTTAAAGGAATAATATATTCACATTGGCACCCAGACCACGTAATGGGTAGAAGAATAATCGAAACCTTAAGTGCAGACTGGACTAACCATCCCCCTCAAAACAAAAAAATCGACATTTATCTTCCTGAACAGGTAGAAAAGGATTTCAAAACATTTCTTGGTAGTGGCGACCATTTGGATTTTTTTGAAACACAAGGATTTGCAAATTTAAATAAATTGAAAGATGGTGAAAGTTTTTCATTAAATGGCACAAAGATTTCTCCATTTCGATTGGCAGAGGATTATGTTTATGCTTTTATGCTAGAAAGTGAAAATAAAAAAGTGCTCATTGCTATGGATGAATTAAATAATTGGAAACCAGACAGGATGGTATTATATGTTGACCTCGCAATATTGCCAGTGGGTATATTTGAGTTTCATCCATTAACTGGTGAAAGGTTAATGTCAAAGGATCACCCAGTCTTTAATGAGGAAGCAACTTTTACAGAGACTATAGATGTAGTTAAGATTCTTAAAGCTAAAAAGGTATTATTAACACATATTGAAGAACCTAACGGATTGAGTTTTAGCGAGTTTAAAGAACTAGAAACGAAGTTAAAAGATTCTGGTCTAAATGTAGAATTTGCACATGATACCCAAATAGTTAGAGTGTAAGTGGTGCTGGATATTATTGAGCAGCTGGTAGATTTTCATTAACCTAGTAATTTCTTACCTTTCAAAACTATCTTCAACGATTAGGCTCAAGTATTAAGTTTGTGTCTTTTTGCTTAGGTCAGTTGTTAAAGAACGAAATAAAGATCATCGAAAAATTTCATTAGGATGTTAAATATTCCTAACGGGTAAGGTAGTTGAGGGGCTTACACACATAATACGAGGAGGTCAATTTATGAACTATATATACGAGTTAAGGAAATTAATCGGTAATCACCCTATTATTAGTGTTGGTGCAACTATACTTGTAGTAAATGAGAAAAAGGAAGTTCTCTTCCAGCATCGTTCAGATACTTATGATTGGGGACTTCCTGGCGGTTCAATGGAACTAAGGGAAACCTTAGAAGAAACTGCTTCTCGTGAATTAAAAGAAGAAACAGGTCTTGAAGCTAAAAACTTTGAATTAATAAATGTATTTTCAGGTCCTCAATATTATTTTCGTTATCCAAATGGGGATGAAACATATAGTGTAATTAACCTTTACCGTGCTATAGATGTTAGTGGGCAATTTGAAATGAATGATGGAGAAAGTATAAGTCTTGAATATTTCAGTAGAGATAATCTTCCAAAAAATCTTGAAAAAAGGGCAAAAGCTCTAATAGATACGATAGGAGATTACTTTTGGGAATTAGATTCATCATTTAGCACAAGTAAATAAATCAGGGAAGGAGAAATTAAGTGGATTACATTAAATATATAAGAAATATGGTCGGAAATAATTATGTCATTTTAGTTGCAGCAGGTGCATTAGTTTTAGATGAACACAATCGGTTATTACTTCATAAACGGTCAGATAATGAATATTGGGGAGTACCTGGTGGGTTTATGGAATTAGGAGAGTCAGCTGAGGAAACTGCAAGAAGGGAACTTTACGAAGAAACGGGAATTATTCTGGGTGAAATGGAATTATTTAATGTCTATTCAGGCAATGGTAGGAAACAGATTCTAGAAAATGGGCACAAATTTTATGATGTGATAATACTCTTTAAGTGTAAAGATTTTAAAGGTGATATTACTCTAAATAATGAATCGTTGGATGTTAAATTCTTTTCGTTGGATTCATTACCTGATAGGCTTTTCCCTTCTCAGAAAGACTTATTTGAAGATTTGTTATCAAAAATACATAAATTATAGTTGGGCAACTAAAAGGTTTTACTTCAATAATAATCTTAAAACGTACAATAAAGCCTTTGTACTCGGTACAAAGGCTTTTATTATTATCAATTAATATTATTTTATTTTCAACTTACATATAATCGTAAACAGAATCTTCAAAATAGAGCCAGTGATAATATTCAATCTGTGAATCTGTCATTTGTGAAATTTCTTTTTGATTGAATTTTTGTTTTTCTAATAAACTTTTCACTTTAGATTCTCTTGCTAATTGGCTCATAGGTAAGTCCTCCTTATGTATAAGAAGTAACGTTGAAGTTACAGTCTTGTAAGCGATTGCTTTATTTTCTTGTCTTTATTATATATCTCAAATCGAGATGAAACAAATATCAATTTGAGATTATTTATCAAAAACTCATATAGAAAAGTTATTTATTGCTTCTTTTCCCATTTCTTCCAAAGATCAAGAATGAGCTTCTAGAAATCCTTCAAATTTCTCAAACTGGTGAAAAAACTGATAAGAGAAGTAATGACTTTAAATTATTAATCCTCAAGACAAGAACGTTTGTTTTGTTTTTGATATAATAGAATTGCAATAGTCAGGTTACGCAAGGGTGGTCAGCATTACCCCAGACAGAAAAAGGGTTATGCATATGATGACAGTATTTCAGACGTTAATGCTTATGATAGCATTTACAAGTTTGGAATTGTCGATCATATCTTTTAGAGACAAAAAATAACCCACCCTTGAGCGTTGAAGTGCAATAGGGTGAGTTATTTACCTTAACACGCTGATCCCCTTTGAAGGGAACCTGCTAATGTTTGACTGTTTGGTGTACCAGCACCGAACAGTCTTTTTTAATTTATGCTTTTCTACTAATATTATAACCAAAGATTTAATGATAGAAAAGCAATGAAAAGAAAAGCAAAAAAAAGAAACTCAATGTTCATGATCGTAATTACTAGACAAATAAATCCTTTAGTTCACAAAATAACCCTTACCTTTGAAGCTTGAAGAGAATAATTGGTTCACTAGGACAAAAATTGGCGATTTGTATCAATAAAGTAATAGGGTTATTTACTCAAATGTAAGGAAGTTACAATCATGATCCTTGCAAACAATCTAGTTGATAGTATGAACATAGAAAGAAAGATTGTTCTCAGTACATATAATGGGATGTTGATCGATAGGAATACGATTATGATAAAAATTATGTCAAGAATGATTGATTTGAAATTAAAATACAATCGTTTTCCACTTCATCTATTATTTTTCTTTTTTATTTCCTTTTTAATAGCCGGTATTACTTTTTCAGTTACTGCTTCCTTTACTTTAGGATTTTTCAGAATTTCTTTAATTCTTTTCACAACCATAGTAGAACCTCCATATATATTATGATTTAACCAACTTATACCCTTCAATAAACGTTCTAAACCTTCTTATTTTTATTATTGGCTATTTTCTAAAAGGCTTTTAAAACAAAAACTAATTCAGGTTGATTGGAGCGGGGGTGCGAGACTCCTGCGGGTGCAGCGGGATAGGTGAGACTCATGCAGGCGTTTACGCCGAGGAGGCTCACCGCCCGCCCCGCGGAAAGCGAGCAACTGGAGTGGAAATCAACCACACCGCATTACTAGGTTAATAGCAACAAAGTTTGCGAAAACAGCCTTAGTATTATTTAATTCTACTCAAAGAAAAAAATGAAAAACCTCTCTTTTTTATATCACTCCATAACCTCATCAGAAACTATAAATGTAAATATTAAATGTTATTAGAGACTTTTGTAATTGGACACTTATATGCTATTAATAGTACTTTCATTACAGGTGTTTCAAGTGGTATTGGTGAAGCTACAACGCATCGTTTAATAAATGAAGGTGCAAAAAAATGTACTATTGCTTTGGTTAGAAGGACGAATTAGCAAATAAGAAGAAAATAGCTCTATTTGATATTATTATCTTCAATCTGGTATAATGAAGTGTTTTTACATTATTAAGGGGGAACATTATATTTATGTCAATTGAAGTTGGAAGCAAGGTACAAGGTAAAGTAACAGGCATCACTAATTTTGGAGCATTCGTAGAATTACCCGGAGGTTCAACAGGTCTTGTGCATATCAGTGAAGTAGCGGATAGCTATGTAAAAGATGTTAATGACCATCTAAAAGTAGGCGACCAAGTTGAAGTAAAAATAATTAGTGAGAAAGACGGAAAAACGGCCTTGTCCATCAAAAAAGCTATAGATAGACCAGAAGGACAAACCTCTTCTTATTCCCAACGCCCACCACGCCAGGGAAGATCTGATAGCAGATCCAAAGACTTCCGTTCAAAAAGCAATTTCAAACCAAAGGAAAATTTTGAAGATAAAATGGTTCGTTTTTTAAAGAGTAGTGAAGAGAATTTATCCACCCTTAAACGTAGTACAGAATCAAAACGGGGCGGTAGAGGCGGAAGACGCGGATAACTGTTGCTTTTTTAATACTTCATTATATAGATAAATGAACTTTTCTTTTAAAAAAAGCATGGTTAACCCTGCTTTGAACTTTATCCCGAATAATGGACACTTATAAAAAGTCCAATATTCGGGATTTTTTTATGCATTATCATAGAACACTCATTATAATCAAATCAAATAGAGAGAACGGGGAAATAGAAATGAGTAAAATTGTTTTTAATGAATTTTAACTAAACACGTTTAGCCAATCCAGGTGCACTGATTGTTGCGGATAATGTGTTACGAGGTGGACGTTTATATGAAACTCTCATGTTGATGTACGGACTGAAAACATGCGTGCATTTAATGAACGTATGCCGAATGATCCTAATTTCGAATCTATTATACTGCAAGTTGGACAAGGGTTATCAATTGGTCGTGTGAAGGGATAAAAATGATATGGATCTCTCCTTAAACCTCAATCTTATGTTAACTAATTTTCAATAACAGTTAACAATTTTAATGATTTATTGTAAACTAAATTGTGTATTCGGTTTACAATAAATCAAATACACACACATTATAGAATTCAATCAAGAATTAAAATTTTTCCAGTTATAACTAAGTTTAGGAGAGACATGCATGGATCAGAGTAGATTATATAGTGTAAGAATGCGAGCTTCAGAAAAGGAATCACATGAAAATGGAGGAAAGCATATTTCTGGTGGTGAACTACTCTCTTCCTATAGTGATTTAAGGATGTCAGTGAATACATTACTAGAAAAAGCGTTAAATCACTCAAGAGGAAAACCAGATTTTTTTCAAATTCAATTTGAAATTGTAAATCAACCTATTAAACTAGTGAATCCTTTGCCAGTCCAAACAAATGAAGTGACTACAGTTAAAGAAGGACAAGAGCTAGCTAGATATCTGCTTAAGAAAACGGGTGTCCCTAAAAACATTATTGAAAAAGCCTATAAGCAAATCCCTGAATATGGAGTTAGAGGAGCTATCCTAATTGATATTCAAACGGGGGAGCGGATAGATGGGAGAACAGATAAAGGTGTTCGTGTCTCTAGAATGGATTGGCAAACGGGAAATTTTGAAAAATGGGCTAAATCAAAAGCAGTTCCTACTAACCCGAGGTTAAAGGAAGCGCTTGTACTTGCTACTAAAGTGTGTAATCACGAATTAACCATTGCAGAATTATGTTGGTCAGATGACCCAGATTACATTACAGGCTATGTGGCTAGTAAAAACATAGGTTATCAACGTATAACGCAGCTTAAACACTTTGGTGATGAGAGAGGATGCCGTATCTTTTTTGTTGACACGTTATCTGATATCAATACATACATGTCTTATTTAGAAGAACAACCAATTCTAGTTCAATTGGAGGAAGATCATGAAACAAGAGTTGATTGAAAAAAGCAAAAAGTACTTATGGTTACCCTTTACACAAATGAAGGATTATGATAAAGATCCTTTAATCATTGATAGTGGCGTAGGTATAAAAGTGAAGGACATTGATGGCAAGGAGAATTTCGATGGATTTTCGTCTGTATGGCTTAATGTCCATGGGCACAGGAAAAAGCAATTAGATGATGCGATCATAAGCTTTCCGATACAAAGAAGGATGGGCTATCACGTTTCGTTAAAAATGAGAGAGCTTGGAATGCTGACAAGACCAATGGGAGATGTCATTGTCTTTATGCCTCCACTTGTTAGTACGATGGAAGTTCTTATGGCCATGGTGAACATAATGAAACAAGCAATTCATGAGGTTATTCATAGTGAGTTTTAATCACTGGTTAACCCAAAGGATTGAAAAGACGAAACAAGCTGGCTTGTATCGGGGAGTAAGGACAATGAGCAGTGCAGCACAGCCCAAAATGGTCGTTAATGGTGCAGAGCAGATTGTATTTTCATCGAATAACTATTTAGGGTTAGCTAATGATCCAATTCTAGTAGAAAAAGCAGTAAATACGTTACAGGAATTTGGGCTTGGAAGTAGTGGATCTAGGTTAACAACTGGAAACACGGAATGGCACGAAAAGCTAGAGCAAAGGATTGCCAGTTTTAAAAAGTCAGAGGCTGCTCTTTTGTTTTCAAGTGGGTATTTAGCTAACATCGGTGTTCTATCATCGTTACCGGAAAAAGGGGATGTGCTGTTAAGCGACCAACTTAATCATGCTAGTATCATTGATGGCTGCAGGCTATCGAAAGCTGAAACTGTCATTTATCAGCATACTGATATGAATAGTCTAGAGTTAAAGTTAAAAGAAACACAAGCTTATACTCGTAGATTTATAGTCACAGATGGTGTTTTTAGTATGGACGGAACGATTGCACCATTAGTTCAAATAATGAAACTAGCTAACCGATATGATGCTTATGTCATTGTGGATGATGCACATGCTACTGGTGTTTTAGGAGAAGAAGGGAAAGGAACGAGTGAGCATTTTGGAGTTTCCCCTGATGTGATCATTGGTACTTTAAGTAAAGCAATAGGAGTAGAAGGTGGCTTTGTAACTGGTTCAAGAGTGTTGGTTGATTTCTTGTTAAATCATGCTAGGACCTTTATTTTTCAAACTGCTATCCCTCCAGTAAGCTGTGCAGCAGCCTATGCAGCAATAGATATGATAGAGAAAGATAAAGAAAAAAGGAAACATTTACTTAGAATGATAAAAGTAATAAAAGGAAATCTAGACGCAATGGGGTTCATAGTATATGGACAGGATACACCAATTATCCCTGTGATTATTGGTGATGCAGAGACGTCGGTTCAATTTTCAAAAAAACTTCAGGAGAATGGTATCTATGCACCTGCGATCCGTCCTCCAACTGTTACCGATGGAAAAAGTCGTATCCGATTAACTGTTACGGCTGCTCATACTGATTCACAAATCGAGCATTTACTCACATCCTTTAAATATATTGGAAGAGAATTGGAGATTATTTCATGAAAGGATTTTTTGTTACTGGAACAGATGCAGGACAATATCAGATGCGGAAAAGCGCATTTATTCTTTTAGTTTAAACCTTTTAAAGGATTAAAGTATAAGAAAATACTAAGGCTTTCGCCATTAGGATATGGTGATAAGTCAAGTTTTTCTAACTCTATTCAAAGTAAGTTTAGGAGGAAAAACATGATTAATCAAAGTAAGGATAGATTTACATTTGATATAACTAAATGCCCTTATTCTTTTTATGAGGAAATTCGTTCAATGCATCCGGTGTATAAAGGGAGTTTTTTTAAATATCCTGGATGGTACGTAACTGGATATCAAGAAGCATTAACCATCCTTAAAGATAACCGTTTTCAAACTCGAATCCTAATTCCCGAGACAACGAAAATGTATGAAGCCTTAAAAAATATTCAAAGCCATATGATGCTTTTTAAAAGTCCACCTGATCATGGAAGGTTACGTAAGCTTGTCAGCCACACATTTACTCCTACTAGAATTGAAAAGTATCGTCCATTTATAGAAAAAATAGCAATAAATTTATGGAATAACCTAAAGAATAAAAAGAAAATAGATGTGATTTCCGATTTTGCATTTCCTTTTGCGAGTCTTGTAATTGCAAAAATAATAGGGGTACCGGATAATGATAAACATATTTTTCGTGAATGGGCATTGAATTTGATTCAATCAATCGACCTTACACGTTCAAGACGATCCATTGTTGACGGAAACAATACAACATTGGAGATGCTATCATATTTTAAAGATCTGATTAAAAAAAGGAGGCAATCTCCTCAAAATGATCTAATTAGCGAATTATTACTTCAGGAAAAAGAAAAGAAACTAACGGAGGAAGAACTTTTAGGGACTTCTGTGTTACTTGTGATTGCTGGACATGAAACAACCGTCAATTTAGTAAGCAATTCACTTTATTGTTTTTTAACAAACCCAAATGAATGCCATAAGTTGATTGAAAATCCTTCTCTTATTGAATCAGCAATAGAGGAATGCTTACGATATGAAAGCCCTTCTCAAATGATTGCTAGGATCGCATCAGAGGATGTTGAACTTAACAAAGTTCAGATTAAAAAAGGTGATCATGTGTACGTCCTTATTGGAGCAGCTAATCGAGATTCTAAACAATTCTCAAACGCGGATGTCTTTGATATCACAAGAAACCCAAACCCTCACCTTGCATTTGGGTCAGGTATTCATTTCTGTTTAGGTTCTGCTTTAGCAAGGTTAGAAGCTCAAATTGCGATACAGACGATTTTACAAAACGAAGTAAATATCCATCTAGAAACCAAAGAGGTCCAATGGAGAAAACTGGCAGGCTTTAGAGCTATGAAAGAAATGTATGTACATTTTTATGATCAAGTAAAAAATTAAACAAATCATTAAGCGCAAACCATCTTACTTTGAAAGTTAGAAAAAATGGCACACTCTACATCTTCAACAATCGGGCAAAGATTGTGGAATAAAATGAAGACTACGGAATCTAAGGATTTTCAAAAAGGAAAAAAAGATGAGCCAAAAAATAATTTCGGCTCACCTTTTTTCTATTGAAATATAAATAAGAAGATCTTAAAGCTTTGGAAGACAAAATCCAAGGTCAATTTTCATGAGTTAAAACCTCATATACATCGCGATCGTTCCAAGGTTGAACTGGTCGATGATTGTCTGGAAAGACGGATGCGAATAGGTCAATTTGTTCTTGAGATACTGAAATCGGTTCAGCAAAAACTGTCCAATTTACCCCTTCAGAACAAGGTGGGGTGGTTAGGGATCCGTTATAATGGTACGCTGTTTTGTCTTGAGGTAATAAAGCAGAAAGATTAATTTCCTCTTCCAATTGAATATTTTCTTCCGATTCTTCTTTCGGTAACTTAGACCAGAGTTCTGCTAGAGTTTTATTCTCTTTTCCTGCCTTCATCAATACACCTAGTACAGCTAATTGATCGTCTTCACTTTTATGTACTAAATGCAGCTCCATATCCAAATTTTTTCCTTCCATTTGATGTTCAGATGGAACATGGAAATGGAATTGAACTAATTTATATTCCTTACCATCAATAACAATAGAGTTTTCGTCTGTGTTTGCATCTGCTTGCACAGTATGTCCATTATTTTTAACTGTAAAGGAGCTCGGCTGATAATTGATTTGGATATCTGCCTCTGAAGTTGTATTTGCTTTTGCATCTTCTAAGTTGATGGGAGATTGTTCCATTATTCTTCCGCATGCTTTAAAAGACGGGTCTAAGGCTGCCCAATATTCTGATCCAGTATCTCCAGAATAAGACCAATGTATCTCATGTTCTTCTTTTTTCGTTTCAACCTGAGCCACATTCTTATTATCGTGGTTTATTGTAGAAGGTGATGAAGAACATGCAGTAATAGTTATCAAGAACATACCCATCATAATAATTCGAATCCACATCATTTTTTATTTCCTCCTTTGAATTTAAGGTTATTAGATATTTATTCAAAAGAGTTGATCACGTAATTGGATTGATAAAAAATGGTGGTAATTAGCATAAGTCTTCTAGTAAATATAGAAATCAGATTAAAGAAACTAGTAATAATTAAGGTAATCATGACTAAAACAGTTGCCATGATAATATTAATATCCTTTAGTTTTCCATTATCATCAATTGGGTAGTCTGAATTTTGGTTATCAACAAGATTGATTTCTTGAACAGCAATAGCTTGTGGGTAATCGTAAATAAAATAACAGGATAAGCTAGATATTATAACCAAAATAGAGAGGGCCAAGTATCTATTCAAAACTTCACGCCCCTTAAAAAATATTGTCATAAATGTTTATAACATAATTAAGGAAATTAATACATTTAAATTTTAATAATTAGGTAAGGAAATAAAATGATAGATCAGTTGGTTAAAAGGTAATGCAAATGTTTGGAAAAGTGGTTAAATTTGGAAACATTAATGGAAATGCACATGAAACGAAGTTTAGTTAAACCTACCTGTCTAGTGAACAATTCGCAAACATTATGTAGTAGCTTATTCAAGAATAGAGTATGATTGTTGAACAACATAGGTAGAAAATGATCAAACTTTTTTATAAAAATCAAACTTAAATCTGCTGAAGAAGAATTCGTTTTGATCAATCTTTTTTAAAATGGATTCTTTTTATTTATTGAAAGATATGAGTTTGCGAGGTGTTTTTGATCAAACTTATTTTAAAGCTACACTTCCATGATCGAGCGCGATTCTGGAACAAGGATAAGCGCTCATTTATCTATTAGGGCGCGATTGCTGAACAATGAGCAGTCGCTTTTTTACTAGTCGGATCCAAAAAGTTCTATAATAATTGGATGTAAATAATTAAGACACCCAGCTAATCTTCTCATGTGAAGGTAGCTGGGTTTTAAAGTTGTATGTGCAAAAGCACTTAAAAAAGGTGCAAAATAAATCCTAAAGTGACAACCTTGTCCAAAAGTAATTTCCAAAAGTCATAACTTAAGATTTATAGATAAATTTCAAGTTGGCTGAAATTTTGCACCAGAACCTTAAATTTATAGTTTTCCTAACAATCGACATTATCCCGTGGAATGTGTTATACAATTTTCGATTGACAAATTAAATGTGACATACTATTATAATATCAACAAATAAAAACCGCTTACATTTTAAGAGGTTAATATTGTCTATCTTATAAAATTCATACAAAGGGGTTTTTCTAATGGGAACTATCATTTGCCAAATTTGCACTAACACAATTGATCATTTTGAGAATGAGAAAGTATCAACTTTGTACGGACAATGCACTTGCTGTGATAAAAAACAAAAAAAGGCATATAAATAATTCAATCATAAATCAATATTATAAAAACCGTTTTCAAAATATGGTGTTTTTTCTTAGGGCAATAACCAAATATGTAACTAAAAAAGAAATAAAACCCCCTTTTTCTTCAGATAACTTTTTGAAAAAGGGGTTTGTCTACACTCTGAACCCATCAGATTTATCTGATGGGTTTTTAATTGCTGAGAATTAAAATTATGCAACTCGACGTCACACTTAATGTAATGTTGTCACTACTTATGCTTGCTAAGCCTCAGTCTATTAATTTTAAATCAAAGAATATTTCCAAGTTGATTAAGGAAGTTATAACATTATTAGATGGTCAAGCTAATATGAAAAATGTTCAAATTATAACTAAATTTGATTCGTAAATTGTGAAGAAAATCAAATAAAGCAGGTGTTTATTAATTTTATCAAAAATGCGATTGAAGCCATGCCAAACGGTGGAGAATTATTAATTCAAATTATGAGTATTAATAAAGAGAAATTGTTAATTTGCTTTATCGATCAAGGGTGTGGAATACCAAAAGATTTAATTTCAAAGCTGGGCTAACCATTCTACACAACTAAAGAAAAAGGAACAGGATTAGTTTTCATGGTAAGTAAAAAGATTATCGAAAATCACAAGGGATCTATTGCAATAGTAAGTGAAGAAAATAATGGTACAACAATTGAGGTTACTCTTCCTTTAAAAGAGTATAAGGTTATAAATACAGAAACATTTGTTTAATAGCTTACAAGTAACTTATAGATTCGATTAAACTTTCTTTGAAAGAGTAATACACCATCACAACTTGTTAAATAGTATAATGCGTTCCTTATGCTTAAAAGTATTGTGTCCTAAAAACCATAATAAATCAAAATCGTCATTAAATGAGTGTACCCTTTTTAAGAATTTAAGAAGGAAGGTATGTAATTTTCATTCAATCTTTGGTATAGACATAAAAGCAAAAAAAAGTGGTTCTTTTTCATATTGTAAACTGAAGTAAAAATATTGAAGTGAAAATCGATAAATATAAGAGTGCTATTGCTATTCCGAAGGGGATTTTTTTGAAGAAAAGCATTCCAACGGGAATTATCACTATAAGTGATGCTATACACCGGATAATAAATACCAAATAAGTGAAGTTCATTATAAACTCTTTTAAAGAAAGCATTTTATCACCTCTTTCTTTTTTATATAAACACTTTTAATAACGGTTAGAATCGAAAAAGACCAAAGGGTAATCTGCTCTAAACTTCTAATTCTTTGTGTTGAAGATCTGTTTTTTCTATTTGAATAGTTGTATGAGTAATTCGTAAGTTGTTGTCAATTATTTTTATTGCTTGTTGTAATATGTTTTGTTCATTTTCATTATTTTCAATTAGTAAATGACAAGTTAAAGAATCTAATCCCGATGTTATTGTCCAGATGTGTAAATCATGAATATCTTTAACACCTTGAATAGAAAGTAATACTTTTTTTACTTTCTTTTGGTCAATTGTAATCGGCGTACCCTCCATTAAGATATGAATAGTGGTTGTTAATACACCAAATGCACTTTTTAAAATTAACAAAGCAACAATTACACTAATGATTGGATCTGCTATATACCATTCAAAAAACAACATTGAAGTCCCTGCTATAATTGCACCAACAGAACCTAGAGCATCACCAATTATATGTAAATAAGCACTTTTTAAGTTAACATTCTCTTTAACATTTCCTTTTTTCATAAGGAAATAAGCACTTAGAAGATTAGCAACTAATCCGAAAACTGCTATAACTATCATTGTTCCACTTGAAACGGTAGGTGGTTCAACAATTCTTTCGTATGCTTCGTAAACAATCCATCCTGCCATAAGAAATAGGGTAATCCCGTTAATAAATGCTGCTAAAATTTCAAAGCGATAAAATCCATATGTTTTATTTGGTGATGGAGGTCTTGATGCAAACCAAAATGCAATCAAGCTTAACACTAATGAACTGGAATCACTTAGCATCTGATAATAAAGCAAGGCTATAGGTAATAAATCCCCTTATAAATTCTATTATCATAATAATTAAAGTGATAATTAATGCAATTGTTAATCCTTTTTTATTTCCTTCACGATTTATACCATGTTGATGTCCAGAGTGATCCCCCATAAACATTGATCTCCCTAATTTTGTTTATATTGTATGTATTTTGACAGATATAATGTAAAGTTTGATATTTCAATAACGGGTGCCATTTACTGAGCTCCGGAAGCAACTAAAACAGCTACAAATGGAGAACGACATTTTAAAGCAAGCGGCGCTGATACTAGGATGAAAGTAAATGTGATCAAAAACAATCAACACAAATTCTCTATCAACAATGTGCAAAGTCCTGCAATTACCAAGAAGCACCTATTATTATGAAGCAAAAGGAAGAGCATCTGAAGATGTTCGCACTTCTAAAGTTATTGAAATCTTCCGTTCCAGTCGTCAAAATTATGGTACTCGAAAAATCAAAGTAGAGTTGAAGAAACGGGCTTTGATCGTATCTAGACGCCGTATTGGAAGGATAATATCCCCGTATACGGTACCTCAATTCAAACCACAGAAAGATAAATGTAACGAATCGGTCATTCATAATAAGTTAAATCGAGAGTTTGACCAAGATGAAGAAAGAGCAGTCATCGTAAATGATTTAACAAACGTTAGAGTAAATCAAAAATGGAATTACATATGTTTATTTATTGATCTCTTTAATAGAGAAATTGCAGGTTTCAGTACTGAACCCAATAAAGATACATATCTAGTCTATCGAGCATTTTCTTCTATTCACGGCAATTTGGAACGCATCTCTTCCATACGGACTGAGGAAATGAGTTCAAAAACAAGTTAATTGATGAAACTCTAGAGACATTTAATATAAAACGATCACTAAGCTTGAAAGGACTGTCCTTACGATAATGCGGTCACAGAGACTACCTTTAAAGTCTTTAATACGGAGTTTGTCAAAGGACGCCATTTTAATAGTAGAAGTTTAGATACTGTGGTACATATGTTGTCAAAAACATACTAGGCTTCAGATAGAACAAAAGAAATAACTGAAAGAAGTATTAAAAATTCTCTTTCTTTTTTGGTATGTATCACAAGGATAAACAAATTGGCTTTCAAGGGTTATTACTGATAAAGCTATATTTTCATGGCTTTTGGATTTTGTAATAGATGATAATTTTAGAAGGAATGGATTAGGTTAATGGTTTATGGAATGCATCTTAGGGCATCCAGAAATTAAATATACTCGCTTTGCTCTTGCTGCTAAAGATGCTTCGCACATTATCTGTAGTTATTCAATCGACGAATAATGTACTCTGTCTGGGCGAACATGAAAAGAATAAAAAGTGGTATTGAGAAAATTAGGATTCGTCTATGCCAATCTAGATTATGTTTCATTACTAGACCAGAAGCTAGAAAATTAGTTAATAAACTTTGCAACATAAGATAAGATCACCCTTTCGTTGATAATTGTTATTTTGCTTTTAATTCAAATTTATTATGCAATTCAAGTATTCGGACAAAAAGAAAAGGAGGAATGAATTTTGAACGACGATATCCAATTCCTGAAGGATCAGCAAAATGAATTCAATACACAGGAATATGACAGTCAAGAGTCATCTCGTTATTGGACTGTAGGTGATTATAAAATGGTTTCGTGTCCAGAAGGTTGTAAAGATGAATATCATGTTCATTTACCCAACAGAGAATATTATGGGGAAATCAATGATCTACTTAAAGATTACTAGAAGATTTATCAAAGGAAGCAAAAGAGGAATTTAAAGAAATTGGGTGTGAAGATTCAAGATGTTGATTGGATAAGAGAACAAAAGAACACTATGACGAGGATGTAGATTTAATTCCTGTTAGAGAAGAACATATAGTACACCCTAACATAATGTTTCTAACTAAGGCAGAAGCAAAGCGAATATTGAATTAGAATCACTATCATTATTCATCTAAGGCTCACAAATACGCTATGTCAGCTTGGAGAGCACCACAAGTTAAACGATTATTAAAGATTTTAGAAACATTTGATTAGGATTCCGTACGGATTAGAGAAAAAAGTTACAGGAACGGATTACAAAAGAAGTTAGTTCGCAAACCACACAAAGAATTCACCAAAATAACAGAGGAGATAAATAATTGAGCTATTTAGATGAGTTTTTCAAAATTGCAGACCAACTTGCATTAGTATAGGTGATTTGCTAGCTATGGGAGGAAATGAAAATGATCTTTATATTGAAGAACGGTTATGCTATGCTAAGAGATTCGTTAATGATGAAAAAATAAAAGCCAGGCGGTATCCTGACTTTTAAAATTAAATTCCTATAAAATATGGCGTAAGAATATTTCATTGAAAGAACGATTATTTAAAACACGAGTTAAACTTTTTACTTTTCGCAACTTTGTTTGATAGTACAAATAACAAAAAATATATTGGGAAAGAGTAGAAATTACTCCATTGGACCGGCTTATATAGATCTAAGCCCATGGCTATAGGTTCACCAACAAAAGCTGCTAATAATGCATAAATAATTCCTTTTAACAAAGGTGACCACTGGGGCTTATATTCTATTAAGAACATAATAGGAAAAGGTAATAAGGTAAGATCCCATGGAAAGTATCCAGTAATAAAAGGAAACATGTTATAAGGATAAATCCATAGACCAATTTGTAGACCTATAGAATCAAGTATTAAAGAAATTATAGCAATAAAAAAACCAGTTCGAAGTAGATCCCCTGTATATTTTCGGTTATGTAATTTCCACCATAGTATCCAAGGTAAAATGCTCAAAATAAATCCTAACCACCATCTAGGCGAGAATAATATCAATTGTTGCCATGTATCTACAAAGGAATTATGTGAGTCAAGATATTTTGAATATGTTTTTAGAATATCATTATTTAGTTCTAAAGTTTCCATATAAACCTCATCCATTATAAACTTCATTTTATTATCTTACTTAACGTTTTTTTTATACCATAAATGTTGGTAAAGAAATTTTTTAGGAAATTAGAATTGGCAAATAGAAATAACACGGGAGGGGTCTCGTTGAACCTCAAAACGACAATTGAAATCGATAATACCAAAAATGACCTTATCAATTTCACCATAGGAAACCACGATTTAGAAAATATTCTAAAGAATTATTTAGGTAAATATGTTCCTATAATTATGGAGTTCGATGACTTTTTATGTCCTAATTCGCTAGTTTAATACATTAGCGACACAAATATCGACATAAAAAAACGAGAAGAATTGTTCCCTGCCTAATACACTTAAATTCAATGTAAAACATCATTTTTGTTATCAATATATAAATTACCATCTTTGTACCATCATTATGTTACATAAGGTAGCAGGTGTTTCAATAAGTGGCTATTACAAATGGCTAAAACGCCAAGATAAACCAACAGAAAAGGATTTGGATGATCAATATCTATCGTAA
The DNA here is from genome assembly GCF_017497975.1 of Metabacillus bambusae. Taxonomy (GTDB): domain Bacteria; phylum Bacillota; class Bacilli; order Bacillales; family Bacillaceae; genus Metabacillus; species Metabacillus bambusae. The sequence continues at coordinate 212,727 of NZ_JAGDEL010000003.1, read as the reverse complement.
CTAAGATTATTGAATGCCAACAACCCAAGAGTTCGCTTTAAAAAGACGTATTGTTAGAAAGTTAATCCTAGGGGATTATAAAAATAAAGTGAAATTCGAGTTCATTGCAAATGATGTAATGCAAAAAGTGTATTTGATTCAAAATAAACCGAATATAAATCCATTTATTAAGGTCATCGTGTTTCCGGTGTTTCCCTCATTTATTGCTGAACCTTTTTTAATATGGATTGGCTTGTATCAACCGTTAAACTGGAAGCATATTTATTCATTTCCGATTTATATCGGTATATATTTATTAACTAATTATATTAGTAAAAGAGAGGACTTGGGCAATAATAGACTGATAATTATATACACAATTCTTATGTTTCCAAGAGTATGTGGTGGAGAAAATGTTTACTAGGTTGGATATACACCCAACCATTACCTGTAGAAATGTTTTAAGAAGTACAATATAATAGGAGAAACTTAATAAAATTCACCGGGCCTACTAGTAGAAGTGGCTCTTTTTCATATATTAAAAGTCAAAAATAGTTAAAGTCAAAAGGAGGATTGAAATATGATTTGTGAAAACTGTCAAACAACGCAAGCGAATTATAAGTTAAATTTTATATCATTTAATCAGAGTCAAAGCGAAATTAGTTTGTGTACAGAATGCTATGATATTGCAAAACAAAAACTAGAAAGCGGTTCCATTGATTTTGATAACCAATTGTTCAATCAATTGGACACAGAGGGCAGCCAGTCTGAGCAAAATGTCAATGTAAACCAGCCAAAGAATCGTGAAACAAACGGCTTTCTTGATCAACATGGACGGAACTTGACGAATGAAGTAAAAGAAGGGCGAATTGATAGCGTGATCGGTAGGGATAAAGAAATTGAACGTGTCCTTCAGATACTAAACCGTCGTACAAAAAATAATCCGGTCTTAATTGGTGAAGCAGGTGTAGGGAAAACAGCGATTGTTGAAGGCCTTGCCCTTCAAATCGTCAAAGGCAAAGTACCTGCGAAACTAAAAACAAAAGAAGTGTATTTGCTAGACATTAGTTCACTTGTAGAAGGTACAGCATACAGAGGACAATTTGAAGAAAAAATGAAACAACTTGTTACTGAATTACAACAACGTGAAAACGTCATTTTGTTCATTGATGAATTGCACATGATGGTTGGTGCTGGTGGTACGTCTAACGGTTCAATGGACGCAGGGAATATATTAAAACCAGCGTTAGCGCGCGGTGATATCCAAGTGGTTGGAGCAACAACGTTGAAAGAATATCGCATGATTGAAAAAGACCCAGCACTTGAGCGACGCTTCCAATCGGTGATCGTTAAAGAGCCGTCTGTAAATGAGGCGTTTGATATACTAAAAGGAATTCGACCAGCATATGAAAAGTATCACGATGTGACGTATTCGGATGAGGTCCTAAAAGCATGTGTCACACTATCAAAACGCTACATTCAAGATCGCTTCTTACCAGATAAGGCCATCGATTTAATGGATGAGGCCGGTGCAAAGCTAAACCTTGCTCATGGAGAGCTAGATGTTAACTATTTAAAAAAGCGCTTAAAAGAAATAGCTAAAGAAAAACAACAAGCAACGAAATTAGAACACTACGAAAAAGCGGCGATTCTTCGTGATGAAGAGAGAGAAATGAAACAAATATTATCAGAATACTCAGACGATATAACGAAAGATATTACCGTAGAAATGATCCAAGAGATTATTGAAAAAAGTACTGGAATCCCTGTACAAAAGCTACAAAAAGCAGAGCAACAAAAAATGAAAGATTTGAAAGAGAGACTAGCAAGTAAAATTATTGGTCAGGATAAAGCTATTGAAAAAGTAGCCAATGCAATCTTAAGGGCAAGTGTGGGATTAAAACCTAAAACACGTCCAACAGCTTCATTCTTATTCTTAGGTCCAACGGGTACAGGTAAAACCGAGTTAACGAAAACTCTTGCAGCGGAATTATTCGGCAGCAAAGATGCGATGATTCGATTAGATATGAGTGAATATATGGAAAAGCATTCTGTTTCTAAGCTTATTGGTTCACCTCCTGGCTATGTCGGACATGAGGAAGCAGGACAGTTAACAGAACAAGTTCGTAGAAACCCCTATTCAATTATTCTACTAGATGAAATAGAAAAAGCACACCCAGATGTCATGAATGTATTTCTTCAAATCATGGAAGATGGCAGATTAACGGATAGCCAAGGAAGAGTCGTGAGCTTTACTGAAACGATTATTATCATGACTTCAAATGCTGGTGTTGGCAGCAAAAAATTAGGGTCAATTGGTTTTGGTAGCGACGAACAGGAAGGAGTAAAATCAAATATTATCGACAAAATAGGTGATTACTTTAAGCTTGAGTTCTTAAACCGTATCGATTCGATTATTGAGTTTGATCACCTACAAAAAGAGAACCTCGTGGAAATTATCGATATTATGATTGTTGAGCTTAAAGAAACATTAGAAGAACAAGGGATTTCGATTGAAATCGATAAGGAAGCAAAAGAAAAGATTGCGGAACTAGGTTATAGCAGCGTATTTGGTGCTCGACCACTTCGACGCGCTATCCAAGAGCAAATTGAAGATAAAATCACTTCTTTAATTATTAATAGCGAAAACGTAACTGCGATCACTGTATCAGTAGAAAATAATAAAATTAACGTAGCATAAGGATAGATGATCTTCATCTATCCTTTCAACTTGTATATTGTATTACAATTAAACATAGAATTAGATGTCAGCAAAAATAATGCTGGCTTTTTTATTGCTACAGAACTGGACGGAACTACTCAATAACGTAATGAGAACGTTCTATACAAGATGACTTGTAACGAAAGGGTGCGATTGTTAAATAAACACGTTTGTCCAAAGTATCATATTAGCAAATGGCTGCTCTTACAGTGGGGGTGGCGATCCCTTTTTATTATTATTTTGAGTTGAGGGAAACAACAAAGAAGTACCAGTTTTTATCCATCTTGTCTATTTCATCTAATTGAACATCATATTTAAAAGAATTTTGTTGAAAGATATTGGTTTTATAAGGATTGGACGAAACCAGAGTCATCCAGTGTTAGAGGTAAAGAAAAAACATTATAACGCATGTTCTTGTTGTTGTTTAACTTGCCCATTGTTTCAGCACTTGTTCTTTTGCAATTTGATAAACTTCCTCTTTTGAATTGTTTTTGTTAGCTATTACATTTGTTTGATAAATTTTCCCCTTGAATGTTACGTTGATTGTATACTTGTACATTTTGTTCTTTCTCCTTTCATTATAACTATATTATAAATGTGATTTTTTAAGTTCTGATGGATTTTATGTAAAGGTTTATTAAGTTTTATACCTCTTGTAAAGTAATGATAATTCGCTGAAGATAAGGGGGATGATCGATCCAATAGGAGAAGAATTGGAACGCATAAATAAGGATAATGGACTGATTATTAGTAAGAGACGTGTGCCACTCGGTGTCCTCGGTATGATTTATGAAGCCCGTCCGTAACCATTGATGCAGCTACGCTGTCTTTAAAAACAGGAAATACAGTTCTACTACGTGGATCTAGTTCAGCTAAACACTCCAATTTGGCTTTAGTTACGTCTATACATCAAGCATTGAAACGTGTGCAATTCCCTCAAAATGCGGTACTTTTAATCGAGGATACGTCACACGAAACTGCTAAAACATTATTTAACTTAACAGAGTATTTGGACCTTTTAATTCCTCGTGGAGGCAAAGATTTAATTGATTTAGTGGTACGTGAAGCAAGTGTGCCTGTTATTGAAACAAGGGCTGGTAACTGCCATGTTTTTGTTGATGCAACCGCAAAATACGATATTGTAAGACCATTCGTACTAAATGCTAATACTCAGCGTCCATCAATATGTAATGCGATTGAAAGTTTATTAATCCACGATGAATTTTTTAATAATTATGGGAAGGAACTACTTGAAACGGTATCAATTGCTGGGGTTAAATTTTATGGAGATGAAAAAGTTTGTAAAGCATTTCTAGTTAAAATAAAGTTTAATCATAATTGTTCAAATAACGTTAATTTAATTAAGATAACGAGCCTGTTTTGAAAAAAAGGTTGATCATTTTCTCTATGTTATTCAACTATCGATTCCTGTTAGCGAAATAAATTGTTAATAAAATTTACTGCCTAGTTATGCTTCTTCTTAATTTCGAAACTCCTAATAGTGTAATCGGAATTACCAAACCCATCGTTCCGAAATAAAAAAACATCCATTTAATAAAATCACTGGTATATACAATATTTGGGTATACAACTATAGAAAGAACAACCAATATAATACCTAAAGGGAATGTCAAAACCTTATAATCCTTTAACTTCAAAGTATGAGCTAGGGACAAAATAGATGCATAAAAACAAATGGCTAATTTAAAAAATATAGAAATAAACCAAATGCTCGCTATTACAGCTTCAAGTCGTTGCAGAAAATTCCCAATATTAATTTTTTCGGAAAGAGTAAAAGTCGGATAAAATTGCCTAGCTGTTATATTTACACCAAGAACTAATATGGATACCACTGTAAATATAATTAATAGAATTCCTGCTTTTAATGCCCCCGAAAAGAATTTTTTTTCCACTCCTTTCTTCTGTTGTACATAAGGAATAATCATTAGAAAAACAGAAAATTGAAAAAAAGGAACGGCGATGAAAGGGAGACTCGCTCGAACTATGGTTTTTACTTCGCTCTCAAAAAGAGGTTGTATATTTGTAAATTTAACTTCAGGGGTAAGAGCGATCAACAGTATTAACATCATAAAGATTAACCATGGATAAAATATTTCCGCTGCCCGAGCCAACGTCTCAAGTCCTAAACGAATCCCCAATATCACAACAACAATAAAAATAATTAAGATAGCTTGTAGAGGGGTTTCTGGCATAAGGAGCGTTATTACGAAGTCACCCACATCCCGAAGAACAAAGGCACAAATCATATAAAAATTAAAGAAAAAGGCTAAATTAACTAATTTCCCTATCCATTTTCCTAAAATGACTTCCGTATATTGAGCAAAATTCAAATTAGGATAAAGCTTTGCAAGGGAAGTAATGAGTTTAACAACCAACAACCCAATCACTACTCCAAATCCAGCAGGAATCCAAGCATCTTGTTTTGCTTCAGCAGCAAGAGACGAAGGAATGTAAAGGATAGAACTGCCTATAGTAAATATGAAAACAAATATCTGAAATTGCCTTACTGATATCACACCATTTTCAAGCACACTTATACCTCTTCCTGTAAAATTGTATCTTTCCACTTTACCCTAAATAGTATTAACCCTCCTATAAACTATTAAACATTTCTAGCTTCTGCGAGAAAGAACATAACATGGTCTTCCGTTTGACGTACTCTAACGCTAGCGTAGAGCAGTTTTCCCTCCTTAGAAAATACATACAATGGTATTGTCTTTTACAATTAAAAGGTACAAGAGTTGAACAGTGGGATTTGTACATATTTAAATTAGCATTTGCATTTACGTTAAAATCAGGGTTATTCAAAAAACCAGTCCATAGTAGCACAAGTGTTATTCCGTTAAAGGGCGCATTTCTTGAATAAGAGATGTGTTTTTATTTATTTAAAGGGCCATTTTCTGGAATCATCGAAGTTCTAGATCAAAAATCAAAAAGGCTAAAAATATTAACAGACGATTTATTTGAAGCTACAAAGGCGTCCAGCGGAAATATGCCAGTTAACTTTGAGAAAATTGATATCGTGTCTTTAATAACCCAGGTACTAGGGGAAGTGAATGACAAAATTGAATCATTAGATTTAGAATTTAAGAAGAATTATCCAAAGGAGAAGTTATATATTACAGGAGATGGGAATTTATTGTGGAGGTCCATCGAGAACTTATTATCCAATATATTTAAATATGCCTTTAAAGGCTCAAGGGTATATATCTCTATCGAGGATTTAGGCAGAGATATCCTTCTTACCTTCAAAAACGTCTCAGCTTATGAGTTAAATATCTCAGCAGACGAATTAATGGAGCGTTTTAAAAGAGGCGATGGTCCAGAACTAGCCAAAGTAGCGGCTTAGGACTGTCCATTGCGAAAAGCCTAATTGATAATACAAAAGGGGAAATTTAACATACAAATTGACGGAGATTTATTTAAAGCAATGATCTATCTACCTAAACATAAAATTAGTAATGAGTGGTTGATACTTTTTTTAAAAGCAACAGTATTGGAATAGGACATCAAAGGGATGTCCTATTCTTATTTAATATTGAAAAAAATTTGTGAATCTTTATGAAAATGGAAAATCCCGTATACAAAGTTGAAAATGATTGGTAATGAATTTGATTTAAATTATGATGGAAACTATTATTCTCCTACTTAGCTTAGTAATGATTGAAGAGGGCTTCTTCAAATAAGACTCTATTCATTTTGAGATCGTTGGATGTTCTGGTATGGATTAAAATCCTCTAGAGATGATTCAGGTGCAACATGAATAAACTCCTCATTCCTATTATATTCGGAATGTTTTTGTTTCCCTAATGACTTATATCTTATATGAACTTCTTCTACAAATTCAGGTTTCTCTTCTATTGAAGATGACTGTTTCATGCCGGATACCCACGTCTCGAGTTTATAAGTTCCTCTTTCAATGATTTCACACAGATCTTCAAGGGATTGGACCAACTCCATTAAACAATCCAATCCGTTCCTTAATACGATAAGACCTTTTCGTTTTGCTTTTTGAATTGAGTGTTCCATCCTGTACGAATTTTCGTTATATTGAAATTCAATATAACAGCTTGTACGATCCCAATTAAAATTGAATTCTTCAATATCTAAACGCTTCATAATCTTTTTAAGCTTTCTTTCACACATAATATCTTGCTCTTTATATCGGATCAATTTTAACATACCAATCACCATCCCTCTTTATTGTTTCAAGTTGTGAAATGCCGAGCGCCTAATACCATTGATTTCTACAAAATGTTCTAAATTCCTGTTATAAACGTTTTACATTTGTCGACTTTTTTTGCAAAAAAATAAACGGGAAGGTGTTCATACAGTAAGGAAGAATTTTGAAGGTTAAAAGATTTTAGGGGATATTAATTGATTCGTCACGAACCTGGAACAAGGATAAGCGCTCATTTTCCATTTAGGGCCGTATTCTTAAACAACACTTTTAAGTAAACTGGTTGATGATGGATGAGGTTGAAGAAGGAATTTATATTCCTTTTTGCAGAAATATTAGTTAAATAAATAGATTGCAGGTGAGTATGTTAATAGCAATGTTAATTACTACAATTACTTGAGGAGAGGAACACAATCTACGCAAAAGGTAGAAAGGTTCCCTTCTACTCGACTAATTCATGGTGAGCCCCTTAAAAACAGATTTCATGTATAAAAAGTGCAATTATCTTTTTTGTAATCGCACTGGTCTAGGTAATAGAATAGTACAATCTCCATTAGGTAAAATTATTTTTCATTTTTTACGAACTTGAAGTATTATCTATAAGTTGACATTGCATGCTGTTGGATATGCTTATGAATGACATCAGGTACTACTTGAAGTGAATTTAGTGTCAAAAAAACACTAGTATGCTCAACATTAACTTCAACAACGTTATATTCCCATTCTGTTTCAGCTGGAATATATATTGCATGGATATCCATTTCAAGTGCTGGGACAATATCAGTTCTTAATGAATTTCCAACCATCCAAGTTACTTTAGGATCGGCTTTAATTGTTTTTAAAATATCCGATAGTGCTGTTGTATCTTTATGTTCCGAAATAAAAATACGATGTTCAAAATATGTAACGAGTTCTAACTGGGCAATTTTCTTGCTTTGATTAGCCTCATCCCCACCTGTGTGTAAATATAATTCATGTCCTTCTTCTTTTAAACGTTGTAGTGTTTCACTCATATATGGAATTGGTTCAACGGGAATTTCAAATACCTTAAACCCCAACTCTCTTAAATATTGGATTTCGTCTTTTCTCTTTTCCTTCCCTGTTAAGTCACAAAAGTATTTATAAGTACCAACAAATGACTCTGGAAACCGTTCCGACTTTAAACCGTGCTGACTAATCGCCGTAACATCAATTTGAAGTTGTTTCTGTTTTATTTCTTCCTTGGTTATAGAGTCAAACCATGTGATCATTTGGTCAGCGAACTCACCTATTACTTGATTAAAATATCTATTACAGTATGACAATGTATCGTCAAGGTTAAATAAAATGTTTTGTTTTTGCATTATTTACTCCTTTCCAAGTATTTTAAGCTCTAACTATTGTCCCACAATGTCTAAGTTAATATTACTTGAAGTTAAATAAGTAGCCTGTAAAAAAATGTACTCTAAAAATACGGTTTTATTATAGTTACCTGGTTCATTTTAGGGGGAAAATGACAAATAACTTACTTTTTTAAAGATCAAATTCTATAAGGTTGGTCTTTTATTTTCACTGTTAAATCACCGTTTTAACATACAAACGAGCATATGAATTCGTAAGGAAAATAACAAGTGACCTATTCGTTATTTGTTAAAAGCTTTGTTAAAACATATCTTTTAGAGACAAATACCGGAATGGGAAGAGGAAGTTGGTAAAACAAGAATTAGAGATTATATTTTAATCTGGTAAGGAGATCATGTGTTTGAATTGATTTTCACAGAAATGTTTGGAGGTTTATTGCCCATTTTTGTGACTGTGTATTAACCAAATAAGTCAAGGACTAATTGAGAAACTCGAATCCTACTATTTTTTGTTATAAAATGTAAATTGTTGCGGTTGCCTAGGAAATATTTTCATATAAAACTATTGGGGTTCAATAGAAGCAACTAAGCGAATTACTCCTTTTATTTTCAGTTTAATTGAAAAGTACAAACTAGGATCACCGAATGCTGCTAGGATTCTAGGATATTATCATGCTGCTATTAATGATGTTTTTGTTATACCATGGTATTTAAAATATTTGTGGGATGTGGCACTTCCAAATCAATATAGCAGCAACCTGTCTCCTGTGTTAACAACCCCTCGATTTCCTACATATCCCTCTGCACACGCTCTATTGCAGGATGTACAGATGTTATATTAAGTTATTTCTATCCACCAGAATCATTAAATAGAAAAAAATAATGGAGGAAGGTGCTCAATCTCGTTTATACGCAGGAGTACATTTTAAAGTAGATAATGATGAAGGTTTGATATTATGGAGGCAAATTAGAGAGAGGGTTGTAAAGTTACTACAGGTACGAATATCCGCAAAATAATAAAACTTGTGTTTTTAGCCACTTTGCATTGTCAGATTCCCTGGTCCTAATTAGGTACTTATGGATCTGTTCTAATCATATTCTTATAAAAGAAAAATATATAAAGGAGGTTAAGCTGTTGAAAAAAGTTAAAGTTCGATTACGGCCCATTGTACATAAGATAAATTTACCCACTGTTTTGAAAACAGCGATACTACCAGGTGACTCAATGGAAAGATTATTTATTGCAACCCAGCTAGGAGAGATCCTTTATATAGGAAACGGAGAAATTAGGACTTTTTTAGATATTCGCCCGCGTGTCATAAAACTAGGTGCTTCTAGTGGTGGATATGATGAACGAGGATTGCTAGGGCTAGCGTTCCATCCCAACTTTTATTATAACGGTCTGTTTTATCTTCATTATTCAGTAGCTGGAACACAAGGTCCAGGTGCTCTTCCTGAAGATTTTAAACCTGACCCGTGTGATCCTAGCACGTTAAACCTAAGGTGGATAAATAGAGAAACTCAATATGATCATATTGATACAGTTGAAGAATGGATTTTACAATCGAATGGCGGGCCGCAAAAACTACGAACTTTACTTAACTTAAGAAGACCATTTTCGAATCATAATGGTGTCAATAGTTTAAACTTTTCACCTGAAACAGGAAAGCTTGTTTTAACAACCGGAGACGGTGGGTCAGGCTATGATCCATTTAACTTAAGCCAAGACGATTTAGAAATCGCTGGTAAAATAATTGAAATTGATGTAGGTATGAATACATACATCAATAATCCCCCCAGTGTCACTCGTTTTAATGAACTTCCCGCAACTATTCAACAAACGCTCACGGTAATGGCCAAAGGGGTTCGCAATATACCAGGCATTTCATTTCAACGGTTTAATCATCAGTATATTAAATATGTGGGAAATGTCGGACAGGATTTGGTCGAGTCAATTTTTTCATTCGATCATTATAAACCCATACCGGTTACACATCTAATTCAAGCTACCCTCATGAATTCTGTTCCTGACCAAGAAGGATTTATTAACTTTGGCTGGCGGGGGTGGGAAGGTACTTTTCCTACTTCGACCATAAGTGGCTGTACGAATCATTCGACTTTGGATAAGAAAACCATTGCTTATTACAATGAATCAGTAGCACTTTCAGGGAGTCGTCTTCAGCCTTTAACTAGTTATTTTCATATAGATACCAGACCCAATAAGTTTGGAGGAACTGCACTTACAGGAATGCAAGCCTATATGGGGAATAGAATCCCTGGTTTAACAGGAAGCGTTGTGTTTACCGATCTTGCCCGGAAAGAATCTCAATCGCAGGTTCGAGGGGCATTAGCTTATACCAGGGTGAGACCCGATGGGAAACAAAATGATTTTAGTGTGATTCAAACTGATTATGATTTTGGCTCTCAATCAGCCTATTATATAAGTTTGGGAGCGAATCTGAATCAAACTAGTTTATATTTAGGGGTTTATGGCTCAATGAAAGTGACTGATTTTAACAAAGGCACCGTTTTTGAAATCGTTCCATGAATGAATTTAATTGAATCCAAAATAAACCAAGGGAGCAATCATGCTCCCTTGGTTGTTTATTTTTCAGGGTATTGAATCAAACTAATCAAGAAGAACTTTATATACTTACCTTATAAAATACATTTAATCAATAAAGAATTAATAATCTTTTGATTATTGCATCCTAAAAAACAAGTCTTTTAAGGAGGCCACTATGAAGGTATCGGACCTGATCGTAAATTGTTTGGAAAATGAAGGTGTAGAATACGTATTTGGGATCGTAGGCAAAGAGACTCTTGATCTAGCAGATTCGTTAGCAAAATCTAAAAAAATTCACTTTGTCAATGTGAGGCATGAACAAGGTGCTGCCTTTATGGCGGATGTTTATGGAAGATTGTCAAAGAAAGTGGGTGTATGTTTATCCACCTTGGGCCCAGGGGCTACAAACCTTTTGACTGGAATTGCTAGTGCACAACTCGATCATTCACCCTTGCTAGCATTAATTGGACAAGCAGATGTGGAGCGGAATCATAAGGAATCTCACCAATATTTAGACATTATAAAAATAGTTGAACCAGTAACAAAGTGGTGTACACAAATCAAGGATTCACAGACTGTACCTGCTATCATTCGAAATGCGTTCAGATTGGCTATGATGGAAAAGCCAGGATCGGTAGCGATTACGTTACCAGAGAATTTTTCATCTCAAATGATTCCTAATAAGCCATTGCCAGTAAGGGAATTACCTGAGAGTGTACCTGTTATGGAAGCTATCAAGGCTGCCTTTACCCTAATTAATAACCGTACAAAACCATTTATAGTAATAGGAAATGGAGTACTTAGACAAAATGCAACCCTTGAGTTCCTAACCTTTATTAATACCCTTCAATCCCCTGTTACTCACAGCTTTATGGCAAAAGGTGTATTAGATAAAGAACACCCTTGTAATTATTTCACATTCGGGTTTAATGAGGATGATGAGGTTTTAACCGGTATTAACCAGGCTGATTTATTAATAACTATTGGTTTTGACTTTGTTGAAAAATTGCCAAAAGAGTGGAATGGAAGAAAAATACCAGTTTTACATATTGATTCATTACCAGCAGAAACAAATGAATTTTATCCTGTTGAGTGTGAACTGGTTGGGAACATAAAGAAAATACTCCAATTACTAAATGAATTCGAATTACCTACCAAGTCTTGGGAACCTTTCGGAAATCTAAAGGAAAGATTATTTACTGCTTATCAAATAAATAGGAATCAACTAAAACCGACTAATCTACCATTTACCATTGAAAATATGCTTCACTGTATAGAAGATTACACAGCGGAAAATAGCATTGTTATTTCAGATGTCGGAGCCCATAAAGTGTCAATCGCCCGAACGTTTCAGCCAAAAAAGCCAAATGGGTTAATCATATCAAACGGTTTTGCTTTTATGGGAATAGCCATACCAGGTTCTATCGGGGCTAAACTTGCTTGTCCTAATGACCCGGTCCTATGTATTACTGGAGATGGTGGGGCGTTAATGAATTTTGCTGAAATAGAAACTGCCTCCAGGTTAGGCCTTTCATTTATTATCATTGTAATAAATGATTCAATGTTAAAACTTGAAAAGCAGCAAATGGATAAGTTATTTGGAGAAAGTTACGGTGTGACCTTTGCGAACACAGATTATATTCAATTAGCTGAAGGATTAGGAATAAAAGGAAAGCAGGCTAGGAGCCTAACAGAATTTCAGACTGCTCTACAAAAGTCCCTGCAAACCTTAGATAATATAGTCTTAATCGAGGTTTTCTTACAAAATTGAACAACAAACTCCCAGCAAATTTAACTGATGTAGAAGGTTAGAAAGGCCAATTCATATTATCCATTTGGCAAATAAAATGAAATGTACATCACCGACCTTGGGATCTTTTAACCGCCTGAAAAAATGGGTAGTGTTCTTTTAGACCGGAGTGATTTGTAGGATCACTAAATGATACTCATTTTTAATCTTTTAAAAAGGAATAAAGCCATTTCAACCCATAACCAGCTATAAAGGAAAGCAAATAAAAAGATACTTCCTGTTGTAAGAAATGAAAAGGAATCAGGGACGGTCGGACCTAAAACTGGAAAGTGAAAAATAAATAGTAGACACATAATTCCTAACATTAAAAGCATTGCACCAGTAGCAATAATACTTATTCTCTTCCTAAAAAAGGAAAAAGATGCCCCTATGCCAAGTCCCAACAAGCCTGTTGTAAAAGGAAAAACAATTAGTTCAGTTGGCTGTAGGATGAATAACAACATAATTGTCAGAAAATAGGACATTATTCCAAATGGAATGGAAAACATGGAACATAACAGAATAGGTGCAGTGGAAAGCGGACTTAAAAAATATCCTATACCTGGTAAAAAGCCACCAGCAGCCTGGAGAATAGCAGCAATACAGGCAAAAATAGATACTAAAATGAGTCTCATCGTTTTTTTATGTGTATTGAATATGTTTTGAGATAAACGAACCTCATCAGAAATAGGTTTTAAAAAATACACCGTTCCACCTCATTCTAAAGGATTTTATGTTACCATACATTATATTGACCAGTTATTATGGGGGAACTTATTTTTAATGGTCCAAACATTAAATCTGTATGATAACGTGAGGGAGAGTTATGTCAAATTTCGTAAAACAGAGAAGAATTATTTTAGATTTAGCAGTTACTTTAGATGGTTTTATTGAAGGGAAAAATGGAGAAGTTGATTGGTGCATCATGGACTCTGAGATGGAGTTTATTCATTTCTTAAACCAAATTGATACGATTTTTTATGGAAGAAAAAGCTACGATTTATGGGGACAATTTACTCCTGAAAGTATTGATGATACTGAAAAAGAAATTTGGGAATTAGTACATTGTAAAGAAAAATATGTGTTTTCCAAAACACTAAAAGAGACCGATAATAAAGCAATATTCATAAATGATAATATTCTTGAAGAAGTATTAAAACTAAAGAAAAAGCCTGGTAAAGACATCTGGCTATATGGCGGAGCAAGTCTTATTACTACTTTTATCAATTTAGGGATTGTTGATGAATTTAGATTATCTATTCACCCTGTTATTTTGGGAGAAGGAAAACCGTTGTTTATTGATATTAAACAGAGGTTGAATTTAAAAATGGTTAATACAAGAACGTTCTCTTCTGGTGTTGTGCAACTAATCTATCATTGGAATGGTAATTAATACGATCGTTAATTCCAAAAATAAATTGCAACAAATACCATTAGGTAATGCATATGATGACAGTTTTTCAAACAATAATGCTTATGATAGCATTTGCTAGTTTGGTGTTGACCATCATATCTTTTAGTGACAAAAAATAACCCACCCTTGAGCTTTGACAGTGCAATAGGGTGAGTTATTGACCCAACAACGCATATCCCTTTGAGGGGAACCTAGTTATTGCATGACTGTTTGGTGTTCGAGCACCGAACAGTCTTTTTTAGTTAATGCTTTTACTATAATTAGTATAACCAAAGATTTCTTAGTGTAAAAGTCTGGTGAGTATCATGAGATCCTGATCCTAGCGATCTACTACCTTTACTCTAACTACATCAGCTACGGGAGATAATAACAGAATCCAGAAACCGAATGTGTTGAAGTAGACGATGGTTTCATGAGTCGTTCTACGATACGTGGGCAAAAAGAAAAAGAAAAAGAAAAAGAAAAACAACAACAAAAAGAAAAAGCTTTTAACCCTAATAGTGAGAATAATCCAGAAATAGATGATCAATCGTAAAACTAAAAATCAAAAGATGTAAAAGAGATGATAGATTTCTTCTGGAGTGACTGTTCAAAATTTCCATAGGTAACTGAATATAGAATACAAACGTTTCTTACACATTGTAAGGGACGTTTTTTATTTTGAAAATGAAAACATTATACAAATTATTTTTAACTAAACAAGAGATTAATAGTCACACAGAATGGTATTGTCACAAAAAATTCACATTTTCATACGCTACTTTTCCCCTCACTTTTCGCTATATAGAGTATGAAAAGAATATTCAGAAGAAAGGGTAGTGATTGTAAATGGCAAAATATCGTATGGTGCGTACTGATTTTTGGAAAAACCCGATTGCTTTAGAAGAGATGACCCCGGAGGATAAGTATTTTTACCTTTATCTACTTACGAATCCAAATACGACTCAAATTGGAATCTATAAAATTACGAAGAAACAAATGGCGTTTGATTTGGGTTATTCGCTTGAGAGTGTACATTCATTAATGGAACGATTCACCCGGCATCACAAGCTGATCCGTTACAATCCTGAAACAAGAGAACTCGCCATTAAAAACTGGGGGAAATATAACCTTCATAAGGGCGGTAAACCTGTTATGGATTGTATTAATACTGAATTAAAAGAAGTCGAGGATCTCTCGCTTATTTCATATGTTGCCGAAACTATTAATAAAGAGGAAATTCGTAGTCTATATGAATCTTTTTCTAAACACGATTTAGAGAAGGAAATTAGCCAACAAATTGAAGATGATACATATCCAGTTACTGAATGTGATGAAGTTGATGATACAATCTTACCTCCTGATACGATACCTGGCCAAAAAGAAAAAGCCTTTAACCTAAATAAAGAGAATAATCCAGACATCGAGGACCAATCACAAAATCAAAAAACAAAAGATGTGAAAGAAATTGTTGAGTTTTGGGACAGCAATGGATTTGGTTTTTCAAACGTGAATGCGAAAGAGCAGCTGTTATCTTGGTTAGATGATTCTAGCTTTTTACAGTCGAAAGATGTGGTGTTAAAAGCCTTGGCTATAGCCTGTGCGAATAACAAGCGAAAGCTAAACTATGTCATTGGGATTCTTAAAAACTGGGAAAATGAATCTTTACTGACCGTTGAAGAAATTGACTCTTATCAGGAGAACGAAAACCATGTGCATAAGCAATCGACTGAATCATTACCTAGTGGGCGAGCGATTCCGAGTGGATTTGAACTTGATTTAACTGCAGGTGAAGAGTGATGGGTATTGCTGAAAAAGCATTCTTAGGAAGCCTGATGAAGGCCGAGTACCTACTCAAGGATACCGTCATCCAACCTGAACATCTGGAACGTACACAGCATAGAGAATTAATGCGAAGAATGCTGGAGTTAAAAGAAGCAGGTAAGAATGTTGATTTAATCACAATGACAACCTTACCTGATCTCAAATCATTAGGCGGAATGTCTTACCTTTCGGAGCTGTTATCATTTGCGGACGTGGAGAAATTTGAAGGAATTGAGAAGCTTATTCTCGATCTTTGGAAGGAACGGGAAAAGAAAAACATTTTAACCATTGCAGCAAACAATGATTGGGAGATTGCTAAGGTTGTTGCCGAATTGGATAAAATTAACCAAACGAAGATGGATGATCATACCTCCTTACAACAAGCGTTGACAAATATCTATGAGGCACCATGGGAGGACCAAATCAACTTAAAAAGTGCAACAACTGGTATTAAAAAGCTCGACGAAGTGACAGGAGGCTTTCAGGATGGGGAAGTGACGATTGTGGCGGCAAGACCGTCAATGGGGAAAACCGATGTCATGCTTCATTTTGCAAAAATGTCGGGTTGGACGGGCTTTCTGCCACTCGTCTTTTCCTTGGAAATGCCTGAAAAGTCGCTAACCACTCGATTAATTGCTTCGACAGGGAGCTTTAACCGTACAAAAATGCGGGATCCGAAAAGAATGCTAAGTGAACGCCAAAAGAATAAATGGTCGGACGTGATTGGTGAGCTCAATGAAACTCATATGCAAATTTTTGATGGTGCTGGACAAACGATTGCTGAGATGAGAGCGAAAACGCGAAAATTGATAAATCAATTCCCAAACAAAAAACCCATCATTTTTATCGATTACTTAACACTCATCCTTTCAAGTGAATCTTACGGAGGTAATGCCCATTTACAAGTAACTGAAATATCCAAATCGATCAAAACGATGGCAAAGGATTTTCATTGTCCAGTCATTTGTCTTGCCCAGCTAAATCGATCGGTGGAATCAAGAGCCAACAAACGGCCGATGATGTCTGATATTCGAGAATCGGGCAGTGTTGAACAAGACGCTGATGTCATTTTGTTCTTGTACCGAGAAGCGTATTATGACAAGGAAACCCAGAATCATTCTCTTGAAATCATTGTTTCGAAAAACAGAAATGGGCCAGTTGGAACCATTGCAGTGAATTACAACGAGTATACAGGAAAGATTGAGGAGCAAAAGGAACTGAGGCTTACCCAGCAATAACTTTAAGAACGAAGACGTAAGGTGATAAAGCGAGACTTCTATCAGTGGGGGTTTTCTTCACTCCTCACTGAATAGTAACGAAACTTATCAGACCTTTACGCGCAGTTATCCATTAAACTTCTTCTTTGCTTCTCTTGAGTCAAGAGGTGGGGGGCTAACTGCCCGTTAAGAATAGGATAAAAATTCTCAGATCGAGGTGATATCACGTGATTGTAAAAGATCTTTACCTGGATTCTATACGTTTAGAAGAATCCTCATTGGCCCATTACATCCACCATTTACTTACAGAACAGAAAATATCATTAGATGACAACATATCCAAAATAGACCTTGATCAAGCAGATCATCAGAAAGTAGCGGAAATGATTGAAAACAATGTCTTAAGTTTTCAAAAGATTGGCATCTACTCACTAAAAATGAACCAGAATAAATATGTGTTTATCTTTGCTCACAGCCAGGAACAGGCAAGCCAATACTATACCGAAACATTTCGTCAAACCCCATTGTCCTGTCACGAATATTTCCTCGATTTCGAGCTTTCAAGAGGAAATGAGGTGATTTCGTTTCGGGACATGAGGAGGGAATTCGAGAGTTTTCCAGCGATAGCGGGGTATTTTATGGGATGGTGAGAAAATAAGAGAAGGGGACGCTTTTATTTCTTCAGTCTTTCGATAGCTTTGATGCTCTCGGTACTAATTTGGGGTTTTTTTTAATAAATACTTTTATGATAGGAAAAAGGTGACTCTATTTTTTCTAGTAGAATAAGAGTAGAGTCATTTTACTAATCAGTGTTTTTATCCCATTGGAATATCATCAAATAGGTGAATGTTCCTTTTTTTATCAATTATTTCATTTAAATGATGTCAAGTCACAAGAGTGTATAAATCTCAGAGAACAGCTTGAACAGGTAAAACGAAAATGCAATGACATCGTTACTCTAGATGATCAGTTTCAAGGCAAGGGAGCTGATGCCATCAAGAACTTTTATCGAGCCCAAATCGATGTTGTAGAAGCATGGCTTCGCCTGATCGATCGACATAGAGGTCATCAATCCTGTTGAAAATCTTTTGAAGCTCATCCTGCTGGCTTGCGACATCGTTCGTGTGAGACTAGGTAAATTATCATTTAGTATAGAATAATTTTAAAAAAAGCATGGTATCCATGCTTTTTTTTGATATGAATATTGTTTCCTATAAATCTAAAGTGAGTGCTGTTGCAACAGTAGCACCTACCACAGAAACCCTCATTTTTTCCTTTTGTATAATGAATTAATTTAATCGGTAACTTAGTAGCGTAACAGAAGATGCGCCTAGTTATGCAGCTCTACCACTCTTTAATTTTATATATTGATTTTTATCATCAATCAATAATAGAACGAGGAGACAAAAAATACACATCGTAATCGCTGTAATGAATAACACCTCTATGCCTCCCGATACTTTAGCTAATAAATACCCCGACACTGCTCCGCCAACTGTAGTACCAATTGAACGGAATAATGTTACTAGTGATATTGAAGCATTCGAATATTTACTAGGGGACAATTGTATGATTAGTGTTTTAATAGGTGAGCCAATTACTATGCCACCTCCTAATCCAAATAGCATCGTAGAAATAATAAAAAGGGGAATACCCCCTTTAATAAGATATAGAAGGGAACTAGATAACAAAACAATTATGAATCCTAATATCAAAGTCTTCTTGGGACCAATTACATCTACAATCATTCCACCTAACAATGTTGATACAACGCCGATTAAAGTTATTGGTATTAATAAAAAACCTGAAGTACCTGCTTCCATAACAAATAAGTTTTCACCTATAAGTGGAACGATTAAGGGTATCACATATAAAAAACCAGCTAAGAAACTAAGCAAAAGAACTAATGAATAATTTTTACCTTTTAGTAATTTTACGTTAATGATTGGATTTTTGTGTTTTGATTCTGAAATTAAAAATATACTCGCAAAGAAAAACCCTATAATAAATGCTATGGGATAGGAGTTAGTAATACCAATCATAATAAATAGAGTCGCTAAACTTAAAAAAAGAGCACCTCTTATATCTACTGTAACCTTAACCTTTTGTTTAAATGAAACATCTTTTAAAAGCACAACCCACATTAAAATTAATATTGGGATATTAATTAAGAATATCCATTTCCAAGACAAATAGTTAATAATAAGTCCGCCAACAAGAGGACCTAATACCATTGAGACAGAGTACACGCAGCCTACGATTCCCAATGCTTTGCCTTGTTTATTTTTGTCGAACATCTTGGCGACTTCTGCATTAGCAATAGGAATTAGCGAACCTCCACCGATACCCTGCAATACTCTTCCTAGTAGAAAAATTATGTAATTTGACGTTATACACGATAATACTAAACCCACAATGAATAAGCTTATTCCGAAAAATGCTACGAACTTTCCACCATAATCATCGGCTAATTTTCCAGTAATGGGCACAGTAATAGCATATGAAAGTGTAAAAATAGTAAAACTCCAAATACCCCAGTTCTCGCTTATGGAAAAGTAATCACCTATAATTGATAATGCTGGATTTACTATGCCATTATCCATAGCTCCAACAAAGACACCTAATAAATAAATAATAAACATTTTTTTGTTCTTTTCCATTCTTAATCCTACTTTCTTCTGCGTTTCTAAAAATATAACATTATTTGTTAAAATGTGAGTAAAGAAATATGAAAATAGACCTCAATTAATCCATTGTTATGTAATTAATGCCAAAAATATAAAGCTATTGTATCAACACCTATCTACATTGAAAAGGAAAATCTAACCTTATGTATCTCATTTTCCTTGAAAAGCAACAAACTATGTTTATGGGTACGGCGGAATATGTAGATTAACGAATAAGTCTATTTTTTAACTCGAAGTATTGATACATGGTAGCCAAAAAAATTAGATCTTTGAGAAGGGCAGATGATTCATCTGTCTTTTTTGTGGTTTTAATTGTAATTTATCGTTTATCGGATAATGCCGGAAATATTGAAGAGAATCAAAGTTTGCTTTTAATCTAGATACAACTGTTTGGTCTACCAAACAATATATTGTTATAGAAAATGTTGATGAGTTTGTTTACTGCTTAACTACAGTAGATGAATACAATATTGTGCGATGGATGATGTAAGTATAGGAGTAAAAAAAGATACACAACTTTTAATGAATTTATTGATAGCTTTCAAGAGGCAATTGATAGTTTGTAGTAATAAAATCAAAAGCTCATATTTCTATTATAAGTGGTATCATAATAATATGAGGAGGGCTAAGCGAATGGATACGATAATTTTTGACGTCGATGATACACTATATGATCAAGCACAATCTTTTCATAAAACTGTGAGGAAGCTGTTTCAAGATCCATTTTCAAACGAAGAAATTGATCAATTATATAAAGCTAGTCGAAAGTATAGTGAGATTTTATTTGATCAAAGTGAAGCAGGGGAAATATCAAAATTTGAATGGCAGACAGGACGAATTATAGCTGCCTGTAAGGACTTTAATATTCCTATCGATACTGAAAAAGCGGCTATTTTTCATGAAATGTATGTTGCCGAACAAAAGAACATTACATTGTTTCCGGAAGTGGAAGTACTACTAAATGCACTTTTCAAAGAAGGAAAACAGCTTGGGATTCTTACCAATGGTGAGGAAAAACATCAAGCAATGAAAATTAAGCAGCTCGGCCTTAGTCACTGGATTCCTGTAGAAAAGACCTTTATTTCTGGAACGATTGGTCATGCAAAACCGAAAAGAGAAGTGTTTGATTTTATTGAAGAGAAAATGGATCTTGACCAAACCAAAACGGTTTATATCGGGGACAATTTTGAAAAAGATATTATCGGAGCAAAACAAGCAGGCTGGCAGGCGGTCTGGATGAATCATCGAAAGAAAGATTTACCAGAAAGTGCTACATATAAACCAGATAAAGAAGTACATAGTGCCAAAGAGCTATTAGATTTGTTTGTAAAAAAAGCATAAGCCGTTGTGTTAATTTGGGTGCCTGTCACAGTTATATTAGTGCAAAAGTGAAAGGCACCTTCTATGTTTAAAACAAAGTATAAAATTTAAAACCGGTTATAATGCACATATAATGGAATCATATAGGGGAGTGAGTGAAATAAATGAGGAAGAAAATAAGTTTTACTATCATTCTTTTATTATCATTGTTTTAGCGATTTCTGCTATTGTTCGTTATTTTGTATTAGATCCGATTGAGTTAAACGAATATAGACTACAACAAATTTAAAGTCTGATGAATTCAAAGAAAAATATAGGAAAAGAGCTTGCCAAGAATGGAAAAACGGCGAGGTGAAGAATTTCAACGGGTAAGATCGTGCCAGAGGGTACGGTCTAAAAAGTGTGGTCTTACAAGGCTTCGTGCCTCGAAAGGTAAACGTTAGCAATCAGTCTGAAGGGCTAGCAATTTCACTTAGTCTACACACTAAGTCTCTCGATATATAGAGTGACTTTCTCTTGTGTATTTCCTCTGGTTGAAATATCAACTTTTTTAAAAAAGTGGAATAAAAGCTTGCCTAATTAAATAATCTTTATCATAAACCGTTTTCAGAAACCGTTTTTATACCATAGGAGGATCAGCCAATGACGACAATAGAGGATGTAGCAAAAAAGGCAGGTGTTTCAAAAAGCTCAGTTTCGAGAGTGCTAAATCAAAATTATAAACATATGTCAGAGGAGATGAAACAGAAAATACTTAAAGCAATAGAAGAATTAGACTTTCGACCAAATTCAGTGGCTCAAAGTTTGAAAAAAAAAGAGACAAAAATCATTGGGCTGATTATAGCAGATATGTCTCCTTTTTGCACAGAAATCATAAAGGGTATTCAAGAAGAATGTCTAAAAAATGGCTATAGTTTAATGGTTAGTAACTCATCATCGTCCCCAGAACAAGAGGAAGAAAATATTAAAATGTTAATTGGAAAGCGAGTTGATGGGTTAATTATTAATACGATTAACCCTCGTAGTGAACTATTTACTTATCTTCAATCTATCAAATTTCCAATGGTATTTATAAATAGTTCACCTCAAAATATCCAAGAAGATATGGTCATTGTTGATAATACAACTGGAACGACAGAAGCTATGGACTATCTAGTAAACTTAGGACATAAGCAAATTGCGATTATGCTTTATCCGATTGAAAATATCCTCGTTCGTCAAGAAAAATTGGAAGCATATAAAAAAGCATTAATGAATTACCATTTTCCTGTTGATCATAATTTAATAAATATCATTAAACAGGAAAAGGGACAAGGGATACAAACAACATTACGACTATTAGAAAGTCCGAATCCACCAACAGCGATTTTATCGACCAATATTAATCTAACTTTAGAAGTGTTAAAGGCAATACGAGAAAAAGGATTGAAAATTCCAAAGGATATATCAGTCATTGGGTTTGATGATTTTGAATGGAATGAACTATTAGATCCAGCGCTTACGACAGTATCTACACCTGTTCTAGAAATGGGGGAGAGATCTTCTAAACTACTGATTAAAAAAATTAAACGAAAAAAACAAACGAAACCTGTTAAATCCGAGGTTTTACCGAAATTAATATTCCGCCAATCAACCTGTAAAGCTAAATTAGAATAAATGATATAACAAAAAATATCTTTGACATTATTAGTATTTCTTTCTATTTAGAAACCGCTTACACCTGAGGTATTAATTTTTATTTAGGGAGGTGATGCTTATATTTTAGATATTCATTCAACAAGATTTATCTAAAGGGGGAAAAAAATTGAGTAAGATGTTCAAACTGTATTCTATCATGTTGATGGTTATGTGCATTATTTTAGCAGGATGCAATAGCAACCAAGGGACTTCTTCAGATCATTCATCAGAATCTACTAGTGAAGGGGGAGCGCAAGAATTAACATACTGGACTTTTCAAGGTTTACATGTGGAATTCTTTGAAGACGCTGCCAAAAGTTGGAATGAGACATATCCAGATCGACAAATTCATTTAAAAGCAGAATCCTTTCCTTATGATGAGATGCATAACAACCTATTGTTATCTTTACAATCTGGTGTTGGAGCACCAGATATTGTAGATATTGAGGTTAATCGTTTTCCGAACTTCCTACAAGGGGATATCCAATTAGAACCATTAAATGATATTGTCGAGCCTGAATTAGATCATTTTGTTAAATCAAGATTCGATATATATTCTACTGATGGCAAGTATTATGGTGCACCTACACACGTCGGAGCATCAGTAGCCTTTTATAATACGAAAATATTTGATGAAGCAGGAGTAAGTCCTGATGATATTAAAACATGGGATGATTTTGTAGAAATTGGGAAAGTGATTAAAGCTAAAACGGATATACCGATGACACCGATCTTTACAACTGGATTTTGGAGCTTTTATCCTATGATCAGCCAAAAAGGTTCCGATTTCTTTGACAGCAATGGTGATGTTATTTTAGATAACAAAGATAACACAGAAGTATTAACGTTTATCAATGATATGGTCTATAAAGATGAAATTGCCGTTCTAGCACCTGGTTCAAGACATGATAGTGAAGAATTCTTTGCTTTCATGAATGAAGGTGGAGCAGCTTCGTTAATTATGCCTTCCTGGTACGCAAGCCGCTTTGTTGAACATATGCCTGATCAATCAGGAAATATTGTGATGAAACCAATGCCAAGTTGGGAAGAAGGCGGATTTCGCTCTGCTGGAATGGGTGGTACAGGCACTGCGGTAACAAAGCAGGCAAAAGATGTTCAGCTAGCAAAAGACTTTTTAGCTTTTGCTAAGCTATCAAAAGAAGGTAATATCAAGATTTGGACGATTCTAGGCTTTGATCCACCACGACATGATGTTTGGGATGCGCCTGAATTAAAAGAGTCTAATAGATTTACAGAATATTTCGGCGAGGGTTTGTTTGATATGTTAATTGGAATTAAGGATGAAATCAATCCGTTAAATATTACTTCGCATACTCCATTGGCAAGAGATCTGATTGAAACAAACGTTTTACACAATGTACTTAGAGAAAAAACTCAAACTCCTGAAGAAGCCTTAAAGCAAGCTGCGGATGAACTGCGAAGTCGTTAACAGAACATAAAATAATTGATTGTCAGACAGGATACTCTTGAAGAAGAATGCCCGATATGCAAAAAAAGTTAGGGCACCTTCATGAGTAATCCTGTTTACAGAACAAAGGGAGGTTTACTAATGAGGCCAGATTCTCCTCCACATGTAAATACAAAAGAAAGCGTCAATGTTAGCGCCAAAGGAAAAAGATCCACAATAAAAAAGATCTTCTATTCACAAAAAATTGCACCTTATGTGTTTGTGTTTCCATTTTTGCTCATTTTTTGCGGGTTTTACTTATACCCAGTTATTTCTACTATTTTAATGAGCTTCCAAGAAATACTGCCTGGCCAAACGAAATTTATTGGGTTAAATAATTATCTTAAGCTATTTAATCCAACCTTTTATAAAGCACTATCCAATACAACGTTATATACCTTTTGGACGATCGTTATTTTAATACCTTTGCCACTACTATTGGCTATTATTTTAAATTCGAAAAAAATGAAAGGCAAGACATTTTTTAGAGCATGTATCTTTATTCCGGCCTTAACCTCTACCATTGTTGCAGGTGTTATTTTCCGGCTGCTTTTTGCGGAATCGGATACGGCATTTGGTAATTCTTTTATCGGTTTTTTTGGCTTTGATCCTATAGCCTGGAGGCAAAATGAGGCAGCACTTATGTTTCTGATGGTTGGATTGGCAACTTGGAGATGGATGGGTGTAAACATGATTTACTTCTTAACCGGCTTACAAAATATACCTAAGGAAATGTATGAAGCAGCTGAAATTGATGGCGCCAATACCTTTAATAAATTTAGACATATTACACTTCCTTTTTTAAAACCGGTTACTGTTTATGTATTAACGATTACTTTATTCGCGGGTTATAAAATGTTTGAAGAATCTTATGTGTTTTGGGCAGTGAATTCTCCAGGCAATATATCTTTAACACTTGTTGGCTATTTGTACAAAGAAGGTTTTCAATATAACCAATTAGGTTTTGGCTCTGCTGTTGGCGTAACGTTATTGATTATTGTAGGGATTTTGGGATACCTTCAATTAAAACTAACAGGTTTCAGTGGGAAGGGAGGTAATTAAATGAAGAATCAGAGTCAAGGAAAATGGACATCAGGTTTATTACTTTTGTTTATGATAGTCCCTGTAATTATTGCCGTTTTTCCATTAGCCGCATTAACAATGGCTTCATTTAAGCCTTCAACAGAGCTAATGAGGTATGGGCTGAATGTTTATCCTCAATTTGAACTTTGGAATCTAGATAATTATGTGTATCTATTCACAGATGGCAGTATCTATTTCCATTGGTTTAAAAACAGTGTGTTGATCACATTTATCTCTACTATTCTAGCATTGATATTTTCATCAATGGTTGGGTACAGCCTTGCCATGTATCGATTCAAGGGTCAAAGTATTGTTTTGTTTTTAGTTTTATTAATCATGATGATTCCTTTTGAAATATTAATGCTTCCATTATTTAGAATGATGATTGGGCTAGGTTTCGTAAATACCTATACAGGTGTTATTCTCCCCATGATTATTCATCCATTGGCAATCTTTTTCTTTAGGCAATATGCATTATCTCTACCTAATGATTTAATGGATGCTGCTAGAATTGATGGGTGTACAGAGTATGGTATTTTCTTTCGAATTATGGTTCCGTTGATGAAACCAGCATATGGGGCGATGGGTATTTTATTAGCTTTATTTAGTTGGAACAATTTCCTGTGGCCATTAGTTGTCTTACGGACGAAAGAAATGTTAACACTTCCAATTGGTTTAGCCGGATTGCTTTCTCCGTATGGAAATAACTATGATGTATTAATTGCGGGTTCAGTTTTAACAGTGTTGCCTATTATTATTGTTTTTATATTTGCTCAAAAATACTTTATATCTAGTCTTGCAGCAGGTGCAGTAAAAGGGTAATTAATCCTATAAATCTATTAAAATGGAGTGGAATATTAATATGACATCTTTAATTAATGTGAATAAAAGTGAAAAAAAGGAAGTTATAAGTAAACACATTTACGGCCACTTTGCCGAGCATTTAGGAAGATGTATATATGAAGGAATCTGGGTAGGAGAAGATTCTCCGATTCCAAACACAAGGGGGATTCGCAATGATGTGGTCGAAGCCTTAAAAAAACTGAATATTCCAAATTTGCGCTGGCCAGGTGGATGTTTTGCTGATGAATATCACTGGAAGGATGGTATTGGCCCTAGAGAATCTCGTCCTAGCATTGTTAACAATAACTGGGGAAAAGTTGTTGAAAACAACCACTTTGGAACACATGAATTTTTGGATTTATGTGAACAGATAGATGCTGAACCATATATTTGCGGAAATGTCGGCAGTGGAACGGTACAAGAAATGCAAGAATGGATCGAATATATTACGTTTGATGGAAAATCTCCTATGGCTGATTTAAGAAGAAAGAATGGTAGAGATAAACCATGGAAACTTAAATATTTTGGAATTGGAAATGAAAACTGGGGATGCGGAGGAAAAATGAAAGTGGAATATTATGCAGATCTTTATCGCCGCTTTCAAACTTTTGTAAGAGATTTTCAAGATACCCCAATCTACAAAATCGCATGTGGCCCTAGTGAGGCAGATTATCATTGGACAGAAGTAATGATGCGAGAGGGGATAGGAAGAACCGAGCCATTTCCAGACAGTGTCGTAACGGATATTTGGGAACATCACCGTCCTGAGATGCATGGACTGGCACTTCATTTTTACACGCGTAATCGAGCAAACTATGATTCAGCAACAGAATTTTCTGAAGAAAAATGGTTTGATTATATGAAAAGAACATATGTTATGGAAGAACTTATTCAAAAACATACAGCGATCATGGATAAATATGACCCTGAGAAAAACGTTGATTTAATCGTAGACGAATGGGGCACTTGGTTTAATGTTGAGCCAGGTACAAATCCTGGATTCCTCTATCAGCAAAATACACTGCGTGATGCACTTGTAGCAGGCATAAACCTTAATATTTTCAATAACAACTGTGACCGTGTACACATGGCTAATATTGCTCAAATGATCAATGTATTGCAAGCGATGATTTTAACAGACGGAAAGGATATGATTTTGACCCCTACCTACCATGTATTTGAAATGTATAAAGTTCACCAGGATGCAACGTTACTTCCGGTTAGTGTGAGTACTGGGAGCTATACATATGGAGAAGATAGCCTTCCAATGCTAAATGTCTCTGCTTCTCAAGCTCGTTCAGGTAAGGTTCATATTTCCGTCTGTAATCTAGATCCAAATCATTCTGAAAAAATCACATGTAACCTAAATGAAATTAAAGATTTTTCAACTGCATCTGGACGGATATTAACAGCAGAATCAATGAATGAGCATAATACATTTGAAGCTACTAATCGAATTATGCCAACTGTATTTGATGAGATTGAACTCCATCATGATACTATTTCTTTTACAATCCCATCGAAATCTGTCCTTGTTATTGAAGTTCAATAATAAATAGATTCGCAGAAAACTCTCTTAATCTAATAAAATAAGGGAGTTTTCTTTCCTTCTTTTGGAGATAAAGAAATTGACTTGGTTTTACAGAATGAAGCTTAATAAATTCAGTAAAAATAGAATCATAGGAATAAAAGGCGGGAATAAAAATGATTGATAATATGCTTTCAAAAATAAATTTTATAGGAGATTGGGCAATACGGCTTGCCTACCTAAATTTTCTCTGGATTTTGTTTAGTGTAATGGGGTTATTTCTTCTAGGTATTTTCCCTGCAACTGCAGCTATGTTTACAGTGATCCGGAAATGGATGCTGAAGGAGCAGGTTTCTGTTTTTCACACATTTAAAAAAAGCTATCGGAAGGAATTTACTGACGCAAATATTTTGGGCTGGCTGCTACTTTTAATAGGAATCTTTATTTATATTGATTTTGTCTTTTTGACAGTTATGAATGGAATCATTTTTACAATATTGTTGTTTGTTTTAATATCAGTAACTTTTATTTATCTTTCTATCGTGTTATATATCTTCCCTGTATTTGTTCATTTCAAATTAAAGAAACTTGAATATGTGAAATATGCTTTTATTATAAGTTTGTCATATCCGCATCATACTATCCTTATGCTTCTTGGAACAATTGTATTGATTGCGGTGTTCATTACCTTCCCGATGTTATTTCCTTTCATAGTAGTTAGTTCATTCGGATGCCTAACGATGTATATTAGTAAAAGGGTATTTCAAAAGGTTTGATGCATTGAGGAAAGCCTTAATTAATAAAAATGAATTTAATCGGTTAAAGCTATAAAACAAGTATACTTTTTCGCATTATATTATTTGCAAGTTGAGTCCTTTATATCAAAAGTCGACAGTTAATTTTTGAGCTAGGGTATTCACTTACCCGATGTTTCCAATAAATGGTGGTACGACAAACCTGTCCCTTTGTCCCCTAAGTCAGTAAAAACTAAATGTTGGGAATTTTCTATATTTTATATTGATAATTTAACCAATGTATTGTATTGTAAATATATTGGTTCTGTAATATAGAATTGTATTTTATATTGTAAAACAACATGCTAATTAAATGTACAGAATCAAAAAATGTAAGCGGTATAAAGATTGGTTTTTAAACAAATGTACATTTTATCAATTGGTGTTCCTAAATAGCTGCGATCGCAAAATCTAGAATAACAATATTAGTAGTAATTTCTAGTAATTAAAATATGATATATAATTGTGTTAAATAGTTTATTTACCAAAAAAGGAATGAGAAATGTGCCAATTATCCAATCAGTAGATCGAGCTTTACGAATTCTAGAACTTTTTGATGACCGCGAAAACGAATTAAGCATTACAGAGATTAGTAAACGAATGAATCTTCATAAAAGTACAATTCATTCATTGCTAAAAACATTACAGAGCCATCGCTACATAAAACAAAATGAAGAGAATGGAAAGTATTCCTTAGGCCTTAAATTGTTTGAACGAGGGAATTATGTTATCGAAAATATGGACCTTCGCACAAATGCAAGAAAATATTTAGAATCATTAGCATTTCAAACAAAGAATACTGTCCATTTAGTTATATTAGATGGCCAGGAAGGCGTATATATTGATAAAGTAGAAGGTCATGGAGTGACTGTGCTTTATTCAAAAGTTGGGCGTCGTGTTCCAATACACACAAGTGCAGTTGGAAAAGCTTTAGTGGCTTTTAAAAATGATCGTGAAATTGAGAATATCTTGACTAACTATGAATATACGAAAAGAACAGATAAAACGATCATGAATAACGAAGAGTTTTTGAGTGAACTACAGAGTGTACGTCATAATGGATTTGCTATTGATAATGAAGAAAATGAACCAGGTATTTTCTGTTTGGCAGTTCCAATAATGGATCATACAAATAAGGTCATTGCAGCAATTAGTATGTCTTTATCTTCTGCTAAGGCAAAAGATGAAATAATAAATGAGTATAAAACGTTATTAAAAGAAACTGGTGAGCAAATATCCGTTTCACTAGGATATGGATATAAAAGGATATGATAAATGGGCCTTAGCCTATTTTTATCTATATAACAAAACTGAGTTTTATAATATAAAACAGGAGGGTTTACTATGAGAATAATCCGTTATAAGAAGTATGAAAGCACACTTCAATTAGCAGTAGTTAATAATGAGAGTTTAGTATTTGACTTACCATACCCTGATTTTATGTCTTTTGTTAACGAAGCAGAGAAACAAGGAAAGACAGTATTAGCATTAGCTCAAGAGTTTACTGCTAATGAGCCAGTTGAAAAATATGAAAATATCATCCTTACAACACCACTTGATGCACCAGAAGTATGGGCATCTGGGGTTACATACGAAAAAAGTCGTGATGCTAGAAATTATGAAGCAACAGAAGGAAAACTGGATGCTACTACGTTTTATGATAAAGTGTATGATGCTGAGCGTCCGGAAATTTTCTTTAAATCAACAGCTGCACGTACAGTTGGTCCGGGACAGGAAGTTTATCTTCGTTCAGATTCAAATTGGCAAATTCCCGAACCAGAATTAGGATTAGTTATTAATAAAGACGGAAAAATTTTAGGCTATATAGCTGGGAACGATATGAGTTGCCGTGATATTGAAGGTGAAAATCCTCTTTACCTTCCACAAGCAAAAGTTTGGAAAAATTCATGTTCAATTGGACCAGCAATTTTACTAGCGGATGCTGTAGATGATCCATATGAATTAACCATTACTTGCCGTATTTTCCGTAATAATGAAAAAGTGTTTGATGGAATGGCGAGTGTAAATCAATTAAAAAGAAAGCTAGATGAATTAGTTTCATACCTAGTTCTTGATAACGAGATCTTTGATGGCACAGTACTGTTAACTGGAACTTGTGTAGTTCCTCCAAATGAATTCACATTAACTGACGGGGATACAATTGAAATTGAAATTTCAGGAGTTGGTATTCTTATAAATCCAGTTAAACAACAAGCAAAAAAAGAAACAGTTTCATACTAAGGTGAATTTATTTGTCACCTTGAGTTTCAATAAATTAATTTAAAAAATAGGGAGTGGATTTTAGTGAGTCATACGAAAACAGTAGCACAAACATTTTCAAATTTTATTAATAATGAATGGAAACAATCTTCTGATCATGATGTGATTGCGAGCTATAATCCAGCAAATAAAGAAGAGATTGTAGGTAATGTACAAAAATCATCAAAGGCTGATTTAGACGAAGCTGTAAATGCAGCACACAATGCCAAAAAAGGGTGGCGTAAGTTGGGGCAAGTTGCTCGTGGGCAATTGTTATATAAAGTAGCAGATCTTCTAGAGGAAAGCCTTGAGGATATTGCAGAAACCATGACGCGTGAAATGGGTAAAACATTACCAGAAGCAAAAGGTGAAACAGCAAGAGGAGTTGCTATTCTCCGTTATTATGCTGGGGAAGGAATGCGCTCAAATGGGGATACAATTCCGTCAACAGAACCTGATGCACTAATGTTTACGAGAAGAACTCCTTTAGGTGTTGTCGGTGTTATTACACCATGGAACTTCCCAGTAGCTATTCCTATTTGGAAAATTGCACCAGCGTTAGTGTATGGAAATACCGTTGTGTTTAAACCAGCTACTGAGGCTGCAGTAACTGCTGCTAAAGTTGTTGAATGCTTTGCAAAAGCCGGTTTTCCAAAGGGGGTTCTTAATTTCATTACAGGTTCTGGGTCAGTTATTGGTCAAGGACTTATCGATCATTCATTACTTAATGGCATTACGTTTACTGGTTCTGAAGGTGTTGGTAAAAATGTTGCAAGGTCAGCAACAGAAAGAGGTATTAAATACCAACTTGAAATGGGTGGTAAAAACCCAGTAATCGTAGCAAGAGATGCCGATTTAAATTTAGCTGTTGATGCCGTATTAAGCGGTGGTTTAAAGTCTACTGGACAAAAATGTACGGCAACAAGTCGTGTTATTGTTGAGGCAGATATTTATGATCAATTTAAAGAGCTTCTGCTTAAGAAAATTGATGAAATTACAATTGGTGATGGTTTGAAAGATGGTATTTGGATGGGACCTTGTGCAAGTGAGGGACAATTCAACACTGTATGCAGCTATATTGAAAAAGGTAAGCAAGAAGGCGCATCACTTATTTATGGTGGTGAAGTGTTAACTGATGACGAATATCAAAATGGTTTCTTTGTTCGTCCAGCAGTCTTTGAAAATGTAAACTCTGACATGATTATTGCGCAAGAAGAAATTTTTGGACCTGTATTAGCTTTACTTAAAGTAGATTCGTTAGAAAATGCAATTGATGTTGCAAATGATTCAAAATACGGATTAAGTGCATCGATCTTCACAAGAAATATTAGTTCCTTCTTAAGTTTTATTGATGATATGGAGGCAGGTCTTGTTCGTGTAAATGCTGAAAGTGCTGGTGTTGAGCTGCAAGCTCCTTTTGGAGGAATGAAGGCTTCAAGTACAGGTTCTCGTGAACAAGGTGAAGCAGCAAAAGAATTCTACACTTCAATTAAGACAGTTTTTGTAAAGGGTTCTTAAAGCTTATATTGTAATCTATCAAATGCCTTCTAAAGCCTCGGGTTGATTCATGGTCTGAGGCTACTCTTTTTAAAATTTTGATAGATTAAAAGGTTTCATGTTTTTGAACTCCTTAAACGATCTGCTGTTTCTTGTAATATATTAAAATAGGGTATAAATTTGTCATATTCGCAATTTCAATTTCTATTGATGATGTTTATAATTTTGTTAAAGCGTTTTCGTATAAATGTTTGTGATGTAATAAGGATTAAACTTAATTGAATTTCTCTCTAAAAGGGTGTGGCGCATGAAAGTCATAAGTTGTGAAGAACCAAAGCGATTTGCAGAAAAAGAAGAAGAGATACCGAAGATTAAGCAAGGAGAAGTGCTTATTAAGGTTAAAAGGATAGGGATATGTGGAACAGATATTCATGCCTTTTATGGTAATCAACCATTCTTTACATATCCCAGAGTGTTAGGACACGAATTATCTGGTGAAATTGTAGAAGTTGGTATGAATGATAGGGAATTAAAAGCCGGTGATTCAGTTGCGGTTATTCCTTTTTTAGAATGTGGGAAATGTATTGCTTGTCGTCAAGGAAAAACGAATTGCTGTACAAATATGAAAGTATTCGGAGTCCATATTGACGGTGGTATGAAGGAGTATATCAAATTACCTATTGATCATGTGTTAAAAGTAAATGGCATTAGTTTTGATCAAGCTGCTTTGATTGAACCTTTAAGTATTGGAGCACATGCTGTAAGGCGTGCAAAACTTGAGGACAATCAATTTGCTCTAGTTATTGGTGGTGGCCCAATTGGATTAGGTGTAATGAAATTTGCAAAGCTTGCTGGTGCAAAAGTGATTGCAATGGATATTCATGAAGAGCGATTGCAATTTTGTAAAGATTGGGCACATGCTGATTTTACGGTTAATGCACTTAAAGATCCAGTTGAAGAAATATCAAAGATCACAAATGGGAATTTTCCAGAAGTTGTTTTTGATGCTACAGGTAATAAGTCATCAATGATGAATGCCTTTGATTATGTTAGTCATGGAGGACAACTAGTTTATGTTGGTCTCGTAAAGGATGATATTACATTTAATGATCCTGAATTTCATAAAAGAGAAATGAGTTTACTTGGAAGTCGAAATGCAACACGAGAAGACTTCAAGTACGTTATTTCATGCGTCAAAAATGGAGATATAGATGTAAATCCGATCATTACAAAACGTTTTAAGTTAGATGATATTGCAACTGATTTTGAGGAAGTTACAAATCCTGCAAACAATATTATAAAAGCTATTATTGAAGTGTAATCAAATGGAGGAACCTTATGAGATTAAAAAATAAAATTGCTTTAATTACAGGAGCGGGTTCTGGAATAGGAAAAGAAACTGCTTACCTTTTTGCAAAAGAAGGAGCACAAGTTATAGTAGCTGACAATAATAAAGAAACAGGAAGTGCAACTGTACAGGAAATAAAAGAACATAAAGGTGAGGCTTCATTCATAAAAGTTGATGTTAGTGATGAAGAAAATGTTAATGAATTGGCTTCCAAAATAGAAAAATATATAAATCGTTAGATATTTTGTTCAACAACGCAGGAATTAGCGGAATTGGCCCTCTCCATGATATAGAATTAAATACTTGGAAAAAAGTACTTGATGTTAATGTTACAGGTGTATTCCTTGTTTCAAAGGCGATTGTACCTCTAATGATGAAAAACAAAGCTGGTTCAATCATCAATATGTCATCATGTATTGCAGAAATTGGATTAGTCAATCGAGCATCATATGCAGCAAGTAAGGGAGCTGTTTTATCATTAACAAAATCAATGCAAGTTGATTACGCACCATATAACATAAGAGTAAACGCTTTAATGCCAGGTACGATTTATACTCCTTTTGTTGAAGACTACTTATCAAAAGATCCTAACCCAGAGTCAGCTATTGCAAAAATTAAAGAAAGACAATTGAGTGGAGATTTGGGTAAGCCAATAGATGTAGCATATGCGGCACTATATTTAGCTTCGGATGAATCGAAGTTTATGATGGGATCTCCATTTATGATAGACGGTGGAGTGGTTAATGGTAAATCTAGCTAAATAGAATTCTATTAATAAATTTAGTACAAATATGGGAGGGAACATTACCTTGAAATTATTAACTTTTAAACAAGATAACAAACTAAAGCTCGGAATTAAAACGGATAAAGGTGTTTTACATGTTGAAGAAGCGGCAAAACTTTTGAATTTAGAAGTACCTCATTCTATAGAAGAAACTCTTCGTAATCAGAGTAAGGTTGAAGCTCTTCAAGTATTAGTAAAAGAAGGGCTAGAGCATAGTGATGAAAGCATCTTTTTAGATGAAAAAGAAATTACTTTTGGGCCAGCTGTCCCTAGACCAGGGAAAATAATTTGCGTAGGGCTTAATTATAAAAAACACGCTGAAGAATCAAATATGCCATTGCCAGAATACCCAATTCTTTTCAATAAATTCGACAATACCATTTCATCCCATCGTGACACAATCAGTTTACCTTTCAATTCTTCAGAGAATGATTATGAGGCTGAGTTAGCTATAGTCATTGGAAAAGTAGCGAAGCGTGTCTCAAAAGAAGATGCTTTGGATTATGTTTTTGGTTATTGTAATGCGAATGACTTATCTTCACGCGATTTACAATTCCGTACGCCTCAATGGTTACTAGGTAAATCGTGTGATGGATTTAGCCCAATTGGTCCATATTTAGTTACAAGTGATGAGGTTGGCGATCCAAATCAATTAAAAATAAAGGCAATTGTTAACGGAGAGATACGACAAAACTCTAATACGTCAGATATGGTTTTTAAGTGTCATGAAATTGTTAGCTATATTTCTGATCATATGACATTAAGTCCAGGGGATCTTATTTTTACAGGTACGCCTGAAGGAGTAATTTTAGGAATGCCAGAAGAAGAAAGAGTTTATTTAAAAGAAGGTGATGAGGTTACGATTGAAATTGAAAAGCTAGGGAGTTTAACGAATTCATTTAAACAAGAAGTTTAAAAAAAGAAAAATCCCGAAAGTGTCAATTGACTTTCGGGGAAACTCTTTAATCTGCTTTTCGATAGAATTGTTTTGCTCTTGTAAAATTAAGATTAATAGCTTCTTTTATCATTTTATCATCATGATCTTTTATCGCTAATACAAGTTTTATTCTCCATTCAATACTATTTTCCCAGGCACCAGGGATATTAAGTATCTTTAACATCGATTCATGGCGAAGATGTACAATTGTTTGCATTAATTTGTTATATATTTTATTTTTGCTACAAAATCCCATGTGTAAATCGAATTCATCAAGTAATTGTTGAAAATCTACAATGTTCTTTTCTTTAACGGACAAACTTTTCAATTCAATTAACGTTTTTTCTAGGACACTTATATCATCATCAGTCATGTGTTTAGCTGCTTCAAGAAAAACCTCGGATTCAATTAATTTTCGAGCAGCATATATTTCATCTAAATTGTCTATTTCATTATAATACATCCAGCCAATGGTCTCAGCAGGAATAGGAGATTCACTTTTATTTACAAAGCTGCCTTCACCGGGTTTAATTGTTATTAATCCAATTAGGGCAAGGGCGCGTAAAGATTCTCGAATTCTCCCTCGATTCACTCCAAATTCCTGAGCTAATAATCGTTCATTAGGCAGTTTGTCACCAGGATTTAACTCATTTGATGTGATCCATGAAGCAATCTGTTCCATGACTTGTTCAGTAACAGTTATTTTTTTTATTGGGTTTATCTTAACCATAATAGGGCCACCTTTTCAATAGACTGGTATTACCAATATACCATTTGATTTATTTTAATAAAAATGAAATACAAAAGAAAGGGATAATTGTAAATATTTTATTAAATTCTAAAAGTTTTGAAAATTCCGTTGAAAACCTATAATTATGATGATATCATTATTTTTAAGCCTGGTACTACCAGACAGACAAAAAATGAAAGCGTTATATTTTTAAGAAACAATCCTTAGAGAGGAACAATCTGGTCTAATATTATCGCAAATCTGGTACTACCACACCACCCATTAGCAAACGGTTATAAAAATAGTAATCTTAGAAATATAAAGATATTAAAATGTTCAAAAATCAAATAATATCGATTGAATAAAGGGGAAATGATTATTTTGAAGGAAGAAAACTATCGGACAATTGTTATGAGGCCTGAAGACAGTGTAGCTGTTGCATTAGAAGAAATACCAGCTGAAACCAAATTATCAGTTACGTTTCCCGACAAGAAAACGAAGGAAATCATAGTAAAGGAAACTATACTATTTGGGCATAAATTTGCCATTATACCCATAACAGGTGGATCTTATATTATGAAATATGGGGAAGTGATTGGGAAAGCATTAAGAGATATAGAGGAAGGCGAACATGTTCATGTTCACAACTTAGAAGGTGTGAGAGGAAGAGGTGACAAAATTGTTGGAAACTAACAATGAAGCTGAAGCTAAATTTCTAGGATATAAACGTCACGATGGAAAAGTAGGGGTAAGAAATCATGTGCTAATTTTACCAACAATTACTTGCGCTACTCAGGCGGCAAAACAAATTACTGAACTTGTACATGGAACAGTATCTTTTATCCATCAACATGGTTGTGCTCAAGTCGGAGTCGATTATGAACAAACTTTTCGTACATATGTTGGATTAGGACTTAACCCAAATGTTTATGGTGTCGTTGTTTTAGGATTAGGCTGTGAAACACACCAAGCTAGAAGTGTCGCAAGTGAAATTGCTAAAACAGGTAAACGTGTTGAAACAGTGTCAATTCAAGATTATGGTGGTACTTTATCGGCCATTGCTGAAGGTGCAAAAGCAGCTACTAAACTAGTACAAGAAGCTTCTGCTCAAATGAGAGAATGGTGTGATTTCAGTGAATTAATTATTGGAACAGAATGTGGCGGCTCTGATGCATGCTCAGGATTATCAGCAAATCCTGCAGTTGGTGTAGTGAGCGATATGATTGTAGAAAAGGGAGGAACTGCAATCTTAGCTGAAACGACTGAATTAATAGGAGCAGAACATTTACTAGCTAATCGTGCAAAGAATGAAAGAGTTGCTAAACGTGCATATGAAATTATTAAAGCGATGGAAAACCGATCAATTCTAATGGGTGTTGATATAAGAACAGGAAATCCAAGTCCTGGAAACATAAAAGGTGGACTAAGCTCATTAGAAGAGAAATCTTTAGGGGCTGCAAACAAGGCTGGAAAAAGTCAATTAAATGAGGTCATAGATTATGCTGAAGCTCCAACGGAAAAAGGGTTGGTTTGGATGGATACGCCTGGTCATGATATCGAGCAACTAACGGGTATGGTTGCTGGTGGTGCTCAAGTTGTTTTGTTTACAAGTGGAAGAGGAACACCTACTGGTTCACCGATTGCTCCAGTTATTAAAATATCTACGAATACACCAATGTTCGAAAGAATGTCAGAAAATATGGATCTTGATGCTGGTACGATCATTGATGGTAAAGAAACAGTAGAAGATGTTGGAAAGCGAATTTTTGACGAAATCGGAATGGTTTGCTCAGGCAAGCTTACAAAAGCAGAAATACTTAAACAACATGATTTTGGAATCTGGAGAATTGGCCCAACATTTTAATAGCAAATTTATTGGGGACGAAGGTGTATAAGTAAATGAAAACGCTGTAATCCGTCTCCTTAAATAAAAAAAGTCTAAAGAAAAGGGGTATGGAAATGAAAAAATCATTATTAGCAGTTTTAATGGTATTTTTATTGATGATTGCAAGTGCATGTTCTTCAGGTACAACTTCAGGAAATTCGAGTTCTTCCTCATCCAGTGGTGGAGATACTGAAAAAGAAAAAATTGAAATTAATGTTGCATATGGTAACCAACCAGGTGAGCCAATTGATCAACAAGCAAATAAGTGGAAGGAATTAGCTGCTGAAGCAAGTGATGGGCAAATCGTATTAAATCTTTATCCAAGTTCGCAACTAGGTGCTGAAAAGGATGTTGTAGAACAGGCAAAAATGGGTAATAACGTCATTGTTATGGCTGGTTATGACTTTTTAATGGATTATGTTCCAGATGCAGGTATTCTTACAGCTCCATACTTAACTGAAAATTTAGATGACTTAGTATACTTAACAACTACTGATTGGTTTGCAGGTTTAACAGATAAATTAAGAGAACAAGATATTGATATTGTAAACGGTAACACGGCATATGGTGTTCGTCATTTAATGACAAATGAAAAAGTAACAACCCCAGAGGAGTTAGCTGGATTAAAGATTCGTGTACCTAATAACCAAATGTCCATTAAAACATTTGAGGCTTTAGGAGCAACGGCAACACCAACTCCACTTGGTGATTTATATACTTCATTACAACAAGGTTTAATTGATGGTGCTGAAAACCCACTTCCTGTTTTACAAGGTGTAAAAGCACAAGAAATCTCTAAACATTTATCTTTAACTGGTCACCAAAAATTCATTACATCTTGGATTGCAGGAACAGGCTTTATCGAATCATTACCAGCTGATGTAGTAGAAATCTTAAAAGAAACTGGTAATGATGCTGCAGAATATGGACGTACTGTATTAGAAGAACAAACAGATAAAGTGTTAGAAGAATTTAAAAACGAGGGTGTAGAAGTTCATGAAGTAGAAATTGCACCTTTTAAAGCAAAAGTAAGTAGCGTGTATGAAGCGTTTCCAGATTGGACTCCAGGTTTATATGAGGAAATCCAAAAGTTACTTGAAAATAAACAATAATCATATTGAGTGGGATTTTCTTAAATAGGAAATCCTACTTTCTTAAATCAAATTAATAGTTTATGAGAAAGCTAAAATCGTTCAGTAAAAGGGGAAAATTATGATTAAAAAGATATTTGATCCCATTGATGATATTATTGCAACACTCGCACTCGCTGTTATTATCTCTCTTACTGTTATAAATGTTTTTTTACGGTTTGTCTTAAATAGTCCTGTTGCATGGGCTGAAGAAATTTCGGTTGGACTATTTATTTGGCTTGTTTTTGTTGGGATGAGCTCGGCCATGAAACGTGATAACCATATTGGAGTCGATTATTTTGTAAATAAAATGCCACGTCCTCTAAAAATTTCCGCCATCATTATTAGGGCCCTCGCCATTTATTCAGCCCTTATCTATGTATTAATCTATCTTGGAAGCAGTTTAACAGCACAAGCTCACAGTAAGGTCACACCAATATTAGCAATAAGCTACCAATATATTGATATTGCTGTACCAATTGGGGGGGGGCTAACAGCTATTCATTTTACCCGATTACTCATTCGAAGTCTAAAAGCTGAGCTAAAAAAAGAAGGGGGAGAATAAAGTGGCCTTAATTGTCGTACTATCTGTTCTTCTAATTTTGTTCTTACTAAACGTACCAATAGCTTTTGCACTAATCGTGAGTACCGCGGTATATTTCTTTTTTATTGATAATTTTTCAAGTTCTATTTTGATTCAACGCATGGTTGGGGGAATTGAATCTGTTCCTCTTTTAGCGATTATTTTCTTTATTACTGCGGGTATTTTAATGAATTACACCGGAATTACAACTAGAATGTTAAGATTTGCTCAAATTTTAACGAGTCGATTACCAGGTTCATTAGCACAGGTAAATGTAGTTTTAAGTACGCTTATGGGTGGATTATCCGGCTCAAATATAGCAGATGCTGCCATGCAATCAAAGATCTTAGTACCTGAAATGGAGAAAAAAGGATATAGTCGTTCGTTTGCAACTGTCTTAACAGCTGCAACCTCATTAATAACACCGATTATCCCACCAGGAATTGCCTTAATTATGTATGGGTATGTTGGTAATATTTCAATTGGTTCATTATTTCTAGCAGGAGTTTTACCAGGAATTGTTTTATGTATCATTTTCATGATCTATGTTCATTTTTATTCAAAAAAACATAAGCTTGAAACGGACAATAAAGAACATTTTACAGCAAAAGACCTATTACTATCTTTTAAAGATGCTTTTTTTGCCCTATTGTTACCAGTTATTATTATTGGTGGAATTCGATTAGGGGTATTTAGTGCAACAGAGGCAGGAGCGATTGCTGTATTCTATGCATTATTCCTAGGTTTAGCCATCTATCGTGAAATGAAACTAAAACAACTGGTACGTGCACTTGTTGAGACGGTTTATACATCAGCTTCCATTATCATCATTATAGCTGCGGGCTCTGCTTTTGCTTGGGTCTTAACGTTAGAGAAAGTACCACAAAAAATGACAGAGTTTATGGTGACAAATGTATCATCACCGATCCTGTTTTTCCTAGTTGTTATTGTTTTTCTATTAGTAGTCGGGATGTTTATTGAAGGAAATGTATCGATTATTATCCTAACCCCGTTATTCATGCCAATGCTTGCGCAATACGGAATTGATCCAGTACATTTTGGTATTTTCTTTATCATTTGTATTAGTATAGGAACAATGACACCACCACTTGGTACGATCATGTTCACTACCTGTTCGATTACAGGAACTAAAATTGAAGATTTTATTAAAAGTAGTATACCTTTCTTAATTATTTTAATCATCGCAGCATTGTTAATTGCGTTTGTTCCTAGTATTTCTCTTTGGCTACCAACTACTTTTAAATAAAAAGAAAAAAGAGGTGTTACTGTGGATTCATTTAAAGGTCAAGTTGTATGGATTACTGGAAGCAGCACAGGTATCGGAAGAGCTGCAGCTATAGAATTTTCTGAAAACGGAGCTGATGTTATTGTTCATGCAAACCATAACATTGATAAGGCACAATCTTTAATTGACGAGATTCAATCAAAAGGCAGAAGAGCTTTTTTAGTACATGGTGATGTTTCAAATAAAGAACACGTGGAATCAATGGTTCAACAAATTAATCAAGAATTTGGGAAAATTAATGTACTAGTAAATAATGCGGGTGCATTGATCCAAAGAGCAAGATTAGAAGATTTAGACGAAGAGTTGTGGGATCAAATTATGGATGTTAATTTAAAATCTGTATATCTCGTAACGAAAGCAGTGCTTCCTCTTATGAAAAAGCAAGGGAAAGGTAGAATTATTAATATTACTTCTATCGCGGCAAAAAATGGAGGGGGAGTAGGTAGTATTGCATATGCAGCATCAAAAGGTGGAGTCAGCACATTAACTAAAGGTTTAGCTAAAGATTTAATTGAATATAATATTTTGGTTAATGCAATTGCTCCGGGAGTAATTACAACCCCATTCCATGACAAGTATTCTACATTAGAACAAAGGGCAAAAATGGTGGAACAGATTCCAATGGGAAGAGAAGGAACCCCTGAAGAGACTGTAGGTTCTATTTTATTTTTAGCATCAAAACATGCTAATTATATAACTGGAGAAATAATAGAGGTTAATGGCGGACAGTTAATGAGCTAGTTTGGCGAATAAAAGGCGCTTTAACAAAATTTTGTACATAATGGCAGGTTCCTAAAACAACAGCAAATGAAAGTGATGATTGTTTAGTAATATCAAGGGAAAACGGTACTTACGTATCGTTTTTTTGTTGTTCAACAGAAAATTATAAATTCTTAACCTTCGGGTAGGTGTTTTAAATTACCTTAATACCATTATAATCAATATTTGTGGGAGTTTTGTTTATTGGGGAAAAGGCTGAATAAGCTAGGATATTTATTCATTTTACACATTTTTCTCACAATGTTTTTCTCAAATTATTTATACGGCTCTAAATTGTAGATGTGCTATAATAGTAAGAAAAGAACAATTCCCAATAATTAGAATAAATTTAATTAGATATGAATAGATTCATAATCTTAATCCTAAAAAATAGATTCAATCCCCATATGAATGAGGTGATATGATGGGTGATTTATCATTAGAAAAACCACAGCCCTATTACGAACAGTTTTACCATATGATTAAAAAGATGATCTATGAAGGGAAGTTTCAGCCTGGAGAACGGATTAACGAAACACAATTAGCAAAAGAGTTTAATGTAAGTAAGAGCCCAATACGAGAGGCAATCCGAATTTTAGAAAAAGAGGGTCTTTTAGTCGTAGAAAAATTAAAAGTCGTTGTGTACGAGCCGACATTAAAGGATGTTAAGGATATTTATTTTTGTCGGAAAGCTTTGGAGTCCTTCGCGGTGAGCCTGACCACCCAAATGGCGAGTGATGAGGAGCTTGGAGAAATTGAAGATTTGTTAGAAAAAACAGAACAAGCGATTCAAGCTAATGAAGACCCCGACACAATCATTATACTCAACGAACAATTCCATAACCTAATTATCAGCTTTACTCGGAATTCACGTCTTCAAAAGCAGGTAGCTGATTTAAAAGGATTAATTTACTACTTTCGCATATTAAATTTTAAAGGTGAAAGTAGAGCAGAAGCCATAATAAAACAGCACCGTACTATTTTTAACTATATGAAAAAAAGAGATGAAAAATTAGCCGCAGAAGAAATGATTAAACATCTTCAACTTGATGTAGAACATTTAATAGAAGTACTTTCTACACCAGATGAAGGTTCTAAAATTGAACTCAAAAAAAATATATAACGTATGAAAAGCTGTGTCTTCGACTGGTAAGTAGTTCTGTTTTTGTGGAGAAACATTGCATGAGCATATCAATTAGCACAGTAATTGGTATGCTCTTTTTCGTTAGTACATCAACTTTTATGAAGAAATAATACAGAAAAATAGTATAGTAAATAGCACCCAAAAAAGCATCCTGACAATACCTATTGTCAGGATGCTTTTTTGGATGCTAATTTCAATGATAATTAGGAGCTATTTTAAAAAGTAAATGACACTAACGGTATAAGGTACCCATACTGAGGGCCTTTCCTAATTCCCCAATGAATTTCACCACTTGGCATTTTTGTAGGCTGTTTTTAATACAAATCTTAGTAGAGGTGATGAAAAGTGACGAGAGTAAAATATAGAGATAGTGACATTGATTTAATTGCACGGATGATGCGGGCAGAGGCAGTGGGTGAAGGGCGACTAGGGATGCTTATGGTTGGGAACGTCATTGTAAATCGAGCAGTAGTTGATTGTTTAGATTTTAAGGATTTAAGAACCATAAGGGATGTAATTTTTCATGTTCAAGGTGGAAATTACTCTTTTGAAGCAGTACAAAAAGGTAGTTTATTTTATAGTCCAGCCAGAGATGTAGAGAGAAGATTGGCACGAAATGTAGTAAAGTTTTGGAGACAACAACCTTCTAAGTATGCTCTTTGGTATTTTAATCCGTATGGTCCTTGTCCACCTACATGGTATAATCAACCATTTGCAGGACAATATAAACAACATTGTTATTATGAGCCACAGGCTAATACATGCGAAAGTGCTTATAGGTATTAAAGAAAGCTTGGCGACAGTTGTTACCTGTTATTCAACTAACGTGGCATTTAATAAGCTATAAACGCTTCAAATCAAAAAGCTTGAGTTTTTTATTTACCTCAAGCTTTTTTTGTGCTGATTACGTTGTTATTTATGTTGCTAATTTCTATGTTATTAACCTGTGATTTTGGATTTTCCCCACGTTATTGGAACTACTTATTCCACTGGACATAACTTTTTATTTTCTAAATATTTATAAAAAAACTTATAAGTAAACCTTGACTATTTTTAGAATATTCCTTATTATTTGATTATAAATACACTACAGTCGACTGACGACTGACTTGGTTTAAGGGGGCTAAAACATGAAAAAGTTGAAGATCGCTTCCATTCCAGGAGATGGTATCGGGAAGGAGGTTGTTCCTGCAGCAATCGATGTTTTGAAAGCGGTATCTGAAATTCACGGAGGGTTATCATTTGAGTTTATGGATTTCCCATATAGCTGTGAATATTACT
The DNA here is from genome assembly GCF_017497975.1 of Metabacillus bambusae. GTDB lineage: Bacteria > Bacillota > Bacilli > Bacillales > Bacillaceae > Metabacillus > Metabacillus bambusae. Next base: position 168,653 of record NZ_JAGDEL010000003.1, on the reverse strand, counting down.
TAGAACATGGATCGATGATGCCAGAAGATGGACTCAAGAGATTAAAAGATTTTGATTCTATCTTTTTGGGAGCTGTTGGAAATGCTAAGCTCGTACCAGACCATATATCATTATGGGGGTTGTTGATTAAACTTCGACGTGAGTTTGAACAACAAATAAACATTCGCCCTGCAAAGCTACTTAACGGCGTTCGTTCACCACTAGTGAACCCGAAAGACTTTGATCTCATTGTAGTTCGCGAGAATAGTGAAGGGGAATACAGTGAAGTCGGCGGTCGGATCTTTCGTGAAGAAGATGAAATTGCCATCCAAAACAACATCTTCTCACGAAAAGGAACGGAACGTGCCATGCATTATGCCTTTGACCTAGCTGCTAAGCGTAATAAGCATGTGACAAGTGCGACAAAGTCAAATGGAATCGTTCATTCTATGCCATTTTGGGATGAAGTATTTAAAGATGTTGCAAAGAATTACCCAGAGATTGAAACGGATTCACAGCATATCGATGCGTTATCCGCATTCTTTGTCACACATCCGGATAAGTTTGATGTCATCGTTGCTAGTAATCTATTTGGTGATATTTTAACTGACCTTGGTGCAGCAATTATGGGAAGCATCGGAATTGCACCAGCTGGAAATATCAATTGTAATGGGAAGTATCCATCTATGTTTGAGCCTGTTCATGGATCCGCACCAGATATTTATGGAAAGGGAATTGCTAATCCAATTGGCCAAATCTGGACGGCTAAAATGATGTTAGACCACCACGGTGAAAATGAAATTGGCAACGTATTATTAGATGTTGTTGAATGCACGACTGCTGATGGTATTATGACTCCAGATATTGGTGGAAAGCATTCCACCGAGGAAGTAACAGAGGAGATTATTAAACGATTGAAAGAAAAAGCGTAAGAGACGAACCTACTGAATCTATTGGCTAGGAATAGATTCAGCTTTTCCAACAAACTGCAAGCGCTTACTTACTAAAAAAGGAGTGTTTACAATGAGTAATCTGCAAAATGATCCTAATGTTGAAAGTATGGGTATTGAATCAAAAGCTAGGTTGAAAATTGTAGGAATCGATGCACCCATTTTTTTCGTCATTGTCGTTGTGTTATTAATTGGAATTTATATGGAAGCTCTTCCGCAAAACCTAGCTAGTGGACTAATTGTATCAATGGTGTTAGGTATTCTCTTTATGTGGATTGGAGATCAGATTCCTGTCTTTAATACCTTTGGTGGGGGTCCAATTTTATGTATCTTAATACCGGCTTTATTCTTATATTGGGGTGTTTTACCTGATAGTGTAGGAACACTCACAGACCATTTTTACAACGAAATTGGATTTTCTGATTTTGCAGTAACAGGGATTATCGTAGGGAGTATCCTAAGTATGGATCGAAAAATGCTCATGAAAATTGGAAGTCGCTTTTTTATTCCTCTTCTTGGTGGTGTTATTTCAACTTTACTTATTGGAGGACTTGTTGGAGAGTTAATCGGATTTGGTTTTGCTGAAACGATATTCTTTGTAGTAGGCCCAATTATGGGTGGAGGTATGGCCGCAGGTGCTGTTCCAATGTCTGAGATATTTGCTGCAAGTAGCGGTGGGGACGCCGGTGATATACTTGCCAAAATTGCTCCTGCCGTTATGGTTGGGAACATGGTCTGTATCCTATTTGCTGGTGCTCTTAACGGGTTAGGAAAAAGAAAGAATCGTTCCAAAAACTTCTCCGGTGATGGAGAAATGATCAGATTGAAAGATGGTCAGAAAAGAATTGACCTTAGTGGCGGTGAGTCTTCTAAATTTGAATTTTCGATCAATAGTCTCATTATAGGGATCATTGTTGCAACAACTGTTTTTGCTTTCGGAAAAATTGTAGCTACTATTTTCCCTACATTCCACGCTTACGTGTACATTATTCTTGCAGCAGCTGCTTTAAAAATCTTTAATGTTCTACCTGAATATATTGAAAAAGCAGCAGAAGATTGGTATGACCTAATCACAAAAGCATGGGTACCTGCAATCTTAGTTGCGATCAGTGCGGGTATGGTTGACTTTAAAAGTGTTATTGAAATTGCGACCAACCCAAGCTATATCACATTAGTCGTATTAACTGTTGTTATCGCTGTATTAGCAGCTGGTTTCTTGGGATTATTAGTAGGCTTCTATTTTGTAGAATCTTCTATTGCTGCAGGTCTTGGTATGGCAGACATGGGTGGTTCCGGAGACGTTGCGGTATTAAGTGCTGCAGAACGTATGGGCTTAATGCCATTCTTGCAAATTTCATCACGAATTGGTGGAGCTATCATGTTAGTGATTCTATCTATAATAGCACCATTTCTAATGTAGGGTAATCTTGTACACTATTAAATAATGGAAAATGGAGGGAAATATGACGGGTAGCCAATATCTGTTGTGTTTTCCTTTAGTTTTTATCTTTACTACATATAGAAGAAGCAGTGATAATAATCAATTATATTTGTTTGATGTTTTTAGAACAGATATGAAAGAGGAGGGAATGAAATGAAAATTACCGATGTTCAAGTCATACGAGCAAATCGTTTTTTGTATGTTAAAGTATTTACCGATGAAGGATTAACAGGTTTAGGAGAGTCGGGTGCATGGGGATTTTTAGATGCTTCTGCCGAAGCTATTAACACGTTTAAATCTTATTTAATCGGTAGGGATCCTTTACAAATTGAGCATCACTGGCAATATATGTACCGCTCCTTCCATTTTAGGGGAGCAGCGATTATGGGAGCCATTAGTGCAATTGATATTGCCCTTTGGGACATTGCGGGCAAACGGTTTAATGTCCCTACTTATATGCTTCTAGGTGGAAAAACAAGAGAAAAAGTTAGAACATATTACCACGTAGCAGGTGAGACGACTGAAGAACTTGTTGCCAACTGTGTAAAGGCGAAGGAAATGGGCTTCAACGCTATTGGCCACCTGTCACCTTTTCTCGATGAACCACGAAATAAACCTTATTTTCTCACATATGCGAGGATGATCAATGAGGCAGTAGATCGTGTCGGCATGATTCGGGATGCGGTTGGAGATGACGTAGACTTATGTTTAGAGCTACATCGTCGTATGAAGCCGGGTGAAGCAGTAGCCTTTGCACAAGCTGTTGAACAATATCATCCATTCTTTTTAGAGGATCCGACAACACCAGATAATTTTGATTCCATGGGATTAATTGCAAGTAAATCAAACGTTCCAATTGCAACCGGTGAACGAATCCATACGATTCAAGAATTTGCAATGCTACTATCAAGAAATGCAATGTCCTATGCACGTGCAAGTGTTTGTTTATGTGGTGGAATCACAGGTGCGAAAAAAATTGCAGCAATTGCAGAAGCTCACGGTGTACAGGTTGTACCACATAACCCCTTGAGTCCAGTTAGTACAGCTGCTTGTATGCAAATTGCGATTTCAACTGAAAACGTTGCGATACAAGAGTTGCCAGATCATGAAACTGTTTCTGCAACAGAAAGGTTTACAAGTTCTAATAACGTTGATGGAAGCAAATTTAAACAAAGTGATATGGTAACCTGGGTACCTACAGTGAAGGACGGATTTATTGAAGTTGAGGAGAGGGTTGGAATTGGAATTGACTTGGTTGAAGATATAGAGGAAAGATTCCCTTACGAGCGTCGAATTGTAAATACTAGATTACATATTGATGGATCGATTGTGGATCAATAGGAGTTTCTAGCTATTTCTGTCGTGTAATAGTTCCACATAAAAAGTCAGGTATTTTACCTGACTTTTTACTTTATTATATTTGATTAGGAATTAGATCCTTTATTTCCCCTTCAGATTTTTCTAAGACCTCAAGCCATAACTCGACAAGATTATCACCATCTATTAATTCAATGTAAGCGATTTAACCAAAAGAGAACAAATATTCCCTTTTGTGGTATAAAAGAATTGTATTAGTTAGTAAACTCAAGGGTTGGTCAGCGTTCACCTGCAAGAAAGGGGGGATGCTTTATGATGAGAGTATTTCAAACGTTAATGCTGATAATCGCATTTGCAAGTTTGGTGTTGTCAATCATATCGTTTAGAGACAAAAATTAACCCACCCTTGAGCTTTGCACGGCGATAGGGTGAATTATTTACCTAAATAGCTGATCCCCCCTTGAAGGGAATTAGCTATTGTATGACTGTTTGGTGTTCGAGCACCGAACAGTCTTTTTTAGTTTATGTTTTCTCTATTATTATCATAACCAAAGATTCAATGATTGAAAAACAAAGCAAATAAGATGCTATATTAACACCATCTATTAATTCTTCTATGTCTAATCCCTCAGCATATTACTTAGAGCTTTTGTAAGTGATCCAGTGAAATCGACATAACCACCTTTTGCATCATTTTTCACTTTGTTGAATGTACCAACGCAATTAGATCAAAACCTGGGTCACCTTGAAAACATTTAACTTGCCCTAAATAAATGCCTTCGTTTGTTCGATGCTCAAAATCAATCCCAAAATCACCAGTTGTAGGGGAAACCCAAGTGCTGTTACCTTTACTTCGTTCAATCGCTTCTGCAACAAAATATACAAACAATGTAGGTTCTTGCTTTATATCATGACGAATACTTTTGTGGATTATCTGGATGTTCTTTTTTAAATCTAAGATATAAACTTATTTTATGTAAGGTAACATTCATGTTAAAATAAGAAAATTGTTTATAATAATCAAACAATAAAACAAATCGATTGGTGTGGTTAAACATGCGAAGAAGGAAACTAACGCTCATTCTTGCTAGTTTACTAGTAGTGTGCTTTAGCCTATACTTATTTCTTTCTAATTCTAATCAAACAAAACAGTTAAATGTAGAAACATCTGTTAAGAATGGAGCGGCAGATTCTGATGAACTGACAGATCAATCTATAACTGAAGATAAGAAGGTTTCTGAAAATACTGTTCCTGAAAAAGAGGTAAAGGTTGAAGATATTTCTATTGATATGGCAGAAAAAGAAGAGGAAGAAGTCGTAAGTGGCGAGAATGATAAAACTACCACAATATCTGATGGTATAAAGGAAAAGGTTAGGGAAGTCGTAGAAGGTGTCATCAAATTATTCAAGAAGGATCTAGAAGTCGTGGCAATCGGTGATTCTCTCACTCAAGGTGTAGGAGACGAAACAAAAAATGGCGGTTATGTCGGGATTTTAAATAACACGTTTCAAGATAATAACATCAATGTTACCATTAAAAACTATGGTAAAAGAGGAAACCGGACAGACCAATTAGTAAAACGTCTAGAAAAGAAAGAGATTGCAGCATCCATTCAAAAGGCTGATGTTGTTTTCATCACAATTGGCGCCAACGACATTATGAAAATTGTTCGAAACAATTTTATGAACCTCAATATAGAGCTTTTTAATCAAGAAAAACCAGAATATCTTGAGAGATTAAGAGTAATTTTGAATAAGATCAATGAATTAAATCCAGACACAAAAATTTATTTGATTGGTTTTTATAATCCATTCGATCGTTATTTTGCTGATCTTGAAGAATTACAAACGATTGTTGAAGATTGGAATGAATCGAGTAAACTCGTTACTGAAGAATTTGAAAATGTGGAATATATTCCAACTTCTGATTTATTTAGTGATTCCGAAATAGAGTTATTAGCTGATGATTATTTCCACCCAAACACTACAGGATATAAACTTATGGCAAAGCGGATCTTAGAGAACATGGAAGAAGTGAGTGTCGAGCAAGAGGCCATGAACGAAGATGTAGAATAAAGACTTTTTCACTACTTTTTTTAAAATGAAATTAAAATAGAACACCCGTTCTGAGTTTTGGTATAATTTTATTAAAAATAGGTAAACTCAAGGGTGGTCAGCGTTACCCCAGTAAGAAAGAAAAGAAAAATCGTAAAATGATTCAATTGATCTTCAAGTAAATACTGACATAAAAGCAGAGAAAGTAACCCTTCTCTGCTTTCAAAACTCGTATTGTATATTTCTCTTCTTTAAATAATAATCTACATTTTCTTTTGTTACTAATTTATAAGGAAGAAAGTATGACTTCGCAATCGTACCTTTCTTAATTTTCCTTAATTTTTTGTAGTACAGTTAAGAGAGGTATTAATATAGCGTCACAGTGACGTAAATTTATTACCTCACGATCAAGCTATTTTACACCCTAATCATCCTGAGAAGTATATTCTTGGAATTGAATGTGATGGTGCTATGTACCATAGTTTACCTTCAGCCAAAGAAAGGGACGTATATAGACAAAAATTTTTAGAAACAAATGGGTGGAAGATCACTCGAATTTAGAGTAGAAATTGGTGGAAGAACTCAAGTCCGGAAATTGAAAAGATTGAACAATTGGTAAAAAAATTGGTTAGAGAAGAGAGTATTAAGGAGGAGGTTATGGCATAAAACTGTTATAGGTATACCTATTTTTGTATGAATGCAACCCAAATCCTGTCATTTTTTATAGATCATAAGCAATACCATCTCCATCACGATCCTATTTACTACTATAGCCAGGCTCTCCCTTTCTATTTTGAGCTGCACCAGCATCTCTTACTTCTGAAAAACATGCTAATGTATTACTGTTTGGTGTTCAAGAACAGTCTTTTTTAGTTTCTACTAATTACAACTAACTTGGTTTCCCTTTCTCATAGTATAACTTATAAGTTTATACCCAGTAATAAAGATTAATAGGCCTAATATCTCTGTTTAAATTTGTCAAAAATGGATAAACATTAGCGGTGAAATTCTCTATAATAGACTTAGACATCAATTTTAAGGAGAGATACCCAGTTTGGATCAAAATTTAATGAAGACAATTAAGCAAATTGTAAAGATGTCAGAAGGTCTAGATGAATTAATTAAAGAATTAAGGAGATTAAAAGAAACGACGGAGGACGTGTCATTAAAAGATCGCATGAAAAAAAAAGAAGTGGAAAAAGTTTTTTGAGCTTCTAGATAAGGGTACAAAATGGAGAGGTTACGCATTACTAATAATTGCAGTATTTGGTGTAATTGATTTTATAACTGGTAGGGGAATGAGTGGTGAGATTTCCAATTTAATTACTTCGTTTAATCATTGGAAATTGGTGGGGGTTTTGAGTTTACTATTATTACTTATTATTATTTATAATTACTGGTTTAAACTATCATTATCTAAAGATCTAGCGGATATAGAGAAGAAGGACTACCACAACATTCATGGTTATAAATCGGATAAGCCAAGAGAATATCTTGCTTTAAAAGATATTGTAGAAGATGCTGATAAGTTTTTATTTAAAGAGTTAGAAGATATAATCGAGCAAACTAGTATGAAAGACATTCTTGCCTTAAGCGAAAAATTGGATAAGGTTAGAGGTGAAAAAGATAAAAATGATGAAGAGTATCGTGAATCAATAGCTGATGTAAAGGCTAAGTCACAAATTGTGAAAGATGCATACGATGGTAAAATTAAAGAGTTGTTATACATAAACAAAAGTTTATTATCAGACTTGAAAATATACAAAAACCTTTTTAAGGATTACGAAGAAAGTAGATTACATATTTCTTCAGTTTCTTTCCCAGAAGGGCATATTATTTATGAAGTTCACAGTAAGTATTTAGAATATGTAGATTCGTACAATGTGCAAGTATCTTATGAAAAGACGGTACATAAGCCGCAATCTTTAAATATTGATAAATGTAAAGATTCTAGGTTAATAGCTGCCTATGATCCTAATAGGTATTTTCATAGTGGTAAGAAATTTGCTTCTTTTCGTTTAACGGTAGACACCAGGGAATTTATAATAGCTGTTGTTTTGGATGCTGAATTGATGAAACAATTGGAATTAAACAACGAAAATGCTAAAATTAAATTAAAAGAGATGCATTTTCTGTTAAGGCAATATCTTAATATGCTGTATGTAAATGGAGTACTGCTACAATCCAAAAAGGGGGAAGTTAATAATGGGTAAGTATGATATTAAAACTTATGATGGAACAGTCATTGAAGTTAAATCGTCCCCGAAAAACTACTATGAGCGAGTTTTTTCTGAAAGTGAAGAGTTACTAAAAGATGGCTTTAAAGGTTTGAATGAAGCTTTAGAAAAAGCTGAAAATATAGCAAAAAAAGCAGTTAGTAGTTAAATAACTGCTCAGGCTGTTCAGAATATGAAAAAGATCGCCACTCACCTAGCCAAGTTAGATTAGGTGAATGGGCGATCTTTTTTTAGAAATCCTCATAAGGTAAATTAAGTTGTTTGAAAAACACGTATTTTCTAAACAATCTGAGCATTTTAAGTAGTTATCTAACTGCTTTTTATTTAAATTTATTTTCTGCTGCTTTGAAAGATTCATTCAATTTTTTTACTGCTTTTTCTATTTTTTTATCATGCTTCAGCATGAGATTTATATAATCTTCTTCTTTAGCTTCAGGTGGATCTTTTTCGAACTTCCTCATGTATAACCACTCCTTGTTTAAATGCACTTATATTTACTTATGAAGACTTTTCGTTAGATATGCTTTTTATTAAAAATTAGACTTCTTATATCTATGCCACTTCGTATAAGGCTTTAAACTTCAACAAATACATCCGATTGTAATTCAAATCTAGTGATTATTAATAAATCCTTGTAAAGATGAGGCATTTAAAGGTCCGTAAAAACAATCTAAGGTAGAACGCATATAATATTGAGAGCTACTGACTTTTTTGTTTTAATAATAAAACAGTGTTTTTATCCCATTGGAATTGCTTTGCGGTAGGTTAATATTCCCGTTTTTGTAAAATGTTTCATTAAAATGATGTACTAAATTCACAAACTATGATATTGGTAAATAGTGGGAGATGCGCAACGATTAATAGTAACTTCATTATTGCATGATATCGTCTCATTACTTGCCGGTAGGAAAAATAAGGAGGTGCAGAGGACGATTTGAAGGTATTGGATACAAAACCATTCATACATACAATGGAAGGTAGATTACAAGAATACAATTATTTAAGAGAACAGCTTGAACAGGTAAAACGAAAATGCAATGCCATCGTAAATCTAGATGATCAGTTCAAAGGCAAAGGAGCTGATGCGATCAAGAGCTTTTACCAAGCGCAAATCGATGTTGTAGAAGCATGGCTTCGCCTGATCGATAGACAAATCGCTTTTTTAAATGGAATTCAAGGAAGTACGGAAGAGAAGGATCTATCGGACAATACAGTTATTCATCTTCCATTACTTGAGGATGAACTAGTACATCACATACGAAACCAAAAGGAAATGGTTGCAAGCCAGCAGGATGAGTTGCAAAGGATTTTCAACAGAATTGATGACCTCATTTCCCTTAACGCTTTTTCAACGGATAGTTTTGAGAACCATATTGAAAAAGCAGATATAGACCGAAAAGATACCATCGATGCCGTCAATCAGTTTGATCAAGAATTAAAATCAGAATACACTTTATCAGAAGGTGATGAGCAATATGTGGTCGCACTTTTTCAACAATTAATCGAAGTATCACGCCAAGGCAATACAATCTCACCGATCCATTTCAACTCAGCAGCCTATAAAGCTAGTGATGTCTATCAATTAAAAGCACAGACTGAACAACAAACAATCGATTATCTAGCATACAAACAAAATCAAGAAGAGGTTCGAAAACAACAAGCTGAAATCGAAGCAGAGATCGCAGCAGAGATCGCAGCTAGAAATAGGGAAAAAGCAGAATTTGCGAAATTAAACCCCATTGAAAAAACGGTACATAGCTTCAAAGAAATCGGAAACGACTTTTGGGATGGCCTAGAAGATCGGAACGAAAAGAAATTTGATTCAGTATACGACTTCGGAAATTACCTAACTATAAGATCTTTCGACACAGCTAAAACAATGTATCAAGGGATGGAAGACAGAGCCCATGTCGCGATGAATTCCCCGTATGATTTTGTGAATTACATAAGCATGGGAACGCTTGACCTAGGAAATGGAGCGATAAACCCAGAAGAAAGCTTTTCAAAAGAGCACTGGTTGAGTAGTATAGGGTTAGCTAGTATTCTAGCAGGTGGAGCGAAGCCAATTGTGCGTGCGTCTAAAACACCGAGTTTACAGGATCGGAACTTGGTTCTTGAGAAGACAGTTGATAAAGCACATGAACTTACTACAAAGACAAAATCACATGTCAATTATGTCATTGGTGAAGTAAAAGGCGGCATTCACGTATTGTTGAATGAAATGAATGATAATAACAAATTGGCTTATAGTTTAAATGGTGAAGGCTTAAAGATCCCGTTTAATGTGTTGGATACCGAAGCGGTTAAGAAGGTTTTGGATAGGGTTTTGTCGAAGTTTTCTTGGAGTGGTGTTGGTAAGGGTAAAGGTAAAGTTGATAAGACGTATAGTAGACCTACTGGATTTAGAAAAGGTGTTAGAGATGAAGTCTGGGAAAAAGCTAAAAATATAGATGGAAATGTCAGAGACCCACTTACAGAGACAATTATGAATAAAGATGAGCCTTGGGATATGGGACACAAACCAGGTTATGAATTTAGAAAGCACCAACAAAGTGCTATGGAAAGAGGTATCACGAGGAGAGAATTTTTGGATGAACATAATAATCCAGACCATTATATCCCAGAATTACCATCCTCCAATAGGAGTCATAAAGGAGAAGATTTAACAGATGATTATTTTGGAGATTAAAAATCGGTTATCATTTTGGGAGGTTTACTATGACAATTACGAAAGAGAATAAAATTATAGCAAGAACAGCTTTAGAAGTATTCGGAGGAAAGCCTAATGTATCTAAGTATTGGGACAATAATAATGTTAGTAATATTGATATATTAGCGACAACGGATAGACCTTATGATGGTGTTACATCTTACTCTACTATTGGGTTATCTGATTATTCAATTGGATACTCAGTCGATGAAAAGCCTTTAAGAATAGAAATTGTAGGAGCTAGTGCAACAAGATTTGAATTTTTTCCTAATATACTATCTACATGTGCCTTCAATATAATAAATACAAAGTTATCTATTTCTCATGGTGAAATATTCAAGGGAGTAGTGAAAATGTACTATCCAGAAAGTGAGATGGAACATGTACTATTTACGTCACCTTTTTTATGGGAAAAACTTAAGACCATAGATTTCCCTAATAAAAAAGTTACATGGTTACTTGCAGTTCCTATTTCAACAAAAGAGTTCTTGTATGCTGAGAAAGAAGGTAGAAAAGCACTTGAAGATTTGTTCGAGCAAAAGGAAATAGATATATTTGATATAAGAAGAAACTCTGTTCTTTAAGTATGTATTTACCATGATTAGCTAATGCTTTTCAAGGTTCTTTTTAATGAGGGATACACTTCTTCCAACCATTCGATCGTTATTTTGCTGATCTTGAAGAATTACAAACGATTGTTGAAGATTGGAATGAATCGAGTAAACTCGTTACTGAAGAATTTGAAAATGTGGAATATATTCCAACTTCTGATTTATTTAGTGATTCTGACATAGAGTTATTAGCTGATGATTATTTCCACCCAAACACTACAGGATATAAACTTATGGCAAAGCGGATCTTAGAGAACATGGAAGAAGTGAGTGTCGAGCAAGAGGTCATGAACAAGGATGTAGAATAAAGACTTTTTCACTATTTTTTTAAAAATGAAATTGAAACAGAACACCAGTTCTGAATCGTGGTATAATTTTATTCGAAAATAGGTAAGGTTTTCAGCGTTACCCCAGTAAGAAAGGGGTGATGCTTATAATGACAGTTTTTCAAACGTTAATACTTATGATCGTATTTCAAGTTTGTTGTTGTGCATCATATCGTTTAGATACAATAATCACCCAGCCTTGAGTATTGCAGCGGAATAGGGTAAATTTTTTATCAACAAATCTGATCCCTTTGAAGGGAACTTAGCTATTGTGTGACTGTTTGGTGTGCCAGCACCGAACAGTCTTTTTTAGTTTCTGCTAAACAACTAATGTGAATCAAAAGCTGATGTAAAGGCTAAGTCACAAATTGTGAAAGAAGCATACGAAGGTAAAATTAAAGAGTTGTTATACATAAACAAAAGTTTATTATCAGACAAGAAAATATATAAAAGCCTTTTTAGAGATTACGAAGAAGTAAATTACATATTTCTTCAGTTTCTTTCCCAGAAGGGCAGATGATTCATCTGTCTTTTTTGTGTTTTTATTTGATATTTTCATTTACAACGGATACTAGATTAATGGATTAAATGAAAAAACAATTTAAATTTTATTAATCTCCAATCCAAAATCAAAATCGGGTTACACTCAAATAGATCATGTTGTATGAACACCATTTGCTGTTTTTGTTATTGAAACAAAGAACTTTCAAGAAACAATCTATGGTGGAAGAGATAGAAAGACATGGTCTGTTAATGGTAAGTTTAGTATGCTTAATCCATTTCATCAGAACTATGGTCATATCTCATTATTAAAAGCTATAGTACCTATAGAAAGTTCTAATATTGTATCCAGCGTATCTTTCACTAAACGATGCACATTCAAAGTAGATTTTGAACTAAGAAATATCCAATCAAATGACTTAATTGTTTATGATATTGAATTATCTGAGTTCATTACTAGAAAGCTGAACGTCCTTAAGCTTCTAAAAGGATCACCAGTTTATTCTGAAAATGAAATAGAGAAGATGTACTTACTGATAAATCAAGTTAACTTAGTAGATCAAGAGGTCAGAGAGAGGCATGTTCAAATTCTTAAAGGAAGTACAAGTAATGGAAACTCCAATGATGAAAAGAAAGAGCAAGAAAAAGAAAAATGCAAAGTATGTGGAACTGTTGTTAGTAAAAAAGTAAATGAATATTGCTTAACAAATAAGAAGAGGTTCAACGGTGAAATATACTGTTATGAACATCAAAGGGTTATCAAATAAATTATAAAATATGTATTAATAAGTTAAATATGGTACAAATTAAATGAAAAAGTATAACAAATTATAAAGTTATGGGGGTTATTCAATTGAATGAAATAAAAGACTTACTAACTAAGGCATTAAAAGCTAACAAAGAACTAGTAAAAGGGAAACTATTCAGTGTTGAAGCTCAATTTAATGGTGAAAGTGGAGATGATGAGGACTTTATAAAGCTTTATGCTAATGGATCTGTAATTGCAGTGTATGAAGCTAATGAAAAAGATTTAAATATTATCAATTGGGATTATAAGAAAGAAGTTAAGTACTTTGGTGATTGTCTGGAAGAGGAAGGTATGGAGGTTTATGTTGATGAAGGATTAATGGACTGACACTTCTAAATAGGTTAGCTTTTCTAATGATTATTCCAAACAACATATTCGTATCACTTGGTCACCAGCAAAAAAAGCCTTGAGGTATTCCCTATTGAATAACTGGATTAATAAACGTAGTGAATTACTATCAAATCATTAGTCGAAAAAACATATTGCAAATAACATGGGGAATCTATACAAAAACTAAGGTGTACCAATTTTGTATAGCTTATTTGCATAATAAAAAAGAAGATAACTAAAGCAATTATATAAATCTCAAACTAGTTTACTAGAGTATTATTATGTAAACTAAGAAGAATGGACGGTGTTAAAATGTCATTAGAAACATAGAAGCAGCAAAAAAATACACACTGGATGAAGAATACATAAGAAGCTCCGAAGAAAAACGCCAACAATTTATTCAGCGATTCCCAATTGAGTCATTGCAAGAAATGACAATTGAAGATTATGCAGATACTTTTACAAGGGATGCATTCATTTATTAGCTAAATAAATTAGTTTTCTAGCAAATGAATTATGTTTCGTCTTTACCAGAAGGTCTTAGATTAAAGTAGGAGGATACTATAATGGAAAAACAAGGATGGGTTTCTATTTGGTTAGGTAATATTAAAGAAGAGGACTCTATAGGAGAGTATGTAGATTTAATGTATGATGAGGATGGCGAGTCTGTCCCTTCCAAATTTTTTATAGATTTTAATATTGATATGGATGAAACAGATGAAGATACTATAGAAAAAGCGGTCTATAAGAATAGTAGTAGTGATATTTCCACATTATTAGATGAGTGTTCGTATGAAGAAATTATCATCCCAAAAATTAAGAAAAATATAGATTTAAATAAATCATATAATGCAGTAATTCTAATATATAACTTTGAATATATAAAAGAGATTACTTCAGCTGGCGCTTTTGATTTTATTACTGCTACAAATTATGAGTAAGAATACGCTTGATAAGTATGGAGAATAGCTTTAGTTGATGGATAACACAGAGATTAGTTTTCTGGAAGAGTTGCTTTATAATAAAAATAGTATAATCAGTCAGTTGAGTAATGTAGACAACCCACTAATACTCCATTTTTTGCAGCAAATTATAATTGGAATAGTGGATTTGATGTACCAACAGTTATTTTAGAAAATGAGGCTTGTGATTTAGGGACGGGTTTACTAATGTTTTATTATGCAGACGGCTATCGTTTGTTAGAAAATTCAGATGAATTTTCAAGTTCTTCATTAGAGGAATGGGAAGATTTTTTGAGTAAGATTTATAATAAACTTATAAACTTAGAATTTAAATCTCAGTGTATTTCCTTTGACCCAGAATTAACAAAAATTCAAAAGTATAAGTTGAAAAAGAATAACCCAAACCTTCATGATATTCTTATTAGTAAATCCCTAGGCGAAGATGTTGATATTCCTAAAATATAATGTGATTGTGTTAAAACCTTGATTGGCAAAGTGCCTTCCAAGGTTTTTTTTGAGGGGCTACCTACTACCTAGTGCCACTTATTATTTACGATAAACCTTATTATATGCCCTATATGATGTTTTAACAAATTATATAGTACGTTAAACCCTGTCCACATTTTCTGAACAAAAATGGCTTATTGTATTTGGACGAAGCCCTGTCGTAACGAAGGGGGTAATATCATGAAAGTTATCGGATATATTCGAGTATCTAGACAAGTAGGGGAATGAGTGAATGAGATTTCCAATTTATTACTGATAACACGCCAATAACTTACGAATTAAACAGGCTTGATGGTTTAAAAATATAATTAAGCACATGATATCTTTTAGGCAACTGGTGTTTTTTTATGAGATATTTAAGCTTTGGACGATATGAATGAAACTTTACTGATTTCCATGATGTATTTAAAGTCCACCATTGTTTGTAATCCATATAAGTATATCTAATTTTATTCTAAAGCAATATATTAAATTGAATTTATTGATCCCTTTTTAAAGGAGTATAAAGATAGATAACCGAAGAGAGAATGAATGAAAGGAGAAAAAAGAACACTGTTGCAAAAGCAATCAAGCTATGTTTAAAAATCGTGGAAAAACAATCATCATAAACTCTATTGCCCTGTTTCGTAACAATTAGATATTACTTTTCGTTACACAACTTTTCATTTTATTTATTCATGGTTATTTATGATTACTTATTATCTAAATGCGAGGTTTCTATATCATGTACAACATTCAAGAAAACAAAGCCATAAAAGTTGATGCAGTCACTTTTTCAGAACTACAAATGCTGGAAAACGATATTGAAGAATTATTAAGATGCAATATCGACATGGTATGTGATGAAGAAGAATCAATGTTAATTGTAGGTCGACAGGTTAGAAATGCCCACCATGGTAGAAGTGATCTTACTGCAGTCGATAACAACGGGAATATCGTTTTAATTGAAATCAAAAGAGACCGTAAAAATATCGAATCACGTAAAGAAGCATTTGAATTTCAAGCTATACGATATGCAGCCAGTTATGCAACGATTGAAGATCCTGAAGATCTTGTAAACAAAATCTATGCACCTTATATAGAAAAATACCGTACTGAATTCGAAAATAAATCTTTGACAAGTACGGAATTAGGAAATCGAAAGCTAACAGAGTTTTTACATGTAAATGGAGCCGAAGCTAATTTTAATAAGAACCAAAAGGTTATCTTAGTGGCCTCTGAATTCGATGAACAAACACTTTCTGCGGTCGCATGGTTAAATAGTAATGGCGTTAATATAAGTTGCTATAAACTAATTCCCTATAAAATAAATGGTGATGTTTATATAAACGTCGAAAAGTTATTACCGTTAAATGACTACCATGATTATTATGTTGATTTCTTAGAGAAAACTACTGCATTAAAGAAAACAGGAAAAAAACTATCACGCAGAAACCTACCAAAAATTGATTCGATGCTTGAGTGGGGTGTGGTCAAAGCTGGTGACACCATCCTTGCAAAAGACCGTAGTGAAGAGGCAAAGCTATTAAAAAATGGTAATGTACTTATTAATGGTGTTGAACTATCCATGCAAAAATGGCTAAAAGAACTGTACGGTTGGTCCAGCATTCAAACATATGTTTTTGCAATACATAAAGATAGTGGGAAGTCCTTATCTAAAATTCGTGAAGAGTATATGAATGCAATAATGGAAAATAGTGAGTAATTATATACATTTTTACTTTATGAGGTTCGACCACGACCACCGGTATCTTTAAGTAAAAACGAGTTAATATTAAAAATTATAAAGCACTCACAAATGTTGGTATATCAATGTTTGTGAGTATTTTTTGTTTTGGTGGAAAACGGATGGGGAAATTAGGATATGAATTTGTTTTACACATTTTTCAAACAGAGGCTTGGACTGATCACTACCTAGATATTCCTAATATTATGTTGATAAAATTAATAAATCTATTTATTGAAATAAAGATATAATAAGAATTCTATTAATTTTGCAAGGTATTGAAAATACTCAAGAAATGATAAAATTAGCAAAGGGGGATTCATTATGGAAGATGGTATTATAACTTATTTGGATAAAAAGGAAGAAAAATTGTTGGAAATTCTTACGAAGGACTATGAAAAGTTTATTGAACCAGGTCCTATACAAAAACAACTAATTAAGGCTCAAGGAAAAGTATCAGAAATTACACCTGAGAAGTGGAAAACAATTACTGCTGATACCATTAAGAAAGCTAGTGATTTGACAGTCATAAAAAAAGTATTGGAAAAAGCAGGTGATGGTTTTTATGTTGTTCAGGAAAACTCCTCAAGACTGACTTTTAACAAAAGAAAAATAGTAGAATCATTAAATAAGGGACAATTTCATATAGAGGAATATCCTGAAATATGTACGTTAAGGAGTTATCATATAGAGAAGGTTGCCCTAAATAGAAGAAAAGTTATAGATTTACCTTCAGCAATGGTAGGTGGGGGAGCAACAGGTTTCTTTGGTCTAGCGGGTGTACCATTCAACCTTGCCTATACCTTTTTTATATATTTTCGATCTGTACAAGCGATTGGGCTGTACTATGGATATGATATTGTGGATGACCCTAGAGAATTAGAATTTGCGTCGAGTGTAACTGTAACGTGTCTTTCACCACATCTTGATTCAGAAGTGAAAAATTTAGGGTCCATTATTAGTAAAATGATGCTAGCAGCAAATGTATCGTCTTTAAAGGAATCTTTATCAAAACTAACATATACACAGATGGCTCAAAAGGGTGGAGCAGAGCTACTCTATGTACAAATACGTGCAGTTGCCCATGCAGCTGCCAAAAAAGCTCTTAAAGAAGCAGGAAAAGAAGGTTTAGAAGCTGGGGTATTTCAAAAACTTCTAGAACAACTTGGTAAAAAAATGACACAAGAAACTGGTAAAAAGGCTGTTCCTTTTGTTGGAGCAATCATCGGTGCATTGGCTGATACATATACAATGAATAAAATATTATACGGTGCCAATTTAATTTACCATAAACGTTTTTTATTTGAAAAAAGTATTAGGATACAAGCATTAAATGATCAAAAGACTAATCCAAACATTATTGATTATGAGGAATGAAGGAATTTCTCGGATGTAATTATATTTAGTAGAGATTTTATGGAGGACCTTTCCGTGATTTGTTTCAAGGGGGAGTAGATATTGGAGAATAATAATGTACTTGAGAGCAAAATTAATAAATACATAAAAGAAAAATCAGGTAATAGATACATTACTTGGTGAGATAGAATTAAAGTAACGGTTAGGTGAGGGTGGCAATTTGCTAGTTTTTAATGCAGATTGGGGAAGCTGTGAAGTTGGAGTGAAAATCTTAGCAGAAGATTGTTCAAAACATAAATCTAATAGGTACTTAAGATTTATAACTGAAGGAGCACGGGGACGGTTCACGCTCTTCCTTGGAAACCGTTAAGACCGTCCCCATGCTTATTGCATATCAAGAAAGATGACAAAACGGCTCGGAAATTATTACACCCATAGATCGTTAGACTCTAACCAACGGTAACTTTAGATGAAAACGATTTAATTTTAAAAAGATAAAACACTCACAAATGTTGGCATATCAATGTTGGTGAGTGTTTTTTGGTTTGGGAGAAAAAAGCTGAAAAAGTTAGGGTTTTAATGCATTTTACACAATTTTTACACAAGAAAATACCTTAAACACGAAACAAATTCATGAAATTTCTAAGTACCAAAAAACTGAGGAGTTCGTAGAAAAGTATAAAAAAAGAGCTTCTATTGAACGGGAAAATGCGGAGCTCAAAAGGTTATGGTCTATCTCGTGCGAGGGAGTATGGCCTATTAGGTGTGTCTAAGCAATCAAAATTAGCTGTAATAGCAGTCAATATTAAAAGAATTGCAGCTTTAGTATCGTAATAAATAGGAGAAAACTGCAAAGGTTTTCCCCCTTAAGTGATAGCATTCATTAGATTTAAGTTTTGAACTTGAAATTTTGTCCTTAACTAAAATTGACTAATTATAAACGGTACTTTTTCACTAGTCTCGAACCGTCTCACACTTCTCAAACACTTTAACGCTTCACCCTTTAACAGAGTGGGGGTCAGAACCCACCACCTGCTGCTTTGTTGGTGTTAACCCTTTATAAGCAACGGCTCCCCCTATAGCTCCGATAATCGGTCCAATCACATAAACGGGAAACTGTGCCCAGCTAATATTACCACCTGCTAAACTATTAATCACATAGGGACCAAATGTTCGAGCGGGGTTAAACGAAGCTCCAGTTGCCCCAGCTGTTAACATGATAAGTCCTCCTACCGTCAATCCAATCACAAGCCCTGCCCAGTTTCCCGGGGCGTCCGGATCAACAGCAATCCCCATAATCACAAACATAAGTACAAATGCTGCGATCGCTTCCACAACCATCCCTTGTACATAGCCTGTACTTGAACCAAGTGATGTTGCACCTAACCCTCCAAGGTGAAGACCCTCCATTCCAAGAACAGCAACAATCGCCATTGCACCGATGATACCGCCAACGCACTGAGCGATGAGGTACGCGGGAACCTCTTTCCAAGCAAAGTGACCGGTGACTGCTAAACCAATTGTAACGGCAGGATTAATATGACAACCAGAGATTCTTCCAATTGTAAAAATCATCGCCATGACGACAATCGCAAAGGCAACACTTATCACGCCGATATCCGCAAGAGTCGTCGCCGCATTATTACTTGTTGTAATGACCCCATTAAACGCCGCTGTTCCAGCACCAATGAGTACGAGTAAGGCAGTTCCAATACTTTCAGCCACACATCGTTTGAACAGAACTGGGGGTTCCATGACAGACCTCCTCTATTTTACAAGTCCATGAGGGTCAATGACATACTTTCTCGCTGCACCTTGATCAAACTCTTGGTACCCTCTTGGCGCATCTTCTAAAGAAATAACTGTTGCATTTACGGCTTTCGCAATTTGTGCTCTTCCACTTAAAATAGCTGCCATTAAGTCACGGTGGTATTTCATCACAGGTGTTTGCCCGGTTACAAAGGTATGTGCTTTTGCCCAACCAAGGCCAAGACGCACCTTTAATGTCCCGATTCGTGCATCTTCATCAATTCCACCAGGATCCCCTGTTACATAAAGCCCTGGAATACCAAGTCTCCCGCCAGCACGTGTTACGGTCATAATTGAATTAAGTACGGTTGCCGGCGCTTCCCCTGCATTTGCTCCATGTCCTGACGCTTCAAATCCCACGCAGTCAACGGCGCAGTCGACTTCAGGAACCCCTAAAATTTGTTCGATTTGCTCACCAAGATCCGGATATTCACGAAGGTTTACGGTTTCACATCCAAAGCTTTTTGCTTGTTGAAGCCGTTCCCCGTTCAGGTCACCGACAATGACAACAGCCGCACCGAGTAATTGAGCTGAGTGCGCTGCTGCTAACCCAACTGGACCTGCTCCAGCAATATAAACCGTCGAACCTGGTTTGACCCCTGCACTGACTGCACCGTGATAACCTGTTGGAAAAATATCTGAGAGCATTGTTAAATCTTTTATTTTTTCCATTGCCTGATCTTTATCTGGGAATTTTAATAACTGGAAATCAGCATACGGAACCATAACATATTCAGACTGACCTCCGACCCATCCGCCCATATCAACATAGCCATACGCTGAACCCGGACGATCAGGATTTACATTTTCACAAATATGAGTGTCACGCTCTTTACAACTACGACAGCGCCCACAAGCAATATTAAATGGCACAGATACGAGATCGCCTTTTTTAATGAACTCAACATCACTTCCAACTTCAATGACTTCACCTGTAATTTCATGTCCAAGAACAAGTCCGGTTGGAGCTGTCGTTCTTCCGCGCACCATATGTTGATCGCTTCCACAAATGTTCGTTGTGACAACTTTTAAAATCACACCATGGTTACATTTACGACCAACATTCAGTGGATTAACACCTGGGCCATCTCTTAACACTAAATCAGGATAACCTATGTCCTGTATTTCCACCTTACCTGGTTTCATATACGCGACTGCTCTGTTTCCACTCATTTTGCAATTCCCCCTTAAGTTAAATGTTAGGTTGTACACTTTACATATTGCAAGAAGTGTGCCAAGATCCAAACTTTTGTTTTAAGCCCATTTTTATGATGAGTGGTTATTAAACCTGCTTATTTTCTGAACAACAAATGTCCTATTTTAGGACAGTTGTTCATTTAAACTTGGAAATATTTATCCAAGTAGTATAATAGACTTAGAGTAAACGTTACTATTTAAAGGGGGACAAGCAAATGCCACTGGAGAACCTTGTCGAGCGGGTTGATATAATCGACCGTTCTTGGGAGCGCTGTCAACGCTTTGGACTTTCACCCTCCGACCCTATGGATGACTCAATTTTAACTGGTAGTGCCTTACAGGAGGTATTAACTGAAAATCAGTCGATGATTCGGCACGCAACATTAATTTTAGAAAACCTTTATCCTGCCATACACTCCCAAGGACTCGTCACGGTGATTGTAGATCGGAATGGAACCATTATTCACAAAGTAGGCCATTTGGATAGTAATGAGGCAATCGATTATTTGCCAATTGGTTCCAATTGGTCTGAAAAAAGAAAAGGCACCAATGCGATGGGACTCGCCATCTACGAAAAGAAACCAATCATTACGCACGCTGAGCACCATTTCTACGTGAAAAATCACTTTCTTACCTGTGCAGCAAGTCCTATTTATTCTCCAACTGGCGAGTTAATTGGTGCGATTAATATTAGTGCAAAAAAAGAGATGTATCACCCTTTTACGATTTCCTTAACAACGATGATGGCCGAAAGTTTACAGACCCGACTACTTCTTGATCAGACTAAGCAAGAAAAGGTGTTAGCATTAAAAGAACTTGAGCTAACATCAAACTTATCAACCGTTCCGCTTCTTACCCTTGACCGTGAAAATACGATTATTCGTGCCAATCAAACAGCCCGCTTTATCTTAGGAGAAGATTGTATCGGGGATGAGTTTCATGTCGCAAAAGGTTATTCGGTTGAGGTCATCTCTGATCAATCACAAAAAGTATACAGCTCCGTTGTTTCTTTAAGCAAAGTGAACAAGAAGGACGAGACGGCAAAAAAACTATACAGCACCTCAGATATCATTGGCTCTTGTCCCAAAATAGAAAAGGTTCGAAACATAATAACAAAGGCGGCTGTTTTTGATTACCCTGTCATTATTTATGGGAAAAGTGGAACAGGAAAGGAACTTATTGCACAATCATTACATAGCCATGGCTCACGATTCGGGAAACCATTTGTCGCTGTGAATTGTAGCGCGATCCCAGAAAATCTTATCGAAAGTGAATTATTTGGCTACGAAAAGGGGGCATTTACAGGGGCGAATTACAAAGGATCTCCAGGTAAATTTGAAGCAGCAAACGGTGGAACCATCTTTCTCGACGAAATTGGCGATATGTCCTTAAAGGCCCAAGCGGCTTTACTCCGTGTCTTACAAGAAAGTATTGTTACACGAGTCGGCGGTGTCAAAGTCATCAAGATTAACACAAGGGTTATTGCGGCTACAAACAAAAACTTACGTGAAGAAATTAAAGCAGGACGCTTTCGAGAGGACTTGTACTACCGCCTTAAAGGGATTTTCATTACCCTCCCGCCGCTGAAAGACAGAACCGACATCCTTGAATTAACCGAGCATTTCATTAATACATTAGACCATTCATCAGTCTCGTTATCGGATAAAGCAAAGCAAAAAATCCTCGCCTATCATTGGCCAGGAAACATCAGAGAACTTAAAAGTGTCCTCATCCAAGCCTCCTTTTTTGCCGTAGGAAACGAGATTAAGGCGGATGATTTACACTTTGAAGATGTGTATGAACAGCAAACTCAGCAATTGGCAATTGTAGAAAAAAAACCGTCTTCACTCGGACAGACGGAAAAAGAGGCCATCACCCAAGCACTAACATCTGCTGGATGGAATATAAGCAAAGCTGCGAGGATATTGAAGATTAGTCGCAATACGCTGTATCTTAAAATGAGGAAGTATGGGTTATGAACCGTCCCTTTGCTTCCGGAAATTGAAAAATTGATCAATTGGTAAACAAATTGGTTAGAGAAGAGAATATTAAGAAGGAAGTTAGCTTCTAATTCAAAAATATATTTAATCAAGGTATACCGATAATGGTGTACCTTTTTTAATATGATTTCAATAATTTACTTGAAAGGAATTAAACATGTAGTTTTTTAAATTTAATTTTTTTTAATAGAGGATGAATTTCTAAGTTACTTCACAAAATAGGAATTTTGTATGGTAGGAAATACATTTCTTAGGTGAATATTCCTGTTTTCGTTAATAAAATTGTTTAATTTATGTACTAAATTTACAATCTATGATATTGGTAAATAGTAGAAAAAATGTATCCTACTATTTATTACATAAAAATGTTTCTATACTTCATTGGTGCATCTAAGGAAGTAGAGAACATGGAGGTGAAGAATACAATTGTGAAGGTACTAGATTCAAGAACATTTATACATACAATGGAAGTTAGACTACAAGAATATAATCTTTTAAGACAGCAGCTTGATCAGGTAAAAAGGAAATGCAATGACATCGTCAATTTAGATGAACAGTTCCAAGGCAAGGGAGCTGATGCCATCAAGGGATTTTACCAAGGACAAATCGATGTGGTAGAAGCCTGGCTTCGTCTTATAGATCGACACATTGCTTTTTTAAAAGGGATTCAAGGAAGTACAGACGAGAAGGATCTATCGGGGAATACAGTTATCCACCTTCCATTTCTTGAGAATGAACTGGTACATCACATAAGAAACCAAAAGGAAATGGTCGCAAGCCAGCAGGATGAGCTGCAAAGGATTTTCAACCGGATTGATGACCTCATACCCCTTAATGCCTTTTCAACAAATAGCTTTGAGGACCATATTGAAAAAGCAGATAAAGACAGAAAAGACACCATTGATGCTGTTAATCAGCTTGATCAAGATTTAACATCAGAATACAAGTTATCAGAAGGTGAAGAGCAATACGTCATCACTCTTTTTCAGCAATTAATTGAAGCATCTCGTCAAGGTAATACGATCTCACCGATTCATTTCAATTCAGCAGCATATAAAGCAAGTGATGTGTATCAATTAAAAGCGCAAGCTGAACGACAAACAATCAATTATCTAGCATACAAAAAGAACCAAGAAGAGGTCCGAAAACAACAAGCAGAAATAGAAGCTGAGATCGAAGCTAGAGAAAGGGAAAAAGCAGAATTTGCAAAATTAAACCCGATTGAAAAAACGATACATAGCTTCAAAGAAATTAGAAACGACTTTTGGGATGGCCTAGAAGCTCGGAACGAAAAGAAATTTGATTCAGTATACGACTTTGGAAATTACCTAACTATAGGATCTTTCGACACAGCTAAATCTATGTATCAAGGGATGGAAGACAGAGCCCATGTCGCGATGAATTCCCCCTATGACTTTGTGAATTACATAAGCATGGGAACTCTTGACCTAGGAAATGGAGCGATAAACCCAGAAGAAAGCTTTTCAAAAGAGCACTGGTTGAGTAGTATAGGGTTAGCTAGTATTCTAGCAGGTGGAGCGAAGCCGATTGTTCGTGGACCTAAAACCCCGAGTTTACAAGATAGGAATCTTGTACTTGAGAAGACAGTTGATAAAGCACATGAACTAACTACGACGAAGACAAAAACATATGTGAATTATGTTATTGGTGAGGTAAGAGGTGGCATTCACGTATTGTTGAATGAAATGAATGATAGTAACAAATTGGCTTATAGTTTAAATGGTGCAGGCTTAAAGATCCCGTTTAATGTGTTCGATACTGAAGCGGTTAAGAAGGTCTTGGATAGGGTTTTGTCGAAGTTTTCTTTTAGTGGTGTTGATAAGGGGATAGAAAAAGGCAAAAATATTAAGGACTATAAAAAGACATTCTTTAATGAATATCCTGACCTTAAAGGGAGTGTCGTAGTTCATCATGCTATAGAGCAACAAATTTTAAAAAGACACCCAGAGTTATTCTCACTTGAGGAAATTCATGCTTTAGAAAATCTGAGAGGGATACCAAAAGAAATAAACAGTGATATACATTTATCCAAAATAAGAAGAGATTGGAATAGATTTTATAGAAATAACCAAAATCCTACAAAAGAAGAAGTAATATATTATATGATTGAGTTAGATAAGAAATATGGTGATAATTTTAATCCACCAGTGAAAAGGTAAGTTTGTAGTAGGGAGGAAGTAACTAATGAAATTATATTTTTTAGAACCTGAAGTATCAGGTGGTCATGGTGAACATACCATTTATGGAACAGAAGAAGATATTGCAATAGAGGGTATATCAGGAAAGGTAAAATACTTACACTATGAGTTTGAAGGGTGGCTAGGAGATGACCTTTTAGAGTCAACACCAGCCTTTATTGTGTCAAGTAATCTTGGAACAGAGTTAGAGAATAGTGATTTTAGTGATTACAAATTAGAAAAGTGTTTGATTACAACGTCTGATGATTTTAAAGAAATGTATCCAAATAAAAATATTCCTGAATTCAGTAGATTTATTCCACTTGGTAAAATTGAAGTAGAAGGAGATAACTTCAAAAATTGGTCAGGAAATCATTTTTGCTTATCTCCAAAAGGTGAGTTAGTTGTAACTCAAGATGCATTGGATTTTTTTAAAAGAGTTTCAATAGATAATTGTTTTATTACAACCCTAACACAGGCTTAGTTTTTAACCTTAGGGATAATAACTGAACTGCCCCACAGAAATGAGTTTGTTTACTGCTTAAACACAGTAGGGGATTCTAATGTTGTTCGGTGGGATGATATAAGCAAAAGAGAAGTAACTAGATATACAACTTTTGATGAATATTTACAAGATAGCTTTCAAGAGGCAATTGATAACTTGGATTAACGAATCAAATACTCATGTAGGTCTTAACAGCATGGGGTCGTATAACAATATGTTGTTATGAAAATAAGTATGATAATTAGGTGAGATGACATTTTTAACATACGAAGTACTATTATTGGTAACAAGCCAATAACTTACGAAATTAAACAGGCTTGTTAGAAATTGAAAAGATGGGCTTACAAGAAATGTTGGCCCACCTTTCGTCTGTTCAAATTGAAACCAAAAGGAAATGTTGTCTGGTAAAACAACAGTAAATAATAATGAACTATTAGTGCAATCTGGTAAGTTAAATTCTCTATAACCCTTGATTGGTAATATGCCTTTCAAGGGTTTTTATGTTTTAAACTTTGGTAATAAACAAACATACAAGAAGGGTTAAGTGACGTTTAATAAAACAACTACTTGATTTATATTTGCACACGAGAAGTAAGAGTAAATAAAAAGAATAAGGATTTTGGAGTGGGATTAAACAAAAAATAGTATGTTTGAGAATCGAGAACTCATGAGCTAGAATTCTAGCAAGTGGAGCAAAGCCAATTGTTCGTGCGCTAAAAACACCGATTATACAGAATCGGAACTTGGTTCTTGACAAGTCCTTTGATAAAGCTCATGTACTAACTATTGAGACAAAAGATCATGTTAATTTTGTCATTGTATGCAGTTATAAGTAAATAGTGTTGAACGAAGTATTTCTAGACGAGTATAACAGAAAAATGATATTAGATAGATTGAGACTATATTTTGAATATCTTAGAAAAGCTAGTTTAGGTGAAGATGATATTGCTAGAATGAAAGATGGATCTAACCCTAAGGATGGCAAGTGCATTATAATTTACCTTTAGATGATGGTGGTACAAACGATTTCACTAACTTGGTATTGATAAAGAATGACCCTTATCATAAAGCGGTTACCAATGAACAAAACTCTCTAACAAAAGATTAGCCTCTAGACAAAGTAAAATATTAATTGGCCAATATTTGAGGATGAGGTTTACCCACCAAAACCTCTAAAAAGAAGGGAAGAGTAGATATGTCCCAGTGGAAAGACTTTTTGATAGAAATAGAAAAAATTGAAGCGAAATATGGAAGTTTGCTTAGAAATCCAGCATTAGATACGGAACTTATAAAAATGAAGCATACTATTCAACAGAAATTAGGAAATATTGTATTACCTGAGTCATATATTGAATTTCTAAAAAAAGTAAATGGATTAGACTTTAATGGATTAGTTATCTACGGTGTTGATGAAGTTCTACTTGATAAGGAAGTAGATGAAGACATCCATGGGTTTATCGAGACAAACGAGCTTTGGAATGAAAATGATTGGCAAAAGCAATATATATTTTTTGGGGACTCTGATACAGCATGGTATAGTTATGACTTAAAAGATGGTGTATATGTAGAACTTGATAAACCCTCAGGAACCTTAATTCAGTTATTTGATAGCTTCGACTCAATGTTGAGTGATGCACTAGAAACAACCCTTTTGTAATGAAAAAGTATTTGAAGGCATTACAGGAAGAAACCGGGCAATATATAATATTAAACATAAGTTTCGACACTGACAATCCGTATCATTAAGTAAAAACGAGTTAAATTAAGAAACGATTACACACACATTTGATTTTATCAATGTTTGTGTGTTTTTTTTATTTTGTAGGGAAAAGGATGAAAAAGGTGGGCTTTGAAATCATTTTACACATTTTTTACACAAGAACTTCCCTTAAATTCTTTATTAATAATGGTTTTGTATGTGTTCATATTTAGACTTGAAGAGTAAAACACATTTTACGGTTACGTATTATTAACTATTGATATTTGATAAGCAAATAAGCTAGATTGTGTAGTAACTTTTATTACGTAGTAGACTAAATCCTGCGCAGCAATTTTTTTGGAGAGAGGCGCGGGTTTTATTGGTTTGAATATAAAGTTGTTAGGGGAAAGTGGATTGAAATAGAGGTTAGACCTTACTAGATTTATTAAATATGTTTTTCTGATTTCAAATATTTGGTATAATTTCAAAAGGTGGGAAGGAAGTGAAATAATTAATGCTAAGAGATTTAGAAGAACTTGTGTTATCAATTAAGAAACAACATATTAAAGATTTTATGACAGAGGCATTAAACTGTTATAATGTTGGATCATATAGAGCGGCAATTATATTATCTACCATAGCTGGAATGCATGACTTACGTGAAAAGATCAAGGATCTCTCTAGTTCAATAAGAGAAGTTCGAGATTTGGATGACGAAATTGAGAGAAGAATTAGCAATGAAGAAAACTATGAGAACTATATGGTCGAACAAGCTGCAAGTAAATTAATATTATCCCCTTCTGAATTGGAATCAATTAAGTCCTATATGAATCTTAGGAACCGATCCGCACACCCCAATGAGTTTGTCGCAACAGCAGAAGAGGCTAGGATGGTGTTCTCAGGCTTTTTTGATAACATTATATCTAAACCGTCACTATTAGGGCCAGCTTATATACGGATTATAGTGGATCGACTTGATAATGAACGATTATTTCCTGATTATGAAAGAGAAAATGTTAAAATTGTAGTTCAAGAAGAGATTAATACTCTACATAAAAACACGATCACACCGTTAGCTAAAAAACTGTTAAATGTCATAGAAAATGAATCTTTATACGGATCTACTAGATGGAAAAACGCAGCATATTTTTTTGCGGGGTTACTTAACAAAATAGAAAATGAAGAACTGTTAGAAAGCATATCAAATAAACTAAGTCGAATAATAGAACATAAACAGTTATTTGATAGTGTACTAATTTTTTGTTGGTTTTCCCCAAACTTAGTTAATTACTTAAACCCAACGGATCGGCAACGTTTTTTAGCTCACTTAAAATCTTTAATTACCTCAGATTTAAACTTGAAAAATGTAAAGATATTACATCAGCTATATACTGAAGAGGGCTTAACAGAAGATGAAATAAGTGTATTATTAGAAATCTTCACTGAAAAAATAACGAAATCTAGAAAGGTAATATCAGATAGTACTGATCGTTCGTCAGTAGCTGAACTAAAAAAGTGGGTTGGAAAAGTTAAGGTAATGAACATCTTACAAATTGATAATGCCTTTTTTGACACACTCATAAGGTTAATTAAAGATAATGATTACAATGTAGTAAATGAGGCAATACTATTATTTAATGATCTTGAAAAAGAACTGTTAGATAGAATGAATGCTAATCAATTATTCGAACTTTTTCTTTCCATCATCAGACAGTCACATGGACCAGGAAGAGGAGCTGATGAGGCCAGAAAGTTATGGGAAGGAATGTTTTCGGAATATAGGAGTTATCTAGATAGTTTTATTGAATACATAACTAAAGATTATTTGAAATATAAAGAGTTTATAGATAAGCTTGCTTTTGGGGAATTATATGTATTAGAAATGCTTGATAAGATAAACAAACATGAATTAATAAAAAATATAGTCGAGTTGCTTAAAGAAGAGTATAGTAATACTCCTAGCGAACTAGATACAGAGTTAAGTTATCTTAATCGACTAATGAAAAAAGAGAATGAAGAAGGATGGAAAGAAGTTATTAAAGAAATAGATGATTTTTTAATAGAATTAAACGTTAGTTAAATATCAGAATTATATTTTCACTTATGTTTGGCTGGTAATTAGTGAACTAAGAGAGGACCAGAAGAGATACTCTGGTCTTTTTTCTTTGAGAAAATTGAATAAAATGATTAAAAAACTATACTTTAATTAGGAAGTCAAAATACAAAAACAGACTTTAAAGAAAAAAAGGAGCATTCAATTATGGCGATAATCCCCAGTAAGATAGAGGTAGAAGAAGTATCAAACATATTACTTGAAGAACTTAATGTTTTCCATTCCTCAATTAAAGAAAGATTGGGGATAGACGATATAACATACTCTTTGGAAATTGGTACATTTAAAGTATGTAATGGTTATCCTGAAGAAAATACTTTAGCGAGTAGTGTACCAAATTCTGAAGGTACAGGTGTGGAGAAAATTATATTTTTTTCGGCTAGTATTACGGATAAAATCAATAGATATTATTCGAAGATTTATAATAAACAACCAGCTTTTATGGAAGCTGCAAAAATATTAATCCGGTTTGCCATTATTCATGAATTAGTACACATAAAACAATTCAAGAATGGACTTACATTCGAACAATACAAGCAAATTGATTATACTGAAAACCCTTGGGAAAGAGAGGCAAATGAGGTAGCTTCAGAAATTATAAGTGAAACAGGAAGCTTTGGGACTGAGATAATTAATGTGTTAAGGGAGAACACCGTAATAAGTAGTGACAATCTTAATTATATTATAGGTCTTCTTGACGACAATGAAAATAATTAAAGTAAAGTAGCAACCACATTTTCTAATTAACTATGTTATATAAAAAATAGATTGTACTTAGATTAAGAGTACTATGTGTAATAAGAAGACTAATAAGTAAATTACTCAATGCTGCGCAGTACAACGATACTTGTAATTATAAAATCATTTTGCGATCACTCTTTTAGGGTGATCTTTTTTCGTATAAGACTCTTTCTGTGCAATAAGAGTCTGTTTGTTAAACCACCTGTTATCGTAAACAGCTTGTTATGGATGGAAGATGTCATGATATAATTTTATTATTAAAAGACTCAAATGAATGGCTTGATCAGAAAATAAAAAAATATATACAATAAATGTAAAATAAAAGGATGATAATATTGCAAGCGGCAAATTATGAACAACTATTTTTACAAGCGGTATCAAATAAAATTAACTCTGAAACAGATTATACAGCAAGTTATGGTGGTAGTAGGGACTACTTTGTGGGGTATCAATTTTTAAAAATGAATTGGAGATTTGTCTTTGTTTATAAAAAACATCACCATGCAGAACTATTTATTGAATCCTATCAAAAGGAATTTGCAGATAAAATACAATCTGTTTTTGATTTGTATAAAGACAATATTGAATTACTCGTCGGCCATAAATTGCACTTAGTTCCGGGTTCGAGAAATCCATTTTTACTTCGACTAATGATTAGACTAGATTATCAAGATTCTGAACTCACACTAGATGAAAGAGTTCAAGAATATGTAGATATATTCAAAAAGTTTAAAAGTTCTCTTGAATTAATTTTTATTAAATAAAAGCATAAAAGATTTCTAATTCGTTAAGAGTGAATTTCACTAGAATCAAAAAGCGACGTAGGGGTGAAGTGATGAAACCGTTTTTTAAATCAGCAGCAGCTTTTACTTTTAGAATACTAGCAGAGATTTTAGACGAGAGTGAGAGTAAATTATTTAGTATTAAATGTTTAAAATGCGAACATATTAGTGAATTAGAAAATAGATTTTTCAAAGGAAGTGGGGATATAGCAGTTGATACTAACGAAGACGCACTTGTTAATGCTGAGAAAAACTTTGTATCAATTGAATGCAAAAAATGTGGAAATAAAATATTCAGCTCAGAATATTAATGCACAGTACAAGGATACTGTTCAAGATTAGGATATTCTAAAAATCAGGCGCTTTAATTGAATTAGTCTTAAAAGCTAAAGGCTCAGAGCAAGTACTCTGAAAAAAACAAACTAAGGCACAACTAGTATTCATCCACTAGTTGTGCCTTTATGCGTGCAAACCTTCCGATTGACCCTTGTTAGAACCGTCCCTTTGTTTTCTGTCCCCTTGCCCCCGACAAAAGGGTGTGTCAAAAGTGGTACACCCTTTTGTTTATACTAAATTCAGGAATAAAAACCTAAGAAATAACATAAAATTCGAATTCTAATAAAATGATAGATCATTTATCATGAGACAAACCTACCATAAAGGGATGGAAAAAGTGTAAAATAATAGGGTAACTTGTAAAAGGAGGAAACAGAATGAAATCACTGATGAAAGAATTAGTTAACATCAATACGAATTTTCCTTATCAAGAAAAAATAATTCTTGTTGATTCTTATACAGTAGGTTCACAAATTTTAGAGGCATTTACCGATCACGGAAAAAAGGCTATTAATTTAACTTATAAAACAGTAAACAATCTCGCCGAGGAGTTTATCGAACTTCACCATCCTGACCAAAAAGAAGTAGTGAATGAAACGATCGGATCTCAATTCGTGTACACCATTCTTTCTCAATTAAAAGATAATCATGCATTAACCTATTTTGGAAATATGGAAATAACAGCATCATTTAGTCGAGCTATGTATCAAATTCTGCATACACTTCGAATGGCAGGATATACAGGTGCCACTATAAACACCGATGATTTTTTAACAGAAGATAAAGGGGTAGATATAAAACTAATCTTATCTCAATATGAAGAAATGTTACTTGCGTATCGAATGACAGATCATGCTGAAAATCTTCGTCTTGCAAAACAATATGCAACCGAAAACGCAAATCCTATTTATATTCTTCAATCGAATTTATCGTTATCTCATTTAGAAGAAGAATTTCTCTATAAGATATTACTCGAACAAACATATAAATTGCCTTTACAGCAAGTATTTGGAGTGAAAATTCCAGAAAGGTCAAATCTTCAGTCCATTATGTGGGGAGAACCTACCTCATTAAGCTATCTTTATGACTTAGATCACAAAGCAGATACAGAACATGTCACTCTTTTTACAGCTAAAACCGAGGAAGTAGAAATAAAGCACATTCTCTATAAAATAAAAGAATCCCAAGCTAAACTGGACAAGCATGTTGTCTATTACACGAATCATGAACCATATGTGACACATTTTTATCATTTATCACAAAAAGCAGAACTTCCAATCACATTTGGCGAAGGTTTACCAGTATTAACGACTCGTCCAGGACGACTAATAGCAGGAATCATACAGTGGATATCATCTAACTATAGTGTCAATGCGTTTCTCGATTTCATTCATGAAGGACTGATACACCTAGAGGAAGGGATGCCATCAGGTGTAAAAATGACGAGAATTCTCCGCGAGGCAAGTATTGATTGGGACAAAAAACGCTACATAAGCCAATTGACGGAAGAAATAAATCGCCTCGAAATGAAACGAAGTGAAGCAACAGATGAGAAAAAAGCAGATTATTATCAAGAAAAAATGAATCAATTGATCGTCTTGCAAAAATGGTTCACAGCATTGCTCAAAAAAATGCCCGATTTTAAAGATGAGCTCAATTATCGGGACTGTTTACAAGGAATTGCCCATGTGCTTACCAACTATTGCCGAACATCTTCTGTCGCTGATTCAGTTGCTAAAACAGAACTGCTGGAGGAAATTCAAAAACTATTACCATATTGTGATGAAACCTTGTCACGATACCAAGTTCTTGAGAAGATGAAGGATTTATTACTTAGTTTAAATGTCCTAAAGTCAAGTGCTAAGCCAGGGCATCTGCATGTTACATCGTACGACCATGGAATTTACGAAACTCGCGATTTCGTTTACATAGTTGGCCTTGATAGTCGTAAATTTCCTGGTGGAGTAAACGAAAATCCATTACTTCTTGATACGGAGAGGAATCGTTTAGGAAACGGCTTGAACGTTAACGAACATAAAAGTCAGGAAAAACATTATAATCTCGTTCAAATGCTTGCTCAACATGAGGGAAATGTATCACTTAGCTATTGTAATTTTGCTGTTAACGAAAATCGAGTGGTCCATCCCGCACATGTTTTTTTACAATCATACCGAATGACAAGTGGCCATCACGAAGCAGATTTTAAAGATTTAACGAAACTTCCATCTTCCTATGTAACCGAAGAGCTTTTTAATGAGCAAGATTATTGGGCGCAAAAAGTCGTAACTGATGAAAAAGTGAAGTTGCAAGGTGATATTTTATCACAATTTAAACACTTAGAATCAGGATTGAAAGCTATGAACGCACGAAATGAAGCGATATTTACTGAATTTGATGGGGAAATTGACATTGAACAAGTTATGTATGATCCGCGTCTAAATAAAGAACGTTCTATGACAGCAGGTCGATTAGAAACACTTGCAAAATGCCCTTATTCCTATTTTTTAAGTGAAGTGTTAGGCGTTCGACCGCTCGAAGATACAACCTTTAACCCTAATAAATGGATGGATGCAGCAACCCGTGGTAGCTTACTACATAGCATTTTTGAAACGTATTATAAATCATTGCAAACAGCTGAAGAAAAGCCATCATTTGTTCATCATGAAGAAAAAATCTTGACGATTGCAAAAGGACTCATCCAAGAACAGCGTGAAATCACTCCACCACCGAATGAAAGAGTGTACGAGCTTGAGGTAGCTGACATTTTTGAGTGCTGCAGGATCTTTTTGAAGGAAGAAGAGCAACATTGTGAAACGTACAAACCTCTGCATTTCGAATACACATTTGGTGTTGGTGAAATAGATGCGGCTGAAATTACGTTACCATCTGGTCAGAGCATGAAGATTGCCGGTAAAATTGACCGTGTCGATGAAACAAGCTCTGGTACATATCATATTGTCGATTATAAAACAGGAAGCACGTACGGCTATAGCATGAACGGTATGTTTAAAGGTGGTCGACAGCTTCAGCATTTTATTTATGCGTTAGCGATTGAACAGCATCTCCAGCTGGAAACAGGTGCAGTTGAGGAAAGTTCTTACTATTTTCCAACGGTTAAGGGACTAGCTCAACGTTTTGTACGTAAACAAGATGACAGAGTACGAACTCAAGGATTAACTCTACTAGAAAATTTAATTGAGTTAGTATCACAAGGTATTTTCACAATGACAGATGATGAAAATGACTGCAAATTTTGTGACTTTAAATCTGTTTGTCAAAGACATTTCTATGACAAAGAAACACTAAGTGCTAAGCAAAGTGATAAAACATATGAACCTTTACGTCAATTTTTGGGGGTACGCGCACATGTCTAATAACGTAATTGATCAGAATGCTCGGGATAAAATTAAACATGAGCTGAATACAAACTTTCTTGTCGAGGCAGGAGCTGGTTCAGGAAAGACAACAAGTCTTGTTGAACGAATGGTGCAGCTCATTTTTACGGATACATGTAAAATCGAACATATTGTCGCGATAACATTCACGCGAAAAGCAGCAGATGAGTTAAAAATGCGCTTTCAATCAAAGCTTGAAGCTGTTTGGAAAATCGAGAAAGATGAAGTCCTTAAAGAACGACTAGAAGCAGCACTACAGAATATCGATCGGTGTTTTTTAGGAACGGTTCATTCCTTCTGTGCAAAGCTATTACGCGAACGACCAATCGAAGCTTCCTTAGACCTTTCATTCAAAGAGCTGGAAGATACTGATGATTTACATTTACTAGAAGAGGCTTGGCAGTTATTTCTTCAAAAAGCTCAAACAGACCAATCTCCGTTACTGGCTGAAATAAACGAACTTGGTATAAAAGTGGATGACTTATACGAGAGTCTCTATCAAATGAGACAGTATACAGATGTGGATTGGGTGTCAGAAGAAACAGAAAAACCTGATTTACATTCTGCTTATCTTTCGTTAATGAATTTAGTAAAAGAGGCGATCCGATCAGTACCTGAAGAAGAACCGTCTAATGGCTATGATACATTACAGAAAATCATCATACTCGCCTTACAAAAGCAGCGTTTTATTGATTCTTCAAAAGATCGTGACATCATTTCACAATTTGAACTATTTAATAAAAAGCTAAATGTAACACTTAATCGTTGGCATTCGAAAGAAGATGCGAAATTTTATAAAGAAAAACTAACAGATTTTGTAGAAACAACTATTTCACCTCTTTTACAACAATGGAAAGAGTATTGTCATCCCAAAGTAGTATCGTTTTTACAAGAGGCTATCAACGTTTATACTAACTTGAAAAAGGAAAGATCTTTATTAAATTTTCAAGATTTGTTAATACATACAACAAAACTATTAAAAGAAAACGCAGAAGTAAGGGGTTATTTTCAAGAAAAATATACCCATCTTTTAGTAGATGAATTTCAAGACACAGATCCCATTCAAGCGGAAATGATGTTTTATTTAACAAGTACAGAGTTAGAGGAAAAAGTATGGACAAAATGTACACCTAAAAAAGGGTCATTGTTCGTCGTGGGCGATCCTAAGCAGGCGATTTATCGTTTCCGTCGTGCCGATATTGATACATACAATCGAGTGAAGCAGTTAATAGAAGAACATAACGGTGAAATATTGCAATTAACGATGAATTTTCGAACGGTAGACTCTGTAACGAATAAATTGAACGGTGTATTTGTTCAGCACTTACCTGAACAAGAAACCGTTTATCAAGCAGGATACCGCCCGTTGAATTCGTTTCACGAAGATGAGGGCAAAGGGCTATCAGGTATTAAATCGTTAACAGTTTCAGCTGAATTCTCGAAGAAAGATGAAGTCATTGAAGAAGATGCTCGTAACATCACCCAAGCAATCGCGTCATTACTTCAACAAGGATATAACCCTAGAGATTTCATGGTGTTAACACGATACAATGACGGAATTGCGACATATGCACAAACACTCGAAGACAAAGGAATATCCGTAAGCATTAGTGGTGAGGTCATCATTGGAGAAACTAGAGAGTTTCAAGAACTCAGTATCTTACTACAAACCTTCATTGATCCAACGGATAAAGTTGCTCTTGTCGCAACTTTACGTGGAATCTTCTTTGGATTTAGTGACAATGAATTATATCAATGGAAAAAAGCTGGTGGAGTTTTCTCTATTTATAGTGAGGTACCTGAACCCTTATCAGAAACAATAAAGGAAAAGTTTACAGGTGCCTTAGCCAAGTTATCAACTTATCAAAAATGGGTTCGTACTTTTTCACCAACAATAGCTATCGAAAAAATAATTGAAGATGCTGGATTTTATCCATTGTTAATTGAAAATGGTCGAAATAAACGTGCGTACAGAAGTTTAGTTCAAGTGATTGAACATATTCGTCATCATGAATCAGCAGGGACATCAACATATAAACAAGTATGTCAGCTTCTAATTGAAAGCATTCATAAAAAAACAACAGTACTTAATATCGAAGAAGATGCTGATAGTGTAAGAGTCATGAATGTCCATAAAGCAAAAGGGTTGGAAGCTCCGATCGTGTTTTTAGCACATCCGGCAAAACTCGTTTCACCAGAATCGTTTTTATCGCAACATATTAAACGCGAAGATGATGTATCGAAAGGTTATTTTTCGTTTACTATTCGCAATGGCTTTCAAACAAAGGAGCTTGCTTTACCAAACAATTGGGATACCTTAAAACAAGAGGAACTGCTCTATTTAGTTGAAGAAGAGCTTCGCATTCTTTATGTGGCAGCAACACGTGCTGAAAAAGCAATAATTATTAGTTCAAGTGCTAAAAATGACAAGAAAAATCCTTGGCATACATTATTTGAAATAAGCAATATTGAGGAATTTGTGAGTCATGAAGAGATGGTCGAAAATCAAAAAGACGAAATAACAGAAATTACGTTACAAGAATACCAAGCGAAAACAGTGGCCATGTCAAGATGGCTTGAACATCGTAAACAAAAAACATTTGACTATTGGTCACCAACGAAAGACAAAGACTATTCAAACGTTGTTTCAATCGAAAGAGTGGCTGGAGGAGGGAAGGACTGGGGAACCATTGTCCATCATGTTCTTGAAAAAGTAGTCAAAGGTCATGACGTAACAAATTATATATCCTCTTTATTACAAACGTATAAAGTACCAGCTGAAAAAGGAGAGGAAATACAACAAATCATAGACGTTTTTAAACGCTCTCCAATCTGGGCTGACTTACAAATCGCTGAAAATGTACTGGCAGAGGTTCCTTTCTTGCTTCAAGTGGAATGTGAAAACCCGTTATACAAGCTTATTCAATTACCACATGCAGAAAAGCATCCTTATAAAGTCAAAGGAGTCATTGACCTTATCTATAAGATAAATGGAGAATGGGTCATCGTTGACTACAAAACAGACAATCCAGTCGAACAAGCAGACTTCACTCAGTTGCGGAACTACTACCGTGATCAGCTCTTATTTTATAAAAATGCCTGGGAAGAGATGACAGGTGAAAAAGTGAAACATATTGAACTTTTCTTTATTAATGAGCAGCTGAAATCAGCGTTATAAAAAGTGTGTACCTGTTGTCTGCAGGTACACATTTGAATAATTTGTATGGAACATTTAATCAGCATGTAAGGATTTCCTTATCGAAAATAATTAGTAAATTTATGGAGTGATAGTGTGTGAGTGAAGCAAAAACAGGCAGGAGATTACTAGCCTTAAAAGAAATCTTTCTTCGTGATACAGACGAAAACAACCAATTATCCATTAAAGAATTAGTTGAAAAGCTAAAAATAGAAATACCAGAATGCACAGCTGATGGGAAAACAGTAAAAAGATATATCCAAACATTGCGAGCAACCGGCTTTGACATCATCGAAAACGTCGAAAAATATGGTGAAATATTTTATAGTCATCAAGAGCGCTTATTTGAAAGCTACCAACTTCGATTGCTTATTGACCCGATTTTATCAGCACGTTTTATTACAGAAGAAGAGAAAAAGAATATAGTAAAGAATGTGAAGAAATTAACAAGTAAGCATATGTCCAAAACACTCCCAGACCCGATTGTGTACCAGCAATCCATTAACCAGGACTACCAATTAATTAAACTACATATTGATAAAATTCATGAAGCCATTTCTGAAAACAAAATGATTACGTTTCAATATGGTGACTTTGATATACATAAACAATTTCTACTGCGTCATAACGCTAAAAACTATCATATTAAACCCTTTGCATTAATTTGGGAGTCGGATTTTTATTATTTAATCGGTGAAGATATCGATCAAAGTGCTGAAAGTAACCCTCGAAATTACCGACTGGATCGAATGCGGAACGTCATCATTACCGAAAATCGCTTTGTTAAAAAACAGCAAGACATTAGCACATATGTCCATAATTCTTTTCACATGTTCGGTGGAGAAGATCAATGGATTACCTTACAATTCACTTTGAATCAAGCGGTCTTAAATGGTGTTATCGATAAATTTGGAATCGATGCCGATATCCGAAAAGCTGATAACAGCACATTCATTTTAAAGGCAAAAGCAAAACAAAGCATCGGATTAAAAGGCTGGATTCTTGGCTGGGGAAGCTATGTGAAAGTATTATCACCACCACAATTAGTGGAAGAAATAAATCAAGAAATTGAGAAAATGGCTGCAGCGTATAAAGAGTAGGGTGTGTCAAAAATGGTATAGCCTGTTGTTTATAATAAGGTAACTTACAAATGCACATTTGAAATTTCGATCAACAATAGGACCAACTAGGAGGTAGAAAATATTGTTTAATATTGAATACATATTAGAAACACTATCTAGAAAAAGACCACTTTTCAGATCGGAAAAAGACTTTCAAGAATCACTTTTACAGATCATGCGAAGCATGGATATGAAGTGTGAAGCAAACAGTATAATAAATGGGACAAAAGTAGATCTTTGGATTGAAGACGGGGACAAAGAGATTTTAATCCAACTAAAACATAAAACTAAAAAACTATCTGTTCATATTGACGGTTCCCAATTTGATTTGAAAAATCACGGAGCTCAAGATCAAGGTAGATATGACTTTCTAAAAGACGTTAAGAGTTTGGAACCCCTATGTATAGACAAAAACCATCGAACTGGATTTTCGATTCTATTAACCAATGATCATCGTTACTGGGAAAAGCCAATAAAACATGACTCTGTAGACAAGGATTTTCAGTTATACGATGGAAGAAAAGTTGCTGGAATTCTTCAGTGGAAAGAAGAGGCATCAAATGGGACAAAATCAGGCCGGGAAAACGAAATTGAATTAAAAGGTACATACGAATTAAGGTGGAAGAACTATTCGAAGTTTCCAACACAGGACAGTGGATTCCGCTACTTAAGAATTGATGTATAAGGATAAACCAATGATTACTTATTGGAGTCAAGGATAATTGGTTTAATAGACTAACCTTCTAATACTATATTTAAAGTTAACAAGAAAAGTATTATGTAAACTACATATCTCTTAATAACCGAAAAAATGGAGGGAACAAATAATGAAATCACTAAAAAGAATGCTTTATGAATTAACAATGGATAAAGACTTTGTTGCATTGAAATTCCTGATCGATCGTCCAAATGTTTTCCATGTTGTTGGGGCTACCCATTTAGAAACATGGCATTCAAGGTTTTTATCGTGGCTTTTGGACCCAACGGAAAGACATATGCTGGGGTATTATCCTTTTCAGAGGTTTTTAATGGCCGTTGCCGAATCAGCTGAAGGAAATATTGACGATATAACCGATATCGCCATGCTGAATGTAAACCAATTCAAAAATCCTGAGGTAATAGCTGAAAAGGATATTAACAAACTGGATATTACTGAACAGGAAACGATCGATGAAACAGAAAAAAATGATGACAAAGGAAGACTAGATGTCTTTTTTAAAGTAAATGTCGTCAATGACAAAGACTTTCAAGAGGAAAAAAGATTAATTTTGGCTGTTGAGCAAAAGGTGTATGCAAGAGTTGACGTGAATCAATGCAATAAATACTTAAGAAAGTTCGAGGAGAAATTTAAAGACGAAACATTTCTCCTAGTCGCTTTAGTGCCAAAAAGCCAAATGAAAGAATCAAATGAAGCAACATTTGGCAGTTCAAAATGGATCGGTATCGATTATCAACAATTAGTAGATATTGTTCTCATGCCATGCCTGGAGAACCCTGATCTAAGTTTTTACGCTAAACTGATCATTCAGCAATATGTAGATGCATTGCGAATGCCTTATAAAGGAAAACGTGAAAAATTAGCTACGATAGAAGAAGAACGGACTTTAGTTCGTTCCATTTACGATCGCTTTGAAGATGTATTATGCGATCGAACTTAAATTTCCAACCAATGGCCAGTATCCTGAACAAATGTACTCCTTTGTAAAAGATGTGAAGTTCATGGAAGAAGTTAAAGAAAGAGGATTCACGAAAACAGCAGCTGTTGTGTTCGTATCAGATAAGTTATTTTATGATGGAAAACTTACAGAAGGCATTTATAAACATTTTAGAAATGAGTTTGCTTTGTATGGAGATGTGTTCAAACCGACAGGGATTAATAAAAACGCTGAATATGTATCGCTGTCGAAAAGACATGATTTTAGATGGGAAAGCTTGGACGAGCAACGTAAATTTTACATAATAGAAATATCATAGTTTTAAATAAGGTATATGAATTGAGGCTGCAATAACATTAGTTAATAAATTTATTTACCACATTATTTACAAAGTGGAGGTACATTATGCTATCCAAGATCAAAAGGTTAAGCTAAGTACAGACAAATTGGATAAAATGTTCCGGAAAACTATTTAAAAAGTCTTACATTTTTATTATATTTAATAGTTAAAATTGTCAAATATAAACAAAGGAGTATTGATATGGATATAAATAAATTAGTTTTACTTGCTTATGAAGATCTTCAAAAATCTATAAAACAAGAAAAAGACAAATCAAACTTTAACGTAGTTGGATTAGAACATATTATTTCATTCCATGATAAGATTGAAAGATGGCAAGAGAATGAACCAATTGATTTTATATGGGATTTTATAGTTGGTAATGGTGCTGATTGTGTGTCTGGACAAGGAATGGCTAAGGTTGCACAGCCAAATTTAAGGATATTTATTAATGACCCGATAACGCAAAAAAAACTTAAACAGTTATTTATGATTAGAAAAGAATCAAACCTTAATCACACTGCTTTAAATAAACTAGATGAAGTAGGTTTACATGAGCATTTAGAAAGATTTCATTTTGAAAGTGGAGCTAAACCGATATTGTATGTTAATAGGTTAATGGTGTTAATTTTTATTGATATTATGACGACTATTTCTAATACAACCGATTTAAGGAAAATTGCGAATAAACTAAATATAAAGGCAAAAGGATTTACAAGAATTCAATATCAAGTTAAAGATAAAATAAATGATGTATTAAAAGAATTAGATATCGAGCCAAAAACAGTTTTTGAAAAAGCAACTATAGCTTGGCATATTTTAAGAGTGGATAACTAATCCATTCAAAACGAGACTTTTGAATGATGTTAATAGAAATTACTTAAGTAGATAAACCTATCATTTCGTTATTTACTATGTGAAAGGTATTTTAATAAAATAGGATTTCTATTTCCTGATTCTATTTGGTAAATCTA
This sequence comes from Metabacillus bambusae, assembly GCF_017497975.1. GTDB lineage: Bacteria > Bacillota > Bacilli > Bacillales > Bacillaceae > Metabacillus > Metabacillus bambusae. The sequence goes on along the minus strand of NZ_JAGDEL010000003.1, from coordinate 126,776 downwards.
TTTTATACGATCTATCAATCTAAGATTTACATTTCTCCTGTAATGTGAGTAATGGACTTACATAAAGGAGTGAAATAGAATTGAAGAATAGTTTAAGAAAGACAGCATTACTAGTTTGACATTAGGATTTACCCTTCAGGCTTCTTTACCTGGTGCGGATGCAGCTGAAAAATCAAGCTTTCCATCACCTGAAACAAAAGTTTTAAATGTTGCCCACCGTGGTGCATCTGGACATGCTCCCGAGCATACGATTGCTGCCTACGAATTAGGTGAGCAAATGAAGGGGGATTATATTGAGATCGATCTTCAAATGACAAAGAGTAGGTAATGATGCTTTCAATAAATAAAAATTCAATCCGAATACCTGACCATATAAGAGGAAGAATATTCATACTATCATTCTTTCTACAGTTTGTAACCTGAAATAAACAAATTTAAAAGTGTCAATGGTGTTTATAAATAGTTAAAACAATGGGGAAAAAGAAGTTACGCCGCAAATATAATCGATGAGATTAAGGAGAGAATCTTGTCGTCTACGATTGATGTTAAGAGGTGAATGAATATGGATCGAACTAATATTGAGAATCATTTGCTGAAGGATGAATACATAGATATTTCGTTTCAGCGTTATTTTGAATTTAAAAAGTCGGATACATATGATGAAGGGTATAAGTTAGAGATTTTATCAGAATTAAATTCTTATGTATCAACTATAAAGATAAGTGAAGAAAATATAATAGAAGTGATTGGGAAATTAAAAAGCAGTAACCCTCCAGAAGGTAGTTTTGTTTACTGGAGTAATACTGATGACCTATATAAATTTGCTAAATCGGAGCCAACGCTAGTTGCAACCCTGTTGAATAACCTTTATTACAACAGCGATGAAAGCATTTCTAATAGAATTGAACAATTTCGCAACAAAGGTAAAGAATATAAAAATGACATAAGCCTTGGTGCACCTTTATTCGGATATCTTCTAGCAGCATACGACTATAGAAGGTACCCGTTGTATAAAGAAGAGGTGTTTAAAGACATTAAAAAAGTGTTTGGGATAAACAAAAAGTTAAGCAATGTTAGTGATAACTATCAATTTTACTATGATATCTGTGAAGTTACATATAGTTACCTATCAGGGAAGGGTTTTTCCATTTCAATGATGGACGTGCAAGACTTTTTCTTTTGTCTCACTCAATATGACCAGCCGAAGGTAGAAAGTGCAGTAGAGTATATCCATACGATAGCAAAAAAACTTGATCGCTTCTCCAAAAATGATCAAGAATTTCTTGACACAATAAAGCAGCTTAATCGAGAAGATCTATTAAAAAGTAGAGAAATATATCGTAGAGCAACAAAAGTAAATAAAATTAGGTTTAGACTTCTTGATCAAATTCTTGAGAAAAATCAGCTATATACAGCCGAAATGGAGAAAATCAAACGAGAAGTGAACGATGAAAATGAGAAGAATATATTACAAGCCTGGACTAATTTTACTATCTTGTTTCAAATTTATTATGATTCTATTAAAGAAAAAGTGCACCATGAACTTTCAACTATTCATCAAGCAATCAGGAATATAGATGATGTCGCATCAGTCGAGTTGGAAGAAAACAAAGTAATTAATGGCTTTAATTGGAAGCAAAACTTTGGTGATTCTGAAAGCTGGTTAGCCGTTTATCCTACCAATAAAAAATCGCATAAGGTAGCGGCACAACTATTTGTTTCTATTGATGAAAAGGGTATACGATTCGGTCTACTCTATGGTTCTGAACACCCAAATAGAGGAAAAGAAAGCATTATCACTTTAACGAATATTAATGACTTTAAGTATGAACGTATGAAAACGAAGTTTAGAGAAGTGTTTCCAATTTTCGTGGAGGGAAATGAAGTGGAAATTAGCAAATTTTCTAGCAAATTTTCTGCAATCTTCAATAACTTTGAAGAAGCAGAGTGGGCATTTGACTTTGCTCAAATGACATTAGCAAAACTAGGAGTTACAGACCCAGGTAATCCTCGAGTTGCAGTCACATTACCTTCGAAAAAAATGCACATTGATTTTTGTAACTGGTTGATTCTTGGTTTTTATCAAGAAGATGGTGAATTAATGGTAAGACTTGCGCTAGCTGAGGATGATATTAGAGATAAGAATTATTATCGACAGCTGTTTGTTACTAAAGATGGTGAAAGCCCAGTTGCACTTACTTCTATTCCAGCTGAGGAATATAAAACGAGTCCATACTTGCAAGCAGCATTCGATAAATCATTGTCAATGGTTAACGAGCGATTTGAAGGATATTCTAAATCTCCTTATAGAAAGTCTAATATAGAAGTTCTGGAACAAGCCATTTTTATACCAGAACAAAGACTTGAAGTATTAACAAAGGAAATTAGTACTCCACCAACTCTTCCAGAAGTAGATGGAGTGAGATATTTCTGGTTAACAGCAAATCCAACGATTTGGAGTGTCGAAAATATAAAAGATGGAGGAGCTGTTAATTATACTGCTTTTAATGAAAAAGGGAACAAAAGAAGAATTTTTTCAGCTTTTGAAAATGCTAAACCAGGAGATAAAATAATCTTTTATGAATCTACCCCAAGAAAAGAAGTTGTTGCTCAAGGAGAAGTGGTAGAAGGGTTACATATAGTAGAAGAGGAAGGGTTTGAGGCCCCAACCCAGGGTGTTTCTTTTCGTTATGTTGAAGATATAACACCAATTAGCTGGGAAACAATTTCCCAAGTGGAGGAACTACAACATTGTTCGCCGATTAAAAATGGTGCCCAGGGAAGTTTATTTGAAATAACAAAGGCAGAGTTTGAGACGATTTTAGCCTTAGAACCATCTCAAATAGTAAGTAATAAGGTGGCAATCCCAAGTTTATCATTTGATAAGACATTGGACCTCGATAACTTATACTTTGAAGATAAAGAATTACTTCTTAAACAAATAAAAACGGCTTTGCGAAATGGCAAAAACGTTATTCTTACGGGTCCTCCGGGAACAGGTAAGTCTAAATTAGCGAAACAGATTTGTCGCATGTTTGAAGCAGATTATAAGATGTCTACGGCTACTTCTGATTGGTCAACATACGAAACAATTGGAGGATATAAACCGAGGATTGATGGGACATTATCCTTCAAGCCAGGACTGTTCCTCGATTGCTTTAAGGATGCCAATACCAATAAACCAATTAACAAATGGTTAATTATTGATGAAATGAATCGAGCTGATATTGATAAAGCTTTTGGTTCACTGTTTTCTGCATTGACCGGTGATCTTATTACGTTAAATTTTCAATCAGAAAGTGGTCAAGCACTATTGTTACGCCCACAGGGTAGTGAGACGACCGTTATCCCAAATGATTATGAATATATTATACCGAAAGACTGGCGTTTAATCGGGACAATGAACACATTAGATAAGGCTTCTCTTTACGAAATGAGCTATGCCTTTATGAGACGGTTTGCATTTATACCGGTCGGTGTTCCTAAGCTAATTGATGAGGCTCTTGTTAATGAGTTCCTTGTTACATGGAATATTAGCAACTATAACTATTCTAAAGCATTAGCTTTTACTTGGCAGCAAATTAATAACTATCGACAAATAGGTCCAGCGATTGTTGAGGATATCGCGAAATATACTGCGATAGATGGTGACTTTACATCCGCAATTATCTTGTATGTTTTACCACAATTCGAGGGGTTATTGGATAAAGATATTCTTGAGTTTATCGAACAGGTAAGTCAGTTGCAAGAAGTTAAAGTCGATCAGATAACACAGTTTGCTGAAGATTTCTTTCATATGAAGGGGTAGCCTATGAAACGGAGTGCAGAAGAACTAATTGAGGAAATCAGTGATTTCCTTGTTATATATTTAAAGTCTGGAAAAGTGGAGCTCAATTCATTTATAAAAAAAACAGACCTGCAAATATCCCAATTAGAGCAGCTATTACAGATTCATTTCTTATTAAAGGAAGAAGTAATACTATTTGTCAAAGAACTGCCCATGTTAATAAGAAGGTTTAAAACATCAACAACAGTTAGACAGGATACGTATCATGGGTATATAAAAGGACAGATCAACTGGCCAAAGACGATCAATAGTCGTCTAACAAGAAATGCAAAGGACAGCACGATCTTCTCTGTTAACGAAAAAAACCGGGAATATGCAGTTAAAGAAAATCTAGTCTTGTTAGAGGTAATACAAACCTTGTACATGATCTTATTTAAAAACATAGACAGTGACTATTACAAGAAGTATACCTGGTTTCAAGAATGGAACGAACTAAAGCATACTGTCCATCACATGCTTACGAAAAATATATACTTGTCACGTGTACAAACTGAACAAAAAAAGGTAACAGACCGTATGATTCTAGACACATTAAAGCATCGTAATCCACTCTATCGAAAAGCTGCTTCCATACTACAGCAATATCGAAAAGTACTCGCAGGTGAAATAGACCAAAAAGAGGTACAGCAGCTCCTACGAGAAACGTTTGTGTTTCCGCAGGAAGAAGACGTGTTGTTTGAATTATACTGGGTAGTCCAATTAATCGAACATAATACGAATAATGCTCAGCTGCAAATAATGGACGGGCGAAATAATCTCGTTGCTAATTGGAACGATGAAAAGTATATTTACAAAGTGTTTCATGATTCAACAGGATCAAACCAAATCAAATTTAATGTCTTTACTAACGAAGTGAGTCTACATGAACACCCGTTTATCAACCGTAAATTAAACTCGATGTCTAAAGCAGAAAAACTAGCAAAGGACCTGTTTAGTCAGTGTATCGATACCTCGATCTATTGGAGTGGTAGACCGGATATTATTGTTGAAATTTATGAAAAAGATACGAATGTATTAAAAAACGTCGTTATAGGAGAAGTAAAGCATACTACTCGATTGGAATATGCCGTCACCGGGCTCCGTGAACTTGTAGATTATGTAACATTTATTAAGGATAGAAATAGTAACTACATGGATCAAAATGATGAAATAAAGGTAAGAGGGATGTTGTTCACGGATAGAGTAAACATGAATCAACCTAATAATAAGAGATTAAATCTGATAGAGTATACAGATCAGGTAGTGCATATTTCTTTATAAAAGATAAAAAGAAGGGTTAAGGACTAAATGTAAAATGTACCTTATAGGGTAGAACGTTAGATCAGCTAGTAGAATTGTAATTAATCTTGTTGCTAGAATACATAAACATTAAAAAGAGTGTCTGTCACTTGGCGAATATGACAAATTTCGAGTAGTTACAGCGATTGATTCCCTTATAATGAACATATAGTACAGATGAAAACACGACATATCTACATTTTAGGGGAACAACAAGAATGGCAAAATCATACAAGTGTCGAAGTTAAGCTAGAAGCAGTACGTCAGGTTTTAGATGGAAAGAAATAAGTTGAGAAATTGCGGACGGTTTGAATTTACACCGTGATACAGTTAATCGTTGGGTTATTGCATATCAAGAAAGATGACAAAACGACTCGGAAATTCTTACACCCATAGATCGTTAGACCCCGACCACCGGTATCTTAAGAACAAAACGAGTTCATTTTAAAAACTTTAAAACACTCACGAATGTTGTTAAATCAACGTTTGTGAGTGTTGTTTTTGTTTGCTGGAAAAGGTTGAAAAGCGGTAGGATTTGAATTCATTTTACACAACATCTTCTAAAAGTAATACAGAGTAAAGTAATTTGTTTTAATCTTCTGTTATTAGTCTAAATTGTAGAATTTTCATGATTTTTTAGAGCAGTAAATAACCCATACCCTTGAAGCTTGGAGAGTGGTTTACTAAACAAAAATTATCGAATTGTTAAAATTGGTAGTGATTTGTATTAATATAGTAATAGGGCTATTTACACAAACGTAAGGAAGTGACACTCATGATCCAAGCAAACAATTTAGTTGATATAATGAACATAGAAGATACAACATTAAGGAACCAAAGAATCCTTGATGAAGTCCAGCCATTAGCAAGAAAAATCATGGACTCATTTATCGCAAAATACAGTAAACGTGATTCTTATTTACTTCAGTTAAAAATACATACACATGAACAAACTATTAAAACAACGATTGCAGATTCAAAGAATCCTAAATACGCAGAAAAAAAACAGAATTACGGTAACAAGGGCTTTGTAGAATTTATCGATGAAAAGTTATATGAAAGTCCATTATTTATCCTGAAACTTGAGTTCCATTTAGCATCACGAGAAATCCGTATGATGATGAGCTCTGATTTTTACCCATTTTGGGTTTTGTCAAAAAGAACACAGGTTCACGAACTTGAGAGAATGGTAGTTGAACTACATGATGATCTGAAAATATTTACGATTGAAGAGAAAAAGAACTTTGTAGATAAAAATGAGTTTATAGATACAATATCGAATTATATAAGAAATAGAAGGAAGCCAACCATCTACTTCGGTAAGATCCTTCCTTTAGAAGGAGAAATTGAAGAAGAGCAGCTTATTGAGCAGCTGTGGGATACGTACCAAAAGTTATCGCCAATTCGCAGCCTGTTAGAAAAAGAAGCTATCGAACATAGTCAATCGCTAATGTTAATTAAGGATATTCAAAAGGATGTTCAACCCTTTCACATTAATCTTTTCTCGAAAACTTATGAAGTGAAGGTAGAGGAAGAAGTTAAGAAAGTGAAAACAAATGAATACAAGCAGATATTCTATATTTATGATCAGGATCAGTTAATTACGGAAGGACATATCGGCTTTTATACCAGAGATCCGCATGAATCAATCGGCATAATTATTAATAATCGCGGATTCATTTTCTCTCAAACACGAAAATTATTTTCTAGAGAAAGCTACAATTGGTATATTAGAAAATCCTATCGTGAACGAGGAAGACATAATGAAAATCAGCAATATCAAGAACAAACGATTGAGGAATTAAAAAACCATGATTTCAGATTAAATGAATCGAATGCTTTTTATGTTGGGACATTTGAAGAAACGACTAAATCCTTTACAGAGCCAATGACAAAAATTAAGGAAAGACTAATAACAGCAGCGGCAATCTTTGCAGATGTCAGAGGCTCTCTAACTTTCCCAAAAGGCGTCAAATCTATTGAGATTCCTGAAGAAGATGAGGATATAGAAAGCGAAGTAGAAGACTACTCTAGTTCCTTCGACTTCTCCAACATCCTAGATCTAGTCGAACAAAGTGGGTTCACGTTTTCACTTGATATTATTAGAGATTTCTACTTAAACTTAACAAGTCTTGATGATAAGCATTTTGTCATTTTAAGCGGTATTTCTGGAACAGGGAAAACACAACTATGCCGCGTATTTGCCAATGCGGTGTACGGGCTTGATTATAGCGAGGAAAACCCCTACCTAAAAGTAGTTCCAGTCCGACCAGATTGGATGGATGCTACATCACTATTTGGATACTACAGTTCATTTGAAAAACGATATATGAAAACAGAGTTTTTAGATATGTTGCTGCAGGCGAATGAAGAAAAAGACAAGCCTCATTTCATTGTCCTAGATGAGATGAACCTGGCTCGTGTGGAGTATTATTTAAGCGACTATTTAAGTGCGGTTGAATCAAGAAATCCGATCCAACTACATAATATCGATGATCTTAAGGATGTGCCAAAAACGATTGAAATCCCGCACAACTTCTATGTAATTGGTACGATTAATGTCGATGAAACAACGCATAGTATATCTGATAAAGTACTTGATCGCTCATTTGTTATGACTCTTTCAGATGTTGATTTTTCAAGTTTCTGGGACCGTTTAGAAGAAAAATTCAAGAAAACTGTTCAAAATGAATGGGATTTATTATTAACGATACATAGAAATCTTACAACATACGACCTACACTTCGGTTATCGAACAATGAATGAAATGATCCGGAAATTATATAAGAATAGTATGTTGCCAGAGGATTTACGAATGGAGCCTTTAGTAGCACTAGATGGTGTGGTAGCTGAAAAGGTAATCCCAAAAATTAGAGGAGATGAACGAATTTCAGAATTGTTGGAAGTACTAGCAAACTTATTTTCCCAACAATTTGGCGAGAAATCTCAAGTCTATAAACATATAAAGCGCATGAGAGAGGATTTAGAGCGATATGGCTCCACTCAATTCTGGCGTTAAAATTACAGTATGGGATGATAATCAAAAAAACTGGGTGTCACTAAATAAGATCTATCTAGAAGAAGCAAAAATTTATAGATGGAGAACACGATCAAAAGAATCATTTCAATTTAGAATGCAGCACCTTTCATTACCAATGACCAAATCTCAAGACGGTTGGGAAGGTGTCTTTGAAACTCCCTTTCAAAGTGGGATTACTTCATTTACGATTACCACTAAAGAAGCCGAAGAAAAGATTGAAAACTATGTTTATACCGATCATCGTAAGCTAACCGAGCAGCAATACCAATTACTTTTAGATGAGTTATTAAAAGAAGCAAGTATTTGTTTTCAACAATCTGGATTAGATACGAACATATCTGCGAGTGGATATACAAGAGAATGCTCCATGTTACAGTGGATGTATATCGAATCATCTATATACAAACTAAGAAATACCTTTCAAAAGATCTTAGCACATCCGTTAAGAAATCTGCACAAAGAAGAAGTATTAATGAGACGCGAACGTGTGAAGTCTGTTACACCAAGAAGCATCGCATGGATGGAACGTTACGGTGAAAGCTTTGGAGGAACCCCAAAAAAGCTACCAAGTCACATCCAAACAACAAAAGTAGAAGAAACATTTAATGTATATGAAAATCGTGTTATTCTCTTACAGCTTAATGAATTAGGATCTTTATTAAAAACTTACACACTTATAAACGATGTTGATATTCAAAAGAAGGCTACACAATATCTTGACTGGATCAGTCTATGGAAAAAAGCAGAATTCCTACAAGGACTAAGACCTCTTTCAGGTCCTGTGAAAATTACTCAAGTGTTTCGGAAGCACCCAGTATACAGGCTATGGTATCAATGGTTTCTGTCACTTCATCAGTTTAAAAACATCACCTTTGATATTGAACAAAAATTAGGTTTAAAAGACACATATTTGTTGTATGAAATGTGGTGCTTCATTCAGATCATTCGGACCCTACGTGAACTTGGACAACTAAATGATACAGCAGAGTTGTTCACAAAAAGGGACGGTTATTATTTTTTACGGTTAGCTGAAAACAAAGAAAGTGTGATAAAGCTTAATAATGGTGGTAAGTTAATCTACCAAAAGATTATTCAATTTAATACAAATCCATACTACTCATACACGCAAAGAATGATTCCTGATATCGTCATTGATTACCATGGTCAGCTGTTTGTCATGGACCCTAAGTACCGTATTCCTGCTAATATCCCAATGGCACTTGGAGAGATGCATAAATACAGGGATGGGATTTTAGCAAGAGATGGTGATATGACGGTCGTAAAAGAAGTTTATATTTTGACTCCGATCGAATGTTATATGACCAGTGATAAGAATTTCTATGATGTTGGGTATCATGAAAGATATCGAATGGGGGCTTATTCTTTTTCGCCGGGGGAAACTAACGAGCTTTTTAAGGAATGGTTAGAAAAAATCTTTTAACTTTATAATTTATTGAATAGTTTTGGAATCAAGAAGTTGTACCACCAGAAAGGAAGGGGTCTATGCCAGTTTATAACAAACTTGTAAGAGATAAAATTCCTGAGATCATAAAGTCTTCAGGGAAAGAATTCCGAACAAAGCAATTAAATGGAGTTGGGTATATTAAAGAGTTGAGAACAAAATTAAAAGAAGAAATTAACGAATATATAGAAGCAGATACAGACGGTCAAGCTTTAGAGGAACTAGCTGATATATTGGAAATCATACATAGTCTTGCCGTTGTTCACGGTTCTAATTTTGAAAGTGTCGATGACATTCGTCAGGATAAATACATAAAGCGTGGAGGATTTCAGGAGAAGATTTTCTTGATTGATGCTGAAGATTAATAATCAGGAGGAAAGTAGTTGAGTCATAAATTAAAAATAGGTGAGTTAAAAGAGACATATTTAACGGATGAAGATATTTGGAGAATATACACTATCGTTTTATCCAGCAAGTCTGTTAAATCCTCTACTTATAAGTATGCACTCATTAAAGCTTTGATAGAAAATATGTATCAAATTAATGAAGATTTTTAGTTAACTTACGATCAACTTGCTTACTCATTTACTAAGATCTATTGGAATTTAATTGTACATCATAACTTGTTAAATCAAAACAGAGGGAAAACAGCTAAAGTAGTTTCAATCATTAAAGATGAACAAATGAAAAATGGTATTTGATAAAGTCGATGACACATTACAAATAAGGCTAGTTAGTAAAGTTAAAACAACAATGAAAGAAAATGTCTACGGTGCACTCTATGGAGATACAAGAGGGAGCTTCTATGCATTTGACCATAAAAAAGAGATAGTAAAACTTAACCCTGTTGTACATAGTTTTATGTTGAACTATCAAAGGTTAATTGTTAACCTTACAAATTACCATATGGCAGCAATGATTGAACAACTAAATGAAGTACCAAGTATTAATTATCTTTTAGGAAAAGTAGAAAGCATTGCAAAAAGATCCTCATTAAAACCTTTTGAAAAAATTCTATTAACATATTTTAAAGCGGAATGCTTCTATTGTAGTAAGAAATTATCCGATAACGAAAGAGAAACTCACGTGGATCATTTTATTCCTTGGTCGTTTGTTCAATCAGATAATATATGGAATCTTGTTTTATCTTGTAATAAATGTAACAGTTCTAAAAGTGATAGGTTACCTACTAGAGGCTATCTTGAAGACATCATTGAAAGAAATCATAAGTTAAGCGATGAAAACGAGGATGCTACGATTATTACTCTTATGAAAAATTATAAGTCAAAGAAGATTATTATGCTGTATGATTTTTCAATTAAAAATGGTTTTGATTCAATATGGGTACCAAAGTACTAGAATCGTAATTCGAATTTAATTACACCTGCTTTAAATAATTATGGAAAAGACTATTATCTTTTAATTTTTTATTTATTAGATCTAATTAACAAAACTTAAGTAAATTGGAAATATTACCGATAGTATAAATAGCAAGAATTTTATATATGGGGAGCTTGAAATGACAAAGGTATATTTATCAACAACAGCACTCTCTAAGGAAATACAACGACCTACAAAGGAAGTTTTTAAAATGTTGTCAGAGAGTGGATTAGTAACAAGAGAAGAGGACAACTGGATTCTAACAGATAAGGGTAAAGAAAAGGGTGGTATTGTAAAATCTCATCCAAGATTTGGGACTTATATTGCTTGGTGTGAAGATTTCAAAAACGATCTCATTTTTAAATCGGGAGATAATAATGCAAAACTACTCACGTCAACTGCTTTAGGGAATCACTTTGGAATTTCAAAGTTTAGAACTAATCCAATTTTATCTGAACTTGGGTTAGTCCAAAAAGGCGTAAAGGGTTGGTTAGTTACTCCACTTGGTAAACTAATGGGTGGAGAGCAATTTGAGTATGATAAGACAGGAGTTCCATATGTTTGCTGGAATCCAAGTATTTTATCTAAAAGAAGTATCATCAATTCAATGAAAGAGATACAGGGTGACTATTCTATTGAAGAGAAAACTGAGAATAATCAATCTACTATTGGGTTTAGAGAAAAGTTTGAAGCAAAGCACAGAACTGCAGATGGACATTATGTACGTTCAAGAGCTGAGATGTTAATTGACAATTGGCTGTATATGTCTGAAATAGTGCATGCCTTTGAGAGAAAACTTCCAGTGGAAGAAGATGTATACTGTGACTTTTACTTACCGGTTGGAAAAGTTTATATTGAGTTTTGGGGTTTAGAAAATGACAAAAAATATAAAGAGAGAAAACAAGAAAAGATAAGAGTTTACCAGAAATATGGATTTAATTTAATAGAGTTAAATGATGACGATATAAAAAACTTGGATGATGTATTACCTAAGAAGTTGCTTAAATTCGGAATACAAGCATATTAATAATGAAACTGATGAAAATTTCATTATGATATACGTGAGGACCCGGAAGCTCTGCATACATTATTTTGTACGATTGGTGAAAAAGTAATGTTAGGAAACAATCAGAGGGACACGGAGCTATGAATTTTGATTCAGTACAAAAACAAGGGTTAGAAGGCTTAGTGTTAAAACTTAAGGATTCACCATATGAGATTGGAAAACACAGCCAGGCATGGCTAAAGGTCATAAATTATCAGTACCAAGATGTTTATATCTCCGGGCTAAGAAAGTCTGAATTTGGGCATTTATTAGCTGGACAAAAAATAAAAACTAATAGAAAGGTGGAATCTAAATGGTCCCTTCTTTTTTTTTCTGTTTTTACCTAAGAATTGAAGGAGAATGTAGAACTTAGGTGAATATCTAGAAGTAACTAATAAAAGAGGGAATTCGAAAATGGATCTAAAGTCTGGAACACAACCTTGTGATTATTTAGCTCAAGTATGCCCGTATATAACATTTGCCATTTTCTCAGGCGGTGATTTATCGGGAAAGGAATGTGAGGAACTAATCACAAAGGCTCACAACTTGGGTACACGTAATGTTCTCGACACGAGAGGAGAAGAAGGTGCCTTATTTTCTGATACTCACAATTTATATGAACAAGCAATTGTTGAGACAGAAGTACTCGATACATTAGGTGCTGGAGATACATTTGTCGCAATTTTCCTGAAAGAGTATTTACTAAATCCTGATCCTAAACAAGCGATGGCGCTGGCTGCCGCAGCCGCAGCCAACACATGTAAACGCTTCGGTGCGTTTGGATACGGAAAGAAGAAGACGATCCGGGATGTTCCGTTTTTTAAATGAGCTTAGGTGTAGAGTTATTTTGAAGAGGGACATTTGATAAGAGTTCAAAAATGAGTTTTGTGAGAAGAGAATGAGCCATAGAGTAACGGATTCCGCTCCCTATCACAAACAAAGAAAATGTGGGGTAAAGTGCCTATCGAATTGTACGATAATTTGATAGGCGTTTTTTGTTGGTATATAGTGATTTCTATACGTTTTTTCACTGAAAATTGTAAATAAAAATGTATATGAAAATTAACATACAAAAAAGTATGGACTGGTTTTTAAGAATGAAAGGTTATTGGGTATTTATGTTAAACTAAATATAAAAATGCAATATTTTGTAATTAAACTACCATGAAAATAAGTTTCTTGAAGATTAAAAAATGACAATATTTAAGAAGACTTGGGGAGGGGGAGGGTTATGAATGATTAGGAAATCAGTTTCCTAGTCATTTTTTTTCGATGAATATTCTTAAAGGTATTTCCCATCTTAACATTGAAATTAATATACACGGTATTCCAAATTTAATAAGGAGGTGCTAAATAATATGGTATTAATAACTGATTTTAAACAATTTCTAAAAATCAAAGGTGCGTCGATTCTCCTAGTAGGTATGTTTTTGTATGGCATCGGGACGGGAATATTGGCCCCGATGAACGCAGTCTACATGCGTAATGGAATAGGTTTATCCAAATTCGAGATCGCTTCAATTTTTTCAATTTCGTTATTGCTAAACATGATTACAACCATTGCGATAGGTATTATCAGTGACAAAATCAAGCGGAAGAAACCTCTACCCATTTTTGCCTGCATTCTTTGTATGACAGGACTACTTATTTATATAAATGCGTCAACCTATATGGTAACGCTTATTGGTATGGTTTTTGCTGTTGCACCTTCTGGACTAATAATGGGCCAGTTTTTTGCAATGGCTCGTAATCATTTTAAGACCCTTGCTCCTGAAATTTATGAAATGGCTCAAATCTGGCTTCGTGCTATGTTAAGTGTAGGTTTTTTTACTGGATTGCTAATAGGAGCGAATTTATTTATATTCGGTGATTTCAAAAGTGTTCTTTGGGGGAATTTTTTAGGATACGCTACATTGTTTGTTGTTCTTTTACTTTACAAAGAGCATGAGGCACCAGCATCCTTATCAAGTGATAAAAGTGAAGCTTTCTCTCTTGTTATGCTCTTTGCTCTACTTTTGCTTGCATGTGCCGACGCATTAAGGGGGCTTTATTTGCCTCTCGTTGTTGTTCAATTGTTCGAAGAACCTCAGTTAATGTCCTACTTGTGGAGTGTTCAGGCCGTTTTTGAATTAATGTTTATGACGGTTGCAGGTTATTGGGCAAACAAATTCGGTAGTAAAATTGTCATCATTATCAGCAGTTTATGTGCTCTAACGACCTATTTAGTGTACTCTATAAATCCGCCACTTTGGGCATTTTTTCTCGTACAGCCCCTATATTCCTTTTTCGTTTCTGTTTTGTATGGGGTTGCAATGGGGTATGTACAGCGTATGTTTAATACACGCATTGGATTTGGATCAAGTTTATACGTTTTCTTATCCCAGACCGCTGCTTTGATTGGCTATTTGCTGCCATTTCTAATTTCTGGCTACCAACCTCGTATCTTCATCATTCCAAGTGTACTGGTTGGTACCGCATTTCTATTAATGGTCGTACTTCTAATCATTAATCGGTCAAAGGAAAAAATAACCCTCATTCAGTCGGTGCATCAGGATAACAATTATTCATAATTGTATATACTGATTGAAGAGATTGGAAAGAATAGGATATATAAGGATTTGGAGTTACGAATACTCATATGGGACTTTTTTGGATTTGTATATAGAAAAAGAAGATAAAAGCTATTAAATATAATCACAATACAATCACTATTCCAGAGTTGAAGAAGAAAATTGATTTTAAGGTCCTTGCTCCTCAAGGTATACCGACCGATTGGACTCTGGACATCACAAAACATACCCTTGGAATGAGAAAGAAGTTATAACGAATTTCAGGCTCCATTATATGGACAAATATGATAAACGTTTAATGTTGGAATTGGCGAAAAGAAAGCTTTTGGTCATTTGGAAAAAATGGTGAATGATAAAGCAGTAAATATAAATGGCTTTTAGGGATATTTTTCAGCATTTTTTTAAAGTTATTGCACTAAGGAAACAGTTTAGATGAAGAGGGTAAAATGAATAAATTAAAGAAAAACAGATAGCGTTCTTTTTCTTTTTAACTTTGGAATGCGGGGTGGAAATAATGGGATTAGATGTTCAACTATTTGATAGTGATGATAATGAGTTATGTATGTTTGAAGTTGAAAAATAGTTCCACGATGCTATTTTTTATGAAACGAAGAACTGGGGAAGTTACCAATATTTAAAAAAATTCTGGATTATTATGCTCCCAATATCTATTGGAATAAAGAAATTAAGGGATTTATTAATGATTTGAATAGCTACAAGATATTTATGGGGTAGCGTCAGGAAAATGCGGATTTACAACGATAAGGAAATTCCAAATTAAAAAGCCCAACTTCTCTGCAAAACAAAATAGAGAAAGTGAGCTTTTCAGTTACTTCATTATTTTTATTTGAACTAATATAAAACTGCTAAGTTGATTTTTTAGCTCAGCTATTTATTGAATTCATTAACTGGAAGAAGTATTCAGGTTTATGAGTCTTATTTAGGTTATACCATGAATGTAATGTATCTGGTGCAAATACATCTAATTTTTTCAGTACTTCCATCGCAAATTCCAGAGGAGCTATTCCTGATGCAGTAACTAAATTCGCATCAGATACCGCAGATCCCACCTCATAAAACTTTTCTCCTTTATAGTTAGGACATACCATTTTAGTGTATTCTAAATTATTACTTGTATGCTTTCTAGTATCTAAGTATCCCATATTCGCAAGGGCCTCAGTTGCACCACAAATTGCAGCAACAATAGTGCCAAGCTTTAAAGCTTGGCCAATTCTTTCCAAGATAGGTTGATGAATTTCTTCATTCCAAGTAGTCCCTCCTGGTAAAATTAAAAGATCTTTACTCTCAAGAGTACATTCATCAAGGGAAATATCTGGTTTTATGCTCAGTCCTCCCATAGTAGTAATCATTTCTTTATTAGCTCCTACTGTAATTACTTTTAAACGTACTAAATCTTTTTTGAAATATCTTCCTGAGTTTAGTTCAGCAATTAAATATCCATATTCCCAGTCCGACATTGTATTAAATACATATAGAAAAACTTTTTTTGTTTGCATCCAATAACACTCCAATCACAATTGATATAGCTATTATAATATAACTTCCCTGACAGTTAACGTCAGGGAAGTTATCATACTTGATGAAATTTTATTAATTCCGACAGAACTTCAATAAGTCTTTTCTTAAGACTTATTGGCTCAATAACTTTAATAGATTTATTGTACGGTAAAAGTAAATAAGGTACATATGTATGTATCATATCTTTTTCAAGAAGAAAAACTGCTTGATTTGAAGTCCGTTCTTGTAAATAATGTCCTAAAAACCAATGTTGGCAAATATCAGCCAATACACTTTTATCCCCATTAATAACCAAAGAAATAATCCCTTCCTTATCTTCTATAGTTGGAAGAAGATTTTTTATAAAAAAGTCACGTGCTGAAAAATTTTCTGGCCGGTTAAACTTATTTTCGGTTAGCTTTAGACTTTCAATTCGATCTACTCTAAAACTACGGATATCATTCCTAAGATGACAAAATCCAATCACATACCACTTATTATTCCAATAGATAATTCTGTACGGATCGACCAATCTATAATTTAATTGCTTTTCGCCACTTTTATGGTAAAGAATTTTTACTGAGTACCCGTCAGCTAAGGCCTGCTCCAACTCCTTCAAAAAAGATTCCATAGAGAGAGAACTTAATCGACTTATTACTTCAAGACTAGTTAAATGTTGGTTTATCTTTGTTTCCTGCTCTTGATTTGAGTATTTACTTAGTTTTGAAATGGCCCTATTTAGTGCTTCACCTCCATAATATCCGGCTTCTTCTGCAAAAACAGCAGCGTGAAATAGTGAAGTTTGCTCCTCAAAATCAAAAAAAAGAGGAGCCTCAATAAAATTGTTCAATAAAGTGTATCCACCGTTATGTCCTGGTTCTGAAATTATAGGTACGCCACTTGTTGAAATTGTATCAATATAACGATACACAGTCCTTATATTAATTTCTAACTTTTCTGAAATTTGTTTTGCAGTAATTTTTTCACCTGAACGAAGCATCCATAGAATTGCTAACATATTGTCAATTTTAGGCATATAATTCCACCTCTATATGAAATTTATTTTCTATTATACATTTCCGATTTTTGGTATAACTCATTAACTGTTCCTTTCAGATAGCTTTCTATACAATGAGGCCCTAGACACATTTGTGATTTCACAAATTTGATTTACAGTCATATCTCCCTCTTTATAAAGCTTTACTGCATAATTCATTCCTGCATGATTTTTATGGTACTTCTTTAACCGACCTTTAAACTTTCCTTCTTTCTTAGCCAGTTCAATCCCTTCACGCTGCCGCATACGGATAAGATCACGTTCTAATTGGTTTACACCCGCCATAACTGTAATTAAGAATTGGCTGTAGGGATTATCTTCTGATAAATCTAGCCATGTATCTTTTAAGGATTTTAAATTTGCATTTTTACTCCGTATGTTATCGATTAGTTCAAATAAATCTTGTGTACTACGAGTAATCCTAGTTAAGTCTGTAACATAAATGATGTCACCTTCTTGTATATCCTCTAACATTTTTTGAAGTTGCTCACGATCTTTTGTTGCTCCGGAAACTTTTTCTTCAAAAATAATATCCATTCCGATTTCGTTCAGTTGCTGAAATTGCCTTGAAGGATTCTGGCTAGTTGAACTGACACGTATATAACCAATTTTTCGCAAAATATCACCTCATTTTTGAGACAAGTCTTATGAGACGCTCTTAACTTTGATTTTATCAGTCTCCTACACTTGTATCAATAGAGTACACTCTATTGATATATATATGAACTAATTAACTGAATAATCACAGAAATGAGATGATACTGTATGAAAATGGCGAGAGGTAGAGAATTACTTACACCGGAACAGCGACAAGCCTTTATACAAATTTCTGAAGATGAGTGGGTGCTAGGAAGCTACTACACTTTTTCCAAACGAGATTTAGAAATTATAAATAAGCGAAGGAGAGAAGAAAACCGTTTAGGGTTCGCCGTTCAATTGGCCATTCTTCGGTATCCCGGTTGGCCATACACTCATATCAAAAGCATCCCAGATTCAGTCATACATTATATATCGAAACAAATCGGTTCTACTCCATCTTCGCTTAGTCTTTATCCTCAAAGAGAAAATACACTTTGGGATCATTTGAAAGAAATTCGAAATGAATACGACTTTGTAACTTTTACTCTAAAAGAATATCGAATGACATTTAAGCACCTTCATCAATTAGCTTTGGAAAATGGTGATGCCATTCATCTACTACATGAATGTATAGATTTTCTAAGAAAAAACAAAATCATACTGCCTGCTATCACTACACTTGAAAGAATGGTGTGGGAAGCAAGGGCAATGGCTGAAAAGAAGTTATTCAACACGGTTAATCAATCTCTAACAATTGAGCAAAAAGAAAAACTTGAAGAGATTATTACCTCACAACATCCATCCGAATCCAATAAAACGATATTGGGTTGGTTAAAAGAGCCACCGGGTCATCCTTCACCCGAAACATTTCTAAAAGTAATAGAACGACTCGAATACATACGAAGGATGGAAATAGAAACGGTACAAATTAGTCATTTGCATCGCAATCGCCTGTTACAGCTATCTCGCTTAGGTTCACGATATGAGCCTTATGCATTCCGTGACTTTCAAGAAAATAAACGATATTCAATATTAACCGTCTATTTATTACAACTTACTCAGGAGTTAACAGATAAAGCGTTTGAAATTCATGACAGACAAATACTAAGTCTGTTATCAAAAGGTCGTAAGGCTCAAGAGGAAATTCAGAAACAAAACGGAAAAAAGCTGAATGAAAAAGTCATACACTTTAAGAACATCGGACAAGCATTAATCAAAGCTAAAGAAGAGAAATTAGACGTTTTTGAGGTTTTGGAATCTGTTATTGAATGGAACTCTTTTGTTTCTTCCGTGGAAGAAGCCCAAGAACTTGCACGCCCAGCTGACTATGATTATTTAGACTTACTGCAAAAACTATTTTATTCACTTAGAAAATATTCGCCAACGCTATTAAGGGTATTGGAATTTCATTCTACAAAGGCAAATGAGCCACTTTTACAAGCTGTTGATATTATCCGAGGAATGAACGAATCCGGAAAGCGAAAAGTGCCTGATGACTCGCCTGTGGATTTTATTTCAAAACGTTGGAAAAAGCATTTGTACGAGGAAGATGGTACAACAATCAATCGTCATTACTATGAAATGGCTGTTTTAACAGAACTTCGGGAGCATGTTCGGGCAGGAGATGTTTCCATTGTTGGCAGCAGACAATATAGAGATTTTGAGGAATATTTGTTTTCAGAAGATAGATGGAACCAAACGAAGGAGAATACGAGATTATCAGTTAGTTTATCATTCGAAGATTATATGACGGAGAGAACCAGCAGCCTTAACGAAAGGTTAAAGTGGTTAGATGCCAATTCCAACAAGTTAGATGGGGTTTCTCTTGAAAAAGGAAAGCTGTCACTTGCACGCTTAGAAAAAGTTGTTCCAGAAGAAGCAAAAAAGTTTAGTGCAAGCCTTTATCAAATGCTACCAAGAATTAAATTAACCGATCTACTTATGGATGTTGCCCATATAACAGGATTTCATGAGCAATTTACTCATGCTTCTAACAACCGAAAACCAGATAAAGAAGAAACAATCATTATTATGGCTGCTCTTTTAGGTATGGGAATGAATATTGGATTGAGTAAGATGGCTGAAGCCACACCCGGACTTACATATAAGCAACTAGCCAATGTTTCTCAATGGCGCATGTATGAAGACGCAATGAATAAAGCCCAAGCCATTTTAGTAAATTTTCATCACAAATTACAATTGTTTCTTAATGGGGAGACGGCACGACGTCCTCGTCAGATGGAATGAGAATGCAGCTAGGTGTTTCATCATTACATGCAGATGCAAATCCACATTATGGAACCGGAAAAGGGGTAAAGGTATTGGAAAGAAAGTGATGAATGCTTTACTAAAAAAATGTAAGGAACTAGGTATTAAGTGGATTCAATTATCTTGTGCAAAAGGAAAACAAAACTTTTATAAGAAACTTGGCTTTGTAGAAAGAGATTCGGCTGCCACAGGTATGTCATTATTTTTATAAATATGCACGAACAAAAACTAATCATCCATAAGCAATTTTTACTAACGGGGCGTAAGTTTAAGGAGAGGGTTACTGCGGCAATCCTTTTGTTGCACTAACATGGCGACTTAGAGGAAGAAGTAATGCTAAAATAAGGTTAAATTTTTCCTTGTTGGAGGTTTTAAAAATGAAGAAACCAGTTTGAGTTCAATCATTTTATCTTTTTTTATAATAAAATAGAAAAAAGGAGAAAAATCAAAGTAAATTATATAATAACGATAAGGAAGGTTGGATTTGATGGGAAGTCAAGTACGTTCAGTTCCTCGTCCGCTTGTACGAACAAATCAGTGGTTTATAGTGGTGTCTGTATTGTTTACCTGGATAACTAAGCAAGAATGGATCCTTGCTATTCCTATCTTAGCAGGTTTAATGGGCTTATTTTTTGGATTTAATCCTGTAATGCGTTTAGCAAAGCTGTTTTTTAGAAAGCACCCTTCACAATATATTCCTGAGGAATGGGATCAGCAACAATTCAATCAGATAATTGCGGTCATTTGTCTAGCAGGGGGATTAATAAGTTTTCTAATGAATTGGACGACTTTTGGTTATGTCTTCACCATTATGGTTGCTGCAGCCGCATTTATTGCAATTTTAGGTTTTTGTGTTGGTTGCTATATAAGATTTCATTGGAAACAGTACCAATACAGAAGATCTTTAAATAAACAATAAATAAACTGATGATTAAGGCAGGAAATATTGTTCATTTTCTGTCTTTTTTTATATTAGAAACACAAAAACTGCAATTGTTAAAGATCACCACCTGCTTCGGCAGTTTAGTTGAACAAGGAATTAGATAATTATGCTAATATTAGACTTAAGTTAGGGGGAGATAATGTGGAAGACAAATTAATGGAAATGCCCTTTCCAGAACTTATCTCAAAATTAGCGGTAGCACCTTTATATATTTTAGTGGTAATATTGGCTATTTTAAATGTAATACTAAATAGAAAAAATAAAGGATGTTTTAATTTTTTCTGGATAATGGGTTCTTGGGTATACATTTGTATATATTTATTAGCACTGTATTTCTTTTTCTTTTGAAAATAAATAGTTATACAACTATCGGGTGCGATGCTTCAAAAAGGAAGGATCGCTTTACTTATGGAATTAACTGAGCAGGTTAGTTGAACAAGAAAATGCGAATGAATGGGTATTATTCAAAATAATACAAACATAAACGGGGAGAGACTTATGGGGAAAATTAATTATTCTATTGTTGATGTTTTTTCACAAGGGAGATATACAGGAAATCAACTTGCTGTTTTTAAAAATACTGAAAACATTTCTGATAATGAAATGCAACAAATAGCCAAGGAAATTAATTTTTCTGAGACTACTTTTATCTTATCAGATAAAAAAACTGATGATGGTTATGACGTTCGAATTTTTACACCTAATGAAGAAGTTCCTTTTGCTGGACATCCGACTTTAGGAACTGCATATATCATTCAAAATGAAATATTAGAAAAACCCTTGGAGAAACTTATTTTAAATTTAAAAGCTGGACAAATTCTCGTTTCGTTCAATAATCAAGAAGAAATTCTATGGATGAAACAAAATGAACCAACTTTTGGTTGGGTTTTAGATAAAAATAGGGTTTCTTGTGTTTTAAATATAGATAAAGAATACATAGACGATAGATTTCCTATTCAAGAAGTTTCAACTGGACTTCCAGTGATTGTTGTCCCATTAAAATCATTAGAAGCAGTAAAAAAAGTAAAGATAAATAGAGAAAAATATTTTGAGTTAATTGAACATACTGATGCAAAAGCAATTATAATTTTTTCTCCAGATACGTATAATTCGAACAATGATTTAAATGTTCGAGACTTTGCAGATTATTATGGCATTCCAGAAGATGCAGCTACTGGTAGTTCAAATGGATGTTTGGCTGCTTACTTAGTTAAATACCGATATTTTGGAACAAGTAAAATAAACATAAGAGTAGAACAAGGGTACGAAATCAAAAGACCTTCTTTATTGTTTTTAAAAGCAGGTGATGATAACGGGAAAATCAGCGTTAATGTAGGAGGTAGAGTAGAAAAAATTGCTAAGGGTGAATGGTTTGTATACTAATCTTGCTTCTTCAACTAACGGGTGCGATAGTCTAATTAGGCATCGCTTTTCTTATGTGCTAAAGGGGCAGATTTAGTGAAGTGAGGATATAACCAATACCTAGGGGAAATTATAGAAAGAAACAAAATAAAAAGGAAATGGTTAAAATGAGTGCCCTTATAGTCGGATTATTATTTTTCATCCCAGGAGTTGCATTCTTCCTTTATGTCTTGTTTAAATATTCTGAGCATGAACATCAGAAAGAACTTGAAAAGTGGAGATGGTTTCGAGAGGTTAAATGGAAATGGATTTCGGCAAAACAAATTGTCCATATCTGGTCATTTACAACTGCATTTCAAATGTCTTTTGATGCTTACATAGATTTGAAATATCATGCATACTGGTATTTTACAAAAAATGTGGATTGGGCAGCATTACCAGCCAATACTATGTTACTTCCACCTGTAAATATGATGTTTTTGAATTGGTATCCTTTTAAAAGTTCCTTAATTATACAAATACGTTATTTTATCTATTGGGAAGTATGTTTGTTAACCTATGAATCCATCACCCTATTGCCCGAACCTTGGGGATATTTTCATTACGGATGGTGGAATTTAGGATATTCAGCAATTATTAATCCTATCTTGCTTGTTATTTTATTGGTTTATTACAAGAGGTTTGTAAACTAGAATAGCATGCATGTTAAACTAAAGGGTGCATTACTTCAAGAAGGGGTAATGCACTTTCTTATTGAACTAAATGGCAGGATAGTTGAATAACACGGGGTTATGTTGTGGAATGATTTATCATATGAAGTGAATTTCAGTTGGGAGATTTTTTATGAAAACAAGAAACAAAAGTGCTTCTAAACTTTTCTTTGCAGTATCAATATTTCTTCTTTTATTCGCTATTTATGATTACTTAACGGAATGTATCGGATGTGTGAAAATTGATTTACGCTATTTTTTCATCTCTTTATTTATAGCCTTAGTTTTATATATTATTGACAAAAAAAAACAAAGGAAATAAAGATTAAGTTATTCAACTTTCTGGTGCTTTACTTCAATTAGAAGTAAGCCTTTTTTCCATTTGAAAAGCGACATAAGCAGTTCTTGTATGTAAACTAATTTTAATAACTGCATCATTAGTCTAAGGTTTTGATTTTCCACTTTTTATTTTAAAAATCTGTGACTCAAACTTAAAATTAAAAGACCTGAAAACGAACAAATAATATTGTGAAAGACCTGTGATTCATCGTTAAAAGCTAAAACGGCAAATGTAACTAAAGAGATTCCGATGGTTGCAAATAGGCTCCTCGCTTTCTTTAAAACACCTCCCATAAAAAGGTATGTGGAGGGATAACAATAAAATACCAAAACATTGTTTTAAAAATATAATTACGATTTATGCCAGAGTTCAAGTAATTACATATTTGACTAACGGTAGATTGTTCAAGCAGAATAATCGCTACTTTCTTATTGTGCTAATTGGGTGGATAGTTGAACAGAGTAATTTATTTAGTGATTTAATCGAATCTTTATAATATTCTAATTAATAGTAATTTAAATTTAGGATTTGAGGGATTGTAGATGTTAAAAAGGAAATATGGGGACCGTCCAGATTGGAAACGTGTTATAAAAAAAGAGTATAGACAATTATTTCTTGATACAGAGGGTTTTAAAGGATATATCTCTTTAATAAAAATTAACTCAGTTTTGGAACCTTTGTATGTCCAGTATGGTGAGAAGAGGTTTTGTATAGTTGATGATAACTATATTTGGTTACAACATTTTCCGAGTGAACAACGCTATTCAGTAACAACTATGTTCAACCCCAAAGGAGAGGTTGTTCAGTGGTACATCGACATTTGCAAACAAAATGGAATTGAAAATAATGTTCCTTGGATGGATGACTTATTTCTTGATATTGTTGTGCTACCAACAGGAGATGTAATACAAAAAGATACAGATGAACTTGAAGACGCATTAAATCAAGGAATTATAGACGAAGCTTTATACAATATTGCCTGGATAGAAAATAATAACCTTAAAGAACTAATAAAGGCTAACAAATTTGATTTGATGAAACTAACAAAAAAGCACAAGAATTTACTACTTAAGCAATGAATTTCTTGTTGAACTAACGGGTGCTAGAGTTGAAGATTGGGTTGCTGTGGTAGCCCCTTTTCTTGTTCTACTAACGGGGCAGAATAGTAGAACAAGAAATGATAATATATGTGTAGCTAAATTGCACTTTGGGACGTGATTAAAACGGATAAAAGGTTATTGGAGATATATGACGAATGGGAAGATAAATTAGATAAGGACGAGTGGTATTTTAGTAATTCTTTCGAATCAATAACCAAAGGTATGTCTTCTGAAGAAGCCTATAACTACATTCCAAGTGTTATAGATCTATTGTTGGAATTAGACGATGACTTTTTAATATGGGAAACTATTTACTTCTTAATTGAACTGTATAGTATTGCTGACACCACTCAAATACATCCATATCTTGAAAGTAATTGGTCTGTTTTAACCCAACATTTGAAGAATTATCAAGAATCGAATGCTACACCATTTAAAGAACTTAAGACACAGTTAAGAATAAAAGATTGATTGTTTACCTTCTTCAACTTTCGGTTGCTTGAGTTTAGGATAGAGGTTGCTGCGGCAGCCATTATCTTTATCGTTTTTCAACTAAAGTGGCAGGTTAGTTTAATAAGGTGGAGGAAAAATAATCCATATAATTATGGCTTTATGTTAATATACAGTTATTATTAATAGTTACCTTTATTTAAGAGATTAGAAAGGAGAAGAAATTTTACGTAAGGATAGATAAACTTATTTTAACCGGAATTATGGCAGGGATTTATTCTGGTATTTTGGATGGTTTTGAGCAGTATTATGGACTCAATCATATTGCAAGTGCTTTTATCATAATGTTTTTAACAATTACAACAGGATACCTTCTGCATAAGATAGGACGTAATGAAATAAAAGGTAATTGAATCATCGCTATTCCCTTATATCCTTGGAATATCCTCTCACTTACTTTACATTGGAAGGAAAAAAGGTTAATTAATATGTTTTTATTCTTCAACTATCGTGGCAGTTTAGTTCAAGAAGGAATTATAAACCCACTCAACGAATTATAGAAATACTTCCAAAATAAGGAGCTGGTTTGTTATGTGTGGGATTAGAAGCTAAATACAAAGCAAGAGACTTGGATATTCCAAAACATCGTAAAGACTTAATAGCAGCAATTGAATTAGATTTGAAAAATGATAGAAACGTATTAGCTGTATTTTATGGTGGTTCAATCGGAAATCAAAACACTGACTTATATTCGGATATAGACCTTCGTATTGTAGTTAAGGATGAAGTGTTTGAGGAATATAGAATAAACAAGAAGCAGAGAGCGAAAAATTGGGGTAATGTTCTATTTTTTGAAGATTTCCCTTGGGCAACTCATAGTATTGCTCATTATTCTACTTTTATAAAAGTGGATAGCTTTTATTATAAACTCAATGATATTAAACCGTCAGTATGGTATCAAAATATTAAAATAGTACATGATTCTACAGGATTGATAAAAGAAATATTGAACGAATCAATGGCTTTATCCTACATTCCTACTGTTGAAGAAGTAGAGATTTGGAGAACCAAATTTTTTGCTCATATTCATGAAGCCTATCGAAGGGTAATGAGAAACGAAATTTACTATGCTCTACACTGTGTAGATAATTTAAGATTGTCTATGACTACAGCTTGGTATATGGAAATAGGAATACAACCTAATTCACATGGAGATTGGGCAAAACTAGAAGGGAAAAGAAGTAAACTAAATGCCAAGCAATTATTACTTTTAGCACAATGGCATAGTAGTAGAGAACCAAATGACATACTAAAAGTAATGAAAAGTATTGTCCCTGAATTTATTAAAACACATAAGAATCTTTGTGAAAAATATGGAGTAGAAGAAAATTCCGAATGGGTAAAAGGAATTTTAAATATGGTTGTTGATATTTAGAAACACTAATTTGAAGGTGTATTTTGGTTTTCTTATTTGTTTTACTGAAGTTACTCCTCTATATAGAGGTATCGCTTTTTCTTCAATTAAAGGAGCAGGTTAGCTTAATAAGATATATGGTATTTGTGAATATAGCAGAAAAAGGTTAGAATATTCTAACCTCCTCTTTCATTAATCATTCTTTCTGCAATTAGTGTGAAATCTTTTTCATTTATCTCCAAATGCCCAAATCGAAAAGAATAGCCCCAATATTTTGCACTTTTAATAAAAGATAGTTGAGGAATTAATGGTTGAATAGGTGTTTCGTTACAAGAAATAAAGTCTATATTTCTTCGGAAAGGAAAGAAATTATTTCCAGAGTCAACCTGAAAGATAATATCATCGATAACTCTTCCGATAGCGGTAAATTTCTGGTGTGGCGTATTTTCTTTATAGTTGACCTTGGGAGAATAATAAATAATCCAATCTCCGTTACTCATATTTTTTAAAGGTTCTGGTTTGCCATGACAAAGTTGTGCAAACCCATCTTGAACTCCACTCTCAACATGGTCTCGTGAAGCAACGCCAATCCAATACCTATTCAATTGCACCAGAGTCAACACCCACAGTTATCAGACATGTTAACATTTTGAGACAAATCCGAACAAGGAAAGTTCATTTCTTTCCATGCCGCAATACCCCCGGTTAACTCTTTCACTTTATAGCCACGTTCTAACAAGAATTTTGCTACTTTGGCAGCTGTGTTACACCAGACATCCCAACAGTAAACAATAATTTCCTTATCTTTCGGTATTTCATGTAAACGATTATGTAGCTCTTGTTGGGGAATGACATGGGCATCCTTAATTGTTAAATTTCTTACGTGATTAGGACCATTTCTTACATCAATTAAAAAGTGCTTATCTGGATCGACTTGTGCCAATTTTAAATAATCCATAGGGCTAATTGTTGCTTCTAGACGTGCATTAAAATAATCAAGTGCATTCATAATTTGTTACCTCCAGTTTTATAGTGTACTCCAAATTTTAACAAGAAACTCCTTCAATAAGTGTCTTTCTTGGTCGCTTAAAGGGAATAAGACTTCTAATTCCGTATGGATTAAAGATTCCCAACGTGAATCCAATACATCTTTTCCTTTGGTTGTAATTAAAAGGCTATAGGACCTTCTATCATTAGGATTCCTTGTTCTCTCCACAAACCCTAAGTCTTCTAAGTGGTCGATATGACTTACCATTGTTGTTCGATCGATTTGCAGATTGTCAGAAATATCTTTTTGTGAAGAGTAAGGATTTCCTTCAATAAATAAGAGAACCCCATATTGTCTAGCATTAATGTCATAAGGGACAAGTTCTTCAGCAAATTTAGCTTCCATTTGCTGAAGGATTTTTCCAAATAAAAAACCATAAGATTGATTCCATTTTTCCAATAATTTATGACACCTCCAAATATTAATCAGCTCAACATATAATCAGAATAACTGATTATATATTAAAAATCAACTAGATATTTATAGAATTTTAACTAACTAAACGTACTGTAAAAAACTTTGTGAAGTGGTACACTTAAACTAAAGGGTGCTTTAGTGTAATAAGATAGATTCAATATACATTGCCAGTTAACATAAGCTAATTATCGGCAAAAAAAGAGGCTAACTCGAATAAGTCGTTATTAAACGACCTTTTGAGTCAGCCTCTTTGTTATTCTAGCAATCTGTTCAATGACAATAGTTGTTTCATTTACATAAAGTCTTTTAAAAACTAATAAAGTTGTTTAACTTTGAATTTGCTCCTTCAACTCCCTTAGTATGATAGTTATAACTCTATTGAATTAATTATTAACATAAATTTCTGAAATATTATTTATTTATCGCCCTTTTCCTTTGCAAGCGAATCGCGGTCACTCGCTGTTGGAGGCTGCTCTAACCATCCATTTTTTATCATCAGGTTTGCACCGTCTTCTGCAAAATGTATAAGTTCTATAGTTAGTCGAATGTAATGAGCACCTAGATCTCTCCTTGAATTGACACTCAAAGCAGAACCATAATATGCAATGGATAATTGTGTAGATAATTGAATTTGGTACATTATATATTTATCTGAAAATGGCGGAGAAGTAGAGTTAGTAATCATCGATTGCCAAGAAATAGGTGAATTTAATTTCTCTTCATGAAATACCGATTCAAATATTTCTATATGTTTATTGGAAATGTCTAGTCCTCTCTTAATATATTGACGAACCTCTTTTGATTGAACTACTTGGGTAAATCCCACCTTTAAAGCAGCATGTAAATGCATTTTAACCATGTTGAAAGTAATATCTCCAATTTCCATAACATTCAGCGGTCGACGTTCTCCCAACCATCCAGTTAAAAAACTTTGGTGTTTAACAAAATCGATAGAATCGGGTGGTGAAATAATAGGAGGTCGTGTGAAAAGTCCTTTCGTAAGCATTACATCAATGGATTGATCGAAAAGCATCATCGTTTCGGTCATGCAGGTTATGTAATACTTCCGTAAGTCAGATCGAATAGATGTACTAACTGACAAAGAGTATCCAGTTAACCCTTGCAAAGTCATGATATACAGATAATTTAGGTAGAAAGGGTCTTGAAAAAGACGAGGTGCGTTAATGTTTAAGTCTTCTTTTTCTGTAAACCCATGTGGAATCGGGTAATTTTCTTTTAACATGAATTCTGTAATTTCTTGAACATGCTTTTTTGATAATCCAAAGGCAGTTTGGTAGATCGATTTGATATCGTGATCTTCGATATGCTCAAGTGCATAACGAAAAAAACAAATGGACATTGTATCAAAAATGTATTGAGTCCAAAGGCTCGCAATTTCTGGAGCAGTTAATCGAATTGGGTTATTCGTCTCCAAGGTTCATCCTCCAATATATACGTAATTGTTAAGTGTTCTTATTCTTTTCTCAGATAATGAAAAATATGTAAAAATTGGAGACTTTTATAGTCCCAAAATTCTAATGATGAGAGTGAAGGTGTAGTTTTGATAAAAACATTATTTGTAGGTTTAATATCATTTATCATTGTAAGCAGTTTACTTTTATTTATTGGATATTTGTTTAATATTAAATTGTTCATGTATAGTTTTTACGAAGAAACTTCAACAAGGTTCGAAGCAGGAGGATCAGTAATTCCTTTTTTATCGGGATAATTTATAGCTATTTTATCGGTAATTACTATCAAAAAAGACAATATAATTATTAAGCTAACGGTGCATTACTTCAAGAAGAGGGAATGCACTTTCTTATTGTACTAAAGGGCAGTTTAGTTGAATAGATGAGTTTGGGTAATCTAGCAGTAGAGGTGATTTGATGCAGGGGTTTTTATTTTATTTACTGGCATTTTTAGGTGTTTTACTGATGTTTATTAGCGTCATAAATATGTGGATTATAGACACGAAAAATAAGAAAAGTAAAGAAAAGAAAAGTAAATCAAAATATATAAAGTTACTGATTGTTGGGGGAATTGTTTTTATCTTATCCCGTATCTTACACGGACAACTTCTTTAAACGATGAAGCATTTCACTCCTTATTAAGCTAACGGTGCTTTCGTTAAAAATCTGGCTGCACAAAAAGCAGCCTTTTCTTATTGAGCTAAAGGAGCAGTTTATTTCTACAAGAATAGCAGCGATGTCCCAAAATTACCTATTTATTTACAATTCTTCAACAAACGGGTTTGTTTCTTTGACAAGAAGAGATGCTATTTTACAAGTTTTGTTAAAATAAAAACAGGGTCCTAGATGGATCCTGTTTTTTTATAAGATTATTTTAGATGCTTTTTTAGAAAAACGTGATTAATGTTCTAAATATCTATATAAAGTGGATTTACTGATTCCTGTTTGTTCTTTAATTTCAGCTAGACTATAATTTTTACTTTGATACATAATAATAGCACGTTGTACATTTTCATCAGGTTTTCTAGGGCGACCCGTAGTGATCCCTTTCTGTTTTGCTTCAGACAATCCCTTTTTTGTTTTTTCACTTATCATATCAGACTGGAATTCTACAAGGTGTTTAACTATTTCATTGAACTGATATCCAGATTTATTACTTGTATCAATACCCTCATAAAGAGATTGAAGATAAGCTTTATTAGCTTCTAATATTTCTAATAGATCCACAAGATGACGTGTAGAGTCAGCAAAAGTGAATAGCTTTGTTACAACTACTTTATCGCCTTTGTTGAGATTGTTCATTATGTTGTTAAGTTGTGTTCTATTTTTAGCTGATGAGTGTGCTTCAGAGATAATTGTTTCACAATTAATTTCTTTTAATTTTTTTAGTTGATTTTCACAATTAAGGTCATCTTCATTCGGTCTAACATACCCAATTAACATTTAGACTCTCCCTTACTGTTGCATATTAACATCATCATACCATAATTTTCACTAAAATAAAAAGTTCCAAAATGGTTCCATTTTGGGATAAATGGTGTTAGACTACTTTTATTGAAATCGAATTGACTTGTAAAGCACAAGTTAAAAATAAAGGATTGAGGTGTACAAAGTGGTTGAAAAAATAAAACAAGAATGGTTCTCCAATATTCGAGGAGATGTGCTTGCTGGTATTGTAGTAGCTCTAGCTTTAATTCCAGAAGCAATTGCCTTTTCCATCATTGCTGGTGTAGACCCAATGGTTGGATTATATGCTTCTTTTTGTATTGCAGTAATTATTGCATTTGTAGGTGGTCGCCCAGGGATGATCTCAGCTGCAACCGGTGCTATGGCTTTATTAATGGTTCCTTTAGTAAAAGAACACGGACTGAATTATCTTTTAGCAGCTACTATTTTAACCGGTGTTATACAAGTACTTTTTGGTGTTTTTAAAATAGCAAAGTTAATGAAGTTTATTCCAAGAGCTGTAATGATTGGATTTGTTAATGCATTAGCGATTCTTATTTTTATGGCTCAGGTACCACATTTTCTCGGTATTTCCTCTTTAACTTACTTTTTTGTTGGAATTACGTTGGTCATTGTTTATGTTGTACCTAGATTTATTAAATCAATCCCAGCACCATTAATAGCAATTGTTGTTTTAACGGCTGTTGCAATATTTACGGGGGCAGACTTACGAACAGTCGGAGATTTAGGTTCTATAACACAATCTTTACCAAGCTTTTTGATTCCAGTTGTACCATTTTCATTCGAAACATTTAAAATTATCTTTCCTTATTCGCTTTCATTAGCGATTGTAGGTTTATTGGAATCTCTATTAACTGCATCAATCGTAGATGATATGACAGGAACTGAAAGTAATAAAAATAAAGAATCTAGGGGACAAGGTGTTGCCAATATTGTTGCAGGTTTCTTTGGTGGTATGGCAGGTTGTGCAATGATTGGGCAATCTGTAATTAATGTGAAATCAGGTGGTCGAGGAAGACTCTCTACTTTAATTGCAGGTCTATTTCTAATTTTTTTAATTATTGTTTTAGGGGATTTAGTTGTACAAATACCAATGCCTGTTCTCGTAGGTATTATGATTATGGTTTCTATTGGAACTTTCGATTGGTCATCGTTCCAATATTTAGCTAAGGCTCCAAAGACAGATGCATTAGTAATGTTAGTAACAGTTGTTATCGTTGTTGCAACACACGACTTATCAAAAGGAGTTATAGCAGGGGTTATCTTAAGTGCTATTTTCTTTGTTGCTAAAATCTCAACTATAAAAGTAAAAGAACAAAATAATCATACAAATATAACTTTTGATGCAGAAGGCCAATTATTTTTTGCATCTGTTGAAGGGTTTGTAGAATCATTTGATTTTACCGTTAAAGGCAAAAATATCATTATTGATTTTTCTGAGGCACATATTTGGGACGACTCAGCCGTTGGAGCTATTGATAAAGTAGTTTTAAAATACCGTGAAAATCATAATACAGTTAACATAAAAGGGTTAAATTCTGCTAGTAAAAGACTAGTTGAAAAACTAGCTGTATATAATCAACCAAACCCAAAAGTATCTGGACATTAATCTTTATCAGGAGTGGAAATAATGTACAAAAACATTTTATTAGCAGTAGATGGCTCGGAACATTCTTTACGAGCAACGAAAGAAGCAATTAAGATTGCTGCTTTGGTCAATGATTGTACTATTGAAATAGTTTATGTCGTTGATTATTCAAAATCAAAGGATGAAGTTCTTCATTCTCAAGGAAAAGAAGAATTAGAACTGTCACGACGAAAGAAACTCTTACCTATTGAAGAACAGCTGAAATCAAGTAATTTGTCTTATAATCTTAAATTGTTACACGGAGAATCAGGTCCAGCAATAGTAGTCTATGCAAACAAAGAAAATTTTGATTTAGTGATTATAGGTAGTCGAGGTCTAAATTCTTTACAAGAAATGGTACTAGGAAGTGTAAGTCATAAAGTAGTTAAAAGAGTTAAATGCCCGGTTCTTATTGTTAAGTAAAAATAAATTGAAGGGAACTATTCCTAATATGAAGGAGTGGTTCTTTTTCTTTTGTTACAAAAAGACGGGTTACTATGGAATGTATTCTTTTCTTGTTAAACTAACGGGTGCATTAGCTTAATAACAATTGGAGCATAATCTAAAGAGGATTAGTGCTCTTTTTTGTTGAATTAGTTTACTAATCGTTGTAAAGGAGACATTCCAAATGAAAACAGATAATAATCTAAAAGACCATATAAGACAGTTAGAGGAGAATCTATTAAATCCAGAAGTACGTTCATCAAGAGCTGAGCTAAAAAAATTATTGTCTGATGATTTCTTTGAATTTGGAAGTTCAGGTAAGGTTTTGTATAAGGATGAAGATATTACTGATGACGGAATAGGAATTGTTAAAATGAAATTGAGTGATTTTGAGGTTCACCCTTTATCGGCTGATATTGTGTTAGCCACATACCGAATTTTCAATGAAATTAGTAACCAAAATTCCTTACGTAGTTCTATATGGAAGCTAAATGAGGGTGTATGGAAAATGGTTTTTCATCAAGGGACCAAAACTGAGCCTTCGGTTTAAATTTTAAACTCGCCTTAATGTGCTAAAGGGGCAGTATAGTGAACTAAGCGGAATAGGAAAGTAGGGGGAATATGTGTGAGAACAGATTTAGATAATTGGATGCCAATTTCGGTTACTGAAATAAATAATATATTCGCTGAAATCCCAATTTCGTGGTGTATTGCTGGAGGTTGGGCGTTAGATTTACATCTTGGAAAACAAACTAGAGAACATAGTGATATAGACGTGGTTATTTATAGGTATGAACAACAAGTTTTATACCAATCTCTAAAGGAAAACTGGGTGTTATACAAAGCACAAAATGGAAAGCTGATACCTTGGGAAGCTGGAGAGTTTTTAACGTCTATAAATGATGTTTGGGTTAGTAGAAATACAGATGCACCTTGGTCATTTCAAATTATGATAGTTAATAGTGAAAATAATGAATGGATATACAGAAGAGAAAAATCAATTAAAGGAGCCAAAAACAAGCTTTTTCTAAGGACAAACGATGGCATACCGTATATAAAACCAGAAGTCCAACTCCTTTATAAAGCAGGCTCTTCAGAAATCAGAGAAAAGGACTTTAAAGACTTTCAAAATATACTACCACATTTAGTTTTGGAGGAAAGAGAGTGGCTTAAGTCATCTTTAAAAACACAATTTGCAGATGGACATAATTGGATTGGATACCTTTAGACGCTATTAAGCTAACAGGTGCATTAATTAAGAAGGGGAAATGCTCTTTCTTATTGAACTAAAGGGCAGGATAGTTGAAGAAAAAGTATAATTTTTTAAAAACGATACAGGTGGTGGGAAGATGACTTTAAAAGAGTTTATTGAGTTCCAAGAAGGCATAGCAATCGGAGAAGAATACAGTTTTACATATCTAAATGAAGAATATTGGATAAGTCAAAATCCAGGAAAATATTATCTTACGCGAGTTATAGGTTCCTTTACTCAAGAGTTTGATTCAGGTATTATTGATTTTAATGTTACTGGACCTGGTCCAAGACTTTGGGACATAGCTTATACTCTTTATACTTGCGTCCCTTTAAGTAGATTTTATCTTTCTGAAACAGGTGAGAAAGTTTATTATAATTCATTACAACACGCCAACCGTATAAAACAAAGAGTAAGATTGTTTTTTGAATCTTACGGTGAAGGAATAGAAGAAGATTATTTGGAAATGGTTTTGCTACGATTAGAAGGGTTATGTAAAACAATTAAAAGAAAAACCAACGAAGTCGATATTGCTTTTCAAAAAATGATAGATGAAGGACATCTTGAACATTACCAAAACGATATTAAATTCATTCGTGAACATGGAAAAGAGTGGATTTAAGGATAGGTTTTGTTGAACTAACGGGTGCTTTACTTAAACAAGCAGTAAAGCTTTTTTCTTATTCAAGTAACGGGCAGTTTACTTGAATAGGCACAATATTTTCGAAGAATAAAGAAGCAAATACATATTCTTTACCAGTTTATAGCAAGATAAAAAAAACGAGTAAGGAGTAAGACAAATGTTAGCTGCAATAATTAGAATTGGACTTTTTTTGATTCCTTGGTTAACCGTTTTCTTTATTCCAAAAAATGAGTTTAAAAAGTATACGCCTGTTGCAAGTTTTGCTTCATTATTGGTATTAGTTGAAAGTATTTTATCTTACCCATTTAAATGGTGGACAGTAAAAGGTGGATTGCTAAATAAAGCTTTTACTGAATTAAGTTTTATATTTGGACCATTTTTTGTAGGTACGATTTGGATTTTTCGTTTCACTTTCGGGAAATTTTGGCTCTATGCTTTGACTAATATTTTGATGGATTCCTTTCTTGCTTTTCCTGCCAATTGGGTGTTTCAAAAATTAAAGATTTACAAATTAGTCAATTTTAAGCCAAAACACATTTTTTATACTTCTATTTGTTATGCATTTATAATCTATGGATACCAATTATTCATAACAAGTCCAAAATCCAGAGATTAAAACTGGATTTTTTTGTTGAAACTACATACTTCTTGATGCACAATATTTGTCTTATGTAAAATAGTTCTTATTCAAGTAACGGGTGCAAGAGTTACAGATCAGCTGCCATCAAAGTGGCTTTTTCCTTCTTCAAGTAACGGGCAGTTGTGCGGCCGAGCCTAGGTCGTATCATATAGCGGGTGGGATTCCCGTCGAGCAAGAACTAGCCATTCACTCGTAGCGAGTCTTGGAGGGCTAAAGGTAACTTTAGTCTTTAAGCGTAGACAGTTAGGTTGCGGGCCGAAAGCCAAATGGTTGAAGGGATTGAGCCCCATAATGTTAGTAAATCGAGAGGGCTGATGTTTTAACTGCGACAGAAAGCAACATTTCATTCTTCGTAATGGCAAGAAGAATGAAACCTCTCTGGGGTCAGAGACCTTGGCACGTAACACATTGATATGATACGGCAACTCGGGAGACCCTATCGGTCTTTTCTAGTTTAGAAGAGTATGGTGTACAAGCGATAAAAAGTAAGGAAACCAAATGCCAGGTAGGGAGTCGGATAGCAGCGTAGTACCAATGAAGTTGGGTAATGCCGATGGAGGAAAGGCTAGCTACCAGTTACCTCCCTTGCTAGGGACACATTTACTACACTCAGAGGTAGACCTACACACAGAGGTAGGAACTATAAATGGAAACAGGACTAGTAAGGATAGCAGAAATAGCAATATTAAATATTAAAAAGTTAGCTATAATTTGTGAATGGTAACTAGGAGGAGCCGTGTGCGTGAGTAGCGCAAGCACGGTTCTGTGAGGGGGGAGAACACATTCACCGTAAGGTGGAGAGGTTCTCTTCTACTCGACTAGTTGAAGAAGGAGTAGAAGAAAGCAAAGATTAAGATTATTTAAATATATACAAACGTTTTTTTCTAGGTTCAATAATACATAAGAACTCCTGAATAGTTAGGAGTTCTTGTATTATTTCAGTGATTTCAGCTTTATTATTTAGTTAAATTGTTCCTATCCTGCATTTGAGGTGGCTCTTCGAGCCAACCATTTTTCGCCATAATTTTTCCACCATCCTGCCCATAAGTTAATATGTCTTTTGCTTCACTAATTAATTTTAATGGGAGGTCACTTCGTAAACTAAATGCTGTTCCTATAGCACTGCTTCCTAAACCAAAACTACAAAACAGACTCGTACAGTACATCATTAATTTATCTGAAAAAGGAGCTACCTTTGAGTCTGTTGCATTTGCGCCCCACGTTGAAGGTGGTTGAATATCACTCTGAAGTAATAATTGCGTATTGTCAGTTACAATTTTTTTCGCCAATTCTTTTCCTTTTATGAAGTATTTTTTTACTTCAGGTTCATTTGCTACTTGTGCAAACCCCGTAATCATTTGCATTCCAATAATATTTGCTTCAATTGATTGGTATAAATGTGCTATTTCAACTGTATTCAATGCTCGCTTTTCAGAAAACAAGTTAAAGCCACTCATATAATTGGTTCCTTTTGCAAACTCCACAGTCTTTGGCATAGTTACAGCAGGAGGTCGTGGTAAAACATCTTTCTCTTGCAAATAGTCCACACATTCATCGTAAACACTTTGGGTAAATGATGTTAATTCCTTATAAAGAAGAACTATATCTTTGCGATATGCCATATTTAAATGGAGAGTATGTAATCCCATACTTATTTCTTTGAGTAGACGAAGAAACATAATATCAAACATATTGTCATACAGCTTAGGCACACCAATATTAACATCTTTCTCTATGTATCCCACAGGAATAACAGCACCTTCATTTTTGAAGATGTTTTTTATAGTTTCAAGATAGTTAATAATTTTCGTATGAGTATCTTGCATAATCTCTTTAGCTCGATTGTCATCCGCTTGTTCTATAAAATATTCAAGTATTCTCTGTGTCATTGTTTTTTGTTGATAGGTCATCCACAATGTTCCTAATTCACTTGAACTTAAAGACTTTTTTTGAGTCATATTATAAGCCTCCATTTATTGTATTTTCTACAAACAATAACTACTTTCTTAGACCCTTAATTCGCATTAACATACACTTTATAAAATTTCCAAACAATAAACCTGGGATTAAAAACAAAATTGGAAGCCAAACAGGTCCAAGTAATATTTGTCCGAATTTTAGTGAAGAAGAGTACATAAGCCCAATTGTTACAAAATAAGTACCAAATACAAAAGGAAGATATGAATAAGGAGGAGTTTCTCCTTCTGCATCTTTATATGCATCCCACATAGCAAACATATATAGACAGGGATAGAACATTAGCCATTGAAAATTTGTTGATTCGATAGCTTCTCCAGTATTTCCTTGAAAGCTATACAAAATCACTATGTTAAAATGACTATTAACATTAACGAGGAACTCCAAAAAAATAAAAACAATACCTTTAACAAATTTTTTGTTTAAAAATTGAGCAAAGCCTGGGAGAGCTATACTCCACAGAATAGCTTCTATCTTACCAGTCATAATCAAATTGTCCTTATAATTAGTTATAAGTTTAATATTTGCTACAAGAGAAATAATATGTAGTAAATGAATTATTCTTTAGTCCTTCTTCAACTAACGGGTGCGTTAGTTGAAGAAGCAACAAATTTAAATACAGAGAATAGCTCAGTTCATATCATATCGATCTGGGTTATTTTATTTTTGAAAACAAAAAACACCACAGATTGCGGTGCATTTTGATATACATTATACTTTATATTTTTCAACTGTAAATTAACGTTTTGTGATAGGAAACAGAACCCGTTAGCCTTTGAGAGAGGCTTCTTTTTTATGATGAATTTTATGGGTGGATATTTTTAGGGGTAGTTCTTTATCAGAGTGTACTCTAAAGATAAGAGAAGGAGCAAAATGGGCTAACGTCTTTATTAAATAAATAGTTTCTCTTATTAGAACATTTTTCTTTATAACGAAGCAAGGTTAGCTGAAAAAGAAGGAATTTATACGTAATTCAAAGAAAAAGAAATGTAAATATTCTAATGGTTGATAACCAGATGGATACCAGACAATTAGGAGGGATAGACAGGTTATAAAGGAAAGGGATTTAACTATTAATAGAGAACTAATAGATTAGAAACAATGCTTACACATCAAGAGACATTAATATGTATTAAAGTGATAAGGGAGTGATGGAATTGTGTAATTTAAAAGTGATTGAAACATACAAAAGCTATCTGCAAAACTATTCTTTGGAGCAACTAAGATTTATAACAGATGAAGGAGTTTGGTCTATCGGTCAAATGTACGATCATTTGATCCTCGTTGCTCATGAGTACCTTGACAATGTGGAAACTTGTGCAGCAGCAGAGGTAGAGCAAAAGCTTGGGAAAACGGAGTTTGGTGAGCAATTATATAGTATTGGAGGATTCCCGCCAATAAAAATCAAGTTACCGGACGAATTAAATACCCCACCAAGCAATTCGGATAGTAAAGAAATCCTTATAGGTAGACTAGATCAGGTACTTCAGAGGTTGATACTATGGGAATCTAAAGTAGATACTATAAATACAAATTACAAAGTTAAACATGAGGGCTTTGGCTGGCTTAACGCGAGAGAGTGGTACGATCTAGTAAACATGCATTTCCGTCATCACTTGCGTCAGAAGTGTGTAT
This sequence comes from Metabacillus bambusae, assembly GCF_017497975.1. Lineage (GTDB taxonomy): Bacteria > Bacillota > Bacilli > Bacillales > Bacillaceae > Metabacillus > Metabacillus bambusae. The sequence continues at coordinate 87,791 of NZ_JAGDEL010000003.1, read as the reverse complement.
TAGAACAAAAACTTAGGTTCTAAGGACTTACATGTTTTCAAGTTTATTTAAATCAATTAATGATAAAGAAAGAGAGTGTTGATTTATTTGTGCACCAACTGCCATTAAAATAAACTTCTGTAACTCCGAAAAAGGAGAATAACAAAGAAAAACCTTCTTATTCTTTTAAAAAATAGAGAGCACAAATAAGCAGATACGCTTTTTTAATAAGATGCAAAACATAGGATGAATGAAAAAAGTAGTGGAAATAGAATACAGTAATAGTAATAAATAAACTTTAATTTGTGAGAACAATAAAGGAGATGTATTCATGAGTTTTGGTGTAAATAAAGTTCTAGACGTCTAGAAAATTACAGTGGAAGATTAGTTGCAGATTGTACTATTGGTTTTTAGAATTGTTTGGTAATATTAGTTATTATGTACTGGTGGTGGTGATGATATATGGAAACGAAATGGCTTGAATGGGCAAAACAACTTCAATCTATTGCACAGGCAGGATTAACTTATTCAAAAGATGTTTATGACTTAGAAAGATTTGAAGAAATAAGGAATATAAGCATTGAAATATTGTCACAACACACTGATATGGATAAATCAGTAATAAGAGGTTTGTTTGCCAATGAAACTGGTTATGCAACACCTAAAGTAGATATTAGGTCTGTTATCTTTAGGGACAATAAAATATTAATGGTAAAAGAAAAAACTGATGGTAATTGGGCTTTACCTGGTGGTTGGGCTGACATAGGATTAACCCCCAGTGAAGTAGCAGTTAAAGAAGTAAAGGAAGAATCAGGATTTGATGTGAAACCAATCAAGTTGTTGGGTGTACTCGATAAGAAATGTCACCCGCATCCTCCTTCCCCTAATCACGTTTATAAAATATTTATCCTTTGTGAAATAATTGGCGGAGAACCAAAGGGAGGAATAGAAACAAGTGAAGTTGCCTTTTTTGCCGAAAATGAACTACCAAGACTATCAATTGAACGTAATACGAAATCACAAATTGAGTTAGCATTTAAACATAAGAATAATCCTCAAGAACCTGCCTTTTTCGATTGACTACACAAAAGAGTTCAACACATCTATTCAACTTACGGATTCCTTTAATTCAAGATGGATTAATACTTTTCGTTTTACATAATATTTTTCAAAACTACATGTAATTTATACATATTGGTATAAAAAAACACTAGAGCTGAACCTGAGAGTTTTCAGCTCCGGAAATATACTCTATCATTCTACCAGAGGTAATCGTCATGATCTGTCACATGTTAAAGGATCTTCATTAGCGTGGAAACATTAACAGCAGCAACATTTCTTTTTCTTTTGGCTTTGTTTGTGTGAACTTGATTGACTATCAGAGTTTGGGTTGGAGTTTGAGTTAGAGTACGAATCTAATGAGTTTTTGATACTTTGTAGTAGAAGTTTTTTTAAGATGGACTTACAATTGCACTTCTTCTTGTTTTTATCACTATGGTTATAATCATTGTCATTCATATAAAATATCCCTCCTTCTTCTAGTAGATAATATATTCTATGAAGGTAGTATAGTATTTGTACTGGCTACGATACAAAACAAACAGATATAAGGGGTTTATTTTTATTAAATAGATACAATGTACATCGATGTAAATAGCATATCTATTATCATACTAATTCATACGTTGCCTATAGTTGTTGTCACCTTACTAATTGGTATTTTAAAACGCTTGCTAGTTGTTTTGTTAAAAGTGATATGTCATTTGATTAAATAGCAGGTATATTGGATATTTATGTTAAAATTATGATGAACAATATTCAACTATCCTGAAAATAAACTTTACTTCTATAACTCCGAAAAATGACAATACAAAAGAAAACCCATCTCAATCGTTAAAAAAGATGGAGATAGCTTAAAATTAATAATCTATGGATTGGGTTGACTAGATTAAGAATCAGTATAGACAATTCAACATATTTTCATTCTCTGTGGTGCAGCGACGAATTATTACTGCATGAATGGCTAATGCACTTTCTTATTGAAGTAAAGAAGGCAGTTTAGTTGAAGAAGAAATGGTATAATTCTCCTTGAAAATATAACAACTTTCATTTTACTTAGTATATTTTTTAATAATTATCGTAAAGGAATGACATATATGAAATTAATTAAACGATTTATTTTAAACCGTCCTGCTGAAAAGCGACTTGCATATTTTTATGGTATGGTTGCAACGGATGAACAGGTGTGGTTACTACGGGACGAAAATGGCGACTTATTACTATTAGAAGATGATGATGGAGACTATCCCTTTTTACTCCCTGTTTGGCCAAGTCGAAGCTTTGCTGAAATGGAGGCTGCCAATCTAAATGAGTCATACGAAGCTTTCAACATACCACTTTCGAATTTTTTAGACGATTTACTAGTTGATATTGAAAATGACGGTGGTGCTATAGCGATTTTCCCAAATGAAAACGATACAACCATTCAAAAACGTGATGAAATAAAGGAAATGATTCGCAATTTATAGCAAGTAAAATACTCCCTAACATTAAATAAAAAATATAAAGCAAGACCAGATCGTACATCCAGTTTTATGTCATTTATTTAATTGTTATGATTTATAAAATAAATAAACACTCAATTAGACTAGTAAAGGAGAAGTCTATCGTAGCTAGGTTCAATTCTTTTTAGAAATTGAATTTGTTATTTAACTAACGGTTCAGTTTAGTTTAAGAAAGAATCACCTCCAATTTAATTGAATAATTGTAACAAAGGGGTGATTTGATTGGAAAGCGTTCCAAAGGTAAGGGAAATATTGCTTGATGAGGAAATTGATGAACAGGAGTTTGTTGAGATTATCAATGGCATTTATAAGCAGGAATGTTATATTTATGCTATTATTCCTGAATATGAAGAGGAACTATTAAATGAACTTTCGAATGATTTTTTATTAGTAAATAAGATTCCATTCCCTTTAATACGTATTTTCCCAAGAACCATAAGTTTTTTAGGGTATGTAAAGGATAGTACAAAACAATATATTTACGAGTTTTATTTACGGTCTACAACAATGGATTATTTAGTTTTTTCAGAGTTCGATGTATCTCAACATTTAAGTAACATAAACAAGAAAAACATTGATATTTACAAGATATTTGAATCGAATCAAATCCCTCACATAACTATTGGTCCTGATGGTCAATGGCTCAATATTGTTGAGTATTGAAATCATTTCCTTACTGAACTAACGGGTGCATACTGAAGATCAGAACTGTTATTTTGACAGCTCTTGTTGTACTAACAGAAAGGATAATCGAAATAGTTTTTTAGAAAATCGGGTCATAATAGTAAATATTGAGTTATTAGGAGATAGAGGATGAAAATCAAAAAAAAAGAATGGTCAGGGTGGCACCTTTAAAGACATACTTATTGAAATTCGAGATTCAATCTTATTTGAATTAGTTTGGAACATCTTAATGTTTATACCAAGAATGATGATTCGTTTAATCAAGTATATATTTTAACTAGTCTAAATGAGTGCGATTCTTTAAAGGTATCGCCTTTTTTGGTTTTATTAACGAAGCAGATTGTGAAGTATAGTACTTAAAGTAACGGGTGCATTACTTCAAGAAGGAGTAATGCACTTTCTTATTGTACTATTGCACTAAAGGGCAGTTTAGTTTAAGTATGAAAAAGTAATTCAAAAGCAAAAGTCTTTATATATTTATTTATTATAGCCCATTAAAAATAGATAATTGTAGTGGAGGGTGAATTTTAATGAATGTATTGATCACAGGAGGAAATCGAGGATTAGGTTTAGAATTAGTACGGGTATTTTTCGAAAAGGGTCATATCGTATTTCCAGTTGTTAAAAGGAAAGAATCACTAGATTTCCTAAACAAAAACTTCCCTAACAGATGTCACCCAATATTAGCAGATTTAAGTAAAGATGAGAGTATTGCAGAAATAACATCTCAAATAAAAACGTATGTTAATCATCTTGATATTATTATTAATAATGCTGGTATACCAGGAAAAACATATGAAATTGAGAAAGTAAGCACAAAAGAGTTGATGGATTTATACAATGTCCATTGCTTAGGAGTAGTTAGGACTGTACAAGCAACATTAACTTATTTACGTAAATCTACAAATCCTCGTATTATTAATCTTTCATCACGATTAGGTTCTTTATCTAAGATGGCAGGTGGTGAATTTGCAAAAGGTAAGTTTTCGTATTCATATCGGATTGCAAAAGCAGCACAAAATATGCTTACGCTTTGTTTAGACCAAGAGTTAGAGGATATACCTATTTCAGTTACAGCTATTCATCCGGGTAAGTTACAGACATCCTCCGGAGCTTATGATGCAGATATGAGTCCAGAAGATGCAGCCAAACGAATATATACTTGGCTTTTGTATTCTAAACAAGATATATCCGGTAAGTTTTTTGAACCATTAGTGTCAGAAATGAACTGGTAAGTGAATATTCTAGATCGAGAGTTTGTGATTCAGTAAAAAAGTGTAAGGGGAGCTTTTAACATAAAGCTTTTCCTTTTTTAGAGTTTGTGAAGTAATTCACTTAAGCTAACGGGGCAGTTTAGTTGAAGAAGGATTACACTAATAGCTATAGAATATTTATATAAACGAAGGTAGAAATTCGTACGATGAAAGTATGTTTAATGACAAAAATTTGGGTTAAAACTAACTGCAGTAAATAGGAGGTGCAATATTTGCAGAAAATTCCAACACCTATTGAAATACAACAACATACCATTGAGTTAAATAAAATGATGATGGATTATTGGATACATAATTTTGTACTTTCATTAAAATGGTGGATTCTACTTGCTTTGACAATTGTTCCGTGGTTTTTTTGGTGGAAAATAGTTGATAAAAGCCGTATTTTAGAAATTTTATTATATGGATTTTTTATCATCTCTATTTCAACTCTTCTTGATGTCCTGGGTTGGAATTTTTCAATGTGGGTTTATCCCGATACCCTACTTCCACTTTGTACTCCTTTAGTACCGATAGATTATACGTTACTCCCAATACTTTATATGTTAGTTTATCAATATTTTTCAAGCTGGAAATCCTTTTCTATAGTTCTTCTAATTTTGTCTTTCATTTTTGCTTTCGTCTGGGAACCTCTTGCAGAAATGCTGAACCTTTATAAATCACTTAAATGGAGCCATGTTTATTCGTTTTTCGGTTTTTTCTTAATGGGAGTTTTCTCTAGAGGGTTAGTTTTAAAAATTATTAAAATACAGAAAGAGGGTAACAGTTAAAGATAGAAAGGTGAACCTTAATTCTCCAAATTAAATGTATTAGCTGTTCTTCTTTTCAGCTAACGGATGCTTTCATTAAAGATCTGGCTGCTAAAAATGCAGCCTTTTTTTATTCGACTAACGGGTAGGATAGTTGAAAAAGAAGTTCGTTTAAAATGGTGGTAGGGATGCATCAAAACAAAGTTATCTAATCCATAAATAAAAGAAGGCATTTGAATTCAAGTGCCTTCTTCGTCGGAAGTTATAAAGTAGCATTAGTCAACTAAGTAGTTTGATCTTACTTCGGACGATGCTCTATAGATGGTTCTAATTAAAAGATTGTGAAGTATTACACTTAAAGTAATGGGTGCGATGCTTCAATAATGGAGGATCGCTTTTCTTATTTAAGTAACGAAGCAGTTTAATTGAAGAATGGTCTTAAACTTATGTTCAACAATAGGGCCAGTTAATGGAATAAGAGTTATTAAATATCAAGTTGAACATTCTAAATTCATTACAAAAATATCCTTATAAATTAGATGAATCAATTGATTGGCATAAAAATCGTAAATTCTTAGAAAGGTATGATAACTCACATAACATATTTAAATTGGGAAATAATTAAAAAATGGACTTTTCCTTGTTATAAGAAGAATATTAGCTTGTTATTAGGAGGTAAAATGAATCAGCAAAGAATAAGTGCCCTTCAACTTTTCTATGTCATAATTGGATTTGAAATAGGAAATAAATTAATTTTTGGAGGAGGCCAACCTGCAAAACAGGACGCCTGGATAACAATTTTATTAGGTATGTTATTTGGATTAATTTTAATGTTAATCTATGTAAAATTATCTGATTATTACCCAGGTGACACATTAATTCAAATGATCCCAAAAATCATTGGGAAGTATCTTGCATACCCAATCATTTTGTATTATCTCCTTTATTTTATTTTTCTTGCTTCAACTGCATGCAGGGATTTCAGTGATTTAATTTACACAACCATTTTAACTGAAACCCCTATGCCGGTTGTAACCGTAAGCTTTATGATATTAATGATTTATTGTCTTAGGGGAGGTATGGAAGTATTTGCCCGTATGGGAGAAACAGTGTTTCCGGTTTATATTATCTCACTTATCGTGATTTGGATCCTTTTATTTACTGTTAAAGACTTCAGCATATCTAACCTTACCCCTATATTAGGTAACGGTGTAAAACCGGTATTAAAGGAAGTTTTTCCGGTTGCTATTACGTTTCCATTTGGCGAAACAATCATAATTACAATGTTTTTGCCAATTCTAAATAAAAAACACCATGCCAGAAAGGTAGGCATGGCTGTCATTTTGATTGGCGGTATTTTGTTAATCATTAATACAATGATCAACATTGCAGTTTTAGGACCAGAAATTTATAGTAGGGACCCTTATCCTCTTATGTCTTCAACACGATTGGTTTCTATCGCTGATTTTCTTGAACGATTCGATGCATTGGTTATTTTAATGATGGTGGCAGGTGTGTTTTTTAAGGTTGGAGGGTGGATGTATGGAGCTTCTGTTGGTATCACACAATTATTTAATATAAAGGATCAACGTTCAATACTGCTTGCAATCAGTACTATTATTGTTCCCTTATCATTCTTATATTCAAATAATTATGTGGAAGCACGGGGAGTGGGTTTAAAATTTATTCAACCTTATCAACATATACCATTACAAATTATCATACCGATATTATTATTTTTTATCGCATTTATTCGGAAAAAATTCAATAAAAACTCCTACCGAACTTAAAAGAGAAATTTGATATTCTTATTCCAAAATCGGGGGCTTTTCTTTAATAAGAAGGGGCACATCAATTTTATCTAATTATGGGGTATAAGGATAAAAGTGTAGGATTTTCTAAAAATCTTGTTTAACTGGATAGCTATAGGCTGCGTTTCTACAATAAGGTGGAGACGCTTTTTCTTATTCCTGTAACGAAGCAGGTTAGTTCAATAATAGTATGAATTACTGTAAATAATTTGGCATATATATGGGAGGAAAGAGTGTAATAAGGAGTGGGTATTATGGCTAATCCAATTGTCATGCGATCATTGGACGAAATTCGTTTTTGGTCTAGGATCATGAAGGAACATGCTTTATTTTTAAGCTTAGGATTTACTCATGAACAGACGCAATTGATTGCAGAAGCCAAACAGTTCATTACTCTTTTCGAACGAATAGAGGAAAAGTTGGCAAGATTTAATGTAAACTCGGATATACGCCAAATACAAGCTTTTAACACTGAAGTTTATCAAGCAGCTGTTGCTATCTGGAGTTATAAGAGAAAAGTATTAGGTTTAACTTTACGCTGTGAAATCCGTACAAATAACTTTCCTTTATTAGTTGACCATATCAGCAGAGAAGCAGCTTATTTTGCTAACAGATTAAAAGACCTCAATGAAGGAAAACTTGCACCCCAACCTGACACAATTATTCAAGAAAATCTATTTTTTCTTCGGATTATGGCTGATCATGCCAAATTTATCGGACACCTTTTAGATCCTTCTGAAAGAAAGTTAGTGGAACAGGCGAGAGAATTTAGCCATGATTTTGATCAATTGGTTTTTCAGGCAGTTGATTTGGATTCTATGCGCCCACAATCTGAAACTGTACCAATTCTGGATCAGTTCTTGGATCAAAACAGAGTTTCAGTAGCTTCGTTAAGGGATTTTAAGAAAACAGCAAGAGATTTAATAGAGGCTTGTCGTATTAAGAGCAATATTCATCCACTTCTGGCAGATCATACGTTTAGAGAAGCTGAAAGATTTTTGGAAATTATAGATTTATTTGAATCTCATCTTTCAAGAAAAGAACAGTAAAATAATCAAATCTGCTGCATGCATAAAAAAAGTCTGGATGAGATTCAAGCTTCCATCGCTTAGGCACAAGAGAAAACAAAGAATAAGGGTTTTGAGGAAATGGAAATGTTGTTTCATCATTTGTCACAGTAGTATCAAGAATTTCTTAACAATGAAAGTGATTTGGATAAAGAGATTTTCCCTGAACATCCTAAAATCGGACTTTTAGATACTCATCTTTCCAAATTGGTTCAGCATATAATCAACCAAGGAACGTATCATCGCGGAAATCTTACGGTGATGATACGTCAACAGGGTTACTCAAGTGTACCTACTGATTATGTATTCTATCTTTATAAAATCTGCTCAACAAAATAGTTTTTGTTTATATTCAGTCAAAAGATGATAAACAAAAAAGTTTTTCGCAAACAGGCGCTTTTCTGAAATAAGGAAAGCGTCTTTCTTCATGAAAAGAGCCATTTAATGGTGTGAAACGTTTCTAACCTAACTTGGGATTGGTCACATTACTCAGATAAAAGTTAGACAATTCCCTCATGAATTGAAGGATTATATCGAAGTGTCAAATGAAAGAGTAACGTCTTGTAGGGATCTATCTGCGTCGAATAGCACTTAATATAGTAAGAATAATAGTTGTGTTAAAAGCTCAGTAAAAGTCGTAAGAATTTACCGTATCAGTTCGGCTGACGAAAGCCTTCACGCGGGGTGGTGTAAATCATAAAATTTAAATTCAGAATATAACTTCGAATGAGGAAGAAACTAAGCAAAAAATGAAATAAAGGATGATAACATGCAAACGATTAAACCAATAAAATTAGGTTCAAAAAAAACAAACTCTACAGAAAAACTAACATCAGTAGAAATGGGTAAACTTTGGGCAACCTATATGGGAAACAGTATGGGAAAATGCATTTTAAGTTATTATCTTCAAAACGTTGAGGACGAGGAAATTAAAAGTTTATTAGAAAATGCATTAAATTTATGTGTAGAAATTATAAACACAATTGAAGGAATTTTCACAAAAGAAAATTTCCCTATTCCAAAAGGATTAACAGAAAAGGACGTAAATATAGACGCTCCTCGATTATTTCAAGATGAATTCTATGTTCATTACTTAAAGTATACATCTAAAGCAGGAATGAGTATTTATAATATAGCTATACCTCTTGTATATAGGAAGGACGTAAAAGAGTTCTTTAGATATTGTATGGATTCTACTATGGATTTAATGGAACAAATCAATGAAATATTAATGAATAAAGGACTTATCAATAAACCACCGTTAATTCCAACTCCTGAAAACGTAGAATTTGTTCATCAGGATTTTTTAAACGGATTCTTTGGACATGTACGACCATTGCATGCATTAGAAATTACACATCTTTACGATATTTTAGAAAATAATGCAACGAGTAGGGCACTAATAAATGCATTTGCTCAAGTAGTAAAGGATGAAGAGATTCGAAAATTGTTTGAAAAAGGAAAAAAGATTATAACAAAAAATACTGATGATTACTTAAAGAAGCTACATAAGGTAAATTTGCCTACACCATCTTTTCTTGATGATTTAGTATCATCATCTACTTTTTCACCTTTTTCTGATAAGTTACTGCTATTTCATAAGATGGAAATGTTTACAATGAAAATTAGAACATTTGGAAATGCAATGGCCGTAAATGGAAGACATGATATGGCACTAATCTTTGCTGATGCCTTAATTAAAAATTCGGGTTTTGTTCAAGATGCAGCAAAAATTATGATTGAGAAAGGCTGGTTTGAAAAGCCACCATGTGCAACAGATAGAGGAAACTAACATCTGATAAAAGTATGATCATTTAATGTAGAAGTCTTTTCTAATAAAGAATAGAAGGACAACATTACTAGGTTATCCTTCTATTCTTTATTGTAGTATTTTATTGTTCAATTAAATTGGTTACAGAAACAGTTTCCTTTTTACTAGGTTCATCAAGGGGATGAATTGTGGCCATCCCTTTTTGTTGATCCACATGTTCTATGTAGATTTGTTTTCCATTATAAGTTACATTGGCCATTACCGATGAAGACGATATTTCTTGTGCCTTTTTTGAGTCCATAATATAGCTTCCTCCTTCTTTGATTAACAACATATATAATATTTACCAGAGGGGAACAAATTATGTGAAGGATCATTAATCCAGTTTACGTTCGTTAAATACGTTTAAATACCGGTATGGACTTATCAATCCAGTAATTCTTGGCTTCTTTTACTTCTTAAAAGTAATTAAATTTACAAATTGAACAACCCAAAATTTTTAACACATTAGTAAATGAATGGCTAGATAGAATTGAAGAATCTCTTGAATCATAAATAAACAATAATATTAAGTTTGTGAAATAATGTACTTAAACTTTAGGGTAGCTTTACTTCAACAAGGAGTAGAGCTTTTTTTATTGCACTAAATGGCAGTTTAATTGAAGAGGAACAACTGATAAAATATCTATAAATCAAATTTAAAAAGGTGTTGTTATTTTGTGGGACAAGTAAGATTGTACAGAATATCTCTGCTATTAATATTGGTTTTTATGGTTGCAGGAATATTATTGTTTATACTGTCCATTATGGCTTTAAGGGCTGCCCCCATTGTGTCAATTTTGATGATTATTTTTTCAACTTTCACGATAGGTTCTTCAATTTATCTTTGGAGAAAAAGAATTGAAGGTAAAGGATTTTATTGGGATGATGAAGGAATTGTAATCGACTTAAAAGGAAATAAGGTTTATTGGGATGAAATTGAAGACATTCAATTTTTCAAAAGTAGTACCACCAGCTTTTCAAAGGCTACTGTAGTTTACCCTCACTATACAAATCACGAAAAAATAAGAATGCGTCGTAAGAAGTTACTGCCAACGCCTGCACATTCAATTGATTGGATTTTAATCGAAAAGCCAAAGGAATTTCACAATAATTTAATGAAAGTTTGGGAAGAAAAAAATAATTAGCAAACATAAAGTCAGAGTTCCATTGTAAGATATTTTAAGGATTTTGGGATGGTGTTAATCTTGCGGAGGATACCTAATCTTTACCCTTATTTTTTATTAATACTTGGTATTATAGTTATTGGCAGATTTTTATATAAGGATTATGCAGATTATTTTGATTTAGCTTTTATTATCATTTTATTACTTCAAACAATTTATTTGTATCAAAGGAAAAAATCAAAAAGACATCAACGTTAATATCCAAGTTAACTAAAATTGTTGAATATTTCTTAAACAATGAGTTTTTAGAGTTGTTACTGCAACACTTTTTCTTGTTCCCAGGTACAACCAAAAATATGTGACTTTGTGAAAGAGTGTACTTAAGTTAACGGGTGCAGGTTGAAGATCAATGTTTGGATCGACAACTCTTTTTATTATTGAACTAACGGTGCAGGATTGTTGAAGAACGAAATATGAAAAACCAACACACAGAGACGACTAGAGGAAACTTTAATTAAAATTAACCATCTAATATTTAAAGGAGGGTTAAATACGAAACGCATATCCATTTATTGGATTTTAACATCACTATTCTTTTTTATTTGGGTTGTACTTTCCCATTTTTATTCTGAACCAAGTGAATGGAGGTCTATTTATTATCCAAATCACTCAACAACTGATCCTTATTATCCTATGATTTCTTGGAGTAAAGTCACATTAATCCCCCTTCTATCCTTAGGTGGGACATATATTTTATATAAGAAAATAATTATACTTAAAGACAAATAGGTAATAACTCTTATTTGACTATCGGGTGCTAGAATTGAACAACTGTAGCTGCTTCGGCAGCTTTTTTTGCTTGTTCAACTAAAGGTAGGGAGTTGAACAGGAAACTGTTAAAATAGTGATATAAAAGGAGATGGGAAAATGCCTACATTTCCAGAAGAAAACGACTTTCTTTCTTTATTGAATGTGAACCAACGTTATTAGATACCTCTTCAAAAGACTTGCTATTTTATTATAATGAAGCAACATACCTGTCCTCCAATGGAGAGGAAGATTTTATTGTTAAGCTTTCTCCGTCTTATGGTGAAGTTAAAATACAAGTAACTCAGCTAAAGTGGCAGTTTAATATAATAAGAACTTACTTTTTTATTTATGTAAGAGGTGCATTTTATCACCTAACTTTTTTATTTTTAAGTAACAGGGAGTTGAAATGTATTATAGAATAATTCACCATAATAAGTTTCGCAAAGGGGGTATCCAAAATGAAAGTGCGGCTTACTGAATTTAGTGAAAACTGGGGTCAAATGTTTCAAAATGAGGCTCAATTTCTAAAAACAATATTTGAGAATGATATCATAAAATTTGAACATTTTGGAAGTACAGCAGTTCGCGGTATGAAGGCAAAGCCTGTAATCGATATGATGTGTATTGTAAAAGATATCGAGAAGGTAGATAAATTCAATGAAAAGATGGCTAACCTTGGATATGATGTTGCTGGAGAATGGGGTATTACAGGTAGAAGGTTATTTCGAAAAGGCGGAGAAAACAGAACTCATCATATACATTTTTATCAATTTGATAACCAACAAATTGAACGACATCTAATATTTAGAGATTATCTGCGGTCTAATCCTGAAGAAGTAGCAAGGTACACTAGATTTAAAGAAGAATTAGCCGAAAATTTCCATGATACAAGTGAGTATAGCCCAGCAAAAAAGACATTTGTGAAAGAAATGGAACAGCAAGCACTTCTTTGGTTTGCAGAAAGGCAGGAGAAATTAAATTTCGAGAAATAGGTATCTTGTTATTTCACTAACGGGTGCAATCCATCAATAAGTGGGATTGACCTTTTTCTTATCAAAGCAAAGAGCAGAATAGGTGAGAACGAATAACAAGGAGTGAGTGGAAATGAGTTTAGCTTCCTACATTGGCTGTAATATAGAAATATCGATTAATGATGATGATTATTCAGACGATTCTTTTTATATCGGCAGTTGTTTTGCGGATAAGCATGACCTGTTAAATGTAAAAAAATATCAGTTTACTACTCCTTATGTTTATGAAGTATCAAGTCATTGGGGTATTAAGATTTCTGAATATACCACTCCAGAAATTTGTGCCGAATCGAAAAAGAAGCTAATAGAACTATGTAAAATTATGGACAGTTACCTTGAAAAAGGTGATTTCTTTGAACTGTATAGTTGTTGGGTAGGAGAAGAAGCAGAAGAGCGAGAGGGTGAGATAACCCTTCAAATGAATAACTTTGATATTGACCAAATTGAAATACCTGAAAAAACATTAGTTATATTTGAAAAATAAAGTATACTTCCTTACTAATGCTGGTGCAATTGAACTTGGAGAAGCACCTGCCGAAGCAGTTGTTCATGAAGTATGGGAAGAGACAGAATTATATGTTGTACCAAAGAAGTTATTAGGCGTATTTGGTAGGAAAGACTTTCGTTACCAATATCCTAATGGTCATCAAGTGGAGTATAACGTCTTTATGTTTGATTGCATTATTCAAAGTGGTGAACTAAGTCCAATAGATAATGAAACGGATGAACTTCAATATTTTAGTCCAAGTAATATGCCTGAACTTGCTTTACATTACAATGGGGAGGTAGGTGAGCGAATGGAAAGTAAAATACATATTGATAAGATGCTCCCAAATGATTGGGACCAGGTAAGAGAAATCTATCTTGAAGGAATTGCTACTGGAAATGCAACATTTCAAAAAGAAGCTCCTTCTTGGGAAGAATGGGATAACGGTCATATATTAGATTGTCGAATTGTTGCAAGTTCAAATGGGAAAGTTTTAGGTTGGGCTGCTTTAAGCCCTGTTTCAAGTCGATGTGTCTATTCAGGGGTTGCAGAAGTAAGTGTTTACGTTAGTCAAACTAACAAGGGGAAAGGAATTGGTAGTTTACTTTTAAAGTCCTTAATTGAAATAAGTGAACAGAAGGGATTTTGGACGTTACAATCTGGAGTTTTCCCTGAAAATGTCTCAAGCCTCAAATTGCATTACAAATTGGGTTTTCGTGAAGTAGGACGGCGAGAACGAATTGGTAAAATGGGTGGTGTATGGCGTGACACTATCTTGTTAGAAAGAAGGAGTAATGAAGTAGGAGTTAATTAAGCTCACGCGACGTAAAGACAGCGATTTTTTTGAATTAACGTATTGGGATTAGTGTTGGGGAACTGATTTTTCTTATTGTATTAACAGGTGCGATTCTTCAAGTAAGGGTCAGGTTGTTTGAAGAAGGAATAACTACTTTATGTTGGAATTATCCATTAAATATAAGAAGCTAATTAAAAATACACCCCTCACTAATGAGGGGTATATCCTATTTATCTTGTGCAAGTTCTTTTCTATTGGGAGCAAGTGGTGGTTGTTCTAACCACTTGTTTTTCACCATAATATCAAACCAGTTTTTGGTTATTCCTAATGTTTTTAGAATTGCTTTTTCATAAGCTACAGCCAGGTCTGTTCGCATGGCTCCTGCTAGACCTGTCCCGTAATATACTTGTGCAGTTTGAGCCAAGAATCCCATATGATACAACATTAATTTATCTGAAAAAGGAGAGTCTTTTGACGTTGTAACCTCTGATTCCAACGACATTGGAACTGGCAAATTATCCTTTTGCATAATTTTTGAAAGGGCTTGTAGGTTTTCATCTGCGGTTTTTTCTAATTCCTCAAAAAACTTTCTTACATCTTTCGATTCTGTGACTTGACTGAATCCGATTGAAAGAGCTTTTGCCATAATGCCCTTTTTAATGTTAAGAGAAATACTGATTATTTCTGAAGCAGATAAAAGTCTCCCTTTTCCGAAGAATCCATCAGTAAAATCTTTGGTAGAAATAAATTCAGGGCTCTCGTTAGGATAGAAATAGGGGTCTCTTTGGAATTTTCCTTTTTTAAGCAATAACTCAATGGTTAAATTGTACATACTTTTTGCATCATTATCACATGAATTGTAAAATTCCCGCATGTCCTTTCTGACAGAAACACTAAAAGCAGTTGTATGACCCAACAAACCATGGATAGTCATAATATGTAAATAATTTAAGCAGAATGTGTCAGAAAACAATCTCTCTGCACTTTTATTAAGGTCGGACTCAGTAAATCCAATGGGAACTGGAAATCCATCTTTCTCAATGAAGGAAACAAGCTGCTTCTTTTGCTTTTCCCATGTCTTAATGGCTATTTCAAAAACTTTTTTTATTGATTCGTCTTCTAAAATAGAAATCATATACCTATTTACTATCTCGGCCATTGTTCCGTTTACATATTCCCCCCATAGTGTTCCTATTTCGGAAGATGTAAGTTTTAAATTATCATATTCCATTTTTTCTCACCTCTTAAGTATTTTTTACTAATACAGAAATATGTATGCATTTCTTTGGACTTAAACCTTTTAGATGATTAGTTTCTTGTTGAACTTACGGGGGCATTACTAAAGAAGAGGTAATGCTCTTTTTATTGAACTAAAGAAACAGTTTAGCTAAACAAGAATGATATGAAAAAATGAGAATACATTACATTAATTGTAAAGGAATTACTATTTACAAAAAGATGAAAATTAATTATAGTTATTAAAGAGTCATTGTATCTTTAATTAAAGGAGATAGATATATAATGGAATTCTGGGAATCAAGTTTTACAGAAAAACAAACGATGTGGGGATTTGATCCTACAGACTCCGCAATCTTAACAAAGGATTTTTTTCTTGAAAGGAATATTAAAGATATACTGGTACCAGGTATTGGATATGGCAGAAATGCAAAGGTTTTTATTGACAATGGAATAAATGTAACAGGTATTGAGATTTCAAAAACAGCGATTGATTTGGCGAGGCAAAACAGGCTTGATATTAGTATTTTTCATGGTTCAGTAACTGACATGCCTTTTGATAACAGACTCTATGACGGTATATTTTGCTATGCACTTATTCACTTATTGAATAAACGTGAGAGAGATAAGTTTATTAAAGATTGCTATAATCAGTTAAAGCCAAATGGATATATGATTTTTACAACTGTTTCAAAGAAAGCCCCAATGTTTGGAAAGGGAAAACAATTGGATAAAGACTATTTTGAGATAATGGAAGGCGTAAAAATGTTTTTTTATGATTCTGACTCGATAAAACAAGAATTTGGAAAATATGGACTGATAGAGTTTTCAGAAATTGATGAGCCCAATAAGAACATAAAAGGTAAACCTCCAATAAATTTTATAATTGTAAAATGTAAGAAACAACTATAAAGATAATTATACAAAAAACTAAACAGTGAATTGTTAGGAGATTGGATGTGTATATATACAATCTCGCCAAGACATGCAATTGGTAAAAAGATTATATGAAATACAATATGATATTGAAGGAATAGATGAAAATTGTAACTAAATGTATTAGTTCGGAATCTTCTTGGCGGATTAAGGGGAGTCTACTTTTCCTGAAAATTTAAATATTTCAACACTATTCAATTATTGAAGTAGGTTAGTTGAATAAAAATTCTTTTTGTAAAAAATGAGATGTTTCTTATCTTGAAACATCTCATTAATAACTATTCTTTAAATTTTAACAATCTTATTGCATTTAGAATAACGATTAATGCAGCACCTGTATCACTTAATACAGCCATCCAAAGTGTAAGCAAACCAGGAAAGATTAAGACTAATGCAATGACTTTAATAATGATGGAGAACCAAATATTTTGTTTAATAATAGTTAAAGCTTTTCTGCTTAACTTCATTGTATGAGGAAGTTTATCAAGATTATCAGCCATTAAAACAATATCTGCTGTCTCCATTGCAGTGTCAGTTCCTGCACCACCCATAGCAATACCTAAATCTGCTGTTGCAAGTGCTGGAGCATCATTAATCCCGTCTCCAACCATAGCCACCTTATGACCTTCATTTTGTAATTTCTTAATGGCATCTACTTTATCCTCAGGCAATAATTCTGCGAAATAACGATTAACATTTGCTTCTGAAGCAATCGTATTTGCAGTTCCTTTATTATCTCCAGTCAACATGACAGTTTGATTAACTCCACTTAGTTTTAATTCTTTTAAAGCTGATGCTGAAGTTTCTCGTATTGTATCAGAAACCGCAATAATCCCGATAATTTGAATTTGTGTCCCTATTATAACGACAGTTTTCCCTTTGTTTTGTATATCTTGAACATGTTTTTTTACATCCTCTAAAGATACATTCATTTCTTCGAATAGTTTTAGATTACCAGCATAAAAAATATTTCCTTCAATTGTTGCTTGTACGCCTTTTCCAACGATACTCTTGAACATCTCACCATTTTTAGGTTGAATTCCTATTTCGTTGGCGTAACCAACAATTGATTTGGCAATAGGATGTGTTGAGTAATCTTCTAATGTAAAAGCTATTGAAAGCAATTCTTCTTCTGATACCGTTAACGACTTGATTTCTGATACTTTGGGTTTTCCTTCAGTCAAAGTTCCTGTTTTATCAAATGCAATAGCAGTGATGGCACCTGTTTTTTCTAAGAATGTTCCACCTTTAATTAACACGCCATTCTTAGCAGCGTTCCCTATAGCTGATACTATCGCAACAGGAGTAGAAATGACTAAAGCACAAGGACAAGCTACAACAAGTAGTTCGAGCCCTTTATAAAACCAATCTCCCCAAGTACCAAATCCAAATATTGGAGGCAACACCATAATTGCCAATGCTAGAATAAACACAACAGGTGTATAGATACTTGCGAATTTATCTACAAATGCTTCTGTTGGTGCTTTTTGTTCTTGTGCTTCTTCAACTAAGTGAATAATTTTTGATATGGTCGTATCTTCAACTAGCTTTGTGACCTTAATCTCAAGGGAACCATGTTCATTTATAGTCCCTGCGTATACTTTATCACCAATTTCCTTATCTACAGGAATGGATTCTCCTGTAATAGGAGCTTGATTGACACTTGATTCTCCTTGAATGATTACGCCATCTAATGGGATTTTATCACCCGGTTTAACAATGATAATGTTACCAACTGTTATTTCTTCGACTGGTTTTTTAATTATCTCTGAACCAACTTGGACCCAAGCTTCTGGAGGAGCTAAATCCATTAGATTACGTATTGAATTCCTTGTTCTTTCAATTGATTTTGTTTGAAGGTAGTTACCGATTGCAAATAACCAAACAACGGTAGCACCTTCAAGCCATTCACCGATTAGAGCAGCTCCAATAGCCGCAGCAGACATTAGAACATTCATATCCAGTGAACGACTTTTTAGTGCATAGAATGCACTCTTAACTGGCTTATACCCACTTATCACCATTGCAATTGCGTAGAGTATTACGGACATCAATGTAGAAATCCCATTAAATGAACCAATAAATCCTAGTGCTATTAGTACACCAGATAGGATGACTAAACCATTTTCGTTTTTATTTTTGACCGTCTGTATCGATTTCTTATTTGATTGTAATAAAGCTTTATAACCGATTTTAGAAACCTCAGTCATAATATCTTCGACACTACCCGAATGTTCAATTTTCATTTTTCCGGTTGAGAAATTAACGCTGACATTTTTAACAGATGGAAGAGTATTTAAGTGGTTTTCTATGCTCTTAGCACAACTACCACAGTCCATTCCTTCAATATTAAACGTTTTTATATTACCTTTTTGATTTAAAGGTTCAATAGAATATCCAAGTTTTTCAATTTCACTCTCAATCGGAATAAAGGCATCAGAGTTACTTGCAGCTACCTGCATTTTCGCTGTGCTGTAATTAACGTTTACCTCAGCTATATCCTTTAATGTGCTTAAACCTTTTTCAATGGTTTTTGCACAAGCAGGACAATCCATTCCGTGAACTCTGTATGCCATTTTCTCTCCAGAAGGAAGAGGATTCGTGAGTGTCTCTGTTTTCTCTAATGTATGTTGTTCATTACTACTACAACAGCTTGTTTTTTCATGTTCATTAACTGTTTCCTTCGATGAATTACTGCTACAACAACTAGTCTTTTCTTGAATTAAAATTGGTATTGATTTAAAGCTATTTACTGAATTGTTGTTATTTGAACAACAACTTGAATTCTCTTGTTTTGCATTTGATTTATCAGAAGAGCTGCAACAATTTTCTCCTTCATTTTCAGTCATTTTATTTGAGCCACAACATTCGTCAGCCAATTTAATCACCCCTAATCTCTATATGACGCTCACAACATGCAACATCATTTTGAACATCTTCAAGAACAACATCGAACATTGTTAATAAATCTCGTATATGTTGATTACGCAAACTGTAATAGCAGTATTTCCCTTCATTCCTACCCACGATAATTCCGCAACCTTTTAAACACGCAAGGTGCTGTGAAATATTCGACTGATTTCCTTTAATTTCTTCTACAATTTGAGATACCGTTTTTTCCTGATTTTTTATACTTTCGATAATTTGAATCCTTGTTTTATTAGAAAATCCATGAATTAGTTTAACTTTCATATCGATATCAATATTTTGCATATATATACCTCCCAACACATTAGAAAAAACTAATATGTTTTGTTATTATCATATTAGCAATATCTAATATGTGTGTCAATTCAGAAAACGGGTGCTTTACTTCAACAAGGAGTAAGGCTTTTCTTGTTCCGCTAACGGGGTAGAATAGTTCGACAAAGATATGGATTTTTGTGGTAAAGTTTAAAATGATTGATTGTTTAATTTACAGGGGGTGTTTAAATGCAGGATAACAAAGAAACACCTGAACAAATAAGAGAGAGATTAAGACAAGAAGAATTGAGAAGCAATCCAACGGGTAACATGAACGATGCTTTTAATAGAGCAAACAGAGGAAACCTTTCTGATTTAGTTGGCAGCTTAGGTTGGAAAGGTACAGGAATTCTTATTCTTGTAATCATAATTGGCTTTATTATTGTATCAATCTTCTTCAAGTAACAGGTGCTAGTGTTGAATGTAGTAATTGAGCGGATTGCAGCTTTGTTTCCTTATTGTGCTAACTTGTCGGGTTAGATAGAGAAGGAAAGAAATGATTATGAGAGTAATTTTAAAGGTAGGTAGGGATACCAAATGGATTTTAATATAAGATTGGCGAATGAAAACGATTTAGATGGACTGTTTAATATTAGGAATAATCAGGACTTATTTATTGGCTATTTACAGCAGTATGAAAAGAAAGAAGTATATCTTGTAATTGCCGAACAAAATAATATTATATTAGGTTTTGGCGTTCAGAAATATGTCAGATTCCCTCTATCTTGAAGGGTGCCTGACATCACGACTTCTTACGACAATCATAAAAAATGGCAGTATCCGTGGTTATTGAATAATCATAGCCACAGACACACGCCATTTATTTATTTTTGTGCCTTATTATATGGTTGTTTGCTCTGCATATTTTTTGAAATTATCTAGAATTGCCTGCCATCCTTGTTGTTGTAACTCAATTGGATTCGTAGTTTCAGCATCAAAAGTTTCTATTACTTCGGTTTCGTTTTCTTGACCTTTAAAAGTAATTTTAACTTTTCTTCCATCACCCATTGTATAAGCAATAACTTCATGTAATTTCACTTCATCATAAATTCCACCAAAATCGAAACCAAAACTGCCATCTTTGGCTTCCATTCTTGAAAGGAATTTCCCACCTGCTCTCAAATCATTCTCAGCAACTGGTGTGTGCCAATCATCTGAAGCATTGTTCCATTTTTTGATATGAGTTGGCTCTGTCCAATATTTCCATACCTTTTCTACTGGTGCGTGGACTGTTGTTTCTACTGTAATTTTTTTAGTTGTTTCCATTTCATTTACCGCCTCTCTTAATACGAATATTTTTTCAGCGATGTGTCTACAATAGGTGCCTGACTATATTGTAGATGATTTTGAATAGTTACGCTACTTCTTCATTGGTTCTTTTTACAGCCCTTGTAATCTCTTTTTTCACTTCCACTAACCTTGTAACTAGCATTGGGATTTTCAAACAGAAAATGAAGATAGATTTATATGATACAGGAACTTTTTATGGGAATATAGAATTTATTATATAGGGCTTGGATCAGTTCACCAATTAAAAAGCTTTTATTCTTACGGTTATTAAGAAAAATGTTTTTATTATTGAGGAAAATACTCACCAAGATTTTGATGTCTATTGGAGTAGTCAGACATTAAAGGAGATTATTCATTAGTTCCACTAATTGAAGAACACAAGAACATTAGTTTGCAATGGAAATACCCTCTAAGAAATAGTTGAAAAATCAGTAGATACTACAAACACTGAAGGAACCAAGGAATTAATACTTCACGATGGCAGAACATTTATCTGATAACCTTTCATTGTGAAAAAATGTACTTAAACTATCAGGTGCTTGAGTTCAAAAAAGGATGTTGCTTCGGCAGCATTTTTTTGTTTTTCTTATTCGACTAATTGACATTTTTGTTGAAGAAGGAATTTATATTATTAAGTGGAATTCTTTACCCTATAAAGAAGCCTAAAAGAACAATATATCTAGAATGAGTTCCTTATTGGAGGAGAGAAATGAATAAAAAAATACATATTTTCGGTGCTTCTGGCTCAGGAACATCGACACTTGGTACATCGTTATCAAATGTACTTCCTTATATCCATCTTGATACGGATGACTATTTCTGGATAAAAAAATTCTCAGAGCAAAGAGAAGTAAATGAAAAAAGGAAATTACTAAGGGAAGATTTGTTAATGTATAATAATTTGATTCTTTCGGGAGCTTTATGCGGTTGGGGTGACAGCTTTAAATCCTATTTTGACTTGGTTATATTTTTATGGATACCTAAAAATATAAGACTTGAAAGGTTACAACAAAGAGAGTTTCAAAGATATGGTAATGATATATTAGCTGGTGGTAGTAAATACGAGCAATCAAAGGCCTTTTTAGAGTGGGCTTCCTTATATGATGAGGCAGGGATGGAAGTTAGAAGTAAAACATTGCACGAACATTGGATGACAGACTTAAATTGTCCAGTATTGAGGATTGAAGGAGATTATACAGTCCAGGAGCGAATTGAAATTGTCGTAAATTATTTAAATAAAAACTAAAATTGTTATTGAGCTAAATGGTGCGATTGTTCAGTAAGAACAGTCGCTTTTTCACTAAAACGCAGAATAGTTGAATAACAATAGCTGAAATGATTGAATGAATTATCACCTAGTGGTATAAAAATACATATTCACAATCTGAAATGGAGGGGGATTAAAATTGGAAGAGATTGAAGAAACACTTCTGACAAACAATGTTGGATTTATTATAAGCACCAATAAATGTTTTTTGGATATAGAATTAATACATAATTTTCTTAGTAAGGATTCATATTGGGTTAACGGTATTACGAAGGAATTAGTAATATCATCAATTGAAAATTCAATTCTTTGTTATGGTATCTATGAAGGTAATCCTAATGATGGTTCTGCTAAACAGGTTGGTTTTGCACGCATTGTGTCAGATATTGTAAGGTTTTCTTGGTTAGGTGATGTTTTTATACTTCCTGAATATAGAGGACGTGGACTTAGCAAATGGTTAATGACTGTAATCACAGAACACCCTAAATTAAAAGGAACGAGTTTTCAGCTTGCTACAAAAGATGCCCATTCGTTATATGCACAATATGGTTTTAAACCATTAGGGCAAATTGAAAACAGAATGGCTAGACCTCTTAATTGGGAAACTGTATATGAAGGTTATAAGATAAACAAATAATCAATTTTGCTTTATTAAACTAAAGGGTGCAATAGTAAAAAATTATAGAGGAGATTCAATAACTATGAGTATTCAAGTAAAGCTTCAAGCTATTATAGAAGAAATGGAAATACAGTTTGAAGAGTCTCAGACATTACTAAATAGTAAAACTGGTGAAATAATTGTAGTAACTTCAGATGACTTAAGAGCTGCTGAAAATGTAGAATCGTTCGATCATTTACCTGATTGGCAACAAGAAAATTTAATGGTCGCAAATGATGTTGTTGAAAATTTTGAGAATTACATAGAGTTACCAACAAAATATGAAGTCAATGAATATGAAATTATGGAGGACTTTTGCCTAACCATCAGTGACCAGAGAAAGCAGGATATATTATTAAGATCAATTAAGGGAAAAGGTGCCTTTAGAAGATTTAAAGACCAAATAATAGATTTTGAAATTGAGGATCATTGGTATTCATATCGTGATGAGCGTTTTAAAGAAATTGCGATTAAATGGTGCCAAGATAATAACTTAAACTATATTGATTGAATTAATAAACAATCTAATTTTTAGATGATTTTCCATAATGATAAGAATTGCTTCAAATAAAGAAGTAATACTTTTCATATTCCACTAACGGGGGATTACAATTGCTAATGCTGAAATTCACCTCAAAAAAAAAAAGAATTGACGGAAACACAAATTATGTACTAAAGACTTGGAAAGTGTTTAAGTCATTTGGACAAGAAGATGTTGATCTGAAATAAGTTAAATCGTAGAGGCGTATCGTTCAGAGGTATGTTATATTCCTCAAGGGCTACTATTTCAATTAAAAAATCTTCTATTTCAAAATCAGTGTCAAAATACATTCTGATGCTTCCAATACTTCAACTGAAGAGGCTTAACATTTTCACTAATGTGGCAGTTTCAACAAGACAAAAAAACATTGGGCTATAATCCCAATGTTTTTTTATTATCTTAATGTTGCTTATCTAAGGCTAACTTTAATCCAAACCCAATTAAGACAAGACCTGTTGCTTTATCCATTATCCTTTGCACTTTCGGAGACATAAGCCATACACGCAAATAGTTAATTAATAAGACATAAACAAAAAACCAAGCGATGGATAGCACTGTATAAATCACGCCCATCATAATAAGTTGTTGAGTTGCGTTTTCTCCTGTTTTCACAAATTGGGGTAAAAATGTTAAGAAAAACATTGCAACCTTGGGATTTAGTACATTAGAGAAGAGTCCTTGTTTAAATGCTGACTTTTTCATTACAGAATTATTTAGATTTTCAAAATTAGTAAATTCCTTCTTTGACCTTGTGATAAAAGAAGATAATCCGAGGTATATCAAGTAGATAGCACCAACATATTTAACGATTTCAAAAGCAACAGCAGATTGCATCAAGATAGCTGAAATCCCAAAAGCAGCAGCAAATGTATGAACTAAAGAACCAGTTGACAAACCTAGAGCCATTTTATATCCATCTTTTCTTCCATCTGAAATGGTCCTTTTTGTAATTAGTGCTGTATCGATACCTGGGCTAATTACAATAAATAATGAAAGGACTAAAAATGTAAAGAAATCATTCACTTTCTCCACTCCTTACTGACTTGTAAAATACCATATGATAAAATATAATTTAACAATTGTTAAATAGAGTTTAACATATAAGATTGATTAATTGTTTATTTATATTTAATAAAATTAAATTATTTTTAATTTTATCTTTAAGGAGTTTTGTGATGGAAAACATAAATATTGGTAAAAAAGTTGAGAAATACCGAACAGCCAAAGGTTTGAGCAGTAGAGAATTAGCAAAATTAGCTGAAATAACCCCTTCAATGTTAAGTCAAATTGAACGTGGTTTGGCAAATCCTTCAATCCAAACTCTAAAGGTTTTAGCTAAAGCCCTTGAGGTTCCTACTTTTAGTTTTTTACTTGAAGAAACAAAAACCGAAGATTTAGTTGTTAGGTCAAATGAGCGAAAAAAAATGGTTGTTGAAAACCTATCTTATGAGTTATTGTCACCAGATTTTACTGGAACACTGGCAACTGCTATTATGAATGTTCCTCCTAACACATCATCGTCTGAGAAACTATTGGCACACCGAGGAGAAGAAGTTGCTTTTGTATTAGAGGGGAATATTAAAGTGTTTTTAGATAATGAAGAATACATATTAGAAACAGGTGATAGTGTCAAAATACCAGGCTATATGAAGCATAAGTGGGAAAACAATTTTAATAAAAATGCTGTCATACTTTTTTCGGTGACGCCACCAGCTTTTTAGGTTTCATGTTGAACTGACGGGTGATTGATTTAAAGAGTAGGGGGTTGCTTCGGCAATCCTTTTTTCTATTTGACTAACGTTGAAGGTTAGTTGAACAAGAATAAAAGAACACCTAACACTATAGTTTGAGCAATCAAAAAAATTAGGTCTGCATTCGAATTACAATGCAAACCCATTTTGTTGTTTATTTCCATTTCTTTTCAGTTAATTTATTTCAAAATTGAGTAGCTGCGAAAAGTGCATCTTTGTCTTGAATTACTTCTTCAGGTTTGTTTCCATTTCCAAGAATATATCCCGCAAATTCAATTCCTATAAAATCAAATATGTAATTAAATTGCTGAATCATAGGCAGCCCTTTAATGTGAGGATCGTCTCCTCCAACAAGCAATAACAAATGCTTTTTTAGAATCCATTTCATTCTTGAAATCTGGATATTTTGGGTCACTTAAGGTTTGTGACCATCGGTCGATAAAGTTTTTCATTGTTCCTGACATGCTATACCAATAAATCGGAGTAGAGAATACGAGAATGTCATTAGAAGAATCCGTTCGATTATGGAATTATAATTATCATTTCTGTCCTGAAAGCCATCTTTTGAATGACGCATGTCTATAATTGGCTTGATATTATAATCTCTTAAGTAAATCTTTTCTGTAACCATACCTTGAATTACGTGTTCTGTCAGCATCTCCGTATTGCCATTGGGACGGGTCCCCCCATATATGACTGCTATTTTCATTCATCATTTCTCCTTCCAGCTATATTAAGCGGTTTTCTAGTTGTTTCTTTATTACTTATATCTTATATTTAATTTAAAAATAGATACAGATGATTATTTTGATTGATTCAATCGAAAAAAACGATTATAAAGAGGCGGGAAATATGGATATTAAACAATTGATAACTTTTAAAAATGCCGCAGAAAATTTGAACTTTACCCAGACTGCAAAAATTTTAAATTTTGCACAATCAAGTGTAACTGCCCAAATTAAAGCTCTCGAAGATGAAATTGGTAAACCCTTATTTGAGCGTCTAGGAAAACGATTGATTTTAACAGAGGCTGGACACAAGTTTAAACTATATGCTGAAAAGATGATAAGACTAAACGAAGAAGCGATCACGGCTGTGAACGGAGAAGAAGAACCAACCGGCACCTTAATAATTGGTGCCCAAGAGAGCCAGTGTACCTATCGTTTACCTCCAATTCTTAAAGAATTCAAGGCTACATTTCCCAAAGTTAAACTCATCTTTAAGCCTGCACATTCTGACGAAATGGCGAGAAATCATCTTATGGAGGGTTTAGTAGATGTTGCCTTTATTATGGATATAAGTAAGCCTGAGGGATCATTAAGAGTGGAACAACTTATCAAAGAGGAGTTCAAAATGGTCATCGCACCAAATCACCCCAAACCAGTGCTCTCGATAGATGACCTTAAGGATAAGACTCTTTTGCTTACAGAAATGGGATGTTCTTACAGATTGATGTTCGAAGACTCCCTTAAATCGGCAGGAGTATACCCACTGGATAAAATAGAATTTAGTAGTATCGAGGCAATCAAACAATGTGTAATAGCAGGACTAGGAATAGCACTATTACCAGAGATGGTAGTGAAAAAAGATATTAAGGAGGGGAGAATGAAGGATATACCATGGAAGGATTCCACATCTTCACTTTTTACTCAAATTGCTTAGCATAAAGATAAATGGATGACTCCTCCTTTAGAGGCATTTATTTATTTATTTAACTCGTAAGATTTTTTTATCTGATGACTACTTCAACCAAAAGGGTTTTTCTTAGTAACGGCAACCTTTTATACTACCTTTTGGGGCGTAAATTTCGGTACTTACATTAATAGTTTTACCCATCAGTAAGACAAAAGCATTTGTTTCACTTATTTAAACTGGTGTGAAGGGGTCCTGGCAGCGACAATAAATCCATTTTGGTTTCAAAGATAGTACGTGGTCTGAAAATAGAGATTGTGAAGAATTGTACTTAAACTAATGGGTGCAAGAGGTTAATAATGAGGGTTGCCGCGGCAACCTCTTATTTATTGTGCTAACGGGCAGTTTAGCTGAAGAACAGGTCGAAATTATATTCGCTTTGAAGCAAGCATTTAATACAAAACCACCCAATAAGGATGGTTAAGGAAAATAGACTAGATTTTGTTATGTTATATCATATTCTTCAGTCGATAAAAACCCCGTAAGAGATACTGGGGTTATCATTTCACTCAAATTTGTTTAGGAAAAGAGTTTGGATCATTTCCATTCCATTATTCCATTTAAATCCTTATAAATAGTATGAGGTTTTTGATTTAATTCCTCAATTGGCAGCTTGTTACGATTAATCCATGCCGTTTTGAACCCGAAATTTTTAGCTCCTGAAATATCCCAACCGTTAGAAGACATAAACAAAATCTCTTCCCGTTCAAGTCCTAATACTTTCAAACAGTAACTGTATGAGGCAGGTGTTGGTTTATACTGTTTTATGTCATCTACACTAATAATTTCATCAAACAGACTGGATAAACCAGAATTTTGTATAAGAGGTTCTAGCATATCACGTGAACCATTTGAAAAAACAGCCAGTTTTTTAGGCTTCATTTCTTTTAACACAGTCTCCACTTCGGGATAATGGGACAGATTTTTATACTCTTCTAGAAGTACCAGTTCTTTTTCTTGGTTGTATTCCAGATTTAGTTTATTGATTGCATACTTTAAAGAATCCCTTGTTATGTCGATGAATGGTTCATATTGCCCCATCAATTGACGCAAAAAAGAATATTCGAGTTGCTTTTGCCGCCATAAAATACTGATTTCTTCCCCTTTCCCATCAAAAAGTTCATCACACTTTTCTTTTACTGAATAAACATCAAATAATGTTCCATAAACATCGAATACCAGTGCATTTATTGAAGAACTCATATGTATCTCACCTTTCTGTGATTAAAAACTGCCTCTGATTAAAAGAAAACAGATAAAAAATATTTGTATGTTATCTGACGTACATTATTTTTATATTACTCCTAAATATAGTGTTTTTTCACATGATTAGCTTGCCCAACATAAATAGAAAATTTGTTTTAGTTGAATCATCAGCAAATAAACTTATTAACACAGTCAAACATGCAACCTGGTTGGACAAAAAATCAACATAATTATTTAACAGAGCCATTATTAAATATGATTGTGAAATGTTGTACTTAAAGTAAAGGGTAGCGATACTTCAATTAGGAAGGGTCGCTTTTTCTTATACTTATTCGACTAACGAGGCAGGATTTGAACAGGAAAAGCAAATAAGGTAATTGTAATGTTTAATGAATAATGTAAAAATGGGGGATTCTTTTGAGAAAAACCAAAATACTTGCTTGGACCGAAGAATGGGCAAAATCATACAGTCAAGAAGAGAAAATATTGAAAGAAGTATTTAGAGATGAAATAGTTGATATTTTTCATATTGGAAGTACCTCTATACCAACAATAGGTTACGCAAAGCCGATAATAGATATTTTAATTGTTGTAAAGAATATTGAAAAAGTTGATTTATACAACAATGAAATGTTGGAATTGGGATATGAACCGAAAGGTGAGAATGGGATTGCTGGAAGAAGATATTTTCCAAAAGGAAAGGATTATAGAACACATCATCTACATATCTTTCAAGTCGGAAGTGAACACATAAAAACTCATATAGATTTTAAAGAATACTTAATAAAAAACCCTGCGGAAGCTAAAAAGTATGGAGAACTAAAAATAAACTTAGCAAAACAGTTTCCTAACGAGCATCACAAATATCAAGATGGAAAGCAGCAGTTTGTAAATGAATTAGCAGATAAAGCGAAACAATGGGTCTCACAGAGAAGATTTTCTGATTAAAGTAAAAGGTTGCATTACTACAAGAAGTGGTAATGCACTTTCTTATTGAACTATATGACAGTTTAGTTGAACATGATAATGTTTACATTATGAGTATTCAACTAGCAAGTATTTTAATTAATAAATGATTAATTGGATAAAGCTATCCCTGTTGTAAATACTTCACTCCGTTCTAGGATAAAATAAGGAAAATCATTTAGACTTATTTATTTAAGGAGATAGTATGCTATATTTTATTCAAATTTTCATCATGGTAGTTATTGTGGGGTGGTTATTAAAAACAAAAAAAGTGAGTTGGAATTCGTTTTGGACAATATTCACTATTGCATTGATAACTGTAGATATAATAGAAATTTTTATTAATTTAATTTTTAATCTTTATAAATTTCCAACTAATATCTTATCTAATCCTGATAAAGACAATTTTCTGGGGATACTTTGTGCTGATTCTGTAATTTTACCTTTAACAGCGATTGTATTTTGTTATTGTGTTAAAAGTCATCCTTTTAAAACAAGTATTTTTTTCACGATAGTTTACACTTTTTTGGAGTGGATATATCTTAAACTTGAGTATCTCATATACCTAAATTGGAAGCTTTATTATTCAGTATTGGCTTACCTAATTGGATTTTCATTTTTTTCGAGATATGCGAACAAACTTATCGATAGACCCTATAAAGTTCCATATTATATATCAATTACATGCTTCGCCTACTTTACCCTTGTTATACCTGGAGCCATTCCTGACGTATTACTCAATATGCATAATTGGAGACCTGGACTTGCGCAAGACTTTTGGGTAGATGACAGAATTACGGATTTAGGTTCTTGTCTTGTAATAGCTAACATAGTTGGACTCATTATTCCAAGGATACCAGTAAAGTACAAAAAACTATCTTTTAGTGTTTTAGCAATATTATCAGTATCATTCGGTTTGATTTCTTATTTTAATGGATGGCTTATCTATAATAA
Source organism: Metabacillus bambusae (assembly GCF_017497975.1). Taxonomy (GTDB): domain Bacteria; phylum Bacillota; class Bacilli; order Bacillales; family Bacillaceae; genus Metabacillus; species Metabacillus bambusae. The sequence goes on along the minus strand of NZ_JAGDEL010000003.1, from coordinate 57,862 downwards.
GTGGAATCATTTCTTAACTATCATTCGTTATTGTCTTCCTTTTCTTATTCTATATTTTTATGACAAGTGGCAAGTAAAGCTTCGTTTCATACCTAATAATGTATTACAAAGAGGGAAACAAATATGATACATATTACGGTTAAGCTTCTTTTTGTATTAGCCGCAATTAAATGGGGAGATTGGAGGGGATGGAAAAAGTATTACTCTACGACTCAGTTCTTTATAATGGGTGATTTATTTTATAACATAATATTCCATGATTATCCATTATGGAGGTTTGAAGAAATAATACCTTTATTTAAGTATGATATATATATTATGCTATCTTTTATGTTCTTAAGATACCCTGCAACTGTATTTATTTACTTAGGTAGATTCCCAAAAGAAAAAGGAAAAGCAATAATGTGGTACTTGTTTTGGGTGTTAATATATATTGGAATAGAAATTATAGACTTGAAAATAGGTTTAATAAAACATTATAACTCTTGGAACATTTGGTGGTCGCTTGTTTTTGATATTCTATTATTTGCATTAGTAAAACTCCACTTTCATAAACCTCTATTAGCTTGGGGACTTGCAGTATTAAGTAGTATTGTATTATGGAACCTATTGGGAGTACCCTATCATATTTTAAAGTAATATTTATGTATTTTTCTTATTATAATCTAAATAATTGGTAAATAGAGTGCTTAATGTAATGGATGCGGTGCTTAAATAAGAGTAGCGCCTATTTTGATTCAATTAGGATAGAAGTTTGTGAAGAAATGTACTATAGGGTTGCTTGAGTTGAACAAGGGGTTGCTGTGGCAACCCTTTTTGATTGTTCTTAATTTAACAATATATTCCACTAAAATTAAATGAATGATACAATTATTGTTATAAAAATCCAAGTGAAGGAGGGTACCCTATGCCATTAGAACAAGAAGTAATCGGTTTGTTAATCGGCGGTTTCTCTATTGTAATGGGAATTACAATTTTAATTGCATCGTTTCTCTGGTTAAAAAATAAAAATAACAGTTCTGCATACGTCTGGACATTATTACATATGCTGTTTGTCTCAGTTGCAATATATTTTTTCATAAAGGCAATTTCCGTTGATTTTAACCACCCAATGGCATCTGAAGAAATTTCTCTTCAGATAGGGATTTCTGGGGTTGTTTGGGCTTTGAGTATGATATGTTTACTGATTGGACTATTTAAATTTTCAAAGACAAGTAAAAATAGAGTTTCTTCTTAAGCTAACAGGGTGCTTTTCTTCAAGAAGGAGAAGTACTCTTTTTGTGGAAGATATTAAGCTAGCAAAAGCAGTTTAGTCTTTAAACCATTATGAGTAAAAACAATAAGGGGGAAACAAATATGACAAAGAGAAATAAGGAGTTGTCACTAGAACAACGTGAAGAATTACTCAGAGCATTGAAAGCCCGTTTTGAAAAAAACATGAACCGCCATAAAGATCTTGAATGGGCGAAAGTTCAAGCAAAGCTGGAAGCTAATACTGAAAAACTGTGGTCGCTTAATGAAATGGAAATAACTGGCGGTGAACCAGATGTTGTTAGTCATGATAAAAAGACGGGCGAATACATTTTTTATGACTGTTCAGCGGAAAGTCCTAAAGGCCGCAGAAGTGTTTGTTACGACCGTGAAGCGATGGAGTCAAGGAAAAAACATAAACCAGAAAATAACGCTATTCATATGGCTGCTGACATGGGCATTGAGCTTTTAACGGAAGAACAATACCGGGAGTTGCAGAAACTTGGAAATTTCGATACGAAAACATCGAGCTGGGTGAAAACACCTGCTAATATTAGAAAACACGGCGGGGCCATCTTTTGTGATCATCGCTACGACACTGTCTTTGTGTACCACAATGGAGCAGAATCCTACTATGCTGCCAGGGGTTTCCGTGGCTCGCTAAGGGTCTAAATTTTGTACATACAGCTAAATTTGAATTTGAGAACGGAACATAAAATGGAATACACCTAGTTTCTGTTATGAAGGTGAAGACCGAAAGACCAATGAACCTCTGATTATAGATACAAGTGGAATATTAGAATCGAAAGCAACTGACAGAGCTATGATGAAATTTTCTGATAAAAATGACGTTAAAGCCAAAGAAGAAAAACAGAAGGTGAATTAATGTTGGATAAAATTAAAGCATTATCTGAAAAGGTGTCATTTGCAATAGGCTTTTCTTTAATATTATTTAGTCCAATCGTTTTATTTTTGATGTCTTTTTTATTTCCATCTGGTAAATGGACAGCGATTATACAAGCAATTGTTTGGGGTGTTGCTACCTTATTTATACTAAGTGCGGCTGATAAAAGACATTCACGTATTGGCAAAAAAAGGTGAAGATTTATTCATATTACATTAAAGGGTGCAAGAGTTGAAAAAGCTGCCATTTTGGTGGCTTTTTGCTTATATAACTAACGGGAAGGTTAGTTGAATGAGAACGTGTTAAAAATAAAAAAACAGACAAGATGCTGATAAATTTAACTAGTGTGTTGACCAATGGGGGTACCAGAAGGATTTTGTATTACAACAGTAGGATATCAAAAAGCCATCGAACAAAACGATATGTTTCAAGCACTGTTGGATCAACTAACAATGCTAAAAATAGAGGATCGAGATCAAATTGGAGAAATCAGCAGGAAGATTAGACAAATCTTTAAATAAGGAAGGGTCGCTTTTTCTTTTTCTTATTCTTATTCGACTAACGTGGTTGTTGAAAAAAGCCTACCTAAATTTTGCAATAATATACTATATGAATTGTAATTGTCAGATGTATCATTTATGAGAATACCTTGAATGGAGTGTTCCTCATGAATATTACGTCTTTTTTACTATACTGTTTTATTGTAACTTTTACACCAGGACCCACTAATATCGTCATATTATCCACAGTACATAATACTGGGACAAAAAAGGCAATGGAGTATACGTATGGGGCAACTATTGCGTTTGGCTTTTTACTTGTTATTTCTGCTGTGTTGAATACGATACTGGTAACTATAATACCAAAAATCTTATTTGTTATGCAGATAATCGGAAGTTTTTATATGCTCTATCTCGCTTATCAAGTTTACAAAACGGATACATCAAAACCAACTGTAAACCAAACGGGTACGTTTATGTCAGGCTTCCTTATGCAGTTCTTAAATCCAAAGGTGGTACTATTTACAATGACTGTAATTCCTACCTATATTATGCCCTACCGTGTCTCAATGCCTACGGTTCCAATAAGTGTTATAGCTATAACTGTTATTGGATTTTTAGCATTTATTACATGGGTACTTTTTGGTGCATTGTTTAAGGAGTTTTTACAGAAGCATCAAAAGTTTGTTAATGTGCTGATGGCATTATTTTTAGCGTATTCTGCTATAATGATTTGGATGTAGATAGAGGGGTGGATTAAATGGAAAAATTTATCTATAAAAAATCGGCAGGTATTACTGCGTTGTCAGCTAGTATCACTGATTTTACGTATAAAAAGCATTCTCACAAGGAGTATGCAATAGGTGTAACATTGCGTGGTATTCAAGAGTATAACTTGGATGGCAGTTTACAATTATCCTATCAAAATGGTGTGATGCTTTTTAATCCAGAACAGGCACATGACGGAATGGCACATGATAAAACAGGGCTTGATTATGTTATGTTATATATTGAACCACAACTTCTTTTAGAGGTTATTGAGAAAAAGGATATAGTGCGTTTTTCCTCCCCTATTGTATATGATTATAGACTTGAGCAAAGAATATTAAGCCTTTCAGATGCAATTTTAGGCGGAAAAGATGAAGCGTTGTGCAGTGAATTACTGTTATCCCTCGCAGACAGTCTTATGCAAACCAATCTTTCTACCAACTCTAAGAAAGAAGACGCTCTAATTAGAAAAGCAAAGGAAATGCTTCATACAAACTTAGAAAATGTAATGAAACTGGACGACATATGCAAAGAGCTTCATGTATCAAAATTTCAGTTTATCAGATTATTCAAGGCTCATACTGGAATTTCCCCATACCAATACTTTCTTAATTGCAAGGTAGAACGTGCAAAGAAGTTGATAGAGAAAAATGGAGATATTTATTCAGCAGTAGCGGAATGTGGTTTTGTTGATTTAACCCATTTAAATAAACACTTTAAAAGCGTATATGGTACAACTGCCTATGAATATATGTCACATTTCAATTGAAGTGGAGTTAAATGTATTTCAAATATAGGGGGGAACAAAATTGTCTTTAAAAGAGGTGCTATTATTGAATTTAAACGGACCTTCACACCAGAAGATGTGGCATTGTTTATCAAGATTTCAGGTGATGAAGGCTCTCACCATGTTACTCCAGATGAACAGGGAAGACTTGTCGTACAGGGATTACTAACCGCTACATTGCCGACAAAAATAGGCGGTGATTACAATGTACTCGCTCGTACAATGAATTTTGAGTTTTTAAGACCAGTATTTACTGGTGATACTATAATTTGTGAAGTAACCAATTGAGCAATTCGAAAAGCAGGAAAATAGGACATGTATATCTGCCTCCTTTGTATGCGGAAATCAACATGGAAAGGAAGTGCTGAGAGGGAATTTTTCAGGAGTAATCCTATGAAATCTTTTTGTACTTTCCTACACTACCTATACAACGAACGATAGAGAACTTGGAAAAACTCCAAGTTCTTTCTTTTTTTTAAAATTTTTGTCTAGTATGTAAAGTCATTTAATGAACGTAAGGCGAATGATCCTAATTTGGAATCTATTATACTGCCGTTGGACAAGGGTTATCAATTGTTCGTGTGAAGGAATAAAAATGATATGGATTGAAGGGATACCAATTGGTTTATTGCCGATGGTACCCTTTTTTATTTATTCGCAGTTTCTGAGGCTACTATAACTAACCGAACAAAATATTATGAATAAGTGGACTAAAGAAAAGAAGGGGAATACTCTATTCTTCTTCAACAAAAGGCTATTTAATTCCAAAAGGGTCATTTAATTGAATAAGACTTTCAAAAAAACTGGTTATTTATGTGAGATTGTGAAGAAAATGTACTTAAACTAAATGATAGGTTAGTTGAATAAAAGAGGAATTTCTACTATAAAATCGAACTAAATATACAAAATTGAAAATACTCTATTCAACAAGGAGGCTAATATGGAAAATAAGGCGTTGAAAGCAATACAAAGAATTTTGGAAGATATAGGTATAGGAAATTTGATGGAAATATTAGGAAGTAAAATTCCTTATTCTGACTTAAATACTCTTTTACTTGAAGTGTTTAGAAAAAGAACAAACGATATCTCGCCAAGTGAATTACTCAAAAAATATTCGATGAACAGATTTGTTCATCCTGCCGACATAGACCCTATCTGGTTGAGACAATTAGAGATAGATTTATTGATGATTGCCCGAAGTTCTTTATACACTCCTATTCAGATTTCCCCTGTTTCTCCCCTTGGATCTTGCTCGGTCGTAGCAACAGCTGACCAAAATAAAGTAATATCCGCATTAAGAGGAACAGAAGTAGTATCAGATGCGACCAATTTATTAGCCTTACATATATGTGATTTGATAAAAAAAGGAAAGATGAATCACGATTCTGATCTAATACGCTTTTGTACATCACATAGACATATCCGTGCACAAAAGTTTGACAAACCAGGACTTGTACCTCACTTTAATATTTTTTGTATGGTCTCTTCAGGAAGAGATAAGGGTGGCTATTCCTTTGAAAAACAAGCTTTTTTAGAACATATAGATGTATATCGAAAAATATTCAAAACAGTATTTAATACCGATATAACAGTTAAAATAAACGCATCAAGGGGATATAATGACAGTGAAGGCTTAATACAAAAGCTGAGCGAACACATCAATGAAAAATCTGACGTTAGTTTACTAAAAAACAAAGTAGTAAGGGATAATCTTTACTATCAAGGATTACATTTCACCATCATAATGAAATTAAATGAACAGGAAATTAATATAGGGGATGGCGGTATTGTTGATTGGTCCCAGAAATTATTAGGTAATAGGAAAGAGAGAATGATAATTAGTGGTATTGGTTTAGATATGATTAATTTTCTTTTAAATAGAGAGGCTTATTAAACTAACTGGGTGCAATACTTCCATAATGAGGTGTCGCATTTTCTTATTGAGCTAACAGGAGCAGTTTAGTTTAACAAAAAATGTTAATATAAAAGAAAACGCTGATAAAGGTGATTTTATGCTCGGAACATTTTTTAGTTATTTTGTTATCTTTTTTATTATTGGAAGGCTTGTTAGCCTTCCAGGTAAAATTAAATGGATGCCTACATTAAAAACTACACTTAAACACGATGTAATATTAGCAATAATTTTTTCATTATTGTTGGTGATTTTCTTCTAGTCTTATTAGCTATTATTTTTCAATAAGAACATCTTATGTTAACGGGGCAGTTTAGTTGTTTACTACAATAAGTAGTAAGGCTTTTTTATTGCACTAACGAAGCAGTTTAACGACAGAAATGGAGGGTCTAGCCATGGGCATTAGGAATTATCTGATTGAAGGCGTTTCCGGCACCGGCAAAACTTCGGTCTGCAAAGAATTGCAGCGGCGCGGCTACCATGCCATTAATGGTGACCGTGAATTGGCTTATCAAGGCGATCCGGAAACTGGTACACGGACGGATGGCGTCACGCACGAGCACCACATTTGGCATGTAGATAAAGTAAAAGCATTGGTCGCCAACCAGGATGAGGAGGTAACATTTTTCTGCGGTGGTTCTAGGAACTTTTCGAAATTCATAGATCTATTTGACGGTGTGTTTGTCCTCGAGGTCGACCTTGACACATTGAACCGGCGGCTTGACGAGCGACCGGAAAATGAGTGGGGCGGAAAGAAAACGGAACGGGAACTCATTGCACGATTGCACCAAACGAAAGAAGACATACCGAAAAACGGAATTATAATCGACGCCACCGCACCGATCGAGCACGTCGTTGACGAGATCGTCCGGCAAAGCGAAGAAAATAAACGCCAATGACAGTAACTTACGGTCGCTCACGGACATCCCAATACACCGGTGCACCTGGATACGAATAGTCCCATCATTGGTAAAGGGAGATGCACAAATGAAAAATATTTTTATTCAATTGCATACAGAGGAAATTTTTAACCGTATTGACAAATTAAGCCCAAATTCAAAACCCCAATGGGGTAAAATGGATGTTGCCCAAATGCTAGCACATTGCTCATCCTTTCAAGACATTGCAATAGGACATTCTTTTCCAGCGAGAGGTTGGCTAGGAATATTAATAGGAAACTTTGTGAAACCAATATTTTATAACGACAAGCCATTAGCCCAAAATATGTCCACAATTCCGACCATTTTGATTGTAGATGAAAAAGAATTTGAAACAGAGAAGGAAAAACTGAAACAAAAAATTATAACTTTCCAAAATAATGGTCCAGAGAAGTGTACGACTCATCCACATCCTTTTTTCGGTAAACTTACTTCCGAGCAATGGGGAAAAGGAATATACAAGCACCTTGACCATCATTTAAAACAGTTTGGAGTTTAGTTAGTTTTTAGAAATATAAATAAAAGTTGACCAAAGATCAAAGTAACAAAATGACTTAACGGCTTAGAAATAAATAATTACCTTATTGTTAAAAAGAAAATTCTTTCTTCAACTAAAGGATACTTTTCTTTATCATCTGTGGATCTTTTATCTTACATAATGATTTTCTAGAATAGGGCACTTTTCTTTAGTAAGAAGGCGTCTTTTTTGTATGCTCCTACACAAAAGATTGTGAAGATTTTCACTTAAACTATAAAGTGCCTTACTTGAATAAAAAGTAACAACTCTATTACTTGTTTATAGGTGAAAGTTAGGAATAATCAGTCGCATTTCATAAAGTGAGATGCGACTTTTTCAACGGTCCTATACAAATTTCTGTAGAGGTAAATGTTTGGAAAAAATCCCCTGTATTCAAAATTAATCAAAAGGATTTATAATTTTCGTAAATAACTAGGGGTTAACCTTGAATTAATGATTCAGGGGAAACAGAGGAAAGAGGAAATGGATAATGTTTGTTAATATGTTTTGGACAATTTATTTGGGAATTCTTGGTGCTGTTGCTATTGGATATCTGATCAAAGGAAAATATAAGACTTTTCCAGCAAAATTAGATTTTGTAATCTCGATTATTACCTGGATTGGACTTTTTGGTTACGTAACAAATATCCAAATAATGAATACTTCTTTATGGCAGATCGTGTTTTTTGGGGCGTTATTTTGGGACATAATATACAGCTTCTTCCTAGCTGACTACGGAGAGGAGTTCGAGGATGTTTCACCTCCAGTCAAATACATCATTATTGCTGTAGTATTTGTACTTTTACTCGGTCCATTGTATTTTGGTCTATATAAGTACGCATTCTAAAGAGCTACCAGTAAATATTTTTACAAACACAAAATATCGGTCGATGATTTATTCTCAAAAAACAAATTCCGATTATTGGATAATACATCTGTTCTTCAAGTAACGGGTACTTATGTTAAAGATCAGCTGCCAACTTAGGTAGCTTTTTCTTATTCAACTAAAGTAAGTAGGTTAGTTATAGAAAGAGATGTAAATTACACCATCTCTTATTACTCCACTTCTTCTTCAGTTTTAAGCATTTCTTCATCTATGATGTCAACTAATTCTTGAAAACTATACATATAAAGAACAACTTCTTTAAGTAGAACTCCTTTAGGACCTTCTTGAATATGAACTTCGCCTTCAATTCGTATTTTTGTCGGCTTTCCTTTATAAATAACATCAAAGGTTCCAATTTCTTTAACCTCATTGTGTTTCATTATGTCAAATTCAGATTGAATAGTATTGATTTCGTCTTGACTAAAACCTGAATCCAATATTGAGGATGATAAATGTTTTAAAAAAGGTTCTACTTCTTCAAAATCAAAATTCATTCCCGCTGCATATAGTGCTTCATTATAGTTGTTGTTTTTTTTATTAAACATATAAATGGTACCTCCAACTAAAAGTATTATAACAAAACCAATAATTAAACTTTTAATATGCTTTCCCACCTTTCCCTTCGTCATTATAAAGTAACATTTAATTGTCGTTAATTATATAAATAATTCCAGATTACTTTGATAGAAAAGGAGAGTGGTGGAAGGATTCTTGTTGAACAAACGGGTGTGTTGATCAAGGAGGATTTAGCCATTATTTATGGAACTTATTATGCTAACGGGGCAGAACTTCTGTAATAAAGGCTAAATTTGTGAAGAAATGTACTTAAACTAAAGGGTGCGATAATTTATTAAAGAAGGTATCGCTTTTTCCTTCTAATATAAGAAGGAAGCTTAGTTTTTTTTATTAGTAATGAAGGGGGTACTCTATGCAAAACTTTAACAATTTCAAAATTAAAATTTTAACAACCTTTTTAATAGCAGTTATATATATGGGATGGTTGTTAATTCCTGTTGTTACGTACAAAAATAATTTGTTGATGGATTTAACCACAATTTTGGTAAATGGTTGTTTGATATTAGGTTTGATTTTTTGGTTCAATAGAAAAATACATATTCATACACTTTTCGATTTTCTCATTTATGTGGGTTTTATATTATATCTATTCATTCTTCATCATTTTGTAACATACATAAATATTACCTATTTCTTAGTAATGGAATATCTAGGAATACATACACTACCGTTCAATCAGATTAATTTAATTCCTTTTAAAACAACTCTGAATACATTTTTTGGTCCAATTTTTGCTCCAGTTATGGTAATACAGATTTTGGGCAACTTATTTTTACTTACTCCATTTGCATTTGCACTATTAACGTTGAAAATAACCAACAGGAAAAAAACAACTGTTTTAAAGTTATTTGTGGTATCAATAGGAATTGAGATTTTCCAGCTACTAAATTCATATATTGTTTCAGGTTTCAAATGGGGAGAAAGTGGAAGGGCTACTGATATTGATGATGTCATATTGAATACTCTAAGTGCTTTAATTGGAGTTGGCATTTTCAATTTATATTGTCTAATTACAGGAAAAAAACCTCATCAGATGTACGCAATGAAATAGGTTTTTAGTAAGATACACTAGCTAAAGAAGGATTACAAAAAATATTGAATTATGGCTATTTTTTCAATTAACGGGTGCTTATCTTTAAGAAGGATTAAGTGCCTTTTTTATTGACCTAAAGGTGCAGTTTAGTTCAATAAGGATTTTTAACTGATTGAACGAATTTTTAAGTTATCCTATTTGAAGAGAAGTGATTTTTATATGAAATTTCAACAAACGGATTTCACTGAAGAACTAATGGAAAAGATTAAAAATACCGAATTGACATTAAAAGACTATATCGAAAGATTGTTAAGTGAATATAAATCTGTTTTTGCTAAGAAAAATTTAGATTTTGATGCTGTATTCGATAAAGAGGGCAACGACCCCTTTATACCTGGATACAGTTCCTCAGTTTCAATAGGAATTGCTGAAAAAAATGAAGAACTTAAAGATTTACATACCATTAAAATATGGGAATGCGAACGTTCTTTCTTGGGAATGCCCATTTCAAAAAAAATTCCTGGTAGCAAAATTATCGGTGAATTACTTGATGAAACTTTTGAAGAGATTAAGGAAGAATTGAAAGAATATATTGATGAATTTTTAGCTGAGTAACTTAAGGTTTTTTTCAACTAACGGGTGCGATACTTCTAAAACGATGTGTCGCATTTTCTTATCGAGCTAACGGAGCAGGATATTTGAACAAGGGATTAAAACTTATCTAATTTTGGATGCATTAAATCAAATATCCGTTTCTATTACTGAAGCAGCAGTACATATGAAATCTGTAGGACTTACATTAGCGTGGTCAGATGAATTACCTTTTGTAACTTACGCCTTTTTAATTATTGTTGTTATTCTTGGAATATACTTTACTCTATCAAAAGAAAAGCAACGAGAAGAGTGAAATTTCAACTCTTCTTGAACTAATTAGCAGGTTAGTTGAGAATTAGTTGTGATTATTAATAGAAAATCGAAGGAATGTTTCCCTTGGATTAAAAAAACTCTCTAAATACCTTATTTAAGGTATTTAGAGAGTTTTTTTATATGCTACTTTTCGAAAAAAATTTCCGGGTATCTTCACGTATTTGTTTGGGCAAGACACGATTAAGTTCTTCATTTAACCATGAAAGAGTTTTACTACGTAAATCATCACGCATTTTTTCTTCCGCAGAGAGCATAACTAAATTGATGGTACAAAATGAGGGAGCTGAACAGCAGCCTTCTCTATACAAATAACCATTTTCTTTAATATTTTTACATTGAAAAATAGGCTTAGGACCTTCAACTGCTTCAACTACATCCCAAAAGGAAATATCTTCTGGGGACTTAGATAACCTATATCCTCCCTTTACACCAGGGACAGAACTTACAATTCCAGCCTTAGATAATTTACCGAAAACTTTTGAAAGAAATGTCTCAGAAAGTCCTTGGAATTCTGCTAAATCCTTTATCCCAACACTTTCCTTGGAAGGAACATCAATTAAATAAACCAGACAATGTAAAGCATATTCTACTCCTACACTATATTGCATATAAATTCACCTACTTTTGATTAAGGAATATTAATTGTATCTTAGGAGAATTTAGAGTACTAGTCAAATAAATGAAACCTCTCTCTTGGGTAAGTTTGTTCAATTGACAAAAATAATTATAACATTTAATATGAATAATGTTAATCGCCGATTAACTTAGTCTCTAATTAAAACCTATTTAAGAGGTCTACAATAATCAAACTAATAGAGGTGGAACGATGAATATTTTACAGCTAATGGCTCATCCTGATTACAATAATCAAAAAAGAGCAGCAAACCGTTTAGCAGATGTTGGTTTAAAAACTTTACAAGAAAAATTAAATGGTCAAGGAACAATCGAAGTATTAAATGTCTACGATCCAAATAATTTTATCCCGCAAATTACTGCTGATACTTTAAATTTTACTAATCCTAAAGAAATGTTTGCTGAACGATTAAAAAGTCATGAAGCACAATATAAATTAATAAAACAATGGAAGTCAGCAGATTATATTTATATTTACATGCCTTTGCATAATTGGAATGTGCCTGCAAAGTTTAAAGACTATCTGGATAATATTCTAACATCTAGAGAAACATTCAAATACACTGAAACTGGTTCGGTTGGATTAATGTCAGACGAAACTACCAAGGTCACATTTATCCTTACGAGTGGTAGTGAATATGATACTAATTACCGATATGTAAATTTAGATATTGCGCCACAATATATGCGCGGAGTATTGCACATGATGGGGATTAACCAAATGAAATTAATACGTGCTCAAGGCTTAGACATGTCTACTAACGACAAAGAAGAAATAATGAAATCAGCTGAAAAGGAATTAGTAGGTTATATTAACTCACAATCTTTCTAAACTAGAAAAATCAGCGACCTTTTGAATTAAAGGGAAAGGTATAAAATGCAGAGTAAACTAAGCTTTTTAGGGAGGTAATTAAAATGGAACAACGAATCGATTATTACAATGTAGCACCAGAAGCACTTAAAATCATGATGGAAATGGAGAAGTATACGAAAACTACAGGTATAGACCGTAAACTTCGTGAACTTATAAAAATTCGGGCTTCTCAAATAAATGGTTGTGCATACTGTATTAACATGCACACGGCAGATGCTAGAAAAATGGGAGAAACGGAACAACGTTTATATTGTATTAGTGCCTGGAGAGAGTCTACATTTTATTCAGATGCGGAAAAAGTAGCTCTTGAGTTGACAGAATACGTGACTTTAATCCCAACAAAACGTGTACCAGATGAGCTTTATCAACGAGTACGTGAATATTATGACGAAAGACAATATGTTGACCTTATTCTAATTATTAATCAAATCAACAGTTGGAATAGAATTTCTATTGCAATGGGAAATACAGCAACAGAGAAGTAATTATTCCCAACGATCATTTTATAGTGTACGTATCAGATTTTGACAAAAGGCATCCAAAAGAACCAGTTTGGATGCTTTTAAACATTTGTTGCTTTTAAAGCATAAATAAACACCTCGATCTGCTTTACGTCAAAAAATTTTTCTAGTATGAATTGATCGCCTTCATTCTTATTACACAAGAGATTGTGAAATATTGTACCTAAACTAAAGGGTGCGTTACTTTAATATCCAGCTGGCTTTTTAGGCAGCTTTTCTTATTGAACTATAGACGCAGTTTAGTTGAACAAGAATTTGTTTTATTATAGATGTAAAGGTGGACTTTTAGGAGGGGATTAATTGAACAAGTCTATATCCAAAATTAGTACATTATTGTTTGAAGAATTTAAGAAGATTAATTCAGAAGCAGATATTGAAAGAGTAGAAAAAATAATTTTAAAAGCACTCAATTTTGACCAGCGGATTTATGGGGAACAGCTTCCGTATGCAGTTAAAATAAAACTAAAAAACAAACCTAAAAAATTTCGAGATATATTCCCAAGTCAAATATTTGAAATATACCTAGAGGAAATTAATAAATATGCTTATGGTGTTGTTTTACAAGGGAATTTTAAATTAGATAAATATGATGATATAGTCATTGGGTACCTAAACTCCTTTACTAATGAGTCGCTAAGCATTACAAATATACACGAACAAATAGAGAATACATATATAAGTTATTGAGAATTGGAATTCAAATAACTAATGGGGGGATTTAATAGATGAACGGAAATGAGAAAAAACCACAACCACCATATTATGCAGTGATATTTACATCACAAAGAACTGATGTTGATAATGGATATGGAAAAATGGCACAAGCAATGGAAGAGTTGGCTTCAAAGCAACAAGGATTTTTAGGTATTGAAAGTGCAAGAGATAATGAGTTAGGTATAACTGTTTCATATTGGGAGTCTTTAGAAGACATTAACAGTTGGAAACAAAATTCGTCCCATATAGTAGCTCAAGAAAAAGGTAAGATAGAATGGTATAAAAATTACAATGTTCGAGTTTGTAAAGTTGAGAGGGATTACTCTTTTGAAATGTAAGTTTTATTGTGCTGACGGGTGCGTTTCTACAAAAGTGGAGACGCTTTTTCTTATTTCAGTAACGGGCAGTACAGTTGAAAAAGGAATTACATATTATTTACAGAAATGGTAATGAACATTTTTATTAGGGGGCGAATTAGAATGTACATAACAATTGCAATTCTTGCTTCTGTATTCATTATTATTTCTTTGATTCGAACCTTCTCCAACAGGAATTGGAAACAAATATACTCTACATATGGTAACGAGGAATACTTTAAGATTATTGCAAAATTAAAAGAAGAAGGAATAAAGTATAAAATTGAAACTCCCATTAGAGCTTTTAATAGTCGTAATGAACGATTTAAAGATGATACACAATATAATATATATGTAAAAAAAGAACATAAAGCTGTTAAGGTATTACATAAAAGAAGTTAACTTTAAATTTTAATTGGGTTGCTGCGGCAATCTTTTTTTATCGTTCTTCAACCAACTAAAGGAGCAGGTTAGTGAAACAAATAGATTAGAGACGGAGTTGCAAATGATGGAAAAAGAATTAGATAAAGCTATTGTTTTACGGAAAAGTGGAAATCATAAAGAATCTAACGACGAATTACTTATGAAACTGGTACAGAAGTTCCCCGATAATGCGTCAAATAACTATCAATGTACTTGTAGTTTTGATTTATTAGGAGAAGAATCGAAAGCAGTTCCCTTTTATGAAAATGCAATCAAATTAGGTTTGTCTTCAAAGGAATTGGAAGGAGCCTTATTGGGATTAGGGAGTACATATAGAACATTAGGAAAATATAAAAAGTCACAAGTACATTTCTTAAGGGAATTGGATCTTTTCCAAACAATAGGACAATTCAAACGTTCTATTCGATGCCCTAATATAATTTGAACGAGCATAGTAAAGCGATGGAGTTGTTACTAAAATGCTTAATAGTTACAACAACCGATGATGAAATATTAAGTTATAAAAAAACAATAGATTTCTATTCGTATAAATTAGATGAGATTTGGGAGTAGTTTGTGAAAAAATGTACTTAAAGTAACGGGCAGGATAGTTGAAGAAAAATTAAAAATGAGAATTGGTATTTATAGTAAAATATAAATTATAAGTTTTATATAAGGAGAGGATTGATGATTTTGTATTTCCAGAGTTATTTAACTGTGCTAAAAAGGAACTCTATGTTACTTGTAATTGTGTCATTATTATCATTTCTAACATTTTTTATATGGGCTGGTTTACCTGTCTACATAATAGGAAGTAGTGTAGCAGAATTAACTACTAATTTGGGAGTTATTCATTTTTTTATTTCTGTTTCAGGAGGATTTCTATTTTCTTTATTATTTATACCAATCAATCTCCAAGTAGCTAAAAAAATTGCCGACATAAAGCATCGAAGTGTAGTAAGTTCTTTTTTACGTATAGAAACGATATGGATATTAATTTGCTCTGTAATTTTTGAAATAATCTTAGGCAATCTATTTATTTTTCAACTATAGATGGAGGTTTATTGAAGAAGAAGAGATACTATAAACAGTTTATTATAGGCTAAATTCAAACGGAGGATAATTAAATGGGTAAAAATAGTTACCTTTTCAGTTGGTACAAAATATAAAGATTCGATGGAAGCAGAAACGTTCACTTTTGAAAAATTATGGATTGACGAGAATATGGATGATACCGAAATAAAAAAAGTTATAGAAGAATTATTTCAGAATTGGGTTTGGGATAAACTTAATATTTCTTATAGTATAGTTATAGAGGAAGAAAACGCACATAGTACAGATAAAATTTAGAAACAAAAGAGGAATTACATATCGCCTAACGGTGGCAGTTACTTCGTATCTCTTTTTCTTCTTGAACTAATGGGGCAAGTTAGTTCAAAAAAAAGGGAACTTTACCTTTTTAGTTCGTATAAAAAAGTAGCAGGAAATAAAGTGGTCTTTGGGGGTGAAAAGGTGGATTATGGATTATTCGTAATTGGTATAGCTCTTTTACTTGTGTCGAACTTAGTAGCTGTAAAAAAGCAAACCTGGTTGTTAGCAGGATTTAATGAAAAGATGATAAAAAATAAGTCCATATAAGGTACATTAACAGGTGGAACTTTTTTTCTACCATTAGGATTGTTAGTTGTTAGTTGTTAGTTGTTAGTAGTTGTCAATAGTTTATTGACTATCCTTATGAATTAACGATTCTTATAATTGCTATGATGATTTTATTAACAATTGTGTACGTACTTATCAATAGAAGGTTACTTGATTAATTCAACTAAAAGGTACTATAGCTTTAATGAGCTGTGACGATCACGATCAGCTCTTTTTCTTATGTAACTAACGGGAGTTGGATAAGAACGTTTTAAATAAAAAAACATACAAGATGCTTATAAATCTAACTAGTGTGTTGATCCAATGAGGATTAATGCACTTTTTTGTTGAAATTCAGTTTATATTTCTATAATGGTTCAAACTACAATTATGAGACTTTAAATTGTTAAGATTGCATGATACGGTTCCTTTATCACGCAACCATACAGTTGCTTGTTCTTGACAAGCAACCGTAGAGTTGCTTATACTCGATATATGAATTGGGACAAAGAAGCTATATTCAAAGCACTTGGCGACTCGACTCGGCGGCTTATATTAGACGAACTATCCGAACGCAACGAGCTGACATTGTATGAACTTATGGTACGTCTCATTATGAAGCACGACCTTTCCATTTCGCGACAAGCGATTGCAAAACATCTATCTGTATTGGAAGATGCTGGGCTCGTAAAATCAAAAAGAATGGGAAAATATCGAGTAGTTATATTTAACAACGAACCACTTAAAAATTTGCTTAAAGGATGGATAGAGTAATTTTCGTTAAAAACTTCTGACGAATGTAGGGATTTTTCTGCTTGGAGCCAGATTGTTTGCAGAGCACCAACGTGGTAAATATCAAAGGAGGCAAAACATTATGAAAATCATTGTTACAAGTATATTCGTACAAGACCAAGACAAGGCACTGGAATTTTATTCAGAAAAGCTGGGATTTGTAAAAAAGCATGACGTTCCCATGGGGAAATTTAGGTGGATAACGCTTGTTTCTCCCGATGAACAAGACGGTACCGAGCTTTTACTCGAACCGAATGAACACCCTGCCGCAAAGGAGTATCAAAAGAAGATATCTGCTGAGGGCATCCCAGCAACAATGTTTGGCGTTGCAGATATTCGAAAAGAGTACGAACGATTAATGAAAAAAGGCGTTAAGTTTACTATGGAACCGACAAAAATGGGCGAAGTCACAATAGCTGTCTTCGACGATACATGCGGCAACCTTATTCAGATAATGCAGAAGTAACTTCATGACGAAGTAACCTAGTTCTTAACGACTTTATTGGTAAGATTTAAGTTTGGTGAAGTGTTTTATTAAGAATAAATCAATTTTATGTTAACCCTGTCCTAATTTTAGGACGGGGTTATACATTTTTAAGGGTTAAATATAAATGACATTCTTGTCATTCTCCAATTGAAATGTAACATTGTGAATAAGTTCACTTAAACTAACGGAGGCATTCCTTAAACAAGGAATGCCTAATTTTTAATTTGAGTACAGATGCAGGATAACACAACAAGTATCAAAGGAATAAGTTCAATAGTTCTGTTTGATTTGAATTTGAATATGATTAAAGATACGTTAATTAAATACTTTCCAGTGATCATATCAAGAGATTAAATAACAGGGGGAAAAATTAATATGGATAAGGTATTGAAAGTATCATCAAAATCAAACCCAAATTCAGTTGCAGGTGCTATTGCAGGCGTAATAAGTGTAACAGGAGTTACAGAAATTCAAGTGATTGGAGCAGGTGCTTTAAATCAAGCGATTAAAGCCATTGCAATTGCAAGAGGATTCATAGCTCCTAGTGGTGTTAATCTGGTTTTTGTTCCTGCATTTACAGATATTTTAATCAATAATGAAAGTAGAACAGCAATCAAATTAATTTTAGGTCCTAGAAAAAAAAGATAGAATTGCGTAGAGATGTTCAATAAAAGAATATATTATAAAAACATTACCCTAATACTAAATTAACTTGTTTTGCTAACAGGGGCTAGAGTTAAAGATGGAGATCGCTAAGGCGATCTTTTTGCTTGTTGAACTGATATGAACGAAACAGTCAACCCACGCACACCCAAATGTTTTTAGTTGGTGCTTTATTCAATATGAATAGAGTTATTCCTTGTTCAACTTATAGACCCAAATATCCTTTCGGATTTAGCTTGTCAAGGGCGTACTTTCCCTTGATAAGCTAAATCCGAAATAGATACAATGCATAAAGTTGAACAGGATAACCTTAAAAACTTGGCACGAAGGCAAAACGCTGACGGTGGTATACAAACTGATATGCGTGGGTTGGGTACCACATTTCACTCCATCCGTCACGGAGCTGCCTCTGACTAACGGCGCACGTTCAGTCCTTAGACTTAGTGCATATTTCAACTTGAGGGTTCTCCTTCCCGGGGGTTTGCCTTCGAGCCAAATCTTTAATTTACAATCACAAAGTTATTACTTAATAAAAAATTTCATATATGTCTTACTTTCAATCTACTTAAGCAGCATTCGAATCATTTACTAGTTTATCCTCAATAGAACAAGCTATAGCCCAAATAAAGCCAAGTAATTCTCGAGCGACAGCAACAACAGCTACTTTTCCACCTTTTCCTTTAGCAGAGATGCGATGATATTTCATATGAAGACGGTGTTGAGCCTTCCAAGCAATTCGTTTTGCCTCTGGATCTTGGTTTTCTTGACGTTTAAGCAATTCACCTTTAAGAGATGGTCGGTGACGATAAGACCAACAAACTTCTACTATGGAACGACGAATTTGGGAGTTTCCGGTCTTAGTAATCGAACCTTGCCAACGGCTAGACCCACTTGAATATTCCTTCGGAACAAGACCAGCATAGGACATTAATTGTCTAGGACTTGAAAACCTTGAAAATTGTCCGATTTCCGCAACTAACGTAACTGCCGTAATTTCAGCAACTCCTCTTAAGGTTTGAAGTGCTTGTATGACGGGAGCATGTTCACTTTGAAGGGCTTCTTCATGAATCTGTGATTCGATACGTTTCATACGATCTTCAACTTCATAAATTGCATGGAGATATTCTTGAAAAACAATACGATGAGAAGCTCTTTCAAATGTTAATCGTTTTAACCATTCACGATGTTTTACAGACCAATTTCGTACTCCTTGCGGAGGACGTATTTCATTGCGAAGTAAGAAGTGAATAAGTCTCTGACGAGAACTTTGTAAATCCTCACGAGCATCATGACGTGCACGAATTAAGTCTCTTAATGCTTCATGATCTTCATCTGGAACCCATACAGAAGTAAGCTCTCCAGCACGAAGTAGCTGAGCTAATCTAATAGAATCTCTCTTATCTGTTTTTACACGATCGCCAGATCGCTTTGGGATAAGAGAGGGTGCCACAACCATACATTCAATATCCATTGAAAGAAGTAATCGGTAAATTCCATATCCAGTAGACCCTGCTTCATAACATACTAATAGGTTGTCAGGATTTCCTAACTTTTTCATTAGTTTGCGAATGTCTTCGGGTTTATTTTGAATAGTTCCATGAAATCTAGGTTCACCACGACCAGGATCAGCAATCGCAACAGCAATTTTATCTTTAGATACGTCTAAACCAACAAATTTTTGTACATCCTTCATAATATTCGGCTCCTTTTCGTGTGTAGCTCTACACTTGGTTTTTATTTTGGGCAGTAACATTATGACCAAGTGCAACCTACGTTAAGCGATGGGAGCCGTTTCGTTCATTATGACTAACGGGTGCGTTAGTTGAATAACGATCTTCAACAATAGAGCGCGAATCTTCAATAAGAAGATTCGCTTATTTATTATTGATAAAGGGCAGGATTGGGAACAAGCAGGTAATAACACTCTATATGGAGAATATTAAGTAATCGCTATGTATAAATTTAGGGGAGCATTAATGGAGTGTGTAAAGATGATTTTATGGTTAGTGACAATATCCAACTTATAAATTTAGATGCTGTCAAAAAGTTACTTTCTACAACATATTGGGCTTCAATAGAATAATAGAAACGATTGAAAAAAGTATTAACAACTCTCTTTCGTATGGGTTATACCTTAGTGGTAAACAAATTGGGTTTGCGAGAGCAGTTACAGATAAAGCTGTTTTTTCATAGATTTTAGATGTGGTTATAGATGATAAATACAGAGGTAATGGGCTAGGAAAATGGTTAATGGAATGTATATTTGATTATCGAGAAATAACATATACTACATTTGCATTGGACACATTCGATGCCAATGACTTTTATAAGGAATTTGACTATTTTAACAATAAATGTATGACTCAACCTTTACTGACTAAATAAGTAGGTGGTGATTAAAACTTATATCTGTCATGTACTCACACGTTTTAAAGTATATTGTCATCTTCAACAATTGGGCGCGATTCTGTAGCAAGAATAGTTCTTTTACTTAGTAAAATTGTAACTGCACATTGGAGGGGTAATAATGAAAATAAGATTAATTGATAAAGAAGAATATAGTTTTATTGAAGACTTTGTATATGAGGTATTCAAAAATACCGTTTATTCGGACGGAGTAGCTGAAAAAGCTTTAGTAAAAGAGATCCGAGAAAAACAATATTACATTCCCCAGCTTGATTTAGTTGTTGAGGAAGAAGGTGTAATTATAGGACACTTTATCCTTTCAAAACTTCCAATTAGTAATAAGTATGAAAATGAGATATTGATGCTATCACCAGTTTCAGTAGCAATTACTTATCAACGTCAGGGTGTTGGTAAGTATATGTTACAGGAAGGTATTAAATTAGCTGCTAAAATGGGATATAAGGGAATAATTGTTGAAGGAGATTATCGTTACTATCAACGCTTTGGATTTAGAACGTCAACTGAATTCGGAATATATGCGTCCAAGAAAAATCTTCCACCTTCTGAGGAGAATTTGATGGCTATGGAGTTGTGTGAAAATGGTATGGCAAATATTTCAGGTGAGGTGGATTATTCGATTTATGATGCGTTGAGACATTGACAAGTAGTACGGATGTTTACTATAGGAATGCTGCTTTGGCAGCTTTTTTTTATTTCCTAACGGTGCAGGATTGCTGAATTGAAAGTCGTATTACTTGCTTTAAAGAATAAAAAGGAGTGATCCAATGGAAATCTCTAAATTAGATCATTTGGTTTTGACTGTAAAGAATATTGATAAAACATGTGAATTTTATAACCAAGTTTTAGGAATGGAAGTTATCACATTTGGAGAGGGAAGAAAAGCACTACATTTTGGAGAGCAGAAAATAAACCTACATGAAGTAGGCAAAGAGTTCGAACCAAAAGCAAAATTACCCATGTCTGGTACTGCTGATTTATGTTTTATCACAGATGTTCCTATGTTAGATGTGATTAACCATTTAGATAGTTACGGAGCATCTATTGAAATAGGTCCAGTAAAAAGAACAGGAGCATTAGGATCAATAACCTCTATTTATACTAGGGATCCAGATGGTAATCTGATAGAAATTTCTAACTATTAAAATTTTATTTGCTTTTAATTAAATTTAAGGTTGCGATGCTTGAATAACAAGAGTATCGCGTTCCTTGTTTAACAAACGGGTGCTTGAGCTGAACAATTAGCTGCCATTCTTGGCGGCTTTTCTTATTCAGCTAACAGATGCAGGTTAGTTTAATAAGAGCTTGAAATCTAATATTAATGTAAGGTGTTTTTGGAAAAATAAATAGATTAAATGGAAAAAAGTTAATTATAATCATTGTGGGCTAAAAGGTATATGAGCTGCTTTCAAAGAGATGAACCGGGGCATCAGTTTACTGTATGGTAAGGTCTGGATATTTTTTTGTACTCTTCCTATTTTAATTATAGCATATAAAAAATGGTAAATATAGACTATTTATTCCCATTTTCTACTGGTAAAATCAATAGAACATTAATGGTTAGGAGAGATGTAGAATGAGTTCTTTGGCTCTCGGTTTTCAGGAAATAGAAAAAACACAGCTTTTGCTCGTTGGTGGAAAAGGGAGAAATTTAGGGGAATTATCAAAAATTCAAGGAATACAAGTACCAGAAGGATTTTGTATTACAACAGTAGGATATCAAAAAGCCATCGAACAAAACGAAACGTTTCAAGCTTTGTTGGATCAACTAACAATGCTAAAAATAGAGGATCGAGATCAAATTGGTGAAATCAGCAGGAAGATTAGACAAATCATTATGGAAGTAGAAATTCCTTCCGATGTTGTGGGCGCAGTAGCTCATTATCTCTCCCAGTTTGGCGATGAACATGCATATGCAGTGCGTTCTAGTGCCACTGCTGAAGATTTACCACATGCCTCTTTTGCTGGTCAACAAGACACCTATTTAAATATCATCGGAAAAGAAGCAATCTTGCAGCATATCAGCAAATGTTGGGCTTCCCTATTTACGGATCGTGCGGTAATCTACCGTATGCAAAACGGATTTGACCAAAGCCAAGTGTATTTATCCGTTATCATTCAACGGATGGTTTTCCCACAGGCATCAGGGATTTTATTTACCGCCGATCCGATTACTTCTAACCGAAAGCTACTATCAATCGATGCCAGTTTTGGACTTGGAGAAGCACTGGTCTCAGGCTTGGTCTCTGCCGATTGTTATAAAGTACAGGAAGAGGAAATCGTTGATAAGATGATAGCAACCAAGAAATTGGCTATCTATGGACTAAAAGAAGGCGGAACAGAGACAAAGCAGATCGATCCGGATCAGCAAAAGACTCAAACACTTACTGAGCAACAAATATTACAACTAGCACGCATAGGAAGACAGATTGAAGCTTATTTTGGTTGCCCACAAGATATCGAGTGGTGTTTGGCAGATGATACATTTTATATTGTCCAGAGTCGGCCAATCACTACTTTATACCCCATCCCTGAAGTGAAGACCCAAGAAAATCACGTCTATGTATCTGTTGGTCATCAACAGATGATGACCGACCCCATGAAACCATTAGGATTGTCTTTTTTCCTGTTAACAACTCCTGCACCCATGCGTAAAGCTGGTGGAAGGTTGTTTGTTGATGTAACACATATGTTGGCTTCACCTGTTAGCAGAAAAAATATAATAGATACCCTGGGACAATCCGATCCGCTCATAAAAGACGCACTTATGACCATAATAGAGCGAGGAGATTTTATAAAATCGTTACCAAATGATAAAAAAGAACAGAGTCCTGGTAAAAGCAATAAAGGTATGTCGTCTGCAGGATTTCAAGCACAAATCGAAAACGATCCGACAATCGTTTCTGATTTGATTAAGAGTAGTCAAACATCGATAGAAGAGTTAAAACAAAACATCCCAACGAAATCAGGATCAGATTTATTTGATTTTATTCTAGAAGATATTCAAGCATTAAAGAAGATTTTATTTGACCCACAAAGTTCTGGTGTGATTATGGCTGCTATGAATGCTTCTTTATGGATCAATGAAAAAATGAATAAGTGGTTAGGTGAAAAAAACGTAGCAGACACGCTTTCTCAATCTGTGCCAAACAATATTACTTCGGAAATGGGTCTTGAGCTTTTGGATGTCGCAGATGTTATTCGTCCTTATCCAGAAGTAATTGATTATTTACAACATGTAAAAGATGATCATTTTTTGGATGAACTGGTTAAGTTTGATGGTGGACAGGAAACCCAAGATGCAATAATAGCTTATCTCAACAAATACGGAATGCGATGTGCTGGAGAAATCGATATTACTAAAACTCGTTGGAGTGAAAAACCAATTACACTTGTCCCCATGATTCTCAATAACATCAAAAACTTTGAGCCTAATGCTAGCAAACGGAAATTTGAGCAAGGGCTGCGTGTTGCTTTGAAAAAAGAACAAGAGTTATTAGATCGATTGAAGCAATTACCGGATGGTGAACAAAAAGCTAAAGAAACAAAACGAATGATCGACCTAATCCGGAATTTCAGCGGGTTTAGGGAATATCCAAAATATGGCATGATTAATCGCTACTTCGTTTATAAGCAGACTTTATTGAAAGAAGCCGAACAACTTGTACAAGAGGGCGTTATTCATGAAAAAGAAGATATATACTATCTTACTTTTGAAGAACTTCACGAAGTCGTACGCACCAATAAACTGGATTACCAGATCATCAACAAACGAAAAGACGAGTATAAATTTTATGAAAAACTAACTCCCCCACGTGTTATCACGTCTGATGGTGAAATCATTGCAGGTGAGTACAAACGAGAAAATCTCCCAGCCGAAGCTATTGTAGGTCTACCTGTTTCTTCCGGAGTTATAGAGGGACGCGCTCGTGTCATCTTAAACATGGAAGATACTGATCTAGAAGATGGAGATATATTAGTTACCTTATACACTGACCCTAGCTGGACACCATTGTTTGTATCCATAAAAGGACTAGTCACCGAAGTTGGTGGACTGATGACCCATGGAGCAGTTATCGCACGTGAATATGGCTTACCAGCAGTTGTTGGAGTGGAAAATGCCACCAAATTGATAAAAGATGGGCAACGAATTCGAGTGCATGGGACAGAAGGGTATATCGAAATATTGTAATTGCTGAATACGTCCAGAATTAATTAGTAGCACCGCTCCAGTGGTTACCAGAGCGGTTTGATACCAATATTGTTCCACCTATATAAACTTTAAAATATAACCCACTAATTTCTCACCTTACAGTATGACAAGATGTTATATTGAAAGTCTTATCTTTTGTTATAGAATAATCATTATTATGTGTTAAGATTTTTTGTTCAATTAACGGGTGCAAGAGTTGAAGATGATATTGGGTTGCTGCGGCAACCTTTTTAAGTTCTTCAACTAAAGGGCAGTAGAGTTGAAGAAGGAAGTTACTGAGGTAGCTCATTTTTATTCTTGTTAAACTAAAGAAGCAGGTTTGTAGAACAAGAAAAAATAAAAACCATTCTATATTGAATGGTTTTTATCAGTATCATAATCAGGTGATGTACTAGAGTTTGTTAGTATGCGTTTAGTAAATGTCATAAAGAAATTAAGTATTATCCCCCCTAAACAAACGGTTAATAAAGTTCCAACGCCAATAGGTCCATTAAATATCATTGCTATTATCAAGAATGCGAGGTAAATGAATGTTCTCGAAAACAGTATATTTGTTCTTGTTAATTCTTGTATGATTAATGTTAAACGGTCAATTGGAATCGGTGCAAAATTTGTGTGTAAATAAATTGCAGTTCCTAAACCTATAACATTTAAGCCGATTCCAAAACAAACAAGTTTGCCGAACCATAGTTCAGGTGTTATCAAATTGTGTAATAAAAAAAGCCACATATCAATACAAATACCCGTTATAAATGCAGTTAACAATCCTAAAACTTCAGGTCTTTGTCTTTTTAATAATGAATTACAACATATTAGTATTAATGCAATGATTATTTCCCAACTTCCCACAGTAAGACCTACGTTTATGGATAGACCGACCAAAAGTGCATCAAAAGGTGATGTTCCAAGCTCTGATTGTATAGTGAAAGAAATACCAAGGGTTAATATTAAAATTCCTAATACATAAAGAGCATATTTCGCTTTACTCGACCTATTCATCATTATTTTGTAGTAAATTCTTTTAGCATTAAAATGTGTGGGATTCCATCTTCCATAAATATATTAGATGAAGTCCGATAACCAAGTTTCTTATAAAAACCTTCTGCCTGCGTTTGTCCGTGTAATTTAACCTGGAGCACTCCCTTTTCTTCCGCAATTTCTTCTAACGCACTAATAATTATTTTTCCAAGACCAAATTTACGGAAAGGTTCTAAGATACAAATTCTCTCTAGATTACCAAAGCCATCTAGAACTCTTATCCTTCCCGTTCCGACTGGTTGTTCATTGTAATAAACTAATATATGTTCACATTGTCCATCCAGTGTGTCATATTCATCAAATTCATCTTCTAGTTGTACGCCTTGTTCCCCAACAAATACTTCTTTTCTAATATAAAATGCTTTTTTCAGGTCATTATCCTTAGTTATTTTTTTTACTTCCAATTATCTTCTTCCCTTTCTGGATTTATTTATTTAAACAAGTCATAATTAAATTAATCATCACAGAAAAGTATATATGAAAATAATTTTGTTGTAAATGCAACAAAATTCGGAGGTTTTTTATGAAGGAAATTCTTCATGAAATTGGAATGATAGCTAGGGCATTAGATTCTATAAGTAATATAGAATTTAAAGAATATAACTTAACAAAAGGACAGTATTTGTACCTAGTTCGAATATGTGAAAATCCAGGAATTATTCAAGAAAAGTTAGCAGAAATGATAAAAGTAGACCGGACAACAGCAGCTCGGGCAATACAAAAACTTGAAATACAAGGATTTATTGAAAAGAGAGACGATGAGATTAATAAAAAAATAAAAAAACTATTTCCAACTGATAAAGCTAAGAATGTTTATCCCTTTTTAAAGAGAGAGGGGGAATATTCCAATAAGGTTGCACTATCTGGATTATCCCCCGAAGAAACAGAAACTATTTTTCAGCTTCTTCAACGGGTTAGAAAAAATATAGAGGTAGATTGGGACTTTGTAAAAAAGGGAAACAAGAGAGATTACTGATTTATTAATAATTTTTTGTTGGGTTATAGAAGTAGATTGTGAAGTATTGATACTTAAACTAAAGGTTTCAAGGGTTTAAGAGGGAGTCGCTAATGTAGGATTATCCCCTACAGGTAGACAGTAAAAAAAGAGAATAAGATAAAATTGGATAGTTATGTTATTCTCTAAAAGTGTTACATCTTAATGATATATTCATTATCCTTTTCAGCTAACCGGAGTGGGTTGATCCAAGAAGAGTTAACGCCTATTCTTGTTTAACTATCAAGGTGTTGAAAGGTGTCATAACTTAGCTTCATAAATAAAACTATAACTATAGTAAAAGGAGGAGCCCAAATGGTCCTCCTTTTAGCTTATTTTATTTTTTAATTATTATTAGTCGGGGCTTTTTGTGAATTTTGATTATATCTCCAATAACTATGCTTTTCATCACTTTACTAATAAAGGGAAAACTCTTGATGAAATTTATCATGTTTTAAAGGAAAATGAAATCTAAAAGCTGCATAATATTGCTTTACATGATATGAAAAAATGGTGGATTTATCATTACTTTCTATCGTATTTCCTCTTACATCATAATGATAAGTAAAAATATAGGAACTAGGTAGGACATCCTTTTGGGTGCCTTTTCTTTATTTAACTGATACATAGATTTTACGGTTTCGTCAGTGATCCATACTGAGGAAGTGGAACTATTTAATTTTTCAAGGTTTTGTTTTTATAAACAATGTAATCCCCTTGCAAATCGTTTTATATCAGCCTCTTCTTGATAGTTGCTTCGAATAGTCAGCCCTCTGCATACTAGTAATCAATATAATTACCAATATGAGGAAATAGCTAGTGGTGATTAAAAACCAGCAAAATAAGACTATTTGTTTTTATCATATGCCCTAAATCTATTTTCCTGATTAAACGTGTAATCCCTGTTGAATTCCCTTACCTTACAAGTCAAAAATCACAGGAATAATAAACAAAAAAGAATCATAATTTCCTATGTTAATAAAAGATTTAAGTAGTATGATGATATTTGTAGTATGGAATTTCCAAAATAAAAACAAAAGAGAGGTGTAAATTTTACAGTGAAATTTAAAGTATTTATCCATTTATTACTGGGGGTTGTGTTGGTTTTTTCTGCCGTATCTCCAGGAATCGTCCTGGGAAAAGCGAATGATAAGAGCAGCTCTGCGAAGGTGGAGACGGAAGAGACATCACAATTGTCGGATCAAAATGCGAAACAGTTAATCAACGAGGCAATGAAACAAATTGAAGCATTTCCGGATCCTCAGGAAGTTCCCAAAAATCATAAACGAGTAGAATACGCGCTTTTTGAATTACAAGCTGCTGTTGACGGCAATTTTGAAACAAACAATGCGATAAAGTCCACAGCGTTTTTTGACCACAGCTTGAACTCACTGAACATCCTTGAAAATCACCCTCAGACTCCTTCAGATAAAATAGACTCAGTCATCGACAAAGTTATTTCAGCAAACAGAATTGTTACAGATAAGCTTCTAACATTACTTGAAAGCAATACAGAAATGTTCGATAAAAAAGATCAAAAACAGTTAGAGAAAGCCCATAAGGATTATGAAAAAGGCGTAGATTTTGAAACTAAAAACAACAGAGAACAATCGATTCATTTTTACAAAAAAGCATGGACAAGCGCTCAAGAGCTGAAAGAAAAAGCAAAGCGAATTCTTGACTCGGATGGAGACGATTTGCTGGATGAGGTAGAAAAAAAGCTAGGAACAAACCTGCAGGAAAAGGATACCGATCAAGACGGATTGCTGGATGGATTTGAAATTTTACAGCAATATACCTCTCCTCTTAAGAAAGATACAAATAATGATGGGAAGCCTGATGGGGAAGAGGATACCGATCAAGACAGCCTAAATAATTTTCAGGAACAAAAAGCGGGCACTAATCCGGTCTTAAAGGATAGTGATGCAGACGGTTTGGATGATCATTTTGAATTAGTGGAATTCGGTACCTCCCCATTATTGAAGGATACCGATCATGACGGCTTGGACGATGCTGGTGAATATCATGCTGGAAGTGATCCTCATAAAAAAGATTCAGACCATGACCGACTATATGATGGGCTTGAAAGCTTTGCCCAAACCTTTACCGAAAAAGAATCAGGAGCAGTCCTTGAAATCAACGGAATAGGAGATCTATCACGAGCTGTTAAATTGATCAATGTTTCAGATCAAGTAATTTTCCAAGATGTTCCTGGAGCTGTTTCAGAGTTTGTTGATATTTCTGTAAATCGGGAATTTGAACACGCAACGGTTAAGATCCCGATTGAAAAAAGTGACATCCCGAATGGCGACTTTGAAAGTGTGAAGATGTATACTTATGATAAAGAAACGCATACATTCACCCCACTTGAAAAACAAAAAGTGGACGCTGAAAAGGGATATATCATCGGAGAAACGACCCAATTTTCCGTCTTTATGTTGATCTATACACCGGAGTGGGAAAAGGCTCAGCAAAAAGAAACTAACAGCATAAAGGCAAGTGCAGCAGGTTTATCCTACACCATTACCAATGATCCGGAAGTCGATGATTCGGATGGCGATGGATTGACTGATGAAGAGGAACAGTCCTATGGAACACTGGTATACTACCATGATTCGGATATGGATGGCCTTGATGATGGAAATGAACTGGATATGGGATTCAATCCATTTGAAGAAAATGCCGACGGAGATTCATTTACGGATCTTGAAGAGTTTAATAACGAAAGTGACCCAGATATCTATGATAAGGAATGGACTGATTACATTCAGGAACTGCTGGCAGGTGCTTCGGTGAACGAATTTGCTGCAACTCTGGTCGATTGGGGCTGGATGGATGAGGAAACTTATGACTCTGTTGGCTTCCTGCTTGGACAATTGGTTGCCGGGTACCTTGGGTATGGGGATATCGTTGAAGCTGCAGCTGAATTCACTCAAGCAGATGTCGGTGCCGGATTGTTCGCTCTCTTTGGATTTATTCCGGCTGTCGGTGATATTGCAAAGACCGTTGAAAAAGTCGTGAGTTTCGTTAAACGGGTACCTAAAAACATCATCGCTGGGACCTATGAGATGATTCTTAAAAACTTTGCTGATCAGCCAAAATTATTCTCAGCTATCCTTGATGCCATAACAGGCGGAGCCTCTAAATCATTAAGAGATATGGGCGCTTCTGATAATATGATTGCCCAGCTAGGGAAGAATGGGAACGATCTTAAACGAATAGCGAAGCTAACAGCAGCCAAATTTGGTGACGAAACACTTGATGCGGCGCAAAAAGCAATCATTGACCGGAAGATTCGCGATCACTGGGGAACCAATCTGACCGCCAGAAAAAGAGCGGAAGCGTTTGGTACCGAATCGGCCATTTGGTACTACGAATTGCTGGGGTACAAACTTTTATATGCCCAACGGGATAAAGACCCAAGGGTGAAGGCACGTACGGGTCCAGATATCATCATGAAAACTCCATCCGGCGAGCTATTCATTATTGAAGCCAAAGGCTCCTACTCGAAAAACGGGAAGTTAAATGATGGCAAAAAACGAGGCGTGCGTCTTGCCTCAAAGGTCAGCGGGCAGTACCGGCTCTATTTATCGAGGGAATGGCTGACAACCAACAGCGAAAGATACATGGATAAATTTGAAGATGCCATCCGAAATAAAACTATATCCCCAGAAGAGAAAGAGGCCTATGATCTATTAAAAGATGTGATTGATAATGGGGCATCCTACAAGAGTTCCGTTGTGTATGGAGGCATTCGGGATGCCAAGTCAGTTATCGAGGCGGGGAAAGAAATGGATGACTACCTCGAAAACATTCTAAAGGATACCGACGCAATTGATTTTATTTTAATTCACAGCATTTAAACGAAGATTCCAGCAGGAAGGGAAGGAGAAGCTCCTTCTTTTCCTGCGTTTGTGAGGTGATCATACATGACCAAAGAAATAAAAGTAGATACAAATAAGCTGCGTCAAAAGGTTGAATTTCTCGATTCAATTGGCTTAAAGTCGTGGTCTGATTATGAGGCATATGCCAGATGCTTATCTTATTTTGATGAAAACGAAAAAGCCGCAGAATATTTTATAGAGGCAGCGAAGCTTATTGAAAAACCAATGGCTGTTTTTGAAAAGAAGAACCAAAAAGAATACACCCGTTTAAAACTCGTTCAAGCCAATTATTACCGCCTGGCAGGGGAAAAGGAACTAAGTCTGCAACAATATGGAGAACTCTCGAACCTGCTGGAGGACCTGTTTCATTATGTTGGGGACAAAGAACAAAGTGAAGGTTTGTTAACCAATCTCAGTTATTGCCATTTCTTCCTTCAAGACTATGAGAAGTCGATCTATTTTGGAAAGCGGGTAAAGGAATGGGTTCCGATCTCCCTTGGTTTTTCACAAGGAATTCTCTATGATGATCAAGCAAGAATCGAAGCCGCAATGGACGATGTAATAGAAGACATCAAAAGAGAAAAAAGCCTGCATTATTATACTGGAGCAGAGGTTTCTTTGTGGGACTGGTATGAGATTGGGAAGGAGTTGCTGAAATGATTTCTGCTGCGATCCTTTTTATTAGGTAAAGGGGCAGTTTAGTTCAAGAACATGTCAATTAGAGAACGTATATTTTAGATATGTCTAAAATGTGCGTTCTCTTTAATTTTATCTATTTAACTTTACTCACCTAAATGATTTTATGCCATTTCTTCTTCAACTAAATGGCCCTAATGTGGAGGATGTATAAAGAAAATCATAATAATTATAAATATACATTCTTGGTCATAAATGTCATTAACATTATACTTTTAGAAAGGTAGCTTTTTTGTTACTAATAGTAATGATTAACTTTTATTCTAGCTAACTCGTAATAAGTGTAACAAAAATCCATAACAATATTATTTGTAACAATATTTATCATAAATGGTTTTTGATACAATGTTTGGTACAGAAGAGGATGAACATGAAGTTTGGCTATATGCGTGTTTCTACATTTGATCAAAATTTGGATAGCCAAAAAGACATTCTTGATTTGGCTACTTGGGTACTAAAGATGCACATACACTTTATGAATAATATGATTTTATCCGCGAACAAGAAAAAGTAATGACCCGAATACCTGACTTATTAAGAAATAAATAAGTGCTTTCTTGCTCAACTAACTGAGCAGGTTAGTGTAATAAAAAGTATAAGTTATGATTTTGTTAATTTATTCAATTTAGGAGGACCATATGATAACTCGAAATATTAAAGAAGAAGATTATTATAAAGTAATTAATGTTTTGAATGATTGGTGGGGTGGACGACAGATGACACATTTGTTGCCTCGACTGTTTTTCGAACATTTTCAACCAACAAGTTTCATAGTTGAAGACGAAAATGAAGTTTTATCTGCTTTTTTAATAGGATTTGTATCACAGACGCATTTAAATGAAGCCTATATACACTTCGTGGGTGTTAATCCCAAAGATAGGAAGAACGGTTTAGCAAGAGAACTTTATGAATTGTTTTTTACTAAGGTTATTGGCTTAGGGTGTAACACTGTTCGGTGCATTACTTCTCCAGTAAACGAAGGCTCTATTTCATTCCATATATCAATGGGTTTTTCTGTGTCCTTAAGTACCGATTACGCAGGTTTGGGACAAGATTGTATTTTATTCTCTAAAAGTATTACAACTTATTGATATATTCATTATTCTTTTCAACTTACCGGAGTGCGTTGATCTAAGAAGAGTTAACGCCTATTCTTGTTGAAGTTAGTAACATACCGTAATGGGGGAAGTTTGGTTGATCTATGTTTTTTGTCTTCGTTATGCTTCCGATAATTAGACTTCATTATCGGAACAAGTTTTTAACAATAACCTTTTCGTTATTCTGGATTCTTTTCTAGTTTACTTTTTTAATTTAAGTTATTGTGCTAACGATGTAGATCAGGTGAAAATGAACATATAAAAGTATAAAGACTAAAGAGTTGGAGAGAGAATCTCCAACTCTTTTATTTAACGGTCCCTGCTTATTAGTAGTCGTAATCATAATCATATGGGGAGTAGTCATCTCTACAACGGCGAACCCATCTACATTCACGAACCCAACGACAGCGAGGTCGAGGTCTAGGGCGAGGTCGGGGGGGATAGTAAGGCGGCTGTCCATAGGTCTGTCCATCGGGCTGTCCAAAACGCTGTTGTAGTTCGTTAGGATTTATTTGGGGTTGGTAATAGTAATTCAATAAAATCTCTCCTTTTAATAAATTTCCTATACATCAACACTATATGTTCTATAAATGAAATTAAATGGACTTATACCTATAAAACGAGCCTGATTTTAGGTAAATGAACTAAAAAAGTTCGTAAGAGCACAGTTAATGCTAAGAGCAAATTGAAAGGGGTTATTTGAATTAAGATCTCAATATTTAAAGATTATTCAGCAGACAAATTGATAAAGGTTTTGCCTAAACAATATGGGCGAGCGTTTCAGACCGAGTGAAGACGCTGTGTCAGCGATCTTTTATCCGAAGGAAGATTTTGTTGTAGACTTCGACTTCCAAACGAAACCGAACTTAAAGGAGGTATTACCTTTGGAAATTAAAAAGAAGACAGACGTACTCTTAACAAAATTTAAGGAATGGTCAGAACAACAAAGTCATATAAAAGGTGTTGCAGTTGTTGGTTCATTTGCAAGAGGTGATTTCCATTCAAATTCTGATGTTGATTTAACGATCATATCTACAAATAAAAAACTTACTTTAAGATTATTAAAAGCAATTTTAATTGCGGTGATATTAAGAGTTTTACTTTTGAAGAATGGGGAATTTTAACATCCCTAAGAATTTTCTACGAAAATGGGTTAGAGGTTGAGTATGGGGTTGTAACAGACCAATGGGTAAATGAACCATTAGATGAGGGAACAAGGAATGTTGTTATAAATGGGTTTAAGGTCATAACTGAAAAAGAAAATATTTTCTCCAGTGTAAGAAGGTTTTTAAATACATGGTAACCCTTAAGTGCAGAAGAAGTTACTAAAATGAAAAAAAAAAAGAGATTCAAATATAAATGCTGCTTTAAGAATGTATAATAGGGATTGTTTTAAGTATGTACCTCACTGCATAGTATTCTTGAGGTGGATATTTCACTGTATCGAATAAAAAAAGGGTATTATGAAAATATTCATGTAACCTAATAAAATAGGAACTTAACATACCAATTTCTATTGTGAGAAAAACCAGTATCCTTAGTTGGATACTGGTTTTTGATGTTTTGTCCTTACTTTTAAGAATAATGTAAAATAAATAATATTAACATAATATTAAACATCCTTTGCACTTGGATGAATCTCATTAGTCATCAGTCGCTTTTTATTTGTGGTTGTTAATTTGGTAAAGATAATAAAAAATAAGGTTAATTCTCCTATTATCACAATATTTGGGACTACTACAATTAAATTAATAATAAAAAAGACTGCTAAAATTCCTAAGAATAACCCTAAATGATATATTTTCAATCGGTGGTGCTCGTGTCTATATTGATGAAAAACAAAGGTAGATGACAGGAAATAGAGCAATACAGAACCAAAAGCAAAATAAAGGATAAATGAGTAATGGACCTCATGTAAGTACAATAGTCTAATGGATGCTGCAATCATGCTCAAGGACATTAAAATAAAAAGATGGCCGTAAATAATGGTTTGGCCAGCTGTTTGAACCGATTTGTCCACTTTCTTATCCACATTATCGAAATACTGCCACCACATCGATATAATGAGGATAAATGAAATGACCGAAAAAGCTATTGAATTCCAGTTTCCTTGATTAGGTTGAATGACCGCAAGGGTGCTGATAAGTGCTTCTCCAAAGAGAATAATAGAAAATAGACCAAATCGCTCTAATAAATGCGCTGTATTTGTGGGCACCTTTACTAAATACTTTCGGCCTAATATTGGAATAATAACATCGATAATGATGCCAGCATATAACACAGCATATCGAATCCAAGAATCAAAAAAGACGGAGAATAATGAAATAATGATTCCTATCCAAAAATACCTTCCTAAAAAGAGTGCTGCTTTTTTTCGAGTTCCCTTTTCAATACGCTGGACAATAAGATATTGGATCGCAGTCACTGCTCTTAAGCCAATATAGCCAATTAAAAAAGATAGATAATAAGGATCAAAATCAACTGATAAGCTTGATGTCATAATGAGCACAAAAAACATTTGCAGGATCAAAAATATTCGTTGATGAAATAAATCTTGTCCAAACCTGTTAACAAACATGGTTTGCCCAACCCATGCCCACCAGATTGGAATAAAAATTAAGACAAACTTTATTAAATACTCTGCATGGATATACCCATCTTCAACATGAAGTAAAACATGAGTTGCGGCCGCAACAGCCGCTACAAATAACAAATCATAAAAGAGCTCTAACCATGTAACTTTCTTTTCTTCCATTCCTATACTCCCTCCGAATCCCTTATTGTTTATAGTATGCTAGAAGTATCTAGAAATTGGAAGAGAAAAACCTTATCGGTCAATGATTAAAAGTAATTATGATCATTCTTTTAGAATCCATAAATATTTTGATGAAATACATTTAACCAAGTTAGTATGTTAAGCAATATTTTAGCAAACATAGAACCCCCGAAAATATTCTACCTTTTTTGAAATAATTCCTTCATTAAAATAATGGGTAATAAGTTTAGTCAAAACAAACATAAAAAAATTTTGACTGGTTTCTAGACTGCAGTGTAATTAGGTATAACGTCACTTTTTGCAATTGGTATATTATGGTACCATCGAGTTGATTTCAAACGAGGAGGAGTTGTATGACCAAAACCATCGGTCTTATTTGTGGTAGTTTACGAAAAGATTCTTATAATCGAATCATTGCCAAATCATTTACAGATTTGGATGATTCCCATCAATTTCACTGGATCGAAATTAATGATCTTCCTTTGTACAACGAAGACTTAGAAATAAGTGGCATTCCAGAAACAGTGACATCCTTTAAATCAGCTGTTCAGGACGTAGACGGTATCATTATTGTAAGTCCAGAATACAATTCCGGAATTCCAGGCGTATTAAAAAATGCATTGGACTGGGCATCAAGACCTCGGGATTCCTCTGTTCTTAGCAGAAAACCGGTGGGCCTTATTGGAGCAACTCCTGGTGGATTAGGTACTGCTTTTGCTCAAATGCAAATCAGACAAATACTAGAAGCCATGCAGGTTCATGTTCTTCCATTTCAAAAAGTACTGATTTCCCAAGTACATAAAAAGATTGATTCTGATCAGAAAGTGCTTACGGACGAACAAACAAAACGTTATCTTCAACAATATTTACACCAATTTATTCATTGGATTGATCACACTCCAGCTCTAGATTAAGTGCAGGAGACCAAGGATATATATACTTTTGACACACAATTAGTTTATAGAAAACGAATACCAGCAATCAGTTCAGTTAAATTGGAACAAACAAAGGCGTGTAAGATACATTTTCCAATCTATTAATCTTCTTCGATTACTTTAATTAAAGGAGGACAATAAAATGTCTGATTTCTATTCTCGTCTTAATAAAGATGATGCTGCCGTTCTTTTAGTTGATCATCAAACCGGCCTTATTTCCGGCCTTGTGCGTGACTATGGTGTGGATGAATTTAAAAACAATGTTATGGCGCTTGCTAAAACAGCTAAGTTTTTTGATTTACCGGTTATTTTAACAACAAGCTTTGAAAACGGGCCTAACGGACCACTAATGCAAGAATTGGTTGAACTCTTTCCTGACGCGCCAAAAATAGCTCGGCCTGGACAAATTAACGCATGGGATAATGAAGATTTTGTCAAAGTAATCGAAGAAACTGGAAAAAAACAACTTATCATTGCAGGAGTAGTTACGGATGTCTGCGTTGCTTTCCCGGCACTTTCCGCTATAAACGCTGGTTATGAAGTATTTGTTGCCACTGATGCTTCTGGAACATTTAGCAAACAAGTAGCAGATGCGGCATTATCGCGTATGGCCCATGGTGGGGTGCAACTCATGAACTGGTTTAGCATTGCTTGCGAATTACAACGTGATTGGCGCAACGATGTCGAAGGTTTTGGTGCTTTACTTTCTAGCCAACTTCCTGGTTATCAAAATCTTATTGGAAGCTATACGGGAGCTCAGAGAGATCTCAGCAAGCAGACTAACTAGATTAGCAGCTTATTAACGATGAAATAACTAACTTGTTTCTTTATTCAAGGAGCTTCTGTCACATTCAAGAAAAGAACGCGTTTATTTAGTAACGCGTCTTTTTTTTAGTATATTGAACTATTTCATTATTTCAATAAAAGATCCTCTAATTTATCGTACTCTTATCTATATTTCTCCTTTTCCAGGGAATTCTTTGATCGTAAAACAGATTATTATTTCATATAAAAGGATAAAAAGTAGTTGATAAATAGGAATCGTTACGATAATATATAAAACGTAATTATTACGAGTTGATATGGGGGTCCATTATAAATGATTAATAGAATAATAAATAAAACAGATAGTACGTGCCTTTCTCCATACATAAAGAAAAATTTAACAAAGTTAGGGTTATTGTTTATCTGTGTAATGTTATTAAGTGGATGTTTGAATAATTCATCCGTTACAGAAGAAGAGGATAAACATATTCATTTTTTATATAATTTTTCTACTAATTCGCTTGATCCTCATGTGGATTCTAGCTATGTTCCTTTGAGAGCGGGGATAACAGAGACACTGATAAGATTAGATGAAGAGAAATTAAGTATTGAGCCGTGGCTAGCAGAAAGCTGGGAAGGTGAAGATGGGCAAAATTGGATTATTAAGCTACGTGAAGATGTTAAATTTCAGAATGGTAAAGTGATGGATGCAGAAGCTGTCAAAATGTCTTTAGAACGAGCAGTTAAAGAGAATGTAGCCATTCAGAATGCATTGAAGATTGAACGTATAGATGCCGATGGTTATACTTTACGAATTAAAACCACTGAACAATTCCCAGAATTTATTTCTGAGTTAGTGAATCCAAATGTAGCTATTATTGATGTAACAGAGACTGATATTGTTAATCAACCGATTGGCACCGGTCCGTTTAAGCTTACGTCATTTGTCCCAGGTAGTAAGCTTGAACTTGAACGCTTTGATGAGTATTGGGATGGGGCTTCTAAGCTTGATCAAGTAACATTCTCTTTCAATGAAGATGCTAATGCCCGTACTCTTGCGTTAAAGTCTGGACAAGTAGATATTGTTTATCGACCTGAGGTTGAAAGTCTAGAAATGTTACAAGAAGACGAAGCTATTGAAGTTGAGTCAACATCGACGTTTCGGGTACATCAATTTACCATGAACCTTCAAAGAAAAAGCATTCAGGATGTTAATGTTCGCCGTGCTATAGATGCGTTAATTGACAGGCAGGAAATTGTTGAAAAAATCCTTCTCAATCATGCAGAGGTTGCAGTAGGACCTTTCCTACCTTCATTACCATTTGCTCCAACATATGATTCACAGCCTTCAGGAGAAAATGTGGCAATAAAGTATTTGGAAAAAGCAGGGTATAAAATGAAGGATGGAAAAATGCAAAAGAATGGAGAACCTCTTACATTTACACTCTTAACATATCCTGCAAGAGCAGACTTGCCTTTAATTGCACAAGTATTTCAATCAGATGCCAAGCAAATTGGCATTGATGTTGAAATTAGACAAATTGAGACACCAGAAGAGTTTATGGCGTCTAACCGTGATTGGGATTTAGCCACTTATAGTAATTTAACTGCACCACGTGGAGATGCAGGGTATTATTTAAATGCAACGTATCATCCAACCGGAGCTTTGAATTTTAGTAAAGCTGATGAACCGGAGTTAACGGCTATTATTGATAAGCTTAATCAGACAGTTAATCAAGAAGACCGCGCTATTCTAGCTGAACAGGCAGCGGATTATGTACATGAAAATATGATAAACTCCTTTGTTTTACATCCTTCCACAATTGTTGCGTATAACAAAAATAAAGTAGTAAATTGGGTGACAACCAAAAGTGAATACTACATGATAACGAACGAACTGGATGTGAAATAATGGTTCGAATTCTTATTTGTAAATTTCTTGAAGTTCTATTCTTTCTATTATTTATTACTTTTGTTAGTTTTTTATTTATCAGACTCGCACCTGGAGATCCAGTGTTAACGATTTTAAATGTAGATGAGCTTTCAGTTAGTCAAGAACAAGTAGAAGCGCTTAGAACAGAATTAGGGTTTAATAAGCCAGTGCTCGTCCAATATGGGCTCTGGCTTTTAAACTTCATTCAACTTGACTTTGGAACATCCTTCGTTACTGGTCAACAGGTGATGAGCATGCTTCTAACTGCTCTTCCTGCGACATTGGAATTAACTGTTGGTGCAATATGTGTAATGCTATTGGTATCTATTCCATTGGGCTCTTTATCAGCCCTTTATCGAGATAGTTGGATTGATAAAATAAGTAGAATACTATCGATAATTGGAGCAGCTATACCAAGCTTTTGGTTAGGACTTATTTTTATCGATTTATTTGGGGTTAGATTAAGCTGGTTTCCGACAATGGGTAGGGATGGATTTATATCATTGTTTTTACCATCTATCACACTAGGATTAGCGATTTCTAGTGTTTACGTTCGTCTGCTGCGATCTAGTTTGCTTGATTCCTATAGCCAAGAATTCATAAGAGCAGCACGTGCTCGTGGTCTATCTGAAGGAAGAATTTTTTTATTTCACGCATTTCGTCACAGCATTCCTCCTGTCATAACTGTTTTTGGTGTTAGCTTAGGAAGTTTGATAGGGGGAGTTGTCGTAATTGAAGTTCTTTTTGCTTATCCAGGAGTAGGAAAACTAATCGTAGATGCAATTCGACAAAGAGACTATCCTTTGATACAAGGATATATACTTATTATGGGGATCATTGTATTTATTGTAAATGCATGTGTGGATCTCTCATACCGCTATTTAAACCCTGAGATGAAAATGAAAGAAAGGGAGAACAATTGATGAAGGACTCCTTTATGTATTTATCGATACAGAAAAAATATAGATGGCAAGCTGTACTACTCATAAGCTTTACTATCATTGTGATAATTGCATGCTTATATACGTTTCTTTATTTAAGACATGATCCGACCTATACAAATTTAGACCGGAGACTTGAGGGAATGGGATTAGCGCATCCACTAGGAACGGATCATCTTGGTCGAGATATCTTGACAAGGCTTTTGCTTGGTGGTCAACAGACAATTGGCTTCAGTTTAATGGCCTTAGGTGTTGCTCTTCTTGTAGGAATACCAATTGGGCTTATTTCAGGATATAAGCGCAAGGTTATTGATCGTATATTTATGAGGATTGCCGATGGATTTTTAGCTTTCCCAGATACAATTGTTGCAATTGTGTTAAGTGGTTTGCTTGGTCCGGGTATAGGAAATCTTGTACTTGCTATTGTAATGGTTAAATGGGTAAATTACGCTCGACTTGTTCGAAGCACAGTATTATCTGAATCTCAAAAAGAGTATATTTTGATTGCGCGAACGAATGGTTTATCTTCTATAAAAATAATGAGGAAACATCTAGTACCTCACATTTTGGGAAATGTCCTTGTGATGGCTAGTCTTGACTTAGGAAAGATTATTTTACTTATTTCTTCTTTATCGTATATTGGTTTAGGTGCACAGCCCCCAGTCCCGGAGTGGGGAGCGATGTTAAATGACTCACGTCCTCACTTTCAGTCAAGTCCTGAATTAATGATTTATCCTGGACTAGCGATCGTTGTTGTTGTACTAATCACAAATCTAATCGGAGATTATTTACGTGACCACTTTGATGTAAAAAAAGAGGTGCAGAGATGATATTGTCTATTGAACAATTGTCTGTCAGTAGTGGCGAGAAAAAAATAATAGATCGTGTTTCTTTATCCATACGTAAAGGTGAATGGTATGCGTTAGTGGGTCAAAGCGGAAGTGGGAAAAGTGTGCTCTCACAGGCGATTGGTCAAATGCTGCCATCTAATTTACGAATGGAAGGAGTAATTAATTTCAACGAGCATAATATGATGTCGTTGTCTCGTAAACAATTAGGAGATATTCGTGGTAAGAAATTGTCATATATATTCCAGGATTATCAAGGCTCTTTTACTCCATTTCGAACGATTGGTCAGCATTTTCAAGAATATCAAAAGGTACATGGAATTAATAATAAAGAAACACGTAGAATGCAAACACTGGAGGCATTAGAATC
This sequence comes from Metabacillus bambusae, assembly GCF_017497975.1. GTDB lineage: Bacteria > Bacillota > Bacilli > Bacillales > Bacillaceae > Metabacillus > Metabacillus bambusae. The sequence goes on along the minus strand of NZ_JAGDEL010000003.1, from coordinate 16,848 downwards.
TGTTGGGTTAGATGAAACATTTTATAACAGGTACGCATTTCAATTAAGTGGAGGACAGCTTCAGCGTGCTTCAATCGCATTAGCTCTAATGTTTTCACCAGACCTGGTCATTGCAGATGAAATAACGACGGCTCTTGATAGTGTCTCTACCCATAGAATATTAGAGCTGCTTTCAAAGCGGCAAAAAGAGTCTGGCTGTGCGATACTTTTTATCACTCATGATTGGCGACATGTTAGACGTTATGCAACTCGCTTAGCGATTATGAAGAGTGGAGAAATTATTGAATCTGGTGGCAAGCATCGTATACTTGATCATCCTCAGCATGAATATACAAAACAGTTGATAAAAGCGGCACCGATATTAGAAAAAGGTCTTCCTTCAGGATTAGATGGAGAGGTTTCATATGAATCTACTTTCTGTTAAACAACTAACAAAATTATATAATGGGCAAGAAGTCGTTAATAATCTGTCATTTGATTTGCAAAAAGGAGAATGCTTAGGGCTTGTAGGTGAAAGTGGGTGTGGTAAAAGTACAATCGCTCGCTGTTTACTAAGATTAGAAAATATTGACAGTGGCTCGATCTTCTTTAAAGACCAGGCAATTGAAAATCTTCGTCATCGTCAGCTTATTCCTTTTCGTAAAGATATGCAAATCGTCTTTCAAAATCCTACTGCCGCATTAAATCCTAAGCTGAAAATAAAGGATTCTCTACTAGATCCATATATTCATTATCGAAATGATCTAACACTAAGGCATTTTTCTTTTACATCGAAAGAACAATTTGTCCTTCAGTTACTAGATGCTGTGGGATTACCAGCCAGTTTAGCGGGACGTTATCCTCATGAATTGAGTGGTGGACAAAGGCAGAGGGTTACAATCGCTCGCTCGATCAGCATAGAACCTGAGTTAATTATTTTAGATGAACCAACTGCAAGTCTGGATGTCATTTCCCAAGCAGAAATATTAACTTTGTTGACTGAGCTGCGTCAGGATTTAAACCTTTCTTATCTGTTTATTTCACATGATCTTGCAGCAGTAAAACAACTGAGTCAACGAATCATGGTAATGAAAAAGGGGACCATTGTCGATCAATTTCCGTGTGCTGAATTATTTGATGATCAACGTCATGACTATACAAAGGAGCTAATTTCTATTTTTTAGAATGGGAAAGTTCTTTACGCAAAGGATTATTAAGTATTAAAAACCAAACCCTATAACAAAAGATGAAGGGAACATCAGTTTAAGATGTTCCCTAGTCGTTATTACTCAATAAGCTTCTCTAGGCCTTCTCATATTTCTCAAAACAGTAGTACGGTTACAAGGATTTTGATAACGATTACACACTAAATAAGTAACTTTGCAGTACTCTACAAAAAATGAGTTTATAAAATCACTTGCAAATAATAATCATTACGTTTTATAATAATGGTGTATTATAAACACCGACAAATTTTTACGCGATGTTAATGAGAAATAATGTTGGATGTTTTTATAAAGCACAAATCGTAATAGTGACGATTTGCGCTATAAAAAAGTTAGGACTGTCTGAAATTTATAGACCCATTGACTTTTTTTCAGATATAAGGACCAATAAAGACACTATAGGAGGAAAAATGATGAGAGTCAAAATTACATTAGCGTGTACAGAAACTGGAGATCGGAATTACATAAATACGAAGAATAAACGGACAAATCCAGACCGTACCCGAGCTTATGAAAATAGTCCGCGTTTTAAAAAATGCACTTTACACCGAGAAACCAAATAAGATAAGTAAGGTCCTTTTTCTCAGGGGAAAGTATGGTTCGTAAAACGTAATGATTCCATTTTATTAAAAGATGAAAGAAAACCAAAGGAGAAAATAGTAATGGCAAAAAAATCGAAAGTAGCAAAAGAACAGAAACGTCAGGCAATGGTGGAGAAGTATGCGGCTCTTCGTATGGAGTTAATAGAAAAAGGGGACTATGAAGCCCTTAGGAAACTTCCGAGAGATTCATCACCGACGCGATTAAAGAACAGATGTCTAGTGACAGGAAGACCAAGAGGATATTTAAGAAAGTTCAAAATGTCCCGTATTGCATTTAGGGAATTCGCTCATAAAGGACAAATTCCGGGAGTGAAAAAGTCAAGTTGGTAGAATATATACTCGTTCAACCGCTAAATAAAGGAATTTGAGGAATGAAACACATCATGGAAATTATGAAGGTGAGTAGCATGAAATCAATTAATCCAATCTTAATTAAATTTTTATATCGTAGTGCTGTTTCGAAACTATCGGATCAGAAGCGGGAAATCTATCAATTTATAGAGAGTAAGGAAAATCAATTAGAGGAAATCTCATTTAATGAGATGCAATTTATTCAGCTCATGAGTGAAAGATCCCCATATAAAGCTGCAGCAGACCATTTTTCGCTCGATATTACATCCATTAAGGAAGTAATGGATGAGGCACATGCAGAAATTGATCAAGTGATAAAGGAAAGGTGTAATCGAATAAAATGGATTGATTACAGTGACACGATGAGAAATAAGCAAGGGAGAAAAGATAACCAATGGTCTTTTATATTTGTTTCGTAGTGCTATCCTCAATCAGTCAGGAAATGATTTAATGATGGAAAATAGATTATTAAAATCACAATTTGCAAGTGGTGTTTTTTATGTATGAATGGGTGATTATTGGCGGAGGGATTCAAGGGTTGACGCTGGCTGCCTTTTTGATAAAAACTGGAAAAGCAAAGGCAGATGATCTTGCTGTCGTTGACCGTCACGCGGAACCATTAGCGAATTGGAAGAGAAGTACAAAAGTTATCTCGATGCCATATTTACGTTCCCCTTCTGTCCATCATATAGATGTTGATCCATTTAGTCTTCAGTCATTTGTAAAGAAGGGCTCCTATCATAAGAGAACGGCCTTTTATGGTCGATATAAGCGTCCATCCCTAGAAATATTTAACGATCACTGCGAGCATCTATTAAATGATCTATCGATAAATGAGACTTGGATTCAAGGACATGTGGCAGGGGCATTAAATACAATTGATGGCTGGCAGGTACATTTGAAAAACGGCCGTGTAATACATGGTAAAAAGCTTGTATTGGCCATTGGGATTGGTGAACAGCCTAATATGCCGGATTGGGCAATCGATCTTGACAGCAAATATCCAAAACGTGTTTATCATATTTTTGATCAAACGATGCCCGAATTTGATGTGATGAAGCTTCCCATTACAATCGTTGGGGGAGGAATCACGTCTATTCATTTGGCACTTAAGTTGAGTGAGCTGTATCCAAATCAAGTCACATTGTTGAAACGGCACCCTTTCAAGATCCATGATTTTGATAGTGATCCAGGCTGGTTAGGTCCAAAACGGCAGAAAGCATTCCATAATATTGGATGTTATGAAAAAAGGCGAGAGGAAATTATCTCTGCCAGATATAGGGGATCCATTCCTCATGACTTACATATAAAGCTGTTAAAGCGGGTTAAAAATCAATCCCTAGCTGTTAAAGCGGGTACGGTCGTTCGAGGTGAAGTTAAGAATGGCAGCATTCATCTTTTTGACGAGGAAGGTAAAATCATTGAACAAACAGGTACTGTATTGCTGGCTACGGGATATTTGCCAAGTCTCCCTGGAAGTGAATGGATAAAGCCGATGATCGAGACTTTGAAATTGCCTTGTGCGGAATGCGGATATCCCATTGTATCAAAAGCCTTACAATGGGGTCCGGATTTATATGTCACTGGTGCATTAGCGGAGCTTGAAATAGGTCCGATTGCTCGCAATATTTCAGGAGCCAGACAAGCAGCCGAGCGGATCGTAAAGCATTTATAAAGGAAATCTGCTCTTTTAGAATAAATTCAGTAAACTTTATTTATGAAAGGTTAGTTGAAATAAAAAAGATTCTATTGGCAGTATTATGCGGTTATTTAGGTGCAGGAAAACAACTTTGCTAAATCATATTTTAAATAATCGTGAAGGTAATAAGGTTGCTGTCCTGAAATTGTAGCTTAGTTTATACGACCTTATGACAAAATAATGAAATAAAATATCCTGCACAAACTATAAAGCCTTTTAGGAACTTGAATGATAAACGAATAATTGCGAAGTTTGAAATTGAACGTCAATACTGGAGTGACTCTGGAGTCGATTGCGGTATTAGGGTTACGACAATTGTGTGTGTTGATATAAAGTTGTATTGAGGCAATAGAACGTTATGAAATAATTTATTATAGATTCATAATCGTAATAATTACGATTTATGATTAATGAAACAATGAAAACTCAAATAAAAAATATAAGTGTAAAGGGTTGTTGTGATGAAACAGGAAATAGATTTTATAAAATTTAATCCAACACAAAATATGACGATCCTTGTTAAAACTAATTATCCAGTTGAGGAGTATAGACACATTGCTTCGAAAATAATGTCATATGACAACGTATATGCTGAACAAGTAGGTTTTATAGAAAAACCGATAAATAATAAAGCTGCTGCACAGCTACAGATGGCCGGAGGTGAGTTTTGTGGTAATGCTTGTATGGCATTGGCTGCTTATATTGCATCTGAAAACGGATTACAGCAAAATGATTTGACGGAAATATTATTAGAAGTTTCAGGCACAGATAAATTAATAATGTGTCATGTGAAAAGAAATTTAGATGAATATTACTGTCAAGTTACTATGCCTTTTCCTAAGAGGATAGAACAGAGAACAATTAAGTATGATGGCAGCGATTTAAATATGATTATCGTAAGATATCATGAGTTTATACATATTGTGATAGAAGTAGAGGAATTTAGTAAGACAGAGAGGGAAAAAGCGCAATCATTAGCAAAGTTGCTTGGAGTAACCTTAGGTGGTAACTTAATCGGCATTCTATTGTATAAATCTAATTCTCATGAATTGGCTCCTCTTATTTATGTCCCACATCTAGATAGCATGATATGGGAAAGGGGTTGTGGTTCAGGTACGGCCTCTTTAGGAGCCTATCTAGCTTGGAAGAATAAAGGGGAGATTGTTGCTAAGATCAGACAACCAGGTGGCACTATTAATGTAGCTGCTACTTGTTATAAAGAAGAATTAACAAGTCTTAGGATTGAAGGATCTGTCGGAATAGTAGCACAAGGCAAAGCTTTTATAGGTGTTTAGTTATAATACTGTGTTGGGGTGAAGTGAATGAATACTTTAAAAACTTTCGAAGAACATTTAAGTGATTTTTTTGAAAAATTTGATGATTTATCAGGAAGATACGACCATACAATCAATAATTGTTCAGAGTTAGAGATTTTAATAGATGATTATTCAAAATTCATAACAAACGAAAGTAATAAAGAAGCTTGGGAACAACTAGAACGAGAAGAATCTAGTGATTTTTTTAATCAACTTGTAGTGGGTTTAAGAAAAAAATCTGCACTTTGTGTTGCTATAATGGAAAAATACCGTGCATTCAAGTTGCAGAATGGAAATGTCGAAATGACTGATTACTTCCAAAATATAGAATCGTGTATTGAAAAAGAATTCGGAAGTTTCCGAGTTACTTCCAAATCAAAAGTATTATTAGTAGGATCTGGTTCATTTCCAATGACACCACTGTTAATTGCCAAGCGAACAGGAGCAGAGGTTGTGGGAGTAGATATAGATGATGAAGCAATTAACCTAGGAAGAAACGTTGTAGAAAGATTGGGGGCTGGATTAAATATTAGATTAGAAAAAACATTAGTAGAAAATCTTGATTATATAAAAGATGTGACCCATATCATTTTTAGTTCAACTGTTGAAAGTAAATATGACATTTTGGATCAATTACACATATTGACGAATGAAAATGTAGTTGTTGCTATGAGGTATGGTGATCAGTTGAAGTCCTTATTTAATTACCCATCGAGAGAGGTGGATGGGCAAAAGTGGAGACAAGTTGAAAAGATATTACGACCCGATCATGTATTTGATATTGCATTGTATAAAAAAGCATAACTTACTTGTTTGTAAGAAAGGGAGGCCCTTATGAGTGAGTTTAAGAAAGTCTTATTGTTAGGAACTGGTCCTACATCAATCCAACTTGCTGTAAATTTTAAAAAGAAATTGAATTGTTATGTGGGAATTGCCGGAAGAGAATCTGTTCGTTCAGAAAAAGTCTTTGCGGAGCTTAAGCAAAGTGACCAATTAATTCGTGTAAGCGTCCAAAATGAAAAGCATCGAGGTATGGAAGGTGAATGCTTCATTGATCAAGTTTTTAATGGATATGGAACAATTAAGGGTGACTGGGATACTATTATTCTATCTGTAACCACGGATGCCTACATCGAAGTATTAAAACAAATCAAAGATAAGCTTTTAAAACAAGTAAGGTGTATTGTTTTAATTTCTCCGACTTTTGGATCGAATAGTTTAATAAGTAATTATATGAACCAGCTTAATTCGGATGCGGAAATTATTAGTTTTTCTACATATTTTGGTGATACACGATGGATGGACGACAGACCACTTAATCATGTTTTAACAACAGCAGTAAAGAAAAAGATTTATATAGGCTCCACACACTTTCCGTCTAAAAATGTCAACAGACTATGTAAGGTATATGAACAATTAGATATTACGCTAGAAATTATGAAATCTCCAATTGAGGCGGAGACACGAAATATTTCTTTATATGTACACCCACCGTTGTTTATGAATGATTTTTCATTAAGTGCTATATTTGGAGAATTAGATACCAAGAAATATGTATATAAAATTTATCCTGAGGGACCCATTACGCAATATTTAATTCGTGATATGCTGGCCCAATGGAAAGAAATTATGAATGTTCTAGGGAAGATGAATTTACAAAGTATCAATTTACTTAAATTTATGACAGATGATAATTATCCGGTGAGATTGGAAAGTTTATCACGTAACGATATAGAAAATTTCGATCAGTTAGAGATTATTCAGCAAGAATACTTATTGTATATACGCTATACCGCACTGTTAATCGATCCTTTTTCAGAACCAGATCAGGAAGGAAAATATTTTGATTTTTCTGCTGTTCCATTTAGGAAAATATTCGTCAATAGGGAAGGGTATTTGGATATCCCTAGGATGCCAAAGGAAGATTATTATCGAATAAAAATCATACAAGGAATTGCAAGATATACAAAATCGCCTTGCCCAACCATAGATAAATTTATTAAAACTTATGAGAATAAAATTGAAAAGGTTGCTCAATCTCATAAAGGTGAATTGCTATCTAAAGCATTTACCGTTCAAAGCTTTGATGAAGACTTGAAAATGATATGCAATGAATTGGAAAAAGTATAGGAACAAGACGATGAAACAGTCTTTTCTTAAAAATAATAGAGTAGTATACTACATAAATAGTAATCATTACGATTTAATTCAGTGAATATGGGTGTAACACTAATCATATCTAGCCGGCAAAAGTGAGTTACATTCAAATTTAGCAAGACGAAAGGGAGAAGAGTACATTGTTAATTAAAAGGCATACGTTAGCGGCACTCGTTTTTTTGGTTTTATCTATTCTAGTTGCCTGCTCTGTTAATTCAGGAAAATCTGGTAATGCAAAGGAAGATACAGATTCAACGAATAATGAAAAAGAACTAGTTTATGCATCAGCCAAAGATATTAATGATATGAACCCTCATTTGTACACAGGTTCAATGCCAGCTCAAGGGATGGTATATGAATCATTAGTTGAAAATACGAAAGATGGAATTAAGCCTTTACTTGCTGAGTCCTGGGAAGTTTCAGAAGATGGAAAAGTATACACTTTTCATTTAAGAAAAGATGTGAAATTCCATGATGGGGAACCATTTAACTCAGAAGCCGTGAAGCAAAATATTGAGGCTGTTCAAAATAATGCAGAAAAGCATTCTTGGATTAAGCTATCAACAAAAATCGAGAGTTGTAATGTAGTAGATGCGTATACAGTTGAATTAGTTCTGTCAGAAGCATATTATCCAACTTTAGTTGAATTGTCTATGACTAGACCTTATGTATTCCTATCACCAAAAAATTTTATTGACGGGGAAACAAAAGATGGTGTAAATGGTTACAACGGGACAGGACCATATGTTCTTACAGAACATAAGACCGATCAGTATGCCACTTTTGAAGCAAATGAAAACTACTGGGGTGGCTCGCCTAAGATTAAGAAAATTACTTCTAAAGTTCTTCCAGCAGGGGAAACGACATTTTTAGCCTTACAAAAAGGAGAAGTAAACTTTGTTTTCACTGATGATCGAGGTGCAGACAGTCTTGATGTTGAAGCAATGAATCAATTAGTTGATTCAGGTGAATATCAACTAATAAGAAGTGAGCCAATGAATACGAAAATTATCGTAGCTAATAGTAGTAAATCGGATAATCCAGTAAATGAGACAGCTGTTCGTGAAGCGATTTGGTACTCTATCGATAGGGAAACAATTAGTAAGGATATTTTAAATGGTACAGAAACAATAGCCAATACATTGTTTTCATCTAACGTTAATTATGCAGATGTCGATTTGAAGAAACGAGGCTACGATGTCGAAAAAGCGAAAGAAATCTTAAAAGACGCCGGATGGAAATTAGGGAATGGTGCTGAAGTTAGAACGAAAAACGGCAACAAATTAGCAATGAAACTTTATTATGATAGCAATTCTTCTTCCCAAAAAACACAGGCTGAATTTATTCAACATTCATTAAAAGAGATAGGTATTCAGCTGGAGATTATTGGTGAGGAGTCAACTTCAATTGCTAATAGAAGATCAACTGGTGAATATGATTTATTATTCAATCAAACATGGGGACTAGCGTATGATCCACAAAGTACAATCTCTGCTTTTACTTCAAAGGCTTCTTACTTACATACCACAAGTGGCATTGCAAAAGCAGATGAACTCTACAAGAAGATTGATGAAGTTATGGTGTCCACCTATGAGGAAACACGAAAATCATTATATGCTGATATTTTGACAATCGTCCACGATGAAGCAGTCTTTATCCCAATTTCAAATGGAAGCGTCACTGTAGTGGCCCCAAAAAATTTAAAAGGTATTTCATTTAAGCAAACCCAATTTGAACTACCATTTGAACTAATGAATTTTGAATAATAGTATGAACAAAAGCGCAAGCGCCTTGAACAGCCTAAGGCAAATAAGATGATTTAGAATAGAAGGCGTTCTTTGCCTTCAATTCTAAATTAGCTTAGACCCAAGAGGGGCTAGGCGCTGGATCTGGATGTCGTGTGCTTATTCACAGTTCAAGAATTTTATAATTTCCTAAACGAAAATAAAAGGGGGAATTCCCCCTTAGTTTAAACCCTTATCTCATATAGCAAAGTTCTGACAGTTTATTGGAAAGGATATTTTCTGCTGATTTTTTCTAATGAAAGGAGATTTTCTTTGAGACGTTACATCATTAAAAGGCTGTTAATTTCGATCCCTTTACTGCTATTCATATCATTTTTAACGTTTGTATTAACTAATCTTTCTCCCTTAGATCCAGCCGAAGTGGTATTGCAAGCGCAAGGTGTTCCAACAATAACAGAGGAATTAATGGCTCAAACGAAAGAAGAGCTGGGGATGGATCAACCATTTATCATACGTTACTTGGATTGGGTCATTGCTTGCTTAAAGTTGGATTTTGGGAATTCCTATGTGACAGAAAAACCAGTTTGGTCATTAATAGGTCCAGCTTTTGTAAATACGTTCAAGCTGACGTTCGTTTCATCTGTTGTCATTATCCTAATATCGATACTATTAGGTGTTATTTGTGCGATGAATGAAGGGAAATTAATTGATAAGTCGGTAAGAGGATTTTCATTTTTTTTAACTTCCATGCCATCTTATTGGCTGGCTGCTATTATGATTTGGTATTTTTCCGTTAAATTGGATTTATTACCAACTAGTGGAATGGAGTCGTATAAAAATTACATTCTACCGGTTATTGTCATAGCTGTAAGTTATGCAGGTATCTATTTTAGGGTAGTTAGGAGTTCGATGTTAAGCAATTTAAATGAAGACTATGTTCTGTATGGAAGGGCATGTGGCTTAACAGAGAGGAAAATCACGCTACATATATTAAGGAATTCATTGCAAGTTGCCATTTCAATATTTTGTATGGCCATACCCATTATATTGGGAAGTACTGTAGTAATAGAAAATGTTTTTGCTTGGCCAGGGTTAGGAAGTCTAAGTGTTAGATCCATATTGAGCAGAGATTTCCCCATTATCCAAGCTTATGTTTTTATAGTAGCAGTGGCCTTTGTATTGTTTAATACGATTTCTGACATTATAAATGCTGTGATGAATCCTAAATTAAGGAATGATCTCTAAATGAGAGTATTGAAAAATATAAGTAAAGATAAGTTAGCTGTTATTTCTTTATTAGCCATTGTTGTAATTATTGTTGTTGGAATATTTGCTCCTATATTTTCACCCCATGACCCAAATCAAGTAAATATGACTCTTCGGTATGCAGGCTTTTCGTGGGAATACCTATTAGGAAACGATCACTTAGGGAGATGTATCTTATCTAGATTAATTTATGGGATTCGTCCCAGCGTTTTATGGGTTTTAGTTGTATTAGTAATATCTGTTTTGATTGGGGCTATCTTAGGTTTTCTAGCAGGATACTTTAGAGGAACAGTAGATGCTTTAATCATGAGAGCTTGTGACATCATGCTTTCTTTTCCTGGGTATGTAATGGCATTGGCGATTGTTGGTATTTTGGGCGTGGGTCTTGAGAATATATTGATTGCGTTTATTCTGATTAAATGGGCTTGGTTTGCTCGAATCATTAGAACGTCTGTGATGCAGTATGCTGAATCAGACTATGTGAAATTTTCCAAAGCTTCTGGAACAAAAGATATAAAAATTATATACAAGCACATTGTTCCTGTTACATTTTCTGATATCGCGGTTATATCAAGCAGCTCTATTGGTTCCATGATTTTGCAAATATCCGGGTTTTCTTTCCTCGGTTTAGGCATTCAAGCTCCAAATGCTGAATGGGGGATGATGTTAAATGAGGCGAGGGAAGTAATGTTTACAAGGCCTGAGTTAATGTTAGCACCCGGTTTAGCTATTATTATTGTCGTATCGGCATTTAATTTTTTATCTGACGCACTTCAAGTTGCTTTAGATCCTAAATTAGTAAACTCTAAAAATATGCATCAAGAAAATGTACCTCTCTCTAAAATTATGCTTCAAGAAAAAGAGGTGGCTAATTAAATGATGAATCTATTAGAAGTTAAAAATTTAAAGATATGGGATGTTAAAACGGGGAAAGTCATTATACATAATAGTTCATTCCATTTAAAGCAAGGAAGCTGTCTGGCAATTGTTGGAGAAAGCGGAAGCGGTAAGTCTTTGACATGTAGGGCAATTATGAGATTAAATAGATCCTCGCTTCACCAATCAGGGGAGATTTTATTTAAAGGGGAAAATGTAAACAACCTTTCTGAAAAAGAGATGAGAAAGAAAAGGGGAAGAAGCCTTTGCATGATTCTGCAAAATGGGATGAGTGCGTTTGATCCTTCTTGTGTGATTGGTGTTCATTTAAAGGAAACGCTTGCTGAACATTTCGAGTGGAATAAAAAAGAAATAGAAGAAAAAATGAAAAATGCCATGGAAAGTGTCATGCTTAAAAATCCGAAAGAGATTATGAACAAATATCCACACCAGCTATCGGGTGGGATGTTGCAGAGAATTATGATCGCGTTAACAATCGTCTTAGAGCCTGACATTATTATCGCTGATGAACCGACAACAGCGCTTGATACCATTACGCAATTTGAGGTCATTGAACAACTTATTAAATTACGAGAAAGAATGGGTTGTTCAATGATTTTTATTTCACACGACTTAGGCGTTGTAAGAAAAATTGCTGATGACGTTTTAGTTATGAAGGATGGAAAAATTATCGAAAGAGGGGGTACTCAAGCCATTTTTTCAGAACCAAAACATGAATATACAAAATATTTAGTTACTACTAGACTAGCCCTGAGTGATAATTTAAAAAAAATTATGAGGGGAGGGGCTAAAGTTGCTGAAGGTTGATCGTGTTGAGAAATCGTATAAAAAAGGTGGAGTGTTTTCTGCAGAAAGACAGAACGTTTTAAAGAATGTAAGTTTTGAATGTAAGGAGGGAGAATGTCTCGGTATTATCGGAGAGAGTGGAAGTGGAAAATCAACATTAGGGCGTTTGATAGTAGGAATTGAAAAGCCTGATCGTGGAACAGTTTTATTTGAAGGAAAGAGTGTAGAGGATAGAAGAGTGAGATTAGGCAATATTAGCGCTGTTTTTCAAGACTATAAATCTTCAATTAATCCCTTCTTTACTGTTGAAGAAGCAATAATGGAGCCATTAAACATTCAGAATAAGGGCAAAAAGGAAAATCAAAGCAAGATTGATCATCTATTAAATCAAGTAGGATTAAGTTCTTCCTATAAAGAAAAATATCCTCATGAGTTATCAGGTGGAGAGGTTCAGAGGGTGTGTATTGCAAGAGCCATTTCAACAGAACCAAAATGTGTTTTATTAGATGAAGCAATCAGTTCATTAGATATATCTGTTCAAACACAAGTCCTTGAGTTGTTAATAGAGTTAAAAAAAATCTACAACATGAGTTATGTTTTTATAACTCATGATATACAGGCTGCTGCCTATATTTGCGACAGAGTCATTATTTTTAGAGGTGGTCAAATCGAAGAAGCGCTTAAAATCGAACAATTAAAGGACGTTCAGTCAGAGTACGCAAAAAAATTATTGCAGGCGTTAATAACGTTTTAATATTACTTACGATGAAGTAAGACAAGGAAGCGATCTATTTGAGGGAAATGATTATTCATATATACAGTCTTTATAGCAAAGTGGATATGAAAGTAATGCAGATTTTTTGTTAATAGTGGAATAACTTTCGAAAAGAGTATATTAATACATAAAGTCATTGTTACGCGATTTTAGGAGGAGAAAAATTGTGAGTGGAGCTATGTCTTGGCCTTTTTTACGTTTGTATCTGCTGGTTCTTCTGTATTTTAGTGCCAATTCTATACTAAATGTGATTATTCCATTACAAGGAGAATCATTAGGAGCCAGCAATACAACAATCGGCTTGATAATGGGGGCATATTTGTTTACAACCATGTTCTTTCGTCCATGGGCAGGCCATATTATTCAAAAGCACGGACCAATAAAAATTTTACGCATTATTCTTATTATCAATGGAATTGCTTTAATACTATATACATTTACTGGATTAGGTGGTTATTTAATTGCGCGTATGTTACAAGGGGTATCGACAGCTTTTTTTTCAATGGCATTACAAATAGGAATTATTGATGCACTATCAGAGAAGGATCGTTCTCAGGGCATTTCACTTTATTCTTTATTTTCATATATGCCGGGTATTATTGGCCCAATGCTTGCGTTAGGCATTTGGCAAGAGGGAATGGATTACTTTACAGTAATGATGATAGCAATTGCCCTCTTTACAGGAGTATTTGGCTATAGTGCCAAAATGGAAAAGGATAAGAATCAACCTGTTGTAAAAAGTAATGAGCAGGGAGTAAGTACATTTAAGTCATATAGTCAGTTAGTAAAAAATCCATTTTTGTTTAAATGCAGCGTATTGATGTTAGTTTCTTCCTCTGTCTTCGGGGCTATTACAACCTTTATACCACTGTACGCTATGCAATTAAAAAACGGTAATGCTGGAATTTATCTCATGCTCCAGGCGGGGGCAGTTGTTTATGCTCGTTTTGCTTTAAGAAAAAAAATTCCTTCAGATGGAAAATGGCATTCATCTTTTATCATGGGGACTATGTTTATTCTGGCATTGGCGGCCCAAAGTGTAAGCTTTTCAATTATGGGTGGAGCAATTTTTTTCTATGTTGGTGCAATTTTAATGGGGATAGCACAGGCCCTCCTTTATCCAACGTTAACAACGTATTTGACCTTTGTTTTGCCTCAGATGAATCGCAATGTGTTACTTGGTTTATTTATTGCTATGGCTGATCTAGGTGTATCGCTAAGCGGTGTCATTATGGGGCCGATGGCTGATATTTTTTCATACTCATTTATGTACATGATTTGTGCTATCTTAGGTGTCGCGATGATCTTCTTTGCCTATGATCGCCGAAAAATATTTGTTGGGTAAATTGAAGAATTCTTTTAAAAGTATCATTTATGACTTTTGAAAGGATTCTTTATTGTGGTTAAATTTAATATTTTACTCTTATATAGGATAATCTCTTAAGGGGTAGCGTCAGGGAAATCTATTAAATGTGGTAGAGTTAGAATTAAGGTGGGGGGACATTGTGAGATTGTGATTAGTTTTTTGAGGGAGAATAGTTGTACAAGGTATTAGGAATTTTTGGTAAAATTAGAATGGAGATTAAGGAGGAGTCAATGAATAAAACAAATTGGTTAATTTGTGGTACTATTGCGATTTTAATTGTTATTGGTTGGTTTACATTTCAAAAAGTCACAGATGACACTTATGAAGGAATGTCAATTATACCAGAACAACACAAGGATATTCCTTTATTTGAAGGCTTGAAACCAACAGAACATAAGTATGTAATGGAAGGAAACCACTGGAATGATATTTATGATTTTTACTCAAAAGAACTCCCAAAGTATGGTTGGAAAGTTGAATACGAACAAAGCTCTTCTAATGAAAACAAAGAAGTAGCAGGTTTTATGTCTAGATGGCGTAAAAAAGGATTAGATTGGGAATTATCTATTTCGGCAAGCTACTTTAAAATGAATAATCGAACGGAAGTTATTTTTGATAAAACTCCTATTTATCATTCAACAACTTGGATTGACAATGTTCCAGCTAGTATATGTATCTATCAAAGTTCTTCTAATGAAGGTTGTTCTGAAATAAATGACAAAATTCAATTAGAAGGAATTGTAAATTTTATCAACGAAGCTATTGACTGGGATGAAGAAGTATCACCTCGTGAAAAAACAAGTGTCATAGACTTTGGAGATATCGAAATAAAGGTGTTGTATGAAAACGACAAAGAAATTTACTTTCAATCAGAAAAAGGTACAAAAATTATGAAACCTGAATCAGATTTCTTTAAACTTACAAATCTTAAATGATTATTGTCTTATTAAAGTAACTGGTTAATTTAATAATGAAAGATAATTTCAATGATAGTAATCTAATAATTTACTTGAAGGAAGATTAATATATGTCCTATACCTTAATATTAGAAATTGATCTTGTAGAATTGAATAATAATCAGAAAGGGACATTCTTGTCTGAGGTGAGTAAATACATATCTACCCAAGATTTCGAATCATTTAGGAGGTCTGTTAGTAACAGTACAGAAGTTTATCATGTACTTGATACTGAATACAATAAGATTATCAACATAAGAAAAATAATTAAACGGTTGAATGATTATACGACGAAATTTACTATATATCAGGAAACTGAAGATAAAAAAATAACAATTACTCTCCTTGACCTAGAAAATATAATAGATGAGTTTAAAGTTATCCACCAGCTCCCTTATTTTAAATATCATCCTAATGTTTATGAAAGTGGAAGTATATCTTACTATAAAGATATATGTGAGGTGTGTAACCAAGAGAGTTCTTTCTTTAATGAGGGAAGTTATGGAGAAAGTGACTTAGAAGTTATATGTGTTCATTGCATTGCATCTGGAAAAGCAGGGAAGGAACATGATGTATTCTTTAATTATCAATATCCAATCTCCTTTAAAGATGATAATAAAGTTGCTGAACTTCATTTAAGAACTCCTTCAATTCCATCGTGGCAAGAAATATCCTGGTTAGAACACTGTAATGATTTTTGTGCCTATATAGGAATAGTAGATTGGGAAGGAGTTCGTCACCTCGAGCCAGAACTCCAAAGTGATTTAACAATAGAAGCATCAAAGTATAATCTTCAGCAGAGTGATCTCAAAAATGCCTTGAATTCTTATATAGTTGGACATTTATATAAATGTCTTCATTGTGGTAAGTACAGATTAACAACAGATTTACCTTAATATAGAAGTTTGTGAAGACGGCTAGTATTCAACAGTTTTTAAGAGATAAATGTATAAAAACTTAGGAGGAGTATAGTGAACCAAGAGGAAGTCAAAATTATTCAGTATAATCCTAAGTACGCTGAACAAACAGTTAAAATGTGGCGAGATAGTAAGGAAAAGGCTATTAATAAGAAAGAATTTCACAGCTTTGAAAATCAAGTAGATTTTATAAATCATATTTTACCAGTACAGTTTCAAATTGAAGTAGCGTTAGTTAGTGACAAAATAGTAGGAATGATCGCCTATAATGAAACGGAAATAAGCCAACTTTATATTCATCTAGATTATCAAGGAATCGGTATAGGTCAAAGACTGATTGATAGAGCAAAGGAAAAATCAACTGGTAGATTAACATTATACACATTTGAGGTAAATAAAAAAGCACAGCGATTCTATGAGAAGCATGGATTTAATATCATTGGTAGAGGGTATGAAAATGAAGAAAATTTACCAGATATTAAATATGAATGGAAATCCAACTAAAGAGTAACCCTTGGGTTATTAATTCTTATATCTCATTCTTTTAACTTATGCAGTAATGAACCGGTAAAGAAACTTGAAAAATATTCTCATAATTGAAGAGCTGAAATGGAATGTAATGGTTTGGATTTAACACACACACGTTTATTAAGTATTTATAAAGAAAAAAGCTCAGAGCTTTTATGAAGTGACCCCATAAAGTGAGACAAGGAAAAAACACCTCCTGAGTCGTATTTAATCAATATGATTCTAGCGGAGGTGTTTTTCTTATGGGTACAAGAATCCCTTATCCAGAGGAAATTAAATGGA